>JAPOVL010000001.1 GCA_026708115.1 Chloroflexota bacterium
CCCCCGGCCCCTGGCCCCCCTCGGTCCCCCCGCTAAGCGGGGGGCGGAAATCCCAAAAGGGTGCGCGTAGACACCGCACTACGAGAGGGGGAGCTAAGCTTGGCGGATTTCGTAATAATTTGTTGATTTTCGCAAGGATCGGCTTTCTTTTTGTACTATTGCGTTATTTGTTCCGTTATCTGTACGTATTCTTTTCAGAACCGGACAAACCTTGTAGAGGCACCGTAGCATAACTGTTCTATGCAAAGGCGACTAAATGGTCGCGTTTGCATTTTTTTTGCCCTCAGCCCAAACCCCTCTCCCACAACTGAGGACATGACAGGTTTTAGCTTGGCGGAATACCGTTGCAAAACTTGTAATTTCTGTGGCGATTTCGGGCGACTCACAGAGTCGCCCCTACAGTTTTCGCCCAATAAGATGCTTGTGATCGTTGTCCTGTCGCTTTCCTAGCTAATCGAATCAAAGCTGTCATGTCCTCAGTCTCCCACAAGGGGTGCGCGTAGGGCGCGTAGGGCGCGTAGACACTGCCCGCCGACACTGCCCGTCGACACAGCACTACGAGAGGGGCTTATATCGAGGTCTATGTGTTTGGGAGGTTGCGTGGACATCCACGAGACCGCAGCGCAGAGGGCACTGTTTCGGGCGACATGGTAGGGCGCGTAGACACAGCCCGTCTGTCGCCCCTACGGGTTCGGACATAGGTCTGGCGGGCTTGGGATTTGGCGGGCACGGGACAGGTTTTTTCAGCAGCGAGGACACCGAGAGCACAGAGGGGTGCGTTTCGGGCGGGTTGGCGGGTCGCGTAGACACTGACTGTCAACAGCGGTGGGCGAGCCGAGGCTCGCCCCTACGGGTTCAGGCATAGGTCTGTAGGGATCAAGTTGTGTTGGGCGCGTGGGGAGTGTGGGTCGCGTGGACACTGACCGTCGGTCGGGGAAGGGGGCGGTATTTCAGCCGGGTCATGTGGCGCGTCGCTAGCCCCCGACTTTGGCGAACATTTTTCTGGAGGTCTCGACGTAGTCCAGGGATTGATGCCGAAAATAGGTATTGTAAAGATCCGCGTAATGGCCGCCCAGCTTAATCAGCTCTTCATGGTCTCCGGTTTCAATGATCTCCCCGTCCTGCAGGACAATGATCCGGTCGGCGCTGCGCACGGTACTCAAGCGATGAGCGATCAGAATGGACGTAGAGCGCGCAAGAATAAGGTCAATCGCATCCTGTATCTGCGACTCGGTGAAGGGGTCTATGCTGGCTGTCGCCTCGTCCAGTATGAAAATAGACGGTTTCTGAACGAGGACCCGCAAAAGGCTGACCAACTGGCGCTGCCCCATGCTCAAGCGCGCGCCTCGCTCGCCGACATCGGTTTCCAAGCCCTCCGGCATGCTGTCAAGCCAGTCGCCGTTGCCAATGCTTAGGGCGATCGCTCTGATATCGTCCAGAGTCGCGTCAGGATTGCTGTAACGAATGTTTTCCAGGACAGTTCCGCTGAATAGAAAGGGTTGCTGCGGCACTATGCCCAGTTTGGATCGGTATGATTTGAGATCAAGCGCGCGTATGTCCAGGCCATCAATGCGTATAGCGCCTTTCTGGAACTCGTAGTAGCGGGTGATGAGCTTGGCAATGGAGCTTTTGCCGGCGCCGGTGTGGCCGACAAAGGCGACGTTTTCGCCCGGCTTGATTTCCAGGTCAAAATCTTTAAGAACCGGCTGGCCACGGTCATAAGCGAAGCTGACATTGTCGAACTCGATGGTCCCGTCGAGTTGGCCAACAGGGTGGTTGCCGACTTGCGCGACCGTGTTTTCCGCGTCTATGAGGGCGAAGATGCGTTCGGCAGCGCTGAGGCCCTGCTGGAACTGGCTCCAGAAGGAGGCCAGGTTCATAAAGGGGAACCAGAAGCGGTCGACGCCTTGAATGAAGAGGAACCAGGCGCCGGCGGTGATGGCGCCGCCGATGACGGAATTTGCGCCCACCCAGACGATGATCGAGAGCGCGATGGCAGAGAGTACGCCCATCGTCGGGAAAACCAGGGACATCACGAAGCCCTTGCGCAGGTTAATGCCGTAGCTCAAGTTGTTCACCAGCGTGAATTCGCTATAGATCATTTGCTCCTGTCGAAAGTTTTTGGCAACACTAATGCCGGTAACGCTTTCTTGAATATTGTCGTTGACGACGGCCATGGCGCGGGCGCCTTGCCGCGTGACAATCCGCGCCAGATACCGGAAGAGCAGGGAAGCCATGACCACCATGGGCATGGTCAACAACAATACGATGGTCAACTCGACGGAGTAGGCGAGCAAGGCGAGAAAGAGGATAAGTACGGAAAGAAACTGAGAAACGACTTCGCTTCCCAGCAGCATGACATCGCCGAATTCTTGTGTATCGCTGGTGATACGGCTGACGACAGTACCGGTTTTGTGCCGGTCGTAAAAGGCGAGATCGCGATCGATGGCGGCCGCGAAGGCGTCTTTGCGCATTTCCGCGACGATCTTGCCGATGACATCAACCGTGAATCTTCGCCTGCCGTAGTTGCAGACGTATTCGCTAATGGCGATTGCAGCCAGCATTATGAAGAGAAAACCTAGTACATCGCTGTGTTTGACCAGCTCGTCAACAGCGGCGCTGATGATGACGGGACGAACCGCGCGCGCCGCGCCGACGACGAGGAAACCCAGCAGAGCCAATAACACGAGCCGTTTATGCTGTGCCAGGTAGTGGCCTATGCGCTTAAAGAGATAGACGTCGGTATACTGCCTGTCGTAGGAATCGCCTTGCAGACCACCGAAAACCGCAGCCATGTCAATCCCCTGCCTGCGCCAGATTCGACGGCTGTTCGTGATAGCGATCGAAGATATGACGATAAGAGCGCGAGGTTTTCATCAGATGCTCGTGACTGCCTTGCGCGACAATGCGGCCCTTGCGCAGGACGACGATATGATCGGCCCAGCGAATCTGCGACAGGCGATGGGTGATGAGAAGGGTGGTGCGACCGCTGGCCGCGGACCAGATCGCGCGCTGGATTTTGTCTTCGGTAGCGCTGTCGATGGCGCTGGTGCTGTCGTCCAGGATGAGGATGGGCGGATCTGTTTGAAAGGCGCGGGCCAAGGCTAATCGCTGTCGCTGTCCGCCGCTAAGCGTCATGCCTCGCTGGCCGATGACTGTCTCGTATCCCGCCGGAAAGGAGGAGATGAATTCGTGAGCCTGGGCAGCCTTTGCCGAATCGACGATGCGTATCATATCGACCTCGTCCATGCCAAAAGCGATATTCTCGGCAACTGAGCGGCTGAACAAAAAGATGTCCTGCTCAATGATACTGATCTGGGAGCGCAGGTCTTGCAAATTCCAGTCGCGCAGGTCTACGCCATCGACCAGGATGCGACCGCCGCTGACATCATAGATGCGATTGATCAGTTTGCTGAGCGTGCTCTTGCCGGAACCGGTTTGGCCGACGATCGCAACTGTTTGTCCTGGCTCAATGGAGAATGAGATGTCGCGCAGGATCTCTTCGCCGCCGTAGGTGAAGTCTACATTCTCGAAGCTGATAGCGCCGCGAACGTTCCCGCTGAACCCGAGGGGGTTTCGGTCCAGCTTGGTCCGGTAGTTGAGGACTTCCAGAATGCGTTCCGCGCTGGCATAACCAGAGGCGATACGGGATGTCGAAAACAAGGAGATGAAGACCGGAAACACGAAGATATTGATCAATCCGAGAAAGGCGACCACTTCGCCTTCGGCAATGGCGCCAGCGCGAAAGAGCGCAGTGGCGTGAATCAATGCCGCCACGAAGGTCAGCCCGAAGAGCAAGACGGACAGATAACGCGCTTCGAATTCGCCCTGGTCGATGAATCGGTCTCGAACACGGTCGGCCAAGCTTTCAAATGTCTTGATCTCGCTTGCTTCCTGCGCGGCGCCTTTGACGACCTCCAGACCTTCCAGCGCCTCGGCAAGGCGAGCGTTCATGCGGCCGAAACTGCCCCGCACGTCTTGGGCGATCGGATGCAAGCGCCGGACAAAGTAGATCTGAACCAGGATGTGCGACAGGATGAAAAGCATGGGCGTGAGGATGAGTTGCGGGTGAATGCCGGGCGAAAAGATGGCGGGAGTGATGAGAAACATGTTGGCGCCTATGGTCAAATTGAGGCCCGGATTCATCATCAGATTCATTTCGCGGACGTCGTTGGTGACGCGGGCCATGGTCTCGCCGACCGGTTGCGTGTCGTGATAACTCATGCTTTTGCCCAGCAGGCTGGCGTAAAGCTCGTCGCGAACGTCGCGCTCGAAGCGTTGCGCAAATACCTCGGCGGAGAAATTGCGCATGAATTGCAGTATTGAGCGCAGAGCCTGCGAAGCGATGATGAGCAGGACGCTGTTGAGCACCAGCTGCGGGGTTTCCTCATTTATGAGCAAGATGGCGTCAAAAGCCTTGCCCACCAAGCCAGGAACGACGCCGGCCAGAAAGGCGTTGCTGAAGGCGCCGACCACCAGTAAAACTGCGGCAATCGGATGCCGGAGAATATGCGAAAGTATGAATCGAATTGCGCTGGTATGATTGGTCTTAATTGGAGTTTCAACGACGAACTCGGCAGACATCCAATCTCCTCAGTTGCCGACCTTGCCAGCCGCTCGGCGGCAGCGAAAAGGTCTGTCCCGCTTACGCAAAATTGTAAGCCGTCCCGTTGCATGAGCGACGCGGTTTACGTAAACAGCGCTAGTGTATATGAAGCCGCGCGAATGAAACATAGGCGATCGCGCGGATGCAGCCAACGCTTAAAATGGCAAGAAACAGGGTCATTCAACGGATATGTTCAGGGGCAAGCGGCCGACGGTTCCGTCGTTGTCGGCAGCACTGCCGGTCACCCGAAGCCGGATGATCTGTCCGCTGGCAGGATCATGCCGGTAGACGACGATCCAGACTTCATAATTGCCCGGCGCCATGTCTGGCGGGAGCCGCAGGGCGCGGTTATCCCAGACAGGCGCGTCAGCGCGCCAGGCAGATGTGGGCGCAAACCCGGTTTGCGGAGCGGAATCCTGCCCCTGGACGGTGATCTGGCCGGTTTCCGGCTGGGCGATAAACCAGGCTATCGTATAGTCGTGACTAAGAGTTTGGTCGCTTTGCCAGAGTAGGGATATCTCCAGACTGTCTCCGGCGAGATAGACATGCCCGCCGGGTATGACGAATCCTCGCAGGCGAAGCGCGTCGCCGAAGACCAGATCCGTCATCACTTCCGCAGCGTAGACAGACATTGGGTTCGGCGCTGCGAATTTTGTGCTGTATTCGAGCAAGCGCACAGTATCGTCGGGGTTGTCTAATTCAATCTCTCTCAAAGGATAGTAGTGCAAGGCAAGGTAGCGCTCGTAGGGTCGGAAGCTCCAGGGCATGAAGGCGCTGGTATTGGCGAGCAGGAAGAGGCGGTCGCGTTTACTGGCGAGATGATGCAAGGCGCGAACAGTGAAAATGTCAAACCAGTCGTTGGGGTTGTTCGACGCAACTTCCGCAGGTTGTTTGTCGCTGGCCGCCTGCGCCAGGGCTTGCGGCAGAATAATTGGTCGGGGAAGGGGCGAATCCAGGTGATTCAATACAAAGCCGCTGTATAGGTTATTGGGCAGCAGCAGGACGTCGCCGGCCCGGGCGTCTTGCGCCAAGTAGTCCAGCACATTGTGCAGGACGGGACTTTGCGAACGCGTCAGCGGATCCCGATCGTAAATCGATTGCAGATTCAGAATAATCGAGGGGAGGGCGAGGAGTGCCAAGAGCGGAGCCAGGCGGGAATAACGGCGGCCGGGATGGCGTAGAACCGCAATGACGGCATGCGCAAGGAGCAAGCTGAATAGGGCATATCCAATACCCCACCAGAAGGCGCCAGCGCGAATCCAGACGAAGTCAATGCCTAAATCGGCCCAACGTCCCGGCAGAATTACCCAGCGAAAATATCGCGGTTGTGTCAGCCCAGGTTCCCATTCCGAAACCCTTTTGGATTCCGGCGGCAGGGTCTCTGTATAATGCGCCAGGCTTAAAGACACGGCGCTGAATTGGATCCAGATGCCGTAAGAGATTAGGGCGACGACAAGTAGCCTGAGCCACTTGCCGCGGCGACTTACAGCGATTTGCAGGATGGGTGCAGAGGCGAGCATCAGAATTGGCAGGATGGGAACCAGAAAGCGGGGCGGCCAGCTCAAGCCGCCAAACCAGTGCTCGCCAGTGGGCAGGGCATGTCCAAGGGCATAGCCGATGGTTAAGAGCCAGACGGTCCAAACAAGTCGATGTTTGCCTTGGCGCAGAAGGACGACGGCGCCCGCAACTGAAAGCAGGACGAATGGCGACGTGGCCCAGAAGCTGCCGCCGGGGCTGAAAAGGAAGATCCGCAAGGCGTAGGAGAAATAGCTGTCGGCGGGGTCCAGATCTGGGTAGAAACTGTGTATTAGTTGTGAAAGGGGCTGAAGGAACATCAGCCCCAACATTAGCAAGACTTGAAGCGCAAGCACAGCGCAAGACAGACGCCGCATCGTTGTTGATTCCAGGCGCCGGTGAGAGGGAAGCGCGAAGACAGCCAGCGCTGGCAATGCCGCCAGAGCCGAATACTTGGTCTCTGTTGCCAGGTAAAGCGCAAGCAGCCCGGCAACGATCCCGGCAAGTCGCAGAAGAAGCGACCGGCGCATAGATATAAGAACCAGATATAGCGCGAGCAGCAGAAAAAAACCTACCAGCGGCTCGCGAAACATAGTCTGACTGTATGCCCAAAGATTGCTCGATAGGCCGGCGCCCAGCGCGACTGCTACTGACACCCTGTCGCTATAGGTCATGGCTCGCAAACACAGATATAGCAAGCCCGCTGTCAAGGAGGCGACGATTATGTTGAGCAGCCAGACCGTATGGATATTCCCCAGTCGCGGCAGCCATTCCGCCAGCTTGAGCAAGGGAATGGCGAGATGAATGTTCAGTCTCTCTTCGACATCATAGTCCCCGAGCGGGAGGTCGAACCATTTTCGAATACGAAGCGGCGGTTTGAACCAGGCGGATTCGTCCATCAGCCAGTCGCCATAACGCGATTGGCTGGTTAGCGCGTCAAGCGCGCGCAGGGTATCGCCGGATTCGATGCGGGCGCGATATGTCAAAAGATAGACGCTCGAGATTAATGCGACTATCAGCAAGAAGAGGCGCAATTGATGGAACTTGGCAAGGGATGTTCCGGGCAAGGGCATCTCAGGACCGGGCGGTCATAACTGAGAGGCGCCCGCTACGCTTTGTGGATCAGGCACCGTTGCAACCGGACTTTGCTCTGGAGATCGCGAGTAAGGCATCGGCGATGCTGTGCAGTTCTTCACTGGGGATTTGGCTGAGCGCGACTGCCAGCTTGATAATGCCTTGCGTTCTTTTATCGACCGCAAATTCTCGTCTGTCGTCGGTATGGGTGGTCGACGTAGATTCCCGTTCGATTGCCGCGCCCGGCTCATGTCCGCTCTCTAGAAAGTAATCGAGGTCACGATCGAGGGAGTTTGCCAAGACCAGCAGATGGCTCATTGGAATCACCTGCTCGCCGTATTCGTACTCTTGCAGCAGGCCGCTGTCAATCGCAGTCATTGCACTCAACTGCTCGATGCTTATTCCCTTTCGACCTCTCGCAAAGCGCAGTAGACCCCCGAGCAGGCGCTGTCTCAAGGCAACAAATTGGTCGCTCTCAGCGACGTCATCGTCTAAATCGATCGGTTCATGATCTTGCAGAAAAGTACTGACTGGCACATTCAAGTAGCTGGCCAAGAGCTCCAATTGTGGCGAGCTCGGTACGTCATCCCCGTATTCCCAACCAGTTACCAGTTCTGGCGACACCTGCAAACGATTGGCGCAGTCTTCAATTGAACGCGACGCAGCCCTGCGGCTCTGCCGTATGAGGACGCCGACGATCTTTGCGCGCAGGCGCATAGCCTCTTCTTCACGACTATCAGGCGGCGCATAGGATGGTTTTTCTTGCGCGCCGAACGCCGCGAATTGCGGCAGGTCTTCCATCTGCAACTACTGTCTCAACTCTTTCATCATTCCATTATAGACATCCCGACAGCCGCAAGCAAGGATGCCAGATACTTCGGTCACTCGTCGGATGCTGAATCGTCTTCTTCATCCGTTTCCGGCTTTTGCTCGTCGTCTTCTTCTTCCGGACCCTGCGTATGAATCCGCACTTCTCGCAAGTCGTTGCGCGCGTTTACAGAGATTACCGTGGTTATGTCGATCTCGTCGGGAATCAATCCCATCTCCTGCAATGTCCAGACGGTTGTCAAGCGACCGCTGAGGTTCGGCCACTGGTCCTTCGCCCAGGAGTAGCGCTGACGGCAAAACTGCCAGATCGCTTCGGGTTGCTTTACCCAAGCGTACTGCTGATATTGCTGCCAAATGATCTCATCGTCGGTCATGGGAAATAGCAGGCTGATCATCGCCTTTTGTACCTCGGCAGCGTCTCGTCCATGCTCCTCATTCACCCAATTGGCATAGTATTTGTCAATGAATGTGAAGATGCCATAATGCGAGTAGGACTCGATGCTATTGAGGATTTCATCCCGCGCGTTGAAGTATTTGTCGTACGTCGCTTCCAATTCCTGGCTCGGCTCATGCGCGATGTCGTCATCGTACTGCGCCTCCTCGACTTGCTGGACGAAGGCATCGGGTTCCAGGTTATAGACGTGCGTGACGAGTCGTTCGATCCGCTGATGATCGACGTTGAATTTCACCAGAGCGCCTTCCGCCATCAAGGCATTGACGCGGTCGATGATGCCGCGAGCCCGAGCCTTGTCATGCGCGCGCTGTATGCCACTCTCATAATCCGGCTTCGTATCGGGAAGGGGCCTGTATTCTCGTAGTTTTGCCGGATCTTTTTTGGCGCCGCCGTAGGCGAAATACATCTGGAAGAGCGTCAGCAGCAGCGAAACGACCACAATCACGCCAAGCGCGTCGGTCTTCTGCGTGATAAGCACGATCCCCATAATGTAACTGGCGATCATGCCCCTCAAGCCGGCGAAGCGCAGCGAGCGCGCCTCTGGCGAGCCTGGCTCAATACCTCGGTCCTGCAAGGCGTCATCGCGCACGAAGCAAACGGTGGTGCTGGTAATGATGAACGCGCTGACGAAACCGAAGGCGTAATAGGCTTCGACAACGACAACTTCACGGATCAGCGGGATGCATGCGGCCGCGAAGCCCCAGATGACCGCTATGCCAATGCGATCATTACTGAAGAAACCGGGCAGTCTGCCTAATCGTGCCGCGTTGGCTGCTACGGCCGCGCCTCCCACATAGCCGCCTCCCTGCGCCAGCAACAATATTATCGCCAGCAGCAGCGCGGCGATTGACAGAATCCCTTGTCCTTCGGTTCCCGCCAGGGCTCGCTCCAAAGCTCTCGCGATGGCAAGGTCAGAGGCTATGGACTGAATCTCGCTCGCCCGGTTTATCGGCGCCATGACGTCGCGTCCTGCGCTCTGTCCGTCGAGCAGCGCTTCTTCTTGCGCCTCATGCCAGCGCTGCTCATAGATCCGTTCTGCTTCTTCCAGATCACGCAAGCGCACCGCCGCGTCTTCGTTTTGAACGCCACGCCCAAATGTTTGTGCCGCAACTATTTCATATTCGATCAGCAGCGTGCTGTAGCCTTCGGTCGAAGGAATGTTCCAGGACTTTGCGGCGGCGAGTTGCAGAACACCGGTCGCGATTAGAAAGATAGCGGCAAGCGTGAGCGCGGTGTTGATCACCTTCCACTTGGGCCGCGCGGCATGTTTGCCGCTGGCGGGGATGACTTCGTAGCCGGAGAACCCCAGCATTGCGCTGCTCATGGAGCGGAAGAAAAACTGAAAGAACAGCACGGAACCGATGGCGGGCGCATCACCAACGGCGCGAACAACGTGCTCAACAACTCTCGCTTCTTCTAGTCGATGGATGATCCCGCTCGTTAGGAAGGCCCATTCCGGATTGGCGAGCGCGCTATAACCAACCAGCGTAAGGGCGAACATGGTAAAGATGGTGAAAGCGCCGCCTCCCAGCAGGAACAGCGGCACAGCGCGTTTGGGTCCTACCGCGACCAGCACAGCCATGATGAAGAAGGCAAAGATCTCGGCGATCAATATGCGATAGGGCGCGAATTCGGGAAACAGCAGCATGAGCACGTCGGCTGCGGAGATTGAAGATATGATGATGGTTAGAACTGCGTCGAGAAAGAAGAGGCTGGTTCCCAGCCAGGATAACCAGCGCAGTCGCTGCGGGCCAATCGCTTCCACCAGGGGACCGCTGCCGCCGGCGGTCGGCCGAATGTACGCGCCGGCTTTGTAAGCCGGGACGATCCCGAAGAACAACATGACAGACAGGACAATAAACGCGAGAATGGCGATATCGTGGTGGCCGCTGGCTCCGTGGATTGCCAGGAGTGTCTGATAGGCGGCGACGCTAAAGGCGTCGGCGGCGATCTCAAAAATGAGGGCAAATACACCCAAACCTGTGCCGCCAAGGAGCAAGCCTTCCACCATGAGACGCGGGAGCTTGCGATTTGCCTCGCGGTTTTCATCCGGATCGATATAGCCCCGCAAAAATGTGCTCATGGTCCCCTGACCGCGCATCTGTTATCGCGAAATTGCCAAACGACATACATTATCATAACACTATAGCGGCAGACAGAGATATCCGACTGATATTCAAGATCAGCGTCAGACAGTGCGGCTTGAACGGATTCGCTGGAGAAACTAGAATCGGCTCTTTCGGCATGACAGTTTGCGACATCGGGAGAGCAAAGATATATGCCAAACAGGGTCCATCACGAAATCAACCGATTGTCCTGGAATGAAGCGACCAAGGCGCACAACAGCCACAAAGGCGATCAGGCGGCGTTCTTCCGGTCCGGGGGCAGTACGCTGTTTGAAGAAGAAAGACATCTGCTGGGTGACATTGCTGGCAAGACGCTGCTGCACTTGCAGTGCAATTGCGGTCAAGACAGCTTGAGTATCGCCAATCATCTCGGCGCCATCGTTACCGGCGTTGATATCAGCGACGAGGCGATAGACTTTGCGCGGCAGCTTTCGCGCGATAGCGGAATCGCAGCCGAGTATATCCGCGCCGACATTTATGACTTCTTCGCGGACAACCAGACGCAGTATGACCAGGTATTCGCATCGTATGGGGCCTTGGCATGGCTATCGGATTTAGCTGCCTGGGCACAGGGCATCCACGGATGTCTGAAGACTGGCGGGCGCTTTGTCTTCATCGATTTTCATCCCGCCCTGATCATGTTCGACGAGAATTGGCAGTTGAAATATGACTATATGGGCGGTTCCTTTGTCGAATTCGAGTCCGGCATTGGCGACTATGTCGCTTGGACGGGCGCAACTGGCGAGACAGATGAATTGCAGGATGGCATCCAGGACTTTGTCAACCCACATCCCGGCGTGGAATATCTGTGGGGGATGGCGGATGTTATCACTGCCTTGATCGCGTCAGGCCTTACGCTGGTTGGATTTCGCGAATATTCCCATTGCAATGGTTTCAGACCCATGACTGACATGCGCGATGCAGGTGGCAGGCGCTATGGCATGCCAGATCATCTGCCGCAACATTTTCCTTTAATGTTCAGCCTGGTCGCCAAAAAACCTTAATCACTTAGTTTCGCACCGCGCTTCCATTCGTTGTCGCTGTAGACGCCCTACGCCAGACAAGCCGTGTCTTCGTCGATCCGACGCATGAGCTCAAGCGCTTCGGATTTCAGCGAGTCATTCAAGCGAAAGTTCTCGCTGAAAAAGACTGATTCCGGGGATCGGAAATTCCAGGCGCGATAGAATCCCGCGCGGTCTACATCGCGACTCAAATTGCAGTCGAAGCGGACCAGGTAGCTATTGGCCATGCGACCATCATGCTGATGGTGAATATGTGACAATCCCCAGGTCACGCCACGGCCGTCGCCGCTGTCGGTGAAAGCGTCGGGCACAAAGGGACCGGCGGCGATCGGCGGAACCGAGACTTTGCCCACGACCTCGAAGTTCAAGCCGTCTGGCGCGAACTGAACCGTGTTCTTTTCCGGTCCTTCCAAACTTGTGATAGCGACGATGCCTTCACGAAAGGGGTAGAGAAAGGTCTCATGACCACTGTTTGTAAGCGGATTCAATGGCGACTTTTCGAAGGGACCGTGCGGATCCTCCGCGGTGGCGACTCCCCAGCCGATACCGAGATCGTGCCGATAAGTCCTTCCGAATTGCACGCCCTTGTAATAGAGCCAGATCTTGCCGCGGTAAACGAGCACGAAGGGGTCGTGCAGTTTGTGCGAGTCCCAATCGCCGTAGCTGGCAATGGCGTCGGCATCATCCGCAGCGCCGACAAAGTCTCCTCGACGCCCGGGTCTCAAGACTGGCTCCTCAGTTTTGGTCCAGGGTCCCTCGGGCGAGACGGAGCAAGCCATGCCTATCTGATGTAGGGATCGGTGTTTCCAGACGCCTTGAGTAACTTGGTAATAGAGATAGTATTTGCCTTGGTGGACCAGGATATCCGGCGTGAAGACCGCGCGATCGTCGTAACTGCCTTGCGGGCCTCGCTGAACAGCGGGTCCTCGCTCCTGCCAATGGAAGCCGTCGGGCGACGTGGCGTACCAAATATCCGCCAGATCCCAATCCCAGGCTGGTCTGGTTTCGGTAGCAGCTTCAATGCCCATCCAGCCTTCAGCGGTCTGGCGGCGCGAATACCAAACGTAATACCGATCGCCGACCTTGATCACCTTGGAGGGATCGCGCCGGGTGAGGCCGGTTTCCTTGCCGATGCCCGTGATTTGCGCGTATTTGAACGCCGAAAAGAACTCGCTTCGCTGGTCTTTGTAAATGCCGTAGGTGTCATAAACGCGCCGTGTGGCTGCGCTTAGCGGCTGGGCCGGCCGCGATTCCTCCGGGCGTTCCGGTTCGTTGCTGAAAGTACGCGGAGCGTTGTTCTGTTCATTCAATTCGATATCGGGCGAAAAGAATACTTCCTCGGGAAAACGTATGTTTGTCGCGCGGAAGCCGGGACGTTCCAGATCGCGGCGCAGGTTGCAATCAAAACGGAGAATATAGGAATTACCAGACTTTAGCTCTTCGGTAGCGATATGCGACAGACCCCAGGTGATGCCCATGCCGTCTTTGCTGTCACTGTAGGAGTCAGGCGCGAAGGGACCGGCCGCCAGGGGCGGAAGCACCACATGGGCGGCCACTTCAAAGTTGATTCCGTCCGGGGCGTATTGAATGGTGTCCTTTTCCGGTCCGTCATGCCCGCATATTGCCAAGATGCCTTCGCCGTAGGGGAAGAGACAGGTTTCGTGGCCGCTATTGGTCACGGGATTCAATGCTGACTTGACGAAGGGTCCTTCGGGCCTGTCAGATACGGCCAGCCCCCAGGCGATTCCCTGAGCGTATTTCGTCGTCCAGCCCATGGGCTGGCCTTTGTAATAGAGCCAATACCTTCCATCGCGTATCAGAATGAAGGGATCATGAACTTTGTGGCTGTCCCAATCTCCATATCGGATCACGTCGTCGGAGTCATCATCGCCAAGCCATTGGCCCATTTGGCCCGGCGTCAAGACCGGGGCCTCGGCGCGGCGCCAGGGACCATGGGGCGATTCCGCCCAGGACATGCCGATTGTGTTGCGTGTCCGGTGGGTATAGGGGTAATCAACCGCCTGATAATAAAGATAGAATCCGTCATTGGTCATCAGCACATCGGGCGTGAATACGGAGCGGCCGTCGTAGGCATCCCGGGGACCGCGGCCGACGGCGAGGCCTTGTTCTTGCCAATTGAAGCCGTCCCGCGAGGTGGCATACCAGATTTCCGCCAGGTCCCAGTCATAGACCGGCGTGTCCCATGTTTGCTCTCGAAAGGGCGGCATGTTTTTGTTATTCCGGTCCTTGTCGGTCTTGCGCCGCGTGTACCAGACGAAATAGGTCCCATCAATCCGCAGCACCGTTGTGGGATCGCGCCGCGTCACGCCCAGCTCTTTGCCAATGCCGGTAATGCGGCTGTACTTGAAGGTCGTATAGAATTCGCTAGTGGAATCTTGAAAGCGACCCCACTGGTCGTAAAGACGATGCGTGGCCCGGCTCAGCGGACGATCTGTCGGCTTTATGGCTGTTGGCTCGCCCGGCAGCAGGGGCCTGTCGTTGTCATTCAGTTTCATCTCGCATCCTTATGTCATCCTTCGTTGAGAATCAGATCGGCCGCCTTCTCGCCGATCATCATGCAAGGCGCGTTGGTGTTGGCGTTGACAATAAATGGCATGATTGAGGCATCGGCTACCCGCAAGCCGGAAACGCCATGCACTTGCAGGCGATCGTTGAGGACAGACATGGGATCGCTGCCCATGCGACAACTGCAAGCGGGATGATAAATTGTAGTCGCGAAATCACGAATGTAATGAATCAATGCCCGGTCGGAAAGGACATCAGCGCCAGGCAGAAACTCCTCGCCGCGGTAGCGGTCAAAGGCGTCGGTTGCAGCGAGCTCCCGCCCCAGCTTAACGCCATGAAGCAAGACGCGGACATCGTCATCGTGGCTCAGGCAGCCGAAGTCTATTGAGGGCGGCGCGAAGGGATCCGCTGATTGCAGCTTGAGCTGACCGCTGCTTTTGGTGGCCACCAACCCGGCCAGAATGGTGAAACCGTGCCCCTTGGGGCTTTCGAATCCGTGACGGATGAACCAGTCCGGTCCAAAGTGGTATTGCAGTTCCGGCGAGCGGGACTTGGGGTCCAAGCGCAGGAATCCGCCGGATTCGCCCAGATTGGACGTGAGCAGACCCATTTTGACTTCGTTATAGAGCTTGACTTGAAGCGGGTCGTCCTTGGCGACCAGGCTGACGGGCTCTTTGCAATGATAGGCGACGGGCACCTGCATGTGATCCATCAGGTTTTGACCGACGCCGGGCAGATCCATGACCAGAGGGATGTCCATTTCCGAAAGATGTTCGGAAGGGCCAAGGCCGGAAAGCAGCAAGAGCTGTGGCGAGTTTATGGCTCCGCCGCATAAGATCACCTCTTTGCTTGCGAGGGCAGTTTTGACTTCGCCATCGCGCTGGTATTCCACGCCGATGCAGTGTCTGTCGTCAAAGACGACCTTGGTTACTTGCGCGAACGGCAAGGCAGTGAAATTGTCCCGTTCCAGCGCCGGATGCAAGTAGCCAACAGCGGCGCTATGTCGTTTGCCCCCTTTTTGCGTGATCTGATAGAGGCCGAAGCCCTCTTGCTCTCCGTCATTAAAGTCTTGGTTATGCGGAAATCCTAATTCGAGCGCCGCTTCGACGAAAGCCAGGCTCAGGGGATTGGGATCCTGGGGATCGGTCACGTTGATGGGTCCGTTGACGCCGTGATGTTCTGAGGCGCCGCGTTCCTGGTGCTGCATTCGACGGAAGTAGGGCAGCACATCCGCATAGCTCCAGCCTTCATTGCCCCCGGCGGCCCAGGCATCGTAATCGGCAGGATGGCCGCGCTGGTATACCATGGCATTCATGGAGCTGGTGCCGCCATAGACCTTGCCGCGCGGCACATATTCTCGGCGGTTGTTGAGGCCGGGCTGCGGCAGTGTTTCGTAGTCCCAGTCCAGATTTGTGTGAAAGAGATTGGAAAAGCGCGCCGGTATGTGGATATCCGGCTCGCTGTCGGGACCGCCGGCTTCCAGCAGGAGCACCGAGCGCCGGCCGTCTTCGCTCAAACGGCAAGACAGCGCGCAACCTGCGGATCCCGCGCCTACTACGATGTAGTCGGCTTCCATCATAAAGCTCTCCTGACACGTCGGCCTAAAATCTTAGCTCTCGGGAAGCACTCGGTAGTGTATCGCAGTCGGTTGAAATAGAAAATGACAGCAAGTGTGGAATGTTTCGGGCGACCTGATAGGTCGCGTAGGGCGCGTAGACACTGCCCTTCGACACTGACCGCCGGTTGCCCCTACGGGTAGTCTTTATTATGGATGAGGGATGTATAGCGGAGATTTGACGCAGGAACACAAGAATTTCAACCGAAAAGGATACACTACACCATTCGGGTGTATTTCAGATTATTGGCACATCAAGCTCAATCCTTCAAAAAGCGACAACT
>JAPOVL010000014.1 GCA_026708115.1 Chloroflexota bacterium
CGAGGCTGTAGGTTGCTTGCATGATGGGGAGTCCTTTTATATTTGCGCTGTAGAGGCACGTTAGCACAGGTGTGTTATGAAGGGGCGACTAAATGGTCGCGTTTGTTTTTTTCGCCCTCACCCCCCGGCCCCTGGCCCCCCTCGGTCCCCCCGCTAAGCGGCTGAGGACATGACAGGTTTTAGCTTGGCGGAATACCGTTGCAAAACTTGTAATTTCTGTGGCGATTTCGGGCGACTCACAGAGTCGCCCCTACAGTTTTCGCCCAATAAGATGCTTGTGATCTTTGTCCGGTCGCTTTCATAGCCAATCGGATCAAAGCTGTCATGTCCTCAGCCTCGGTCCCCCCGCTAAGCGGGGGGCGGAAATCCCACAAGGGGAGAGGGGGAGCTAAGCTTGGCGGATTTCGTAATAATTTGTTGATTTTCGCAATGATCGGCTCCTTTTTTGTATTGTTTCAGTACTGTTGCCGTTATCTATGAGTAATATGTGCAGTAGCGGACAAGCCTTACGGGTTTCGCGGTAGTTGTAGATGGGATTTGGCGGGGATGGTAGAGGATTTTTTTAGCCACAGAGGCGCAGAGGGCAGAGAGAGGACTGTTTCGGGCGACATGGTTTGTCGCGGCTAGGGATTTCGGGGTATTTGAATTTCAAGCGATTTCGATACACTGCCAGGGTTTTCCAGCGCTTGAATCAGGTTTATGGCTGTCCTATAATCGAGCGCTAGTTTTGAGAGTCGCTGTATCCAAATGCGAAGGAAGGAGTTGGCGTTTGGCGCGGAAACCTGCGGACCAATCGGTGGATCGCGAGGATATTCTTTGGGCGGCGGCTGAGGTGTTGCGGCGCAAGGGGTATGATGCCACGACCATGAAAGATATCGCTGCCCAGGTCAATCTAACCGCCGCCAGCTTGTATCATCATTTCAAGAACAAGGACTTCTTGGTCCTGAGCGTGCTGGAGGTCGGGCATGAATTGGCGACGGCGAGGCTGGAGCGCATCGTCGACTCGGATATGTCTCCCAGCGAAAAGTTCGCTGCCATGGTTCGCTCGCATATCGTGAGCATCACCGAGAACGTTGCGGTTGCCGCGGCCATGGTATTTGAAATACGGGCGCTTCTCAATGTGAATCAAGGCACCAGAAATGGCAAGCGCAAGTTTCACGAAGAGTATGTCGAGCGGCGCAACCATTTCTTTGAGCGGCGCGACCATTTTGAGAGATTGTTTCACGATACGCTGGTGGCTGGTATTGAAGCGGGGGAGTTTCGTCCGGTAGATGCGGCGATCGTGACCAAGACCATTCTGGGCGCGCATAATTGGATAAGCGTCTGGTACCGCGAGGGCGGGCGGCTGTCGGGGGACGAAGTGGCGGATGTGATGGCGGACTTTTTTATGTCGGCCTTGCGCCGCGAGGAATGCAATGCAGGCCCCCTTGACGAATAGCCCGGTTTGGCCGATTTCACAATCATCAGAATCATCAGAAAGAAGGCAATAGGTGCAAAGAATCCTTATCACAGGCTCGAATCGAGGCATTGGCCTTGAATTGATCCGCCAATACATAGGCGAGGGCGATGTCTACGTGTTCGCTACCTGCCGGGACCCGGACAAGGCGCAGCAACTGCAGGAGTTGTCACATCTTCATGATGGGCTGGTGCGGGTGTTGCAACTGGATGTCAGTGACGAAGGCTCGATTGCAGCGGCGGCGTCCGCGGTTGGGGCGAGCGTTGCGGGACTGGACCTGCTGATCAACAACGCCGGCATAGGCGGCGACGACCAGGGGCGATTGATGGGGCAGCTGACAGCAGCCGAGGTTGGCAGAGTGATGGCGACGAATGCCGTGAGCCCGCTGATTGTCACGCAGGCTTTTCGCGATTTATTGAAGCGGGGATTGAATCCGCGCGTGGTGATGATCTCGTCGGGCATGGGTTCGCTGCAGCGGAAGGCCGGCTGGTCCTACGCCTACCGCATGAGCAAGGCGGCGATGAATATGGCGGCCCGGGTGTTGGCATTTGATGAGGCGATGGCGGGGGTCACGACGGCGACCGTCAATCCTGGCTGGGTTCAAACTGACATGGGCGGGCCAGGGGCCGCGCTGACACCGGAAGAGTCGGCGAGGGCATTGCGCGCGCTGTTCAAGGGGTTGAGCCCCGCCGACAGCGGCAAGTTCTTTCAATACGACGGCAGCGAGCTGCCTTGGTAAGTGCCCCCGCTGCAAGGCGAGAGTGGGGATCCAGGCAATCGTATCAAAATGCACATTCATGAAATGGACACAATACAAACTTAAATGTAACCACAGAGACACAGAAGTAAGTGCGAGTAAGTCATGCAACGATAATTCACCACAGAGGCGCAGAGGGCACAGAGAAAAGCTAAGGGAAGAGTTTGTTTTGCGGGCGACTCACAGAGTCGCCCCTACAGCCGACTATTATTTTGGAGTTGCATAACTTAGTTGCTCCTACTTCGGCGCCTCTGTGGTGAAAAAGCAATTTGATGCAACTGCCCCGAGCGGGGATCACGATCGAAAGGCGATAGGGTAAATGGGAAGGCAAATCAAGAAGGCGGCGGTAATCGGCTCCGGGACGATGGGCGGCGGCATCGCGTCACTGTTGGCGGGAACCGGCATTGAAACGCTGCTGCTGGATATTCCGCCGGGTGACAGCTCGCCGGGGGACAGCGCAAGGGCGCGAAACGCGATTGTCAACGGGAATTTGAAAGCGCTGCAGAAAATGCGCCCGGCGCAACTTTACAGCCCCGATGATTTGGCGCATATCCGCGTCGGCAATATCGAGGACGACCTGGAAGAGGCAGCCGACGCCGACTGGGTGATTGAAGCCATCGTGGAAGTTTTGGAGAGCAAACGCGCGCTGATGGCGCGCTTGGTCGACTGTGTCAAGGACGATGCCATTGTCAGCAGCAATACCTCCGGCATACCCATTGAGCAAATCGTCGCGGGATTGCCGGAGAGCTTCGCGCGGCGCTTCCTGGGAACGCATTTCTTCAATCCGCCGCGTTATTTGCGGCTGCTGGAAATTATCCCGCACGCGGGCACTGATCCGGCGGTAGTTGACTTCATGATGGGCTTCGGCGCGGATGTTTTGGGCAAGGGCACGGTGCTTTGCAAAGATAGTCCCAACTTCATCGGCAATCGCTTCATGTCGCTTTCGGGCATGCAAGCGACCAATTACGCGCTCGATCAGGGCTATAGCGTGGAAGAGGTGGATGCCTTGACCGGTCCGCTGATTGGCCGTCCGAAAACGGCCACATTCAACCTGAACGACCTGGTGGGCTTTGATATTGCGGTGGGGGTGGCGCGCAATCTATATGACGCCATTCCCGATGATCCGGCGCGGGAGATTTTGCGGCACCGAAAGAATGCCCAACTTTCGGACGAGTTGCTGGCACGCGGCTGGCTGGGGCGCAAGACCGGCAGGGGCTTTTATCACATGCGGCGCGAGGGCGGCAAGAAGGAATTGTGGGCGCTGAACCTGGATACGCTGGAGTACGAGCCGCCGAGCAAGCCGCGATTCGACAGCGTGGGACAGTACCGCAAAGTCGAGCCGCTGGGCGAGCGCATCCGGCTGCTGATCAACGCCGATGACCGCGCGGGGAAATACCTTTATCATTTGCACGCCTTCTTGCTGGCATATGCCTCGCAGCGGGTGCCGGAAATCACCGACAGCATTGTCAACATCGACAAGGCGCAGAAATGGGGATTCGCGCATCAAATGGGCCCCTTCGAAATCTGGGACGCCATCGGCGTCGCGGGGACGGTCGATCGCTTTGAGGCTGATGGTTATCCGGTGGCGGATTGGGTCCGGGAGATGCTGGCTGCTGGCCACGAGAGCTTTTATCAACGAGAGGACGGCGGGAAAATTGTCGGCTATTACAGTCCGCAGGATGGCAGGTATTTGCCGCTAATCAGAGATCCGAGAGAGATCACGGTTGCCGACTTGCGGGTGTCCGGCGCGGAAGTTTTCAGCAATGGCGACGGCATCATTTATGACATGGGAGACGGCGCATTGCTGTGGGCATTCAACAGCAAGCAGAACAGCATCACGCCGGGCCTGATCGAATCGGGCTGGAAGGCGCTGGCACTGTTGGAGGCGCCCGAATACCGCGCCTTGGTCATTGGCAATGACGGCGAGCGATTTTCGATCGGCGCCAACCTTGATCCCGCCGCGCTCATGGCTGGCCTCGAAGGCGTCGAAAAGGTGCTGGTTTCCCTGCAGGATTTGACGAATGCTCTGCGCTATGCGCCCAAGCCGGTGGTGGTAGCGGCGCATAACATGGCGCTGGGCGGGGGCGCGGAACTGGTGATGTCGGGCAGCGCTGTTGTGGCGCATGCCGAGCTATACATGGGGCTGGTCGAGGTCGGCGTCGGCTTGGTGCCGGCGGGGGGCGGCTGCAAGGAGTTGGTCCGGCGGCTGGTGAATCCGCTTGCGAGCGCCGGGTCTGATGATGTTTTGGCGGGTTTGCAGAGGGCCTTCGAGACCATCGCCACCGCCAAGGTCAGCGGCAGCGCGAAAGAAGCGCGGTCGCTGGGCTTCCTGAGCGCATCTGACAAGATTGTCATGAATCGATCGCATTTGCTGGGCGAAGCGAAGGCGCTGGGGCTGGCATTAAGCGAGACCTATCAGCGGCGCAAGCCGGACGCGGTCTACGCCGCGGGGCGTGATGCCTACGCGGCGCTTTTGCTGGGCGTGGCGGGATTCCAGGAAGCCGGCTATGCCAGCGAACACGATGCCCTGATCGCGCGCAAGCTGGCGTACATTCTCACTGGCGGGGCATTGGCCGAGCCGCAGTGGGTGGATCAGGGGTATCTGTTGAATTTGGAGCGCGAGGCGTTTTTGAGTCTGATCATGGAGACGAAGACGCAGGAGCGGATAATGCACATGTTGCAGACGAACAAGCCGTTGCGGAATTGAGCTAAAACGAAAGGACAAAGACATGCGCCAGGCAGTCATAGTGGCGGCATCCCGGACAGCGGTGGGCAAGGCGCTGCGGGGCAGCACCAGGAACGCGCGCTCGGACGATATGGCGGCGACGGTTATCGCCGATTTGCTCGACAAGACCGCGGGCAAGCTTGATCCGGCCGAAATCGATGACGTGATCATGGGTTGCGCCATGCCGGAGGGATCGCAGGGCATGAACTTCGCGCGGGTGATCGCTTTGCGGGCCGGATTGCCGGTGGATACGCCCGGGCAGACGGTCAATCGCTTCTGCTCCAGCGGTTTGCAGACCATCGCGCTGGCCGCCAACAGCATCATTGCCGACCAGGCTGATGTTGTGATCGCGGGCGGGGCGGAATCGATGTCTTCGGTGCCGATGACCGGCCATCACTTGAGCCCGAATCCTCACATGGCGGAAAAGGATCCCAATGTTTACATGAGCATGGGGCTGACCGCCGAGCGGGTGGTCAGCGAATTTGGGGTTGAGCGAGAGGACATGGATGCCTTCGCCTACAACAGCCATCGGAAGGCCGCTGCGGCAACTGACGCGGGCATTTTCGCCGAGGAGATCGTGCCCTTTGCCTGGGAAGAGACTGTGGTCGGCGACGATGACATGCCGGCCACGATAATTAAGGTCCTCGACCAAGACGAGCACTTGCGCCGGGAAACCACGATGGAAGCGCTGGCGGGGCTGAAGCCGGTCTTCAAAGCGAAGGGATCGGTGACGGCGGGCAATTCCAGCCCCTTGAGCGACGGCGCGGCCGCGGTGGTTGTCATGGAGAGGGAAAAGGCCGAGAAGTTGGGTTTGACGCCCTTGGCTCGTTTTGTGGGATTTTCGGTGGCGGGGGTGCGGCCGGAGATCATGGGGGTCGGCCCCATCAAAGCGGTGCCAAAGGCGCTGGATCGCTGTGGCATGAGCTTGGACGACATAGATGTCATTGAGCTTAATGAAGCCTTCGCTTCGCAGTCGCTGGCGGTCATGCGCGAACTGGAGTTGAATCCGGAAATCGTCAACGTCAATGGCGGGGCGATCGCGCTCGGTCATCCGCTGGGATGTACCGGCGCCAAGCTGACGGTGCAGCTTGTCAACGAGATGAAACGGCGCGGCAGCAATTATGGCATGGTCACGATGTGCATTGGCGGCGGCATGGGCGCGGCGGGCATCTTCCAGAACCTCAACTAGCGGGGACTTTAGGGCAGCATGATGTCCTTGGGCAAGGGCAAGCTGAATTCTACAGTTGTCCCGTGCCCGAGTCCCTCGCTTTTGACCTCAATAGCGCCGCCGTGCGCTTCAATGATTGCCCGGGCGATATCGAGTCCCAATCCCCTTCCGCGACTGCGGGATTGGTCTGTCTGGTAGAAGCGCTGGAAGATATGCGGCAAATCGGCCGGATCGATTCCCAGGCCATCATCCTTGACCGAAATCCGCAGGTGTTTGTCCCCTTCCAAGGTCGCCGCGACAATCACCTGTCCATCCTGCGCGTGTTGCAGGGCATTGTGCAGGATGTTTCCCAAGGCTTGTCGCATTCGCGCCGGGTCAAGTTGGCACCTTGGCAATTGGGGGAGCGGCCGCAGCGACAAGCTGACGCGCCCCGCTTGAGCCTGTGGTTGCCATCGTTCAACTTCGCTGATT
Source organism: Chloroflexota bacterium (assembly GCA_026708115.1). Lineage (GTDB taxonomy): Bacteria > Chloroflexota > Anaerolineae > Aggregatilineales > Phototrophicaceae > UBA6055. The sequence continues at coordinate 6,578 of JAPOVL010000014.1, forward strand.
AACAGTTCGCCAATAGCGCAGGGTTCAAGGCGGAGTTGCAAGTCACCAGAGTCGGTCTCTGCCAGCCAATTCAAATCATTGACCAGATTGCGCAGCATATTCACTTCCTGGATGATGTTTTGCGCGGCGGGGCGAGGCTCTTGCAGGTCATCGAGCAGGGCCTTGGCTTCCAACTGAATCACGGTCAAGGGCGTGTTGAGTTCGTGGGAGACGTCATTGATGAGACGTTTACGCAAGTCGCGCTGTCTTTGCAGGGCGGTCGTCATGTGATTAAAGGTGGCGCTCATCTGGCCCAGTTCATCATTCGACGTGACTGGCAGCAAGGTCGCGTCATCGCGCTGGGCTATGGCTCGGGTGGCTTTTGTCAAAGCGGAAATGGGCGCGGTAATGCGTTTCGACAGGGAAGTCGCCAAAGACAAGGCGATGATCACGATGAGGGCGCCGCTGGCGATGAAACTGAGCAGCAGTTCACGCAGGAAACTGATCGATTCCGTTTCCAGAAAGTTCTGGTTGACATCCAAGTAGACAAAGCCAACAGTCCGACCGCTGCGCAAATCCAGAATCTCCCTGCGCTGGCCGGGCAAGGCCGGACTCGGCACGCCGGTTTCAAGTTGAGAAAAGTTGTCGCGGATGATTCGTCCGGCAGAGTCAACAATGACGACGCGGATCCGCTCGATGTGAAAACCTTCGTCGCCGGATTCATTTTCATGCTCTTCGCGACTCTCAGGTTCATATTCGTAGAGGTAGTCCAGGGCTAGCAATGCCGTATCGACGGCATCCCAGCCATTCTCCGCCGTGTAAGCCCGGCTCAGTTGCCGCGCCAGAGCGCCCGCTTCGACACGACCCAGCCCGCTGACGAAGGCATCGAATCGCCGCTGGATGGTGACATAACTGGCTGTCAGATTCCATGCGACCGTCAGGGCAATAACGATGATCAACAGGCGCAATATGCGCCAGCGCAATGTCATTATCCCTCCTCCGCGACAAAGCGATAACCGGCGCCATAAACAGTTTGAATCGGCTGATGACCGCCGGTTGCCAGTTGTTTGCGCAAGCGAAGGATATGATTGTCTATCGCCCGGTCGAAGCCATCAAAATCATTGTCCAAAGCCAGCGTGATGAGTTGGTCTCTTGTGAGGACCTGATTGGGATGGCGCATGAAGGCAAGCAGCAAGGCGAACTGCGTCTGGCTGAGGGCGATGGGTCTGTCGTTGATGGTCAAGCTCTGGGTCGTTATATTGAGGCTGATGTTGCCGCAGGTCAGGATTTGCTGGACTTCGCCCTGTACGCGGCGCAATACGGCTTTGGCGCGGGCAACAACTTCGTCCGGGTTGAAGGGCTTGACGATATAATCATCGGCCCCGCTTTCCAAGCCCTTGATGCGTTCGGCATGCGTCTCCCTGGCTGTCAGCATGATAATCGGCACATCGGATTCGCGGCGCAAGGTATTGCAAAGCGCGATGCCATCGAGCCGCGGCAGCATTAGATCAAGGATAATCAGATCGGGGGACAGGCCCCGGGCGGCGGCAAGCCCGGCCTCGCCGTCATAGGCGACTTGGGCGCTGAAGCCGGCCCGCTGAAAATAGATCTTGATCCAGTTGGCGATACGTCTGTCGTCTTCAACGATGAGGATGGTTCCGCTCATGATACCTCGCGCCTGAGTATAGGTCTTACAAGGTGGTTGCTTCAAGGTTGAAGGGTTCGTTCAACGGCTGTCCTGCCTGACCGCTTGGTACGTTTCGGGCTTCTGCCCAAATACTGAGGATTTGACAGGCTTTTGTTGGGCAGAATATTCCCCCGAAAACCTGTACGTTTTCGGGTATTTTCGGGCGACCTGATAGGTCGCCCCTACGGCTTGACTTTATATTGTAGGTTGGGTCGTCAAATGGTGGCATTTTCTTGCTGTCTGGCGGGTATATGCGCCCGTCCTGTTCGCCGCAGATAGAGTACCCGACAAGACTTACAGTTTTCAAACATAGCTGATACCTATAGGGATCAGCAGGCGGCTGAGGCGCTGCTAGGCCTCCAAGCCTGTCGTGTCCTCAGTGCCCAAATACGGTTTCTACTGAGTAAGTACAGGTAAGTCATGCAACAGATCGCAAAGTTATTGTAGGGGCGAGCCCGTGGCTCGCCCACCGTTCCGGCTTGGTTTTACGGGCGACCCGGCGGGTCGCCCCTACCGAACGACGGTTGTATTGGAGTTGCACAACTTAGTCGGTCCTACTTGTATGCGCCGATTGCGGTGGAGTTGGCAGGCAAGAGTTTGTTCTTTTTCATGTCAGCAGCTCTTTCTGAATTTGTTCGGAAGCTAAGGAAACTTCTTCATTGCGCGGAGGATAGCAATGAAATGTCGCAGAATTGTCTCAGTCCAGGGGCAATTCGCCGGCGCTTCTGGCGTATCGCTATTTTCTTTATCGGTCTACACTGGGGGCGTAGCTTTTGGAACGGATTGATCGGGTTAGCCGGGGCAGAGGATGTCGGCGTTTTATACCAGAGTGGCGCGCTTCTACGATGCGGAGAACGCCGACAAAACGGATGACTTGCAACTCTATAGCAGACTGGCCGAGGAGTACAAAGGCGACATCCTTGATGTTGGTTGCGGCACGGGCCGGGTACTGATTCACCTGGCGCGGCAAGGGCATCGCGTCCATGGCATCGACAACGATGGCGCGATGCTGGAGCGGCTTGCAGTCAAGCTGGAAGAGTCGGCGCTGCTCGATGAAAACATAAGCGCCATTAATGTTGATGTCTTGAATCATGAGTATCAAACGCGTTTCGCCTTGATCTTGTTGACCTACAATGTACTGATGCATTTTCACGAGCAAGAACGGCAGATCGCGCTGCTGGGCAAGCTGCGCCGCTGGCTGGCGGCGGACGGCTTGTTGGTGATAGATTTGCCCAACGCGGGTCCGGCATTCGCGGCGCAAGATACCGAGGCGCTGACGTTGGAACGAAGCTTTCTGGATCCGGAAACGGGGCACATGATAATGCTACACTCTGTCAGCATCATCGAACGCGCGGAGCAATTGCTGCATGTCGACTGGATCTACGACATAGTCGATGGGGATGGCGGGGTTAGGAGGCTGCTGGCGCCACACAAACTACGCTACTTTTTCCTGGCTGAACTCAGATTGCTTTTGGAACGCTGCGGTCTTGGACTGGCGGCAGTCTATGGCGATAGCGACCGCGGGGATTACACATCCGAAAGCGACCGAATGATCGTCTTTGCCCATGCAGTCTGAGCGCCTCGCGATGACGTCCATTGCTCGACAGAGATCATCCTTTTGCCAATACTTTGTTGTCTTGTGCATCATGGTATTTTCCGCCGGCTGCACACTGCGGGAGGCTAGTCCAACAAGATCCGCGCCTACGGCAACGCCCTTGCCGCCGCGGCCAGATGCCGAAGCGACGACCGTGATATTGACGTCTGAAGAGCTTTATGGGGACGACGCGAGCGTGATTGGTCGCACGGACCCGAGCTTCGCCTCCTTGCCTGTCGACGCGGTACTTCCGCCGGCGCCCCTGGGAGATTCCACACGTCGCGTCAAGGTCGTCTTGGAAGGCGGCTCGGTGATTGAAGGCGAGCGCTACGGTTTCAGCGTGTTGCGCCAGCCGGGCATACTGATATTGAGCCGGGACGTTTCCGATTGGCGCCCGCTGACCAAGCGCTTGGCGGAGCGGGGTTTTGTCGTCTTGGCGCTGGAAACCGGCGGCTGGTTGGAAGCGCAACACTTGAGCACAATATTGCGCTCGCTGACCGCCATCAGCAAGGTAGACGCGGGTTGGATCGCCATCGTTGGCGCGGAGCACTCGGCCGACCTGGCGCTGCTGGGCTGCGCTGTGAACGAGTTGTGCGATGCTGCCGCGCTCCTCAGCCCCTTGTCGCGGGATACATTGCTGAACATGCTGTTGAGCTATGGCGCGCGTCCGCTGTGGCTGGCTGCGGCAAAAGACGATGCCGAAGCCCATGCGGCGGCACGGGCGCTGGCGCGGTCCGCCGCTGGCGAGGCGCAGTTCCTGGAATACGATCGGGGCAGAGGTGTAGAATTGCTGGTCAATCAACCGGAACTAGCCGAGCAATTGGCGGATTGGCTGTCATTGAATCTTGGCGGCTGAAGCGGGCCTGGTTGGCCGCCTTGGAAAGGGGAAAGATGTCGGAATTGCTCAATTATTTCACAGATCGTAGAGAATCCATGCTAGAGGCATTGACGGAGATGGTCGAGCGCGAGTCCTTCACGAGCGAGAAGGCGCAGGTCGACCGGCTGGTTGACTGGATGGGCGAGCGCTTCCAAGCCATGAAGGCCGATTCGATTGTTCGCTATCCTCAGCAAGGGTGCGGCGACTTTCTGCTGGCCAAGTGGAACGCAGAGGCGCCCGGCAAGCCATTCCTATTCCTGGTCCACGTGGATACCGTGCATCCGATCGGATCGCTGGAAAGCATGCCGATCAAGATCGAGGACGGGCGCTTTTATGGTCCCGGCTCGCTTGATATGAAGGGCGGCACGGTCATTGCGCTGGAAGCCATCGACGGTTTGAGGGCGCGCGGCCAGCTGCCGGATCGTCCGATTTTCTTTTTGGCGACCACGGAAGAAGAAATCGGCAGTCCCGTTTCCGAGCCGCTGATCAAGCAACTGGCGGCGGATTGCGAGCTGGTGCTGGTGATGGAGCCGGCGACCAAAGAGGGCACGATTAAAACCTGGCGCAAAGGCGGCGGCAAATACGAGTTGATCGTGGAAGGGCGAGCGGCGCACGCCGGCATCGCGCCACAGGAAGGCATTAACGCCATCATTGAATTTGCGCAGCAGGCGCTGGAAATCAATCGGCTGAACGATCTCAAGTACGGCACGTCGGTCTCGATAACTGTGGTGGAGGGAGGCTCGGCCGGCAACGTGATACCGGCGCGGGTCGCGGCGCATATTGATACGCGCGTCATGACGATGGAGGCGATGGACAGCCTGCATGACGCGCTGAGCAATCTCTATCCCAAGATGCCCGGCGCAAAGGTGATATGCAGGCGGGGCGGTCATCGCCCGCCCATGGAACGCCGCCCGGGCTTGTTCGAAAAGGCGGCGGCCATCGGCGACAGGCACGGGATAACAATATACGAAGGCGGGACCGGCGGCGGCTCGGACGGCAATTTCACGGCGGCCATGGGCGTTCCCACGCTGGATGGCCTGGGGGCGCATGGCGATGGCGCGCATGCGGTGCACGAACACGTCATCATCAGCAGCTTGCCGCGTCAGGCGGCGTTGATCGCGGCGCTGCTGCTGGAGTGGAAGGGCGAAGGCTGAGCGGCTGTTGTCGCAATTGTACAAGAGACCTCGACCATTCTTGGCGCATCTTCCCCGTTTTTGAGGCGGGCGGCGACGCTAGAATTGTCCTGTTTATCGGGTCAAATTCTTTGCGCGCGATGGAAGTCCTGTTCTTTTCCGCATTTGCGCTTTCGCTAGTTTTTGCCGTCCAGCCCGGCGTCATCGGATTTGAAGCGCTGCGGCGCGGCATCGCTGGCGGTTGGAGCGCTGCCCTGCGTGTTGAACTGGGATCGCTGGTAGGCGATGCTGTCTGGGCGGCGCTGGCGCTATTGGGCGCGTCGGTATTGTTCCAGAACCGTTTCGTGAGCCTGGCGCTGGGGCTATTTGGCTCTGGGCTGATTTTGCGCTTCGCCTGGGATGCCTGGCGAGCCTCGCGCCAAGACCTAGAAATTGGCGCGGGCGGGGAGATGCGGCGCAATCATTTTGCCGCCGGCGCCATGCTTTCCCTTTCCAATCCGCAGAACATCACAGCCTGGCTGGGCATGAGCGGCACCATCATCGGCTTGGGATTCCTCAACCCGGAGCCGATTCATCTCTTGGTATTCTTCTCGGGATTCATGATCGCGCAGGTCTGTTGGTGTTTCTTTTTCGCTACGGTGGTCGAGTACGGTCGACGGCTGATAAATCAGCGCCTTTTTCGGCGGATTAACCTGGCTTGCGCGCTCTTCCTCACATATATTGGCTGCGGGCTGTTTGCGCAGACCCTGCAACTGGCGCTGACATAATCGGCGCCAGTTGGGACAGGCAATTGCGGGAGATTGCGGCGACAAGCAGCAGGTTGCGGTTAGATCTCGACGTAGCGCTTCCAGACTTCTGGGCCCGAACCGAGGGCGATCACGAGATAGCTGGTACGGGGGGTTTTCGGCTCCCAGAGCAAACGCATGCCGGCGACATTATGCAGTCGGTTGCTTTTGCGGTGGTTGCATTTAGAGCAGGCGCAGGCGGTGTTGGACCAGGTATCCTTGCCACCTTTGGAGCGCGGGATGATGTGATCGATGGTGAAATCTCGCTTGCTGAGCACTCGGCCTTTAATCAGTGTACCCATCTTGATGCCGCAATAGATGCAGGTGTAGTTGTCGCGCACGAGCACACCCTTGCGGCTCCAGTGAGATTTGCGGCGCGGGACGTTGACGTAGGAGCGGAGCGCGATCACTGAGGGCACCTCGAACTTGGTGCGGACGGTGTTCAAGTATTGCCCGGTCTGTTCAACGGCGATGGCCTTACCTGCCAGCACGAGGTTGATGGCGCGCTGCACGGTTATCACGGACAGGGGTTCCCACGTGCTGCCGTTGAGCAGCAGGACTCGATTCTGCAAAACGATGGACCTGGCCACTAGATCTTGCGCCTCTCAACTTGCCGGTCAGATCTCAAGTATTGCTTGCGATCTATTATGGGGCTTATATACGTATGCACACTAAACCTATCACACGTGGAGCAGCCGCCCGTT
>JAPOVL010000038.1 GCA_026708115.1 Chloroflexota bacterium
CCTACCCATCCTCTGCGCTCTCTGCGCCGACCAGGGGGTACCCCCCCCCCCCCCCGTATACATACTGTATCTATACGGTCACCCAAAAAGGGGACAAAATGAGGGCATCTTCCCAGCATTTGTGGACCAATCGCGCGCCTTTGCTGCCGGCCGAAAACTGCCCGCTCCCCACCCAATGCTGGGGGTTCGGGCCCTCCCTCATCTTGCGCAGTTCAAACGCCGATCGGCGAGCGCCATTTGTGATTTCGCGCACAAACATCTTGTCAGCCATAAGGGGGCGCATTAAAATCGCCTCGATGATAAATCTTCTGACAAGCCTCTACGCACTGTGCGCGTTCTTGCTGGCGCTCTATACATTAGGACAAGCGGTGCTGCTGATTCGCTATTGGCGGACGCGCCGCGCGACGGTCGAGACACCCGCCTTGCGCGAAGTCCCCGACGTCGCCGTGCAACTGCCGCTGTATAACGAACAATTCGTCGCCGCACGCTTGATCGACGCCGTAGCCCGCTTCGAGTACCCGCGCGACAAATTTCTCATTCAGGTTCTGGACGACTCTGACGACAGCACTGTCAATCTGGTCGCGCGCAAACTCAAAGCGCTCAAAGCGCGTGGTTTCCAAGTGCAGCACATCCGCCGCCAAGAACGCGAGAGCTACAAAGCGGGCGCTCTGGCGCATGGATTGCGCTTTTGCGACTGCCAGTACATCGCCATCTTTGACGCGGATTTCCTGCCGCCGCCGGACTTCTTACAGGCAACCTTGCCCCATCTGATCGCGGACCCGCGCATCGGCATTGTGCAAAGCCGCTGGAGCCATCTAAATGCCGAAGCGAACAGCTTGACCCGCGCCCAGAAACTCTCGATCGACACGCACTTCGTGGTCGAGCAGACCGCGCGCAATCGCAGCGGCTGGCTGATCCCTTTCAACGGCAGTGGCGGCGTTTGGCGCCGGGCCTGTATCGACGCTGCCGCGGGTTGGTCCGCGGATACGCTAACCGAAGACCTGGATCTGAGCTATCGCGCACAGATCGCGGGTTGGCAATCCCTCTTTCTGCCGGATATCGAAGTCCCCGGCGAGATCCCGCCCCAGCTCGCCGCCTACAAACAGCAGCAGGCGCGCTGGGCAATGGGCAACACCCAATGCTTGATCAAGCTGACGGGACCGATCGCCAGAGCGCAATTAACCCTCTCGCAAAAGATCATGGCCATCCAGCATCTGTGCCAATACCTTCCACAGCCGCTGATGCTGATCCTTCTGCTGCTAACGCCGCCTCTTTTGCTGGCGAACTCACTGGCGCAGTTGCCGCTGGCCTGGCTTGGTCTGGTCGGGCTGGCCCCGCCCTTGATGTATCTGGTCGGCCAGATGCGCTTGACCGATAACCGCGGAGCGCTGCGCGGCATGCGGGCTTTCCCGGCGCTGCTCTTCATCGGTACCGGCATATCGCTCAACAACAGTCTTGCAGTGCTGGCTGCTCTGCTGGGCATACGCCTTGCTTTCCGGCGCACGCCGAAATTCGCCGACAAGTGGGCCAATAATCCCTATGCCTTGCCGGGCGATATTTCGATTCTACTGGAGCTGATACTGACGGCATACGCGATTTGGGCGGCTTGGCTGGCTTGGCGCATTCAGCCCGAGCTATGCCCCTATCTGCTGATCTACGCCTTCTCATTCGCGTCCGTCGCAGGCTGGGGCATTCGCGAGCACCGCTTGGTACGGCGGATCCGCCTGCTCGCCAACCAAGAGGCGGAAAGCGCGGGGGTCAACCTTCCGCATCACTTGTAGTGTAAACCCCGCGCCAGTTGATCGAGGTATTGCCCGCAATATGCCAATTCTTCCTCGCACTCGCCGAGCAGCCTAAGTCCTTGCCTCACTCTGTAATTATCTGCGATATAATTGAGGTACGAATTCACAAGATCTTCTTGCAGGTTTGCCCATGAACGACAAGCGCATTCGACTACTAGTGATTGCCATTCTGGGCGTCATTTTGGTTTTGGGTCTGCTAAGCCTAGTATCGACTGTATTCCAGATGATTGTGCCGCTGGCAATCTTGGCTGTCGGCGCTTTCGCCTTTTATAAGATTGTATTGGAAGGGCGCGACAAGCCGGCGGCCATGGAAGACGAACTCGCGGGATCCACCGGCATCGGTCCCGAGGATTTGGCCGAAAGCGCGAGCAATGACGCGCGCCTCAACAGCGAAGCGGCAGCGCAGGAGCGGCTTAGCGCTGTGGAACAGGCGCGGAGCGAGTTCCTAGAATCGCCATCCACCGCGGAAGAAATCCTCGATCAGATAAATGAGCGCCGGCAGCGCCTGCAAGGAGACGAGGACGGATGAGACTATTGTCGGTCAATGTCTCGCAGCCGATCGCTGTCGAGATCGCGGAACAACGCTATCACACCGGCATATACAAAAGCGCCGTGGCTGGACGCTTATGGTTGGGGCGGGCCCAGCTAGCCGGCGACGGTCAAGCCGATATGGAAAATCATGGCGGGCCCAACCGCGCCGTTTATTGTTATCCCCACGAGCACTACGCTTACTGGTCGGGCGAGCTGGATCGCGACGACTTCGAATACGGTCAATTTGGCGAGAACCTGACCACGCAAGGCTTGCTGGAAAATGCAGTCTGCGTGGGCGACGCCTTTCGAGTGGGCGAGGCCATCATCCAGGTCACGCAGCCGCGGGTGCCTTGCCACAAGCTGGCGAACAAGCTGGAAATCCCCAATTTCGCCAAGACCTTCCTGCACGCCAACCGATCTGGCTTTTATGCCCGCGTGCTCGAGGAAGGCAGCCTTGGCGCGGGCGATGTCATCCTGCCGGTGCAAAAAGACCCGGTCGGCATGACGGTGGCGGAGGTCAACGCCGCGCTCTACCTCGACCAGGGCGATCGCGCGGCCGTCGAGCGCGCGCTGCAAATCGAAGCCCTGTCGCCGGGCTGGCGGCGCTCCTTCGAGAAGTTGCTGGCTAAAACTTGAGCCCCGGCCTCAGGGGTAAAGGTTCAATACAGTTACCGAATACGGCGGACAATCAACAGCGAAATCACTGGCATCGCCCATGGAAACGTCTCGCGTCGTGATAGACACGGCATCCGGACAATCGACATCGCTGTAGGCAGCCGAGCCTAGCCCGCGGATCCGGCACCCAATAGCTCTTCCCCCGTGCAAGTTGACCAGCGAGATACCCACCTTGCTGCTCGCCGAATCGCGCGTGACAACCGCGTCCAGATGCGGCACTGACCTTGAACCACCATCCTCAGCTTCCACCGTGAACGACGGCGACGTCAGCGCGGAATGCAGGACTTCCTCAAAGGTGTGATTGGTGAAGAGATCGAAGACATGATAAGTCGGGCGCAACACGATGCCATCTTTGTGGGTGAAGATAGCGCCCACTGTGTTGACCACGGGCGAGAAGTTGGCCATGCCCACGACATCGCAGTGGCGCAGGCAGCTGTTGAGGAAGCAGGCGGTGAAAACAGCATCGGCCATATTGTAGTTACTGTTGATATCGTTGCGGTCCATCACGCTGTGGTCGGCAGGCCCAAACATTATGAAATGGGGATGACACCAGGCGCGCAGATTCCACTCGTCGAAAGCGATGCGCAACTTGCCGAGATAGCCTAGCGAACCGAGGATGTGCTTTACTTTCACGATCCGCTCTTCCGGCTGGAAGGCGCGGGCAATGATATTATCATAACCCGATTCAAACGCGCCTTCGTGGCTGGAATGCGACCAATAACCGTGGATCGACACCCAATCCAGCAGGTCGCCAGTCTCGCGCAAGACTTTGGCATTCCAATCGAGATCGGGGATCGAAGCAACCGAGAGTTCGATTTCGTGATCGACGCGCTTCATCATCTTGGCGGATTCGTGAACGAAACGCGCCCATTCCTCGGCTGTTTTGGCGCCCATCTCCCCACGCCCCCAGTTTTCGTTGCCGATGCTCCAGTAGGGGACCTTGAAAGGTATTTCGTGCCCGTTTGCCCGGCGCAAAGCCGCCCACTCGCCGATATCGAGATTGCAGTATTCCACCCAATCGGAGATCTCTTCGGGACTGCCAGTGCCGGCGTTGGCGCAAATGAAAGGCTTCGCGCCGACCTCGCGGCAGAAGGCGATGAATTCATCGGTGCCGAAAGTATTGGGTTCCTCGGTGGACCAGGCTTTGTCGAAATAAGGCACGCGCTGCCCGACACCCTTTTTCCAGGGGTAAGCCGAGACAAAACAGCCGCCGGGCCAACGGATGACCGGCGTCTTTATCCGCCGCAGCGCATCGATGACATCGCGGCGGAAGCCGTTCTCGTCGGCGAGATGGCTGCCCGGGTCATAGACGCCGCCGTAGATCTGGCGGTGAAAGTGCTCGAGGAAGTGCCCGAAGATCATGAAGTCGCGCGTGCCATCGACGTGGTCGGGCAGGATATCGAGTACCGCCTTTTGATTCATCGTTCGCTCAACTCCCGCATTTGATTCGCCCCGTTTCTAACTCATCTCTGCGCAGATTTGGCTTTGCTTCATCGCTCGCCGGTCTACGTGCCTATGGCGCCTAGACATGAGCGAAATGAGCTTGCAGGCCGAAACCTTGGCCGTCGTGGGACATAGCGCCGCTCAGGCCAGATTCAGAACCGTCACCGAATGCGGCGGACAGTCGACTGCGAAATCGCTGATGTCGGCAATCGCCAACTGACTCTCTGTGATCGACACCGCATCCGGCTGATCCACATCGTTGTAGGCATCGACCGCTTCCCCATTCACCGTTCGCAGCACCGCTTGTCTGAAGCCGTCCGCGCCCAACCCGCGAATGCGACAAGTGATAGCATCCTCTCCGTGCAAGTTCACCAACGAAATACCCAGATTTTCGGTCGCCGGATCACGTGTGACAATTGCGTCCAGTTGCCGCACAGACTGACTTTCGCCCTCAATTGTCTCCACCTCGAACGACGGCGTCCGCAGCGCCGAATGCACTATTTGCTCAAATGTGTGGTTGGTGAAGAGATCAAAGACGTGATAAGTCGGGCGCAGGACGATGCCGTCGGCGTGGGTGAAGATGGCGCCGACCGTGTTCACAACCGGCGAGAAGTTGGCCATGCCCACCACATCGCAATGACGCAAGCAGCTATTGAGGAAGCAGGCGGTGAAGACGGCGTCCGCCATATTGTAATTGCTGTTGATGTCGTTGGCGTCCATCAGCGCATGATCGGCGGGACCGAAACCCATAAAATTCGGGTGGCACCAGCCGCGCAAGTTCCATTCGTCAAAGGCGATGCGCAGCTCCCCCAAATAGCCCAGCGAGCCCAGAATATGCTTAACGCTGACGATGCGTTCTTCCGGTTCGAAAGCTCGGGCGATGATGTTGTCGTAGCTCTTCTCGAAAACGCCCTCGTCGCTGGCGCGGGACCAATAGCCGTGGATTGACACCCAGTCCAACAGATCGCCGGCTTCGCGCAGGGCTTTGGCGTTCCATTCCAGATCAGGGATTGAGGCGATGGCGAGTTCGATGGTGTGATCGGCGCGCTTCATCATCTTGGCCGATTCCAGCACCAGGCGCGCCCACTCGTCGGCCGTCTTCGCACCCATCTCCCAAGCGCCGTAATTCTCGTTGCCGATGCTCCAGTAGCGGACATTGAAGGGCTCGCCATGGCCGTTCGCCCGGCGCCGCGCCGCCCACTCGCCGATATCCAGATTGCAGTATTCCACCCAATCGGACATGTCTTCGGGACCGCCCGTGCCGGCGTTGGTGCAAATGAAGGGCTCCGCGCCCACCTCGCGGCAGAAGGCGACGAACTCGTCGGTGCCGAAAGTATTGGGCTCCTCGACGCGCCAGGCTTTGTCGTAATAGGGCACGCGCCGCCCGACGCCCTTCTTCCAGGGATAAGCCGAGACGAAGCAGCCGCCCGGCCAGCGGATGACCGGCGTCTTGATCTGCCGCAGCGCCTCGATGACATCGCGGCGAAAGCCGTTTTCGTCCGACAAGTGACTGCCCGGGTCATAGACGCCGCCGTAAACCTGCCGATGAAAATGCTCGAGAAAATGCCCGAAGATCATGAAATCGCGCTGGCCATCGACGTGGTCTGGCAGGATATCGAGTATCGCTTTCTGATTCATTGTTTGCTCATCTCCCGAATTTCATTCGCTGTAATTGTATCCCATCTCTACGCGGGACGAGCTCCGCTACAGCCCCCAACAGGGATGTTGAGGAGCGGCTGGATGGTGGTCTGGGCAATTGATTGCGAAAGACGAGCGTTCGATGGGCGCAATTTGCCCTGCAAATACTGGGAAAATGCCCTGATATTGCCCCTTTTTTGGGCAACAGTATAGATACAGTATGTATACGGGGGGGGGGGGGGGGGGGTGACCACAGAGGCGCAAAGGGCACAGAGAAATACAGAAGATTTTATTGTTTGCGGGCGTTTCAGCGGGTCGCGCAGGGCTCGTAGACAAAGCCCTTCGAAACCGCCCGCAAAACCTAGCTGGCACGGTGGGCGAGCCAAGGCTCGCCCCTACGCATCCAGACATAGGCCTGCAGGGTTGTGGGTCTGGCGGGTTTGGAATTTGGCAGGCATGTACAGGGTTTTTAACCATAAAGACACAAAGAGAACGAAGGGTTTTAACCACCGAGGGGCGCGTAGGTCGCGTAGGTCGCGTAGACACCGACCGCCGACAGCGCCCGCCGACACTGAGCGGCGACACCGACCGCCAGCACAGAGAAAGACAAAAGATTGTTTCTGTTTGCGGCCGTTGGGCGCGTTGAGGAAGCGGGCGGCTTCATCGCGCACGACGAGATCCGATCCCGCGCGGCGGCGTTTATCCGGGTTTTGGGCGCTGCGGATGGCGATCACCACGCCCTTTGGCAGGTCAACGCGCCTTGCGGTTTTGTCGACGACGACGTTTTTTGAGCGCCTTACGGCGTTTACGAGATCGGGCCGGATTTGGCTTGCCATCAGGCGGCTGGGGGCGACCCGCCATCTGCGTTTGCGCTCCAGGCGGTCCGCTCTCAGGATTTCGATCAGGCCCAATTCTGATTTGTCCGAGCGTCCCCGGCAGGTCAGAATTTTGAAGCGGGTCGGTCTGCTGCGGGTTTTCATCGGCTCGGTGTTGGGCATTCATCAGGTCATATTCGTCGACATATCGGATGCGGTTGGGTTGTTCGCTTTCGTTTTGCGTGTCCGAGGCCAGATCTTCAAAGTTGTCCTCCAGTTGCTTGCTGTGATTGAGCAGCGTGCTGAGGGCGTAGGTGAGTTGGCTGAGGCTGATGCCTTCGTGGTCGCCGGACTTGATTTTTTTCATGATGTCGCGTGAGGATTCGAGCATGTCCCCGAGCAGTTCGAGTTTGATGTTGGCGAAGTGCCGGAATTGTCGGTCATCGTACTTGAGTCTGAGTTTGTCGGCGTCAGCGAGCCAGCCTCTGAGGGTTTTGAGGGGGATCTCGAGTTGGGCTTTGACGCGGTGGAAATCGTTGTCGAATTGATCGAGCAGGTTGAGGGCCTGGATTTTGGTATCGAGGCTGTAGGTTGCTTGCATGGTGGGGACTCCTTTTTCGCTAGCGTTGTAGAGGCACAGTAGCACAGGTGTGCTATGAAGGGGCGACTATATGGTCGCGTTTTGGCAAATTTACACCCCCATCCCCCGGTCCAATGCCCCCTCGGTCCCCCGCCTCACGGGGGAAGTATCCCCAAAATGAGGGAAGGGGAGCGCGTTTGGCGGGTTTGGGATTTGGCGAGGATGGTAGAGGATTCTTTTGGCCACAGAGGCGCAGAGGGCACAGAGAGGACTGTTTCGGGCGACCGGATTGGTCGCCCCTACGGATAGACCTTTTATGTATGAGGGATTTATGTCGGAGATTTGAGGCGAGGACGCAAGAATTTCAATCGAAAAGAATACACTACCAGCATTTTGATAGGAGTATTTGCAACACAATACAATCCATGTTATCTTCGCAAGCAGTTAAGTCGTTCGCGGCTTTGAATCGCGGGGTTTCCCCTGGCAGTGTGCTTGAGCGGCGTATGCCAGGGGAAACAACCGAAAACCGGTAGCAGTTGCGCTACCGACCTTGCTATGCATCATAACCGTTCCAATCAATAGTTTGAGTAGCAATGTCATGAAGCGCGTTGCAACACCAGAAGAACGCACAAAGACTCTTAACCGAGAGCTCCTCAAACACGAGACTCATGGGAAAGGAATTGAGAGCCAGATTAAGTCTCAAATAATATTGTCCGCTAAGGTTCTTTTAGTATTTATGGTACCATTTCTTTTCTCCATGCCGACATCATCACAAACTGACAACTGTTGTTCTGTCGACCGCCAATGCGATACAGACGAGCAATGGATTCGCGGCTACTGGGCCTTTCAGAACAATCAATGCGCCGCGCCTTCGCAGCAGCAGTCCTCATCCACGCAAACACAATCGCAGCCGGCGCCACCAGCGCCAGCGGATAAGATCGATAACTGCTGTTTCGTCGATCGGCAATGCACGACCGATGCCGAATGGATCAATGGCTATAACGCGTTCCAGAACAATCTATGCGCCGCGCCCTCTCAGCAACCGCAATCGACTGCCGCGTCAACACAAGGGCAGACTGGCGCGTCACAGGACGTCGACAACTGTTGTTTCATCGGTTGGCAATGCAGCACGAACAGCGAGTGGACCAGCGGCTATTGGGCATTTCAACATAATCAGTGCGGTGCGGCGCCGTCACAATGGCAAGAGCAATGGTCGCAAATACAGCGGCAACAACAGCAACCGTCTTCGTCAGCACGGACGCCGGTGGAAAGAATTCACAATCCCTATACCGGTGAAACCCGATTCATATATGAAGATGGCGTCGAAATCATTACGCGGCGGCCGACTCAGGAAGAATTTTGTGAAGCCCTCAAAAAACTAGAACTGCCCTTGCCCCCCGAATGCGAGGAAGAATGACGGGACGAAATGTCCTGAAGACGCGCTTTGCGGAGTGGGCTAGAACGACACAGGTTTGCGCGCTAAACCGACTCGCCCTCCAGTTCCTCCGTCCACAAGCCCAGGGACGCCAGCCCGTTCATCTTGGCGCGGTGATAGAGCGCGGCTTGCGCGGCAGCTACGTTTTCCGGCCGATTTCCCCAGATGTGCATCGGCTCGCGCTGCAGCGCGCGCGCATAAGAGAAGCTCAGCTTCCAGGGCAATTCATAGTCGGCGTTCATGGCGTTTAGGTGGGCTGTGGCGTGATAGTCGCTCTGCCCGCCGGAGAGAAAAACGATGCCCGGTATCGCAGCGGGAATCTGCCGTTTGAAGACTTTCACCGTCTGCTCGGCGACCGTATCAACATCGGCTTGCGCCGCGCAGTCCTGGCCAGAGACGACCATGCTGGCTTTGACCAGCGTGCCCTCAAGATCGACGCGATGCACATAGAGCGCTTCGAAAGTTCGTGACAGCACCCACTCGGTGACGGCGAAGCAGGTTTCGATCGTATGGTCGCCTACGAGCATCACCTCCGGCTCGACGATGGGAACCAGGCCCGCTTCCTGCGAAAGCGCCGCCACCTGCGCCATGACATAGGCGTTGGCTTCGATGGCGTAATAGCTGGGCGTCCCGGGCCCAATTTGGAAAGCGGCGCGCCATTTCGTGAAGCCGACGCCCAGAGCGGCGACTTCCGCCAGGCGCTCGCGCAAGCCGTCCAGGCCGCTGCCGACGGTCTCGCCGTCGCTGCCCGCCAGCGTGATCATGCCCGTAAAGGGCGATATGCCCGGGATCATACCTCGGTCGATCACGCCCGCAATCAGCGGCTCGCCGGCGTCATTGCGCAACAGCACTTGCTCGGGCGTCATGATGATGCCGCTGACGTAATCATTGAGCTTGGGCGTCGTGAAAAGCAGTTCCGACCAATTGCGATAGGCCGCTTCATCGACGGGAATGCCTTCGCTCTCCAGCAATTGCTCGAACGCGGCCGGCGGCCTGTCCGCCGCCATAATGCCCTTGCCCGCCGCGACTAATTGATTTGCGATCTCGTATAGGCTCATGTTCTTAATTCATTCCCATTAGATTCTGCGCTGACCTCGCGCCCTATTCTGTCAGCGCCTCATACCCGGCGCAAGCCTGAGTCAGCGCTGGAAAGCAAATGCGGGCAATCTTCAGCGACTACCCGCATTCAAAAGCTGACAATGGGCCGTCACCGGCTTATTCGCCGGCGGCCTCCAAGGCGGCGCGCTGCTCGGCGATCATCTCGGGCGTACAGCGTAAGCTCTCCAGGAAAGCGGCGTCTTCGGCAATTCGCTCCTCAAGCGTCATCTCCGGCAGCGAAAGATTGAAGCCCAGGCTCTCCAGATCCGCGCCCGCGCCCTGACCGTCTTCGATGACATAATCGGCTTCCGCCAGCAGCGCTTCGCTGATGGTGATTCCCTGCTCGCCCGCCGCATCCAGGTTGACCGCGACCTTGAACGATGGCGTCACCGCGATGCTTGTCGTGGCGATGTCCAGCTCGCCACGCAAATGGCCAATCACCATGCGCGCCGCAATCACACCTTCGCGATACCAGCCTTCGAAGCCGTTGCCCACGGTGACACCATAAATGACATCCGATACCAGCGCCGAATACACCGGGACGCCATAAGACGCGGTCACAACCGCGGGCAAGCCGGCCGGGGAGCTCGTGCGCGGCGGCAAGAATATCGCGTCCACGCCCTTGTCAATCAGCGTATCTGTGGCCAGCGCCATTTCCGGCGCCGTCGTCGCTGTCGCCATTTCTACCGTCGCGCCTGTGGCCAGAACGAATTGCTCCAGTCCCGCTTGATAACCTTCCGCGGACGGCGTGTTGGGATCCAAAACCACGCCCAGACTGGCGAAATCAGGATTCTGCTTGTAAGGAATAGCGAACCACTCCTCCGTATCGACGAACATCTCGGTGCCGGTGATATTGTCCGGTTTAATGCACGGCGCTTCAGCGATGCCCGCTGCATAGGGCAAGGCCACGATGGCGAAGACCAGCACCGGCGGGTTCGCCATCTCGCTGATGGCGCCCGCCGCGATAAACCCAACCTCCGTCGACAACGTCAGCAGCACATCCGCGCCTTCATCAAGCGCATCTTCTACCATCAGGCTCGCCGTCGGCAAATCAAATCCGGCTTCGCGATACAAGATGTTGATCTTCTCGCCGTGCAGGTCATTGCCGCCATGCAGCGAGGCTCGTTCGTCGGCGCTCACATAGCCATAAACTTCCAGCATATCCAGCACGGCCTTGTCCGTTAGCTGAAAACTTGGCGAGCTGCCAAAGCGCAAATAGGCCAGTGTCGGCACATCGTCATCAGCCATCGCCACGTTCGGCAAGAGCAGTACCAGGCAGAGAAGTAGCATGCATAGACTTCGCATGTGCAAACCAACGCGCGCTAGCGGACGGCTTCCAGTGGCTGCCGCGCGAGTTCTTGTTTCAGCTGGAAAGATCATTCTACACGTCTCCTTAATATTCGTGTAACTCAAATGCGATAGAGCACTCGCATGATTACAGTATACGCGAGAAACCTGGCGCCAGATAAACGGATTGGCTCAGTTGCAGGGCATTGATCAAAAGCCGATCTCGTACAGCGCGGCTTTGACCTCTTCCAGAGGCAAGCCAACCACATTGCTGTAGCTGCCCTCGATCCGCGCGACCGGATGAAAGGCTTCGTTTTGAATGGCGTAGGCGCCGGCTTTGTCGAAGGGATCGCCGCTGTCGATATAGGCGGCGATTTCGGCGTCGCTATAGTCCCGCATATAGACGGTGGTACGGGCATGCCGGGTGATGACTTGCTCCTCAGGGCCGATCCGCTTCATTGTGATTGCGGTGATCAGCTGATGGGCGCGCGCCCGCAGCGCCCGCAACATGCGGCGGGCATCGGCGGCATCGCGCGGCTTTTCCAGCAGCTCGCCCTCTTCGTTAATGCCGGCCTCATCGGCGGCGAGCAAGACTATGGTATCCGCCGACAGGATCAGCGCCGGCGAGGCGTCGCATGTAGCCGCCACTGCCTCGGCTTTTTCTCGGCTGAGCCGCCGCACGTAAGCGAGCGGGGCTTCGCCTTCGCGGCGGGCTTCATCGATCATCGGCTTGATGATGTCGAATTCTATGCCCATCTGCGACAGCAGTTGCCGGCGGCGCGGCGATGACGATGCCAAAATCAGACGCATGCTTTGCTTCCCTACAAATGAGACCGGGCGCATTATAACAAGCCGGGCAAAACTACCTAGCTGTAAGGAGCGGCGCATCACATGTGTCGCTCCTTGCTGACCGCTATAGTATAATGTACCTACAAATAAACGAGAGACCAGCGGATGAGCTTCTATCAGCAAAGTAGCAATTATCAGCAGAGCAAGGCTAATGCGTCGCTGCGCAATTCGAAAGAGCGGCAGCCATTGGATAACGCGCAACTGAATGCCGTGATGCGCAATGTGTTTGCCTGGATGACAGTAGGCTTGGGCATCTCGGCCTGGGTTGCATCCTTGCTCAGCGGAGCTGGGTTGGATTCGGCCTTTATCATCTTCAATATATTAGCGGTCGCCATCATCCTGCAATTTGGTTTGGCTTTCGGGCTGTACGGGAAAGCGCAGCGTTTTTCGCCTGCCACAGCGAGTTTCTTCCTGATTATCTATGCCGTCGTAGTGGGCGCCTGTTTTTCAATGTTTTTCTCGCTTCTGGCTTATCCCGATTCCTCCAGCGCAGCAACCAACGCTTGCCTGGGCATGGCTAGTCTATTTGCCGCGATGACTTTGATCGGTTGGAAGAGCAAGCGCGATTTCAGCAAGCGCGAAAGCTACCTTCTCATGGGCTTGGTTGGCTTGCTCGTCGCGGCAGCCGTCAATAGACTTTTAGTCGGCAACAGTTTTGGCAACTCAGGGGATGGGCTTGGCCTCAGCCTAATCAGCGTGGCGCTTGCCGCCGCCCTGACAGCTTTCATGACCGAACGCATCGCGCGCATGGGTGCCGACCCGCGCAAATCGGTCAATCCGAACGATGCGGTCCGCTTCAGTGTCCTGGCGGCACTAAAGCTCTATCTGAGTATGAGTGTCCTGAGCGTGATCTTGCCCATCGTATTGCTCCAGAAGACAATGCTAAGGGGCAGATACAACTATCGCGGCGAGAGCAGCTACTTTTGGGGAAGCGACATGTTCGGTAACGATTTCGGCGGATTTGAGGGCGATGGCGGCGGATTCAGCGATGACTTTGGCGGATTCGACGGCGATGTTGACGGACTAGGCGGCGATTTCGACGGTGGCTTCGATGGCGATGTCGGCGATTGAACCGCGGACATTTCTACGCTTTGCGCGGACGTTTTATTCTGGCAAAACATTTTGACAAACGTAAGATCCACGTAAAATCGGAGGATTTTACCGCATCCAAACTATGGATAATCCGTTACAAAGTTTAGTATAATAGCGGGCATACGTCCGTTCATGACGTGAGATATACAGGAGGTAAGTGGTGAATTTCAATCCTAATGTGCAAACGATCGACATGCCGGGCAAGATGAAACGCCCGCTGGACGGCGTGCAACTGAACAAAGTGATGCGCGGCGTATATGGCTGGATGACCATGGGCCTTGCCATCACGGCCTTCGTCTCGATCTTGCTGAGCACGACCGGCTTCATCCCGTCTCAGATCATGTTCTTCGTGGTCATCATAGCGCAATTCGGTATCGTGATTGGTCTGAGCGCGCGCATGCACAAACTCTCGCCGACCAATGCCGGCTTGCTCTTCTTCACCTATTCCGCGCTAACCGGCGTCACCTTTTCGATCATATTCCTGGTCTACCCTATCGGGTCGATTGCCGCGGCTTTCGTGAGTACGGCCGGTGTCTTCGCCGCCATGACCGTGGTCGGGATGACAACCAAGACCGACTTGAGCCAGTACAGCAGCTACTTCATGATGGGGCTGATCGGCTTGTTCATCGCCATGTTCGTCAACTTCTTGCTCGGCAGCGCCTTGATCGACTACGTCATCAGCATCTTCGGCGTGCTGCTCTTCACCGGTCTGACTGCCTACGACACGCAGCGCATCGCCAATATGGCGGCCGATCCGCGCCTGGCGCTGGACCCGGACAATACGCTGAAGTTCAGCGTGATGGCGGCCCTGACGCTCTACCTGGACTTCATCAACCTCTTCCTGTTCATGCTGCGCCTCTTTGGCGGCGGCCGCGACTAGCGACGCCTCTACAATCTGGAACGCGATACCGGGGCGGGCACTTGGGTCGCCCCGTTTGTTTTCCGCTGGGGACTGAACAGCGTCTCGTTTTGTAAATAACTTGAATCAACTCGCCCAGGTACGGTATCATCTGCTTGTGCCGCATGCGCGATGGCAGGCGGTTTAGGATTGTTACGTTCTATGTGAGGAGAAAGATCATGAATAACGTTTTTTTCAAGAAGGCGCTCACGCTTGCTAGTCTGCTTGTGCTGTTGCTTTGCGGCATCGGCGGTGCGGCGGCGCAAGACACCGTCACCCTGACATGGTGGACGACTTCCGGGCGCGATTCGCCCGAGCCCGCCATCCGCAACGTGATCGCTGCTTTTGAAGCCGAGCACCCCAATATCAAGGTCGATGTCAGCATCATGGCGGAAGGCGCTTACAACGACCTCATGAGCACGGCCATAGCCGCGGGCGAAGGCGTGCCTGATCTCGCTTGGTATTGGTCGAACAACTGGCTGCCGCAGGCGCTCGATATCACTGACCGCCTGGATAACGATCCCGATATCAGCCGCGACATCTTCCATACCGAGTACTTCAACAATTGGGTCGTCTGGAATGACATGGTCATTGCCCTGCCCTACGATATTGGCGCCAATTTCGTTATGTACAACAAGGACGTCTTTGATGACGAAGGCGTACCTTACCCGACCCAAGACTGGACGCCGGAAGACTACATCGAAATCGCCAAAGCCTTGCGAAATGAAGACAAGCGCCGCTGGGGTGGCGACCGTCCTCGCGGACCCTTCCGCGCGCTCTGGCGGAACATGGGCGCAACCAACCCCTACAGCGACGACAGCACAACTGTAGAAGGCTACATCAACGGGCCGGAATCGGTAGCCGCCTATACCTGGCTCTGGGATTTGGTGAATAGCGGCGCAACCCCAACGCCGGCCGATCTCGAAGTGCTGGGCACCGAAGGCACCGGTCCGGTAGATCTCTTCATTGCCGGTCGTCTGGGCATGGCTACGCTCAACCCCGGCAGCATGGTCTCGACTTTGGAAGCGGGTGTGAATTTCGGCGTCGTGCCCGAACCGCGCGTCCCGGGCAATGAGAACTGGGTCCACGGCTGGGCGCTGCGCGCCGGCATCTGGAAAGACAGCGAGCACCCGGATGAAGCCTGGGAATTCCTGAAATTCTGGAACGGCCCCCCGGGCCAGCGCATCCTGATGGAACAAGGTCTTGGTCACTTCCCGCCGATACCGTCTTTGCTTGCGGAATACGAGCACGCCGACACCGAATGGTACCAGGGCTTCTTGACCGTGCTTGACGCCACACAGACGGCCTCCTGGCGCAAAGACCATCCTTGCTGGCGTGGCGCCGTCATTCGCGGCGTCCGCGATGCCTGGGATCTGATCATGCTCGGCGAAATCGAGCGCGACGAAGTGCAAGCGACGCTGGATGCCATGGTCGAACCGGGTCAAGCCGCGCTTGATGAATGTGTGCCGCGCCTGGGCGGGTAGCGTTTACGCTACCCCCACCCTAAATCCCTCCCCCATAAAGGGGGAGGGACTTCAAAGCCTCGTTGTCGCGCCTTCCAGCTTGATTGGGGGGAGGCGCCTGAGGATAGGGGCGCATCCCTAATCATGTTGTCGACTTGGCGAAAACTGACCCCGCAAGAGCGCCGGGACGCCAAGACCGGATACCTGGCCCTATCCCCTTGGATGGTGGGTTTCGTCGTCTTCTACGCTTTCCCCATTATCGCCACTATCTACTTCAGCTTTAACGAGTGGACATTGGCCGAACCGCCGACCTGGATCGGCCTGGATAACTACGTGCGTATGTTCACGCGCGATCCGCTATTCGTCAGCTCGCTGCGGGCGACGACGCTGTTCGTTATTATTTCGCTGCCCACAAAACTCGTCCTCGGTCTGATGCTGGCCCTGCTGCTCAATCTCAAGATTCCGGGTATGAACGCATTTCGCACGATATTCTTTATTCCCGCTGTCATATCCGGCGTCGCCGTCTCGTTGATGTGGATCTGGTTTTTGAATCCGGATACCGGTGTCGTCAATACCTTGCTGAGTTACTTCGGCATTCGGGGACCGCTCTGGTTCTGGGACCTGCACTGGGCCCTGCCCTCCGTCGCCATCATGAGCATCTGGAAAGTCGGCGGCGCGGCCATCATTTATCTGGCCGGCTTACAAAATATCCCAGCGCATCTCTATGAAGCTGCCGAAATAGACGGCGCCAGCAAATGGAGCCGCTTCTGGCGCATCACCCTGCCCCTTTTGACGCCGACGCTCTTCTTCCAATTGATCATAGAGCTCATTGACGCCTTCAAGATCTTCACCGAAGCCTACGTCATCACGCATGGCGGTCCCCTCAAGGCAACCTATTTCTTCCTCTACTACTTCTATGAGGAAGCCTTTCGCAACGCCAATATGGGTTACGCCTCGGCGCTGGCGCTGTTCTTGCTGGTAGTCATCTTGTCGGCGACCGTTTTCGTGGTGCGTACCTCGAAGGGATGGGTCTACTATGAGAATTGATCCAGCGCGCTTGAGCGCATCCGAACAACTGCGCAGGAGCGCAAGGCAGCGCCGCGCCAGAAAGCTGGTAGGGCACGCAATCATCTATGCTGTCATGATCGCTCTTGCTTGCGTCTTTATGCTGCCGATCTTTTGGATGGCATCCACATCGCTGAAGTTGCCGCGCGAGCTCATGGCTTGGCCGCCGGAATGGATCCCATCCAATCCACAATGGGGGAACTACGCCGAGGCTTTCGGCAAATACCCGCTCGCGCGCTACATGTTAAACAGCGCCTTTCTGGTCGCTGCCAATATCGTCGGGGCGCTTCTGTCGGTGCCGGTCATCGCCTATGGCTTCGCCCGCTTCAACTTTCCCTTCAAGAACGTGCTCTTCATCTTGATGTTGAGCATGATGATGGTGCCCGGGCACATTAAACTAATTCCTTTGTACGTACTTTATCTGCGCCTGGGATTGATCGACACCTATTGGCCGCTGATTTTGCCGGCCTATTTTGGCAGTCCCTTCTTCATCTTTTTGATGACCCAATTCATGCGCACCATCCCGCGCGAATTGGACGATGCCGCGCGCATTGACGGCGCCGGACCCTGGGGCATCCTCTATCGCATCATCATCCCTCTCTGCCGACCCGCTTTGACCGTCGTGGTAGTATTCACTTTCCTGTGGACCTGGAACGACTTCCTCGAGCCGATCATCTTTTTGCGCGATTACGACTCCTTTCCGATATCGGTGGGGCTGGCCTTCTTCCAGGGGCGCTACAGCATAGAGTGGCACCTCTTCATGGGCGCGACGCTGGTATCGATCATCCCGATTCTGGTCGTCTACTTTTTCGCCCAACGCCATCTCATCGGCGGGCTGGCGGCCATCGGCATCAAAGGCTAACTGTGGCCTGACAAGAAGTTCAGCGAGTTGACCACAGCAAGAAAAAAGACCCTTTCTCCTTATGGGCTGAGGAGCGGACACCTTTTGATCAAGCTCGATATCGCCAATAAATCTGTATTTTTTATGGCGATTTTCGGGCGACCTGATAGGTCGCCCCTACAATTTTCGCCACAAATGAACCTTGTAGGGGTCAGGGCGCGTAGACACAGCCCTACGCTATTAGCTGACCCGTCGCTATCGTACCGTGTTACTTCAAACATGTCCGCTCCCCAGCTCCTTATGGGGGGAGGGATTTAGGGTGGGGTTACTTCGGCCTGCGCGCTCGATAGCTGAGCAGTATCACCGTGGCGAACACACCGGCAGCCGCCCAGAGCAGAAAGGGCGCGTTAAGCGCGATTGCAGTCAAGGCATTGCCGATCGGCGGCATGATGGACCCGCCCAGGTTTTGCAGCACGCCGCCGAAGCCCAGGGCGCTGCCCATGAATGCAACTTCCAGACCCTCCACTTCGGTGATCGAGGCGCCCATCATAGCCATGAAGCTGTCGAAACAGCAGCCGGCGATCACCATTGCCAATATCACAAGCCCGTAGTTATCGCCGGCAAAGAACATCAGCAGTGTGCCCAGAGCCATCATCGCCGTGCCGCATGCCATCACCAAGCGCCGGTTGCCCAATCGGTCCGACAGATGCGAGATGGGCACCACGCCGATCAAACTGGCCAGAAAGAAAACCGGGATTGCGCTGTCGGCGTCGACCGACTCCCAGCCAATCTCGCGCAGATAGGTGGGTACGTAGCCCACTAGGCTGTTCATCAGCCCCACCACGCCAAAGACCGCCAGCGCGATCACCCACAGTTCGCGGAAGCGAGTGACATAATGCAAGTTAGAGGCGACTTGCCGCATATCGAGGCGTTTAGTTCTGCGTTTCACCTCAACAGACGGATGCAAGACCGCCCAAATGAGCGCCAGAACGACCGAGCAAAGGCCAAGAAAAACCAGCACTGCCCGCCAGCTGCCGAAAAGCGGTGACAGCACAGTCGCGCTCAAGCGCGAGCCGAGCATCGCGCCAGTAGCGAAACCCACGGACATCACGCCGGCGGCGAAACCCAACTGCCGCGAAGAAAACCATTCCCGATTCAGCTTGATGAAATTCATAGGCAGGATCGGCTGCACCACGCCAAACAGAAAGGAAAACAACAACAGTGACCAAAAATCAACAGCCAAACCGCGCAATGCGCCCGTGAGACCTGTCGCCAGGCACAGTACCACCAGCATGCGGCGCGTGCCGAAATGGTCGACGAAACTGCCGCCCAATAGCGAGGTGAAGATGCCCATCACCGTGCCCACACCCCAAATGACACCGATCTGTATCAGATCAAGATCAAGCGACTCGGCGATCTCGCTGAACAGCGCCGACAAACCGGCTGTGGGAAAACCCATCGTGATAAAGCCCGAGAGCGTCACCATCGCCAGGATCACCCAGCGATAGGGCGAATGCTGGCGGTCAGTTTGATCTATGAGAGGGGGCATCTTTTTCAGTAAATCGGGTCGCTTATGCGACGCGAAGGCTTATCATTTTCTGCGAGCGCGACATACCTGAAACCTTATCGCCGGCTGCGCGCCGAGCGGCCGCGGCGCTAAGCGCGGTGTGCTCGGTGGCAACTGTCTCATGGTATCGCAAAGCGAGGCGATAGCAAGCGACAGGGGAATGGGGCATCGAAGTCCCTACTCGAATTGTGGCAACCGTGGCTTGCGCTTGCGATAGCTGAGCAGGACGAGCGTGGCGAAAAGGCCCGACCCCGCCCAAAGTAAAAAAGGCGCGTTTAAGCTGATCGTGCTCAGCGTATTGCCCAGCGGCGGCACGAAGGAGGAGCCGATATTCTGCAGCATGCCAACGAAACCCAGCGCGCTGCCCATCAACGCCAACTCCAGGCCCTCTACCTCAGTGGTGGACGCTCCCTTCAAGGCCATGAAACTGTCGAAGCAGAAGCCGCCGATCGCCATCGCCAGCATCACGCCCCAGAAACTGTCGCCGACGAAGTACATCAGCGCGCAGCCAATCGTCATCATCGAGGTGCCAAAAGCCATGACCAGCCGCCGATTGCCCAGCCGATCGGAAAGATGTGATATGGGTACGACACCGATCAAGCTGCAGAAGAAGAATACGGTCATTGCGGTGTCAGCATTGACCGGATGCCAGCCGATTTCACGCAGATAAGTGGGCACATAGCCCCCCAAGCCCCGCATTACACCGAGCACGCCAAAGACTGCCATGGCGATCACCCATAATTCGCGGAAGCGGGCAACATAGCGATAGTTGCTGATGATCCGCCGAATGTCCGGTCGCTCCCCGCGCCGCCGCTCGACCGGCGGATGCAAAATCGCCCAGAGGAACGCGAGCGCGATAACGCATACACCCAGGAAGATCAGAACCGCCCGCCAGCCGCCAAGCAGCGGCGAAAGCACCGTGGCGCTCAAGCGCGATCCCAGCATCAGGCCAGTGGCGAAACCGGCCGACATCACACCGGAAGCGAATCCCAATTGACCGGAGGGAAACCACTCCCGATTGAGCTTGACGAAATTCATCGGCAATATCGGTTGGACCATGCCGAAAAGAAACGAAAAAAAGAAAAGCGACCAGAAATCAAAGGCGAAACCGCGCAGGGCCCCACTAATGCCCGTCGCCAGGCAGAGGAAAACCAGCGTTCGCCGCGTGCCGAACTGATCGATCAAGGTGCCGCCGACCAGAGCCGTGAATATGCCCATCAAGCTGCCGACGCCCCAAATCACCCCGATTTCGACTAGGTCGAGGCTGAGCGAATCGGCGATCTCGCTAAACAAGGCGGAAATCCCGGTCGTTGGGAAGCCCATGGCGATAAAACCGGACAGAGTCACCATAACGAGGATCACCCAGCGATAGGGCGAATCCTGGCGCTGGCTTTGATCGAGGGGAGTTTTTATCACGACGGTTCCGGGATCCTTGTATGGCGGGTAACGCAGATATGGTATCGGATTGCTGCCTTATAACAAGGGACAGGCGCTCCCCCCAACCTGCCACCTTGCCCGACAAAAAGACCGGTTGCTCCCGCTCCGGCAAGACCAAGAACCTAATACAAGTTTTGCTAAAGCAATGATCCGTAGGGGCGACATACCATATCGTCCGAAACCACAAGTCGCGGCGGCAGCGGGCGACCAGATTGGTCGCCCCTACAAGGTTTGTCCGGTACTGGATCACGCTGACGCGCTTTTTTCACCCCTCACCCCCCCGGCCCCTTGCCCCCTCGGTCCCCCCGCTAAGCGGGGGGCGGAAATCCCACAAGGGGTGCGCGTAGGGCGCGTAGACACTGCCCGCCGACACCGCACTACGAGAGGGGGAGCTAAGCTTGGCGGATTTCGTAATAATTTGTTGATTTTCGCAAGGATTGTCACCATTTTTGTATTGTTTCGGTATTGTTCCTGTTATCTATGAGTAAGATGTTCAGTAGCGGACAGGCCTTACAAGGCTCGCTTTTTTGCATGACTTACTCAGACCTACTCCTGCATACGTGCCATGGAACAGACCTGTCCTCGCAATGCGCGGCGCTCATGTGACAAGCAGGCTTGCTATTTTGCCTGAGCGCGACATGCCTGGAAACTTTTCGCCGGTTACGCGCCGAGCGGCTCTGTTAGGATTCCGAAACACAAATGACAATAGTTGTAGGAAAAGCTTTTGGCTCTATAATTCAGGTTACTTAACTAACGCTTATGAATGGCATGATTTGTGGTTTTTGGCTGGTTGAATCTAAAAGTCAATAGTGAGCGACTGCAGGCGGATTTTGATGCCTTGGCAGAGATCGGCGTGACGATGGGCGGTGGCGTGTCTCGCCTGGCGCTCTCGAACGAAGACCTGGCGGCGCGTTCCTGGTACGCCGACCGGATTGAAGAAGCGGGACTGCAGATCCGCGACGATGAGGCGGGTAATCTGAGCGGCCTGCTCTGCAGCGATGATCCGAAGGCCAAGACCCTGATGCTCGGCTCGCATTTGGATACCGTCCCCAATGGCGGGCGCTACGACGGCGCGATTGGCGTATTGATCGCCCTGGAATGTCTGCGGCGCATCAGAGAATCCGGCATCAAGCCGAAATATCACCTGGAAGCGATCAACTTCACCGATGAAGAAGGCACCTGGCATTCGCTCTTCGGCAGCAATGCGATCATAGGCACTCTATCGGCCGCTGATCTCAACGACTCATTGCGAGCCAACGGCGCCTTCCGGGCGGCGCTCTATCGCGCGGGCATCCGCCCGGACGAGATCCAACGCGCCCAGCGCAATCCGGAGGATATTCTGGGCTACCTCGAAGTACATATCGAGCAAAGCAGCAGCCTGCACGAGCAGGGCGCCGAACTAGGGATTGTGGACAGGATCGTCGGGCGCAGCACCTATAACGTGACTTTTTTCGGTGAGGCGGCCCACGCCGGCACCACCACAGCGGAGGAACGCCGCGATGCCTTGCAAGGGGCAGCGGCGTTCATTATTTTGGCGCATAAGTTGATCACCGAGGAGTACCCCGAAGGCGTGATTAATTGTGGCCATGTCAGTGTCAAGCCGGATACTTTTAACGTCGTGCCGGCGGAAGCGTCCTTGCGCGTCGAGTTCCGCCATCCTGATACGACGATGTTGACCGAGATGGAAGCGCGCTTGATCCGCCTGACGCAGGACTGCGCCAAGAGTTATCGTTTGTCGGTGGGTGTCGACCGGGTCCTCCGCCGCGAAGCCGAGCAGATGTCGCCGAATCTGGTACATCATTTAGAGCAAGCCTGCCGCCTGGAAAAAGTCAGTTACATGACCATCGCCAGCTATAGCGGGCACAATGCGCAGATCATGAACCAGATGGTTCCGGCCGGCATGATCTTCTTACCCTCGGTGGATGGCATCAGTCATAATCCCAAAGAGTTCACCGAGTGGCGCCATGTCGAGGTCGGCGCCAACGTACTCCTGCGCACCATCTTGCAATTGGCGGTATGACCCCAGCCCCTTTTCCCGAGGCGTCAGAATGGGGACGCGAACCGACGATCCAGACGATAGCTAGGGGCACCCTATCAGGTCGCCAGCAAACAGGACTAAAGGAACGTTGTGCAAACATGAAACAGCTCACACGACGCGAAAAAGAGAAAGCGATGCGGGCCGCGGGACGGCTGCCCAACGGACAATCGCTGACGGAAAAATTCCCGGTGCTAACCTACGGACCAACGCCCAAATTCGATCCCGAAAGCTGGGACTTGCGCGTCTTCGGCGAGGTCGCCGTGGAAAAGCGCTGGACCTGGGAGGAATTCCTGCAACTGCCGACCGGCCAGATGACAGTGGATATCCACTGCGTCACGCGCTGGAGCAAGTTCGATACCAGTTGGGAAGGCGTCATGTTCAAAGATTTCCTGCGCCAGCTGGATTTGAAGCCGACGGCGCGCTACGTCATCGCCCATTGCGAATATGGCTATACCACCAACCTGCCACTCGACATCATGGACGATGATGATGTCATGCTGGCTTACAAATACGAAGGAAAGTTCCTGCACGAAGCCGAGCTGATGGAACACGGTGGTCCCCTGCGCACGGTGGTGCCCAAGCGCTATTTCTGGAAAAGCGCCAAGTTCCTGCGCGCCCTCGAATTCAGCCCGGCCGATAAGCCAGGTTTTTGGGAGCAGGGTGGGTATCACAATGACGGCGACTTCTGGAAAGAAGAGCGCTTCCAACGGCGGGGGTTTTTCTAAAGCTGAAAGCAAGCACGGTCTCGAATGCCGCCCGCATTCTTAACCACCGAGTGCATCGAGGACACCGAGTTTGTTCAATCGCAAGTGCGTGAATCTCAACGCCGCGGCATCGCCGAACACAGCCTCCTCATCGGCATGGCGCGTGACGTCGTCGCCGCCGGGGCGGGTGGCGTGTGGCATTTGACGCCCTAATCCCAATTGTAAGGCTTGTCCGGTACTGGGTCATGCTGACGCGCTTTTTTCACCCCTCACCCCCCGGCCCTGTGCCCCCCTCGGTCCCCCCGCTAAGCGGGGGGCGGAAATCCCACAAGGGGAGAGGGGGAGCTAAGCTTGGCGGATTTCGTAATAATTTGTTGATTTTCGCAAGGATCGACTCCCTTTTTGTATTGTTTCGGTACTGTTATCGTTACTGCTACGTATGATTTTCAGTAGCGGACAAGCCTTGTAAGGGCGACCCGGCGGGTCGCCCGCCGTTCCGTTGAGAAGATCACACCAATGTCGCCGTACTACGAGAAGTCAGTTTCGTGACCGTTTTCGGGCCGGATGTTCGTCGATTTTCTTTAGCGTTGCTCCGAATTCTTCGTGATTCGAGTCAATGTAAGGCGCGATATCCTCATTCCCCATATATTCTGTAAATGCTTTTCCGTCGGGTAGAGTTGCACCTGTAAGTATCGTCCCTGTCCACACAATTTCTTCCCTCGTCCAATCGCAATCTGTTGAACGCTTTGTATAGCATTCGTATCTTCTTTCTTCAAGCAATAGAGAAGCTCCCTCAAGATATGCTCCACGCAGATCCGCACTTTGGAGATTAGTATCAAACAGTTTCGCATTGCGCAAATCTACACATTGGAGTGTAGCGCCGCTCAGATCCATCTCACAAAGGTCAGCACCCTCAAGATCCACGAAACTCAAATTTGCGCCTTTCAAGGTCGCGTTCTTTAACGAACTTGGCGTCTTCAAATTCGCATGCATCAGGTTGGCGCCCTCTAAGTCGGCCTCGTAGAGATTAGACGTCTCCAAGTTTGTCTCTAACATCATTGCATCCTTTAGCGTTGCGTTTACCAGGTCGGCACCTCTCAGGTTTGCACGGCTCAAATTCGCACGATTAAGGTTTGCCTTTTGTAGATCAGCTCGTTCAAGATTCGCCAGACTCAACTTTGCGCCGCTTAAATCAGCTTCGCGGAGCTTTGTCCAGCATCGTAAGTCGGCGCGAAACAGGTTTGCATTATGCAAAATTGCACCTCTTAAGTTCGCACCACGTAAATCAGCTGCATCCAGATTTACGCCTTCCAAATTCGCGCCCTCCATCCGCACGCCTTGCAACCGCGCCTCACGCAAGTCCGCGCCCTTCAAAAGTCCATCCTCCCCGCGCAACCAACCCTCGCGATCCAACCACTCCACCGCAGAAATCGCAATATCATGTGAGCGACTGCCAGCTTCTCGAATTAGCCGCTGCTTAAGACTTTCCAATTCTCGCTTTGCATACCAGCGATTGATAATGAAAACTGTAGCCACGATGCCCATGCCCTCGGTGAAGAGATTCATAGGATAATCTTGATTCTCACCGCCAAACTGCGTCGCGCCAATCAGAATACTAACCACGAGAACGATGCCGCCACCCAACATCTCATAAAAGAACTTGTGCTTCCTGTGAATCCCACGAATCTCTTTGCGTCGAGCCTCACCCGTCATCAGACACCTCGCAATGCGCCAAAAGCTAATCACTGAAGCCTATCACGATCTCGCCGACAATGTCCCTCTAACAATTCGGGGTATCACGAAATCCTCATATGAATACCATCTCCACACAGCCTTAACTCCCCTCTCCAATGCTTTGGGGAGGGGCCGGGGGTGGGTTAGAATTTCAACAGCGACCTATCAGGTCGCCCGATCTGGGAAATCCCAACCCGGTAGGGCGACCCGGCGGGTCGCCCACAAAACCTAGCCGGAGCGATGGGCGAGCCAAGGCTCGCCCCTACGACTCGACGTCGGAATTTGCATTACTTACCTGGTTTCACTTCTGAGTCTCTGCGGTTAAAATCCCTTTGCCAACCCGCATTACCCAAGGAGCACCCACCCATGACCAACAAGCCCAACTGGCGCGACAATGGCGTCCGCATCGTCCGGGGAGACGAGCTCGATACCAACACGCCGCAGACGCCCGGCATGACGCGTGCCGCCGCCATCAACCAGGCCAAAGCCGGGGCCGAGAAACTCTGGGCCGGCACCGTCAATATCGATCCGGACGCCAAAACCGGCGCCCATCACCATGGCGAATTGGAAAGCGTCATCTACGTCGTCAGCGGACGCGCGCGCATGCGCTGGGGAGACAAGCTCGAATATGTCGCCGAAGCCAATGCCGGCGATTTCATCTACGTGCCGCCTTTTGTGCCCCACCAGGAAATCAACGCCGATCCTGACCAGCCGCTCATGTGCGTCCTCGTCCGCAGCGATCAGGAAGCCATCGTCGTCAACCTCGATATCGAAGCGACCGAGACCTCCGCAACCACCTGGATCGGCCCCAATCACCCGGCGGAATCGGGGTAGTCAGTTCTCGACGCAGGCGCAGCGACCATCGTTACGGGAGCAAACGCCGCGCCGCATCCAGGCTCCGCGGCACGCCAACGCGCACCGGATCATCCGCGCCTTCGTATTCCAGCGACAGCCAACCACGGTAGCCAATCTCGTCCAGCAGCGCGATCATCGCGGGTAAATCCACCAAGCCCTCGCCGATCACCGAACCGGTCAGCAACTGTCCATCAGGATCGGCGACGACGTGACCCGGCTCATCAGCCGTCGCCCGCCGCAAGTCCTTCAAATGCACAAGCGCGATCAAATCGGCCAGGTCCCGCGCCGCCTCGAGCGGGTCCTGCCCCACAGGCAGAAAATTCCCGGTATCCAGGTTGACGCGCAGCGCTGGCGAGCCCACGCGCTCAATGATGTCGCGCACTTGATCGCTGCGCCCGGCAAAGCGCCCGTGGTTCTCCAGCGCCAGCGTGACGCCCTGGCGCTCGGCGTAGGCGGCGCCCGCCGACAAACCCTCGAGGATCCATGACATGCCTTCGGCTTGAGGCACGTCCTCCAGGTAACTCCCGCTGAACACGCGCATCAGGTTCACGTCCAAGGCCAGCGCAATGT
The DNA here is from genome assembly GCA_026708115.1 of Chloroflexota bacterium. Taxonomy (GTDB): domain Bacteria; phylum Chloroflexota; class Anaerolineae; order Aggregatilineales; family Phototrophicaceae; genus UBA6055. The sequence goes on from JAPOVL010000038.1 coordinate 26,418, forward strand.
CCACGCCGCGCTTGAGCGCATCCAGTTCGCGCCGTCGCTCAGCCTCGTCGGGACAGATAAAGTTGTTGCTGATCGAATAGACCGCCATCTCCAGGCCGGCATCGGCCATCCGCTCCTTGACCAGCGCTATCTCACGCTCGGCATCGCTCCAAAAGACATCGAGCAGCTCGACGCCGGCGACCGCTTGCGACGCGGCGAAGTCGATGAAGCCCATCAAGTCCATTTGACCGGCTTTGACCACCGACACCAGGCTCCACATGCTCAAGCTCAATTTCATGATCGCATCCCCGCAGATTCATAAGCGCTTTCAATCACCCGCATCACCGCCAACCCGTCCGCGCCCGAAACGAGCGGTTGCTGCCCAGTTTCGATGCAGCGCAAGAAATGATCGGCTTGCGCGACAAAGCGGTCGGGCGCGTCAAAGCGCCGCATGGTCCAGTCCTCGTCATCCGCCAGCCGGTAGCGCAAGCCGGCCTCGGCATTGTAGTCGATCACCGCCTGTCCCTCGCTGCCGTGGATCCGCACAATGGCTTCGGCGACCGGTGTGACCCAGCTGCAATTCAACGAGCCGATGACGCCACCTTCGCTCTGCACAAGCAGGGACGCGCTGTCCTCCACCTCGATAGGCAGCATCGAGGACAGCGCAGCCCGCGCCCGCTCGATTTCGTTGCCGGTCAAAGCGCGGAAGATGTCGATGCTATGCACCAGCGTGTCAATCAAGATGCCGCCACCGGCGATCTCGGCATCGGTGAACCAGGACACCCCGGCCCGCGAAAAGCGAAAGGCGAAGCGATTCTCGATCTGGACCAATTCGCCCAGCTGCCCGCCCCGAATCAGGTCTTGCGCCGCTTGCAATGGCCGATGAAAGCGGTGGCAAAAGGCGAACTGCAGCACGCCGCCGCGCATGGCGTCGACGATCGCTTGTGTTTCAGCAAGCGTGCGCGCCGGCGGTTTCTCGCACAAGACCGCGATGCCGCGCGTCGCTGCCGCTTCTATATAGGGCAGACGATGCTTCGGCGGCGTGCAGATGCTGAGGGCATCCGGCTTCAGCGCATCCAGCATGGTTACGCCATCGCTGAAGACCGCTCCGCCATAGGTCCCGGCCTTATCGCGCGCCGCCGGTTCCAGCACATCCGCGATGCCGACAATCTCGCAGCGCTCGGCATGGGCGGCATAAGCGCGCAAATGCGCCCCGGCGATCCCGCCCGCGCCGATCACTGCCACGCGTATTTTTGCCATTCGCTATCCTTTGAGACCGGTCAGCGCGATGCCGCGCACGAATGTCTTCTGCGTGAAGAAAAAGAGCACAATCGTCGGCAGCATGGCCAGGGTCGAGGCTGCCATCATCAATTGCCATTGCGCGCCGTACATGTTCTGGAACAGCTTCAAGCCCAGCGAGATCGTCCAATCTTGCTGATTCTGCAAATATATCAAGGGGCCCAGGAAGTCGCGGTAGGTCTGCACGAAGGTGAAGAGCGCCACCACCGCCAGCGCCGGACGCATCAGCGGGATCATCACGTGCCACAAAATGCTCAACTCGCTCGCCCCGTCAATCCGCGCCGCGTCGCTCAATTCCTGCGGGATCGTCAGCAAGAATTGCCGTAAAAGAAAGACGTAGAGCGCGCTGCCGAAGAAATGCGGCACCACCAGCGGCAAAAACGTGCCCACCCAGCCCAGGTCTTTGAAGATCAAATAGAGCGGGATCAAGGTCACCTGGGACGGCAACATGATCGTGCTTAGATAAATGAGAAAGACGATATTGCGACCGGGCCATTGAATCCGCGCAAAGCCATATGCGATGAAAGTGCAAGACAGCACCGTGCCCAGCACCGTCAAGCCAGAGATGGCTATCGTATTCCACATATAACGCCAGAAGGGAATATAGGTCGTCGAATCGGCGAAATTATGCCATTGCGGGTTCGGCGGAATGATCGGCGGCGGCTGCGCGAAAATCTCCACATCCGTTTTCAGCGCCGTCACCAACAGCCAATAGAGCGGGAAGATATAGGCGACCGCCATGATGATAACAATCGTATAAGCGATCGTCCGCTTGATCCGATCCTGAATGATGCGGTTTTCCTGCCAGCGGATGGCCGTCGTCGCCAAGTTTGCAGACCTCCATCTTGCGGTTGCCGAGCGGTTAATTCTCCGCGTGATAATAGACCCAGCGCGCCGTCTTGAATAAGAACAGCGTGGCTACAAGCACAATCATGAACAGAATCCAGGCTTGCGCGCTGGCATAGCCCATCTTGAACTGCTGAAAAGCGGTTTGATACAAGTACATTGAATAAAACATGGCCGAGTTGGCGACGCCGCCCGCCGACCCGTCGCGGGTCGCCGTCATCACCCAGGCTTCGGTGAAGTATTGGAAATAGCCGATCACGTTGACGATGATGGTGTAAAAGATCACCGGGCTGATCATCGGCAGTGTGATCCTGAAGGTCTTCTGAATGGCGTTCGCCCCGTCCAGTTCAGCCGATTCCAGCAAGTCATAGGGCACATCCTGCAAGCTCGCCAGGTAGATCAGGATCGTGTTGCCGCCGAACCAGGCGCCCATGAAGATCAGCGACGGCTTGACCCAGTTAGGGTCGGTCAACCAGCCGATAGGCGACAAACCGATAAACCGCAAGAATTCGTTCAAGATGCCGAACTGACCGTTGAAAATCCATAGCCAGACAATGGTCGAGGCGACTACCGGGGTGATCGACGGGACATAGAAAATGCTGCGATAGATCGACAGACCCTTGATCTTGGTATTGAGCAGCAGCGCCATCAACATATTGAAGACCAGATGAATCGGCAGTCCGATCAACACCATGTACAGCGTATTCTGAATGCCGATTTTGAAGACGCGGTCTTCCATAAGGAACAAATAATTGTTCAAGCCGACGTAGCGCGGCGGCTGCAAAATGTTATAGCGTGTGAAGCTGTACTGCAGCGACTGGATGATGGGACCGATATTGAAGACAAAAAAACCGATGATCGCCGGCGAAATAAAGAGCAAGCCGACGACGAGCGAGCGTCGCTGTCGCTTGGTGAGCCTGGGTATACGCAATGAGATGGTCATGGGGAGGCGTTATTCCCATCCCCCGGCCCCTCCCCTATAAGGGGGAAGGGAAGCTATTCGAGCGCTGTGCAGCATTTTGCTGGACGGGCGATCACAAGGACGAAGTGAACCGATCGCCGCAGCAAGAGTCCCTCCCCCTTTTTGCAACGCATAGACACAGGCAGTCGGGGAGGGATTTTGGGTGAGGCGAAGGTCTACATCATCGCCATGTCCAGCTCGCGCTGAACTTCTTCGGTGACGCGATCCAGCGCTTCCTGCGCCGTCAACTGACCAGCTTTCACGGCTGTCTCCGCTTCGCCCAAGCGCGAATTGTAGAAGTCGTTTACTGGAATCTTCGGCGGACCAAAGGCATTCGGCCCGTTCAACAAGTCCAGCGCCAGTTGGAAGCGATGATCGCTGACGAAGCGCTCCGCTGTCGCCGCTGCCACCTTGGGCGGGATGTTCTGAATATTGAAGCAGAACTCGCCCATGTGCTCATCTTCGCTCAACCAACGGATGAATTCCCAAGCCGCGTCCGGATTGATCACGCCAGTAGGAATCGTGAATACGCTGCCGCCGAAGGTGGTGGCGTTCGGCCGCCCGCCATCCGGGTAGGGCGCCGCGATCATATCCATCTCGAGATCGGGCGCGAACTTCTTCTGGAACTGGATGAACCATTCGCCAACTTGCTTGAAGCCTTCCTTGCCGACGAAGAAGGGATTCTGCGTGCTGAGGTAATCACCGAACCCGCTGGTGAAAGCCGCCACCTTTTCCGGCCCCAGCCGCGACCAATACCCAGCCATCCACTCCAATGCCGCGACATTTGCCGGATCATTGGCCGTGATGGTCCCGCTGTCTTCGTCATATAAGCTGCCGCCGAAGACATGCGCCCACCAAGTGAGATTGGCCGGCAACAGACCGACGCGCTCAATATTGCCATCGCTGTCAATGACCTCATAAGCTTGCGCAACTTCGTCAAGCTCGTCGATGCTGGTGGGGGGTTCGCTGAATCCCAGTTCCGCCATCGCCGGCGGCGAAAATGCCAAAACGCGCGCGTTGGAGGTGCACATCAAACCCCAAAGCTCGCCGTTATACCACCAGTTGTTCCACAATTGCGGGAAATACTCCGAACCGTCTATGCCAGCCGCTTCCGCATAAGCGGTCAAGGGAGTCAAGGCGCCTTGCGAAGCGATCTGTACCAATTGGTGCAGCCAGACTGCCGAGACCACATCCGGCGGATTGCCACCAGCGATAGCCGTCAGCACCTTCTCGTATTGGCCGAACACAGTCGTCATATTGACGTAAATATTCCCGTGCTCTTCGTTGAACTGATCCACCAGGCCCTGCAAAACATCAAACTCGAAGCCGCTCCAGCCCGTCCAGTAATTGAGAAATGCCTGCTCTTGCGCGTAAGTCAAGCCGGCCGGCATAGCGGATATGCTCGCTGCCGTGCCCGCCGCCAAACTCGCCCGCAGGAAATCCCGCCGCGAAATTCCTTTGTCACTCATAGTTCACTCCTCTATCAATGATTTACGTTAATCGTGAACACCCGTGGGCGATCGCCCTCGCATGTTACACATTGCAGCCGTTCGCGACCCATCTGCATTAGAATAGAAAACATAGCTGCAACTATCGCTGATTTTGACCCGCAACGGCGATTCTGTCAAATCTCGTAGGCTTGGGCAAAGGCCCGGGCCAACGATTCGCGCACGGTCGATGACGAGCGCAAAAATGGCAATTGCCTACTTTAGCGGCTAATTCGAAATATAGTGGAATGGAATCTATACTGCTATTCGCAAGGGTGGTCGGGGTAGGTGCCTAAGGTCGCGTGTTTGGCGTCAAGTACATGCGACGCTTTGTCCGGTTGCGGCTGTAACTGTCAGTTCATCTGTTGCTATTTGAGCAAGCAGTTTTATCGTAAGCACAGCGCCTCAATGTATGAATGGTTCAGTCTTTAGCGTATCCCTATTGACCCGTTCATTCCGCCTCAGTCTGACTTGCTTGGGCGTTCGCCTCGTCAGATAAGCGTTCTAAAGTTTCTAATTGGCGTGGACTTTTCAGGAGCCGTACACTGTCTAATTCAAGCAAGGACTTGTAAATCTCCGCGCGCACTTCGTTGCTGATGTCTCGACGAAGCTGTTCGTGCTTGGCATTCTCCTGATCTTCAGCCCACTTGAATAAGACAAATAATGCCGAAATAATTGCAGCAATGGACCCGAGGAAGGCTGCAATCGTCGTCAGATCGAAATTCATCTAACCTGTCAGCCGGACCACTACTATGCTCATCAAGAACAACGAGATGACAAGCATTGTACTTACCCAAACCAATACGAATGCAGTTGACAAGAACCGACGACGCCCTAGTGGAGTTCTTTCAGAGTTCTTCATTGTTTGACTTCCTTTCTCGTTACAGAACTGCCGAAGACCTAGCAAAGCGTCGGCATTTCATGGCACAACAACCTGCAGTTGCGCCTGCGATGTTGCCTGAATCAAGGTCGTAAAACTACAATATCATAATGGTACGCTATGTTCAAGCAGGCGCCATCAACCGCCGCTGGCAAGCCAGTAGCCTGGCGATTAAAGTACACAGCCCCCCAAAGACAAGTCCATCGAACCGGATAAACCACATGAACATGAAAAGCAGGTTCCAGGAAAACGAGATGCGACAGGAGTTCTTTAACTTTGCGCTGGCATTGGTGAGCCTGGCGCTTTGGGCCTTTATCGCGCTGGGCGATCTGCTGCCCGGCAGCCTGCCCAACATCATCATGTTCGACGCCGTCATCATGATCGCGATCTGCGGCATCTGCTTCTTCATCAAATCACGCAGCGTCAACTTCGCCTGTTTCTTCTTCGTCTTTTGCATGGCGCTCATCGCCGCGCAGATCTATATCGCCAGCAGTTATACGCCCGTCCTGTATCTGATCCCGGCCAGCCTGATCATCGCGGTCATCTTGCTGCCATTGCCCTGGATCGCGCTATCGGTGGTCATCAACGCGCTCTTCGTCCTGGCTTTCGCGCCCAGCCCGCATGCCCCATTCCTACTGGTTTTGATGACGCTGCAACTGGCGATCGTCGGCACCCTCAAGCGCTACTTCGTTAAAGAGTTGGAAATCAGCCAGGGCTTTCAGGACTATGCGGCCGACCAAATGCGCGCTGCCCGCGAAAGCCGCGCCGAACTGGTGTTGATCTCCAAGCAGTTGCAGGAAACGCAAGAACGCCTGCGCGTCACTAACAAGAAGTTGGAAATCGCCTTCGAACAAGCCGAGGAATCCCGTCAACTCAAGGCGCGCTTCGCGGCCAACGTCAGCCACGAGTTGCGCACGCCCATCAACCTGATCGTCGGCTTCAGCGAGGTGATGATCCTGGCGCCGGAACTCTACGATCAGCCGCTGCCATCCAGCTATCGCGCCGATGTCCACGCCGTCTATCGCAACGCCAAACACCTGCAAAATCTCATCGACGATGTACTCGATATCTCCCAGCTGGAAGCGCGGCACCTGGCCATCGTGAAACAGAAAGCCGGCCTGGGCGACTGCCTGCGCGAATCCGCCAATATGGTCGCGGACTTGATCGAAAAGAAGGGGCTGGATTTTCGACTGGATATTCCCGACGACCTGCCGGACCTGTGGTTCGATCCTGTCCGCATCCGGCAGATTTTGCTGAATCTGCTCGTCAACGCCACGCGCTTCACCAGCGCAGGCGGCATCACAATTTCCGTAGCGGTCGAAGACGGTCAAGTGGTCACCAGCGTCATCGATACCGGCATCGGTTTGAGCGAAGACGATATCAAGCGCGTCTTTGAGGAGTTCTATCAAGTTGAGGGCGGCGCGCCTTTCGTCGACAAGGGCTCCGGTCTTGGGCTGACGCTCAGCCGCGAGCTAATCCGCCTGCACGGCGGCGAGATGAGCGCGAGCAGCACCGGCGTCGCTGGCCAGGGCAGCCGCTTTTCCTTCTCGCTGCCGACCACCAGCAACCTGGTCTCCCAGATGCCGATCTGGGACCAGCCGAGCAAGACAACCAGCGCCGAGAAGCGCGTCCTGGTCGTCGACGACGATGAAGCGATCACGACCTTTTTTGCGCGCTATCTGAAGGCGCATGATGTCGTCGCCTGCAATAGCGAAGCCCAGGCGCTGCGCAACATTGACGAGTTCGAGCCAGACGTGGTCCTGTTGGCGCAGAATCACCATTATCAGCGCCTGCAAAAGCGCATCGACGCCCTCGATCTTGCGCTGAACGTCATCACTTTGCCCATGCCCAGCGGCCGCGCGGCTATCCGACAGCGCGGCATCAGCGATTACCTGGTCAAGCCGGTTTCGCGCGAAATGCTGCAGAAAGTGCTCGCGCGCTACGGCGAGGCGGCGACTTCGATCATGATCATCGACGACAACCGAGACATCGTGCGCCTCTTCACACAGACGCTCCGCAGCCTGGATGAGCGCTACTGCGTCCGCGCGGCTTATGGCGGCGCCGACGGCATCGCCATGATGGAAGGCGAGCCGCCCGATCTGCTGATCCTCGATGTATTGATGCCCGGTATGGACGGATTCGCCGTGATCGAAGCCATGCGCGGCGTGCCAAAGCTGCGCGATATCCCGATCATTCTGGTATCAGCCAAAGGCGCCAGCGAATCCATCACGCCCAATATCTACGGCGATATTACACTCGCCCGCAAAAGCGGCTACTCACCTATCCAGTTGGTCAGCAGCGTCCAGGCGCTTATCGACGGCATCCGACATCCAGTGAATCTAGATCTGACGCGGGCGCAAGGCGCGGCCACTGGCGCATTAAATGGAGGAGGTAAGTTTCAATGACTATTCGATTGGGATTGGAAGTCTTTCTGGAAGAGACAGCCGAAGGGCTGGCCGGCAAGCGGCTGGGGCTTGTGGCTTGCCCCAGCAGCGTCGATCGCGACTTGCGCAGCAGCGTCGAGCGCCTGCACCGGCATCCCGCCATTGACCTTGTCGCGCTATTTGGTCCCGAACACGGGCTGCGCGGCGAGGCGCAAGCCGGCGTACCGGTCGCGGCCTATACAGACGCCTCCACCGGATTGCCTGTCAACAGCCTCTATGGCGAGGCCCGCCGGCCCAGTCCCGACATGTTGCGCGACCTGGACGCCATCATCATTGACTTGCAGGATGGCGGCGTGCGCTTCTATACCTTTCTGGCGACCGCGCTCTATGTCATGGAAGCCGCCGCGGCGGCGGGCTGCGAGGTCATCTTGCTCGATCGGCCGGCGCCCATAACCGGCGCCCGCATTGAAGGACCGCTGCTTGATGCCGATTTCGCCTCATTTGTGGGACCCTACCCCATGCCCATCCGCTATGGCATGACCATCGGCGAATTGGCGCAAATGGCCAATACGGAATACGGCATCAACTGCGATCTGACAGTGATCCCCATGCAGGGCTGGACGCGCGACATGTGGTTCGACGACACCGGCTTGCCCTTCGTGCCTTCATCGCCCAATCTGCCCACGCTGGATGCCATGACCCTCTATCCCGGTACGTGTTTGATCGAAGGCACAAACCTGTCCGAGGGGCGTGGCACCACCAAACCCTTCGAATATATCGGCGCGCCCTGGATTGACGCCGCGTGCCTTGCCGATCAGTTGAACGACCTGGGCCTGGCCGGCTTGCGCTGTCGTCCGGTCTACTTCGTCCCGACCTTCAGCAAGTATCAAGGCCAGTTATGCACCGGCCTGCAAATTCATGTCACCGATCGCGATGTCCTCCAGCCAGTCGCGGTGATCCTGAACTTGCTGCAAGCGCTGATCGCAAATTACCCGGGGGACTTCGCCTGGCGCGCGCCTTGGGCGGCCGGTTCAAAAGCCCCGATTGATTTGCTCAGCGGGGGCGTCGCTGTCCGCGAACATCTCGATGCGCGCCGTCCGCTGGCGGAGTTAATCGCGTCCTGGCAACCCGGAATCGAAGCATTTTTGCGGATGCGCCGGAAATATTTGCTATACTAGACGCTGTGACGGATGTTTAGCCGTCAGATCCAGTATTCTTGAAACGGGAGGAAAAGATGTCGTTCATACGTTCCATTTTTGTTTTGCTGAGTCTCGCGCTGGTTTTGACCTTCGGCGCGGCAACTTTGGCGCAAGACACCACCCTGACCATGCTGACGCACTGGGGTACCGAAGATCAACTGGCCGCTCAGCAAACCATCATCGATGCCTACATGGAAAGCAACCCGGGCGTCAGCATCGAACTGGTCACCGTCGATTTTGGCGAGTTGCGCACCAAGATCATCACCGGCCGCACCGCCGGCATCAGCGCCGATGTTTATCACTTCTACCATCTCTGGTTGCCCGATTTTGTCAATAGCGGCGTCCTTGACCAGCCGCCAGATGACGCGCTGGCCTACATCAACGAGAATGTGGCCCAGGGCACCATCGACGCGGTCAGCACCTCCGATGGCCAGACCTGGGGTTACCCCACCGAGGTCAATCCCTATTTGCTGGTCTATAACAAGCGCCTGCTGGCCGAAGCCGGTTATGACGCGCCGCCCGGCAATTGGGACGAACTCAAAGAAATCGCCGCCGCCATCACGCAAGTTGATGACACCGGCGCCATCAGCCAGGTTGGCTTGGGCGTCATGCCCGGTTGGGATTCCGGTATCGTACATCCCTTCAGCGCCCTGCTCTTTTCCAACGGCGGCAACTACCTCAGCGCGGACCGCACGGTCGCCGAGTTCAACAGCCCGCAGGGTATCGAGACGCTGCAGCTCTACGCCGATCTGGTAGCCAACGGCGGCACCGATCCCAGCATCAACGGCTTGGGCAACTTCCCCAGCGGCACCGTCGGCATGGTGATCATGGCGCCCTGGTGGCGGGCGACCTTGCGCGCTGCTGAAGGCGTCGACTTCGAAACAGAAGTCGGCGTTGCCGAGATTCCCGTCGGTCCCAGCGGCGACGCGCCTTCCAGCATCGCATATACCTGGCTCTTCGCCGTCGATTCCAGTTCGCCCAACAAAGAAGCGGCCTGGGACTTCATTCACTGGATGAACGCCGAACACGATGAAGGCGCGGGATCGGCCATTGGCGATTTCCTCGTCAACGCCCTGGGCGCAATTCCCAGCTTCGATCACGATCAAGCCGCGTTCGCCGAGTCCATGAGCGATCACTATGTCTCGGCCTTCGTCGCGGCCTCCGCTTATGCCCGGCCCGAACAAATCGTCGCCGGCGGCCAGGAGATCAAGACCCTCCTGCAAGTTGAGATCGAAGCGGTGCTCGCCGGCATGACGACGCCGGAAGATGCCTTGGCAGCGGTAGAACAGCAAGCCAACGCCATCCTGGAAGAACAGCGCATGATGGCTGAGGAGTAACCTGTCGCCTTACTCTGAACCCGGAAATCGAGCGTTTGGGAACACTATCTTGCAGCGGATCCCTGGCGCTCTCATCAACATATCGACACGTGGCAACCTTGTAGTCCCCGCTTCGCCGTCTTGAAGCGGGGACTAGGCAAACCATCTGATGTCATCCCCTGCAATTAAGTCTTCCTGGTGGATGCCGGACATCCCCAAGAGCACGGTCTTGCGCCGGCGCATGCTCTGGGCTTATGCCTTCGTAGCGGCGCCCATCGTTGCCTTGCTGGTATTCCTCGCCGGTCCCATTTTGTTCTCCGGCTGGGTCAGCCTGCACCGCTGGGACATGCTCTCGCCCGTCGGCGACATGCCCTGGCGCGGCTTGCAGAATTACGTCTTCCTGCTGACCCGTGACAGCATCTTCATCAAGGCGCTGGGCAATACTTTCCTCTTTGCCATCGGCGGCGTCGGCGCCAATACCGTACTGGGATTGGGTTTCGCCCTCCTGCTGAACAGCCGCATCCGCGGGCGGACCGTCTGGCGCGTCCTCTACTTCATGCCCGTCATCACCGCGCCCCTGGCCCTGGCCGTCATGTTCGCTTTCATTTTCGATCGCAATTACGGCGTCGTGAACAGCGTCATCACCGCTATGGGCTTGCCGCGTCAGCCCTTTCTCAGCGGACCGAATCAAGCGCTGATGACCCTCGTCTTCATCGCCATCTATCAATACGTGGGTTACTATATCGTCATTTTTCTGGCGGGCTTGCAGGGTATCCCCCAAGACTATTATGACGCGGCTCAAGTCGATGGCGCCGGCAACTGGCAGGAGTTCCGTTTTATCACGCTGCCCTTGCTGCGCCCAGTGATGCTCTTCGTGGTGGTCACAAATACCATCGGCGCGCTGCAGGTCTTCGACCTGGTCTTTGCGACCACCGGCGGGGCGCCCGCCAACAGTTCCATGACCGTGGTCCTGCACATGTACAACACCGCCTTCAAGTTCTCGCGCATGGGAAGGGCCTCCGCCATGGCCTTCATCCTCTTCGCCATCATCATGCTCATCACGGTCATGCAGGTCCGGCTCCTGCGCGATCGTACCTATCAGGACTAGGGGGCGCTCATGAATAGGCACGAAAAGAGCTTGCTACAAAGCGCCAGCAGCGCGCTAAAGTATCTTGTGCTGGTCGGCGGCGCTTTTCTCATGGTCTTCCCTTTCGTCTGGATGATGATCGCCTCGTTGATGACCGCCGGCGAAATTCAGATGCGCCCGCCGGTTTGGCTGCCGGCAGCGCCGCAATTCAGCAATTACAGTGAGCTGGCGCGCTCGATTCCCATCGCTCGGCTTTACTTCAATAGTCTCTTCACGTCGGGCATCATCGTTCTCGGCGTCTTGCTCAGCAGTTCGCTGGCTGGCTTTGCCTTCGCCAAGTATCGCTTCCCCGGGCGTGAACTGCTCTTTTATCTGATCCTGGCGACCATGATGATCCCCTTCTTCGTCACGCTGATTCCGGTCTTCTTCATCGTGCGCCAACTGGGCTGGATCGACACCTATCAGGGCTTGGTCGTGCCCGGGCTGACCTCGGCCTATGGCATTTTCCTCATGCGCCAGTTCATGGTCACCGTGCCAGATGAATTGATCGACGCGGCGCGCATAGACGGCGCCTCGGAACCCATGATCTATTGGCGCATCGTCCTCCCGCTAGTCAAGCCCGCCCTGGCTACCCTGGGCACATTTACCTTCATCGGCGCCTGGAACAACTTCCTGTGGCCCCTGCTGGTGCTCAATAGCCGCGAGCTATTTACCCTGCCCTTGGGCATCAACTCCCTACGCAGCCTCTATGCCGACAACACCAACTTGCTGATGGCGGGCACCGCCGTCGCAGTACTGCCAATGCTGCTCCTCTTTGTCTTTTTGCAGCGCTATTTCATCAAGGGCATCGCGCTCACCGGATTGAAAGGATAGATTTGACCCATGCAAATTCGACCCTATCAAGGGCCTGACGAAGCCGAATTGCTTGATGTCTGGCGCCGGGCCATGCCCAGCGACCGCATCGACGAAGCGCTCTTTCGCACGCAAGTCCTGCTCGATCCCAATTTCCATCCCGGCAACCTGCCCGTCGCCCTCGTAGACGGACGCGTCGTCGGTTTTGTCCTCTGCTTGACCCGCCAAGTGCCTTACTTCCTGCAAGGCATGGACGAAGCCGAAGCCTGGATCACCGCCTTCGGCGTACATCCCGACTACCGCCGACAAGGCATCGGCAGCGCCCTCTTCGACGCCGTCATCAAGAAACTGCGCGCCGAGCAGCGCAAGATCGTCGATATTTCGCCCTATGTGCCGAATTACTTCGTCCCCGGCGTCGACACCCGCTCCTATCCAAATACGATCCAATTCTTGCAAGACCGCCTGGGATTCGAAACGCTCTATCACGCTATCAGCATGGGCGCTGACTTGACTGATTTTCAGATTCCAGCCCAGATCCAAGCGCGGATCGAAGGCGCCGAAGCCGAGGACGACCTAGTCATCCGGCCTATCGAGCCCGCTGATATACCCGATCTGATGCCCTTTCTCGTCGAACACTTCGGCTGGGACTGGTTCCGCTTCGCCCAGAGCTACCTGCTGGAAGTCTTCGGCGACAGCCCGCATCGCATCTGCTTTCTCATCGCGCGCGAGAAGGGCGAGATCGTGGGCTTCTGCCAGCAGCGCAACGAAAGGTACGGGCCCTTCGGCGTCCGTCCCGATTGTCGCAATCGTGGCATTGGCCGTATGCTGCTCTTCAAATGTCTGGAGATGATGAGCGCCAAGCATGTCTTTTTCGCCTACTTCCTCTGGACGGACGAAGAGGCCGCCCGTTTATACTCGCTGGCTGGTTTCAAGCGCCGTCGCGAGTTTGCTGTGATGCGCAAAACACTTTAACGTTGGCAAAAGGAGAAGAGAACATGGCTGGACACTTGATGGTTGTAGGCGGGCATATTTCCGATGCAGAAAATATGGCGGGGGCCGTCATGCTCAAGCACAAGCGAGCCGGCTGGGATATCACCATCGTGCATACCACCACCGGCGAAAAAGGGCATCCCACGCTCAGCGCCCAGGACTATCTTAAAATGCGCCTGGCCGACGCCCAGGCCTCGGCCGAGTTCATCGGCGCAAATATGGAGCTGATGCCCTACGGCGATGGCGAGCTGCCCGTCAACGATGAATCAATCTGGATCATGGCCGATCTGATTCGCAAATATCAGCCGACAGTCGTCATCACGCACTGGAAAGGCAGCTTTCATATTGACCACAACAATACCCACGACGTCGTCATGGCTGCGCTTTTCCGCGCCGGCCTGCCCGCCTTCGAGCGCACACATGCCGCCCACTCGCCGGGTGCCCTGCTCTTTTCAGAAAACTGGGAAGATATGGAAGGTTACAATGCCGATATCTACCTGGACGTCAGCGATGTCTTTGACGACTATCTCGCCCTCTTGAAGACACACGCGCTCATGCGCGAAAGCTACGCCAGCTTCCGCTATTGGGACTATTACAAGGCGCTGGGAGAAGCGCGTGGCGCCCTGGGTGGTTACGACCGCGCCGTTACCTTGATGCGTCCGCGCAGTCTCTACTCGTTTGAGCGGCAGGGAGGCTTGCTGAGTAATAGCTAAGGCGCTCGCGCAAACTGGCCTAGTCCGTCCACTGCCGCAAGACCGCCAGGAACTCGTCGCGCGACGGCGGCTTCTTGATATAGCCGTCCGCGCCCAGGGAGGCCGCCAGGTCTTTCATCTCCAGCACCGAGCAAATCAGCACGGGAATACGCTCGGTCATGGGATGGCTCTTGCAGGTTTGCAAGATCTGCCAGCCGTCCTTTTCGGGCAGCATGATGTCGAGGATGATGCAAGCGAGCGGCGTCTGCCGCGCGATCGCAATCGCATCTTTCTCATCTTGTGCGGACAAGAGTTGATAGGGCGCGTTCGCCAGGTAGCGCTTGAAGAGGCTGATGGTATCAGGATTGTCATCCACGATCAGGATCTTGTGAATCTCTTGGTCAAAGCGCAAGATTATTCCCGCGAGACTTTTATCGTCCCCGCTCGCGCGCAGATCGGCATTCAAACGTTTCTTCAATTCGCGGAACGCAGCGTCAGTTTGCAAATCCTCCAGAAAAGCCTGATAACTTGTCATCAACTTGTCGCTGTTGACCTCAATAATCGGTTCGCTCGCGCGGCTGCGCAAAGCTACTTCGATTTTGCCGCCCCCCCTTGTCGATTGGATCAATCGATTCAGGATCAAGATGAAGAATTGACGGAAAACCGGTAGCGCGACATGCAGCGCAATCTCGTCTCGGGCCTCCTCCAGGCGCAATGACAGGCCCTTTTGCTCCGCAATCACCTGGATCGCTTGCATCGCCGACAAAATCACTTCCGCCGGATCAAATGCCTTGTTCCGGGCAGCCAACTGCAGGTGATCCAGCTCCTGGATCAAGGTCGGCGGCGCCTCCGGCTCCGGGACGGCGTCAGAATAATGCCTGTCCCATACGATCCGGCTGATCGTCTGGATCGCTCGCTGATGTTCGCGATAATACTGTCGCTCGCTCAAAGCAAGTTGACCCAGTATTTCGTTCGTCGGCTGTTCCTCTACATAGCGCAAGAGCAGAATGTTATAGAGCCTGTTCTGCCGTGATGCCAGCTGAGCGCTTGTCTCCGACTTCATGTCGTCAATCGCCGCCAACACCATTTGGCGCGCCGTCTGCGCGCGATCGCTGCCCGGCGAATCCGCAGCCAATCGCTGCGCCACCGGGTTGTCGATCAACTTCAGGTAGTCGTACAAGTTGACCAGCAGGTCGCGTATCTGCTCTTCAAAGTCTTCCGGATAGGTCGTCATCACCATTTTGCCGCTTGTCATGGCAGTTTTTTGGCAGAAATCCGCCAGTGCTTCCCCATTAGACTGGGATAGGGCAATTCCAAATATATCAGACGATGACGGTTCGTATCAACAAAGCGCTCATTCCCGACTCATGCCCGGCGCAAGTCACTGCGTTTATCCTGAGCAAAGGAACCGGAACCCGATCATCACGGAATAGGTGGTTCATTCACCTGCCCCAAGTAAATCGAGTTAAGGAATGGAGGCGCCGATAAGCAATGGATGGTTCCCAATTCCGTAAACCAATTGGTAGATTCGAGGTGTAAAAATGCTACGCTCATGCAAGTTTTTCGCGTTCCTTTCCCTCTGCATCCTGCTGTTGACGACTCCCGCCCTGGCGCAGGATGACGGCCTTAAGCTCACCGGCTGGCCCTACGAAGTCGATGTTGTGACCGAAAACCTGGGCCGATTCACCGACCAGACCGGCCACGACGCCGTCTTTTTGCCTTTCCCCAGCAACGAATACCACGACAAGATGGTCGCCAGCTTTGTCGCCGGCACCGAATTTGATGTCGCCTACGTAAGGGACAGTTACCTGGCGGAATGGGCTTCGGCCGGCTGGATCCTGCCCATCACCGGGCTGCCCAATTCCGAAGAGCTGCTGGCGGATCTGCCCCAGGGCATCATCGAGCAGATGTCCTATGATGGCGAGGTCTACGGCTTGCCCTACTACTCGGGCGTACAGACAATGGCTTACAACGAGGCGCATCTGGCCGCCGCCGGCATTGACGCGCCACCGGAAACCTGGGTAGAAATGCTGGAACAAGCCCAAATGATCAAGGACGCCGGCGTTGTCGATTATCCCATTCTGATGCAGTTGCGCAGCGGCGAAAACTACCTGCTGCGCGAGTGGGAGACGCTGACAGCCTCGCGCGGTGGCCGACTATTCGACGACGATTTCAACCCAGTTTTCCATCTTGACGACAGCCCGGCCCGGCAGGCGCTCGATTGGCTGACCGAAGGGCTCGATGCGGGCTTGATCGATCCCGCCTCGCTGACAGACGATGACGGCACCTTGCTGATGGCGGCCGGCACCACGTCCTTCATGACGACAACCGACTATACGCTCAAGGCCATGAATGATCCCGAACAGTCCAATGTCGCTGGCGACATCAAGAACGCGCTCGTGCCCGGCACCGACGAAGTCCGCAGCGGCACCTGGGGTTACGTCCGCCTCTACTCGATTACCGCCAATGCCGCGGACAAGGATGCCGCCTGGCAGTTGGTCCAATTCCTGGGCGGCAAGGACGCCACCGGCGTCTATTACGTGCCCAAGCGCTGGGCCCTGGAATTCGGCCTGGGATTCTCGCCCGCGCCGCTCTACGAAGACGAAGAAGTGCGCAACTCCATCTCCGGCTGGATCGACCCTGATCTGCTCAGCGAGCAATCCGAGTACGCCATTTCCCGCCCCTATCGCTTCGTGCCCTTCTTCTCCGACTGGGAAATCGGCAGCTGGGGTCCGCTGCAAGCGGCCATCCTCGGCGACGCCGACAAGGGCCAGGTCCTCAGCGACCTGGCTGATGAATGGAACGAACTGAAGGACGACTGGGGCTACTAGCCTCCTCGTAGCTTCATAGCGGCAGTCTCGGTATCATCATGATTTTCGCCGATCCTGCCGCATTGCCTTGTAAGTCTCCCCCCATCACCATTGGGGGGAGATTTTGAGGGGGGTTGAAGACGGTACACATGCAATCCGGAATCGCCACAGCACGCAAGGAAATGTCCCAGGGCGCCCTGGCTTTGTTCTTCAGCGCCCCCGCCGTGCTGATTATCGCCGCCACCATTCTCGTGCCCTTTGGCATGGCGGTCTTTCTCAGCCTGCACAACTGGAACCTCAAGCGCCCGGGCCGCGAGCGCTTCGTCGGCTTGGAAAACTACAGCGACTGGCTAAGCGATAGTGATTTCTGGGTGCCCTTGCGCACCACCTTCACTTTCGCCATCCTGGCCGTCGCCGTCATCATCATCATCGCCCTGCTCATCTCGCTCCTGCTTAATGAAAGATTCCCCGGGCGCGGTGTTTTGCGGGCGCTGCTGCTCGTCCCCTGGGCCATCCCCTCGGTCGTCAACGCTTTGCTCTGGAAGTGGCTGCTTAATCCCCAATACGGTTTGGTCAACGCGTTGTTTTTCGAATTCGGCATCATTACTGAATACCAGAATATGCTCGGCAGCATGCCCAGCGTCATGATCTGGCTTGTCATCGCCTATTCCTGGATCCACATTCCACTCGCGACGCTGCTCCTGCTATCCGGCTTGCAGACCATACCTGGCGACATTTACGAGTCCGCCATCGTTGACGGCGCGAGCATCTGGCAGCGCTTTCTCTATATCACCCTGCCACTGCTGCGGCCCATGCTCTCCATCGTCGTCATCTTCGAGATGATCTTCGCTTTCAAGGTCTTCGATATTATTTTCGTGCTCACCGCCGGCGGACCCGCAGACGCCACCAATGTACTCGGCTGGCAGATTTACACCGAGACCTTCCGCAAGCTCGATTTCGGCGCTGGCAGTTCCATTGCCATGCTGCTGGGCGCCATCACGCTCGCCCTCGCTATTCTATTCTATGTATTCCTGGATAAAGGCGTCGAACAGTAATGAAACAGCGCGCCCGCCTGCGCCTCGCCGCCATTTATGTCGCCGCCGCTCTCGTGCTGGCCGGCACCGTCGGTCCCTTCCTCTGGCTGGTCAGCTCCAGCTTCCAATACGAACGCCAACTGCTGAACAGGCCGCCCCAATGGCTGCCCAACCCGATCGTGCTCGACAGCTACCGCGAAATCTTTGAAGGCGCCGTCATGGGCGAAGACTCCGGCGTGCCCTATCAATCGCGCATCTTCCTGCGCTCATTCGCCAACAGCTTTTACGTCGCTGGCAGCGTCGCCGTCATCGCCGTCATGGCGGGCGCCTATGCCGCCTATCCCCTGGCCCGCTTGCGCTTCCGCGGCCGGCAAGTGCTGCTCTTCGCTATCCTTGCCAGCCGCTTGATCCCCGCGCTCTCGCTGGCGATTCCCATTGTGCTGGTCGCCAAGCGGATCGGCATGAGCGACAAAATCGTCTCCCTGGTCTTCATCAATCTGTCATTCATCCTGCCCTACGTCATCTGGCTGCTGCAATCCTATTTCAAAACCATCCCCATGGAGCTGGAAGATGCCGGCCGCATCGACGGCTGCAGCCGCTTGCAGGTCGTCCACAAGATCATCTTGCCGCTTTCCCTGCCCGGCTTGACCTCCGCCGCCATCCTGGCCTTCCTGCTCACCTGGGGCGAGTTTCTCTTCGCCCTGCTCTTGTCGGAGTCGCCCACTTCCTATACCAGCACCGTCGTCGTCTCCCTCTTCGCCACCGATGTCGACGTCAGCTTCGTCAGCATCATCACCGCTGGCGTACTCTCCGTCATCCCGCCCATCTGCTTCGCCCTCATCTTCCAGCGCTACATCATCAGCGGCTTGCTCTCCGGCTCGCTCAAGGGCTAGGCGCGTCCGCGACCGGTTACCGGCAAGAGCGCCTTCCGAGATCATCCGCGCACGTTTGAAAAAAGCAACCCGCGACCATATAGTCGCCAGCTCATAGCCCAACTATGTTATCCTGACCGCAAGCGCGCCTTAACAACCGCATACCGCCTGCAAATCGTACACAAGACCCTGCCTTATGTCCGAAAAAGATTCTGCGTCGGACAGAAAACGGACATAAACGGCCTTTCTCGGCGCCCTCAGTAGTTGCAGGTAAGTTATGCAACTCCAAAATAATAGTCGGCGGTAGGGGCGACCCGGTGTTTTCAGTTGAAATACCTTTGGCCAGTCCTCGACTTGAGATCCCTAACCCAAAATACGAACGACGTTGGTAGGGGCGACTCGGCGAGTCGCCCGATATTCATTCAGTTTCTACTCGTCGGGCGATCCATCGGAGTCTGTTGAAATTCTACCCCATCTTCCGACCCCTTCCCCATCGCAATGGCTGAGGACAGGACAGCTTTTCATCGCGCAAGAAATCGCCGCAAAACTGAATCTATTTCGTTGATTTTCGGGCGACCTGATAGGTCGCCCCTACAGATTTCGCTACAAATGAACCTTGTAGGGGTCAAGCTATTAGCTGACTCATTGTTGTCGCAGCGTGTTGCTTCAAACATGTCCGCTCCTCAGCGAAGCATCAGGGAAGGGGAGCATAGTGAGCCATTATGAGTGTTTTGGTCTTTCTCGTTTATGCGACAGTGACAAGGCTTAGTCGTAAATCGTGATTTTCAACAGACTCCGGTGGGTCGCCCGCAAAACCTAGCTAGAGCGGTGGGCGAGCCAAGGCTCGCCCCTACGACTTGACGTCGGAATGTGCATGACTTACCTGGTTTTACTTCTGCCCCTTGGTGGTTAAAACCTTCGTGTCCTTCGTGTCTTTGTGGTTAGACCCCCACAATTGGCAAATTCATCGGCGCAGGTCTATCATTACGCTAAGCGAAAGATTCAGGAGAACTGCCCATGATCCCGCTGGCCCAACCCGGACCCATGACCGAAGACGAACGCTTCATGTTCGAATGCTATGGCTACCTCATCATCGAAGACGTCCTCACGCAGGACGAAATCGACGACGCCCTCGCCGCCGCTCAGCGCGTCCATGCCGAGACAACCGACGTCTTCAGCCCGCTGGGCAATACCTATGAAAAGGAACCCGCCCTGGCCCGCCTGATCGACCACCCGGCTGTCATCGCCAAGGTGCGCGGGCTTTACGGCGATAAATTCGTCATGCAATCGGGCTGGTGCGCCCGGCTGGCCGCCAATGGCAGCATCGTCGGCTGGCACCAGGACGGCTCCGGCGCCTACGGCTTCGAAAAAGTCGCCCATCCCGTGCCCCTGCTGCAACTGCGCGCCAGCTTCAGCCTCACCGATCAATCGCACGAGAACATGGGCAATATGATGCTGATCCCCGGCAGCCACCGCTGCCCCTTCCCGCTGCCCCAGGACAAGCGCCGAGAAGTAAGGGTCTCGCCCATTCAGCACAACGTCCTCTGCAAAGCCGGTACGATGCTGCTCTTCCATAACGGCGTCTGGCACTCGCCCATGCCCAATGACGAGGACTACGACCGCTACAACATGCACTATATCTATAGCCCGCCCTGGATGCGCCGCGCCGATCGTTTCGTCTCCGATGCCGCCTTCATGGCCGAGCAGCCGCCGCTGCGCCGCGCCATCATGGGCGACTACGAACGGCCCGACGCCCCCTTCGCCGGCGGCGTCCCGGAGATCCCCTTCGAGGACTGAACGGTGCCCTTCGACATCCTCACCATCGGCGAAGCCCTGGTCGAAGTCATGCGCGCCGGCATCGACCAGCCGCTGGACCAGCCCGGTCCCTTCATCGGTCCCTATCCCAGCGGCGCGCCCTTCATCTTCGCCGTCCAGGCAGCCCGCCTCGGCATGAAGACCGCCGCCATCGGCGCAGTCGGCGAGGATGCCTTTGGCGATTGCCTGCGCGATCAATTGCTTGCCGATGGCGTTTCCGTCAAAGGTTTGAAGCGCATCGCCGATCACGCGACCGGCATCGCCTTCGTCGCTTACCAGGCCGATGGCTCGCGCGATTTCGTTTTCAGCTTGGGCGCCGGCGTTCATCTCACGGCCGACATGCTCGATCCCGAGCTTTTCCGGGGTTTGCGCTGCTTCCACCTCATGGGCTCGACCCTCTCGATGAGCGGGGAAGCGCTTGCGGTCTGCCGCCGGGCGCTCGATATGGCGCAAAGAGCCGGCGCCTTGATCAGCTTCGATCCCAACCTGCGCCCGGAGATGATGTCGCCCCAACAGGCGCGAGTCGCTTTCGCGCCCTTCATCGCCGCCGCCGACATCCTCATCCCGACAGAAGAAGAATTGCTTCAACTCACGGCCGCCGGCGCGCTGGATGAAGCGATCGATCAATTGCTGGCGGAGCGGCCGGGTCGAATCATCGCCGTCACGTGCGGCGCGGCTGGCTGCAGCGTCTACAGCGCCGACGGTCACACTGACATTGCGGGTTTCCCTGTCCGGGAGATCGATCCCACCGGCGCCGGCGATTGCTTCGATGCCGGCTTCATCACTGCGCTATTGGAGGGCAAAACCATGGCCGAAGCCGCAGGTCTAGGCAATGCCTGCGGCGCGCTGGCCGTCAGCGCCAAAGGTCCCATGGCCGGCGCGAAAGGTCGCGCCGAGGTGGAGCGTTTCATGCGAGGCGACTAATTTCTTGGAGGCGCGATATAGCCACAAAACTTCAAATTGTTTCGATGATTTTCGGGCGACCTGATAGGTCGCCCCTACAATTTTCGCCATAAATGTAGCTTGTAGGGGTCAGCGATGCTCCTGAAACAGATCCCGCGTCTTCAGGCCACTTTCGATTCGCCAATTGAGCATCCGCTCCAGCAGCGAGCGCTTTACATCAGCCAGCCCCGCGTCATCCCAGCGGTTGTCCAACTCGCCGGGATCCGCAGCCAGGTCAAATAGCTGCCCGTAGTCCTGATCCAGAAAATGCACCAGCTTCCAGCGCTCGCTCCGGATCATGGTCATGTAAGGCCCATGGTAGACCCCGTCGGGCGGGTGCTCGGCGAAGACGAAGTCCCGCCCCGGCCAAGCCTCGCCGCGCAGCGCCGGCAGCAGCGAAACGGTCTGCATATCCTCGCGCGGATTCAGGCCGGCCAGTTCCAGCACCGTCCCCCCGATGTCCATCCACTGGCAGAGCGCGTCTACCCGCGCCCCGCCCGGGAAGCGCCCAGGCGACCAGAAGATCGCCGGCACCCGCGTGATGATGTCGTACATCGTCCACTTCTGGATCTGCCCGTGATCGCCCAGGCAATCGCCGTGATCGCTGGTGAAGATCACCACGCTGTTTTCCAGGTAACCCCCCTCTTCGAGCGCTTCCATGATCTGCCCGACCTGCTTGTCGATCATGCTCACGTTGGCGGCGTAATAAGCGCGCAGGCGCTGCAATTGCGCCCGCGTCGGCCGCTCCAGATGCACCACTGAGTCGTGATCGACCTCCATATTGTGCGCCCGCAGCTCCCGGAAGGGCGGCGGCTGTCCTTCCAGTTCCCGCCGCGTCACTTGTGGCAGCGGCAGGTCGCGGTCGATGTACTCGGCGGCAGCGTCTGGCGTCGGATCATAGGGCGGGTGCGGACCGGGGAAGCCGATCTGCAGGAAGAGCGGCTGGGTCACCGGATAGCTGCGCAGCCACCACTGCGCCAGCCCGCCGACGAAGTTATCCGGATGCGTATCGGCGGGCAAGTCCCAGGTGAAAGCGCCCATGCGCTCGCGATAGTCGCTGCGCTGCCGATACAGTGCCCGCTGTTGCTTGACCAGGCCGCGCGCCGCCAGCGCTTTGTCCCATTCATCGAAGTAGTAGCGCCCTTCCAGGTAGCGGTCTTTGTTCTCCACCACGAAGCGCTGGTGGAAGCCCAGCGGCGTTTCAAAGGGCTGACTGTGCATCTTGCCGATATTGACGCAGTGATAGCCGGCTTCGTTCAAGTCCTCCACCCAGGAACGCGTCCAGCGATCAGCGTTGCGCATGATGCCGGTCACATGCGGGTAATAACCGGTGAAGAGGCTGGCGCGGGCCGGCGCGCAAGAGGGCGCGGTGATATGACAATTGCTGAAGCTAACGCCTTCGTTGACCAGCCGGTCGAGATTGGGCGTATTCATATAAGGGAAGCCCAGTGCGTTGATGCTGTCGTAGCGCTGCTGGTCGGTGATGATGAGGATGATATTGGGTTGGGTCATGTTGTTTTCCTGCGGGTCAATGTAATGGCAAGAGATTAACGCGAATGTGGCTTGCAGGCAACGAGCACGGCGATTTCGTCAAAACACATAGCTGTCGTAGGGCTGGGCGTCAAGCTGTGTAGACAAAAGTAACGTAAACTGCCACCAAACACGTGACAGGGAGTGAACATTGCGTAAGCTGCTGATAATACTGGTAATTTGTATTGCGCTGCTTGTACTTGCGCCGTCTGCCTTCGCCTGCAGCGGAGTTGGACAGCCGTTTGAAAACATCGTCAACTATGACGCCATCGTCGCCGCAACAGTCATGGATGTCGACGATGTGGGCATCAGCGCTGTTGTTAAGGTAGATCGATATTTCAAAGGCGCAGGTGACGAGTACCTGGCAATCATGCAACACCCGCCCGCCCTGCAGCACGCCGGACACATTCGCCGCTATGACACAGGCTGTACCTACGCGGCCAGGCGACCGCGTACATGGCGAAAGAACGACTACGGCTACTTGGGACTGTCAGCGAACAATGACGGGACATACAGCCGCGGCTGGTTTTACAGTCCGCAGGACGGTTCTGTTGAATTCCACAGCGACGATGAAGGCGAATATCAGGGCAGAGTCTCGCTGCCAGTCAATGAATTTGAACTGTACTTGCTGAAACTTGGCGGGCAGAGTGAAACAATAGAACCATTGAGCAACCCCTATCCCTTGATGCGTTTTCTCAACATAACTACCGAGTCGGGCGAGCGCTATCGCCTCAATCCAGACCGCTCAGTAACTTGGCTCGATCCGGTGGAGTATCCCATCGCAATTTCCAATGACGGCAGTCATGTCATATTTCAGTTGGACGATGGCGTACTTGGTTTCCAGTATCTTGCCTTGACCAAGAAACCACTCGTTCCCGGGCCTGACCCCTTAAGGACCAGGGCGCCGGCGGATGGACGCTTTCATTTAGACGACCCATATACGGCTCATGGATGGCTGCACCCAGTCACAGGCTTTTTCGGCACGTTTTCGCCTGATAGCAGCTACGTCGCTGTTCAAGAAGCCAGTCGTCTTGTCGTGTATTCGTTTTATCCCCTGTCTATAAAAGGGGCAGCGGTAGGCTTTGCCAACAACATGGCCATGCGAGAAATAGCCAGTATCGACCTAACTTGGCTCTCGGCCGACCAACTGCCACTTGTCTGGAGCGCCGACAGAAGGACTATCGCTTTCCAAAACGCTCAGGGTATCTGGCTATGGAAGGTTTTTAGAGACGCCGCGCCGCAACTCTTAATTCCCGCGGAAGCAGCTCAGAAGCTTCTCGATCTGTCAGCTTTCGGTCGCTATCTGCGGTTCGGAAACGATGCGGGCTGGACATTGTTGGATGTTCAGACTGGCGAGAGCTGGACTGACACGCTGATCACACCCGACGAAAGCCGACTCATACAGATCCGAGCAGAGCTTGCCGAAGAAGACGCTCGCCAGGCTGGTGTTGTAGAGCGATACGAGCGCTGTCACGAATCGCTGTCGAGATGTCCGCTTGTGATACGGGCGGCCAAACCTAAGTTCATCTTCTGGTTTGATCCGGGTTTTGTCGGGCAGGTGTCTTCAACCGGCGTAGAGATCTACCCTTGGAAACTCTCGTTAGAGCGCTTGATATGCCGCTGCTGTTGTGGAGGGATCTTTGGCGCGGAGCTACCGTCAATTGATGCGTTCGCCTTCGACTCGCTTTTTCTGCAGCCAGCATTTGCCTTTGAAAAAACCAAGATCAATTTCGCTCTGCAAGCGGCAGACAACTACGACGGCAACCTCGACCTCGGCCAATATCTTGACAGCCCGATTGTAGGACTGGATTGGGGACAGCCGATCTTCTTTATCGCCCAGCCAAACTTTGAAGTGCTACTCGCGGCCGGTTGACCATCGCGCATCACGGCCAGCTTGCGGAAGCCCCGCGCGTTGATGGTGACGTAGCGCTACTGATCGGTGATGATGAGGATGATATTGGGTTGGGTCATGGTCGCTTCCTGGGTGTTGAAAATACGGTACGAGGTTAACGCGAATGCCGCTTCGGGGCAGCGAGCACGGTGATTTCGTCAAACCGCATAGCTGTAGTAGGGCTGGACGTCAAGTTAAGTGCCCTGAGGCTTGTTACGATGTTGGAGAATATGAACATAGAGGACAAACATGCGAATTTTGCCTTTCATTCCAATCCTCTGGATCGCGGCACTTTCCTTGAGTGCGCCGGTATTCGCTTGCGGGGGCGGTATACTTGATTCTCTTGACGACGTAATGGAATCCGCCGATCTGGTCGTCTCTGCAAGGGTCGACTACGTCGATGCCCTCGGTGAAAATGCTGTACTGCACGTAGATCGATATTTCAAAGGAAGCGGCGGCGAATACCTAGCCGTAGTCGGTACGCGTCCAGCGTGGTTCGTTGGCGATTCATTACGAGATTATACGAATGGCTGCTACAACTTCGGGGCATATGGCTTTAAATTTCGCAAAGATTCAGTCGGCTACTTCGCCCTCCACGCAAGAACTGACGGAACGTACAGTTACTCCGAGACTTCGGTATGGATCCTGGGCGATGTGCATCCTGCTCGCAAACTCAAGGCGACTGACGGACTGATCGAAATTGATTCCTTCATTCCTGACGAGTACGAAATGGACTACCTCCAGCCAGCCGCAGAATTCGAGAAATTTCTTCTCCGGCAGAGTAATCGCAGCTATCCGTCGGCTCCGGAACCCAGCGCGTATCCGCTAATGCGCTTTATCAACATCACAACAGAATCGCGAACGCGCTATCGCCTCAATCCGGATCGTTCGGTCACACAAATCGACCTGGATAAATCACCGGAAGCGTCATCGAACGATGGCAGCCATGTCATGTTCCGTCTCGATCAAGACGAACTCGGCTTTCAGTATATAGAGCGAGTAAAGAAGCCGTTTCACTTTTGCGCCTACAACCTGTGTCTGGGCAGCGCCGCAACTGGCGGCCGCACGCTCTCAACGGTCGACTATTCGACCTATGGGTATCTGGAGCCCATTAAGGGTCTGTACGCGAAATTCTCCCCGGACAGCAACTTTGTAGCAGTTCAAGAACGTGAACAGATAGTGGTCTACATGTTTAACAACTGGGTGGAAGAACAATACGGCTACGGCCAGCACATGACAATGACACGTGTCGCGGAACAGTCCTTTTGGCAAGAAACCGACGGCGATGAACGTCTGATGCAATGGAGCTCAGACAGCACCAGCATTGCGTATCAAGATGATGCTGGAATCTGGCGCTGGAACATTTTCGAAGAGACTTATCCTCGTCTTGTCTTGCTGACAGACTCCGACAAGAGACTGATCGATGTATCTAGAAGCGGACGTTATGTTCGCTATAGCAGTGGCGATACATGGTACTTGGTCAATGTCGAAAGCGAAGACGTTTATGAGCGCGCCATCGCCACACCCGATGAGCGCAACATTATTACCATCATCTCAGGTTACGCGGACGATGTTCCAACCCAACGTCCGGAAAGAAATACCTACAGTGAGGACAGACGGCGCATGTGCAACGCGCCGATTTCAGAATGTCCCGTCCACTTGGTATATCGTGAACATCTGATTGACTATTTCGAGTACAGACCAGGTTGGATCGGGCTTGTATCGCCACAATCCATATCGCTGCACCCGTGGTACCTTTCGAGCCAGCACTCGCATTTTCAAGCCTACGTCAGTTACGAGCAGCCAATTGTCGCTTTTGATTACGACAACACTTATGGACGGCCTGCGGTCGCTGTTGGTGATTACATGATAGACCTGGGATACATTCCTGATCTTAGCATCAACTCGGCGAAGGAAGAACGCGCCGATTTCGTCGACCTCAGCGAGCGTCTTGACAGTCCCATTGCGGATCTGGAATGGGAACAGTCTGTCTTCGTCGACCGATGATAACGAGTGTGGTCAGCCATACTTGGGATTAGCGACCACGGTCGGCCGACCATCGCGCAAGACAACCAGCACTTGGAAGCCGTCGCGCTCGATCGTGCCATAATCATGCCCGGCCCGCGCTTCCCATACCGAGAAGAAAACAAAGTCCTCGTCGCCGATGTTGACCGTGCGATGCGCCCAGTAGGGCGGCACATAGGCTGCGCTGCCGGCGACCATTTCGATCTCGCTGGTCCGGCCGCTATCCGTTTGCAGCAGCAGATAGCCGCGCCCGGACAAGCCAAAATAGACCTCGCCTTGTTCGCGCCGCGCGTGATAGTGCCCTTTGGTCATGTGATACTCAGCGCCGATGCGCCCGGGCAGAATGCGCGTCGTGCAGTGCGGGATCTGCCCTTCTTCTTCCGGCAATTCGACGCCTTGCACTTCGTAGATCAGGCGGTCGCCTTCGTCGGACAAGATTCGCGCGGCTTCATCCCGGTCCGCGTACATAAGGCTCATGTCGCTTAGGTGGCGGCGCAAGGTCGCGCGCTTCGGCGACAGTACGCCCGTTGCAAAGTCAATTTCGGTCTTGAAAGGCTCGATCAAGTTCATATTTTCTCCTGCCTATGGTGTGCCGGGCGATGCGTCTCAGCAGCTTCAGCCAATTTTTTAAAGATCCTGTCGGTTACTTCTATCTCAAACACTTCGGCGATTGCCCCCGTCCAACCATGCAAGAAGTAATTCCAACCGTCTTCAATCGTCAGATCCCGCTCTTCAGCTTGCGTCTTGGCTTGCCGCATGAACTGACGTTCACCGCGGTAATTCAACTCCCAAACCAAGCTGTTTTGCGGGAAGGGCGCCGCATCAGTGATCGGCGAACCCGGGCGGTCCTTACCCATGCCGGTGGCGTTGATCACAAGCGACGCTTCGGGCAAGCGGCGCATCAATGCGTCGTTCTCGGCGAAGTCGCTTTGCAAATAGTAGTCGAATCGAATCGCCGTATCCAGCTTGTCGTGGATGCGGCGAATGGCATCCAATCGCTCCGCAACGATGTCAACGAGCAGGAAGCGGCGCGGATGCGCGGCATTACGCGAGCGTTCGGCCATGCAGACGCTTATAGCGGTGGCGGCGCCCCCCGCCCCAAAGCACAGCACATCGCGCCGACCGTCTTCCCAGTGATCCGCAGGTACAAAGTGATCCAGGGCCAAACCGGAGGAGATCGTATCCTTGGCGAATCCATGCAGAAGACCGCCGACTTTTGCGATACAAGATACCTCATCGCAAATCCGGGCATGGGGATCGAGGAAGTCAAACATGTCGCGACAGGCCTGCAACAGGTCAATTTTATGCGCTGTCACCAGAGCGCCTCGCACAGCAGGATCCTCCCGTATTTCATTGGCGATGCGTCGATAGCTGGCTGGCGGGGCGTTCAACGGGATATCGCGTCCCAGGATTTTGGCGGTCAAGCCGAGGATCTTCGCCCATCGCGGGAAGATCATCATGATCGACGACTGCCCGGTGCTGACGCCGATAAATATGAAAGTCTCAATTGGCATGGTTGTCGTGTTCTGCAGTTGGATTCACAGCGCGGCGATCGCTTCATAGGCCGGCGCCAGAGCATCGTAAAGCTGGTTGAAGACCGGCAGCATCTTGTCGTAAGTCGCGCGCGCGCGCTGGTCAGGCGTGACTGTGGCGGCGATGTCATTCATGGTCTCGATCACGGAAAAATCCGGATACAAGCCGACGCCGACGCCGCCGACCAAGGCCGCCCCCATCGAGGTCGCCTCCTCCAATATCGCCAGCCGATGCACAGGCATGCCGTAGACATCCGCCATTATCTGATTCCAGATGCGTCCGCTGGCCCCGCCGCCGATCAGCCGCATGGCCTCAATCTGTGTGCCCTGATCACGAAAGGCATCGAGGATAACGCGCAGGTTCATGGTTACGCCCTCCAAGACCGCGCGATACATATGCGCCCGCGTATGGCGGATCGTCAAACCAATAAAAGCGCCACGCGCATGGGGGTTCCAGCGCGGACTGCGTTCGCCCATCAGATATGGCAGGAAGAACAGTCCATCCGCGCCGGGCGCAACCTGCGCGACTTCCAAGTTGATTAGCTCGTAAGGGCTGATGCCCAGCCGCTCGGCAGTTTCCTTTTCGAAGAGCGAAAGCTGATCGCGCGTCCATTGATAGGATGCGCCGGCCGCTTGCATGGTGCCTGTTGGCATGACCATATCGGGGATCACGTGCGCGAAGGTGAAGGTACGGTAATCGGGATCGTAGACCGGCCTTGCCGTCGAGATCGCGATCCAAGATGACGAGCCGACGTAATTGTAAGCCGAGCCTTCTTCAATGACACCGGCGCCGGCGGCCGCGCAAGCGCCATCGCCGCCACCGATGACGACCAGCGTTCCCGCAGCCACGCCGATGTCTTCAGCAATTTCGGCGCGGACCTCGCCGACGACATCAATCGACCGCCGTAATTCCGGCAAGAGGGCGGCCGGCAGACCGACCGCGTCCAGTATCATCGCGGACCAGGCGCCACTGTTCAAATCGTAGAGATTCATGCTCGACGCATCCGATGGATCGGTCACGAATCTGCCCGTCAGCCGCGCGACGATGCAATCTTTGGCATGCACGAACTTGTGCGTGGCTTGAAAAATGTCCGGCTGATGATCGCGAATCCAGAGTATCTTGGCCAGCGAGTATGATGAGCTGAGGCGATGGCCTGTGATTTGGTAAACGTCCTCGAAGGAAACCCGCTCGCCGATCCAACGTTCTTGATCGAGCGCGCGCTGATCGGCCCAGATGATGGCGTTGCGCAGCGGACGTGCCTCTTTGTCAAGCGGAACCGCGCCCATCATCTGCCCGCTAAACGTGATGCAGGCGATGTCGTTATTTCTGACGCCCGTCTCGCTCAAGAGGCGGCGCGTCGACAGGCAGACCGCGTCCCACCAATCTGCCGGGTTTTGTTCCGCCCAGCCGGTGTGGGCGTACTCGGTTTCATAAGCATGGAAGGAAGCGCCGACCAGTTTACCTTCACGGTCGTAGAGCGTCGCTTTGTTGCCCGTCGTGCCGAGGTCGTGGGCGATGACATAGCTTGCCATAGGCGGCCGTTCCCCCGTTAAGAAATGGGACAAGCATACAGAATTCGGCGGCTGAATGCCAGAGCAACCGCGCCAGAATCTCCTCTTCCGCCGAGGACACCAGCGGACACTGAGGCTCGCGAGCCGCCCCTGATTTTTGTTATGTCGTGCGGCATGTTACAAATATAGGTTTTTTGCCCGATTGCCTGGTAGCCGCATACAAGCAGGCTGTTAGATCGCTGCATTTCCAGATAGAATGCCTGCGGGAAGTTTCCCTCTGGCGGCGGATGCCGCCCGAATCTGTGGGTTCAGTGTTTTGTCCGATTATAGTGATGGAGTACAGCAATGCGTAAACTTTCTCTACTGATATTGCTTGGTCTGCTGGCGGCGCTTATGACAGCAGGCGCGGGCGCGCAAGATTTCTCCGGGCAGACTGTTGTCGTGGTAACACAGACGGGGTCGGCTATTGGTGGTCCGGTCCTGGACAAAGGGCCGATTTGGGAAGAGGCAACTGGCGGAAACATCGAGTTGCAGACTTTCGCATTTGGCGAGCTATTCGAAAAGATTGTCACGGCTCTTTCGACGGGCTCGGGCGATTATGATGTGCTGATTTACGCCGCCGACTGGGCGGGGGACATCATGGCGCCGGGTTATGTGATGGAGATTCCGCAGGAAACGCTGGATGCCATCGAATCCGACGATGTGATTCCGCTCTATGCCGACCGCATTACGACTTGGGGCGGCGTGCCTTACGCCCTGCCCTACGATGGCGACGCGCACATGCTCTATTATCGCAAGGACCTGGTCGACAACGAAATGTACGCGGCAGACTTCGAGGCGGCCTATGGTTATGCCCTGGGCGAGCCGACCACCTGGACGCAGTACCGCGATATCGCCGAGTTCTTCAATGGCATGGAAGTGGATACCGCCGGCTCAATGGCGCCGATCTATGGCGCGCTGGAAGCGCAGCGCCGCAACGCGCAATCGTACTGGGTCTACCTGTCCCGCGCCGCGGGTTACGGCAAGGCGCCCGGCAACCCCTGCTTCTTCTTCAGCTGCGATGACATGACCCCGCAAGTCAACAACCCGGGCTGGGTGCGCGCGCTTGAAGAGTACATTGATATCCGCAGCGTCGGCGATCCGGAGATGATCAATTACGATGTGGCCGATACACGCACCCTGATGGCGACCGGCACCGCCGTATTGAACCTCGACTGGGGCGATGTCGGCACGATCTCGGTTGACGAGAATGTCTCACTGGTCAAAGGCGCGGTTGGCTTTGGCGTACTGCCCGGTGGCGATTCCTACTGGGACTATGAAGCTGGCGAATGGGTGATGGAAGAGAATCCGGCGCCCTTTATCGCCTTCGGCGGTTGGATTATCTCCATCGCGTCGGACAGCGACGTCACCGAAGCGGCGCTCGACTTCGCTTCTTTCCTGGCCAGCAAGGACGTGGTAAACGAACTGGCGGTTACAGGCGGCACGGGCATCAATCCCAGCCGCTTCAGCCAATTGGCGGATACCGCGCCCTGGGTCGCGGCTGGCTTTGATGAAGACAGCGCGGCCGATTACCTGGACGCGATTCAGAATACCATCAATCACCCGAACGCCGTGCTGGATATTCGCATCACTGGTTCGGCCGAGTACCTGTCGACGCTGGACGCCGAGATAGCACGGGCGCTCGCGGGTGAGATCAGCGCGCAAGAGGCGCTGGATAACGTGGCTGAATTGTGGGATGCCATCACGGACCGTCTCGGACGCGACGCGCAAGCGCAGCAATACCGGGCAGCCGTCGGCTACATGGGCGATATGTAGGCGCTTTTCACCCCCACCCCAAACCACCCCTCCTCTATAAAGGAGGAGGGGCGGACCGTTTGGCAATCAAGCTGTAATTCGTGGGCGAGCCAAGGCTCGCCCCTACAGATTTCGCGGGGAAGGGACCGGGATTAGGAGTTCTGCCATAAATATCTTCCAAAGACTGTTGAACCTTGATGGCGATGAAGAGTATTGAGGGTGTTGTCCGAGCGTTGGAAGAGATTAGCGGCAAAATTGGCAAAGAACCTTGGGATTTTGGCAGTGATGATACTGTCAAGGGTAAACTGGACGATGTGAACTATAAACTGGACGTTATAAATGTCAATCTAAATCACAAGATTCGCTTACTTGAGTCTATCGAGACAGAACTCGGCAAATCCGCTAATTAGTAAGAAAACAAAGTGTGGCATCCAACGCGATTACCGGCAGCATAAGCACCGTGCGCGAAGACAGGCTCATGAAGCGGGTCTTCCTCAGCCCGGCTGTGGTCATCCTTTTTGCTTTGTCCGTTTTTCCGCTGATCTGGTCGCTCGGCATCAGTTTCACTGATATGCAGCGCGGGGGATCGACCATCGCCCGTCAAGCGGAAGCCGAGGGCATCACCGAAGGCGTGGGTTTTATGGGCATGGGCTTCGAGCTGACCGGACGGAACTATCAGCGATTGATCGGCGATACGCGCCTGCATAGTACCGTTCGCAATACCGTGGTCTATGTCTTCTTCGGCGTGACCATTCAGTACGTACTTGGTATGGGCCTGGCGACCGTGCTTAACCAACCCTTCCGGGGACGCAACCTGGTGCGGGTGATCTTCCTGATGCCGATGATGATCACGCCGGTCGCGGCGGCCTATACCGGACGCATGTTCTTCGATTCCAACGCGCTGCGCTCGCCACTGGCGCATTTTCTGCGGCAACTCTCCAAGACATTGCAATTAGAGCAGACTTTATCGGTTCCCTGGTTCACGGACATCGGCTGGGCGCCTGTCGCTATCTTGCTGATTGACGCCTGGCAATGGATTCCCTTCATGACTCTGATCCTGTTGGCGGGCATGCAATCCATCCCCGAGGATATCTATGAAGCCGCGCGCGTTGATGGCGCGAATGTCCTGCAAATCTTCTGGCGCATCACCTTGCCGATTCTATTCCCGATATCAATGACGGTGATACTGATCCGCGGCTTGGAAATCTTCAAGATTATTGATGTGATTGTCGTGACCACCGGCGGCGGCCCAGGCTCGGCTACCGAGTCATTGACCCTGTACATATTTGAGCAAGCGCTGAGCAACGGCAACTATGGCTATGCCAGCGCCATTGCCTATATCTTATTGATTCTCGTTATCATCTTCGCTTCTGTTTTTCTGGCAGTCGGCCGGCGCTGGGCTGGCTCGTGGGAACGTTGAGCGTATTGTCATGCCGAATCCAAAACGAAAGAGACTGCTGCCGCGCTCCAGCCGGCGCCCGCTATGGCAATCCGCGATGCTTTACCTCATCGTCATTGTCTGGTGCTTTATCGTTCTCTTCCCGTTTTACTGGCTGATAACCACATCGCTTAAAAGACCGATCGATGTAAGCCGCGGTCCCAACTATATCCCTTATGTCGACTTTGATCCGATTCCCGATCACTGGCAGGAAATGTTCGGCAGCCAACGCGAGTCGACGTTTCGGCATTTCCGCAACAGTCTGATCGCCGCCGCCGGCAGTACCCTGCTGTCGGTGATCATCGGCGCGATGGCTGGATACGGTTTGTCGCGCTTCAGGTACTACTGGGGTCGCCTGGGCTGGGACAACGACAATATCGCCTTCTGGATTATCTCGCAGCGCTTCCTGCCGCCGGCGATTTTCATTGTGCCGTTCGTGCTGCTCTACAATCAGTTCGGCCTGATCGACAGCTACGCCGGCTTGATACTGGCTTACACCATGTTCAACATCCCCTTCGCCGTCTGGATCATGCGCGATTTTTTCAACGGCTTGCCAATCGACCTGGAAGAAAGCGCGCGAGTCGATGGCGCGACGCGCTGGCAAGCCTTCTATCGCATCGTCTTGCCTTTGAGCGCGCCCGGTCTGGTCGCGGTGGCGATTTTCTCCTTCATCTTCGCCTGGAACGAGTACCTTTTCGCCCTGATGCTGACCAACTTCAACGCCATCACCATGCCGGTTCTGATCGCCGGGCAGAACAATACCCGTGGCATCGAATGGTGGTTTATCAGCGCCTTAACACTGACGGCGGTGGCGCCGGTGATCGTCATCGGCTTGTTGTTGGAGCGCTTTATCACGCGCGGTCTCACGGCGGGCGCGATCAAAGGCTAGCTATTCCAAATTGGCATGGCGGGCGTTCATGGCGCTTTCGTCCACCTGGAGCGCATGCTTCAGCCGGATGATAAGCAAGTCGCAGAGCAATCCCAGACAATGCTCGAAGAGCGATCCCATCACCAAGACCGAGTCTTCACCGCGATTGGCGCCGGCTTTGAAGTTGCTGGCGGGGATGTGGACCCGTGTCGTTGCGGCAGCGGCGATGGGCGACTCGAGATTGCCGGTGACGGTGGAGATCGATGCGCCAATCGCTTGGGCGGTGGCCACATGTCGCAGAAGCGATGCCGAATGCCCCGATGATGAACCGACGAGCAGAAGATCTGCTGCGGCGATCGACGGCGTGGTGACATCGTCAACGACATAGACGGTCAATCCCAAGTGCATCAAGCGCATGGCGAAGGCTTTCATCTGCAAGCCAGTGCGTCCCTTGCCGGCGATGAAGATGCGATCGGCGCGTAGAATGGCCGTTTGCAAATGCGCAAGCTGGGCCGGGTCGACCTGGCGCAATGTACGTGACAGATCGGCAAGAATGGCTTCGAAGAGCTCAGGCGTCTGCATATTGCTCCATCCTTTCCTGAATGAGCCGCGCGGCAAGGCCGGGATCCGGCGCCGCGGTAATCGCGGAACCAACGACGACGATTTGGGGCTGGATGGGCAGTATATGTGTCAACAGCGCCAGGCTGACACCCCCGGCGATGGCCAGGCCGAGTTCAGGATAAGCCGCGCGCAGTTGGGCTAGCTGCCGCCAGGGCGAGCCGCGCTTGGCCTGCTGATCGTGGGCGGTGTGCAGGCAGAGCAAGTCGCAGCCAAGCTCGACCAATTCGGCGGCGCGCGCGAGCGGATCCGTCACAGCCATCATATCGATCATAACCTGACCAGCGTGCCTCACGCCGCTGGCGAGGGCGCCCTGAATGGTCTCGTCACCGCCGACACCCAGAACAGTGACGATATCCGCGCCGGCGCCGAAGGCGATATCGGCTTCCGCTTCGCCGGCATCCATGATCTTGAGATCGGTCAGCAAGCATGTCTCCGGGTACGCAGCGCGAATCCTTCGCAGGGCGCGCATGCCCTCTCGGTAGACAAGTGGCGTGCCAATCTCGACGATGTCCACATGCGCATGCGCTTTTTCTAATACGGCAAGCGCGCCTTCTAGATCGCCATCAAGCGCAAGCTGTAGTTTCGGCATGGCTATTCTTGTCAGTAGTCGGTAGGCAAAAAATCGAACACAATAGAGTATATAAAACAAGTTTGCAGTGACAAAGGATAGGGGCATGGCAGCGAAAATCGTGGTGGTGGGCAGCTTCAATACCGATCTGGTGTCTTACATGCAGCGGATGCCGCGTCCGGGCGAAACTGTGCACGGCGATACCTTCATGACCGGCGCAGGCGGCAAAGGCTCCAATCAAGCGGTAGCGGCGGCGCGCCTGGGCGCGGATGTCACCTTCATCGGGCGTCTGGGCAAAGATGTCTTCGCCAACCTTGCTTACGAGATCTGGGACGCCGAGGGCATAAACAGCGATTATGTGGTTCAAGACGAAGAAAGCGCGACCGGGGTGGCGCCGATCTTCGTTGACAGCGCGGGCGAAAACATGATTGTCGTGGTCCTGGGCGCCAATTCCCGCGTGCAGTCAAGCGATATTGACGCCGCCAGGGAGCGCATTGCCGCGGCTGATGTTTTGGTCGTGCAGCTGGAAATCAACACCGATATGGTGACTTATGCCTTGCAAGTGGCGAAGGAAGTCGGCATCAGGACCATATTGAACCCGGCGCCGGCCGCGCCCATCCCGCGGGAGACGATCCAATTGGCGGATTATCTGACGCCAAACGAAACTGAACTGGAGAGCCTCAGCGGCGGACCTGTGTCTGATGTGGCGGCGGCTGCGCGCTCGCTGATGACGCGCGAGGAACAGACGGTGGTGGTGACAATGGGCGCGCAGGGCGCGCAGGTCGTCTCGCGAGATCGGACTGACCCGCTGCCAACTTTCAAGGTAGATGTGGTGGATACTACCGGCGCCGGCGACGCTTTCAACGGGGCGCTCGCGGTTGCGTTGGCGGAAGGCAAATCGCTCCAAGACGCCGTGCGCTTCGCCAACGCCACCGCCGCTCTGTGCGTCACCAAGGCCGGCGCGGCCGGTAGCGCCCCGCACAGAGCCGATGTCGATGCCCTGCTGGCAGCTAGCGAATGACCTCCTTCAAGTGATCCGCCAGGCGCAATGCCAGGGCGACAATGGTGAGCGTCGGGTTGGCGTAACCCCCGCTCGGGAAGACGGCGGAGCCAGCGATATAAAGATTGTCGACGCTGTGCAGGCGCGAGTTGATGTCGACGATGCCATCGTCCGGCGTGGCCGACATGCGCAGCGCGCCCATGTGATGATCGCCCGTTTCCAGCGCGCCCTCATGTGGCGGCAGGGTCCAGTCTTCCGCGCCGCCACTGACATCAGTGATCATTTCATGGCTGACGGCGCCATGCCGATACAGATAGTCGAGCGTGATCTCCAGAGCGCGCCTGGCGCTGCGCTTGTCGGCGTCGTTGAGCCGCCAATCGACATGAGCGACCGGCTGAGCGAAGATGGGATCCTCCTGGTCAGGATCTAATAGGACGCGGCTCTCTTCGTCCGGCGCCTGCTCCCAGTTGAGATTGACCACGGCGGAGGCGCGATCCGCGCCGAAATTGAGTATGATGCGGAAGTTGCCAATTCCTTCTTCCTCCAAGACTTCCGGCGTTGGCGTCAAAACCCCCCAGGCGTTGAAGGTCAAATACTCAAAGACGAGTTCCGGATTGACAAGCGGTGTCACCATGTGTTGGTACGCTCCGCCATCATCTGTTGGGGGTTTGAGGCGAATCTGTTGCTCGCGGAAGAAATTGCGGATTTCCGTCGGGATCACTCGGTCGAATCGGACTGTAGCGGCGTTGGTCAGCAGGGGATGCACCATGAAACCCCGCCCCAGGTGATCGCGCTGGTTGTTGCCCAAATTGCCGGAGAGCTGCAAGAGGCGGACGTTTTCAATGCCGCCGCATGCCAGGGCATAAGCCCGGGCGCAAACCTTGAAGCGCTTGCCGCGCTCGCCCGCAACGATAGTTGAGCAATTCAGTCCGGTTACGTGGCGCCCCTCGCCGTCACTGGCGATATCAAGCAGATG
Organism: Chloroflexota bacterium; assembly: GCA_026708115.1. Taxonomy (GTDB): domain Bacteria; phylum Chloroflexota; class Anaerolineae; order Aggregatilineales; family Phototrophicaceae; genus UBA6055. The sequence goes on from JAPOVL010000038.1 coordinate 63,618, forward strand.
CGCATTGAATAGCACTGTAATGTTTTCGGCGCGTTTGAGTTCGTCGCGGAACTGCACCTGGAAGTCGTGCAAGTTCTCCTCGTATTGAGCGTGCATGATGGCGCCGCGCATGTTGTCGCCGGGCAATGAATCGAAGCAGCGGCCGTACAAGACGTCTTCCCAGAAGGGCATATCGTCGTAGTTGAGCGGGCCAAATTGGCCGAAATGATGGGCGTCGCGGTAGTAGGGTTGCAAGTCCTCGTACGCGATTGGCCAAGCGCTATTGCGGAAACCGGGTCGGGGCGCGAAGTCGACAGGATCCAGGGGACGGGCCCAGAATCCAAAATGGTTGGTCGTGCCGCCATACATATTCAGCCGCGAGCGATGCAAAAAGACCGGATCCACCTTGCGCAGAAAACTGCCAGTTGTCCCGTGATACAGGGATTGCCGATCCCTGTCCGGGGTGGCTTTGTCGCCGGGACCCCCGCTGACCAAGAGAATGACCTTCAGGGTACTGTTCGCAAGGCGCTGCGCCATGGCGATGCCGGCAGCGCCGGCGCCTACGATGCATAGGTCATATCCGCGTAGAACGGTATGCTCGGGCAGCTGGTCGGCATGCAGGTACATGTATTTCTCCTAGCGCGCCAGGAATGCCGCGCCGAGCAGCGCCGCATCCTCGCCCAGCGCCGACGCGGTTACTTTGATCTTGGCTGCAACCGACTCGAAGCAATAGTCCTTCAGGGATTCGCGGGCCGGATCCAGAAAGAGGTCGCCGGCGCTGGCGACGCCGCCGCCGATGACGAACAGCTCGATATTGAGCGTCATCGCGATAGACGCGATGGCGATGCCCAGGGCGCGCCCGGCCTCCCGCAACACCAGAAGGGCGGCCGCATCGCCTGCGGCGGCGCGCCGCGTTACTTCGGCGCCGCTGACGGTTACGCCACTGGCCAGAGCGTATTGCTTCGCCAATGCCGGTCCGCCCGCATAGGTTTCCAGGCAGCCGCGTGAACCACAATGACATAGGCGCCCGTTTGGATCGACGGTCATGTGCCCGGATTCGCCGGCGCTATTGCTTTCGCCATAAATGAGATTGCCCTGGTATATGATGGCCGCGCCGACCCCGGTGCCGACCACGATATAAACCATGCTGTCGCGCTCGCGCCCGGCGCCGAAGTGAAACTCGCCCAAGGCCGCCACCTTGGCATCGTGATCCAGCCTGACCGGCAAGCGCAACTTCTCTTGCAATATCGCGCGGAAGGGCGTATTTGAGATGCCGGGCAGGTTCACCAGCATATACAAGTCCCCACTGACAGGGTCCAAGAGACCTGGCGCGCCGACGCCGACGCCGGCAATGGTCTCCCCCGGCGGCAGGTCGCGCTTGAGCGAGTCCACTTGCGTGGATATGCGAGCGGTCACGACGTCGACTCCTTCGTCGGCGTCCGTATCAATGCGCCTCCGACTGAGGATCTGATCGTCGGGGCTCACCAATCCCAGCGCGATCTTGCTGCCGCCCACGTCGATACCGATAACCCAGGTCATGATGCCAACTCCGATTTCAGCGGGAGCTTGCCGAGCAGATGATCCGCCACCCGCAGGGCCTGCGCGCAAATGGTCAGTGCCGGATTCATCGCTGTTGACGACGGGAAGAATGATGAATCCACCATATATAGATTTTCGATGTCGTGGGTCCGGCAAAAGGGGTCCAGCACCGATGTCGCCGGATCATCGCCAAAGCGAGCCGTGCCGCACTGATGCGAATTGGTCTCGATGCCCAGGGTCTCGGTGAAGACGAAGGCATAACCGGCCCTGCGCATCATGCGCTTCGCCCGCATAATCAATTCCTGGTGAGCGACGCGATTGTTCGCTTTCCAGTGCACTTGTATTTTGCCATCGTTGCCGAGAAAAACGCGGTTTTCCGGATCCGGCAAATCCTCCGACATCACCCACCAGTCGACGCTGCGCTTTGCCATCGCTGTCAGAATCGGTTTTGGCAGATAAGGCTTGGCGGCGGAGAGCATGCCCGCCTGCAATTTGCCCAAGAGTTGGATATTGCCCATGGGCCAGGCGAAATCATCATCGCCAAAATAAAAGTCGTTCACCGCCATCGTCTTCTGGAAAACGGTCGGATTGCTCCTTAAAGGCGCGACCGCGGTCAGCGCGGTGTTGTTGTGTACCATATAGTTGCGCCCTACCATGCCCGACGAATTTGCCAGACCATTGGGATGTTGATCGTCCGCCGATCCCAACAGCAGGATCGCAGAATTAGTAGCGCCACAAGCTACAACTATCGTGTCGGCGGATACCTTGAAGGACTCACCCGCGCGCTCCACTTCAACGGCGACCGCGCGTTTGCCGACCCTGTCGGTCAGCAGGCGTCTCGCCCGCGCCTTTGTCCATAGTTCAATATTCTCGCGCATAAGCGCCGGACGCACACAGCAAATCTCGGCATCGCCTTTGGCGTGAACACGGCAGGGGAAGCCGTCGCAGGTTTTGCAACGAATGCAGCGGCCGCCTGCTCGCAGATCAATCGCCATCGGCAGGCAAAACGGATGCAGTCCCTGGTCGCGCAACCTGTCGATCAGCGCCGCAATATACGGCTCATGCGGAACCTCGGGAAAGGGATAGGGACGTGTGCGCGGCGGTTCGCTAGGGTCCTCGCCCGATCTGCCGTGTACAAATAAAAGCGCCTCGGCGAGATTGTAGTAGGGTTCGAGGTCTTCGTAACGGATGGGCCAGTCCGGCGATGTGCCGCCTTCATGTTCTAGGGCGTCGAAATCTTCGCGGCGCAGACGCGGCAAGGCAGCGCCGTAGACTTTAGTATTGCCGCCGACGTAGTAATGAACACCGGGCTTGAAAGCGCCTCCGTTAGATGCGTCAATCCAGTCTTCTTTCGGCTTGTAGCGGGCATCATCAAAAACGGCGCTGACCTGCCAGTTTTGCGGCTCTTGAGGCAGGAAGTCCCCGCGCTCGATCAGCAGGATGCGCGCCCCGCTATCGCGCAGAGCAAAAGCGAGCGTTCCCCCACCCATGCCGGTGCCGATGATAATGAAGTCGTAGTGCGCCGCCGCCACTGTGCTCAGATCTCCGCCAACTCGACCCAGCGCAGGTGTTTTGCGGAGCGCTGGGCGGCTTCCATGATCTGCTGCACGTGGGCGCCCTCGGCAAAGGATGGCGACGGTGTCCTGTCTTCCCAGATCGACTTGATGAACTGATACTGGCATTCGGCGTGGGCGCGCATGAAATCGGGGCTCATCGTCCAGTCCGGCGCGCGCTGTCCCGGGTAGCGGCCCGCCGTTTCGATTTTGCGGAAGCCGCGCCCGCCGCCCAGTGGCGAATCCGCATCGCGGGCATCGTAGACATAGAGCCAGGCCGGCTCCGCCAGGTCGAAGCGAATCGCCCCGGATTCCCCGAAGATTTCGACGCAGAGATCATTGGTCGCGCCAGTACCCATGCGCGAGATTTCGATGGTGCCCAGTCCGCCATCGCAGGTGCGGGCCTGCAGCAATGCGATATCATCAACATCGACCCGTCCCTTTTCCGCCGCCCCCGGCGCCACAGGCCGCTCTTTGATCAAGGTATCGAGCGTGCCATAAACCGAATCGAAATCGCCCAGCAGATAGTAGAGCAAATCCAGAATGTGCGAACCGAGGTCAAATAGCGCGCCGCCGCCAGTAAACTCCTGTTGCAGGCGCCAGGAAAGCGCTTTGTCGCGGCTGATGTAACTCGAGCGATGATAGCGACCGCGAAACGAGAATATCTCGCCCAGGAAGCCATCTGAAATGAGTTGCTTGGCGCGCGCGATAGCGGGGAAAAACCGGAAGTTGAATGTCAACTGCCCTTTGACACTGGCGGACTCTACCGCCTGCGCCATGGCTTGCGCTTCTCCGGCGTTCATCGCCAGGGGTTTTTCGCAATAAATGTGTTTTCCGGCGGCGGCGGCCGCCAAGACGATATCGTAGTGGGAGTTGTTGGGCGTACAGATATCGACCGCGTGAATGTCCTCCCGCGCCAGCAAGTCGTGATAGTTTGTCGTATAGAAATCGCAACCGATTTCAGAGGCGGCTTGTCCCGCCGTTTCCGGCCGGGACGTGGCGACCCCGGCCACCTTGATGCTGTCGGCGCTCAAGCCATAATGGAAGGGAATCGCCCGGTAGGCCGCGGCATGCACGCGGCCGATGCCCCCGTATCCGATGAGCCCGATATTGATGTTTAGCATGTTGTTCCCCCATCCCCTTGCCCCTTGCCCCCAAAAATGAGGTAAGGGGAATGAATTCTAATGCTAGATATGAAACCGGAACATCATTTTAGTCCACGATCATCACGATACTGGTCGCTTGCCTGGCGCATAACGGCGCGCAGCTTTTCCACCGCAGCGTTGATCTGCCCCGTGCCCGGCAGCAATTTGCCTTCGGGACCCTTGAGCAGGGGCGACGAAAATTCGCCCACGGTCATCCCGACCTTGATGAACCCCGCCACGTTGCCCGCGTTGAGCCCGCCGTCTTCCATCAATTCGATACGGTCTTCCAGGCCCGCGTCCGCGATCATGCGATGCAATTTACCCAAGGTATCGATGACGATGGGATCAATGGTATGTGGGCTTTTATCGCCCGCGGTCTTTTTCCAAAATGGCGCGCGACTCTCGTATTCGATGATGTCGACATAGGGATGGATGAATTGTTCGAAAGCGTAAGCGGGCACGCCCTGCCAGGCCCAAACGCCGACCTTCAACCCCAGTTTTTCTTTGATATAGGTGATGTTCTGGAAGATCATTTCGTCCGTCGTTTCCAGGGGCAAGCTAATCAAGCTCACGCCCAGATCGGCCAGCTGATCAAAAACGCTGAAATTCGGTCGCAGCATTTGCAACTGCGCTTCGACCTCCAGCGACGTGCTGTTACAGGTCGCCTCTATGATGTCGTATCCACCGCGCGGCATGGCGAAATCCATATACTTGCCGTCGCGCACCTCAATATGCAGCCAGTCGACGCCGGCCGCTTCCAGTTCACCCACTTGGGCGCCCAGGGCGGCGTAGTCCGCCCAAAACAAGCCGGCGGCGATCTTACACTGCTGGGTCACGTTTCCGATTGGCACAAAATCAGCTCCTCGTTTCTCTCTTGCAAAGCAATGACCGCAGTCGCGGCGTCTTCGTCAGTACAAAGCACGTTGAGCGCGCCTGAGTTCAGCGCGCCCAGAATTGCGGCCGCCTTATTGACGCCGACGGCAACGGCAATCGTCGTTGGCACGGCGCGAAGTTCATCAAGCGTAACGCCGATGATGCGCCGATTCAATTCGCAAGGGTACAAGCGCCCAGCGCTGTCGAAAATCTGCCAAGCCATGTCGCCGATGGCGCCACTTTGGCGGTATGTTCGCAATTGCTCGGCATCCGCCACACCGGCTTTTACGAACCCGGAGGTGGAAGGATCGAGATCGCCGATGCCAACCAGGGCGATATCGGCGCGGCGCACTTGTTCCAGTGTCTGTCCTACCACGGCTTGCTCGCGGATCATGGCAGCGGCTTCGGCATTGTCCGCGAGCAACGGCGAAGACAGATAGAGCGCTTCGCCACCCAACTTCTGCGCCAATTGACGCGTCAAGGCCGAGCTGTCATATTCTTTGAGCGCCTGCGACAAACTACCCGTGGCTTGCATCACTTTGACGTTCGCTTGGAAATCTATACGGACGGCGTTGATGACTTCGTAGGTGGTGCTGCCGAAGCAGATCGACATTGTGGATTGATCGGCCAGCACCTCTTCCAGGTAACGCGCGGCAAGCTGCGCGATCTGCCGCAGCAGCAGCGCGGCATCGGTCGCGCCCGTTTGCAGCACCAAGGCCCGGTCCAAGCCGAAGCCGGCGACGAGTTGCGCTTCCAGATCGCCCGCGCGCTTGATGGGCCAGTCGATCAGTACCCGCACGATTTGCCTTTCCCGCGCCTCCTTGAGCAAACGGTAGATCTTGACGCGCGACAAGTCGAGCGCCGCGGCAATGTCATTCTGCGTCATCTCCTGCTGGTAATACATCGACGCCACCTTCGCCAGCAATTCATGCTGTAACGAGTCCACCATGATCAAATGCCCGCCCGATTGCGCGTCATAATTTCCGCCAGCCCTTGTCGCGTCCGCGGCTGGTGACCCGGCAGCGGCAATAGTCGCTCGTGGATGATATCGATCATCCAGTCGGCGCTGGGGAAAAAGCTCTCATCGAGCTCGGCCGGCGGCGTGATCCAATTGCGCGAGCCCAAGACCGCGACCGGACCATCGAGAAAGTCAAAGGCCAACTGGCTGATGTTGGATGCCATCGTATGCAGGAAAGAGCCGCGTTCGCTGGCATCGGATGTGAGCAATAGCTTGCCCGTCTTGCGCAGAGATTGGACGATGGGCGCGTAGTTGAGCGGGTTGAGAAAGCGCGCGTCGATAACTTCGGCGCTCAGGCCGTGTTCCCTCCGCAGCCTGTCCGCCGCTTCCAGCGCTCGATAAAGCGCGGCGCCGACGGTAACGATCGTGATATCGCTGCCCGGACGGTGCAAGTGGGGTTCGCCCTCCTCGATCTCGTAATATTCGACCGGCACACCGCCGGCAAACAGCGTCTCGGGCTGGTTGTAAAGGCGCTGGCTCTCGAAGAAGACAACGGGATCGGTACCTGTCAGCGCGAGGTTAAGCATGCCCTTGGCGTCGTATGCGGTGGCGGGGAAGTAGACCTTCAGCCCCGGAATATGCGCGACGATGGAACTCCAGTCCTGCGAGTGCTGGGCGCCGTATTTCATGCCGACAGAAACGCGCAACACCAGCGGCATGCGCAGCACATTGGCCGACATCGCCTGCCACTTCGCCATCTGGTTGAAGATCTCGTCTCCGGCGCGGCCCATAAAATCGCAATACATGAGTTCCGGCACGGCGCGTCCGCCCGCCAGCGCATAGCCCACAGCCGCGCCAACGATCGCCGCTTCCGAGATAGGCGTGTTGAAGAGGCGGTGATAGGGGATGGCTTCGGTCAAGCCGCGGTAGGCGCCAAATGCCCCGCCCCAGTCACGGTTTTCTTCGCCAAAGGCGATCATGGTCGGATCCTGATAAAAGCGATGGAGCATGGCTTCAAAGATGGCTTCGGCATAAGTCAAGGTCTTGAGCTTCAGAAATGGTTTATCCCCTTCGTCCAAGCCGAAACGATGTTTGCTTGAAGTCACTTTGAAACGGCTATCCGCCATAGGTTGGGTGACTTCCGGCGCGCGATCGTCCAGCGCATCCGCCCTCTCGTTGGAGAACATCATCGCGCCAATCTCGTCCTTGGCGACATGCAAGCGCGGCGAGCTGTCCAGATCGATGGCGGCAGCGACGATTCGGGTGATCTTGTCCTCGATCGATGCGTTCATGTTTTCCAGTGTTTTATTGTCTGCGTGGCCGTTGGCGCAAAGGTATTGGGCGAAGCCCCTGATAGAGTCCTGCTCCAGCCACATCTCGACCTCATCTCTTCCGCGGTAGGATGAGGCGTCACTGGGCGAATGGCCGCTATAGCGATAGGTGATGACATCAAGCATGGCGGGTCCCTGCCCGGCCAGCAAGACTTCCTTTTTGCGCCAGGTGGCATCGGCCACAGCCAGCGGATCATAGCCGTCAACGCGTTCGCTGTGCATGGCATCGGCGTTCACGCCCAAACCAACCCGCGCCAGCATGCCGAAGCCCAGGGTCTCGCCCTGGGGCTGCCCGCCCATGCCATAAAAGTTGTTCATGAAGTTGAAAAGGATGGGCGGCGCCCCGCCCAGATCGGCATCCCATAGCGTGTGATACTGGTCCATGGCTGCGAAGTTCATCGCCTCCCAGACCGGACCGCTGCCGACCGACGAGTCGCCGATATTGGCAATCACGATGCCCGGTTTGCGATTGATGCGTTTGAAAAGCGCCATTCCCAGGGCGATATCAGCAGAGCCGCCGACGATGGCGTTATTGGGCATGATGCCGAATGGGGGAAAGAAGATATGCATAGAACCGCCCATGCCCCGATTGAATCCGGTGGCGCGGGCGAAGATTTCGGCGTAAGTGCCATAGACCAAGTAGGCTTGCGCGAGAGATTCGATATCGCCGAAGTCATCTATGCCTTCAACGACGGCTAGCGTCTCGCCACCCATATAATTCTCCATGATGTTCAGCAAGCAGTCCTCGTCCAGCGCCCGGATGGCGGATAGGCCTTTGGCCAGGACCTCGCCGTGGCTGCGATGCGAGCCCAAGATGTAATCCTCCGGTTCAAGGTGCAAGCACTGCCCCACGGCAGCCGCTTCCTGCCCGATAGATAAATGCGCCGGACCGAGGTGCTCGTATTCGATCCCGCGGTAAGAACCCGTTTTCTTGAAGCCATCGAGCGCGGTCTCGAACTCGCGGATCAAGCGCATATCATGATAGACATTGACCAGTACCGCGCTGGAATAACGTTCGGCTTCAGCCCCTGGATCGGAAAGATAGGCGTTGACGGGGATATCCGGCGCTCGCAGCAGCGATGTTCGACGAGCTTCCTGAGGGTCAATTGTCAGCGATTTGGGCATGCTGGGCTCCAAACCTATAGGGCGAGCAGCAACTCGATACTGGCGATGTTGTGGCGCAGTTGCGCGAGAAACCGTGCAGCTGGCGCGCCGTCGACAACTTGGTGATTGACGGTCAGCGACAAGCCTATATGCGGCAGGAACTTGACCTCGCCCTCGCCTTCCACTGGCTTGAGATTGATGCTTCCGATGCCGAGAATGCCGACTTGCGGCAGATTAAGGATGGGCGTGAAGCTTTCAATGTCCAGGCCACCCAGGTTAGTCACGGTGAAGCTGCCGCCAGCCAATTCATCCGGCATAACATCCCCATTTCTGCAGGCGTCAGCCAGCCTTTTTGCCTCGTAAGATAGCGCCCGCAAGCTAAGCGTATCGGCGTCCCGAATCACCGGGACCAAGAGTCCACGCGAAGTATCCACCGCCAGGCCGAGGTGAACGCGCGCATGTTGCAAGATCCTGTCGTTCTCATACAGCGCGTTCAGTTCCCGAAAAGCCGGCAAGGTCCGGGCGACGGCGAACAAGAGCAAATCATTGATGGTCACGCCGCGCAAGCCCAGAGCATCATCGCTGGACTTGAGCCGAGCGCGGAAGCTCTGCAACGAGCTCGCGTCGGCCGATGCGTTGAGTGTCAGCTGGGCGGTAGTCTGCATCGATTCAAGCATCCGCTTTGCGATAGTTCTGCGGACGCCTGTCAGAGGGATCGCTTTCAACTCAGGTGAATCGCCGGGTGAAGATGGCGCCAGATCGGACTTGGTGATTCGCCTATTAGCAGCCCGTTCATCCGCGATTCGGTACGCGCCGCTTTCGAGCATCGCCCTGGCTACCGGCGACACTTTCACCCCTTGGTCAATCAAGGCTCGGATGTCGCGCTCGATTATGCGGCCAGCGGGACCCGTGCCTTCGATTTCGCCGTAGTCAATAGCTTTGCGCCTCGCCAGATTCCGCGCGCGTGGCGAAATAAAGACCTTGTCGTCCGGGTTTTCGTCGCTGTCATCAGAAGATACGCTTGGCGTGATAGGTTCTGCCGGGGCGGCAGGGGGCGGAGCAAGTAGATCAATTGATTCGCCCGCTTGGCCGACCACGGCAATGTTCTGCATGACAGGCACTTCATCGCCCGCCTCGTAAAAGCGCGCCAGCAATATGCCGGTAGCGCTGCTTTCAACTTCCAGCGTCGCCTTGTCCGTCTCGATTTCGCAAAGCGCTTCGCCCGTCTTGACAGGATCGCCGACGCCCACATGCCAGGTCAAAATGATCGCGCTTTCGACCGTGTTCCCCAGTTTGGGCATGACAATGGCTTGCGGCATGGTTGCCTCTTGAGCGCTACTGTGCAATTGCACAGTTTCAGTTCAATTACACGGAGTCTAGCGAAATGCCATGCGCTTGTCAAGTCGCCCCCACCCCCGACTATTATTTTGGAGTTGCGCGACTCGAGCGACTCTTTTCTAACCAACCACGTTGCTCATGCAACGAGAAGGTTTATTATTTTGTGTGAGCGCGACATTCCTGTGACCTTTTCGCTGCCTCCGAGCGGCTGTGGCTAAAACACAATCGCAGCGATTGCCCTGCGACGGTCATCGCATTAACATTATTCGTAATCTCGCCGCATTGACCGAAGCCCCCGGTGTTACCGTGTTGCTGATTGGAAAAAACGCGTAAAGTACGACTGTGCCCCTGAGAAGAGGAAGGGAGTCAAAGCGTGACATATCGCTTGCAACATGTCAGCATCCCGAGCCCGCCGGGCAGCGCCGAGCGAACTCGCGCTTTTTATGGCGCGCTGCTGGGGCTGGAAGAGATTCCCGCGCCTGTCACGATCACGAGCGTGGACGTGATCTGGTTCAAGCTCAGCGCCGATACCGAACTCCACATCTTCGAAGAAGAGCCGCGTGACGACACGTCGCTAAGGCATTGTTGTCTGGTCGTGGACGATCTGGACGCCTTGCGCCGAAAGCTCAGCGAGGCGGGCTATTCGCCTTGGGATACGGAACCTATCCCGGGGCGGCCGCGCTTCTTCTGCCGCGATCCCAACGGCAATAGTATCGAGTTCACGACAATCGTCGGCGATTATCTCGGCTATCAGGATTCGTAGCCGTCCCCATAGCGCAATGGACCGCGCCAGGCGGCGGTATTCGCCGCACGCAACGCATCAACGTCTATGTCAACGTCATGGACCCGCAATGCGCCGTCGACAATGCCGGGTCGCCGGTTGCGTTGAAGGTAGTCGATTAATCGCGACTTCAAGTGCTCTTGACGTAAGGCGTATGCGGCATTCCCCGCCAGATTGCGCGAGTCGCTGGGATCGGCTTCTATATGGAACAAGTGCTCGGTCCCGCCCCCAAAGTAATACACATATTTAAAAGCCCCGTCAGTTGCGAAGACGGCGTCGCTGGTCTCGCCAAATATCACGCGACCGTCCGGCTGCGCCAACAAGGAAACGCCGTCCATCTCCCGATCCGGCGTCAAACCGGCGAGCTTCAGCAAGGTGGGCGCAATGTCCGCGGTCAACACGGGTTGCCGGGAGCGTCTGTTGACGATCCCATGACTTCTGGGCAAGCGCATGATGATAGGCACACATGCGGAAGACTCCAGGAAGCTGTTCTTGGCGAATAAACGATGATCGCCCAAATGCTCGCCATGGTCAGATGTGAGGACAATCACGGTATTTTCATACAAACCCTTGCGCTTTAGCTCGCCAAGCAAGCGCCCCAACTGGTAATCGATATGCGTGATTTGCGCGTAATAGTGACGGCGCAGTCGCATCATCACCGGCGGCGGAATGCGGTCGGCTTTGCTCATGATCCGTTGGCGGGTCAAGGAAGGCGGCTCATCCGCGCTATCCACCCAGTCGCCGATTGTCGGCTCTGGTACATCGAAGTCATCATAGAAGCGGTCGTATGGCTCTGGGGGATCGAAAGGGCTATGCGGCGCTTCGAATACCATCCACATGAAGAAAGGACAATCGGGATCGCGGCGCGCGAGGAACTTGATGCCTTCGTCGATGATCCAGTGGCTGTGCGTCAGATGTTCGGGCACGGCGCTTACCGCCGGATAGACCTCGTTCCCGCCCAAGCCATGCCCGCGATAGAAACCGCCCCAGCCCTGCTCTTCCAGGAAGTTGACATAGTCGTCCGGATGCAGGCTGATATCCTCGAAGCCGAAACGGGCGCGTTCTGGCCAGAAATGCATCTTGCCAATCGCCTTGCTCTGATAGCCCGCTTCCCGCGTCAACCGCCCGGGCAAGCTGTGCTCTGGCGCGATCGGCGTTCGCGGGCCCCGCATGAAGTTATGGGGCATGCCATGCTGGCTGCCGGTAAAGCCGGTGAGCATGGTGGCGCGCTGCGGCATGCACACCGGGCAATCGGCATAGGCGCGGCTAAACCAGATACCCTCATAGGCAAGTTGATCGAAATGCGGCGTCATCACCGGATGGGCGCTGTCGGCGATGCCGAGGCAATCGCCGCGCCATTGATCCAGGACGATGTAAACGATGTTGGGCTTGCCAGCTTGCCGAGTTCCCACCGTGCTCTATTCCTCCAAGCGCATCCTCACGCGCCCGGCTGTCTCTCCGTCGGCGACATATTTCGGAGGAAGTCTCCCCTCCATGAAGCTTTGGGGAGGGGCCGGGGGTGGGGTTGGGGTTCGCCTATCCCTTGAGGCTGCCCTGGGCCGTCACGCCGCTGATCAGGTGCTTTTGCCCGAAATAGAAGACGATCAGCATCGGGATGATCATCAGCATCGAGAAGACCATGATCAGGTTGAGGCTGTTGTCCTCGCCTTCAAAACCCTGCAAGGCGTTCAAGCCCAGCGCCAAGGTCCAGAGTTCCTTATTCGAACCCAGGTAAATCAGCGGATTCAGGAAGTCGTTCCAGGCGAAGGAAAAGGCGAAGATCGATACCGCCGCCAGCACCGGCCGCGACATGGGCATGAAGATACGCCACCAGACGCCGAACTCGGAGCAGCCATCAATGCGGGCCGAGTCGTATATGTCTTCCGGGATACCGCGGAAAAACTGCCGGTACAAAAAGATATAGAAGGCGTTGTGCCCGAGGACGCGTGGCAAGATCAGCGGACCGAAGGTGCGCGTCCAGCCGATCTCATCGAAAAACAGGAATAAGGGAATTAATCGCACCACATAGGGCAGCATCATCGTCGCCAGCAAAATGCCGAAGAAAATGTTGCGCCCGGGGAAGGGAATCCGAGCAAAGGCGTAACCGGCCAGCGTGCAGGGCACCCAAGCGCCAAACAGAGATGCCACCACGATGACCATCGTATTGCGCGTGTACTGGAGGATCGGGCGCGCCTCAAAGAGGTACGGATAATTCTCCCAGGCAACCGGATCCGGAATCAACTCGAGCCGCCGAATGGTTATCTTGTCGCGGGTTTTCAGCGAGGTCGAGACGGTCCAGAGCAGCGGCACCATCATCACGATCGCGCCCACGGTCAGAATCGTATAGATGACCATGTAGCGTACCATCTTGGCTCTGGGATCTTCAATCATGTCCGCATCCTAGGTTTCATCGTCTTGCGCATCCCCGTAGAACACCCAGCGATTCGAGGTGTAGACGAGCATTAGCGTCAACACGAAGATGATGAGGAAGAGAATTACCGATAGCGCAGCCGAATAGCCAAACTCGAAATCTCGAAAAGCCTTGTTATAAACATGTAGCATATACACAAGTCCAGCCTGTAAAGGCCCCCCATTCGTGTCCAGGAGGATAAAGACCTGCTCAAAGATCTGGAAGCCACCGATCAAACCCAAGAGCAAATTGAAGAATATCGTCGGCGTCATCAGTGGGACGGTGATATAGATGAGGCGATGCCAGCCGGTGCCACCGTCTATCGCCGCCGCTTCGTAAAGATCATCCGGGATGCTTTGCAAGCCGGCCAGGAAAATGATCATCTGCCCGCCGAAACCCCAAAGGCTGAGCAAGATCAGCGACGGTTTGATCGCGTCCGGCGACGACAGCCAGCGCACGGGCGTCGCGCCTATCAAGACCAGAAATTGATTGAGGAAGCCGTAACGCGTGTTGAGAAAACCGGCGAAGATCACTGTCGCCGCCACCAGGGGCACCACCGACGGCACATAAAAAAGCGTACGATACAACTCCATCCCGCGCACGCGCAGGTTCAATATCAGCGCGATCAAGAAGGCGAAAATCAAGCGCAAGGGCACACTGAAACCCAGGTAATAGACGGTATTGTACATGCTCTTGCCGAAGAGCTTGTCATCGGTGAAGATTTCGATGTAATTTTCAAAGCCGATCCAGGGTGGCACGCCCCTGGTGCCGATCTGATAATCGGTGAAGCTCAAGTACAAATTGTAGACGAAGGGCAGCAGGTCGAAGATGATGAAGCCGGCGAACCAGGGGAAGATGAAGGCGAAGCCGATCAGCGCGCGGTTGCGGAACCACCACTCTTGAAGTCGTGTCTTCCAGGTGACATCCGATTGAGTATGCTTTGCTTTGAGAGACGCTTGCGCCATTTAGTGCCTCAGCTGTTGCCGGGCGGGCGACCCAATGGGTCGCCCCTACATTTTCCGCACCGAGAGTAGTGTGTAGGGTTCAGCCGATGGCTGACCCGTCGCCCCGCAGTTCTGTGTCGAGCCAAGCCCCTCCCTCATTTTGGGGGAGGGGCTTGGCCGGGGGCATTCCTACATATTGTCGGCGTCAAACTCCGCCCAGAACTCGTCCAAGAGCGCCTGCATCTCCTCATGGGCATCGTTCAGCGCGTCCGCGGGCGACTTCACACCGAACAGAGCTTCCTCAACAGCGTTGGCAAGGATCTCAGCCAGCTGTCCTTGAACCGGTGTGATCGAAACGGCCACATCGGTAGCCAAGCCTTCGAGCACCACCGACCAGGTGGGGTTGACTTCATAGTAAGCCGGATTCTCGTTGCATGCCTTCACCGGCGAGGGCCGGCTCTGCGCGAAAAGGAAGGCGCAGCCGCCCAAGGGATGGACGCCGATGAACTCGGCGAACTTGAAGGCGGCTTCTTGCTTCTCCGGCGGGTGCACGGCTGGGATCGTGTAAGCCCAGGCGCCGCTGTAATTGTATCCGGTGGTGCCGGCATGCGTAGCGTTGGGATTGTCTCCGTTGTAGGGCCGCAGCATCGTGCCCCAATGGCTGGTATCGGCATAACCCTCGGGATCGTTCACGTTGTAGTGGCCGTAGAAGGAAGTGTTGATACGCAGGAAAGCAAGTTTATCCTCGTACCAAGGATGATCGCCTTGGGCGAAGGCCGTATCCTGGAAGAAGTCGGCCACGTTTTCCACGCCGCCGTTGATGTTGTTGGTGAAGTTGACCATCCACTCCAGCGTTTCTATGCCTTCCGGGCTGTTGAAGAGCAAGGTGCGGCCATCATCCGAGGCATACCTGCCATTGTTCGTATACAGCCAGGAGACAAATGCCGCATCGCCGCCCGTTATGCCGATTACTTGAGTGCCCATAACATCAACGCCCATCGGATCGGCAACGGTAATCGCCGCGGACATCTCCTCCAGCTCTTGCCAGGTTTTCGGCGGAGCTTCCGGATCAAAGCCGGCATCGCGCAGCATGTCTTTGTTGTATATGTACAAGCTTGTCAGACCGCCGGCAGTCGGCATCGGCAAACCGTAGAGTTCGCCGTTCCAGTACTGCAAACCAATCTCGCCATCATAGAAGACGCTGAGGTCGGTGCCATGGGCTTCGACGAAGGAGTCGATGGGGATGATCAAGCCGCTGATGGCAAAGTGATAGGTCTCAGGCCGGGTCGACATGATGATGCCAGGCGGGTTACTGCTGGCGGCGGCAGTGGCGAGCAATTCGGCGCGGTTATCCCATGGCTGCACCTGGTTGATGATGCGGATGCAGGGGTTCTCCTCTTGGAAGTGGCCAATGAGCGTATCCATTAGCGCCTCACGGGCGGCGCCCCACCAATTCATGAACTCAAGTTCGATGACCTCGCCGTCGCAATCCTGCGCGAGAGTCGGCGCCAAGCCGAGTGACAAGAGCATCATTACGGCGATTGCCAAGCCAATTAAACGTGAGACTTTCATGGTATTCTCCTATCGAAATACAATTTACGAATCAATTGGCATTTCAGCCATTACTGCACGATTATACCACAGCGGCAATTCAATTTGCAGTTTGCCATACGCCGGTTATACTTGGGCGAATTGCTGCCCGCGTTGATTAGACCTTGCAAGTGTAGCCTGTAGCGGGCGAGATGTCAAAAGGTGGCCGAGGCGAGAGGCAGGAGCAGGGTGGCTGCGATGGAAAGTCCGGGTGTCCTGAATATCCTCAAATACGCCAACGCAGTAAAACTGAAATGGTATAGCCACGATGGCTCGCGTCACGTTTGGATTCGAGCGGAGCTCAAGCAAATGGACGATATCAACGGCGCCAATACAGTAGACATCGCCAGCATAAGCCGGGGCGGCTTACTGGATCTGATGGTGGACATTCACTCATCGCCTGATATAGATTGGATGAAATACGATTCTCCCGGCGAAGAAGAATGGTATGTGCTGCCGTCACTAATGGAGTCGTAGACATTTTCTTACTAAGGGCAGGAATCATAAGGAGGCAAACATCTTGAGCATCTACTCGGTCGATCCCCGCCTTAGCCGCTTCGATCCCCTGAAGCGAATCATCTTCTATGATGACTTCGACGAAGGCGTGAACGGCTGGTCCGAATTGATCGGCAATTATGAGCATACGCTGGACTCGATCATACCGCTCTCCGCCGATTATCGGCCGCCGATGATCAGCAATTTGACGATGTGGGATACCGGCACGGCGGGTTCAATGGAAGGCACCTATGCCCTAAAGCTTGCCAGTCGAGCGCGTGAAGGGTCACTGGCAACCAGCATCAAGCGGGTGACGTTTCGCAAGCCGGGACCCGTTCAACTGGAAGCTTATTTCTGTTTCAAGCCGGAGGCTTCCGAATTGCGCCTGTCGTCCAAAGATGTGCGCGCCTTTGGCGTGCTCTTTGACTTGCAAGACGGCATGAACCCAGACATCCGCTGGATGCCGCATTTACGTTATCTCAACGCGCAAGGCGGCGACATGATTAATCGCTGGCAAGTCAAAGGCGAGACGCCTGCCTTCCAGAAGATCGGCGATAGAGGCGAGACGGTCTCGACCCCGCATCTCGGACCCGAATTCTGGGAATTTGTCGACGTGCCGGCGCAAGAGCTTTGCTACAACGAAATAGCCACCAAGATGAACTGGCACTATCTGCGCGTGAACTTTGACCTCGCTGAACGGCGCTTCCTCGGCTTCCAATGCAATGACCTCGTCTACGACGGCGCGGCGCTGAAATACATCACTATCCCGGCCATGCCCAACCTGAACTGCATGCTCAACGCCGCCTTCTGGGTGCAGACCAATCGTGACAAGCGCGCCTTCCTCTACCTCGATTCTGTGCTGCTCAGCGGGGAGTTTTAATCATGGCGCTCAGACGAAGCTATACCGCGACTGTTGAACGGAATGTCATCTGGAAGGGCGAATTCGCCAGCGAACCCTACGAAGCCGCTTGGGCCAGCGAGGCGATCTTCTTCATAAGAGCGCTGGATGCATCGCCCGATTTTGAGGGTGGACTGGCGACCGTGCAGATTTCGGCTGACGGCATACATTGGGCTGACGAAGGCACGACCTTCGAGTTGCCAAGAAAAACAGATGCTGTAAGTTATTGCAAGGTTGCGCATTTCGGCGGCTTTCTGCGGCTCCGCGGCCACGTCGCGCCAGGAGGCGGCATAAAAGTGCTGGTCTCGTTGTCGTTGAAGGAATGATACGAGCTTATACAAACGCGTCCCATTTCTCGATCCCCTTGGGTCGCCCGCTTTAGACAAGTGCAACCAAGGAATACTTCATGACATCTTCCTCTGCATTCGACTTCAACGCCGTCATCGTCGGCGGCACGCCGGCCGGCATCATGGCGGGCATCGCAGTCGCCAGAGCGGGACGGCGCGCCATCATCCTGGAGCGAACAGCGCATATCGGCGGTCTGCCCGCCAACGGACTGGGCGCGACCGATATCCAAACCAAGGGCGCGACAGGTGGGCTCTTCCTGGAATTTGTCAGGCGCGTCAAACAGCACTACATCGACAAATACGGCGCGGATTCGCAGCAGGTGATCGACTGTACCGAGGGTTACCGCTTCGAGCCGCATGTCGCCGAAATGATCCTGCACGGCATGATCGCGGAACAGGGAGAAAACCTGCAAGTCCGCACGATGCGGCAATTCGACCACGAGCCCAGCAATGCTATCAAAGAGGGCGCCGCCTTGTGCCAGATCAAAATCGTCAACCGAAAGACCGGAGCCGAAGAAATATACAGCGCCTCCGTTTTCGTCGATGCCACTTACGAGGGGGATCTGGCCGCGGCCGCCGGCGCCCCTTACATGCTGGGGCGTGAAGGCGCGGATGAATACGGCGAACCCTGCGCCGGCAAATTTTATCAGCGCTGGGGCGCTCCGGTAGACGAATATTACTCCACCGGGCAAGGCGACAACGCGGTGCAGTCCTACAACTACCGTCTGCCGTTGACGACCGTCGAATCAAACATGACAAGGATCGAAAAGCCGGGGACATACAACCGCGAAGAATACCTCTCGCTGATTGAGGATCTGCGGCTCAATCGCTTCGCCGGTCCGCCGACGCCGATGGAATTCGACGGCATCGGCGCCATTACCAATATGGTGACGGTGCCCAACGGCAAAGTCGACGGCAACAATCAACACGCCGCTTTTATCTCGACGGACCTGCCAGAGGAAAACTGGCCCTACCCCACTGCCAGCTGGGATTGGCGCGATCGCTTTGCGACGCGGCTGCGCGACTATATCCTCGGTCTCTTCTATTTTGCGCAGAATGACCCTGAACTGCCGGCGGACTTCCGCGAACGCTGCAAGCGCTGGGGGCTGGCCAGCGACGAATTTGCAGACAATGGCAACTTCCCGCGGCAGATCTATGTGCGCGAGGGACGGCGCATCCGCGGCGAGTACCTCTTCACCGCGCACGATGCCCTGTCAAAACGCCACTCGCGCGAGCACATGACCAGCATCACCGCCAGCCATTACGCCCTGGACTCGCACGCTTGCCTGAAGCGCGAAGAAGGGCGACCGCATACTGACGGTATTTTCTCCTACCGCACCACGCCTTACAGCGTGCCCTACGGTGTCATTGTGCCGCTGGCAGTGGAGAACCTCTTGATTCCGGCGCCGGCGTCGGGTACGCATATCGGCTTCAGCACCTTGCGCATGGAGCCCTGCTGGATGGCGCTTGGGGAAGCGGCCGGCGAAGCGATCAACGTCAGCTTGGACGACGGCAGTTCGGTCCGGGCAGTAAACGTGCTCGCACTGCAGCGGCGTTTGCTGGCCGCCGGTGCGGTTTTGACCTATTACGAAGACGCGGCGCCCGGTGATGCCAGCTACGAGGCGCTGCAATACTTTGCTTTGCGCGGCTTCCTGGGCACCGGCTATCAGGCGAAGCTCGACGAGTTGATCTCGGACGAAGATCGCAATCAGTGGACGACCTGGGCCAATACGCCGGAACTGGCCCATTTCGAAGCGACACGCCGGCAACTCTTGGATAGAATGTATTCTGAAGTCAGCAAGCGAGAATATGCGGAACAAGCTGCGCTTTTCGCGGGAGTGGAGGGTTAATAGGCGATGGAATTTGTCAAAATAGCACCTGAACAAAAACGACAATTTGATGAAGAAGGATATTTGATAGTGCGCGGCGCGCTAGATAGCGAGACCGTTTCCTCTTTGACCGAGGCCGGCGATCGGCTGATCGCCAGCGATCGCGAGCTAAATCGCCAGCGCAGACCGGGTGGCTTGTACGATGGCTTTCGCAATTGCGTATCGATGGACGACGCCTTCCTGCCGCTGATCACCAACCCCAAGGTCTTCTCGATCGTGGCCCAGTTGCTCAGCCCGTATTTGTCGCTCTTGACGAGCCATTTGATCTTCCGCCATCCCGATCCGCCGGGATCGCCCGATACCGGACGCATTCCAGGCTGGCACCGCGACCATTACATGTCCATGCGCGATTTAGGGGACCAACATATCCCGCGTCATTCGCTGAAAGTCGCCTACTATCTCACCGACTTGAGCGAACCCAATACGGGCGTCACCATGATGGCCGCCGGCAGCAATCAACTTAAAGAACCAATCGAGATACCGGAGGGCCAGGTCGATCCGGCCACCAAGGTTGAGCCATTGCTGAACCCGGGCGACTGCGTTTTCTTCGAGAACCGCACCTGGCACGCCGGCGCCGCCAATTTGACCGATCGTACTCGAAAAGCCGTCATGGTCGGCTATTCTTACGATTGGGTCACGCCCACTGATTATCGGCAGCAAGCGCCCGAGCTGGTGGAAAAACTGTCGCCAATCGAGCGCTATCTCGTCGGCGAACCGGTCGATGACAGCGAAAACTTTGATTTCACCGGTGGCGCCAATCCAATCGCCGACTGGTGCGCCGAGAATGGATATGATTACAAGTCATTTCAGGGCCGAGATCATTTTGTCGGAACCGGCGGGGAGCAAGAACAGCCGGTCATACAGGCGTGACTACGCATTGAGGCAGGAACAATGAAAGAACGTGCGAACAAAAGCATACAAAACACCGGGCTGACACAGGCGCTGGCGAATCGGAGGCCGGATGCCAGGACACAGTTGGGACCGGCTTGTTTCCTATGCCGACATCTCTCTGTTCACGCGCGTAATATATGAAGCATCTGGGTAAACAATAGCAACATGGCCAAAATAAGGGAATCTCAGGCGATTTGCGGAAGATTAAGTCCGGACAATTTGCTTCAGTATGTAGACAACTTCCGCATTGAATACTTCTTGCGTGAAGATGCGAAGCCTGGACGCAAACAACTCGGCCAATACTTTACGCCGATAGAAGTTGCCCGGAAGATGGCTAGTATACTTGGACCAGTGCCTTCCAAAGTTCGCATTCTTGATCCAGGCGCTGGCACCGGTATGTTATCCGCAACGGCTGTCGCGCACATTCTGTCGTCGTGCAGGGACACGGTAAAGGAAATCACAGTTGTTGCTTACGAAGTGGATCCGCGCGTCAGCAATCATTTGCGCAGGTCGATGGAAATGTGCGCGCGGCTATGCGAAAGGTATGGCATACAGTTCGACTCGGTCGTTCACTTTGCAGATTTTATTTCAGCAGCATCAAAGACGATGTATTCGTCAAGCAGGTTTGATATTGCCATTCTCAATCCTCCTTACAAGAGGATAAAGTCCAAGACCGAGCACTGGCACGTACTGAAGAAATACGGTCTCCCCAGCAGCAACCTATATGCCGCCTTCATGATGTTATCCACCATCCTTTTGAAAAAAGGCGGGCGGCTTGTATCAATCACACCGCGAAGTTTCTGCAATGGTCCTTACTTTCTGCCATTTCGCAAAGCCTTGCTAACAGAATTGGCAATTAGCGATATTCATACTTATCATTCGCGCAACAAGGCTTTCCGCACCTACAAAGTGCTGCAGGAAAACATCATTTTGGGTGCATACAAGAGCCGGAAACGAGTCAATATAACGATTACCTCATGTGATAGTCCACTGGACGAAGACGTTTCAGTTGAAGTTCTGCGGCCGGATGAGCTAGTAAGCGAGAGCGACCATAACCTGGTCATTCACTTGTTCAAGAACAGATTCGAAAGACAAATTAACAGAATAGTTGGCAAGCTAGAGTGTACACTCGACGATCTACAGGTGTCTGTTTCGACGGGGCGAGTCGTTGAGTTCAGGGCTCGAGAGCTGCTGCGATCACCACACGCCGCCGGGAGCGTTCCTCTTCTGCTTCCAGCACACTCTGTCAATGGGTTTGTCAAGTGGCCACTGCATTGCATCAAGAAGCCGGCTGCAATCGAGGCGAGTGAAAGAAGCGAAAAACTGATAGTCAAGAACGCCTGTTATGTGATTGTAAAGAGGTTTTCTTCCAAAGAGCAAAGAAAGCGGCTGAGCGCAGCAGTTTTGAACCCTAGTACATTGTCTTACAGCGAAATCGGGATAGAGAATCATTTGAACTACTTGCACAAGAACGGGGCAGGTCTGCCGCTCGATCTTGCCAAAGGACTTGCAGTATATCTGAACTCTTCATTTGCTGATCAATATTTCCGTCTGTTTAGTGGACATACACAAGTGAATGCAAGCGACCTCAGGTTGATGAAGTATCCGAATTCTACTGCCCTAGTCAGATTTGGCAAAGGAATTGATGACATTCTTCCATCTCAGGAGCGTATCGATAGCATTGTGGCAAAGGAGCTGGGCATGGAAGCGGACGGTCGGATATCGCTGCGAAACGCGAAAATCGAGCAGGCGCTGGAAATCCTTAAAGCTGTTGGCGTCCCCCGTGGCCAGCAGAACGACAGAACAGCTCTAACGTTGCTCTCGCTGGTAGACATAAAGCCCGGAGACGTGTGGCCGCAAGCCTTAGAGCCATTGCGAGGAATCACGCAGATGATGGATTACATCGCGGAACACTATGGAGTCACCTATGCGCCAAATACGCGGGAGACAATCCGCCGGTATTCAATTCACCAGATGTGGAATATGGGACTCGTAGTTGCAAATCCTGATGATCCGAAAAGACCAATTAACAGCCCACGATATTGTTACCAGATCACGCCTGACTTCCTCAACCTTGTCCGATCTTTCGGCGCTCATGATTGGAACGATCGATTGATGCAATTTCGAAATATCGCTGGCGACAGTCTTACAGTTCTTGAAGACCGCCGCCGAAAAATGAAGTTGTTGCCAGTTACACTGCCAGATGGAGGCAAGGTTAATCTCACTGCTGGAGGTCAAAACGAGCTCGTCAAAAGAATTATTGAAGAGTTTTGTCCCAGGTTTGTACACGGAGGAAAGATTCTTTATCTGGGAGACGCAGGACAAAAACTAAGTGATGCGAACATCCATCGGTTTCGTGAAATGAATATAGAACTGGACAGACATGGCAAAGCGCCTGATGTAATAGTCCATCTCGAAGACAAGAATTGGCTCGTTCTGATTGAAGCTGTAACCAGCCACGGACCGATTGACCAAAAGCGACACAATGAACTAAAACAACTGTTCTCGAGTGGCAGTTTTGACCTTGTGTTCGTCACTGCATTCGAAACACGAAGAAACTTGTCAAGGTACTTGAGTGAAATATCCTGGGAAACCGAGGTCTGGATAGCCGATTCTCCCGACCATCTCATCCACTTTGACGGCGAAAAATTCCTGGGACCGTATTGAAACAAATGTACATTGTTCACCGGTAAGCTCTACGAAGCGACCTAACATCTTCTTGAGGTGATCCATGAAAGAACGCAACTGTGACATCCTCATCGTCGGCGGCGGGACGGGCGCCATCGGCGCTGCGCTTGCCGCGCTGCGCCTGGGCAAGTCGGTCATCATGAGCGAAGAAACCGACTGGATCGGCGGTCAGTTAACCGCCCAAGCCGTGCCGCCCGACGAAAATCCCTGGGTGGATCAATGCGGCGCCACGGCGACCTATATGCGCTTCTCCGATGGCGTGCGCGACTACTATCGCCGCAACTATCCGCTGACCGAAAAAGCCCGTCATACCATGAACTGGAATCCGGGCCAGGGCAATGTCAGCCGACTCTGCCACGAGCCGCGCATCGGCCTGGCGGTGATCGAAGAGATGCTCGCGCCTTACCGGTCCAGCATGCAACTCGACGTGCTGCTCTATCACATCCCGGTGGCAGCCGAGACCAACGGTGACCGTGTGCTGGCCGTGACGCTGGAAGATACGCGGACCGGCGATCAGGTCCAGGTTTCAGCGCCTTACATCCTCGATGCCACCGAGCTGGGCGACTTGCTGGAACTGGCGGAAGTCGAGTCTATTATCGGCGCGGAAAGTCAAGCCCAAACGGGCGAGATGCACGCTGTCGCTGGCGATCCGCTGCCGCTCGATCAGCAGGCGATTTCCTGGTGCTTCGCCATTGATCACCTGGAAGGCGAAGATCATACCATCGACAAGCCGGAAGACTACGATTTCTGGCGCGAGTACAAGGCGGACTTTTGGCCGGACAAACAGTTGAGTTGGTATTATTCCAGCCCGATTACGCTGGAGCCGGTCCATCGTAAAATCTTCCATGCCGACTTTCGTCACCGTTATACTGGCGGACCCGGCGACCTCTGGCATTTTCGCCGCATCCTATACAAGGACCACTATCCGGCAGGGAGCTTTCGCAGCGATATCACCTTGGTCAATTGGCCACAGATCGACTATTGGCTCAAGCCCTTGCTAGGTGTCGACGAAGAGACCAAACAGGCTGCGCTACGTGAATGCAAGCAATTGAGCTACTCCTTGCTCTACTGGATGCAGACGGAGGCGCCTCGCTCGGACGGTAAAGGCTACGGTTATCCCGGCTTGCGCCTGCGTCCGGACATTGTCGGCACCAGCGACGGCATGGCCAAGTACGTATACGTTCGCGAAGCGCGGCGCATCATGGCCGAGTTCACGGTGCTGGAAGAACATGTCGGCTTCGAACAGCGCGCCGGGCTCGATACGGCCGAGCAGTTTGATGACAGCGTGGGTATCGGCAGCTACCGTATCGACCTGCACCCCAGCACCGGCTTGCGCAATTACATCGACATCAGTTGCTATCCCTTCCAGATTCCCCTTGGCTCATTGATTCCCCAGCGCGTTGAAAACCTGCTGCCGGCCTGCAAGAATCTGGGCGTGACGCATATCACCAACGGCTGCTATCGCTTGCATCCGGTGGAATGGAATATCGGCGAGGCGGCGGGCGCTTTGGCCGCTTATTGCCTGGACAAAGGCTTGTCGCCGCGTCAAGTGCGTAATACCGAGACGCACTTGCGCGATTTTCAATGTTTGCTGAAAGATCAGTTGGGTATTCCTCTGGATTGGCCGCCCTACGCGCGGCAGACGGTACGCTAAACCACTATGTCAGGTAGTATGGCGCGGTATTTTAACCCCCGACAGTCCCCCCAATGCATTAAGGACGGTATTGCGAGCAGTTTTCGAATGTCCTGGGCTGGTCTTTTGGCGCTTTGCCTCATGTTCATAGCCCTTCCCCTGCGTATCGCGCAGGCACAACTGGAGGAGCCGCCCTTTTTCCGCGATGTTAGCGCAGCAGCCGGCATCACGGCGACGCACCGCGGCATCTGGGACGATAAAGAAACCCTTCAGGGTTATCTGGCCATCGGACAGGCCTGGGGCGACTACGATCGTGACGGCTGGCTCGATCTCTATGTCACCGGAAACCTTGATCCCAACGTCCTCTATCGCAACAATCAGGATGGCACGTTTTCGGTCTCCCAGTTCTCGCAAAGCCTGAGTCTGCCCGATATACAGAGCGGGGGCGTCGTCTGGGCGGACTACGACAACGACGGCTGGCTCGATCTTTATGTGGTCAATTACGGCGCCAATACGCTCTTCCGCAATGAAGCCGGCGCCGGCTTCCGCGATCGGACCCTGGAAGCCGGCGTAGGCGATACCGGCAAAGGCACATCGGCGGCTTTCGGGGACTACAACAACGACGGCTGGCTGGACCTGTATGTGGCCAACTGGTCATGTTTCCCCGAATGCGATCCGGTCGATTTCTCAATGCAGCAGGATCGGCTTTATCACAATAACGGCGATGGCAGCTTCACCGATGTGACGGCAACATTGGGCTACAAGCTGACCTTGGGCGCCGGCTTCGCGCCCGGTTTCCTCGATTATGACGGCGATGGCGATCTCGATCTCTACGTCGTCAACGACAAAATGCAGCACGAAATCGGCAACGTACTATGGCGCAATGACGGCGCGGGTTGCGGGCACTGGTGCTTTACAGATGTATCGGCGGCATCCGGGACAGATCTGATGATCAACGGCATGGGCCTGGACGCCAGCGACTACGACAACGACGGCGATCTCGACCTTTACATCACCGACATGGTCTATCAAATGCACTTAATGATGAATGACGGCGCCGGCGGATTCAGGAATCGCGCCCGCTCGACCGGTTCCGCCATCAATATGGGTCCCGATGAAGGCGTAGGCTGGGGAGCGGTCTTCTTCGACTTTGACAACGACGGCTGGCAAGACCTGTATGTCGCCACCACCCAGTATTTTCAGACCTTTCCCGAGCTGGAAGTCAGCTTTATGAACGAGTTGCCTGATGCCCTTTTCCGCAACAACAGGCATCGTTCTTTCGTCGATGTTAGCCACGCGAGCGGCATTGATACGCCCCTGGCCACGCTAGGCGTCGCCTACGCCGATTACGACCGCGATGGCGACCTGGATCTAGTCACGGGCAATTGGAACAGCGGCTATCGCCTCTATCAAAATCAGGGCAACGACAATCGCTGGCTGGCCTTGGGCTTGCGCGGCGGCGCTGATGTCAATCGGGATGCCGTCGGCAGCAAGGTATACCTAAGCACAGATGCCGGCTCGACGCAAATGCAGACGGTCAAAATCGGTTCCGGGCTTGGCGGTAACAATCAACCGGAATTGCACTTTGGGCTTGGCGCTTCTACAGTGGCCGACCTGCGCATCATTTGGAGCAATGGCGCCGAGTGCAGCTTGGACGATATACCCGCGAATCAACGCCTGCTTTTGCAATACGGTGTTACCGCCGGCTGCCGATGACAATCCGAGAAACAAGATTGGGAAGTTAACTAGCGGACGTCAGTCTGGTAAGGCACGACATCGCAGGTCATTTGATACCAGGTCAGCATGCGCTCGCGCAGTTCCGCCAGAATGCCCGCATAGGCGGGATCGTTAATGAGGTTATGCAGTTCCCCCGCGTCTTCGCGCAGGTCATAGAGTTCATCGCTTTCGTAAAGCCGCCGGACATATTTGAAGTGCCGTGTACGGCACATGGTCGCCTTGCTGTGCTCGCCACCTTCGCTGCCCTGCAGTTGCACGCGGGGCCAGTACAGTCCGCTCGGATCGTAGAATGACGGGCTGTCCTTTTCCATCGCCTGCTCCTCGCCCAGCAAACGGCCGCCCTCGCAAAAGACAGCGTCGCGATGTGCATCTGTCGCGCCCGTCAACAAGGGCGTAAGTGAGCGCCCGAAGTGGTCGTAATCCGGCGCGATGCCGGCATACTCGTAGGCGGTGGCGGTGAAATCGATCAGTTCCACCAAAGCATCGCGGATGCCGGGCTGGACAGGGATTTCCGACGGCGGCTTGATGATGAGCGGCACCCGCGCCAGGCAATCTTCAAAGGTGTTTTGCGTCTTTTCCACCAAACCATAGTCACCGGTGAAATCGCCGTGATCGGAGAAGAAGAATATGGCGCTGTCATCATATATGCCTTGCTCCTGCAAAGCCGCCACCAGCTTTCCGAACTGGGCGTCGACGCGCGCGCACATGCCATAATAGGTCCCGCGCAATTCCCTGAAGCGCTCTTCGCTCCAGCCGCTCAAGCCCTGTCGCTGGAGGATGCCGGCAGTTAGTTTGGGTTTCTTGCGCCAATCCGGCGTCGGTAATCGTGACGGGATGAGATCGCGATCAATCTGGCTATACCAGGGATCTTCTACGCCATAAGGCGGATGCGGATAGCCCAGAGGCAAGTAGATGCAAAGCGGCTGATCATCGGGCGCGTCGCGAATCAGATCAACCGCGCCGTCAACCATCGCCCAATCGTTGTCGTAGTAGACTTCGTCTTCTCCCGTATCCAGTTTCCCGGCGTAGAAGGAATAGTAATTGTCGCCGCCCGGATCGCCCCGCCACTCGTCCGCGCGATGCAAATTGGGACGGAGTGGCCGCCCCGCCTCGTACTTTAGATCGCAGTAGTCCGCAAAGCCATTCTGCCGTGGCACCAGGTCGTTCTTGCCGCCCCACCAGACGAAGTAGCCATTATCCTTGAGATATTTGAGCAGCACAGGCTCGTCCGGGCGCAGCATGTGGAACATGGTGCGGTGCCCGCGGACGTGCGGATACCAGCCGGTCATGAAAGAGCAGCGGCTGGGCGTGCATACCGGGTTCTGGCAAAAGGCATGACGAAAGGAGACGGCATCGTTTTGGATGATCGCGTCGAGGTTAGGCGTGACCGCGGCCGGATTGCCGAGATGGCCCATCACGTCGCCGCGCCATTGATCGGGGTTGAAGATGATGATGTGAGGTCTGTTGGGCATGGGTTTCCTTTTGGAACTGTCGCGCCACTAGACGGCTACAGATCCAGCCATGTCAAAGGTATCAGCCTTGTCGCAAAGTCTAAATTCAATCGCGTACGAGTTCACATTTTACGACTTCAAGGCGCTTTCCCGCCATATTTCAACAATGTTATCGACCAGCATTTCGCGCCGACTATTTATGCGTACCCGCTTGCCGCTTTGTATCTTTGTCGCAACTTCCTTCACCGCATCTGCGTGCCTACTCTTCCAGCCGTGGCGAACGAGCCATCCCTTGATTTCGACTGGGTCGTAGAGAATTCTCGCTAGATTCAACCTGAGAAAAACCCATACCGCCAAATCTCTATCTGACGGATGTGCGATGCCTGTGCTTAGGTTTACGCGAATTGTCAAGGTCTTCAAAGCTGCTTCCACGACAGGGTCCGAAAATTCAGGTTCGCGCAGCTGCTCACCTTCCATCCCAAGCTGCTGCGCACGCCATATCTGTATCCATTCCTCGATATCAGCCATGATCCAAGGTACGACGAGAACGTCCGTTACTCTGTCATCATCGTCCATTTTTTCCAGTAGTCTCGCGTTCGGATACATCACAAGCGCTGGACCTTGGTACGACGAGGAGGTGTCAATCCTCTCGGTGAGAAGATCGAAAGTAAGACTAGCGCCTTCATGCGATACCATCATGCGCTTGTCCCGCTTGAGTTCCTTAACAAACTCATTGCCCAAGCAGTCGGCTACCACTCCGTCCAAATTTTGAAGTGTTGGCACTGCCAAGTATGCGCCCAATGTGTTTTCGCGAACCGCCGTATCCCATAGCCAGACGAAACCCTGCTTTATTGGCTTTTCCATTGGACCGTACGACGAAATGTACAATTTCCTTCGCCTTGTCACTTTTACCCATCTCCCGGTATTCGATCAATGAACTAGACGGGTCATTGTACACGAAATTGCATTAGACATTTATGTAATATTTCCCCTACAACAAATCTCCCGCCATCGGACGGAACTCGACATCGTAACCAAAAGCCTTGGGACCAACTACCGCCAGCGCTTTCGGCGTCTTCAGCTCCTTTGGCGCCGGCATCGCCAGCACCGCGACGCGCAAGCCATAGCGCAGGGATTCGGTGCCGATTGCTTCGCCGTCATCCAGGCTGACAAGGGTGATCAGATCGGGCACGGTGCAAAGCGCCTCGTCGCCCACGCGCGCGATCAGGTTTTCATTCTGAAAGTCGATTTCCATTTGCGTGTCGAAGTCATCAAAGGCGCTGATTTTGAGCCTGCCGCGCGCGAATCCGCTCACCGTGCGTCGGTTGACATCGACGATCTTGCCGGTGAAGATGACTAGCCCGTTGCAGAGCGCCGCCACAGTTTCCGCCGGTTCGATGCTGCGGGCGCGACAATCGAGCACGGCTTCGCCGATGCGCTTTGCCAGACTGAGCGTGTTGCGGATAATCGTGGCTTTCATATCGGCGCCGGTCATGACGGGCATCACCAGTCCGGCGGAACCGCCCATTTCGATGGTCAAGCTGCGCGCGAAAGCTTCCGCCTGCTCCGCCGAGCCAATGCGCTCGAAGATGGCGACGTTGCCATGCGCGTCAGCCAGCGCAAATGGCGCCGGCTGCAGCTCGTAAATCATAAAGGTATCCATCTGCAACTCGGGGAAGGCGCGCCCCATGCTGTCGCCATCCACGACCGGCAAGCCACATTGCAATGCCGTAATCATCGGTCCCAGGGCATTACCGCCGCCGATCTCGCCGATGACAATGGCGTAGAATTTCTTGCGCAGGTGATCTTCCAGCGCGCGAACGGCGGTCTTTATTTCCGTCCCCTCTTGCAGTTTCTCGTTGCTGACGGTGGGCGCGCCCATGCCGCCGACGGCGCAAACCAGCGCATCATCGGGCACATCATCCGCCCGGATAACCGAAACCGCCCGGCCCTGCACGCGTAATTCGTTGTTCAGCCGCAGCCGGTTCAAATAGGTGCTGCCGCCGCCGCCGGTGCCGAGGATGCCGGCGCCAATGGCGATGGAAAGTGTATCATCGAGTGTGACGGATTGAATCATGAGGCAAAACGCTCCTCGACAGGTACATAATCAATATCGTAGCCAAAGTAACGCGGACAGACGAGTTCCAGCGCGGCCGGCTCCCGCCATTGCGGCGCGCAAGGGAAGGCGATCACGGCCACGCGCATGCCATAGCGCAGCGCTTCGGTGGTGATGGGCGCGCCAGTTTCGCTGTCCAAGACCGCGATCAAATCGGGCGTGGTGGCCACATAATCGCCATCGACGCGAAGCACCAGATGCTCGTTCTGAAATGCGAGTTGCAGTTCTTGCCCTTCGAATGCGCCACTGCCGGCCATCTTGGCGCCGCCTTTGGCGAAACCTTCTGAAATGCGCCGATCGACATCGCTGATCTTGCCGCGGAAGACCAGGAAACCGTCGACCACGGCGCGTACAGCATCAACCGGATTCCTTTCCTTCAAGCGGGCCTCGCGCACGGTCCTGCCGATCTTTTCCGCCAGCGTTGTCGTGCCGTGGATCGCGGCGGCCTTCAACTGCTTGACCGTCGCCGAGTAAAGCGCGATCGCGCCGATCGCGCCCATGTGCGTCACACAAGAGCGGGCGAAGACTTCCACCCATCTGTTGCTCACGGCATCCATCAGCAGAATATTGCCGCGTTCGTCGGACATGGCGAAGGGGCTTGCGCTTATCCCACCGGCGGTCAAAACTGTCATCTGGATTTCCGGGAAGGCGCGGCCCATGCCATCGCAATCGACTACGGGAATCCCCAAGCGCGCGGCAAGGTAGATCGGCCGGACCGAGTTCATACCGCCGGATTCGATGCTCATGGTAGCCCGGGGCGCGCGGCCGGTGTATTTGCCCAAAGCATGAAAGGCGCGGACAATATCGTCCCCCGCCGGCAGTTTCTCTACGGCGACAACCGGCGCGCCCATGCCGGCGGCAGGCACGATCAAGTCATCGTCATCCAGTTCATCCAGGGTGTGAAGTTGCACCGGGCCATAGCGCTTGATGGCTTCACGCGCCATCAACTTGCCAATATAGGGATTGCTTCCGCCGCCCGAGCCCAGTATCGCCGCGCCCACCGCGATGTCGTCGATGTTCGCTTCATCAAGCAGACGCATCAAAGGCCTCGGTAACGCTCTTCCACCGGTATGTAGTCGACATCGTAGCCAAAGTAACGCGGGTGAGCCAGTTTCAGGGCCTCAGGCTCGCGCCACTGCGGCGCGCAAGGGAAGGCGATCACCGCCACGCGCATGCCGTAGCGCAGCGCCTCGGTCGTGATCGGCTCGCCCGTTTCGCCATCGAGCACCGCGATCAAGTCGGGCACCGTAGCCGCAAACTCGCCATTGACGCGCACTGCCAGGTGTTCATTTTGAAAGTCGAGGCTGAGTACTTGCCCGTCAAATTCGCCGGTGCCGGCCATCGTGGCATCGCCGCGGTTCCAGCCGCCCTCAATGCGACGATCGACATCGGTTATCTTGCCGCGAAAGATCAAGAACCCACCGACCGCCGCCCGCACGGCATCGACCGGATTAGCCTCGTTGCGACGGGCCTCCCGCACCGTTTGGCCGATCTCTTCCGCGAGCGTAATCGTGCCGTAAATAGCGGCTTCCTTGAGTTGCTTGACCGTCGCCGAATAGAGCGCGATCATGCCCTCGGCGCCCATGTGCACGACGCAGGAGCGGGCGAAGGTCTCCACCCATTTGTTGCTAACCGTATCCATCAGCAGGACATTGCCGCGTTCGTCGGACATGGCGAAGGGACTGGCGGTGATGCCGTAAGCGGTGAAAATGGTCATCTGGATTTCCGGGAAGGCGCGTCCCATGCCATCGCAATCCACCATCGGGATGCGCAGTCGGGCTGCGACATAAATCGGCATGATCGAATTGAGCCCGCCGGCTTCAATGCTCATGGTGCCGCGCGGCGTCCGCCCGGAGTATTTGCCCAGAGCCTGAAAGGCGCGGATCATATCGTCGCCGGCGGGCAGTTTTTCCACGATGACGATGGGCGCCCCCATGCCGGCCGACGGCACAATCAGATCATCGTCGTCCAGTTCGTCCAGGGTATAGAGTTCAACCGGACCATACTGCCGTACCGCTTCCCGCGCCATCAACTTGCCGACGTAGGGATCGCCGCCGCCGCCGGTGCCAAGAACCGCGGCGCCCAGCGCGATGTCCTCGATATTTTCTTCATATAGCAATCGCATCAGTCCTCCCCGTACCGTTCTTCCACGGGAACATAATCGGTCTCATAACCGAAATATGCCGGTCCCACGATTTCCAGTCCCTTGGGCGTCCGCCATTTGTCGTCACAGCGAATGGCGATTATGGCGACGCGGAAACCATAACGCAGCCCCTCGGTCGTGATTGGCTCGCCGGTGTCGACATCCAAGACCGCAAGCAGATCGGGCACCGTTACCCGGAATTCGCCATCAATGCGGGCGGCGAGATGTTCGTTCTGAAAGCTCAACTGCAGCGACTGGCCGGCGTATTCGTCAATGCCGTCAATCATGGCATCGCCCTTGGCAAAGCCAGCTTCGGTACGCCGTTCGACATCGCCGATTTTGCCCCTGAAGATCAGATACCCGCCGACCGCCGCGCGGATCGTTTCCACCGGATTGTCCTCTTCCAGCCGAGCGCGGCGTACGACTTTGCCGATCTCTTCAGCCAGGGTAATGGTGCCGGGGATCGCGGCTTCGCGCAGTTCGGCCGCCGTAGCCGCATAGAGCGCGATCATTGCCATGGCGCCCATGTTGACTGTCACACTGCGGGCGAATGTTTCTGTCCACAAGTTGCTGATTGTCTCCATCAGCACGGTATTGCCGCGCTCGTCGGACATGGCAAAAGGCGTCGATGAAATGCCGTGGATGGTATGCGTGACCATCTGCAATTCCGGGAAGGCGCGCCCCATACCATCACAGTCGACCATAGGGACACGCAGCCGCGCGGCGCAATAAATCGGCACAACGGAATTGAGTCCGCCGGCTTCAATGCTCATCGTCGCCTTGACCGGTTTGCCGATATATTTGCCGACTGACTGAAAGGCATTGACGATGTCATCCCCGTTGGGCATCTTTTCGACCATAACCGTGGGCGCACCCATCATGGCTGTGGGCACAACCAGGTCTTCGTCGTCTAGTTCATCCAGCGTATAGAGCTCCACCGGACCGTAGTCGCGAATAGCTTGGCGAGCCATCAGTTTACCGATATAGGGATCGCCGCCGCCACCGGTTCCTAATACCGCTGCGCCAAGCGCGAGATCTTCCAACACCGATTCATCTATGATCCGCATTAGCCGGCCTCCACAAGATCACCGACAGCCTTGACCATGATGCGGGTGGCGTTGCCGGGCAGATACGCCAGCGGCACTTCCTCGACATCCACTATATCGACGCTTTCGGCGGCAGCGCCGGCGTTGACCGCGCGATCCGAGGCTTCCTGTTTGGCTTGATCGAGCGCTTCATCGCGGCTGAGTTCAGCCAGAGAGAAAATGCGATCGCATTCTCCGCCGACCTGGGCGATGGCCGCGCCGATCGCGTTGGCGACCGGGAAGTGATCGGGCTTGATGATTTCGGACGCGCCCTCGACCGCGCCGGTGACCAGGATGCTGCCGCCCCCAACCACGATGACCGGCACCGGTGTGGCGCTGGTTTTCATGCGATCGACGGCGATGGCGATCATCTCCATGATGCGTGCTTGCACTGCCGCGACGAGATCGCGGTCCAAATCCGCCACAGCGCCGGCATCGCCAATATCTTGACTGCCGCCAGCGACGATGACATCGGTCGCGGTCAGCACATCGCCGCCAAAAACGAGCGCCTTCTCGGTCAGTTCATAGCCGACGCTGCGTGGACCGACTTTGAGTGTGCTTTCCCCCCTAGAGAGGGGGGAAGTGTGGGAAGGGGGGCTAATCAAGCTGCCGCCGCCCAAACCGATGGAATAGGTATCGGGCATGCGGAAGTTGGTGCGCACGCCGCCGATTTCAACGGCCAGCGCAGCGACCCGCGGGAAGCCATGCTGCAAGACGCCAATATCGGTCGTGGTGCCGCCAACATCAACCACAATGGCGTCCTTGAGCCCGCTGAGAAATGCCGCGCCGCGCATGCTGTTGGTCGGTCCTGAAGCAAAAGTCAGCACCGGATATTCCTTGGCGAATTCAGCATTCATCAAGGTGCCGTCGTTTTGGCTGATATAAAACGGAGATGTGATCTGCAATTCGTCGAGCGCCGCTTTGAAACCGTCCACCGTGCGCGCCGCCAGTTGGCGCAAGCAGGAATTCATGATGGCGGCGTTTTCACGCTCCAGCAATCCGATGCGCCCGATCTCGCTTGATAAGGTGATATTGGCGCCCGGAATCACCGAACGCACGATCTCGGCGCTCTGTTCCTCAAAGATCGAATTGACCGGCGAGAACACCGACGAGATGGCGATGGCGTTCAAACCGGCCGCCTTGATCTTTTCGGCGATATCGCGGACCTCGTCCGGTTCAAAGGCCGAGATTTCGCGCCCGTCGAATTCGTGCCCGCCGTGCGCCAGATGGGCGTTGCCGCCAACAATATCGCGCAGGTCCAGGGGCCAATCGACCATGGGCGGCAGGCAGACCGTCGCCGGCAAGCCCAGGCGAATGCAAGCGGTCGGCGTCAGGTGCTTGCGCTCAACAACAGCATTGGTGAAGTGCGTGGTGCCGATCATGACGCCGTCGATGGCCGCCGTGTCAATGCCCGAATCCTCAATGACATCCCGCAAGGCCCTTGCGATGCCTTCCGACACATTGGCGGTGGTCGGCGTTTTGGTTGAACTGACGACGGACGTGCCGTCCATCAAGACAGCATCGGTGTTGGTGCCGCCGACATCAATTCCAATTCTCATTTGCCTGCTCCTTCTGTGTAAGTTGACGATAGTATTTCAAACTGCGCGCGCCGGCATCGTGGACGAAGTTCGCCGCCTCGCACCGACGATATGCCGGCGGGCACGTGAAGATTGGCGTCCTAAGTCCGCGGCCAACGGAAACCCCGAGCGTGGGGTCTGATGGCATCTACCGCAGCACTGGCCGCTTCAATGCAAGGTACTTCGTTTGCCCAGCCGGCAGTTTGCGTGTAGGTCCGCTGCTGAATGGCATGGCAAGCCTCATGCGTGATGGCAGCCACAAACTCCAAAACATAGTCGAGGTCGGGTACCCAATTCGGATTGGTCCGTTGATCCCCCCAGTAGCCAATACCCACCAACCATTGCTGATTCCAAAACCCGACTATTCCCGTCTCAGATTTTAGTTCGATCTGCCTCACACCACTGAGCTGGATATAAGTCAGCCATTCGGGCGCATGGTTCCGTATCAAATCCAGGGCCGTGTTCACCAGATCAGTAAAGCTTGCGCTGCCCGCTCGCCTTCCACTGTCCACAATTCTGGGAAGCGTCCCGAGAGGCGCCGGGTGAAGGCAGACATTATTGCGGTAATCCCGACGGCCGCGTCGCCAGTCTCCGTCGCTGTGACAAGTGTTATGGTGCATGTAACAGCAATTGTCGAAGGGATCACGCGAGGGATTCATTAAGAGTCGCGTCACCCCCGCCGGCATGGATGGCGTCCAAGCCACTCTATGCGCGCCGCCCGCCACCGGGCATTCGCCCGCCAGATAAGCGTAAAAACCTTGGTCCCAATCGTACTCGCTATGGCACTGCCGATCGACCAAACAGCAGTTGTCAATTGGCTCGGAGGCATTGCCGACGGTTTGCGTCGATGCCTGCGGCTGAGACTGCGCGGGCGCGGCGCACTGACCATCCCGGAATGCATAATAGCCATTTTCCCAGTCCGCAGGCGTATGGCATTGCCTGTCGACGAAACAGCAATTGTCAACATTAGCCGGTACGTTGCTGACCGGCTGCGTCGATGTTTGCTGCGGCTGAGACGGCGCAGGCGCGGCGCATTGGCCGTTCTGGAAGGCGTGCCAGCCCTCTGACCAGTCGGCATCCGTAGCGCATTGCCTGTCGACGAAACAGCAGTTATCCACCTGCGCCGGTACATTGCTCGCGGGCTGGGGCGCTGCACCCGCGCTGCTTTCAACGCGGCTGTAACCGACCCAATCCGCCATCCAGACTTCATTCCCGTTTCGGCTAATCTTCAGCCAACGGTTTAGCCTGCCAACGACATGTAGAACTGTACCCGCCGGCACGGTTTCGAGAAATGTCCCGTCAAGGCTGGGCGCGGCCCGCAAATTGTTTCTGCTCGTGGTGCGAATATCATAGCCCTGCGCCGATGCCATATTGGACAGAAAAAGCATGACTACTATTGTCGCCAGCAGCTTCGCATTCATTGGGAAACTCCGTTTCTCGTACATCGTCGGATCCAGAGAGATTGGACACTTTTCCAAGAACCTGCGCCTGAACTGCCGCATCGCCGGCAAGTTCAGCCACATCGCTTTTAGTCCCACCACCAGACTTCCGGGTTGCGGATATTGGCCACCAGATCCCGCAGCCAGGGGACATCACCGGAGTTGGGATTGATCGCCTCGATGACGGCCAATTGCGCTTCGACGCAAGGCGCTTCGTTTCTCCAGCCCGGGAGTTGGGTATGGGTTCGCTGCATGATGGAGTGGCAGGCTTCATGAACGATGCCGCCGGCGTAGCCCACAAAGTAATCGTAGTCGGGCAACCAGTGCGGGTCATCATTCTCAAATTGGGTCCAGCCATGGACTATGGACCAATCGCGATTATAAAAGCCCCCGGCTTGATCCACGCGCGCTTCAAACATTAGCGTTCCGCTATGGTCGATAAAATGCAGCCATTCCGGCGCATGCGTCTCAATTAGCGCCAGCGCGTTTTCCACCAGGTATTTGAATTTGTCGTTGCCCACGATCCTGGGGCGCGTCCCCAGAGGCGCTGGATGAAGACAGTACTGATTGAGGTAGCGCTTGCGTCCACGTTCCCAGTCGCCGCTGCTGTGACAGGTGCCATGGTACATAATGCAGCAATTGTCAAAGGGATCGCGGGAGGGATTTGTCAAGAGCGCAGTCACCCCGGCGGGCATGTATGAGGTCCAGGCCACTCTGCGCGCGCCGCCCGACACTGGGCACTCGCCCGCCAAATAAGCGTAAAAGCCTTGGTCCCAATCGTCCGGGCTGTGGCACTGTCTGTTGACCAAACAGCAGTTGTCAATCGTTCCAGAGACATTGCTGACGGCCTGTGTGTAGTTCTGGGAATGTGCCTGCACCGGGGACGCGCACTGGTTGTTGCGGAAAGCATAAAAGCCATTCTCCCAGTCTGCAGCCGTATTGCATTGCCTGTCGACGAAGCAGCAGTTGTCAATTTGCGCGGGCACAGGGCTGGCGGGCTGGGCCGATGCCTGCTGCTGAGACGTCGCCGGCGCGGCGCACTGGCCGTTCTGGAAGGCGTGCCAGCCCTCTGACCAGTCCGCAGGCGTAAGGCATTGCCTGTCGACGAAGCAGCAATTGTCAACATTAGCCGGTACGTTGCTGACCGGCTGCGTTTGCGTTTGTGGCTGTGCTGGCGCAGGCGCGGCGCATTGGCCGTTCTGGAAGGCGTGCCAGCCCTCTGACCAGTCGGCATCCGTAGCGCATTGCCTGTCGACGAAACAGCAGTTGTCCACTTGCGCGGGGACATTGCTCGCGGGCTGGGGCGCCGCCCCGGCGCTGCTTTCGACGCGGCTGTAACCGACCCAATCCGCCATCCAGACTTCGCGCCCGTTCCGGCTAATCCTCAGCCAACGGTTCAGCCTGCCAACGACATGCAGAACTGTACCCGCCGGCACGGTTTCGAGAAACGCCCCGTCAAGGCTGGGCGCGGCCCGCAAATTGTTTCTGCTCGTGGTGCGAATGTCATAGCCCTGCGCCGATGCCATACTGTATAGACAAAACACGGCTATTATTGTCGCCAGCAGCTTCGCTCTCATTGGGAAATTCCTTTTCTGATTTGCCTTCGTCTTGCGTGATTGTTGACATTAACCCAACAATCTGCGCATGAACTGTCGCGTAGCCAACGGCCTTTGCCATCTTGCTACCACCACCAGGTTGAAGGATCATAGATGTTGTCGAGAACCCCCTGAATCGCATCAACCCAACGATGACCCGGATCGATGGCTTTCAAGACAGCTAATTGAGCTTCCACACAGGTGAGTTCGTTTTCCACGGTGGCGGTTTGGGTGTAAGTTCGCTGCTGGATGGAGTGACAGGCTTCATGGACGAGTACACCCGTCATGCCATAGTACTGGTCATAGCTCGGCAAACCGTCGGGATTCTCGCCCTCCTCATATCCGAACAGGAAGGTCCATGACTGGTTCGCAAAGCCGGATCCACCTGGAGTTGGCATCATAATGATATCCCGAATCCCGCTGATATAAATGTAATCCAGCCAGTCCGGCGCGTCGCGCTCGATCAATTCAAAGGCTTTGTCCATCCAATAGATAAAGTGTGGGGGGCCCTCTACCTGCGGACGCGTCGGGATAGGCGCCGGGCGAAGGCAGACATGATTGCCGTAATCTCGACTGCCGCGTCGCCAGTCTCCGTCGCTGTGACAAGTGTTGTGGTGCATGTAACAGCAATTGTTGAATGGATCACTGGAGGGATTCATTAAGAGCCGAGTCACCCCCGCCGACATGGATGGTGTCCAAGCCACTCTATGCGCGCCGCCCGCCACCGGGCATTCACCTGCCAGATAAGCGTAAAAGCCTTGGTCCCAATCATCCGTGCTGTGGCACTGTCTGTTGACCAAGCAGCAGTTGTCAATGGGCCCGGAGACACTGCTGGCGGTCTGCGCCGATGCCTGCGGCTGAGCCTGCCCCGGCGCGCCGCATTGACCATCCCGGAAAGCATAATAGCCATTCTCCCAGTCCACAGGCGTATGGCATTGCCGATCCACAAAACAGCAATTGTCCACTTGCGCTGGTACACTGCTGACCGGCTGCGTCGATGTTTGCTGCGGCTGAGACCGCGCCGGCGCGGCGCATTGGCCGTTCTGGAAGGCCCAGTAGCCACTTTCCCAATCCTGCGCGCTGTTGCACTGCCGATCTACATAACAGCAGTTGTCCACCTGTGCCGGTGCATTGCTCGCGGGCTGGGGTGCTGCCCCTGCGCTGCTCTCGACGCGGATGTAACCCACCCAATCGGCCATCCAGACTTCACGCCCGTTCCGGCTGATCCTCAGCCAACGGTTCAGCCTGCCAACGACATGCAGAACTGTACCCGCCGGCACAGTTTCGAGAAATGTCCCGTCCAGGCTGGGCGCGGCCCGCAAATTGTTTCTGCTAGTTGTGCGAATGTCATAGCCCTGCGCCGATGCAAAACTGCATAGAAAAAACACAGCAATTGCGGTCAACAGCAGCTTCGCTTTCATTGGGACACTTTTATTCTCATCGGTCTGCTCCAGGTCTGTGAAAACTGATACTGTTCCAAGACTCTACGCAATAGCCGTCGCATCTCTTGCAGACTCTGCGGAATCTCTACCACCACCAGCGGTCAGGATTCTGGATATTGGCGACCAGATCCCGCAGCCACCCTACATCCTTGTGATCCGGGTCGATGGCTTCAATGACAGCCAATTGCGCTTCGACGCAAGCCGCTTCGTTGGTCCAGCCCTCAGATTGACTGTAAGTACGCTGCTGGATGGCATGGCAGGCTTCATGGGTGATACCGCCGGCATAACCGACTATGTACTCGAAATCAGGCGCCCAGACCGGATCATCGTTTTCAAATTGAGTCCAGCCATGCCCTACGATCCATCCCCGGTTGAAGAACCCACCCCCAAGACCACCTGCAGAGAACAGCCTAAACTGCCGTACGCCACTGACGTCGATATAACGCAGCCACTCGGGCGCGTGAATCCCGATCAGCTCCAGGGCCGTGTTCGCCAGCTTCGTGAATTTGGCTGTGCCCAATGGCGTGTCGTTGCCCACGATAGCCGGGCGCGTCCCCAGCGGCCAGGGAGGAATGCATTGACCGTTCAGGAACGCATAGTAGCCCGCTTCCCACTCGCCGTCGCCGCTGCAGTCTTTGTTTTGATAGCGCATGTGACAGCAATTGTTGAATGGGTCGGAGGTGGGGTTCGCCAGGAAGCGCCTCACGCCTTCGGTCATGTATCGGGTCGAGAGCAGTATCGCGGCGGAGCTCGGCGCCGAAGAGACTGTGGCTGACCTCTGTTGAGCGCCCGCCGAGGCCGGACACTGGTTGTCCCGGAATGCATAATAGCCATTCTCCCAGTCCGCAGGCGTATGGCATTGCCGGTCGACGAAACAGCAATTGTCAACATTAGCCGGTATATTTCTGACCGGCTGCGTTGGTGTCTGGGGCTGAGACTGTGCCGGAGCCGGGCATTGACCATCCCGGAAAGCATAATAGCCGTTCTCCCAGTCGGCAGGCGTATGGCATTGCCAATCCACAAAACAGCAATTGTCCACTTGCGCTGGTACATTGCTCACAGGCTGCGTCGATGTTTGCTGCGGCTGAGACTGCGCCGGCGCAGCGCATTGGCCGTTCTGGAAGGCGTGCCAGCCCGCTGTCCAGTCCGCATCCGTAGCGCATTGCCTGTCGACGAAACAGCAGTTGTCCACTTGCGCGGGTACATTGCTCGCGGGCTGGGGCGCCGCCCCGGCGCTGCTTTCGACGCGGCTGTAACCGACCCAATCCGCCATCCAGACTTCGCGCCCGTTCCGGCTAATCCTCAGCCAACGGTTCAGCCTGCCAACGACATGTAGAACTGTACCCGCCGGCACAGTTTCGAGAAATGTCCCGTCAAGGCTGGGCGCGGCCCGCAAATTGTTTCTGCTAGTTGTGCGAATGTCATAACCCTGCGCTGTCACCACACTACATAAAGCAAGAATCGCTATCATTGCCGCCAGCAGCTTCACTTTCATTGGGAGACTCCGTTTCTCAATTTCTCTTCTCTTCCTGTGATTGCTGATGCCAATTCAACAGCCTAGGCACGAACTGTCGCCTCGCCGGAAGCGTACATGCCATCTTTACCGCCGCCAACATTCGCGGTTCCGGTTATTGTCCGGCCATGTTCCGCAGCCAACCGACGTCCCGAGAGTCGGGTTTAATTGTTTCAATGACAGCCAACTGCGCTTCGACGCAAGGTAATTCGTTTGCCCAGCCCGTTGTCTGGGTGTAGGTTCGCTGCTTGATGGCGTGACAGGCTTCATGAGTGATGCCGCCAGCGTAACCCACAATATAATCGAGATCGGGTTCCCAGTTTGGATCTTCTTGCTGCCAACTGTAATAGCCATGCCCTACGGACCAATGCCGGTTGAAGAACCCACCCCCGACATCCGCAGGGAGCAGCCTAAACTCCCGCACTCCACTGATTTCGATATATTTCAGCCACTCCGGCGTATGAACCCGCATCAATTCCAAGGCAGTGTTCACAAGTTTTGTAAATTTGGCCGTGCCCAATGGCGAGTCGTTGCCCACGATTACGGGACGCGTCCACAGAGGCGCTGGATGAATGCATTGGTGATTCTGATATTGCAAAGCGCCATGCTTCCAGTCTTCGTCGCTGTGACAAGTGCCATCATAGTGCATGAAACAGCAATTGTTGAATGGATCTGTAGAAGGATTGGCGAGAAAGCGTTTGACCCCCTCGGTCATGTTGGGTGTCGAAACTGATATCCCGGCAGTGCTCGGCGCTGAAGAGCCCGTCGACACCGAGCACTGGCCTGCCAGATAAGCGTAAAAGCCATTCTCCCAGTCCGCAGGCGTATTGCATTGCCGGTCAACGAAACAGCAGTTATCAACTTGCGCGGGTACATTGCCGAGGGACTGCGCCGATGTCTGGGGCCGAGACTGCCCCGGCGCGGGGCATTGCTTGTCCCGGAAAGCATAAAAGCCATTCTCCCAGTCCGCCGCGCTCTGGCATTGCCGGTCAACGAAGCAACAGTTGTCAACATGCGCCGGTACATTGCCGACGGGCTGCGTTGATGTCTGGGGCTGAGACTGCCCCGGCGCGGGGCATTGGCCGTCTTGGAAGGCGTGCCAGCCCACTGTCCAGTCCGCAGGCGTATGGCATTGCCGGTCAACGAAACAGCAGTTGTCAATTTGCGCCGGTACATTGCTCGCGGGCTGGGGTGCTGTCCCTTCGCCGCCCTCGACGCGGCTGTAGCCTAGCCAATCCGCCATCCAGACTTCAATGCCATTTCGGTTGATCTTCAGCCATCTGCCCGACCTGCCAACGACATGGAGAACTGTACCCGCCGGCACGGTTTCGAGAAATGTCCCGTCAAGGCTGGGCGCGGCCCGCAAATTGTTTCTGCTCGTGGTGCGAATGTCATAACCCTGCGCCGATGCAAAACTGTAT
Organism: Chloroflexota bacterium; assembly: GCA_026708115.1. Classification (GTDB taxonomy): domain Bacteria; phylum Chloroflexota; class Anaerolineae; order Aggregatilineales; family Phototrophicaceae; genus UBA6055. The sequence continues at coordinate 105,523 of JAPOVL010000038.1, forward strand.
AGAAAAAACACAGCTAATATTATCGCCAGCAGCTTCGCTTTCATTGGGAAACCCTATTCTCATATGTATTCTCTTCGTGTGATTATTGATACGAATCCAATAACCTGTGCATGAGCGTATGTGTCGCCGGCGGCCTACGCGCCACCTTTACCGTCTCCGGTATTCAGGGTTCCGGTTACCGGCCGGCCTAGTTCCGCAGCTAACCGACGTCCCGGGAGCCGGCTCTGATGGCTTTAGTGACAGCCCCGCCCGCTTCGCTGCAAGGTAATTCGTTTGCCCAGCCGACTGTTTGGGTATAGGCTCGCTGCTTGATGGCGTGACAGGCTTCATGCGCGATGATGCCCGCGTAATTCAAAATATAATCGTGATCGGTCTGCCAGCTTGGATGGCCTTGCTGCCAACTGTCAAAGGCGAGCCCTACGTGCCATTGCTGGTTAAAGAACCCACCCCATATTTTTCCAGGTCCAGTGAGCGGTTGAAACTGTCGCACTCCACTGACGTCGATATAACGCAGCCACTCCGGCGCATGAACCCGTATCAATTCCAGGGCAGCGTTCACATATCCTGTGAATTTGGCTGTGTCTAGTGGCGAGTCGTTGCCCACGATTACGGGACGTGTCCAGAGAGGCGCGGGGTGAGCGCACTGGTGATTCTGGTATTGCCAAACGCCATGCCTCCAATCTTCTTCGCTGTGACAAGTGCCATGGTGCATGTAACAGCAATTGTTGAATGGATCTGTGAAGGGATTGGCGAGAAAGCGTTTGACCCCCTCGGTCATGTTGGGCGTCGAAACTGATATCCCGGCCGCGCTCGGCGCCGGAGAGACTGTGGCTGCCCCCTGTTGAGCGCCCGCCGAGGCCGGACACTGGTTGTCCCGGAAAGCGTAATAGCCATTCTCCCAGTCCGCAGGCGTATGGCATTGCCGGTCCACGAAACAGCAATTGTCCACTTGCGCGGGTACATTGCTCACAGGCTGCGTCGATGTTTGCTGCGGCTGAGACTGCGCCGGCGCAGCGCATTGGCCGTTCTGGAAGGCGTGCCAGCCCGCTGTCCAGTCCGCATCCGTAGCGCATTGCCTGTCGACGAAACAGCAGTTGTCCACTTGCGCGGGTACATTGCTCGCGGGCTGGGGCGCCGCCCCGGCGCTGCTTTCGACGCGGCTGTAACCGACCCAATCCGCCATCCAGACTTCGCGCCCGTTCCGGCTAATCCTCAGCCAACGGTTCAGCCTGCCAACGACATGTAGAACTGTACCCGCCGGCACGGTTTCAAGAAATGTTCCATCAAGGCTGGGCTCGGCCCGCAAATTGTTTCTGCTAGTGGTGCGAATATCATAGCCCTGCGCCGATGCCATACTGTATAGACAAAACACGGCTATTATTGTCGCCAGCAGCTTCGCTCTCATTGGGAAATTCCTTTTCTGATTTGCCTTCGTCTTGCGTGATTGTTGACATTAACCCAACAATCTGCGCATGAACTGTCGCGTCTCTACCACCACCAGCGGTCAGGGTTTTGGATATTGGCGATCAAATCCCGCAGCCACCATACATCCCGGGACTTGGGATTGATGGCCTCAATGACAGCCAACTGCGCCTCGACGCAGGCCGCTTCATTGGTCCAGCCGGCAGATTGACTGTAGGTGCGCTGCTGGATAGAGTGACAGGCTTCATGAGCGATGAAGCCCGCAAAACCCACGAGAAAATCATGATCGATCATCCAGTCCCGATCTTCGCTCGCAATGGTCCAGGTCCTGTTCAAATAGCCGTTAGCGCCCCCCGGCGGGTGCAATGCGATCGTCCGCGTTCCACTGATGTAGATATAGTTCAGCCAATCCGGCGCATGAGTCCCTATCAAGTCCAAAGCGCTTTCCACAATGTTCAAGAAGGTGGCGTTGCCTTCTATTGAAGGACGCGTCCCAAGCGGCGCGGGAGCAATACACTGCCGATTCTGATAAGCCCAATATCCTTCTTCCCACTCGGCGTCGCCGCTGCAGTTTTTGTCTTGATAGCGCATGTGACAGCAATTATTAAATGGATCTGCGCTGGGATTGGCAAGCAACAGTCTGACCCCCTCAGTCATATAGGGCGTCGAAAGCGGTATCCCGGCCGGGCTTGGCGCTGGAGAGCTTGCAACTGCCCCTGGCTGAGCGCCTGCCGACACCGGACACTGATTATTCTGGAAAGCATGATACCCGTCCGTCCAGTCCGCTTCCGTATGGCACTGCCGATCCACGAAACAGCAATTGTCGACTTGCGCTGCTACGCTGCTCGCGGGCCGTGTGGGCGTCTGTTGTTGCGGCTGAGACTGCGGCGGCGCGGCGCACTGGCCGTTCTGGAAGGCCCAATAACCATTCTCCCAGTCCCCGGCGCTGTGGCATTGCCGATCCACAAAACAGCAGTTGTCAACGTTTGCGGGTACATTGCTCACGGGCTGGGGTGCTGCACCCGCACTGCTTTCGACGCGGCTGTAGCCAACCCAATCCGCCATCCAGACTTCATTCCCGTTTCGGCTAATCTTCAGCCATCTGCCGAAACTGCCAATGACATGCAGAACTGTGCCCGACGGCACGGTTTCAAGAAATGTTCCATCAAGGCTCGGCGCAGCCCTCAAATTGTTTCTGCTGGTGGTGCGAATATCATAGCCCTGCGCCGATGCAAAACTGCATAGAAAAAACACGGCAATTGTGATCAACAGCAGCTTCGCTTTCATCGGGAAACACGCTTACTCATTTGTCTGCTCCAGGTCTGTGAATACTGATACTGATCCAACTATCTGCGCAAAAGCCGCCGCATCGCTGGCAACTTTGGCCCTCTCGCGATTAGTTCCACCACCAGCGGTCAGGATTCTGGATATTGGCGATCAAATCCCGCAGCCACCAGACATCCCTGGAGCTGGAATTGATGGCCTCAATGACTGCCAATTGCGCTTCAATGCAAGCCGCTTCGTTCGTCCAGCCGGCCGATTGGCTGTAAGTGCGCTGTTGGATGGCATGGCAGGCTTCATGAGCGAGTCCGCCAGCCATACTCTCTAGTTCGTGGGCGGCTGGCGTCCAACTCGGATCATGACGCTGCTGAAACGCAACATGTGTTATCCATCCGACGTTATTAAAGCCCATCCTTGATCCCGAATAGTCCACTGGAACGGTATCGTTCATTCTTATTTTCCGCATTCCGCTGACGTAGATGTATTTCAGCCACTCCGGCGCGTGAATATCTATCAATCCCAAGGCTCTTTCCGCATAGCTCACAAAGCGGGCGCTGCCTTCTACTGTCGGCCGTGTCCTGAGAGGCGCAGGACGGATACATTGGTTGTTCTGGAATTCCCAATAGCCGTTTGTCCAATCCTCTTCGCTTTGGCAGCGCGGATGATGAATGTAGCAGCAATTGTTGAATGGATCTTTGGAGGGATCGGCAAGGAAGCGCCTGACCCCCTCAGTCATGTATGACGTCGAAAGCATTATTGCGGCCGAGCTTGGCGCTTGCGAGCTCGTGGCTGCCCTTGGCTGAGCGCCCGCCGACACCGGACACTGATTATTCTGGAAAGCATGATACCCGTCCGTCCAGTCCGCTTCCGTATGGCACTGCCGATCCACGAAACAGCAATTGTCGACTTGCGCTGCTACGCTGCTCGCGGGCCGTGTGGGCGTCTGTTGTTGCGGCTGCGATGGCACGGCGCATTGGCCGTTCTGGAAGGCCCAGTAGCCATTTTCCCAATCTTGATCGCTGTTGCACTGCCGATCCACAAAACAGCAGTTGTCCACTTGTGCGGGGACGTTGCCCGCGGGCTGGGATGCAGGCTGGCCGCCCTCCGCGACTCTGCTGTGGCTGACCCAGCTCGCCATCCAGACTTCGCGCCCGTTCCAGCTAATCTTCAACCAACGATTGAAACTGTCGATAACTTGCAAGATGGAGCCGGCTGGCGCTGATTCAACGACCTGGCTATCGAGGCTGTGTTCCGCGCGCAGGTTTGTGTTGAAATCCACGCGAATCGAATAAGTCTGCGCCGATGCCGCGCCACACAGAACGAAGACCGCTACGATTGTCGCAAACGATTTGAATCTCACTGTTGCCTCCAGTTGAAAAAGAATATTAAGTAATTTTTATTATCCTCTACTTATAGACTTGATGCCAGACCAATCACACCGCCCGGCAGCGGACGGAACTCGACATCGTAGCCGAAAGCGCCTGGTCCCACCACGTCCAGCGCAACTGCCGTCTTGAGCTGCGGCGGCGCCGGCACCGCGATGACAGCCACCCGCGTGCCATAGCGCAGCAATTCCGTCGTGACCGGTTCGCCTTCGTCTTCCGTGACGATGCAAATCAGATCGGGAGTTGTCACTGCCACCTCGCCATTGATGAACGCAATCAGGAATTCGTTTTGGAACTCGATTTCCAGCTTGTCCGCCCCGCGGAAGCTCTCAATGCGGACGCCACCGCGGGCGAATCCTTTGCTGACGCGGCGGTCGACATCGCTGATCTTCCCTTGAAAGACAACTTTGCCGTCCAGCACGTTCGCCACAACTTCGGTCACATCGGACTTTTGTCGCTGCGCCTCAAGCACCTGGCAGCCGAGATGATGAGCCAGCGTCATGGTGTAATGAACGCCGGTCGCTTTGACCTGCGCGCCTGTCATGATCGTGCTGACCAGCCCGGCCCGTGCGCCCATGCTGACGGCGATATTGCGCGCGATTTTCTCGCCCCAAAGGTCGCTGACAGCTTGCGGCACGACCGCCGCGTTATCGGCGGCGTCTACCATCGCGTAGGGCGCGACTGTCACGCCGCTGTCGAATAGAAAAGAGGACATCTGAATCTCGGGGAAGGCCCGGCCCATGCTGTCGCTATCGACCGTGGGGATGCCCGCCAGCAAACCGGCAATCACCGGTTGCATGGAATTGGCGCCGCCGATTTCGGCAATCGCAATGGCGTCAAACGCGCGCCCGATATGTTCTTCCAGCAGGCGCAATGCACGCAGCATCTCGGTGCCCTCCGGCAGCTTCTCGATGCTGACCGTCGGCGCGCCGATGTTGCCTGCCACACAGACCAACGCGTCATCCGCCAACTTGAAGGGATCAAGCATGGTCTGCGGTCCCTTTTCGCGAATGATCGACGCCAGGTGCAAGCCGCCCAAATAGGGATTGCCGCCCCCGCCCGTGCCCAGGATGCCAGCGCCGATGGCGATGGGACGGATATCTTCCAACGTGATTTGGCTGAGCATCAAGCGGGCTCCGATGCGGATGATGCGGATAAGGCAGGATGCAAATGACAGGCGACCAGATGCCCTTGGTCCGCTTCCAGCAACGGTGGCAAAACGGAATCGCAGCTCTCAAGTTTTTCGGCATGGCAGCGCGGCGCGAAAGGACAGCCCCCCTGCGGAAAAGTGTGCGACAGATCGCCGCGGATGATAATTTCCTCCCGCTGCAGATCCGGATCGGGTTCGGGAATGGCGGAAATCAGCGCCTGGGTATAGGGGTGTTTTGGTTCTTCAAAAATGACCTCGGTGCGTGCCACCTCGACGATTTTGCCCAGATAAAGCAGGGCGACCTCGTCGCACATGTAACGCACCACGCCTAGGTCATGCGATATGAAGAGATAGGTCAAGTCGAATTGATCTTGCAAGTCCTGCAGCAAGTTTAATATCTGCGCCTGCACAGAAACGTCAAGCGCGGAGGTCGGCTCATCGAGAACGATCAGGCGCGGCTGCACAGCCAGGGCGCGGGCGATGCCAATACGCTGTTGCTGCCCGCCGCTGAATTCGTGCGGATAGCGGTAGTAGTGCTCTTCTTTCAAGCCAACCACGCTCATCAGTTCCAGCACGCGGTCGCGCGCCGCGTCGCCGCGCAGCTGTTCGTGGATCCACAATGGCTCGCCGATGATCTGCCCGACGGTCATACGCCCGTTCAAGGAGGCGGCCGGCGCTTGATAGATCATCTGAATCTCGCTGCGCAGGCGGCGCAATTCGCGCGCCTTGATGTGCGTGATGTCCTGCCCGTCATAGAGGATCTGTCCAGAGGTTGGCTCCAGCAGTCGCAATATGCACTTGCCAATGGTCGTCTTGCCGGAACCGGATTCACCGACCAATCCCAGGGTTTTGCCTTCCTGCAGCGTGAAGCTGACGTCGTCCACCGCGCGGAAGTCCGCCACTCGCCGGTTCAGCAAGCCGCCGCGAATGGGAAAGTATTTCTTCAGGTGATTGATCTCCAGCAGATAGCTCATGCATCCTCCGGGTACAGGAAGCACGATGCCCTGTGTTCCGCGCCGACCGAGGTCGCCGCCGGAACCTGCCGGCGGCAGATGTCCATCACGTGTTCGCAGCGCGGATGAAAGCGACAACCCGCCGGCGGATCGATCAAATTCGGGATCATGCCCGGAATGCCGATCAGTCCGCCGCGACTGACGTCCTTTTGAGGCACGGCATTGATCAATCCGCGCGTGTAGGGATGTTTGGGATTTTTGAAGAGTTCGCGCACCGGCGATTCTTCGACGACGCGCCCCGAATACATCACGGCCACGCGTTCGCAACTGCGCGCGACAACGCCGAGATTGTGGGTGATCAGCAAGACAGTCAAACCGAGCTGTTTGACCAGGGAGCGTATCAAGCGCAGGATCTGCGCCTGAATGGTGACATCGAGGGCGGTCGTCGGTTCATCGGCGATCAACAAATCCGGATCGCCCGCCAAAGCCATAGCGATCAAGACGCGCTGGCGCATGCCGCCACTGAATTGATGCGGGTACTCAAAAATGCGCTTGTCGCCATCGGGAATGCCGGTCAGGCGCATCAATTCAACCGCGCGCTCCTGGGCCTCTTGCCGCAGTTGCCGCACCGACGGCATAAAGCCCTTCCAACGCCCGGGCACCTTTTGTCCGCGCGCCTGTTGATAGAGCACGGAATCCACCAATTGCTCGCGGATGGTGAAGAGCGGGTTCAGATTCGTGACCGGATCCTGAAAGATCATGCCCAGATGGCTGGCGCGGAAGGTCTCCATTTCGCCTTCCGACTTGCTCAGGATGTCTTCGCCATCGAAAGTGACGCGGCCTGCGGTGATCTTGCCCGGCGGCATGGGGATCAAACGCGGCACGGAAAGCGCCGTCATCGATTTGCCGCAGCCCGTTTCGCCGACCAAGCCCAGCACATCGCCGCGCTGCATTCGCAAGTCGACCCCCGCCAGCACTTTGGCCACGCCATCATAGGTGTGGAATTCCAGGTGCAGGTCTTCTATGTTGAGCAAATCAGCCATGGACATGCTACCGCCGCGCGCGCGGATCCAAGACATCGCGCAAGCCGTCGCCAATCAGATTCCAACTGAAAACCATCAACCAGATCGCCAGCCCGGGGAAGGTCGCGATCCACCACTCATCCGGGAAATAACGACGGCCGTCGTTGATCATGGCGCCCCACTCCGGCGTCGGCGGCTGCGCGCCCAGCCCGATGAATCCCAGCGCTGCGGCGGTCAAAACCGCGAAGCCGAAATCGGTGGTCATTTTGATGATGATAGGAGACACCGCATTGGGCAGAATATGACGAAAGATGATGCGCATGTGACCGGCGCCGATGCCATATGCGGCCTCGACGAAGGGCTCTTCGCGCAGGGACAAGACCAGACTTCGGGTCAAGCGGGCGAAGCCCGGCCACCAGACCAGCGAAATGCCAATCATGGCATTGATGATGCCCTTGCCCAGCGCCGCGGAAATCGCGATTGCCAGCACCAGGGCGGGCACGGTCAAGAAAATATCGGTGATGCGCATCAATATGTCATCAACCCAACCCCCGGCATAACCAGAGATCGCGCCGATGGTGACGCCAATGCTGGTCGCCAGCAAGATGATGACAGTGCCGACTTGCAGCGCCAATCCCGTTCCCATGACCACCCGACTGAATATATCGCGGCCGATCTTGTCCGTGCCAAAGACAAAATCCTCGCTCGGCGGTTGCAGACGTGCCATGACACGAGTTTTGCCGGCCGCGTCCTCGGGATAAGGCGCAATGACCGGCGCGAAGATGGCGACCAGCAAGATGAAGATCAGCATCAACAAACCAATCATCGAGAGCCGGTTGGAGCGAAAGCGATACAAGCCGCGGGCGATATTCTCCCAGCGGGCCGAGCGCGCCTCGTTCCGTTTTGAGCTCTTGCCCTTGCCGGGCTCAGCCATAGCGAATCCTCGGGTCCAACATGCCATAGACCATATCCGTCAGGATATTGATCAGGCTAAAGACGACTCCATAAAGAAAGGCAATGCCCATGATCGGTTGAAAATCCAGACTCAGCGAAGCGTGTACAGCGTAAAGCCCCAGCCCCGGCCAGTCAAAAATGGTTTCGATCAAAATGGCCCCCGCCATCAACCAGCCGAAATTCAGCGAGATGACCGTGATAGTCGCGATAAAGGCGTTGCGCAAGACGTACTTAAAAATAATGATGCGATAAGGGATGCCAATGGCCCGCTCCATGCGCACGAAATCCTTTTCCAGCGCTTCGACCATGCTGGCGCGGGTGATCCGCGTGATGCTGGCAAAGGCGCTAAAGGATAGCACCAGCGAGGGGACAAAAATGTGCTTCAAAGAGATAAGAAAAGTCTCGAAATCGAGTTGAATCAAGCTGTCAATCAAGAAAAGTCCCGTTGTAGTGGCCGGGGGCGCGACCAGCACTGGCAGGCGCTTGTTGATGGGAAACATGCCCAAGTCGCGGCCGAACCAGGTCTGAAAGATCATCGCCAGCCAAAAGGCCGGAAAACTAACAAAAAAGAGCGACAATATCCGCGCGATGTGGTCGGGCAGCCGATTGCGATACATGGCGGAGATGACGCCGGCTGGCACACCCAAAAGCGTGGCGATGATGACAGCGATGGTGGTCAATTCCAACGTCGCCGGCCAGAATGTCCGCAGATCTGGCAAGACATCGCGGCGCGTATAGAGCGATTGCCCCCAATCTCCGCGGAAAAGTCCCGCCATATAGTTGATATATTGCACCGGCAGCGGCTGATCAAGCCCGAATTCCCGCCGCAGCGCTTCTTTGATCTCTGCGGTGGCTTGGGGTCCGGCCGCCAGCCCGACAGGATCCCCCGGCACCAAGCGGGCAATCGAAAAGGTGAGGATGCTGAGGCCGATCAGCGTGGGAACGATCAGCGCGATTCGGCGCAGCAGATAGAATCGGAGGTTCATATATGACGAGTCAAGCTAATGACATTTGTTCAATTGTTACGTGTCCCAAGTAATGTATCTACTTAGTCGACAAAGAATTGGTAGGGGCGACTCAATGAGTCGCCCGTCTTCAGTATTCCAATTGCGAGCGGTCTGCGCGACCGCTCGTTCAGGTACCCGGGTGTGGCAGCACACCTGGGCAGTATCTAACAGCCGTCCATCCACAGATCCTGGAAGAGCACCGTGAGCGGATACATCGGCGAGTAGACAAAACCCTTGACACAGTTGTTGATCGATATGCTGCTGTCTTCGGTATACATCCAAACCGAGGGTTGTTCGGCCGCGACAATCTCCTGTACTTCCACGTACATCGCCTGACGCGCATCCGCATCCCCGGTGACGCGAGCAGTATCCAGAAGTTCGTTGACGCGATCGTTGTGGTAGAAGCTGCAAGAATTGAAGCTGCCCCACTGGCCGGAATGATACTGGTTATACAGGTGTGCATCGGGATCCAGGAAAGGCGGCAGCGTGTAAATGTTGATGATGTCTGGTCCGGTTTCCGGCGAGCCGCAACTGGCCGTCATATCGGGCCATAACATGGGGATCATATTCAACTCGATATTCAACTGTGCCAAGCCCTCAAGCAAGATCAGCCCTGGAATTTCCTCGCGCGGGAAGTCGGTAACGTAGACATAATCCAGGGTGATGCCCCCATCCGGCCAGGGAGTCATCGCCAGATACTCGCGCGCTTGGTCGAGATCGAATGTCGGGACGTCCAAACCACCGACATAGCCGACAAAGTTCGCGGGCGTAGGACCCGGCAGAATTGTGATTGACACATCTTGCGCCTGCACCATCGCTTCATAGTTCATGGCATGGGCGATGGCTCTACGCAGGTTGATCTTCACCCGAAAAAGTGGACACAGTTTTTGTCTAATTGGCACGCAACTCAT
>JAPOVL010000006.1 GCA_026708115.1 Chloroflexota bacterium
GGGGCCGGGGGGTGAGGGCTGCAAAAACAACTGCAAACTCCACAGTACCGGACAAGCCTTGTAGGGGCGACTATTGTTTTGGAGTTGCATGACTCTTTTGGTCCTACTTCTGTGCCTCTCTTTCTTGAACCGCGTCGCTAATGCGACGAGAACGCTTATTTTTTTGTGTCAGCGCGGTAGCCCAAATTCGCCGGTTACGCGCCGAGCGGCTATGGTGAATGCTTCGATTTTCACCGCTCCCCCGCAACCTCATATTGCCGTTTACTGCGTTTTCATATAGAACAATACCGACGAGCGCGATCGGACTAAACGAATCGCATGTGACTTGTCCCGGCGGCAATCAGCGCCTTCATTATGACAAGGAGAAAATGAATGTCCTATAGACCCATCGGTGGACGGCGCCATCGCAGCGCCGCGTGGCAATGGGTGGTCATCGGGTTTATCCCCGGGCTGTTTTGCGGCCTCAGCATCATGATCGGCGTCGTATTCGAAGGCACCCTGCTCGACTTTGTGCTGCCAACGCCTGTGCCGCGCGTAGAAACCACAGTCGTGCATGTCGTCATGACCGCGACAGAGGACCCAAACAGTCCTTCCGCAACGCCCAAGACCGAATTCGTCGTGGTTACCGCAACGCCGGATCCCGCCTTGTCCGCCGGGGGCTTGAGTGCCGTATCTGTATCATCCCCGATTCCGGCAGCGGCCGGCGCTGACACAGTCGCGCTGCAGTCAACGCCATTGCCGACAGCGATTCCCACCAATCCGCCCCCGCCCGTCGTACAAGTGCCGGAGATTCTGCAAGTATTGCGATCACTGGCGGTCTCCGTGCCAGGCGGCACATTCACAATGGGGACCCTGCCTGCCGAAGTCATCGTGGCGGTCGAAGAATGTACTGTGCGCGACGGCGGCGCCTGCCTCGCTACTTACGCCGAAGACTCCTATCCCGCGCACCCTGTTACGGTTGACGCCTTTTTGATGGAGACCACGGAAGTGACGCTGGAACAGTACGTCGCCTTTCTCAATGTTCGTGGACCCGGCAGTCATCTCAACGGCTGTGCGGGCTTCCCCTGCATTCAGACGCGCAACGAAAGCGCCGACGCCCCAATCGTTTTCGATAGCGCCAATTACAGCATCCCGGGCATCTTGCCCCAGTATCCCGCCTATGGCATGACCTGGTACGGCGCGCGCGAGTACTGCGAGACCATAGGTCGCCGGCTGCCCACCGAGGCTGAATGGGAGCGGGCGGCGCGCGGCGACGACGCTCGCATTTATCCCTGGGGCAACACCTGGGACAACGCCCTCGCCAAGACGAACCGACCGCTCGATACGCCGCCCGGGCCGCTGCCCATCGCCAGCTACCCCCTGGGGGCCAGCGTATATGGCGTTTATGATCTGGCCGGCAACATGGCGGAATGGGTTAGCGACTGGTACAGCGAGCGCTATTATGCGGCCTTGGCCGGGCAAGGCGCGGCCGTCAATCCTGCCGGTCCCGTGACTGGTTTGCAAAAGGTCTTGCGCGGGGGATCCTGGAATAGCGTGCCCTTTTTCAGCCGAGCGGTCCATCGCCAATCCTGGGACCCCAGTGAAGGCCAGCGCTGGATAGGCTTCCGTTGCGCGGCCGATATTCCCAATGAAGACGCTGTTGCTTCCTCAGGCTTGAACCCCGCGACCCTAGGCATAAACGTACCAGCTGCGCCCCCGCAAGTAACGGACATCGCCAATGCCCAGCCAACCCAACCGCCACCGCCAGAAGCAAATCAATCCGCTGACACCACAGCATCCAATTCGGCCGGATAAGCGCCACTGAAACTACGAATTGCCTTAGCTGTCTATTGAGAGTCGTGAATTTCGAGGCTGTTGAAATACCTGCCTGCCCTCATAATCCCTATGTAAGGCTTGTCCGCTACTGAACATCTTACTCATTGATAACAGGAACAATACCGAAACAATACAAAAATGGTGACAATCCTTGCGAAAATCAACAAATTATTACGAAATCCGCCAAGCTTAGCTCCCCTTCCCTGATGCTCCGGGATGCTTCCCCCGTGAGACGGGGGACCGAGGGGGCACCGGCAGGGGGATGGGGTAGAAAAAGCGCGTCAGCATGACCTAGTACCGGACAAGCCTTGTAAGGCCTGTCCGCTACTGAACATCTTACTCATTGATAACAGGAACAATACCGAAACAATACAAAAATGGTGACAATCCTTGCGAAAATCAACAAATTATTACGAAATCCGCCAAGCTTAGCTCCCCCTCTCCCCTTGTGGGATTTCCGCCCCCCGCTTAGCGGGGGGACCGAGGGGGGCAAGGGGCCGGGGGGTGAGGGGTGAAAAAAGCGCGTCAGCATGACCCGGAACCGGACAAGCCTTGTAGGGGCGACCGCCGTCAGTGTCCACGCGACCTACGCGACCCTCGGTGCCCTCGGTGGCTAATAATCGGTCCCATTCGTACCATGTCAGTCGCCACATTTTGATGCAATTGCCCTGGGATTTCTAGCGAAACCTTGCGCTGACAAGCGGAATCGGTCACACTCACAGTCAGACGAAGCCATACAGGTTGCGCGCATGAACCGTGAATACGTCTTGGTAGTTGGCTCGGCAGTCCTGGAATTTAGCGGCAAGTCGCCGGATCGTATCCGTACCGGCAAACGCCAGTTCGGTCATGTTCACTGTTCAGTGAGCGGCGTCGCCCGCAATATCGCCGAGAATCTCGCGCGTTTGGAGATCGAAACCTTTCTCCTGTCAGCTGTCGGCGAAGATGACTTCGGCCAACACTTGGTTCATCAATCTGCCGGCGCAGGCATTCATTGCAATCACATCCTGCGAGTGAGCGGCGTCCAAACCGCGACTTCGTTGATCTTGCTGCAGTCGCAAGACAAAACCACCCGGCTCGACGATTTGGCAATCATGGAATACCTCGATTCCGACTATCTAATAGAGCACGAATGGCTATTCGAAAAGGCCGCGCTAATCGTTATAGACGCGACCCTGCAAGAAGAAGCCCTTGACACGCTCTTTGAATTGGCGGTTCGACACGATGTGCGCGTCTGTGCCGACCCCACCTCCCCGCTCATGGCAAACCGCCTCTGCAGGTACATACCCAACCTCTACCTGATCGTGCCCAACGCCAGCGAAACCGCCTCCCTTTGTGACCTGGACGAACCGGCCACAGAACGTGATCAAGCCATCAGTACCGCGCAGCATCTCGTTAATCTCGGCGCAAACGTCGCTGTCGTGACCTTGGGCGAACAGGGACTCGCTTATGCCGATAGCAGCGGCGGCGGATACATCCGCGCCGTCCATACCGAGGTCATAGACACCTCTGGCGCCGGCGACGCCTTTTCCGGCGCGGCCATCTTCGGCATTCTCAACGACGTGCCCATCGACGAAGCGATGCGACTGGGCGTGACTGCCGCTTCTCTCACGCTTGCCAGCGAGCAGACCGTACTGCCAACGCTTAGCCAAGAACTGCTCTACGACGAACTCTCCGCTTAGGCATCCGACTCAGGCCCTGCCCCCTGCAAAGTTCATTTGTGCTGAAAACGAAGGCTTGTCCGCTAGTCAATTTGCGCTGCGCAAAATGGGCGCGAATACTCGCTCGTAGCAAGAAAACAACACCATTTGGCCACCCAAACCACAACATAAAGACAAAATATGTAGAGGCGACCGGCGGTCAGTGTCTGCGCGACCTATCAGGCCGCCCCAAAAATACGCCTCTATGACCAACGAAACCTCTGTACCCTCAGTAGGACCAGCAAAGTCCCACAACTACAAAATAAAAGTCGCCGGTGGGGCGAGCCGGTGGACTCTATTGAAAATCATAAATTACAGCCAATTCCAGTCAGTGTTGTGCAAATGCGAAAGGCCATAATAGCCCAATATAGCTCAGTAAAGCTCCCCCTCCCTGATGCTTCGGGGAGGGGGCCGGGGGGTGGGGTTGAATTTCAACAGCGACCGGTGCGCCCGCATTCCATAGCTGCGAATGTTTGCATTACCTTCGAAAATGCGACAAATGCAATTCTGCTTTCTAAGCGCCGCACAAGCCCTGCACCAGCGAGCCGTCGACTCGTCCCCTCGGTGCTCTCGGTGTTTTCGGCGGTTTAAATTCGCTGTGCGCTCAGCAAAACCAAGTTAATTATGCAAAAAAATCAATTGCGATGACGAGTCACCCTTCCCCGTTGATACGAGCGCCAGGGATGGGCAGAAAAGCGGCGTTTTCGCACTTCTCATTACTTACTTGCGCTTACTTCTGTCTTTGTGGTGAATCAATCTGGAGGCGCTTGCGCATTGCCGAAATCAATTCGGTCAGTGCGCCACTGGATACTTGTCGAGCACCCAGCGCAACAAAATAAAATGCCCTACCAAACCGGCATACTCTCCATATTCTTCCAGCGTTTCCAGGACCTGTTTGGCGCTCTTTTCGCCCGCGCCCCGATAGAAATAATGATTGACCGCCGACTGCAACGCCACATCGTTGTGGCTTACGTAAGGATATTTTCCAAAAGCGCGGCCCAGTACATTCGCTGCTGTCCAATGTCCGACTCCCTTGATTGACATGAGTCTGCTATAGGCTTCAGATGCTTCTAAATGCCGCAAACCCTCCAGGTCCAACACGCCGTCTCGCGCCTCGCGAGCGACTCTCAAGATCAGATTGATGCGACCATTGGTGATTTTCAGTGGCTTCAATTGCTCCGCTTCGAGCGCTGTCAATTCTTGCGGCGTCGGAAAATCATGAACTTTATACCCGCCCGTCCTGACGCCGCTATCCAGCATTCGCATCAGCCGTCGCTGCGAGCGCAAGGCGTTTTTCCAACTGATATGCTGCTCGATAATCAGAGTGACTAGCGCTTCAAAGACGGTTTCCGTGCCAAACAGCGGCAAACCAAACAAGGGCTCTATCTGCCGCCACAGACGCGCGTCTCGCCGCGCAGCTGCATAAAAATCGCTGAGATCGCAGTCCATGCCGAGTATTTGCCGCGAGAGCCCTGACACATCATGCCGCCGCGAGTCATCGCTTTTGCAAAGCGCCGGGCCCGTCAAGACAATGACGTCCCCATCCTGACGGAAGCAGAGCAACTTCCCGCCGACAAAACGCCATAAGCTGTCGCTCTCGACGACCATCCGCGCCGGATAGGCGTTCCGTCTAACCACCTCCAACAGCAGATCAAAACGATACGGGAAGCTCGGTAGTTCCAGATATTGCTCGACCATTCCGCTTGCTCACTTGTTTGACAAACCCACCAACATCTATCTACAGTCACGCCGAAATTTGTAAAGCTTGTCCGCTACTGCAAATCTTACTCATAGATAACAAGAACAATACCGAAACAATACAAAAAATGTGGCGATCCTTGCGAGAATCAACAAATTATTACGTAATCCGCCAAGTTTAGCTCCCCCTCTCCCCTTGTGGGAGAGGGGGCCGGGGGGTGAGGGCTGCATAAGCAACTGCAAACACCACAGTACCGGACAAACCTGTAGGAGCGACCGGCGGTCAGTGTCTACGCGACCTATCAGGTCGCCCGAAAATGCACATCATAGAATCTATGGGCGACTCCAGTGCGAGTTGAGCGGTGTACGTTGCGTTCATTTTTTTGCGTGAGCACGACATACCTGGGACCTTTTCAACAGTTACGCGCCGAGCGGCTTATCGGGACTCGCGGGACCGGGACGATCTCCCGCGTCCATATTCCTCACGGCAGCGCCCATTGGTCTGTTGCCCTGGCTTTGATAGCGGCGCCGCGCCAATTGCCGCAAATCCACCACGCGGTCGGATTCGTCCATGATCTCGATTCCGAGCAAGGTCTCGACGGTGTCTTCCAGAGTGATCAGCCCCGCAGTCCCGCCATATTCGTCGATCACCAGGAAGATATGCTCATGTTTCGCAATGAATTCGTCCAATACCTGCGCAACCGAGTTTGTTTCCGGCACGACTTCAAGTTCCAGCGCGATCTCGCGCATTTGCACGTCGTCTTCATCCGCGGCAGCGCGCTTGTAAATCTCGTGCCGCAAGACATAGCCCTTGATGTCGTCTGCCGATTCACCAAATACAGGAATACGTGAATAGGGCAAGAACTTGTGCGTATTCACGACGTCCCCAATGGTCGCTTCCTCTTGAAACATCAAGACAACCGTGCGCGGCGTCATGATCGACTCGACCTGCACGTCCGCCAACTGCAACAAGTTGTTGACAATGCGGTTCTCGCGCTCCTTGATGCCGCCCTCTTCCGCGCTGATCCGCGCCATCACTTGTAGCTCGGAGCGGGTAACCGTTGGCGAGTCTTCGCTGGGGCGCATAGCCCGCGTGACAATTTCGAAAGCGCGCACCGCCGGCGCAAAAACGAACAGCAATGCCCGCAGCGAATATGCCGTGAACGGCGTGAGCTGCTTGGCGTAAACCGCGCCCAATGTCTTGGGAATGATCTCGGAAAATACCAATATCAGCAGTGTCAATACCGCCGAAATGATGCCGAAGAACTCGCTGCCGAAAATTGCGGTCGCCTCGGCCCCGGCGCCGGCCGCGCCCACCGTATGCGCGATTGTGTTCAAGGTCAATATGGCCGAGATCGGATCTTCCACATTCTGCCGCAGGTTCTGCATGATCTTGCCGGCTTTGTGGCCGTCTTGCACCAGCAATTCGATATGGGAAACCGGCGTCGATAGCATGGCCGCTTCCCAGATTGAGCAGAGAAACGAAACGCCCAGCGCGACTACAACATAGAAAAGCAAGGCGCTCCATTCACCGGCGCCAAGGGCCCCGCCGGTCCCGGCTGCCAATATAGGAGTTACGCTGTCCATTTCGCTGTCTTGCTTCTCTCTTGAACGTTTCGAGGCTACCTGCCGCTATGCCGCGCCGACGCTAGCATAGCAACCTATGCGATTCCGCACAAGCCCGCCAAACCCCATCCACAACTACCTCAAAACCCGTAGGGGCGACCAACCTGGCCGCCCGAAACACAGCCCTCAGTAGTCCCAATAAAGTAATGCGATTATCGCAAACCACCCCCCATCCCCCGGCCCCTTCCCGAAGGTCTATGTCTACGTGACCCCATAAGGAGGGAAGGGGTGTCTAGGTCGCGCAATCATTGCGTTTAAGCCCCCTCCCTCTTTATGGGACCCCGGGGGTGGGGGTAAAGTATGGCACTTTTCTCAATACTTACTTGCACTTACTTCTGCGCCTATTTTTTAATAAACCGCGATCTGCGGTAGCCGAGCACTTTGTTATTTTCTGTGAGCGCGGTAGCCCAAATTCGCTGCCGCCGAGCGGCTGTGGTGAATAATACCGGTACCACCCCCGCCAAAGCCACAACATTACTCTGCACCCTGTACGGGCGAGTCGGCGGTCAGTGTCCACGCGACCTACGCGACCAATCTGGCCGCCCGCAAAATCCGGCCGGAGCGATACGCGCAGCCGCATCTACCCCAATTCCAGCAACACGCGCTGCGGCAAGACCTTCCGCAGCCGCTCCTCTAATTCGCTCAACAGGATAGCCGTCGCGCCCCAGACCTTGTGCCCGCCCACATCGTAGTAAGGCACCCAGACATCGTAGCCCCGTATCATCCGGCGCTCCTCGCGACTGAATCGAGGATCTAGCAGATCATCCAGCGCGAAGCTGAAAACCTCCGCAACCTCCTGCGGATTCGCGCGAAAGTGTGGAAGCGTCTCACAATACCCCACCGTCGGATATACATCATGATGTGATGTCGGAATGTAAAGCCTTGGCATTCCCCCCAGGACCCGTATCCCTTCCCGGCAAATCCCGATTTCCTCGCCGGTCTCTCGCATCGCCGTGTCGGTCAAACTCCTGTCCTGCGGGTCCTGGCGCCCCCCAGGGAAACTGACCTGGCCGCTGTGGCCGCGCAATCCGGCATGCCTCAAGGTGAGCACCACACGGAGACGCTCTTCACTATCCCGGTAAAGCAAGACCATGACCGCGGCCTGTGTAGGCGCGCTTTCACGCTTCTTCCATCCCCGCGGTACCGGCGACATCCGTTTTCTTGCCCGCGCGGAATCGAAGTCTCGCAGCTCCAGCGCTTGCCTCACATGCGCCAGGTTGATCAGTCCAGCCATACGTGTAAGTAGTGGTCTTTTCTTCTGAAGAGTTTGCCCGTCTGGATCACGGGCTCGCCCATGTCGAGGGGGATCAACTGTAAAGAGAGACGATCTACCAGCGCGCCTTCGAGCGATAGCCAATCCTCAAAGAGCGCCTGCAGCTTCAAAAACGCCGCCGCCCCGCCATAGCAGCGCACGACGCCGCCATCATCATATGCCGCGAAGACAGCGCTGTTCGGGCGGAACAACAGTATGCCGTTGCCCGACATGCCATAGGCCATTTCGCCTTCCGGTATCGCATAGACCGCGAATATGTAACGCGGTGGCTCGTGCATCATCAGATAAAGCTGCAATCCATACCAGAAATCTTCCGGCCGCAAGTGTTTTCCCAAGCGCTGTATTTCGACCTCTTCCGAAAGCAAAAGATGCAAAGCGGCCGTGTCAATCTTGTCAACATCATCTGCGATGACTTCCAAATAGGCGCCCCCAACTCTCTTGCGAACATCCGGACCCGCTGCCAAGCCCTGCAGGTAAACAAAGGCGCAGGGACGATTATCGACGCTTAGATAAGTCCCGTCCGGCTGCGGTATAAAGGCCGCGCTGACTTGTACGCCATCGAGCCAGATCGGGACTACCAATCGACCATCCGCTCGCAGTTGCTGCAGCCACTTGCGCGGCACGTCCCAAACGCCGGCTGTTGCCAATATGCGATCATATTGCGCGCGCGGCTCATAACCGCCAGCCGCGTCACAATCCACCACCAACACCTTGCCAAAGCCCGCTCGCAACAAATTGCTGCGTGCCTCTTCCGCCAGTTCGCGATCGATTTCCAATGTGGTTGTATAGCCGCCAGCCCCGACGATCTGGCTCAAAATCGCGGCGTTGTATCCGGAAGCAGTGCCGATCTCCAATACGTTCATGTCGGGGGCAAGCCGCAACTGCTGCAGCATGATGGCCATCATGGTGGGCTGGCTTGACGAACTCAGGGTTTCGCCCGAGGGACTTACCTTCAGAGCGATGGCCTTGTCCTGATAAACCGTTGTCAGATCGAACTGTGGTAAGAAAAGGTGGCGAGGAATATCGCTAAACGCGGCCTCAATATCGGGGTCGGCAAGCAATTGGCTGCTGCGCAGTTCCCTCAAAAGCTTGCTTTGTAGTTGTCGGAATTCGGGTTCAGACATACCACGCGCGCCGCTTACGGAGCGAAACGCCCGCCTCGGCGCCGCTTCGTCGCGCCGTCCGGACGCGCCCGCGCGAATCTATGTGAACCTGTCCCGCCTTTTGCAGGCGCTCGAATTCCTCCGGTGTGATGGCCGGGGCAGGTTCCCCGCCCAGTCGCTCCAACCGATCTCCCATGTCATCCGATGACGACGCGCCCGGCACATCTTGTGCAGCATCATCATTTGGATTGTCGTTCGGAGTTTTATTCTCGTCACTCATACTTGGCCCCTGCAGCGTTCAAAAATACCGACCGCTGCTTGCTCCTTTCACATCGTCAGCATGACTCAAAACTGATTATACGATAACTGCCTTGAGATGTTAAGAACCGTCTTCCTTAACAATACCGCATCACAGACCGCCCCCGCAAATCAATCCGGCGCCTGGTAGTGTCGATTGTACTGGTTGCGAGAACTCAGCCTCCATCTCCCGGCCCCCTTCCCTACGACGAGGGCAAGGAAGTTTTGTAGCGCATTCGCGGATTTTAAGCCCCCCCTCTCTATAGGACCCCATGGGGCCTGTCAAAAGCGCCTTCCCTAGCCTGATTTACGCATCCCGAGCCGGAAAGTCTCTAAAATCCCGGCGTCGCCTCTACAAGGCTTGTCCGCTACTGCAAATCATACGTATAAATGACAGGAAAAGTACCGAAACAATACATAAAAGGTGACTATCATTGCGAAAAAAAACAGATTATTACGAAATTCGACAAGCTTAGCTCCCCTTCCCTGATGCTTCGGGGAAGGGGCCGGGGGATGGGGTAGAAAAAGCGCGTCAGCATGACCCAGTAGCGGACAAGCCTCTACAATTTCGCTCTGGCAAGCGCGTAATAATCCCGCAAGATCCCCTCGACTTGGCTGCCAAATCGATCGCTTCTATCAAGATCGTCGTATCCGGCGTAGAGGCCGGTATAACTGCCGGTTTCCGCCCTTGCCGGCGCCGAAACTGGAAGCTTCAAATAACCTGATTTTGGGGACCAGCCATAGGCGTAGAAGTAGGGTCGCTCCAGACCGGGACTGTAAGGCGCAAAGCCGAAAGCCAGTTGTGGATCCGCGTGTTCGTTCATGTTCCCGCCAGGGAACCAAAGAAACGCCAGATCAAAATGATGCGCCCAAAGCGCCAGGGGGCTCAACCACCCGCCAAGTCCCGCGCGGAAACGCGCCAATGCGCCATATGCCGCATCCAGGACTGTCAAATAGTTGACTGCCAGGCTCCGCTCGATTTCGAAGCGCTGACCCGGTGTGATATGTGTCTGCGGCGGGTTGATTTCAATTCCCAGTGACCCGAAACTGCCCACAACATCGTCGATCAACGATTTCTGATCGTAGCCTTCAACATCAATCTCGAAATCCTCGCGCCCGTCCCGCGCATAAATCAATCGCAAATCCGCGATATCAAAACGCAATTCGCCACCGACATTCAGCCGCGATGTGCTCAATCCCCTGGGCGTCAAGCCCAGGCTGTACTGTAGACTGTTTGGCTGTGGCGCAACGCAACAGACCCGTATCGCGCTCAGCACCAGCGCTACCTGGTGCAAGCTGTCTCGTGTCGAACCCCAGTTTTCCAAAGTCGGCAAATCCGCCACGCTTCTCTCCTTAGTGGACTGAAAAGTCTCGTTTTTCGAGAGGATGTCGAAAAACGTGTATACAACCCCCTTTGGGCTCACAGATTCGCGATAGAACTCCCCTCTCCAAAGCTTTGGGTAGAGGCTGAGAGGGCAATACCCATCATATTAGGCATTCCCTTCTTCGAGCATGTTGTGCGCTAACTACGCTGAAGAGCTATTGGCTGCTTTTTTTATAAACCGTGCTGCTCATGCAACGAGAAGGCTTATTATTTTGCGTGAGCGTGACATTCCTCTGACCTTTTCGCTGCCGCCGAGCGGCTTTTATGGTCTTGTCAGGCAAATCATACCGCGATCGGCCTAACCGGCACATGGCGGCATTAAGATTTCCAGATGCGACAACTTGTGAATGACTGAACTATTCCGACAACTTGATCTAAGCATCAGCTCATTTTCCCGCATTCTACTTAAGCTCTCATACACTCTGTAGCAAAACATATCGTATAATTGGAAATAGATGTGCGATGTTATCTCTCGCGGCACATGATATAAATGTCAAGATTTCGTCAACGAGGAATCCAACAGATGAGTCGATACCTTTCCCGCAGCGTCAGCAAACTTCGCCCCTCCGGCATCCGCCGCTATTTTGACATCGCGGCCACCATGGACGATGTCGTCACATTGGGAATCGGCGAACCCGATTTTGTCACGCCATCGCACATTGTCGAGGCAGGCGTCCAAAGCATTCACGACGGCTTTACCGGATACACATCCAATGCCGGGATTTACGAATTGCGCGCGGCTATATCGGCCCATATCGAAAAGCGCTATCACTTGACTTATTCGCCGGACGACGAAGTCTTGATCACTGTCGGCGTCAGCGAAGCGCTCTATCTCGCCCTAAAAGTGCTGCTGGATCCCGGTGATGAAGTGCTCGTCGTCGAGCCCTGTTTTGTCGCCAATGCTGCAATTGTGGAAATGGCGGGCGGCACGCCCGTTTTAGTGCCCACCTCGGTCGATCACGATTTTCAAGTGACCGGCGACGATCTGGAATCCGCCGTGACGCCACAGACCAAAGCGATTTTGCTCAGCTACCCCAACAACCCCACCGGCGCCGTACTCACGCGCGAGCATATGCTGCAAGTGGCTGCGGTTGCCAAAAAACACGACCTGATCGTGGTCTCCGACGAGATATATGAACGGCTCGTTTATGGCGCCGAGCACATCAATTTCGCGGCACTGCCCGACATGTTCGATCGCACAATTGTCCTCAGTGGCATGAGCAAGTCCTACGCGATGACCGGCTGGCGCATTGGTTATGTTACTGCCCCGAAAGACCTCACCGAAGCCATGTACAAGCTTCACCAGTATTTGATTATGTCCGCCCCGACAATGGGCCAGACCGCTGCCCTGGAAGCCGTTCAACATGGCGAGGGCGATGTCGAATACATGCGTCAGCATTATGACCGCCGGCGGCGGCTGATCGTCGACGGTTTCAATCGCCTTGGCCTGTCTTGCTTCGAGCCGCGCGGCGCCTTCTACGCCTTCCCAAGCATCAAAGCTGCCGCTATGGATGACGAAACCTTTTGCGAGCAGCTGCTGGTGGAAGAACGCCTGGCCCTCATCCCGGGCAGCGCATTCGGTCCCAGCGGGGGTGGTTTCCTTCGCGCCAGTTACGCCACAAGCGAAGATACTATTAGAGAAGCGCTTGTACGACTTGAACGCTTCTTGATCAAGCGCGGAATCATCAATCGAGCGACCGAATCAGTGCTGATGGCTTAGGAATTCCTTCGCCACCATCCTCAACCACCTCAAAACCCGTAACGGCGACCGGCGGTCAGTTTCGACGCGACCTACACGACCCAACGGGTCGCCCCAAACACACCACCTACGTTCACATCGAAAACTCTACGGGCCAACTCTGGCCAGCACACAACACAGCCCTCCGCCTCTACGCGACCAACGAAACATCTGTACCT
>JAPOVL010000015.1 GCA_026708115.1 Chloroflexota bacterium
CAGCGACAAGCGTGGAGCTTGATATCCGCGCCAGTCGTACGGCCTTGGTGAAGCGAACGGCGACGGCAACCGCCACGTCTACCGCGACGGATATTCCGAGCCCGACGGCGACTGACAGGATCGCGAAGACAGCGACAAGCGTGGAGCTTGATATCCGCGCCAGCCGAACGGCTCTGGTGAAGCGAACGGCGACCGCAACTGCAACCGCTACGCCAACAACGGCGGATGTTCCGAGCCCGACGGCGACTGACGAGATCGCGGAGACAGCGACAAGCGAAGAGCGCTCTATCCGCGCCAGTCGCACGGCTCTGGTGAAGCGAACGGCGACGGCAACCGCCACGTCTACCGCGACGGATATTCCCAGTCCGACGGCGACTGACAGGATCGTGGAGACAGCGACAAGCGAAGAGCGTGCCATCCGCGCCAGTCGTACGGCCTTGGTGAAGCGGATGGCGACGGCAACTGAAACCGCTGCGCCAACAGCGACGGATGTGCCAAGCTCAACGGCGACTGACAGGATCACGGAGACAGATGCTAGCGTTCAGCGTGATATCCGCGCCAGTCGCACGGCTCTGGTGAAGCGGACGGCAACGGCCACATCTACCGCGACGGATGTGCCAAGTCACACGGCGACTGACGAGATCGTGGAGACAGCGACAAGTGCAGAACGCGACATCCGCGCTAGCCAAACGGCTCTCGTGAAGCGGACGGCGACGGCGACTGCAACCGCCACTGCTACCGAGACGGATGTTGCAAGCCCGACGGCGACTGACGGGATCGCGGAGACAGCGACAAGCGAAGAGCGCGCTATCCGCGCCAGTCGCACGGCTCTGGTGAAGCGGACGGCAACGGCCACATCTACCGCGACGGATGTGCCAAGTCACACGGCGACTGACGAGATCGTGGAGACAGCGACAAGTGCAGAACGCGACATCCGCGCTAGCCAAACGGCTCTCGTGAAGCGGACGGCGACGGCGACTGCAACCGCCACTGCTACCGAGACGGATGTTGCAAGCCCGACGGCGACTGACGGGATCGCGGAGACAGCGACAAGCGAAGAGCGCGCTATCCGCGCCAGTCGCACGGCTCTGGTGAAGCGGACGGCAACGGCCACATCTACCGCGACGGATGTGCCAAGTCACACGGCGACTGACGAGATCGCGGAGCCAGCGACAAGCGTGGTGCGTGCTATCCGCGCCAGCCGCACGGCTCCTGTGGAGCGGACGGCGACCGCAACTGCAACCGCTACGCCAGCAACGGCGGATGTTCCGAGCCCGACGGCGACTGACGAGATCGCGGAGACAGCGACAAGTGTAGCGCTTGCTGTCCGCGCCAGCCGCACGGCTCTGGTGAAGCGGACGGCGACCGCAACTGCAACCGCTACGCCAGCAACGGCGGATGTTCCGAGCCCGACGGCGACTGACGAGATCGCGGAGACAGCGACAAGTGTAGCGCTTGCTGTCCGCGCCAGCCGCACGGCTCTCGTGAAGCGAACGGCAACTGCAACGGTCACCTCGACCGCGGCGGATGTTCCGAGCCCGGCGGCGACTGACGAGATCGTGGAGACAGTGATAAGCGTGGAGCGTGCTGTCCGCGCCAGCCGCACGGCTCTGGTGAAGCGAACGGCGACAGCAACGGCCACCGCCACGTCTACCGCGACGGATATTCCAAGCCTGACGGCAACCGCTACGCCAAGAACGACGGATGTGCCAAGCGCGACGGCGACTGATAGAATCGCGGAGCCAGCGACAAGCGAAGAGCGTGCCATCCGCGCCAGCCGCACGGCTCACGTGAAGCGGACGGCGACGGCAACCGCTACGCCAACGGCTTCGGATGTTTCGGGCCCGACTGCAACTGCAACCACCACTTCTACCGCGACAGATGTTCCAAGCCCGACGGCGACTGACGAGATCGCAGAGACAGTAACGACCACTCGGCCAGAGATAACAACAAGTCCTGATGTGATGGTAGCGACTGCAACCTCTGAAACCGAAACCGGAGCCCTGGCGATAGCTACGAAAGTTTTGCCTGTGAGCCGGGCGCTGACGCCGACGGCAGATGAACGCTCAACTAAATCCGCACGGGCGACGAGGACCGCTTCGGCAGACAATACGGAAAGGGCGTCACAGACCGACACGGCTGCCGATCCCGTGTATCAATCCACCGCTACACCTACGGTTCAAGCCAGCGCCGATGCTTCAATGCTACCATTGGTCTATTCTAGATTGGTGCCAACGCCCACTGCACTTGGATACGTCCCAACTGCGCAGTTCGAATCCTGCGAGGTAGCAATTGATTGGAAGCCGTACCAGGTTGCTGCAGGCGACAATCTGCTTGCCATTGCAGAAAGCATAGGCACAAGCATTGTCGAGATTCAGAAAGGCAATTGCTTTGAACCGATTCGCGGTGTACTGGCAGGGGAGACCCTGTTGTTACCGACAATACCAAGCTTGCCGCCAGCAACAACTGTACCGGTATTGCCGGATACCTCGGTTCCACCAAAAATAATCGGTTGTGAATCGGAATCATCCCGAATCGTTTCGCCGGTTGTCTTGCAAGAGATACGCGGGATAATCGAGGTCATTGGCTCGGTCAACTTGCCAGAAGATTCGGGGTTCCGGCTTGACGTCCGGCCCGCTTGGTCGGACAAATACGCTCAGTACATTGAGGGATTCAATTCCGTTACAAATGATGTTATTGGTTTGATAAACAGCGAAGTATTCGGTATTGGATTGCACAGACTGCGTTTGAGCATCGTGGATGAACTGGGCACGATGCCGGAAGACGCAATTTGCGACATACCGGTCGTTTTTGTGGCGCCTTGATCACATACTTCGTCGATGCAAGTGAATTCTGGAATCGCGCTCGCATACCTTCTTTCAACGCAATGGAGTCATCATGCGCACTCTTAGAACAATGTTGCGATTATCGCTCAAGCTCGGTGTCTATCTGACCGTGACGCTTCTGCTTCTGGCGACTCTTTGGACGGCGACGCAAGTACTAAGTCTCTGGGGCGACCAACGACAATACAGCGCGACTAGTAAGGCCCGCCAGCAGAGCTATCGGGCGACTGGTACGGCGCTGGCAAGGGAAGCATCCGGTGCCAGCCTGCGCGACGAATCGCAGATTGTACTGATGCAACAGGTATTCGTGACCAGTACCCCGAGTCCACAGACGCCTTCACCCAGAGCGACTCCGACTGCGGTACTCGGTACGCCCGAACCCGTAGATCTGCCGCGACTATTCCTTCCCCCCGATCCAAGAGCGGGGCTCGAGCTTTCCGGCACCGCCGTGCCCACACGCGTCCCCTTCATTCCCCGCGATTACGAGTTGATCAATGTCATACTTTTGGGCGGCGACGACGAATTGACGGAAGATCGGTCCGTGCGGACTGATACCATGATCATCGTGTCGTTGAACACCGAAACCGGTACAGTTTCCATGATAAATCTGCCTCGTGATCTTTTCGTTTACATTCCCAGCGGAAAGATGGGTCGGCTCAACACAGCCTTCGGCATCGGCAAAAACATCGGCTGGGAACCCGGCGGCGGATTCGGTCTCTTGCGACAGACCATCTTTTACAATTTTGGGATCAATGTGCACTACTATGCGCGAGTCAATTTTTCCGGCTTCAAGTCCATCATTGATCGTCTAGGCGGCGTAGACATCGCGGTCGATTGCACGTACCGGGACTTATATCCGGTCACGCGGACGGAAACTGGCGTTGCCGAAGGCAGCGCCTACGACTGGCGGACATTGGATGTCGGTTATTATACATTCGACGGCTTTGACGCCTTGTGGTATGCGCGCACCCGTCGCTATACGGACGATCTGGACCGGGGGCGCCGCCAACAGTTGCTGCTTCGCGCAATGTGGCGCAAAGCGCGCAGCAACGGGTTGATAAGCACAGTGCCAGCGATCTGGGGCGAGTTGGAAGAGGTAATCGATACCAACTTGCCGTTTAACGCCATGCTGAGCCTGCTGCCACATTTGCTTGAGCTTGATCTTGACCGCATTCAAAACTTCACCTTTCGGCGCATATACCATACTCAGAACTGGCGGACACCTAGCGGGGATTCTGTCCTCTTGCCGATTTATGAAACTGTCATGCAGCTTATGCGAGACTTCTATACGCCGCCATCGGCAAATCAAGTCGGTTTGTCGGGTCCTTCTATCGCTGTTTACAACGGCTCCGGCAACGAAAACTGGGATCTGGTCGCGAGTGAACGATTGCGCTGGGACGGTTACAATGCGGTGGCGCTTGGGCCCTTGGCAGAGCGAGAAACTGTGGAATCGAGCAAGCTGATAGACTATGTAGCCGCGAGCAAGGGAAGTTTGGTACCGGGTATCACCAAGGCCTTAAACATGAATCGGAAGCAGGTTGAGGCCCAAGCCGACCCAGCGCGCGAATATGATTATGAGGTCATAGTCGGTCAAGATTATGACTCGTGCACATACGGCGTTTTGCCGATTGATGACTAGCAATCCGCCGGGCGTCCACAAGCGATTGCGGGCTAGCAGTTTCTCAGATCTGTGTTATCATAAGGCTATGTTCGGGGTATGGCGCAGTCCGGCTAGCGCGCTTGCATGGGGTGTAAGAGGTCCCCGGTTCGAATCCGGGTACCCCGACCAGACTATGACAGGCTCACTCTAAGCGGTGAGCCTTTTTCTTGGAAGGTGTACGATTGTGAGCGAAGTTGAAATCAAGCTAACGAGCTTGGCCACTTGCGCCGGTTGAGCTTCCAAGCTCAACCCGGGCGATCTGGCGCAAGTCTTGCAGCCATTAAGTGACAACTTTAAGTCCGAAGAATTTCCGCAGGTGCTGGTGGGCTTGTCCGAGCCAGATGATGCGGCGGTTTATCGATTGGATGGCGACCGCGCGATCATAAGCACAACGGATTTCTTCCCACCTGTTGTAGATACTCCGTACGAATTTGGCGCGATCGCCGCGGCGAATGCCCTCAGCGATGTTTACGCGATGGGCGGCAAACCATTGCTCGCAATTAACCTGGTAGCTTATCCGGACGATCTCGGGCTCGATATCCTCCAAGAGATTCTACGGGGTGGGGCAGAAAAGGTGCGAGAGTCCGGCGCAGTCATTGCAGGTGGGCACTCAATAAGCGACGATGAGCCAAAATACGGTTTGTCGGTGACCGGCGAGGTCTCGGTGTCGAATTTCATTCGCAAAGCCGGCGCGCGACCGGGCGACAAACTTGTTCTGAGCAAGCCCCTTGGCACGGGTGTTATTACGACCGCGTTGAAGCGCGGGCTGGCGTCATCGGCGCATATCGAGAGCGCTGTCAACGTAATGTCTCGGCTCAATCGCAGCGCAGCAGAATGCGCGCAACTGCATGGCGTAGGTGCGATGACAGACATTACGGGATTCGGCCTGGCCGGGCATGGGCATGAATTGGCTCGCTCTAGCGGGGTGGATCTACGCCTGAACTTCGAAGCGCTTGTTTGGCTGCCAGGGACACTTGCATATGCCAGCCGCGGCATATTCCCAGGTGGAATGGAACGCAATCATGAATATTTTTCGCGCTGGGTGTCCGTTTGGGACGGCGCCGGCGTCAATAGCGAGGCGCTGCTATTCGATCCGCAGACATCAGGGGGATTATTGATGTCAGTGGCGGCGGAAAGCGCAGCGGACTTGCTTGAAGATTTGCGCCAGTACGGCGACGACGCGGCTATCATCGGAGACGTAATTGACGGCACGGGCAACTTAATCGTGTACGGCGCCTAACCTGAGGCCACAACCACAGCCGCTCGGCGGCAGCGAAAAGGTCACAGGAATGTCGCGCTCACACAAAATAATAAACCTTCTCGTTGCATGAGCAACGCGGTTTATAAAAAAGGGGCAAGCGCCGGCTCTTGGGCTTATACGGTCTCGCGGGACGGGATCAAATCGAGGTTTTTGCCTACTCTCTCGAAGGCAGCCAGAGCGCGATCAAGGTGTCTCTGGCGATGAGTGGCTATGTAGCTCGTCCGCAAAAGGGCTTGATTGGGCGGCGTTGCTGGCGGCACGACCGGATTCGTATATACGCCTTCTTCGATCAATGCCATCCAGGTAAGGCCGGTGCGAAATTGCTCGCCAATCTTGACGGGGATGATCGGCGTCTGACTGTTGAAAGTATCATACCCGAGCTCGATCAAGCCCTTGCGCATGTATTCGGCGTTCTTCCAAACTTGTTGGACATGCTCCGGTTCATTTTCAATGATGTCCAGTGCTGCCAGGACCGCCGCCAAGTTCGGGGCGGGTAATGCAGCAGAAAAAATCAGCGATCGGGCATGGTGCTGTATATAATGAATAACGTCGGCTGACCCGGCGATGAATCCCCCGATAGAAGCGAAGCTCTTGCTAAATGTCCCCATGATGAGGTCGACTTGATCGGTTAGGCCAAAGTGCGCCGCCGTCCCGCGGCCGCCCCCGGCCACGCCAATGCCATGCGCATCGTCCACGAGAATGCGCGCGCCATATCTTTTGCATACATCTATAATTTGTGGCAAGAGGGCGAAGTCGCCGCCCATGCTATAGACACCATCAACCATGACAATTTTGCCATGTTCGTCCGGTATCCTGCTCAAGACACGTTCGAGGTCGGCAACGTCATTGTGTTTGAAGCGTTTCATCATGCCGCGCGACATGGAAACCCCG
This sequence comes from Chloroflexota bacterium, assembly GCA_026708115.1. Taxonomy (GTDB): domain Bacteria; phylum Chloroflexota; class Anaerolineae; order Aggregatilineales; family Phototrophicaceae; genus UBA6055. The sequence continues at coordinate 6,656 of JAPOVL010000015.1, forward strand.
TCAACGACAGAGGCATGCACATCCTTGTCAAGGATCGCCACATCGTTCTTCCCGATTAAGGCGGAGACAGTCCCAAGGTTTGTCTGGTACCCGGTGGAAAAAACCAGAGCCGCTTCTTTGCCCACAAACTGGGCCAGACGCCGGTCCGCCTCGAGGTGCAGTTCGAGCGTGCCATTGAGAAATCGCGATCCCGTGACGCTGGTGCCGTAACGCTGTGTCGCTTCAATCGCGGCACTTTGCACGCGACTGTCGGTTGTCAGGCCAAGGTAATTGTTGGAGCCCAACATAACGACGTCTTTGTCTTCGAAAGTCGCTGTTGTTCCTTCGGAGTCGCTCAGAGCGCGGAAGAAGGGGTAAATGCCCATTTCCATAGCTTCTCTGGCGACCGTAAATCCCGCTAACTTGTCGTAAATATCGGCCACAGTATTCTCCCGGTCTTGTGACAAAAGCGTGGAAACGAAGGCACGAACGTCTGGGAGCAAGTTCGAACTGTCAAGAGTGTAACAGGGCGACCAGCGATTAACAACATTCAATCGACCAGCGATTGACATACTTGTGCAATCCTTCACTTGCGTTTGACCGGCAATTCGTCGTACAATGACAAGCGTTCAGCTAGCGCCTATTGCCGCGCGGCGCGTAACCGGCGAACAGGTCTGTCGAGTTCACGTAGATTAGCAAGCCTTCTCGTGGCGTCAGCGGCGCGGCGTTACATAAACAGGGAGCGAGTTATGTCAAGTCTTACGATCCGCCGAGTCGTTGTTTGGGTGATCTCAATGGTATTGGGTCTCCTCGTCGGTTACGGGATCATAACAGTGGGCTTCGATATGCTGCCGCTCTTTAGCGCAGTGCAAACGCCACAGGGCGTTAGTATTGAAGAATACGGGATGATCTATTATCTCTTCACGTCGATCCCGATCGGTCTTGTTTTCGTCATCTGGTTGGATGCCTTTATGGGCACACGCATTTTGCCAGACTAAGGGTTCCTGATTTCTCAATGACGAAGTCCACTCAACGGTGGGCTTTTTTCTTTTCTTTAGCCAGAAGCCTTTCATCAGCTTTGGCTAAGCCCTGTCTAAACAGACCACGTCGCACACGCGACGAGAGCGTTCATCACCTTGTGCTAGCGCGGCAGACTTTTTCGCTTGTTACGCGTCGAGCAGCTGTCATTTCGCAAGTTGATAGCTATCGCGACAGCGATGATAGATTCTGCGAGGGGCCAAAGTGTATGATAGCTCTATAATGCGAGAACGACGATCAACCATATCAGGCTTGTACAAGAGGCCACTTTCCGAAAGGCAGGCGATCACCCGCGACTGGGCCGATCTTACCGACAAGGACCTGCGAGCCCTGGAAGAAGGGGGCTTGGCCTTGCATGAGGCCGATCTGATGATTGAAAATGTCATCGGACGATATGCCTTGCCTTTTGGCGTCGCCACCAACTTCTTGATCAATGACACCGACTATCTGATTCCAATGGTCATTGAAGAGCCATCGGTCGTTGCCGCCTGCAGCTACGCTGCCAAGCTGTTTCGCGCGGGTGGAGGCTTCCAGGCGTCGAGCGACGAGTCGCTGATGACGGGCCAGATTCAACTGCTTGATGTCGAGGACAGAAGTCGCGTTGTCCAGACCATTGAGAGGCATAAGGCCGAGATAATCGACAAGGCGAACGAAACAGCAGGCAGCATCAAGGCACGCGGAGGCGGCGCCGTCGACCTGCAAACTCGTGTTTTCAAGAATACAAGTATAGGGGAGATGATCGTCGTTCATCTGCTCTACGATGCGCGTGATGCCATGGGCGCAAACGCAGTGAATACAGCTCTGGAACAGGTCTCGCCATTCATCGAAAAGATCACGGGCGGCCGGGTAAATCTGCGCATTCTAAGCAATCTGTCCGACAAGAGAATGGCTTGGGCCGAAGGCAGTATTCCCGCCTCCGCCCTCGGCCACGAATGCGCGAGCGGGCCGGAAGTCATCGACAGCATTCTGGAGGCCGCCGTGTTCGCCGAGCTGGATCCCTACCGCGCGGCCACCCACAATAAAGGCATCATGAACGGTGTTGACGCCCTGCTGATCGCCACAGGGAATGACTGGCGGGCAGTCGAAGCGGGCGCGCATGCCTATGCGGCGCGCGCCGGCCGCTATACAAGCCTTTCGCGCTGGTGGAAAGATGAACACGGCGACTTGCGAGGGCGAATTGAATTGCCCTTGGCGGTCGGCATTGTCGGCGGGGCGACGCGCGTCCAGCGACTGGCCCAGACCGCGCTCAAGATTCTCGGCGTTCAGTCGGCTCGGCAACTGGCGGAAGTGGCCGCGGCGGTGGGACTGGCGCAAAACCTGGCGGCAATGCGCGCGCTGGCCACCGATGGCATTCAGAGCGGGCACATGCGTATGCACGCCCGCCAACTGGCGATTGCCGCCGGCGCACCTACAGAAGATGTTGTGGCGATAGCGCAGCAAATGAAAGCGGAAGGCAAGATTCGATTGGAGCGCGCAAGAGAATTGGTCAATCAACGAAAGTCACCATCATGAATAGGGAATCACACTGGTTAATGAAGCCGGATCGAGGCGTAGGCATCGTCGGATATGGCGCCTACATACCGCGCTATCGATTGCCTGGCCGCGAGATCTCGCGAATATGGACGAATGGACAGGGCGCTGTGCCGGTGCAGGAAAAGGCAGTAGCGGGTATAGACGAAGATGTGATTACAATGTCGATTGAGGCGGCGCGCAACGCTATCGCTTGTGCCGGGATTGACGCTGAAGATATTCGCGCGGTTTGGGTCGGCAGCGAGAGCCACCCCTACGCGGTAAAGCCGTCAAGTACGATCGTCGCCGAAAGCATTGGCGCCTCAGCCAATATCCAGGCCGCGGACTGGGAGTTCGCCTGCAAAGCGGGAACCGAAGCCGTGCAAGCGTCGATTGGGATCGTCGGCAGCGGTATGGCGCGCTATACATTGAGTATCGGCATGGACACAGCACAAGGCAGACCCGGCGACGCCCTGGAGTTTACGGCTGCTTCCGGCGGCGCCGCTTTTATATTGGGACCGGCCGAGGAAAGTTACGCCGTCTATCAAGGGAGTTACAGTTACGTTACGGATACGCCCGACTTCTGGCGCAGATCCGGGGAAACTTATCCCAGTCACGGGGATCGCTTCACCGGTGAACCAGCCTACTTCGCCCATACCATCTCAGCCGCAAAGGCGTTGATGGACATGATGGGCAGTTGCGCTCAAGACTATCAGCATGCCGTTTTTCATCAGCCCAATGTCAAGTTTCCCGCGCGCGCCGCCAGGTCGCTTGGCTTCACGACAGAACAGATCGCGGCGGGCTTGCTCACGAACGAAATCGGCAATGTTTACTCCGGCTCGTGCATGATCGGATTGACCGCGATCCTCGATCGGGCGCACCCTGGCGATCGGATTCTGATGGTTAGCTATGGCAGCGGGGCAGGATCGGACGCCTTTGACCTGTGCGTTACCGAGCGGATCGACGCGAAGCCGAAAGATGTGCCGTCCGCCCGGGACTATATACAGCGGCGCAGCGAAATTGACTATGCGACTTACGTTCGCTATCGCGACAAACTCAAGGACTAGACATGAATGTTTCAATTATCGGCGCAGGCATGATCCCGGTGCGCGAGCACTGGTCGAAGGGCATTCGCGAGTTGGCGGCGGAAGCCGCCGAATTGGCTCTCGCGGACGCAGGAATCGCTCAAGTTGACGCCATGTACGTCGGCAACGCCTATGGCGCGACTTTCAACCAACAGACCCAGTTGGGCAGCTTAATCGGGTCGGCGTTAGGGATGCGCGGCATCGAGGCATTCACATGTGAAGCGGGCGACGCGTCGGGCGGCGTCGCCCTGCGAACGGCCTGTCTCGCCGTGGAGTCCGGATTGCTGAGGTCGGCGCTGGTCGTCGGTGTTGAGAAGGCGACTGACATCGTCGGTCCCGCACGCGTTGGCGCGCGCAATATCAGTCTGGATGCCGACCTGGAATCGGTCAACGGCGTGACCATGACCGCCTTGGCGGCACTGCTGATGCGGCGATACATGCATCAGAACGATCTGACTCTGTCGGACTTTGAAGGGTTTAGCATCAACGCTCACAGTAATGGCGCTGTCAATCCCTGCGCAATGTATCGCAACAAGCTGCGAGACGGGACATTTGCCAAAGCGCCGATGATTGCCGACCCGGTAAGCCTGTTTGATTGCGCGCCAGATGGAGACGGCGCCGCAGCTGTCGTACTGGTTAAGTCGGATCTTGCGGCTGATATGGTGCCGCAGCCGGTGCAAATCTGCGCCAGCGCGGTTGCGACGGATCAATTTATGTTGCAGGACCGCGACGATCCACTTCAATTCGCAGCAATCGGAAAATCGTTTCGTGACGCGCTGGAACAAGCCCAACTTCGGCGCGAGGATATTGACCTGTTTGAATTGCATGACGCCTATACAATTATGACGGCGCTTGCCCTTGAAGCGATGGGATATTGTCTTCCGGGCGCTGGCTGGATGCTGGCCTCAGACGGGGGATCGCATATTTCTCTGGACGGCGATCTACCCATTAGCACTTTCGGAGGGCTAAAGAGCCGGGGTAATCCTGGCGGAGCGGCCGGCATCTACCAAGCCGTGGAATCGGCCCTGCAATTGCGCGAGTCCGCCGGCCCGAATCAAGTTCCTGGGGCGCGGCGCGCGCTCATCCAGAATGTCGCCGGCCCGGGAAGCACCGTGGTAACGCACATCTTGCAGAGACAGCCGGACGAAGCCTGATAGGCTGTGACAGTGTCAATTGCTATCACGATAGCTTTTGATAGGCAGCTAATCGTAAAGTGATGGCGAACATCAAAGCTGGGGGGCAAGGAGTGACAAGATGCGTGTAGCCAAATACTGGCGTAACAACAAACTTCGCTATCGCTTGATCCGGGGCGCTGAAGGCGCCGGCCGAAAGCTGGAGGTCAAGCCCAAGTCCAAAGACAGACGTCATATCGCGCTGCGCCGCGAAGCAGCGCTAGAGGCAGAGACGGCCTAATGCTTGACCAAGAGTCACGGGATTCGGACACGCAATACTCACGCGCTGCAGGTAGAGCCTCAGCCAAGGGCGGTACCGTATACAGTTATACGCTGCTGCAGGAACCGCCTTTGGGTTACGAATCGCAGGCGCCGTACTACGTGGCATGGGTGGAGTTGGATGACGGCGGTTTGGTGACAGCGCAATTGACAGACATTGATGGACCCGTGCAAATTGGGGATCGCGTAGAGATGGTGACCCGCAAACTTACGACTGACGGGCCGCAAGGCATGATTGTCTACGGTTACAAGTTTCGTCCGGCACTTTAGCAGGGTCAGTTGAAGACATCAGCAGACAAAACAAAAGCCGCTCGTCTGAGCGGCTTTTGCTGTCTATTGGTAAGCTAGGAACCCGACTAGACGCTCTGAGCAACCTTGCGCTTTTCATCGTATGCCAAAGAGATTTCGCTGTCGGAATCAAAGATGTGGATGTTGTCCAGATTGAATGTCACGCTCATTTCGCTGCCCACGGTCGCATCGGTCCGCGGATCGGTACGGGCGATGAAGTTCTTGCCGCCGCTCTCGAGGTAGATGATCACCTCGTTGCCCATCTGCTCTACAACCTCGACATTGGACGCAAGGTTGGCCGGGATGATGCCCTGTGGCAAGTAATTCGAGTCATGAATGTCTTCCGGACGGATGCCGCAAACAACATCTGAGCCAACATGGCTGCTGTAGGTCGCGGTCTTGTTCGCGGGCATGCGCAAGGAGAACGATCCCAGGTCCACGACAATGTTGTCCCCATCCGGTTTAAGCGTCGCATCGAAGAAATTCATCGACGGGCTGCCAATGAAACCGGCCACGAATACGTTGCGCGGATTGTGATACAGATTATAGGGAGAATCGATCTGTTGCAGCCTGCCTTCGTTGAGCACACAGATCCGCGTTCCCATGGTCATGGCTTCGACCTGATCATGCGTTACGTAGATGAAGGTCGTTTCCAGACGCTGGTGCAGCCGGCTGATAAAGGAACGAGCTTCGACGCGCAACTTGGCATCGAGATTCGATAGCGGCTCGTCCATCAAGAAGACGGCTGGCTCGCGCACAATGGCGCGACCCACGGCGACGCGTTGACGCTGACCACCGGAGAGCTGGCGCGGACGCCGATCGAGCAAGTGACCGATACCCAATTCATTGGCGGCTTCGCGAACGCGCTCGTCAATGATTTTCTTGGGCGTTTTGCGCAGCTTCAAACCGAAAGCCATGTTATCATACACGGTCATATGCGGATAAAGGGCGTAACTCTGGAACACCATAGCCACATCGCGGTCCTTAGGCGCGACATTGTTGACAACACGGTCGCCGATCAAAATCTCGCCCTCGGTGATTTCTTCCAGACCAGCAAGCATACGCAAGCTCGTCGATTTACCGCATCCGGATGGTCCGACGAAAACCAGAAATTCTTTGTCGGCGACCTCAATGTTCAAGTCCGATACGACACGTTGATCGCCAAAATCCTTTGAAACATGATTGAATGTAACACCAGCCACGAGAGCCTCCGATCAATTACCTAGATGGACGATAATACTGTTAAAACTGCACAAACACCCTACTTGACAGTGATTTGCTTTTATAGTGGCAATTATAGCGGTTTTTTCTGATTTTGCAAATATTTTGGCGAATTGATGTAAAATTCCCGTAAACTCCCAGCGGAGAACGAAGAAGCCATGGCTGACAATCCAAACGCAGAGATCATCGCTATAGGAACGGAATTGCTTCTGGGCGAGATCACAGATACAAATTCGGTCTTCATGGCCAGGCAGTTGCGGAACGTCGGCGTCAACATTTTCTTAATGACGACGGTGGGCGACAACCTCGGCAGGATCGCCGAATCGATAAGAGCGGCTCTGGACCGCGCGGAGATCGTTATAACTTGCGGCGGGCTGGGACCAACTGTGGATGATATGACGCGGCAAGCCGTTGCCGACGCCACTGATAGGCCTCTCGAGTTTCATCAATCCCTATACGACAGCATTGCCGAAAGATTTCGCGGCTTTGGCGTTCGCATGACCGAAAACAATCGACAACAAGCTTACTTGCCGCATGACGCCATATTAATAGAAAACCCCGTCGGCACAGCGCCGGCTTTCATTGTTGAGTCGGACTCGGGCATCGTTATCAGCCTGCCCGGGGTCCCGCGAGAAATGAAATACCTGCTGACCGAATCTGTCCTGCCCTATTTGCTTCGCAAGTTTGATCTGGGCATTATCGTTGCCAGGACCTTGAAGACCGCCGGCATCGGCGAAAGTTCGCTGGATGACATAATCGGCGCGGACATCCTTAATGAGCGCAATCCAAGTGTTGGCCTGGCGGCGCATCATGGTTGCGTCGATATCCGTCTGACTGCCAAGGCGAAGAGTAAAGTCGCAGCGGAGTCGCTCTTGGACGCGATGCAGCACAGGCTTTTTGACCGAGTCGGGGATCATATCTTCGGGACCGACGAGGCGACATTAGAGGGCGTAGTTTCACAGATGCTGGGGGCGCGCCAACTCTCGATTCACATATTGGAAGCTGGCTTGCCGGGCGTCATAAGCGAGCGACTCGATTCGGGCCTGTCTCTTGTTACTTCAGAGTTACTTGCTCATCCAGATGATTTATTCCACCGACTAGGGCGGGAGTCGCGGGAAATCTCGCTGAGGCAGTTGGCTGTGGATGCGGTTCAGCGTTCTCGACGAGAAAACAGGTCTGATGCCTGCGTTGTTTCGCTGAGTTATCCCGATCTTGACGAGAATGCGGATGTTGAGCAGGGTAGCGCCATCGCCATCGCAACCGCCGCCGGCATCGCGTACCGGGCATACGGTTTCGGCGCTCGCTCGGCTCTGGCACAAGAATGGCTGTCTCGCTGGGGCCTGGCCAACCTGTGGCGAATGCTCAAAGATGGAGATTGAGCACAGGACTAACGGATCATTCGTCCAGGCTCAATAGCGCCATGAAGGCTTCTTGCGGCACCTCTACAGAGCCGATCATCTTCATGCGCTTTTTGCCCTTTTTTTGCTTTTCCAGCAGTTTCTTTTTTCGCGTGACGTCTCCGCCGTAGCACTTTGCCAGCACGTCTTTCCGCAGCGCTTTTACATTTGCGCGCGAGATCACCCGTTTGCCGACAGCGGCTTGCACCGGCACCGTGAACATTTGCCGCGGGATCAATTTCTTTAGCCTGGTAATCAAACGCTGGCCCCGGTGATAAGCATCGTCGCGATGGCAAATCATGGCCAATGCATCGACCGGCTCGCCATTTACCAAGACATCAATCTTGACCAGGTCGCCGGCGCGATATTCATGGAACTGATAGTCGAGACTGGCATAACCCTGGGTTACGCTTTTGAGTTTGTCATAGAAGTCGATGATAATTTCCGACAGTGGTATAGAGAAATGCAGGATGATCCGCGATGCGTCGAGATATTCGGTCGTTTCGTAGAGCCCGCGCTTGTTGATTACCAGATCCATGACAGCACCGATATAGGTTTGCGGCGCGTAAATCTGGATCTTCATCCAGGGCTCCTGGATCTCGACTATTGCGTTTTCGTCAGGCAACAAAGCCGGGCTGTCTATCAGGGCTGTCTCGCCATTCTTTTGCAATACGCGGTATTCGACGCTCGGCGCCGTCGCTAAGATGTCCAGGTCGTATTCGCGCTCCAGGCGCTCCTGGATGATCTCCATGTGGAACAACCCCAGGAAGCCCGCTCGAAAACCGAAATTCAGCGCCTGAGATGTTTCCGGTTGAAAGGCCAGGGAAGCGTCGTTGAGCTGAAGCTTGTCTAGCGCATCGCGCAAATCGGCGTAGTCTTCGTTGTTCGTTGGGTAGATACCGGCAAAGACCATCGGCTTGACCATCTCATAGCCGGGCAAGGCTACCTGACTGCCTTTGTTCGCCAAGGTCACGGTGTCGCCGACGCGGCACTCGCGGACGGTTTTCAGACCTGTGGCGATATAACCTACTTCTCCGGCGCGCAAATCGTCAACCGCGCGCATGATGGGGTCGAAGACGCCGATTTCCACCGGCTCAAAGCGGGCGCCTGTCGCGACGAGCTTGAGCATGTGACGTCGATCGATCGCGCCATCAACCACCCGCACGTATGCAATGACTCCCTTGTAGGCATCGTAGTGCGAATCAAAGACGAGGGCGCGGAATGGCTGCTCGGCGTCGGTTGACGGCGGCGGCACCTCGACGAGCACCTTCTCCAGCAAGTCACGCACGCCGATGCCATTCTTGGCCGAAATGCGGCACATTTCCTGCGCTGGCGTACCCAACAGCTCTTCCACATCACCGGCCACGTCGCCCGGCTGCGCTGCCGGCAAATCGATCTTGTTGATGACTGGAATGATTTCCAGGTCTTGTTCCAATGCCAAATAGACATTAGAGAGCGTCTGCGCTTCGATTCCCTGGCTGGCGTCGACGACAAGAATCGCGCCCTCGCAGGCTTGCAGCGCTCGGCTTACTTCATATGTGAAATCGACGTGCCCCGGGGTATCAATCAAGTTGATCGTATATTGATTGCCGTCGTCGGCGTCGTAAAGCATTCTCACCGCAGAGGCCTTGATCGTCACGCCACGTTCGCGTTCCAGCGCCATGCTGTCCAGCAATTGTTCTTGCATCTCGCGCGCGGCAACTGTATTGGTCAATTCCAGCAAACGATCCGCCAAGGTGCTCTTGCCGTGATCGACATGGGCTATGATACAGAAGTTGCGGATTTGATCGATTTCCATGTTCGTCTTTGTTCCAGACCTTCGGAAGTCATTATCATCGATTAATGATTGCTGGAGTAGGGCTAGCTACGACGTGGAATCAACCAAGCGCCGGATGATAGCGCGGTGGTTGCTGTCTGAACAGCTTGACCTGCCGTTGCGAAGCCACATCAAGAATTCTACGTTGCCCTTTTTGCCGGTGATGGGCGACCGCATCAGGTCCAAGACCGAGAAGCCCAGTGACACAGCATATGCCGCGATCTCTTGCAAGACGCGCCGATGCACCGCTGGATCTTTGATGATGCCGCCTTTGCCGATATCCGACTTGCCGGCTTCAAACTGTGGCTTGACCAGGACAACAAGGTCGGCCTGGGGCGACAGCCATCCCCTGGCCGCGGGCAAGATATGCCGCAGGGAGATGAATGATACGTCGACGGCCACCAATCCGACGCGTTCTCCAAGCGAATCCAGATAACGCGCATTCGTCCGTTCCAGCGGGCGTACGCGCTCGTCCTGTCGTAATCTATAGTCGAGTATGCCGCTGCCAACATCTATGGCGTGAACTCGTGCTGCGCCCGCCTGCAGCAGGCAATCCGTGAAGCCGCCCGTGCTCGCGCCGACATCAGCGCAAACTTTCCCCGCGGCATCAATTCTGAATTCGCGCAGAGCCGCTTCCAGCTTGCGCCCAGCGCGACTGACATAGCGCTGCTTCTCTTTGAGCCGGATGCATACATTGCTGGTAACCAAGGTGCCAGGCTTGTCAACCAATCTGCCATCAACACTTACCTCAGCGGCCATGATCATGGCGGCAGCCTTATTGCGGCTATCGGCAAATTCTCGTTCGACCAGCAGTACATCCAGTCTCCGTTTGTCAGTCATTTAAGTAACCGCGGACCAATTCCATCGTGATATCCACTGTGCGCTGGTCGACCCCGAATTGAAAGCTGTCTGCGGCGAGTGGCAGGTACCCGTCCGCGGCAACAACGACGCTATACGGCGTATCTGCTGCCAGCGGTCTGGCAAATTGAAAATCGCCATTGCGATCAGTCATTGAAGTGGCGAACACTTGCTCTTCTTTCCATTCAAACTCGCTTGCCGAATAATCTTCACTTATCAGGACGATTGTCACGTTTGCTATGCCGGTCAACGTTGCGGCATCCAGCACACGTCCACGAAGCAAGGCGCCATCGTATTCGGCCAGGCGATCAATCGGCAATTGCCCGATGCCTACGGTTCCTTCAATTGCCAAAATCTGTAAATTGTTCACGAGCAATTGCAACTGATATTTGCCGTCTGGGGGCGAATCAACAGACAGTATAAAGTCCGATCCGCTTTCCACTGTGACCCAGGGATATGTCGATTCGAAAAACGGTAAATCGTCAACTAACCAGCGGACCGACCAGTCCGTGCCGGCTGCGATCTCCTGCCAATCGAACAGAGCGAAAATCGACGGTACAGCTTCTGTAAACGCTGACGACGCAATCGAGTCGCGCGCGTCAAAGACGCTTGACGCAGAAACATAGCGCCCGTTTGAGAATACAGCGGGAAGCGGGCCGCCTGTGCTCCCGGCGACGACGAAATCTGAGGTAGCGGATAGCACGCGATCGAGGTAAAGCTCCAGACGGTATGTTCCCGGTATCAATCCGCCTAGCGGGCGGAGCTGAACAATATCCGATCCATTCGCGCCTCGGGACCAGATATCATTACTGCGACCGACCTCTGCGCCGCCGAAGTACCAGATCGTGCTCCAGGGTGTGCCGTCTCTTAAATTAGCATAAAGAAAACGCGCGTAGGCAATTGTACCGATAGGCAAGATATAACCGTTGCCTATGAGATTGCCTTGATTATCCAGCAGGCCAAACACGATATTGCTGAAGCGAGCCGAATTGTCCGCTCCGCCACCGACGACGATTTGCTGGCTGGCCGCGGCCAGGCCGTTGAGCAGCAACGTAAACTGATAGGCGCCATTTGGCCAGGGCTGATCTCGACTTCCGATATACCACAGGCCATTCTGTCCGCCACTCCAGTGCACGGGTGGCAAGCTGAAAGTGGCGTCCGGTATACCGTCGCGCGTGACTCTTAGCTCATAGACCGTTTCGGGAGTCATGTTGCGATAGTCAAAAAAAAGATAGAGGCTGTTGGTGTTGGCGGGCATCGCGCCAACAACTGTCGAAGGCAACCCATCTACCGCCGAAGGGGAAAAAATGAGCCGCGTAACGGTGGGAGGTTCGGATGACAACAGCATCCTCGCTGGCACTGTATGGATTTGGACGCGCAGATCAAGAGCAGCGCCCCTGATTAGGCTTTGCGCCAGGCGAATCGGCCTTACCGTACTGATGAAGTCGCCAGTGGGGACACAGTGATCGCTGTTGTTGATGAGTCCATCGCCGGTCGTATCTTCAATGAAACGACAGCTATCTTCCGTCACAGGGCGGCCATACTTCGCGCTGGTAGGGATGCCAATCAATTGCCCCCGACTGTCGTACGCGCCGCCACCGGACATTGTTCCCGGCAGTTCAGCCCTGGTTTTGAACCACGCGCGGGTACCGCCGCGTGGTTCCGAGATGAAAGCCGTGATTGTCCCTCGCGCGATTGTCACGGCTTGATTGCCTATGTCCCGATATCCGGCCACAAATATGTTGTCATCAATGTCGAGATCTGCTGACGCGCCGATCCCGACGAAAGGCAAGACTGGAAGCGCCCCGGCCGCAATCGTTCGGCCGTCCAGTTCGCGTGTGATGCGCAAAACCGCAATGTCCAGACCTTGGTCGGCATTGGCGATCTCGGCGCGATATTTTGGCACTGGAGGTTCGTTGAGGTCGACATTCAAGGAAACGATAAGCGTTTCGCCGTCGCAGGTTGGGCTTGGCACTACGCTGTGCGCATTGGTAACGATCAAACCGTCCGCGCTGACGATTGTGCCGGAACTGACACATTTTACGACCAGATCGTTGGCTAGACTTTGCACTTGGTATATGAAGACTGTCGCCCGCTTGATGGCATCCAGATCCGTCTGGGCGACGCCAAAGGAAGGCGCAAACAACGAGAGCAGAAGCCCGCCAACAATATATATCGAGAGCTTGTTCACCGTTACAATCAAAACTCCAGGCTTTGAATGAATCGATCCAGAGTCGCTCGTTCGCGCTGAAAGATGCTGGCGTCGGCGCGGAAGGAAACGATGACTGCTTGCCCACGGCTTATCGTGAGCACGTCCAGGCCCGCGACAATTGCCGACACGCCTTCCAGGAATGGACTCGCATCCCTGGACACATACGAATAGGACATTGTCACTGCTGCAGAGTCGTCAGGCAGGACATAGATATCATAACCTAGTACCGTGTAGTCGATGAGCGTCTGAGAACGCCGAAGCGTCAAGCGGTCCAAAAGATTGCGCTCGGTTGTGTCGGGTCCTACGGGCAATGTGCGTACCTCTATCAGCGTGTTGAATCCCAACTGCGCTGTATTCTCTACGCGAAAGACATAGTCCTCGGCCTCGCTCAATAGCCAGCGATGAGGATAGCGCGCTGTGATGCCGGCTTCGACATTGTTGTATATCAGTGACCGGTTGAGGCTGCTGTCGCGCAGGTTGGCGCCAGCGATCAGGCCGAGCCCAATCAATACAAAGCTGAAGACCATCGACCAGCGCTGCCGAGGCGTCAACAAGACAGCCTCGGCACGACCCGTATCAAAGTCCATCACTTTCTCTGCTGCTTACAAACGCTTCGCGTTCTCGTCTCTCGGATGTGCTATACAAGAAATATGTCACTGCCCCGGTTAAACAGATTGCGGCAATTAGAAATAGTATGCCGAACAACGGCCGATCTTGGTTTCCGGCCGTGCTTAAGGGCCCACTCATTATCCCGGTGAAGACCGGTGCGATGAGCCCAGAGGTTGCGGCCGCCGCGATTACGTTTGTTGGCAGCACAAGTGGCATGGCGTTTCCGAAATAGGATTCTGTGATACCCAAGGCGATGAACATGGCCGATGCAAACTGAATCGCGAGGTTGGCAAGCACATAGTTGGCCGCAATTGCCAGGGACGGTTGAAGTTGCAAGACTATTGCTATATTGAGGTAAAAGCTGTAGCCCACCGCGCTCGCTAAGCAATAGGCCACCGCATCGCTCCGCATACGCAGTTCATTGGGATAAATGGTGAATCGAAGAACCAGGAGCTTGAGGCCAGCGTCGACAACGCCAGCCGTCAGGGCAAACCCTAGAATCCGGCGGAAGACCGTCTCCAAAGGCAACCACTCGTCCAACCGAAAAAAGTCCTGCACAAGTGGTAGACCGATAGCCGCGGCAGACAAAGCGGAGAGGACGGCCACGCCAATCAGGCGGTGTCTTGGCCAAGTACTTTGCGCTTCGGGCGCCACCGCAACCGCCAGCCAAACACCCGGCGCAAATAAAAGCAATACCGCCGTGAGAACGCGGCTGACGTCGTCCTCCGGCTTTAGCGACAATGCTTCTGAGACGACAAGCAACAGGAGACAAAGAGCGATAATCATGGCAAGCTGAATCACGATGTTCCGCCAGACAGGCACTGTCGCATGGCGCTGGCCATCGCCGGAAGCAACCAGTCCTTGAAAGGCCTCGCTCATAGATTCACCGCAAATGGCGCGCAGCGCCGATGTTCAATCATACTTAAAAACTACGCAACTTTGCTGCTCTTGTAAAGTGGAAAGGCATGTCGCCATTTGTCTGCGCCTGCGTCGAGGTATGAGACGCCTTTACAGAGCATGTGGTATCCTCGTTCCAAGCAAAGGTAAACGCGATGCATCGATTATGTACCGTCGCCTTGACAGTCTGTATCGCCTTCAATCTCTCCGGTTGCGCGGGCGACAGAACCCGCTTGCCCTGCGAGCAGGATAGCCTCTGCGCCCGATATGCCTTGACCGCGGATTTCCCAATCCTGGATCCTCATATCGCCGCGCTTCCCGAGGCCGGTATGATCTTCCGGCAGATTTATGACACGCTCGTATACCGCGATACCCGTACCAAAGAGTTTCTGCCCGGCTTGGCCCAATACTGGGAAACATCGCCAGATGGACTGATCTATACCTTCCACTTGCGCGACGATGTTCGCTTTCATGACGGCACGCCCTTCTCAGCGGCGTCCGTGGCGGCCAATTTGCATCGGATTATGGATCCCGCCTATGTATCTCGCCGTGCTCGGGGCCTACTTGGTCCCTTTAGCCACTATGAAATCCTTGACGCGCGGACGATTCGTCTGTACTTGCATTCACCGTTTGCTCCATTGCTCGACAGCTTGGCGCAGCCTTTTCTCGGCATCGCAAGCGAACATGCGCTCGCCTCCTACGATAGCTTGCGCTATCAGTTTCATCAGTCCGGCAGCGGACCCTTCGTCCTGGAAAAATACTTGCCCGGGGACCGCATCGTGTTGCGGCGCTTCGACCATTACACGACTGAAGCGGGAATCTATTCGTCTCTAATTGGTGGAGAGGTGCAGCGAGTTGAATTCTACATAGCGGAAGGACAATATGCGACTTCGCAACAAGTTTTGAGCGAGTCCTTTGATATCCTCGACGAAGTTGCGCCAAAGACTGCCGCAAACCTTGCTGGAAACAGCCGAATCCAGGTCGTGCCAATTGAAATCCCCGGGCAGACGGTTCAGCTTCTCTTCAATACCAGGCGCGAGCACGTCAATGACGTTGACGTCAGAAGGGCATTGCTTCTCGCTACTAATCGCGTAGCGATCGCGAACAACATCTATGCCAATTACTCGCCTGTGGCATGGGCGCCCCTATCAATAGCAACAGGATATGCTCACACTGGGTTTGTCAACGAACTGGCCTTTGATCTGGGGCTTGCTAAAGAGATACTTGAGCAGACTGGATATCAAGACTCGGATGAGGACGGAATCCTGGATCGCGATGGCGTCCCGCTAAGACTTTCAATTGTTATTCCACCCTGGGGGCAGTTGCCCGAAGTTGCCGAATTCATTCGGGAACAGTGGCGGCAGATCGGCGTGCAACTTGAGATCGATTCTGTACCTGGTTTCGTGCGGCTCGTCGAAAAAATCCAGGCCGGTGAAAACGACTTGGTCGCTATTGAGACTTACGGGCTTGATCCCGCGATTCTGGGCAGTATTTTCTCTAATCAAGCGCTATACACTCGTTCGAGAATGGAAGACGAAGCGCTTAACGATCTGTTGCTGAAGGCAGTGGAAACGCAAGATCCGTCTTCTCGGCGCAGCCAGTATTATGAAATTCAAGCATATCTGATGACAAACGCGCTCATTCTGCCTATCCGCGAAAATGTACGGTTGCGTCTTGTGAGATCGAATGTGCGCGACTTGCGTTTCGACGCCTACGGTTTCTATCCATTGTTATTCAACCTGCGACTGGACGGCAGCTAATTTACGGTCGCAGGGTGATTCTGGTGCCCGTCCGCTGATTTTGACTCAATAGATCTGTCAACACGTTTGGCCGGCGGCCGTTAGCAATGATGACCTCCAGGCTTGGATCTTCGACAACCAATGCAACCATCTCTTCTACCTTCTGCAACATGCCGCCTGTAACATCAATGCCGGACGAGCCTCCCATGACAGATCTGATCGAATCGAAAGTCGAGGGTGTGACCGACGGGATCACGCCTCCGTCAGCATCCAAAACGCCATCAACTTCGCCTAGCAGAATTATCCGTTTCACCGGCAGCGATTTAGCCAGATGCGCAAATATCCGCTCCGTTGAAATGATCGTGCCGCCAATTTGGCTGTCAAGCGCAACATCGCCATGCAGCAGCGGGATGATATCGGATTCCAAAGCTTGAGCGATCAAGCTCGTTTGCATTGCGACGATTTGCCCGTCGGTCGCTTCGATGAAGGACGATGGCTGAAAGCGCATCACTGGCAAGCCTTGCTCCAACAGTTCAAGCAAAACCAGGTGGCTTAGCGCCAGCGCAGCCTCGGCAACTTCGCTGAAGCCGAGCCACTGTTTCGCTGAGTCTACGCCGGCCGCTGTTTCATGGATTTCCGCCGCAAAATGCCCAAACGAACCGCTGCCGTGCCCAATGACCAATCGCAAGCCGGGCTCGGCTTTCCATACCTTGCGTATCTGGCTCGCGATTATTCTTGTGGCCTCCTGGCGAAATGCCCGCGCTTTGTGCTTGTCGGTGATGAGTGAGCCGCCAAGCTTAATTAGAGTAGTCATGAGTAAACCGGTCCCAAGCTCAATACAAAATCGACGACGCGCGCGGCGCCCGCCTGTCTTAAGGCTCGCCTTACTGCCGGGACGGTTGATCCGTCTACCAAGGCGATCATGTTGCCCCCCATCCCGCCGCCAGAGAGTTTGGCGCCCATAGCGCCCGCGGCAATGCTGGCATCAACAAGCTCATCCAATTCTGGGGACGATATGCCAAGCTGACGAAGCAAACGATGGTTCTCGCTCATTAAGGCGCCCAATTGCCCCAGCTTACCGCTCTCAAGCGCGCCTCGAGCATTGCTCGCGACTTGGCCGATGCTTACGAATACCTCCTCAGTCGCCGATTGTCGTTGCTCGTAGCGCTGGCGAACGCGGCTGACCGCCTCGCGTGTCATCGTGGCGCGTCCTGTATCAGCAATCACAATGTGGCAGGGACGCTTGACGGTCAGCAGTTCAAGATCTTTGCCTCGTTGAAAGTAGACCGGGCGCTCGTATACCACGACAGTATTGTCTATTCCGCTTGGCGTACCGTGATGAATCCTCTCCATTTCGAATACGAGTTGATTCAGGTCTTCATTGGAGACGCTCCGACCAAACAGCGCCGCCAAAGCGCGTATCGCAGCGGCGGATACGGCTGCGCCGCTTCCTAAGCCTCCTGCGACTGGAATATCCGATCTGATGACGAGGTCTCCGGTCGGTTTCCTCATACCGAAATAGCTGGATGCAATCTGTAGCAACTGTTGCAGTGGTCGCAGGGAGTCATCGCTTGCAGGCGAGCCTATTGCGACGCTCTTTTCGAACTCGAGAGACCGGATGCTTAGCGGCGTATCAGACGGCTGCGCGCAAGCATAAGCGCGCAAAGATTGTATCGGCGCGGCAATCGCCGGCATGCCATATACAACGGCATGTTCTCCCAAGAGAATGATCTTCGCCGGCGCGCTTGACTTGAACGGGGGTCTATTACAAGGCATAGAGAATTATGAAATAGGCAATGCCGGCCAACATGACCGTAATCTGGATCGGTCGGTCAGCAAGTAAGATTTCTTCAGGCGCGCTGGTAGATTCTTCCACGTGCAACAAGTAAAGGTAGCGCAACAAGCCATAAAGCACAAATGGGACCGTAGTCAGTCCCCAGTTTGCTCCGTCCTTGGTCATTGTTTCTACTTCTACCGTATACAGAATGTAGGTTATGAGCGTGGAAGTGGTGACGATCCTCAGCATGTCATCCAGCAAGGGAAGATTGTAATGTCGGAATGTCAGGCGCGTCTTCTCGGCTTGTTCACCTAACATAACGAGTTCTTGTCGGCGCTTACCAACTACCAGGAACATCGCGAGTAAACCGGTAAAGGCATATAACCAGGGTGAAACTTCGACATCGATGACGACGCCGCCGATCATAACGCGAATGACAAAGCCCGCTGCTACGATGAGTACATCAAGCAAGGCGATATGCTTCAGACGAAGCGAATATGCTACCTGGATAATCAGATATAACGCGAGCAGAAGGAATAGCTCAAAGTCCAAGCTATGCGCGAGCCCCAAACTGACAACAACGAGTACGGCTGATGCCAACTTCGCGACCGCCGCAGACAGCTCGCCAGAAGCGATTGGGCGATGACGTTTGTTCGGATGCGCTCGGTCCTGATCCCGGTCCATCAGGTCGTTGATGATGTACACGCTGCCCGAAACAAGAACGAGCAACCCAGCGGCCGCAATTACCCGTAGCAACAGATCGAATTCCAGAAGTTTGGCGTCGAAGAGAATCGCGGGGAAAACGAAGAGAATGTTTTTTGTCCATTGCTGAGGGCGCATGGATCGGATTAGCGCGCGAAACGTACTCAACCGGGGCCTCGCTGCTTAGACAGTAGACAGGTCTATTAGTTTAGTGTTATCGTCCAGCTTTGCCAGATGCATTTGCCACAGCGACAGCTTGGTCTGCGAATCGAAAACATGGTCACTGAATATACTGCAACGGCCAGGGCGCATTCAAATATCGCGTTTATCAAGTATTGGGGCAATAGAGATTCCGGGATTCGGCTTCCGGCGAATTCGTCGCTCAGCATGAATCTTGCAGCATTGCATTCCACCACCAGCGTAACCTGGTCCGATGCGCTGGAAGAAGATCGCTTGCTGATTAACGACGAGCCGGCGGTGCCGGCAGCGCTTCTTAGAGTCAGCGCCCACCTCGATACTTTGCGGGCGGAACTAAGATCAACCTTACACGCCGATGTGTCTTCGCACAACAACTTTCCCATGGGCGCTGGTATTGCATCATCCGCGTCTGCCTTTGCTGCGCTGACCCTAGCGGCAACGGCTGCGCTCGGCATGCGGCTTTCCGAACGCGAATTGAGCCTGTTGGCGCGGCGCGGATCCGGCTCGGCAGCTCGCTCGATTCCCACGGGCTTTGTCGAATGGCACGCTGGCAGCGCAGACAAAGACTCATATGCGGAGTCTATTGCGAGTCCAGATTACTGGCCGCTTGAAGACGTGATCGCGGTTATCAGCCGAGATCATAAACATGTTGGTTCAACAATGGGACATGCCACGGCCAATACCAGTATCTTGCAAAGAGTGAGGGTCGAAACAGCAGCCGATCGACTCCTGAGCGCCATACATGCCATTCTAGCGCGCGACTTTGAGGCTTTGGCCCCCGTAGTAGAAGAAGATAGCAATTTGATGCACGCTGTCATGATGACCAGCAAGCCTTCGCTATTCTATTGGTTGCCGAAATCCTTGCGCGTCATGCTCGCTGTTCAAGAGTGGCGGCGTCAAGGTTTACAGGTGTGTTACACGCTGGATGCCGGTCCCAATGTTCATTGCATTTGCGGCGCCCAGGATGCAGCGGTAGTCGCGGCCCGCCTGAAAGAACTTGATCCGGATATCGAAGTCATTCGTTCAGCCGTCGGTGGGGGCGCGCAGCTATTGACCGCGAATGACCGGACGGATTAGTTTTGCTTGCGCTATCTCACGCCTAAGTCCTATAATGTAGTAAGTTGAAGCCAGAACAAGGTGACAATTCATGATCTTCCCCGCTGCAGGTAACGACATCATATTGGCGCTATTGGCGTTTGGGATCATTTTGATCCCCGCCATCATCATTCACGAATTGGGACATTTCTTTGCCGCCAAGCTAGTCGGCATCAATGTTTTGGAATTCGGTATTGGATTCCCGCCCCGCCTGGGAAGATTGTTTACCTGGGGCGAAACCGAATTCACCATCAATTTGCTTCCAATAGGGGGCTTTGTGCGGCCGCTAGGCGAGGACATGATCGGTCCGGCCGACGACGACAAGGTGAAGCGGGATCGCGAAATCCTGGAAGATCGGTTTGACCAATATGGCAGCCGCTTGACCGAGCGCGAACAATTGCGTTTGCGTGGTGTCAGCGAACACCGAATGATGTCGGTAAACGAGGCGCCGCCACTGGCGCGCATATTCTTTATGGCAGCGGGCGCGCTTGCCAATTTCGCTACGGCCATGATCCTTTTCTTCATTGTCGCATTGATTGGCTTGCCGACTAATGTTGGTGGTTTGGCGCAATTGGTGGCCATCCCGGACGGCTCGCTCTTCGCCGGCAGTCCTGCAAACGTCGGTGACGTCATCGAAATGGTGAACGGTGAGCGCTTTGATGATTTCCGGGCCTTTTACGACATCCTGGAATCCTATAGTAACGATACGATAACGTTTTCTCTGCTGCGACAGGAAACCGGCGAGCCCTATACGGTTACGGTCGAGCCGGGTTTCGAAGAGCGACGCGCCTACGTACAAGTCGTTGGGGTGCAAGACGATTCGCCCGCCTTCCAGGTGGGTATCCAACCAGGCGACCTGCTTACCCACATTAATTCAGCGCGCATTCCGGCGACGGGCGACGCCGTAGCAGTGCTCCGGGAGGTAACCCGCGAATACGAAGGCCGCGTCATGAGCTTGACCTTCTTGCGCGCCCTGGACGATCGCGAGCGTCTTCAAATTGATATTCGGGTCGTACCCCGCGTCAACCCGCCGGAAGGCGAAGGTCGGCTCGGCGTCGCAATACGCTCCCAGTTCGGTTTGAATGACGAGACTCGTTTCGCAGATGCCGGCTACAGGACAGAGTTGATTCCTCAAACTATTTCGGCAGCTATTTCTCATAGCCTGCGAACGACCCGCAATACCTTCGAGCTTATCGCTTCGATCCCGGGGCGTCTCCTTGATGGATCACTGAGCGGCAGGGATGCGCGTCCAATTAGCATTATTGGCATTAGCAAGATCGGTGGCGAATTTCTCCAGCGCAGCTTGCAAGAAGGTCCTGGATTAATGCTCAATTTCATTGCCCTAATCAGTATATTCCTGGGAATCAGCAATCTGCTGCCAATACCGGCGCTGGATGGCGGCCGCATCGTCTTTGTCTTGCTCGAGATACTGCGTGGCAAGCCAATCAATCCCAGGATTGAAGCGCGTATTCACCAAATCGGAATCCTGCTTTTGCTGGTGCTGGGGGTGATCATAATGGTCATTGATCTCTTGGATCCGCCCAGCATAACCTAGCGCTGCGAGGCAGAAGAATGACAGAGTCGGAGATCATGCTGGAAGAATCGAGCTCAAGAAAACCCGAGTTGATTGAAGTCATCAACGCCTTGCAAAGCGAGGCCCATTCAAATTCATCAACTCATTCGTCTACCGTGATCTATGGATTATCCGATTTGTCCGAACCCGAACTGGATCGGTTGGCGCCAGTTTGGGCTGGCTTGCCCGCGACCTACAAGCACCGAATTCTCAAGCAATTGGTCGAGACCAGCGAAGCGGTATTCGAATTGGATTTCGGCGCCTTTGCTCTTATGAACCTGACAGATAAAAACAATCTGGTTCGCTCGGCGGCCATTGAGTTGCTTTGGTCCGACGAGTCCCTTGCGACAATGCGGCGGTTGATAGACCTCGCTCGTACCGACGAGTCTCATGATGTGCGCGCCCAAGCGTTTTCGGCTTTGGGTCGGTTTCTTCTTTTGGGAGAATACGGGGACATTCCAGCGCATGATGCCCGCGAGGCGCAGGAGTTGGCGCTTATTGCCGTCAAGGATCGTCATGCGCCGGTAGAGATCCGCTGCCGGGCGCTGGAGGCAATTGCCAATTCAAGCCATCCGCAAGCGGCGGCATTGATCCGGGCAGCATATGATGATGGCAACCACTTGCTGAAGGTCAGCGCGATTTATGCCATGGGCCGAACCTGCGACAAGAGCTGGCGCGATACCATCCTCGAAGAGTTGGAGAGCAGCGACAACCAGATTGTATACGAATCGGTTCAAGCCTGTGGCGCGCTGCAACTGGAAGAAAGCGTGCGATTGATCGGGGACTTGGTCCTCGGCGACGACCGAGAGATTCAGTTAATGGCTATATGGGCTCTGGGTGAGATCGGTGGAAAACGCGCATTCGAAATCCTGTCTGATCTGGAGGAGACCGTTGAAGACCGGGAATTCCTGGAAGCCATCGAAGAGGCCGTCGACGCCGCCAGTTTCAGCCTGAGCATGTCATCGCTCGACTTCGAGTTCGACAACATCTAGGTTTGTGTCAATCTCGAAACGCGCTGCAGAGCGCATCAAGTGAGTATGGCGCGCTCAAGGTCCTCGCAGCCGCAAAGCGCAATGAGGATCAGATCGACAGTAGGTCATTGGGCAAACATCGTTTGCAATTTCATCGCCAGGCTCATATCGCCAAGAATCTTCAGCTTACCGGTCATAAATGCCTGCATCGCATTCATTTGGCCGGTGGAGACCGCGTGCCAGTCGTCTGCGCTCGCTTTCAAGGTCATCTCCGGTTCGGCGATTTCGCCTTCGCCGTGTTCTATCGATCCACTGCTAATCTTGAGCCAAAACATGCCCCCATTGTGTCCGCTAAGATCAAAGAGGATCGTTGCATTGATGCCGTCGGCCTTTTCCGGCAGGAATCGCTCAGCCATGTTTGGAAATATGTTCTTGACTTCGTCGGCAGCAGCCATAATAAACTCCTTGGACTCGTTTCGCGTATTTCAATCCTAGATTTAGTATACATTTGTTGCCGCAGCCGCCCAAGAGCAGCTTAGGCTAACCGTACCAGACGAACATACAATGCGACTATCCATTATTTCCAGTTTACTACTTCTCTTTGTCGCTTCAGGTTGCACGTTTTCTGGCTCGACAGAAAATCCAGTTTCCGCCCAAGCCGCGACAGCTGTTTCTGAAGAGGGGGCTACAGCGCCGAGCGATCCATCAGTAACAGCAACGCTACAAGCACCGCAGATGAAGCTTTCTCCCACCGGCAATTCCCGGCAAACAGAAAAGCGCGATGCTCTTGTTGCTACCGCGACGCTTCCCCGGCAATTGGCATCCCGCTTTGCCGATGCAACCGGGGACGCCTTTGCTGCGGCAATCGACCCGCAATCGCTGAACAATGTTACAGAGTATGTCGTGGCCTGGGGCGATACCTTATCAAGGATCGCCTCAATTCACGGGCTGTCCATAGAAACGCTGATGGCGACAAACAACTTGCAGAACCCCGACTTGCTGAGGGTTGGACAAATCATCAAGCTGCCACCGCCGCCCGACGCAAATGGGCCATCGTTTCATATTCTGCCGGATTCGAGGTTAGTTCGTTCCTATGGGGCTCATTCCTTTGATATCCAGGCTTTTGTTAATGCGCAACCCGGCATATTGCGCAAAATGGGTGGCAGCGCTGTGTCGCGTCACGCGGACGGCAGCACGGCCAATATCGCCTTGACGGCTAGCGAAACCGTGCAACGAGTTTCCTTGGATTTCAGTGTTGACCCGCGTGTCTTGCTGGCCTTCCTGGAATACCGGGCCGGGCTGCTATCAAATCTTGATGTCGGGGGCGAGCAGTTGCTTTATCCTTTATTTTCGCCACAAGCATCAGGCGGCATTGACCGGCCCGGGCTTTATGCCCAGTTGACCTGGCTAGCTGACCAGCTCAATTATGGATACTACGGCAAAAAGTATCGCGGGGACGCGATTGTTGATTTCGCCGACGGCAGTCGCCTGCTTTATCACCATGATCTAAACCCCGGCACTGCCGCGATTCAGCATGTTCTCGCCAGAATGACTTCGGGAGCGAGTTGGACGCGCGATGTTGGCGACGGCGGCTTCTATCTCGTATATCGCTCCCTGTTTGGAGATCCTTTTGCAGATTACGAAGAGGACGATACCAGCGCGTTGATGCAGCCCAAGCTCAGCCTGCCGTTTCGACCGGGCGAGGTTTGGCGATTCACGGGCGGCTATCATGGCGGCTGGGGTAATGGCAGCGCTTGGGCTTCGGTCGATTTCGCTCCGCCTGCAGAGTCGGGTCCAGTACACTATTGCTATACGAGCACTTTTCCGGTTACTGCGGTCGTCCGCGGCAAAATTGCCAGGCTGTCTGAAGGTGCGGTAATTCTGGATCTCGATCTGGATGGCAACGAGGGAAGTGGCTGGACAATCTTGTATTTGCATACCTCTCATGCCGAGTCATTGGAACAAGGGCAGATTGTAGAAGCGGGCGATGTCCTGGGTTACCCCTCGTGCGAAGGCGGCTATTCAACAGCCACTCATCTGCATATTGCCCGCCGCTACAATGGAGAATGGATCCCCGCCGACTGCGTCAATTGCCCATCTTCGCTGACCGTACCGCCTTTTACGATGAGTGATTGGCAAGTGGTCGGATTGAGAAATCAAGCATATCAGGGTTTTTTGCTTAACACGACGGATAATCGCAGTGTGATTGCCGAGCAGGGCAGAGCCACAAGCGTCAATCAAATATCATGGTAACGAGCTAAGGACCTGAATGTTCAACATGTATGCATTGCTTTGCTTCCTGAGCTCGACAGCGCTGATCTGGATCCTAGCGGCGCCGAAGGTTGTCCTTAGCGCGCAGGCACAGCGAACCGCCACGCCCATTACCGTCAGACTCGTGACTGCAACACCGCCAGGTGTCCAGCCGTTCCCTCCAACAGTTACTAGCATTCCGACAGCGACGTTGCCGGGGCCGACCTTCCTCCAGGCGCCCGTGACCGCCGGCAACATCAACGTGCGTGCCGCTCCCGATCTGGGGAGCGAAGTTCTGGGGACGATTTCCTTCGGCACCCTCTATCCGGCTCTGCGTCGTTATTTTCAGTGGTACGAATTGCGCTACGAGCCCTCTCCAAACGGCAGAGCGTGGGTCTACGGAGAACTGGTAGAGGTAACAGGTGATCGAGACAACGTTCAAGTCGTGGATAATTTTGCGGATATCAGCGTCATTCCAGATGATGACAACAGCCTTGAAGGGGAGGGCAGTGGGGCAGCCGCGGAATCAGACAGCGATTCGCGCATTTTAGTTATCTCCACGGAAGATGGAGCGGCAGGACGTTCAGAGGCCGAGAGAATGGCGTCTCCTTTACCAACCTTTACGCGCCCTCCAGATTTGCCCGC
Organism: Chloroflexota bacterium; assembly: GCA_026708115.1. Lineage (GTDB taxonomy): Bacteria > Chloroflexota > Anaerolineae > Aggregatilineales > Phototrophicaceae > UBA6055. The sequence continues at coordinate 31,966 of JAPOVL010000015.1, forward strand.
TATCATTCCCACCGGCAGCGTTGTCCGGCCGACTCTCGACGAAATCCGCACAGACCCCGACCGCCGCTCAGAATTCCCGCCTCTGTTTCCGATCCTGATGCTCGCTGGATTCGGTCTTGTCGGCCTGCTAATCAACCTGATCCGTCAGTGAATCTCAATTGCAGGCAATCGAACATATAGCCGCCGAATGGGGGGCAAGTTCGGCAGAGTATCGCGAAATCAATGGCTATTCTAATAGCTGCTGCAGGTACCGCAACCTTCGGTGGCTGCGCCACTTTGCTCATCAGAGGACTTGAAAGAGTGTCCGCAGCCGCAACTGGAAACGGCGTTAGGATTGTCGATGCGAAATCCTCCGCCGATCAGGGTATCTACGTAATCGATCGTCGCGCCACGCAGATACATCATACTGGTTGGATCTACCAGCAGGCGTACACCACCGACTGATACCATCGTGTCACCAGCGTCAGCAGACTCCTGAAACGCCATGCCGTATTGCATGCCCGAGCAACCGCCCCCTGTTACAAAAACGCGCAACGCGTGCTCGGGAATCTCGCGCTGTGCCAGCAAATCCTTTATGATGGTGACGGCCGCAGGCGTTACCGTCAATACGGAACTGTCCACTTGAACTGTTGTCTGCGTCTGCTGAGCGAGCGCCATAGTCTTTCCTCTCCCTGTACCAGATCAGCCGTCAGTTTAACATAGGTCAAGCAAGCTGTCAATTTCGCGTGGGTCTATCTTGATGGATATAGTTCTGTTTTTACGCCAATCTCGGCGGACTGCTCCCTCAAAACACTCGGCCACCGCGAACTGGTGAGTCCGGCAAGTATTCTATATCCATATTTTCGATACTCCCAACGCCAATGCAAAGGAGCATGAGGAATTGCCTCTTAATTCAGTGTTTATTCGTTTGCGCGAAATTAACCCTGAACATATACTGAAATCGCTAAACACGCTGAAATATTTCGCCGATCTTGTCCAACTGAGACAATTTATTGTATATGGGGGGAGGGGTATGAAATCCTGCTATAGTTGTCGCTTAGGTTTGGTTTTGTTGGTCGTTTTGCTTTTGCTAGCGACATTTCCGATAACGGGCTTTGCGCAATCACCACATTTGGTGGTCAACACGCACCGCCTTAATGTTCGTAGCGGTCCAGGTGTCGGCCATCACATCATTACTTCGGTTCCAGGGGGCACAGAGTTGCCTGTGACGGGTATTGACAGCGGGAGACTCTGGTTCCAGGTATCTAGCCCGGCAGGAACCGGCTGGGTCAATTCGCATTATGCGGTTGACCGGGGCAATTTCTCCGGCGTCCCAATCCTCAATTCAAGTACGGCCGGTGGACCCGCGATCGCGCCGGGCCAAGCGCATTTGGTCGTTAATACCGGCTACCTAAATGTAAGAACCGGTCCCGGCGTAGGTCACCAGGCTATCGGCAACGTGCCCGGGGGTACCAAGCTGCCGGTTATCGCAATTGATAGCGGCGGGTTGTGGTATCAAGTGAACAGCCCCCTGGGGAGCGGCTGGGTCAATTCTCACTATACGATCCCTCGCGGCGCATTCTCTGGCATTCCAAGAGTTAGCAAGCCAACTGACGCGCCGACGATCGATCGCAGCACACCGCATTTGGTTGTGAATACCGGTTACCTGAATGTCAGAAGCGGTCCGGGCGTTGGCCACGGCATTATTACGACTGTGGCTGGAGGTACCAAACTGCCGGTCATCTCGATTGGCAGCGACAATTTGTGGTACGAAGTGAACTCCCCGGCAGGCCCCGGGTGGGTCAATTCGTATTACACGGTGACCCGCGGCAATTTCGCAAGTTTGCGTTCCCGTACCTTGCTCGACCCGCCATCGCCCGCGCTGTCGGGACCGACCCCGCGCGCTGTGGTGAACACGCACCGGCTAAACATACGGACTGGTCCGGGCGCTAACTTTGATATAATCACCAGCGTTCCCGGCGGATCACAATTGGCAGTATTGGGGCTTTCTCGTGGTCGGCATTGGTACTTGGTCGAAGGCAGTTTTGGTCAGGGCTGGCTCAACAACGATTACGTGGTGTTCCGCGGCGACTTCAGCCGGGTATCTGTCGTCCAGTACTAGGCGCTTCTGGCTGAGACATACAAGTAAGTATAGAATGCACCCCATCATCAGGTGGGGTGTATTTCTTTGGGCATAACATATGTTAAACGCAGCGGAGAGAATGAAATCAATCGGCAGGCGCGCTGCCCCCGGTCCTTCGGGGTCCTCGATCTTTGGCAGCACTGCCATCTTGTCCGACACAATCAATACAGAAGAGCCCTTTCGCATCGCTGTCTATCCGATTATCAGCGACACGATGCCCGACCTCGCGATGGGCATCGCATCCTGCCTCTGCTACTTGCTGGAGCAGTGGCCGGGAGTCAAGGTTTATCGTTGTTTTGTTAAGATCGAAGCGGACGAAGAAGATAACGACATCACTAGCGACGATTACCAGTTCTCACCGGCTGACTGGGAACTGGATGGGCTTGACGACAATTTGGTGCTGTATGGATCCGCGACTTTTCACGAGACGGCAGCGCAACTGCAACTCCACGCCGACGCGAGCATGGTCAATGCGGAAGCAGACTCTGTTCTTACATTCAATTATCAGAGTGTTCCGGAACTCATAGAGGCTTTGCCGACAGTTGCTGCGGAAATTGTGTCGAATCTGTTTGACCAAGAGCCGCTTCATCTAGTGATTGATTATCCCAAGGTCGAACAGAAATCCGCTGCTCTTCAAAGCATGCTCGAAGACCTGTTCGCTTGGAATCTGGACCTTTATCTGAGCCACTGGGGCGTCGAGTGGCCAGCCGATGAAATCGAGTCACAATTTCTGTCCCTCGCCGGCATCTGCCGCGAAATTGGAACCGATTTCACTCTTTGGTGCCTGGGTATGACCTGCCAACAAATAATGCAACTGGGGCTGGAGGAGCTGGGAGAGGTGATCGTCCCGCTTATCGATCGTGCCTTTGGGGACGAAGGCACGGCCGCACAAGGCCGGGCGCTAGCAGCGCTGGGCTTAAGCAGACTGGGCCATGTCGATCCCGCGCTGACGACGCTTGAGGAGCTAGCGGCAAACAGTGCGGAGCCAAGTGTATGGCACACGTTGATCGAGGTTACCCTCGACGCCGGGCGCGCATGGGAGGCGATCGACGTTTGCCAGCGCGCGCTGGAAACCGGCGTTCAGCATCCGGCGCTGTACTGGAAGTATGCCGAACTCTTGATTATGTCCGAGGCGAACAACTGGTTGATCGAAGATGTGCTGTTTGTTGACCCCGACGAGATCGACGAAAGCGACCAGATTCCTTGCGAAATAGTTGGCGCATTAAAGACATTGCTGGAAACGCAACCAGACCATCTACAGGCATTGCAACTGGCGCTGATGTACATGGTTGATGTTGAAGACCTTGAGTTATGGGACTACTTCGAGCAATTGGTCAAACGTGATGATAATTCTACATACGTAGGCGAAATCATCGAAAGGTTGGCTGATACCGAATCATTGACGCCCGCATATCAGATTTTGCAGAACGCGATTGTCGAGCCCGTTAGGAACCCATACCTATATGCTAATTTGGCGCAGCTAGCCATCGTCGACGGCAACCCCCAAATGGCCAAGGAACAACTGCAAGAATGCAGGCGCGTCACAGAAACTATTGATGACGAATTGGAACTGGAATTGCAGAGGCTAGAACTTTCCGCCGATCGACCGGGTTTTGAGGGGAGTTTCGCCGAGATCAAAGTATTGCTAAACGCGAAGCGGTCCATTCGCGAAAGCGATGCGGAACTGCTGGAAGAAGCCATTGAAATCGCACCGCGAATGATAGATCTTTATGTCACATTATCGCGCTGCTATTTGAGTTGGCAAGATAAGGACAGCGCCATTGAGGTGCTAAGCGAAGCAAAGAATCGAGCCGGAAATCATCCTCGGATCGTCTTGGGTATGGCGCAGATCCAGTGGACACTTGTGATGCGCGACGAAGCCATCTTGACGCTCAACGCCGGAATCGCCGAATTCCCGAACGATGTATCCTTGTTGGCGCAGACTGCCAGCTATCTGATCGAGAATGGTCAGTTAGACGATGCGAAACAGTTTGTAGAACGGGCGGAAAGCATCGCGCCGTCACATGGCGCACTGATACAATTGCGGCGATTCATTGCTGCGAACATGTCGAGCCAAGAGCTAGGATAACTGAACGACGGAAACCTGGGCCGATGTGCGTTCTCGCAGATTCTCAGTAAAGTCCGCCACATCAGCGGCGGCGAACCTCGCGATGATTAAAACCTGAGCCGCAAATTCTTCCTCCTGGATCTCTCCGCGGTACGTGGCAACTAGCTGTTTGACAATATTGTAAAGCGAGTAGGGCATCTCTAGGCCCAGCACTCGCTTCTCGACCTTGAGCTCGGTTTTTAACATGGACAACGCTACTTGCGCGGACTCGGTATAGGCACGGACCAATCCGCCAGTCCCAAGCTTGGTACCGCCAAAGTAGCGCGCTGTCACCAAGGCGATGTCTCCGATGCCCGAACCGCGTACCACTGCCAGCGTAGGCGGGCCGGAGGTGCCCGTCGGCTCGCCATCGTCGCTCATGCCCTCCGTCACTGTATTCCCGAAGCCGACGCGAAAAGCATAAACGTGATGATTCGCATCCGGCGTTTCCGCGCGCACGCCGGCGTTGAAGTCACGGGCTTCTTTCACAGAAGCCGCGAGTCCTGCAGTTGAGACGAAACGCGACTTCTTGATGACGATCTCGGTTTGAACCCGTTCGGCCGGGATCAAGTAGCTGGAGGTCATGCTCGCTGGCCGGGCTGTCGGTCCGGGACACTTAGGCATTTGTGATCATGTATCGGACTGGTGGATAAGTACAGACACACAAATTTAACTCTTTATACATCTGTTTCTATCGGGTTAACTCGCCCAAGAGATTTTCCGCCATCATACGTCGCGGCCAAAGCCAGGTTAACACCTGACGCCAAGAATGTATCGCGTATTGGTAAATGCAGTAAGCAGCCACGGGCTCTTGCGCTTCATCAGGCTAACCGGCGCTTCACTGTCGTGGATGGAGAGCCGCAGGTCAAAACGGCGGAAGTATACAACAGCAATGCCCCATAGGAGACTCGAACTCCTGTTTTGGCCTTGAGAGGGCCACGTCCTAGGCCACTAGACGAATGGGGCTTGAGCAACCATTCTAGATCAGCCTGCGGTCTTGGTCAAGACGGCGCCAGGAAACCCATACGGTCCTGCGCCAGCTTCAGTGTCTGGTCGGCGACGGTGCTGGCTTTCTCTCGACCTAGTTTAAGCACAGAATCCAGGTACCCGGCCTCGTTCATGAGTTCGTTGTAGCGCGCCTGCAATGGTTCGAGGGTCGAAACAACAGCCTCTGCGACAGCCTTCTTCAAGTCGCCATATCCCTTGTCAGCAAAGCTATATTCAATTGCTTCGCGCGATTCGTCGCTGATCGCTTGATAAATGGTCAGCAAATTATTGACGCCGGCGCGTTCCGGTTCGTCGCTGAAGCGTATGTCGCGATAGGAATCGGTCACCGCGCGCATGATCTTCTTGCGGGCACGCGACAAGTCATCAAGCAGAAAGACGGCGTGGTTTTCCGAGGCTTCGCTCTTGGACATTTTGGCTGTCGGGTTATCAAGTCCCATGATGCGGGCGCCAGCTTGCGGATTCATCACCGAGGGCAAGGTAAAGGTCTCGCCATAGAGATGGTTAAAGCGCTGCGCTAGATCGCGCGTGAATTCCAGGTGCTGGTTTTGATCATCGCCAACCGGAACCAGATCCGCGTGATACAGCAAGATATCTGCCGCCATCAGCGAGGGATAATTGAGCAGTCCGGCGCCAATCGACTCCTGACTCTGCTTTCCCGCCTTGTCCTTGAACTGCGTCATGCGCTGCAGCCAACCCAGCGGCGCCATGCAGGTCAACATCCATGCCAATTCGGAATGCGCGGGAATGTGCGACTGCACGAAGATGGTCGAAATCTCCGGGTCAATCCCCGCCGCGATATAGATCGCGGCGCTCTCGCGGGTTTTTTGCCGCAACTCCACGGGATCCTGGGCCGCGGTAATGGCGTGAAGATCAACCACGCAGTAGAAGCAGTCGTAATCATGCTGCACTTCTACCCATTGCTTCAGCGCGCCGAGGTAGTTGCCGATGGTCAAGTTGCCAGATGGCTGAATCCCGGACAGTACGCGCGGCTTCTTGTTGTTCGAATTTACCATAGCCTTGTATAGTCTCTAGAAAGCTCATTCAAGTGCGGCGATTCTAACATCCCCCAAGACGCCGTTCAACCGCCGCCTGCTGTCGTCGGTCGACTAGCGCTCCTTTAGCGCCCTTGCGATTTGACGATTCGCGTCGCGCTTTGCCAAGTCGGCGCGCTTGTCATACTGCTTCTTGCCTTTTGCAATGCCGATCTCCACTTTCGCCCGCCCACGCTCCAGGTAGACTTGCAGCGGTATGGCGGTCATGCCGTTCTCCCGAATGCGCGTGATGATCCGGTTGATCTCGCGTCGGTGCAGCAGCAGTTTGCGTGGTCTCCGCGGATCGGTATGGCCGAATAGTCGCGCCTGCTCATAAGGCGCTATATGCGTATTCATCAGCCAGAGTTCGCGGTCTCTCTCTTGCACGTATCCGTCGCCAATGTTGATGCGATGCGCGCGAATCGATTTTATTTCCGAACCCAGCAGCACTACACCCGCATCATAGCGGTCTCTGATCAAATAGTCCCGATGTGCCTTGCGATTCTTGCTGATGATCTTTCGTCCGTCGGTCATGATGCATCTCGTGGTCATTTGAAGGACAGGTATAGCGATAGACCATAGAATCTGCCGATTCAGTCGTACAGAGCGATGATGGCTGCCTGCGGGAAATTGTAATCATTCGCGGACGATAGGATAACCGCGATGCAAGGCATTGCCAACACCGTGTATGTGCGCAATACGGCTATGCCAAGTTGTGCCAAGCTCTCTGGAAAGCCTTGTCGTCGATCGCTTCCGCGGCGAAATCGTCGAGAACGCTACGCGCCACGCCAATAGTCCGCACGCTGGCGTTTTCGTCTGCGCAATTCAGCAAGCTCACGGCAAAAGCCTGGACTTGTGCCGGGAGACGGTCGGACACGCGCGCTGCCGCATTCATGACCGCTTGGAGACGAGCATTAAATTCCGGACCCGGCTCGGCACAAGTGAAAATATCAAGGGTCATGCCGAGTTGAGTCACTCTGGAGGAACTGCGTTCGGCATCGATAGGAATATCACTGATCTCTTCGCCGACGAAATCAACAACCGTGGCCAGATCGGTAGCGGACAGCGTGGGCGCTGCGGTGACGATCATGGTGGGCTCCGCGGTGGCAGGCAGCGAGGTGGCGGACGGCGTGGGCGATGCGGTGGCATCCGTCTCCGCTTCCGTTTCGGTTGAAGGCTCTGCTGTCACTTCAGACGCGGTCTCGCCGGCGGCGGTTTGCGGGATCGCGGACGGCGCAACCGCGGGCGTGTCAGTCGCTTCGGGCTGCGGGGGCAACTCAGTAGCGGTTGCTTCCGCTGTGGGCGCTGCTACGACAATGATTGGTTCTGTAGTCGGTTGGCCAAACAATGACAGGATGTCATCAATATCGATCGCTCCCGATAGCACGAGCACCGCGCCAGACGCCAATATCAGTAGCGCCGCGATAATCAGCACGAAGCCGCGCCCCGTTCGCGGATTCGCAGAAGCGTCGTCCACTGCGGGTCGTATCGATTCCCAGTCATCAATATCGTCTTCGTCCACCAGCGATGACGGTGCGCTGGCCACCTCAAGATCTGCATCCAGGTCGCTCGCCAGCAGGTCTTGAGCCGAAAGAACCTCCGCTTTGAGTTCACGCGCGCCCGGATACGTTGGATCGAGATCCAAGACACGATCAAGCGCGGCAACGCCAATCTCGCTGTCAGTGACGGCATGAGCATACACCCACCAGAGCGCCGGATTACTACTCTCAGTCTCTAGCAACGGCGCCAACACCTCTTGCGCTTGCTCATGCTGATCGTTCTCGATCAACTCGTGAGCGCGGCGCAACAACGCATCAGTGGATTCACTCATGCAAGCGTCCTTCGTCAAGAGCCAGATTCTTCAAAGGCAGTTTACATCTGCTTCATATAGAGCGCAACAAAAAAGCCTGCCAACAGCGGCAAGCCAATCGGGATGCCCTGAAGAGGACTCGAACCTCCACCCCGTTAAGGACACGGCCCTCAACCGTGCGCGTCTGCCAGTTCCGCCATCAGGGCAAGCTGTAGCGATTAGTATATGGTTTTCGCCCCCGATGTCAATCCTCTGCATAGTTCTTCATTTGCCCTCCTCTGTCCTTAATTGATCTTGAGCGAGCCTCGATCCTGCCTTATTATTAGCATTTGTTGAATTTGACTGATCCCAAAGAAAGCCTTGGATACATGCGCATTGCTGTGGATGCGATGGGTACGGATACTCGTCCAATTGCGGACGTCGCCGGAGGCGTTATGGCGGCGAACGAGTTTGGCGATACGATTGTCCTTGTGGGCGACAAGACCACAGTCGAAGACGAGCTAAAAAAGCATGATGTCAGCGCTGGCAATGTAGAGATCTTGCATGCGCCCAAGCACATCGCCATGGACGAGAAGCCGGCGGATGTGCTCAAAGCCGAGGCAAGGTCCTCGATTCATGTTGCGCTTGACGCTGTCAAGACAGGCGATGCTGATGCCTTTGTTACCATGGGCAATACCGGCGCCGTTCACGCTATCGCAACGTTGAAGTCCTTGCGGCGGATCCAGGGTGTCAAGAGACCGGTGCTATCGGCCTTGTTTCCCATCATGGATCATCGGATGATTTTTCTTGATGTCGGGGCCAATACCGATGTCAAACCAGAGTGGGTTACGCAGTTTGCCGTGATGGGCAGCATTTACGCGCAGCGCGTGCTCGGTTATCCGCAGCCGCGTATAGCTTTGTTATCCAACGGGGCTGAAGATACCAAGGGCAACCTGCTCATTCGCGAAGCTTCCGATATCTTGACGCGCAGCAAACTAAACTTCGTTGGCAATGTCGAACCGGTCCAATTGATGAGTTCCGTCGCCGATGTTATTGTGATGGACGGCTTTGTCGGCAACATCGTGCTAAAAATGTTTGAAGCGACAACGCATTATGTCGCGACTTTGATTCGCCAGGAGATTCGCGGCGACTTGGTTTCCATGCTGGGCGGCGCGCTGGCGCGGCCAGCCTTCAGCCGCATCCGGCGCCGGGTGGATACTTCCGAAATCGGCGGGGCGCCCCTTTTGGGTGTCAATGGTGTTGTCATCATTGGACATGGGCAGAACTCTGCGACCGGCATCAAAAACGCAATCAGGCAAGCGCGCACTGCTGTGCAAGAAAACGTCATTGGCGCAATCCGCAGTGGCATATCGCGGGAGTCGCCCTTAATCGGAGTCTCGCAAGATGCAATTGACGCGACATGACCGCAGGCGGGTCGTTATTACTGGACTGGGCGTCGTTTCTCCCTTGGGGGCAAAAAACGAGTTTTGGGAAGCTATAGCGCAGGGTCAATCCGGCGTACGCCACCTGCAAAACGTTGAGACAGAACACCTGAACGTTAAGATCGGCGCCGAAGTTCTAAATTTCGACTCCTCAAAGTATATCCCCCCCAAGCAAGCGCGACGGATGGGTCGAGCGTCGCAGTTTGCCATCGTAGCGGCTGCCCAAGCGGTAGAAGACGCCGGGTTCCAGGTCGCGGACATTGCCGAGATTGGGAACCGCGTAGCGACCGTTCTCGGCACAACGCTCGGCAGCTATGAAATCGGCGAATCGGGCATCCGCGACTGGCGCGACTCGGACTACAAGCGCGCCAATCCGCTGAGCATTATCAACGCGCTGCCCAATATGCCCTCTCACTATGTTAGCCGCATGATGGGCGCTGTTGGCCCCTTGATAACGCCGTCGGTTGCCTGCGCCACAGGCGTTCAAGCCGTGGGCACTGCGACAGATCTGATTCAATTCGGCAGATGCGATGTCGCGATTGCGGGCGCGCTCGACGCCGTTATGTTTGATTATATTCTGGCCGGCTTCAGCGCCACGCGCGCCCTGACCCGGGAGTACAACGATAATCCAGCGGCCGCCAGCCGTCCTTTTGATGCCGATCGCTCCGGCTTTGTGCTGGGAGAAGGCGGCGCCGTCTTTCTTGTCGAAAGTCTGGAGCATGCCCGGCAGCGAGACGCGCCGATATATGCCGAGGTCTTGGGATATTCATCCTCGTCCGACGCCTATCATGTTGCTGCGCCCAACCCTGAGGGCGCCGGCGCTCAGCGCGCCATGCAATGGGCTTTGGACGACGCTCGGGTAGCGCCGGAGGAGATCGAATACATCAATGCCCATGGTTCATCAACAGCCGCCAACGATTTGATCGAAACGAAGGCGATCAAGCGTGTCTTTGGCGAATCCGCCTATGGTATCCCCGTGAGCTCGACCAAAAGCATGATTGGGCATGCTATGGCCGGATGCGGTTCCTTGGAATTGTCCGCTTGTCTGATGACGCTAGAATGCGAGCTCTTGCACCCGACAATCAACTACGACCGTCCGGATCCCGAGTGCGACCTGGACTACGTACCGAATCAAGCGCGAGAAGTCTCGGGCATCAATACTGTTATGTCCAACAGCTTTGGCCTGGGCGGGCAAAACGCCTCCATTATCATCCGTCGGCTCTAAAGGACAGAAGCCACAATGAACCAAGCCGTGACAGTGATAGGCGGCGGATTGGCCGGTTGCGAAGCCGCCTGGCAATTGGCGGAGCGTGGGCACCGCACCCTGTTATACGAAATGCGACCCCAGCGATCGACTGGCGCCCACGTGAGCGATCGATTGGCGGAACTGGTCTGCAGCAATTCCCTTGGATCCAAGTTGCCGGATCGCGCGACAGGTATCTTGCAGGCGGAAATGAAAATGCTGGGTTCGCTGCTCATGCGCTGTGCCGAAGCCGCATCGGTACCGGCCGGCGGCGCATTGGCGGTGGATCGGCAGCGCTTCGCCGACGCCGTCACCGTGACCATGAATCGCCATCGCAACATCAAGGTGATTCGTGAGGAAGTAACCGTATTGCCCGGGGACGCGCCCGCGATTGTCGCGACGGGTCCGCTGACGTCGCCCGCGATGACCAAGGAGATTGCGCGCTACACCGGCGAAGACTACTTGTACTTCTACGACGCCATCTCCCCGATTGTAGATGTCGGCAGCATCAATATGGCGCGCGCTTTCGCGGCCAATCGCTACGGAAGGGGCGACGATTCCGCCGGCGACTACATCAACTGCCCAATGGACAAAGATCAGTATTTGCGCTTCGTTCGCGCCTTGCAAGGCGCCGAGACGATCGAACTGCGCGACTTCGAGCGCGAAGATGCGAACTTTTTTGAGGGCTGCGTTCCGATTGAGCAACTCGCGAAGCGTGGCGACGATACGCTGGCTTTTGGACCAATGCGCCCGGTCGGTTTGACTGATCCGCACACCGGCCGTCGACCCTACGCGGTTGTTCAATTGCGGCAAGACAACCTCGCCGGTACCCTTTACAATCTGGTTGGCTTTCAAACCAACATCCGCTGGAAACAGCAGAAAGCGATACTCAGGCTCATTCCCGGGTTGGAAAATGCCGAGTTTATGCGCATGGGTCAGATGCACCGCAATACTTTTTTGAACGCGCCGGCGCTCCTGCGCGCAACCATGCAGTTTCGTCAGAATTCAAATCTATATTTTGCCGGTCAAATAACCGGGGTCGAAGGTTATGTTGGCAATACCGCCACTGGCTACATTGCCGCGCTCAATCTGTCGCGACAACTGAGTGGCTTGTGTGAATGGGTGCCGCCGCGGGAGACGATGTTGGGCGCTCTGTGTCACTACGTGACGCATTGCCCGCCAACGGAATTCCAACCCATGAAAGCAAACCTGGGCATATTGCCGTCGCTAATGGTCAAGATCAAAAACAAGGCGCAACGCAGGCGAGCTTACGCTGAACGCGCGCGCAGCGCCATGTTGGCCGCGCTTGCCGATTTGGATGATCAGGTGATTCAAGCAAATCTCGAACAGAGAGAGTTGGAACAACATGTCGAAGCCTGAGCTAATTGCAAACGAAGATGCCGAACGCGCCTATCTGGTCGGAATCGAGGTGCAGCAGGTGTCAGCACCATTTTCAGTAGCAGATTCCTTAAGTGAGCTTGCGCTTCTCGCCGAAACCGCGGGTCTTGAGGTCGTCGGGCAAACGTTTCAGCGCCTGCGGAAGATCAATGCCAAGACTTTCATAGGATCCGGGAAGCTTGAGCAAATCATAGACGAGATTTCTTTGCTCGACGTTAACGTCATCGTATTTGACGAAGAACTCTCCCCACGTCACCAGCGCGAACTGGAAAAACAGTTTGGCGAGACGATCAGGCTACTGGATCGCTCGGCACTGATTCTGGACATATTCGCGCAGCACGCGCGCACCAGCGAAGGGGCGCTGCAGGTTGAACTGGCGCAATATGAGTATCGTTTGCCGCGCTTGACGCGGCAGTGGACGCACCTTGCCAGACAGGCTGGAGGCGGAGGCGCGCGTGGTGGCTCTGGAGGTGTCGGTTTGCGCGGCCCAGGCGAAACCCAGCTCGAAGTTGATCGGCGCGAGATTACCCGGAAGATTACCAAGCTAAGGGCCGCGCTCGAACAAGTACGCTCACACCGCAGGCTGCATCGAACGCGGCGCCAGGGCTCCGGAATGCAATTGGCAGCGCTGGTGGGCTATACCAACGCCGGAAAATCGAGCTTGCTGAATGCGCTGGCGGATTCTGACGTCTACGCCGCCGATCAACTTTTTGCGACACTTGATCCCACAACGAGGCGCATTTCTTTGCCCAATTACTCGGACGTCCTGCTTACCGATACCGTCGGCTTTATCCAGAAGCTGCCGACCACACTGATTGCCGCCTTCCGCGCGACTCTTGAAGAGGTCGTAGAAGCCGATCTGCTCTTGCACATTGTCGATGTTAGTCATCCAAACGCCTTGCAACATATCGACGCGGTGGAAGATACATTGGCGGAAATTGATGCCGCCAGCATGCCCCGGATTCTGGTATTGAACAAGATTGACCTGCTAGAGGGTCCGCTTCCACAGTTGCCGCTCGTCGACAATTACCGCAGCGTCGTCGCCGCGTCCGCGCTAGAGGGCGAGGGTATTACCGACTTGCTGTCAACTATGCGAGATGTCTTGGCCGAGCGGGATACAACGCTTGAGGTGTTGCTTCCTTACCACGCTGGAAGCGAGTATTCAAAACTGTACGAGCGCGGATATATTCGCCAACAGTCTACGGACGAGAATGGTTGGCTCTTGACCCTGTCCATGCCCAAGCAAGTCAGCAACTACTATCTGAAGTTTGCCATCGACAGCACAGAGTCAACTTAAACAAACCGTCCTTCGCGATTGTCAGGTTGGCAACTGCGCCCAATAGACCTCCGGGCGGAAGCGGCTGTGCAAGAATAGCCGCAGGTCAGACGAGAGCGCCAGCGATACAGGCGCCGGTATGTCCGAGAAGACAACCATTTCTGTCTCGTCCCCGCTACAACCATCCTCCAGGCAAGAATCGGGATCAACGCGTCCGATAACCGCGCGCGTGCCCAGCGCGTAACCGAAATACAGTAGGCCGTCATCGCCGAGGATGACGTTAGTTGTGTTTTGCAAGCCCTTCACCAATGGTTTCGGCCCGGAGATCGCGCCGTTTTCCTCTACCTGCATCCACTCTATCCCACGACGCGCGCTACCGCCGTTTGCGAAATAGATCCGGGCGTCGTCGATCGCGATGCCGGTTGGCGACCGCAATCCTGAGGCGATGGTAATCGCTTCGCCCGCCTCGCTTACTTGAAAGATGGCGTTTTCCTTGGTATCAGACACCAGAAGTGAGCCTTCGTCAATTCGAGCTATGCCCCACGGCGCTGCGAGTTGGTCGAATACGCTCTGCGGAGCAAGCCGGTCTTGGTTGACTTTCCACAGCGTCTCACTCTCGGGGTCCGGAACCCACAGGTCGAATCCCGCATCAGTGCTCTCCATGAGCATGCTGTGGCCATTCTTGACACCAAATACGTAGGTGATGGTATCGCCGCTCCGATCATCGATCTGGTAAATCGTCCAATCTCCGTTGCAGACGGTGTAGAGGTGATCCTCAAACCAGACCATGGCATTTGGTCGCTGCACATTACCCACTAGCAGTTGCAGATCATCCTGCAAAAGCGGAGTCACAAGCGCGACAACACTGCTATCATCCGCATCATTCGTGCCCGGCACAGAAGTTTCGGCGGCCGAGGCCGCTTCGTCGCTTGAATCCGAAGACCTGCTATCTTGGGCGCTGATGACAGTGGAAATGACTACCAAGAAAGTGAGTATAGCGAGCTTCATTGATACCCCAGCTGATAAGTTCCACAGACAGTACATCAGAACGATTGCGCGGCTTGAGTTTCTTCGGATGACTAGCGCGTTATTCTACTACACATGCCGCCCATCCACTAGCGCACAGCCGTAGGTAGTGTATCGATTTCGGTGGAAGTAGAAAATGACGCAGCCAAGCCTTCAGCGTACAGAAAATCGTTTGCCAGAGTGACGCCGCTTTCCAGCAGTTTTTGCCGGAAATCCGCGAGTTCGGCAAAGGAATCGGCGGGTTCGGCAAAGGTTTTATCCCCCGCTGTGATTGGGATTGCGGGTTGATTGAGGGCGGGATTTGCCATTGCCGGCAAAGGTGAATATTCGGCAAAGGCAGCGAGCGCGTTCTTTTCTTCGTGTTCTTCGGGCGGCCGGGCGCATATTTTGGCATGATGGTCCTTGTGAGGGTGGATTTGCTGGCATGGTAGCATAGCTATGAGGCAGAGTGGCGACTATTTGGTCGCGGTTTAGGACAAAGCGCCTGGAATTGCCTGTCTAAATGGCGCTAGCGAGATTTGATGCAGGAACGCAAGCATTTCAACCGAAAATGATACACTTCCCAGCCGTATCCTGGAAATATGATAGGGCCGCGCTTCCGCCGCCATTCTGGCACCGCGCTATAATACTTGCGCTGGCCAGTTGGTGAGGTCAATCTGGGCAGGCTCAGCGGAGACGCCAGGCATTTGCAGGTATTTCCAAAACGTTAAAGCAGGGAAGCAAGCACAGATGCGCAAGCGGGCAAGTCTTTCTAACGTATACGAACTGGAATGCATTCCTGGTTTGGAAGCGTTCGCAATGGACGAACTCAATTCCTATGATGCTCGCAGTTTAGAGACCCTTAGACCGGGATTTCTCCGCTTTCGCTTTGCTGGCGACTCTCGACTGCTCTTGACTCTTCGATCAGCAATTGCAGCGTACAGTGTACATCGGTTCGAGATCCCGCGCCCAAAAGCATTGTTAGGTCATCAGCATCTCACTCGACTGATCGGTATCTTGCGGGCTGCCATGCGTGACTGGACTTTGAAAAATCCCAGACTGGGTATCGGCGCCGCGGGAGCGAACTCGCAGGTAATGAGGCGCTTGAAGGAAGAATTGGCAAGGTCACTCGATGTTGAATTGGCGGAGGAAAACAAAGGCGGACTCTATCTGCGCCTGGTAAGACCAGTTGATCGGTCGGCTTGGGAAGTTCTCGTTCGCCTTGGACCGCGTCCGCTGTCCAAACGCGAATGGCGAGTTGTCAATGTGCCTGGCGCA
Source organism: Chloroflexota bacterium (assembly GCA_026708115.1). Lineage (GTDB taxonomy): Bacteria > Chloroflexota > Anaerolineae > Aggregatilineales > Phototrophicaceae > UBA6055. Next base: position 47,665 of record JAPOVL010000015.1, read on the forward strand.
CTAAACGCGACAGTCGCTTTCGCCATGACCCAGATCCGATCAGGAGACGCACAGGATAGAGTCCTCAACTTGTGCTGCGGTTCCGGAACTATTCTCGTGGAACATGCCCTTGGCAGAACCTCGGATCAATTGATCGCGATCGATAACAGCGCCAAAATGCTAAGCGCTGCCAAGCGTAATCTTTGCGCATCCGACACCAAGCATCGAGTTATTCTATTACATGCTGACGCGGGTCACACACCTCTGCCTTCGCGCGCTATCGATCGTATCTACGCTGACTTGCCCTTTGGCGGACACATCGGTTCGCATGCCGACAATCTCCGGCTATATCCAGCTTTGCTGCAGGAAGCCTATCGGGTTTCCAAGCTAGACACGGTAATGATTCTACTGACGCATGAGGTCAGTTTGCTTCGAAACTGTATCGCGCAATCAGATTGGCGCACGATTTCGGAAACCAAAATAACGCTCAGCGGCTTGCATCCACGGTTATTTGTCCTCAAGCGAAAATCGACTAGGATATATAGATAATTGTCAACGAACTCCAAGAGGACCAGAAAATTGATCCGCTCCTGCTCGCTGGCGTTCATGTTGCTTGTCCTGGTCGCGTGTCGAGCACCAGTCGAAGAAGTAACGGTGAACGTTTCCTTGCTCGCCGATGGCAGAACGCAGACCTTTACTTACGCTTCTCGGGTATCTGTCGAAGAATTGCTGGCAAACGCCAAAATTGTTCTGGGTGAACTGGATCGAGTCAGTCATCCCCTAAGCCTGCAACTCGCAGACGGAATGCTTGTAACGGTGCGCCGAGTACGGGAAGAGCAAGTCTGCCAGCGCGAAAGCCTGCCCTTCCAGCGTCAGCGGATTCCATACGAGGGTATCGCCCCCGGGCAAGAAAGATTGAGCCAGGCCGGGAGGACCGGTATGCAGGAAGCCTGCTACCGCGTCGTTGTTGAAGACGATGTTGAGTCCGGTCGGAGCCTCATGGGGCAACCTACTGTCCTCACCGAACCACAGGACGAAATCGTGTTTGTAGGTCCTTCGCGTTCGGTCGAACCATATGAGCTTGCAGGAAGGCTAAGCTACATCAACAACGGGACTGCCTGGAGCATTCGTGACAACACCGTTAACAAGCGGGCCTTGCGCAATAGCGAGAATCTGGACTCGTTGGTATTTGCGGCCAGCCCCGACGGATCGGTTCTGCTTTACACTGTGGCAAGCAGCAGAACAGAAAAGTTTTTTAACGAACTCTGGATGGTATCCCTCGATGACGACGAGCCCATCAAGTTGGCTCCAACCGACGTTCTCTTTGCAGAATGGCGGCCGAGATCCAGCAATACAATTGCCTATTCGACCGGCGAACGGGGCCAGGGGCGGGCGCCTTGGAAATCTCTTAACAACCTGTGGCTGATGCAGATCGACCGTCAAACGGGTCGTACGCTTTCCATCCAGGAGATCATTGGGGAAGATCCAGGAGGCACATTTGGATGGTGGGGTACCGATTTTGCTTGGTCACCGCGCGGGGACGGGCTCGCGTGGGTGAAGGCCGACAGCGTGGGAGTAGTTGAGATCGAAGGCAAACAAGTTAAAACTTTGCTTGAGTATCCAGAGTTTAACACGTCCGGATCTTGGGTCTGGCTCTCACAGGTGTCTTGGTCCCCCGGCGGGGACCTTATTTCCGCGACAGCGCATGGAGGTCCGCTGGCTAGTGAACCCGCCACAACCAGTCCGGTATTTGATCTCGCGATTCTTGGCGCGAATGGCGGATTTAAGGCGACCATGAGACGAGCTGTCGGGATGTGGGCGGCTTCGAGTTTTTCGCCGAGCATTGACTTGCCGGGCGCCGAACGCTCTGAAGGCTTTCTGGCGTGGTTGCAGGCGCGCGAACCGTACAATAGCATCTACAGCGAGTATGACCTCGTTGTCGCGGATCGCGACGGCAGCAACCAGAAAGTAATCTTTCCCGGCGCCGATCAACCTGGCATCCGCAAAAGCGACTTCGGTCTGACCGCCACCGATATGAGTTGGAGTCCGGATTCGCGGCACATCGCTATCGTGTATTTGGGGGACATTTGGTTGGTCGACATAGAATCAGGCGAAGGCCGCCAAATAAGTTTTGACGGTGGCGCAAGCAATCCGGTTTGGACGCGATAATGCGACAGTTGATACTGGTGCTTATCAGTTTGCTGCTGCTTTCGGGCAGCTTGATAGCCACCTTGGGCACCCTTCACTTTCGTAATTTCGAACTTCGCGGCTATGTCGATCCAACGGTGGATCAGAATCTCCCCTTCCTGACGCCTCGACCTGGCGTAAATGTTGACTTGCGGCAGTATGAGCTTGACAGCCTGCATGCTAATCTTGCTCTCATCAGCGAAACTGGTTTCGTATGGCTGCGACAATTCGTCTATTGGGATGAGATTGAGATTAGCAAGGGCCAGTACCATTGGGCACAGTGGGACGAGATCTTTAATGTTCTTCGCGAGTACCCGCGTTTGGAACCTGTTGTCGTGCTCATGCATTCGCCTCAATGGGCGCGCGTATCGCCACCGGGAAGAGAAGTGACGAAGACGGCGCCGCCGCAGTCGCTCGATGATTTCGCGCGTTTCGCCGGCCGCTTCGCGCGGCGCTACGGCGATGCAGTGGATTATTATCAGATTTGGGATGAGCCAAACCTCGACGACGCCTGGGGCTCGCTGCAACCCAGACCAGCGGACTATGTCGCTTTGCTCAGCGCCGGCGGCCAGGCGATCCGCGCCGAGGACCCAAGCGCAAAGATTATCGCCGCGGCCTTGGCCCCGACCACCGAGACAGGCGGTCAGAACATGAGCGACCTGCTTTATCTGGACGCGATGTATCAACTTGGCGCAGCGGATCTGATGGACATCGTGGCTGGTAAGCCGTACGGATTCTCAACCTCTCCTTTGGATCGCCGCGTTGATGAAAGCATCCTGAACTTTTCCCGGATTGTTGCCTTACGCGAAGTGATGCTGGCGCACAATGATGGACGTACGCCGCTTTGGGCGAGCCACTGGGGCTGGAATGCATTACCCGGCAAATGGGCGGGCGACGCATCCATCTGGGGAAGCGCCACGCCCAACGAGCAAATCAGATATACGCTTCAAGCATTCGACCGCGCGCACCGCGAGTTTCCCTGGCTAGGCGCGATGTTATTGCACCATTGGCAGCCCAATGTAGAAAGCAGCAGCGCCCAGTGGGGATTCGCGCTGATTGGACCGGACGATCAGCCCTCGGAATTGTTGACAGCCGTGCAAAGCTATGATTTTCCCGCGGTGGCGCAGAACGGCCTATTCCATGCGCGCACAGAGCATGCTCGTTACAGTGGCGTCTGGCAATTCAGCGAGTTAGGAGCGGACATCGGCTGGTTGGAGACGAGCGACAGTCAACTCGAATTCGACTTCTACGGTACAGATCTCGCTATGCTCTTGCGGGAGGATGATTATGTAGCCTTCCTGTATCCGACTGTCGACGGCAGCCCAACAGACGCGACGACCCATGACTCCGACGGAAACAGCTATATCTTTCTCCGAAGCAACTCACATGGCCCGGAACAGAATCTGGTTCCCATCGCACGCGACTTGCCCCTTGGTACACATACCCTGCGCGCTGTGGCAGATCGCGGATGGGATCGTTGGGCGGTCGCCGGATACGCCGTAAGTTCAGGCAATCTATCATTCGCCTTCGACCGGCAGATTGCGCTCGGCGCTATCGCGACGCTCTTGTCGCTGTCCATTGTATTGTTGACCTTTGCGACCTCGCCATGGCGCCGATGGATCCCTCCTATCGGACTGGTCTTTGCCGGTCTGTCCGCGACGGCGCACCTGGCGATCAGCAGCGTCGCGTCCTTGGTACTGCTTTTTGCCATGATGTGGACATGGACAAGTCACAGACCTGCCCTGTTCGTCCGCGACGAGATCAATATCTTGATCGCTCTGGCAACTGGCGGCGTCCTTTACTTATCACCTTCGTTTTTCTTGACAATAGTTTCAGGTCTGGTTCTATTCGTATTGATCTTCCATCGCCTGGAAACGGGCTTGATCTTGACCTTGTTCTGGGCGCCCTTTTTTCTAACACCAGTCGAATTATACCGGTTTGCCTTTCCGATGGTGGAAATCCTGATATTGATCACGTCAATCGCAGCTTTCTTTAGATTAGTCGTCCGGCTAGGCGAGCAGTATCAAATGGCAAACAGCCACTATCCGCTAAAACTTAAGTCGCTACTTTCGCACATCAAGTTTATTGACATTGCAGTGGCCGGGATCGCAGTTGTCGCCATTCTATCGCTAAGCTGGGCGCGCCATACCGATATGGCGACGACAGAACTGCGCACGCTCGTTCTGGAGCCATTGCTCTTCTATGTGATATTCAGAGCCCTACGTCCACCCAAGCGAACTGTGTTGCACTGCGTCATCGCGCTTGTCCTTGCTTCCGTATTGGTCTGTGTCATCGGCATGTTTAGATACTTTTCGGCAAACGATGTTATAGTCGCGGAAGAGGGCGCGCGTCGTCTCATTTCAGTGTATGGTTCTCCCAACAACGTTGGCCTTTTGCTTGGCCGGTCGATACCCTTCGCGCTGGCGCTGCTATTAGTCGGGCATAGCGCGCGCATGCGTTTAACCTGGGTAGTAGCGCTGGTCGTCATGGCCATAACTGCAGTCCTGACGCAGAGTGTGGGCGCGATACTTCTCGGAATCCCCATGGGAATGGCGGTAGTGCTGATCGGTCACGCTCAACGAAAAGCATTCATCCCGATCTTGGGCATCGGGGCTGCGCTAGCGGCTGGATTGGCCATTTTGACGCAAGTTTCGGCGCGTTTTGCCAACGTACTTGATTTCACAAGCGGCACCAGTTTTCTTCGTCTTAGGCTATGGGAAAGCGCCATTGAAATCATTCGTGATCATCCTATTTTCGGTATCGGATTGGATCAGTTCCTTTACTATTACAGTGGAGAATATGTTCGGCCGGACGCGATCTGGGATCTGAATCTGTCGCACCCGCACAATTTTTTGCTGGATTTTTGGACGCGTCTAGGTATCGCCGGGCCGATCATCTTTCTGCTCTTACAGTTTGCATTTTGGCGATATGCTCTTGTCACCCTGAGCAAGTTGAGAAACACAGACAGAGACGGTTTCGCGATCATGCTGGGTCTGATGGGAAGCATGGCAGCGCTATTAGGTCATGGCTTAATTGACAACAGCGTCTTTGTCATCGACTTGGCATTTATATTCATGTTCCAGGTGGCTGCAACCGCCCGTCTACGTGAACTGGCGCCAGCTATAGAATCCGATTCCGGTCACGAGCGAAGTCATGCCAAGCGTTAGTCTTTTCATCTCTTATTCAGTAAACCGCGTCGCTCATGCGACGAGAAGGCTTGTTATTTTGTGTGAGCGCGGTAGCCCAAATTCGCTGACGTCGAGCGGCTGTGGTACACTTTGCCAAGCCAATCAAATCGAGGATACCAAGACTTGCGTGTACTGATCACAGGTGGCGCCGGGTTCATAGGATCGCATTTGTGCGATCGCTTCTTGGGCGATGGTCATCATGTAGTGGCCGTTGACAATCTCATCACAGGCACTCAAGACAACATCTCGCACCTGGCTGGCAATCGTCATTTCGAATTTGTGTATCACGATGTCAGCAACTTCATCCACCTTCCCGGTCAGATCGACGCCGTTTTGCATTTTGCCTCTCCTGCTAGCCCGATTGACTATCTCAAGTATCCGATACAGACCTTGAAAGTCGGCGCGCTCGGTACGCACAACGCGCTGGGTTTGGCACGGGCGAAGCGCGCGCGCTTTTTGCTTGCGTCTACATCCGAGGTCTACGGCGATCCGCAGGTACATCCACAGAGTGAGGACTATGCTGGCAATGTTGACCCAGTTGGTCCGCGCGGCGTATACGACGAAGCAAAGCGTTATGCGGAAGCGTTAGTCATGGCTTATCATCGCCAACACGATATGGACACCCGCATCGTACGCATATTCAACACCTACGGGCCGCGAATGCGCCTTGACGATGGGCGGGTCGTCCCGAATTTTGTTGGCCAGGCAATCCGTGGCGAGGCGCTGACGGTCTATGGCGACGGCAGTCAAACGCGCTGCTTTCAATACATTGACGACCTGGTGGAGGGCGTTGTGCGTTTGCTTGATAGCGATTTCGTCGAGCCGGTCAATATCGGTACTACTCGCGAAGTGAGCATTCTTGATTTTGCCAACGTAGTCAACCGCGTATCGGACAATCCCGCCGGCATTGTCTTTGACGACGGTCTTCGTATAGACGGCGACCCGCAGACGCGCAAACCGGACGCGAGCCGCGCGCATAATCTGCTCGATTGGCGGCCGCAAGTGGCGCTGGAAGATGGCCTCGCGCGCACAATCGCATATTTTCGTCATGTTATCGCCGCCGCCACTTGAGATGCATGGGTTCCAGAATCTTTTGCGTGGTCGAATCTTCTGGCTTGTCATCGCGCTCACCGTCGCGATTGTGAATCTGTTAGTTGCGACGCCCGAATTCCTTGGTCTTACCCTAACAGGCTTATGTTTGATCGCAGCGCTCGCCTCTCCCCCGGCAATGCTTGTCGTTTTGCTCGTTCTTGCGCCCTTGCGTGCGCTGATTGCGACAGAATCCGGTATTGATCTCCCGTTCGATATCGGTCAGATCCTTTTCGTCCTTTATATTGGAGTTTGGTTGGCGCATCGAATCGCGCTTCGCCAACCCGTAGTTACGTTGCATCGCAACATCGTATTATCTGCAAGCTTGTGCCTTTGTGCAGTTTTCGCGCTCGGGTCTTGGACAAGCGCCTCGCAGTCTGCCTGGCTGCGCGAGTGGCTCAAATGGATTTTGATGGCGATTTTCGTATGGCAAATAACGATCTCGGAACATAGCTGCTGGCCTTGGATGGTATTCGCGCTGCTCGTCGCCGCTACAGCAAATGCGCTTGTCGGGTTGTACATATTCTTTGGTGGAAGCGGCGCAGACCATCTTGCGATTTTGGGTCGGTTTTTCCGCGCCTTTGGCACGTTTGGACAGCCGAATCCCTTTGCCGGATTCATGGGGCTTATGCTCCCGCTCGCTTTAATGGGCGCCTATGTTCAGCTTGCGTCGATCCTGTCCGAATACCGAAAAAAACAGCGGCTTCGCTGGAACACCCTGCAGCTTCTTATCTGCTTCGGGCTGTCAGCAGCCTTGATTTCAGCCGCACTGCTCACATCCTGGAGTCGCGGCGCCTGGCTCGGCACAGCAGTTTCAGTGGCAGTTATGCTCTTCGCACTGCCCAAACGCCTGACAACCGGGTTCGCCGCCGCGCTTGGTCTAGCGCTTCTGATTGCGGGGTTGTGGTTGGGAGGATTGTTACCGCGATCCCTTGTCAACCGGTTGACGGCTTCCTCTGACGATTTTCTCACGATGGAAGATGTTCGTGGTGTTGATGTCAGCCCGATAAACTACGCGGTGGTTGAAAGAATTGCCCATTGGCAGGCGGCCCTCAATATGGCGCAATCCAACCCAATTCTGGGGGTCGGGCTGGGAAACTACGAAATCGTCTATGACCAGTATCGACTTATCAATTGGAAAGAGCCATTAGGGCATGCGCATAACTTTTATCTGAATACGCTTGCCGAAACCGGCATAGTCGGATTGCTCGCGTATCTGGCTTTCTGGCTCGTGATCTTTCTTGTCACCTGGCGCGCGCGCACCCACCCGGATTTGTTCGCTCGAGCAACAGCGATCGGTCTGCTTGGCAGTTGGACGTACCTGGCGGTCCATAGCATTTTTGATAACCTCTTCGTAAACAACCTCTTTCTGCATATTGGTGTATTATTAGGTATACTTGCGATCTTGTATTGTCAACTCAATCACAGGCTGGTGTTGGATTAACTATGTCTCAAGCGATTACGCCGGATGTCTCATCTAAAGGCGAAGGTTACCGAGGGCTATCAACACCTATTGATCGTTTCATCATTGCCCTAGCAAGCCGGGTCGGTGGCAGACGGGCAAAAGAAGTCGAGCGATTCATCAAATTCGCATTCATCGGTTTACTGGGTTTTGTCATCGATTTCGGCGTTCTGTTTATTCTGCAGTCGACTGTCTTGCCAGCGGCAGACGACCAAAACATTGAGTTGCCGCTCAACGTGGCGCTCGCCACTACCATAAGCTTTACACTGGCGGTTAGTAGCAATTTCACTTGGAATCGTCTTTGGACTTACCCGGATTCAAGATCGTATTCAGTTCGTCGCCAATTGACACAGTTCGCCATAGTCAGCGTGATCGGCTGGATTGGTCGAACCTTCTGGATCACAAGTTCCTTTGCCTTCTTTGGCCTATGGTCGACCGCTACGATTCAAAGCATGATGTCGAGTTACAATCCCGTTCTACAAGACGAGTTGAAACTAGGCACGATGATCTCGCAGTTTATTGGAGTCATTGTCGTGATGATTTGGAATTTCCTCGCAAACCGTTACTGGACCTTTAACGACGTCGAATAACGTGTCCCGTATTGCCATTGACTATACACCTGCTTATGAACAGGGTGGCGGCATCGGGCGCTACGTTCGCGAGTTGACGGCAGCGCTTGCCGTAAAAGATCCATTGACGGACTACCGGCTCTTCGTCGCAGGCTCGAAACGCGAGCGACTCCCGCACCCGCCCGGACCGAACTTTGACTGGCGGACGACAATCTTGACGCCACGGTGGCTGGCAAGAATCTGGCAGCGCGCTCACCTGCCCCTGCCAGTCGAAGCATTCACCGGGCCCGTGGACTTGTTTCATGCGACCGACTTCGTCTTGCCACCGACTCTGCCCCAGACCCGCAACTTGCTGACAGTGCATGACCTTTCCTTCCTTCGCGTGCCAGATGCTGCCAGCCCGTCTCTAAGGCGATACTTGGAAGCCGTGGTGCCGCGTTCTGTAGAGCGGGCCGATCACGTACTGGCGGATTCACAGGCGACCAAAGACGATCTCATAGAAATCTACCGGACGCCGGCCGACAAGATCAGCGTTTTGTATTCCGGCGTGGATAGCCGTTTCGGTGCTGTAACGGACGAGATGGCGCTTAGTGACGTATTGGAAAGGCACAATCTGAAAGATATCGCATATGTCCTTTCGGTCGGTACTGTCCAGCCACGCAAAAACTATAGCAGAGCAATCCGCGCATTATCAAAAATACGGGATCAAGGCATAGACTTGCATTATGCCGTTGCAGGCGGCAGTGGCTGGCTCGAAGACGAGATGTATCGCAGCATCAAAGAATCCGCGATGGAAGATTATGTCCATATTCTTGGTTTCGTCCCTGATGAGGATCTGCCCGCGCTCTACTCAGGCGCGCGCGCGCTTCTTGCTGTCTCTTTGTACGAGGGCTTCGGACTGCCGGTTCTGGAGGCTATGGCATGTGGTACACCGGTGATCACGAGCAATTTGTCGTCCCTACCAGAAGTAGCCGGCGCCGCGGGCATTCTGGTCGACCCGCTGGATAACGAGGCAATCAGCGATGCCATTGTGAGGACTTTGACCGACGCAGCCTTGCGACAGCAGCTAGTAGCCGTGGGCTTTGAGCACATCAAGCGTTTCTCGTGGGCCAGTGCTGCAAGCCAACTGAAGTCCATCTACGATTATATACTTGGCGCGTAAGTAAAACCTTAGTCCGGTGAAGATGAGAGGCCTTCACGTCGTATGAACACGGCAAATAGCGCGATAAATGCTCGCGGGAACGGGGTATTAGTTCTCTTGCTGCTGGCATTGGCAGGTTACCTGTTGCCTTGGGTAACAGCCCCGAATGCAGCTATGACGCTCAACGCATTCGATTTAGCCGAATGGACGAGCTTGCATCCCATACAGCAGCAAGCGATGCCGCCCTTGATTGTGCCATTGCTACTGCGTGCGCAACTGGCGATTTTGGCGGTTTTAATCGCGCTTTGGTCGATCAGCCGAAACGAGCGTTTTTTCGCCATTCTATTCGTTGCCTTGCTCTCGGTTTCACAACTCCCTCCGTTGGAGTTCCTGAACAACGTCGCTGATCTAAACTACCGGCAACTGCTGTTTCTTGCCTTAGCTACAATCATCTTGACAACGGGACTAGGCCTCATTCTGCCAGCGCAGTTTCGGCCGTTTGTGATTATCTTCCTGGCGGTTTCGGGTATCGTCACATCACTCTTGGGACAATCACAAGCGATTGAGTTGTATCAAGTTACGCTGGAGCAAGGTGAGACAGGTGGTGGTTTATGGCTAATCGTAGTGGCCTATGCCGCTATCAGTCTAAATGGGCTTCGAAGATTCCTAAGCCGTCGATGATCCAAGATACGCGGCCGGCTTATCGAGAGCTTCGGCAACCATCGTCATTTGACCGACGTGGTAGCTTTCATGGAAATGGAAATACAGCAGGCTATCGAATACGCTGTTATCACTGTAGCCGGATGGTTGCAGCAGCGCTTCATCGTCCATCATCTGCAACCCGGCTTGTAAACGCCGTTGCGTCTTGTTGAACAGGCTCACTAATTCCTCGAACTGAAGCACCGTTTCATCTTGAAAGCTGATTGGGCTGCTGCCATGACGATATCGCGCTCGACACGCGTCCGACCATATGTTTTCTGCTCCAACCAGAGTCAACGGCCTAGCTCGGGCGGAAACGATATGACCCAAAAGCCAGTTGATGGTGTGCGCATTGTCGAAAGGCTGAACCATGCTTTCAGCATGGCCGACGACACGGGCTTGCATACGAACTGTTTCCGCCGTGTATTCAAAGCAATTCAAGAGCGCCCTGCAAAGCATCTGCATTCTCCTCCTCAATAGACGTCGGTTTTCTACTACACATATACACGCGTGGCCTGCAAGTAAGGCCCATGAGTCAGGCAGCTTGTCTCTACTCTGTCGATGTCTACCGCGGAAAACGAAAAGAGGCGGCAACTGCCGCCTCGTTCAGTTTAGAAAATGCTTGTTGCGTATTGGATTATTCCATGTTGGATTGAATGTACTCCACGGCTTGACCAACAGTTTCGATTCGCTGCGCGTCCTCATCGCTGATTTCGCCGCCGAATTCTTCCTCAAATGCCATGATCAATTCGACGAGGTCGAGCGAGTCGGCTTCCAGATCTTCGCGGAAACTCGCGGTACTGACGACGCGTTCTTCTTCCACACCAAGCAACTCGACCACGATTCCTTTGACCCGATCTTCAATAGATGCCATCTTGGCCACTCCTCCCCAACGGAATCTTTAGCAATCGCATAAGCGACAATTATACCGTTTATCACTTTCCGTGCCAGCCTGTATGGTGGCGACCCGCATAATTGACACGTCATAACTTCAACAGTACGATGATTCGGCGGCGACCTAGATTCATCAACCGCCTCAATAAAGGGAACACTTCGTTATGCCTAAAGTCACGGAAACACCCTCAACCGAAAGCCGCAAACTGGACCACATCCGGATCAACCTGCAAGAGAATGTTCAGTTTCCTCGCATTAGTACCGGATTTGAACGGTATCGGTTTACTCATCAGGCGCTTCCCGAGTTAAGCTTGCATGATATCGATACGTCGGTTCAAGTATTTGGCAAACTGTTGCAATCACCGATCCTGATATCGTCGATGACAGGCGGTACCGACGCCGCGCGACGCATCAACAGACACCTGGCGGCGGCTGCTCAAGAACATGCTATAGCAATGGGTTTGGGCTCACAGCGAGCGGCGATAGAAGATGAATCCTTGCGCAGTTCCTTTCAAATCCGAGAGGTTGCGCCGGATATTCTACTCTTCGCTAACCTCGGCGCCGTGCAACTCAACTATGGCTACAGCATCGAAGAGTGTCGCAAGGCGATCGACATGGTGGCTGCCGATGCCCTGATTCTTCATTTCAATGTTTTGCAAGAAGCCGTTCAAGCCGAGGGCGATGTCGATTTTTCCGGTCTTCTTAAGAAAGTGGAGTCGATATGCGCGCATCTTGCAGTGCCGGTTATTGCGAAAGAAGTTGGCTGGGGCTTTTCTCACAGAAATGTACGCGATTTGGCCAACGCAGGTGTCTCAGCAATTGACGTGGCCGGATCAGGAGGCACGTCCTGGAGCGAAGTAGAGTATCATCGCGCCCCTACGCCCTTCCACGCGCGCGTGGCCCGCAGCTTCGCTGACTGGGGAATCCCTACTGCCGAGGCGATAACTTACGCGAGGACGGCGGCGCCAGAATTGCCGGTGTTCGCCAGCGGGGGTTTGCGCGACGGCGTCGATATTGCCAAATGTATCGCATTAGGCGCTTGTCTTGCCGGCCTGGCCAGCCCCTTCCTAAGCGCGGCGGACGAATCCGCAGAAGCGGTTGATCTACTAATTGCCGAACTGAACGCTCAATTGCGTATCGCGATGTTATGCACGGCTTCGCAAAACATCGCCCAACTGCGCAATGCGGAGATCAAATCAATTGATTGAATCAGTTACACCAGTTCCCGTATAACTGCGTTGCTAAGCAGCCGACCCCGCTCGCTCAAGCGGACGCGGTCGCTTTCCACATGAATCAAGCCCAAAGTCTTCATTTTCCCAATGCCGACAGAGAACTTGTCGACGATGTCCACACCGAACCGCCTTTGAAATGTAGGACGATGTATGCCCTCGCGGGTTAACCTTATGCTCATCATGACAGTCTCATAAAGGTCTTCCCGGCTGTTGACGTTTGTGGATTTCGCTACGGCCGGCGTAAGGGGAAAGTCATATTCCGCGTCTACGTGCTCGTTGAGCGACTCGACATATCGTATGGGATTGGCAATGTTGGAATAACGGACACCGTCCGCGAAACCGTGCGCGCCAGCGCCAAAACCAAGATAGGGCAAGTTGCGCCAATACTGTAAGTTATGGCGACATTCGAACTGCGGGCGTGTCCAATTGCTAATCTCGTATTGCGCGTATCCGTCGCCTGCCAGATTGCGCGACGCATATTCGTACATATCTGCGAAAATATCGTCGTTGGGCCGCGGCAACGCGCCGGCGTCGACTTGCGCGCGCAAAGCCGTTCCGCCCTTCAGTTCCAGACCGTACATCGAGACATGTTCCGGCGCATAACTGAGGATCGCGTCAACCGTACGCTTCCATTCATCGAGGGTCTCGCCAGGGGACCCAAATATCACGTCCAGGTTCACATTTTCGAAGCCCGCCTGTCGCGCGCAGTGCAGAGCGCGTTCGACGGCATCGAGGTCATGGCGGCGCTCGAATAGACGAAGGACTCTTTCCGATGCGGACTGCATGCCAATGCTCAAGCGATTGATGCCGATCTCACGCAATTCGCGCAAATATGAAGTTGATACGTCATTGGGATTGGTTTCTATGGACACTTCAAGATCGACAGCTAGGGAAAAGTGCTTCGCCAAGCAATGCAGGATCTCCCCATAGTAGCGCGCCGCGAGCAGGGACGGGGTACCGCCTCCGAAGTAGACGGTATGAATCTCCCGATGTGGATTGTTCGCGGAGGCAAACTCAATCTCTTGGAGAAGCGCGCGAATATACGCTGGAACTAGAGACCCAAGATCGGTGTAGATGTTGAATGCGCAGTAGCTGCAACGCGTCTCGCAAAATGGTATATGAATGTACGCGGACAGCGGCGTTTGAGAACTCATGATCACGGCCGGTTTCAACACAAGCCAGAGATTGCGCCAATGTTATTACTTAAATATAATTATGCAAGTCAACGTTCCCAGACCTATTCGCTACAGCCGCTCGGCGCGTAACCGTGAAGAAGTCGGCCGCGCTCACTCAAAATAATATTCGTTCTCGTCGCATAAGCGACGCGGTTTGTTAAAAGAATTCCGGTCGGGTCGACAACTCCGCAAGCTAGCAGGTAGGATGTTGTGCAAGCCCGAAACAGTCGAATCCGAACAATCAGCGGAACCGAATCCACGGGTATGGACGCGGCGGGTGTTTCTATTTGCAAAAGCCATGACCTCTGGCATTAGGGAAACGCGATGAACTTTTTGCGGCGTCTACTTGGCATGTCCCCTGACCACGTGGGAAGGGATACGACGTCTCGTCGTGTGGCGCATGTTACACGCAGCAGGGACGTGCCGGCAGCGCTCATACCAAGGGCAGTGGACACCGAAGCCCAGCTAGGCGACGACGAAGCTGATTTGGAAGAATTGCCACCTAAGCAGCCTCCACTAGAGGACGAGGATAGAGCGGATCCAAAAACCGAATCCGTCGCAGAACCACAAGTGCAGCCGGCACAAATGCAAGTCAATATTCAACGGTGGCCACGTGCGGAACCTACGCCGCCGCGACGCGAGCCTCCTCGGGAGTATAAGCCCAAGCGCGCTTTGACCTACGGCATCGCCACAGACGTTGGCAAGCTACGCGACAACAACGAAGATGCCTGTTTCGCCATGCAGTGGCATACGATGACTGTGGAAAATCGCCCGGACTTTGGTTTCTTTGTTGTTGCAGATGGTATGGGTGGACATCTCGATGGCGAAAGGGCGGCAGGCATCGCCGTTCAGACGCTCGCGTCCGAGATGCTGCAAAGCGTCTATATGCCCTTGCTGCGGAATTTCAGAGCCGCGGAAAAGACAACAATCCTTGAAGCCTTGGTCGCCGCGTCAGAAAAGGCGAATTCAGCGGTCATTGACGCGGTGCCAGGTGGTGGCACGACCTTGTCCACTGTGGCAATTGTGGGCAATCTTGCCTATCTTGTGCATGTGGGCGACAGTCGCGCCTATCTGATCCACAATGATGAAATCGAGCAGTTGACGACTGACCACACCTTGGTGCAGCGATTGGTCGAGATGAAAGAACTCACGCCCGAAGAAGCCGAGTATTACCCGCAGAAGAATGTTCTATACCGAGCTCTCGGACAGAATGAGAGCCTAAAAATGGAAAGGTTGATTCGCACATTGCCCTCAGCGGCTCAAATGATAATCTGCAGCGATGGTTTATGGGACCTGGTGGACAACGAAACGATGAAGCGCGTGACGCTCGAATCACCAAGTCCGCAAGAAGCCTGTGATCGGCTGGTCAGCCTTGCCAATGACCACGGGGGAACAGACAATATTTCCGTCATCATACTGAAAGTCCCGGAAAACGACGTCAATATCTAGACTGTGTCGCATCCCGTCGCAACTGCCAACTTTAATCGTATCTGTTTGCTTACGCTACAGCAATGCTCTGTTCAAGGACCTGAAGGAATAGACTGGAAGAAAATGAATTCAGTGCCATCTATCAATCGGATTCGCAAGCGCAAGACAATATTGGTTGTTGACGACGAACCGCGCATGATTGGCTTCATTCGAATGAATCTCGAATTGGAAGACCATCAAGTAATCGAGGCCCATAGCGGTTTGGAAGCGCTTGACGCGCTCCGCACACAATTGCCGGACCTGGTTCTCCTCGACGTCATGATGCCGGATCTGGACGGCTTCGAGACCTTGCGCATGTTACGAGAGTTTTCCGATATTCCGGTCATAATGTTAACCGCCAAAGGCGAGGAAAACGACAAAGTGCTGGGTTTGGAACTGGGCGCCGATGATTATATCACCAAGCCCTTTGGACCACGGGAGTTGTCAAGCCGCATCAAAGCCATATTCCGACGACTGGAAAAACCATCGACCGATGAAGCTGTCTTGCGCGTTGACGATCGGCTCAGTGTGGATTTCAACCAGCGCCAGGTTATTGTAGACGGCGCGGCCGTGAAGTTGCGACCGACCGAGTATCGCCTTCTGTATCATCTGATTCGCAACGCCGGCTGGACGGTGCCGCACGATCAGATCCTGCAAAAGGTCTGGGGATACGAATACAGAGATGAGGCGCATTACGTGCGGCTGTATGTCAACTATCTGCGCGAAAAGATAGAAGAAGATCCTTCAAATCCGCGTTATATCATTACCGAACGCGGTGTCGGCTATCGTTTCATCAACTTCAGGGATCAAGATCAACAGTCCTAGACTTAGGCGAGCAAGAAGCCGAATTCAAGGTATAAACACACTTGGTCGGGCCCGACCGATGTGTATTCCGAACATGCTACCGATCCGTAGTCACGAAATACAAAAACCCTGCGGTTGCGCCGCTTGAGTTTTTTCTTGAGCGTGTTCCACTGCGATTTGCTTGGCATATCCGCGCCATCGATCAGTTCGAAATAACTCCGGCGGAAAACCGCGCGAAAGTGATGATCGTCGTATTCGATCAGCTTTATCAGACAGGCTCCTCGCGGACCGGACAAGACATTATTGATAAAGTCCGCCGCAAAATGATGGCGCACCTTCTGGAACTTTGGCAACTCATGAGGCATTTTCAGACTGGTCCTTTTAGAGAACCCTCTTGCTCGCGCAAGGAGAAGGCTTGTTGTTCTGTTCTCCAATAAACCGTCCTGCTCATATGTGCAGAAGGATTATTGCTTTGTGTGAGCGTGGCAGGACCATTCGCTGCTGTCAAGCGGCTGTGCTAGACTGAATGATAATAGCAATCGTACATCGTCGCTTCATTTTTTGGTATTCATTGCCTGCCTGATTCCGCAAACGATATGCAACGCATCCTGAATTTCCTTTTGATTTTGCTGTTCTGTCTGATGCTTGTACATACTTTGGTGTACTTGGCCTTTGGCGTCGCCCTCATCCCTTTTCCCTTTGATTACGATCAAGCGGAGGGCTTTGAACTCAATAACGCGGTCTTGCTTGCGTCGGGACGTTGCCCCTACTGCAACAACGATGTCTTTCCGTTCTACGGCAGTGGCTATCCCCCGCTGTTTCATATGTTGATGGTCCCCTTTGTGAAACTGTTTGGACCCCAGTTTTGGTATGGTCGTCTGATGATTTTCGGCGCGACTCTAGTCACCGCGCTGGCCATCGCCTGGGCGGTTTATCGTGATTCTCGACATCGATTGATCGCCACGATCGCCGGTCTCGCCTTTTTGTCGTCTAATTATGTTTATCACATCGGCCCCCTCCTGCGTCAGCATTTGCTTATGGTGATGTTCGAAACCTTGGCCGTGGTAGTCATAGCGAGGGCCTTCGACCCCCGCATCAAAACAGGGCGACGTCTGTTTGTCGCCTTTGCCCTGCTACTTTGCGCCGGTTATACCAAACAACTCGCCTACACCACTTGTATCGCCGTAGCGTTCTGGCTGTTCTTGCGCAATCCGCGCGCTGCTATTCAATACAGCCTGGGCCTTGCGCTAGCAGCCGGCGCCATTTTCGCGCTGCTGATGCTCGTGACCGACGGTCACTGGTGGATCAACATAATCGCCGCAAATCAGAATCCCTATCGAATGGACCAGTTCCTGGGTTTGCTGCAGCAGTTCCTGAGGCTCCACGGCTGGCTGCTTGTGCTGGCAATTGGAATGGTCGTTTACGAAATGTACTTTGATCGATTGTCGGTCTTCTCGGTATGGTTCGTCGCTGCCTTCATCAATACCAGTGCCGCCGGAAAATGGGGCGCCGGTGATAGCTATTTCGTCACCGCGCTTGCCGCCGTCTGTATCTTGAGCGGTATTTTCCTTGCCCGATCGATAACCAGGAGCTGGCATTTGCCGGGCAACTACCTGTCGCGCTTCCTGAAACCGGCCGCAAGTGGCAAATGGCTCGCGCTTTCAGCCGCGATACTTTTCCTGGCCTACGGCATCTCTGTTTTCAAATTGCCGACATCGGGACAGTTCTTCGCGCCTATCGCCTCGGCGTTAAACATTCAGCCGCTGCCATCTTGGCGTTACCCTTTATACGATCCCGCCGGCTGGACGGTCGGGTACGCGGTAACCGGTCACTTGCCCTCTCAAGATGACTACGACAGAGGCTGGGAGATCGTCGATGCGATCAAACAGACCGACGGGCTGTTGCTCTCCGAAGACGCCGGCTTCAATCTGCGCAGCGGTCGCGAGGTCATAGGCAATGCCATACAATTGAAGAATTTGTGGGAAAACGGTCTGTACGACCCGACTGAGTTGATTGAAGCGATCAGAATGCACAGTTTTGGTCTCGTGATCATACGCGCGGGACTGTTTCCCCCTCTCGTGATGACCGTGATTCACAGAAACTATCAGCTTGATCAAATCATCTCGATGAATGGCTTCGATTACCAATTGTGGACGCCCCGGCGGGGCGCAACGGTCGGCGATGATTGACGGATAGCTTGCAATTTTCGCCGGTGATATTTCGAACAAGTCCAATTAGAATGCCCTCAACAAAGAAGGAGATTTCATGAGCGAAGTCGACGGCCAAGTATTCAAGAACATCCTAGCCTGCTGGACGGCTGGCATCACCGTAGTATCTGTTTCCTCCGAGGGAGATTGGCAGGCGATAACAGTCAACTCCTTTGCCAGCGTGAGCATGATCCCGCCCCTGGTTTGCCTGAACATCGCCAACCGGCTCGATACTCGCGCTTTCATGGCGCGTGAGGGGCATTTCTCGGTGAGCATTCTTTCCGACCAGCAATTGGAACTGGGTAAGCGATTTGCCGGCTACTTTGATGATAAACTTAATAACCGCTTCGACGGGCTAAACTGCGATACGACCTCGCTAGGCGATCCAATCATCCCAGATGCGATGGCGTGGCTTGGCTGCACGGTAGAGCACATGATCAATGTAGGTGCGAATTCCATGTTTGTTGGTTATGTTCGGGAAGGCGGCTGGACAACCGACAAAACGCCGCTCTTGTATCACAACCGACTGTGGGGAACTTTTGCCGCTACAGAGGCAAAGTAGTCGACGCTTCTTCGCTTTGAACGCAATATGATGGCTGGACCAGCTCGCGGGCAGCTATCGCCGCGCCAATAATCCCGGCTCGATTGCGCAATTGCGCTGGTACGATTTTTGTAGCGCAAGAAATATGAGGAATGAACTTGTCGTATTTCTTGCTGACGCCACCCCCGATGATGAAAATATCCGGGGTGAAGAGCGCCTCAATATAGCGCAGGTGCTCGGAAAGATACTTGCCCCACTTGCGCCAACTGTACCCGTTTTCCTGGCGCCCGCGGTCGGATGTGCGATCTTCGGCGTCCTTACCCCGAATGATGAGATGACCAAATTCTGTGTTCGGTATCAAAACACCGTCTATGAAAAATGCGCTGCCGACCCCAGTGCCCAAGGTCAGGATGACGACCAAGCCGCGTTGGTCTTTCCCGGCGCCAAATTGCAATTCCGCGATGCCGGCTGCGTCGGCATCATTGAGGACAAGCACCGGATTACCGGTAGCCGCTCGAAAGAGCGCCTGCGCATCGGTATCAATCCACTCGTCGTCGACATTTGCCGCCGTGCGGGTAATCCCATGCTGTACGACAGCAGGAAAAGTGCAGCCAATGGGTCCTTTCCAACTAAAGTGCCGGACAATCCTGCCGACGACATCCGCGACGGGTTCTGGTTTGGCAGGCTGCGGCGTTTCTATGCGAAGCCGCTCGCCGACGAATGCGCCCTTGAACGTATCGACAATTGCGCCCTTGATGCCCGACCCGCCAATGTCTATACCCAAGACCTCCATACTTTTGTCCCCTCGCTGTTCCCGAATTGAAATTGTTCAATCATACCAAATTCATGAACTATGTCATAATGGAGGCGCAGTCCAAGACACCCTATCGGTTTTTCTAGGGCTGTCGATGATTTCTATGTTCGAGGCAACGAGACGCGCAAACCTACGATTGCTCTTCGTGACGGTGTGCAAGCTTGAATTCCTCAACGTTTGAGCCTTATAGTGATAATGAAGAATACTTGTCCAACTCTATGGGATAGCAAATGCTTCGGTCACCTGTTTCCATACTTGTATACATCCTGATCCTGAATTTATCTGGCCTGGCCAGCGCGCAGAGCAGTTGCGCGGCTGGAAGTTGTGGGCTGGATCAAAGCGCCATCGCTTCATACCCCACTCCACGGGTGCTTCCGTTGCAGATCGATGAAGAGTTGCTCTATGACCGCGAATACCGACAAGTCAGTGCCGAACTGGACATCTACGATCAACCGGCCGGACAGGTCATAGAAAGACTCGGCACAGGTTACAGCTTCGTCACTGTGCAGGAAGAATTGGACGGCTGGGCGCAAATAGGCGACGACAAATGGGTGCTGTCCGATAGTCTGGGAGAGTCGTGGACGCCATCACGGTTTGCAGGTGTGAAGTTGCCGGACCAGGAGCTTCCCTATATCATGGCCTGGACCTTGCGTCACTTGAATGGTTCGCAAACCCCGGGCGGACCCGAAGTCGCGAGCAATCCGTTTCTCTATCGCTATTCCCGAGTGAATATCTACTCGACTGTCCAAGTTGATGGCTATAACTGGTACCAAATCGGAGCCAATCAATGGGTGCATCAGTTCAAGGTCGCCAAGCTCTTGCCAGTGGAAAAACCGGAAGAAGTTGATACTCACAAATGGGTCAGCGTTGATCTCTACGAACAAGTCGCCATCGCCTACGAAGGTGACAGGCCGGTCTTTGCCACTTTGATATCCTCAGGTCTGGAAGAATGGCCAACCAACGAAGGCGTCTTCCATGTCTATGTGCGTTTCCCTCGGACGCTCATGAGCGGGGCCTACAATCAACCTGATTTCTATTATCTCGAAGAAGTGCCCTGGACGATGTATTTCGACGGTGATATTGCCTTACACGGCGCTTACTGGCACGACGGATTCGGCTATCGCAAGAGCCACGGTTGCGTAAACATGACGATTACCGACGCGCATTGGCTGTTCCAATGGGCGGAAGATGAATATGACTTTGCAAACGAGGACTATATCGGTCCGGCAGTCTATGTCTACTCGAGCGGCGAGTACAATTGAGCCTCAATTCACGGGGATCACTTCGCCATAGCGAATTCCGCCACTGGCAAGCCCTGAATGTATCTCTTCACCGCAAGTAATTCCGCATTCAAGATGCTGCATCCAGCCGCGCCCCGCACCGTGTTATGCGAAAGGGCCGCAAACTTGTAACCCAGAATGGGACATTCGCGCAGGCGGCCGATACTCGTCACCATGCCCTGACCGGCGTCGCGGTCGCGTCTGGGCTGCGGACGGTCAATATGCTCCAGATACTGTAGCGGCTTGCTGGGCGCGCTCGGCAGCGAGGGCACAGGCTCCGGCCCGCGAAAGGCTATCCAGTCCCCGATGATCGTCTCGTTATCCGGCGCGTCTTCAAGCTCGACCGAGATATTCACCAAGTGGCCATCAATCACCGGCACCCGCGTGCAAGTAGCGCTGATAATCATTTCCAGATCATTAATGGCGCCGTCGCGAAAGCGTCCGAGCATCTTGCGTGATTCGGTCTCCATCTTGTTCTCGTCGCCCGGCACATAGGGGATGATATTGCCCAGGATGTCCAACGATGGCACACCGGGATAGCCCGCCCCGCTAATGGCTTGCTCACTGACCAGGTGCAGGCGGCGGATCCCATATTTCATCATCGGCTTCAAGGACATGACCACCGGCATCACCGTACAGTTGGAGTTGGCCACAAGCGCTCCGCCAGACCAGCCCCTCCGACGACGCTGGACATTGATCAAGCCAACATGATCCGCATTGACCTCTGGCAACAAGAGTGGGACGTCGGGTGCCATACGGTTTACGGACGCATTTGTACATACAACGTGGCCAGCTTCGGCCAACTCCACTTCGCGATCTATCGCCGCTTCCTTGGGCAAGGCCGAGAAGACTAATGGAGAATCCAACGGGTCGTTCAACGCTTTCACGGTCAGTTTCGTCACGTTGTCCGGCGGATTGTCATTGAGCACCCAGTGAACGGCTTCGCCGTACGGTTTGCCCGCGCTGCGGCTCGAGCCTATAACTTCGCGTACTTGAAACCAGGGATGCCTGTCCAGCAGTTGAATGAACCGCTGTCCGACGGCGCCGGTCGCGCCCAGAACCGCTACATCAATTTTTCCCATCGTCCAAACCTGCCTTACATGCCTACGGTGCCGGATCGTACAGCGGGATAAGATCCCAGCATTTTTACAAATGATGTCAAGTGCAACAATTGCGTCAATACATCCTGACACTTCGGGTCTTGCCAGTGCCCCTCAAAGTCGAGATAAAACAAAGGCTCCCAGGGTCTGTTGCGGCGTGGACGGGATTCCAGCTTGGTCAAGTTCAAATCTCGCGTGGCGAACTCTCCCAGGCATTGATACAGCGCCGCGGGCTGATTACGCGTGGCGAATACGATTGAGGTCTTGTTGTAATCTGAAGGTTCTGGATCGCCGTGGCCCATCAAAAGGAATCGCGTGTAGTTATATGGCTCGTCCTCGATTTCCTTAGCGACTATCTCCAAACCATATAGCTCCGCCGCCAATTCCGTCGCGATTACACCCAGGCCCGGCTGCGGATCATGGGAGAGGTCATGTGCCGAGCCAGCCGTATCGTACCATCCCACAGGTTCCAAATTGTAGCGTTTCAGAAATCTTTCGCATTGCATCAAGGCTTGCGGGTGGGAGCGAACTTGCTTGATATCGTTCAAGCTCGTTCCGGCAGTCCCCAGCAAGGCATGGTGTACGTGAAGGATCACCTCCGCCTGAATACGCACATCGTGGTCGAGCAGCATTTCGTAAGCGCCACTGACCGAGCCCGCCAAAGCGTTCTCTACCGGTAGCAAGCTGTAATCAGCATCATTGGACTCCACCGCGTCGAAGAGACTATTAAAATCCTGGCAAGGCAGGCATTCCACATCTTGCCCGAAATGCTGCCGCACCGCGATTTCTGAATTTGCGCCGGGAATCCCTTGATACGCTACCTTTGGCATAACATTTTCACTTCCAAAATCGAGTGCGCCGAATCATATCCGATGACAGTGATTTATGAAAGACTTGAAATCGCTCTCTGCCCTGACGTATAAATGGCGGGGCGCCGCAGGTCTTGCGACCGATTTTGCCGAAACTCGTATAATATGATTGAAGCCTTTGATGCCAGGAGACAAAATGACCGGAGAACAGCGATTCGACCCAATGAAAGAAATACAGAACATTGGCGAGCACATCAGCAAACAAATCGAAAAAGGTATCCGAAATGTCACAAGCGGGCCGGAGCAGCTCGCGCTTGATATGTACGAGGCGGAGGATCAACTTGTAATCCGCACGGCGGCCATTGATGGCTTGCTCAAGGAAAGCATTGAGATCAGCCTCGAAAACAACGTGCTGACGATCGCGCTGCAAACAGAAGCCGAATCTACGCCGACAACAGCGCGTTATCACCTGCAGGAGCGACGCTTTGGCCCGGTCAGCCGTTCGGTGGCATTGTCAATACCTGTGAAGGGGAACGAAGCGCGGGCAAAAGTAGAAAACGGCAACCGCCTTGTCGTTACCATGCCGGTGGATGACAGCGTTTATGGCAACATTACCCTGACCCCGGTTGAATAGGCGTGGCCAGCGCGTCTTGCTTTCTTTTGGCGACGACAGCCCAGCGCATTCAATCCGCCAGATGGCTTAGCCTGGCGAATTCCAATTGCTTGTCGAACTTATCAAGCAAGGTCTTTTTCCGCTCGTCTTCCAGGAATGACAGTTGAATGGATCTTCGAGCCAGGTCGACGACATCTGTAAGATCCAAACCGCATTGCTCGACCGCCATTGCGTATTCATCCACAAGAGAGCTCTGGTAAAGTCTCGGCATGCCCGAGGCCAAAAGCACTTGAACCTTATTGTCCACAAGCGTTCGGAGAGGATAAGCGGAGGCATCGTCGACCAAGCCGCGCCGCAGCGCGCGACTTATGGAAACAACGATGGGAGTGCCGGATTCGGCAAGACTGTTGATGATGTCCGGGTGACTATGGATACCCCAGGTTTCGGTAAGCCGGTGCGGTTCAAGCTCTTCCAACGCTGACGTCACCCCGTCGGCGTCCGTGCTGTTGCCGGCCTGCGCTACCGTAAAAATGCCCTTCTTGCGAGCGGTTGCAAATGCGCGCTTGAACTGGCCCACCGGTTGTGCATCCTCTTCCCCAATCAAACCGAGGGCAACCACGTTTCCACTCTTTGCCGTAGCGCCAGTCGCCCAGCGCGCCACGTCATCGCCGACTCGTGGATTGTCCCGTGGAATGCAAAGGATCCAGGACATGTCGACGCCCCAACCCCGCAGCGCGCGGTCTCGGCCGTCGTTGAGCGCGTTGATAAACACGTCAATGCTCATCAAAGATTTCTGCATGAATTCGGACGGCGTGACAGCTACTTCAGCATAGCTGATCCTGGCCTTGGCAAGCCTGACGCCGATATCATATACGACCCGCGCAATATCCTCCGGATATCTCACCCAACTTCCGGCGACGGCGGCCAGTTCATCGATACGCTGATAATCGGGATTGACCAGCAAATCCGTCCAATATGCAAAATCCTCAGTCTCTGCGGGAACGCCATTTTGGCGCGCGATCATCAATAAACCTTCGTCAACGAAGGCGCCGGTCAACTGCAGGTTGAGATCCACTTTTGGGATAGCGGCAAAGAATTCGCGTAGGCCCATATCACATTCCTCGTAAACGAATTACCAGCCGCACCAAGAATCGTCGAAACCCGCGCAGGAAAAAAGGAGGTGCCATGCTCCTTGAGAGCTCATTCGGCCGATTCCATACCGGAATGCATTGCGCTCGCCATGCTCACTTTGGCATCGCGAAAGGCTGCGGAAGCGCCTACGAAAGCCGAAAACAGCGGATGAGATCGATTAGGTCGACTGAGAAATTCCGGGTGGAACTGAGTTCCCAACATAAATGGATGGTCCTGAAGTTCGGAGATTTCTACAAGTACGTTGTCCGGGCTTAACCCGCTGAAGGTAACGCCATTGTTCGCAAAAAGATCTCTGTAATCATTATTGAACTCAAAGCGATGACGATGACGTTCCATGACGTCCTTGACCCCATAGGCTTGGGCTGCGAGCGAGTTGGGGACCAGCACACAGGGATATTCTCCCAGCCTCATCGTACCGCCCAAATCGGTGATTGCACGTTGTTCAAGCATAAGATCAATGATCGGATGTGGCGTGCTTACGTCGAATTCGGAACTGTTGGCATCTTCCAACCCGAGCACGTTTCGGGCAAACTCAATGCACATGACTTGCATGCCCAGACATAATCCCAAGTAGGGTACATTGTTCTCCCGCGCGAACTTGGCCGCTACGATTTTGCCTTCAATGCCCCGATAACCAAAACCACCGGGGACCACAACACCGTCGAGGTCCCGCAGCTTGTCTCGGTCTTTGCCTTTTTCCAATTCGCCAGAATGGATCCAAACGATCTCGACATCCTGATCCTTTTGAATTGCCGCGTGGTCAATCGACTCCTTCACCGACATGTAGGCATCATGAAGCTCCACATATTTGCCCACGATTCCGATGCGCAGCTTGTCTTTTGCCGCCCGAAAGCGTGTTATCAGTTGACGCCACTCGTCCAAGTCCGGCGACGAAGCTTCAATCTTGAAGCGGTCGAGAATGTAATCGGCCAATCCCGTCTCTTCGATTAGCAAAGGTACGGCATAGATGTTGTCCGCCGTTTCCAAGGGAATGACGGCGTCCTCGTCAACATCGCAAAAGAGCGCAATCTTGTTGACGATATCATGGTTGACCGGGTGGTCGGTCCGAGCGATGATCACGTCAGGCTGGATACCGATTCCGCGCAGTTCACGAACGCTGTGTTGCGTCGGTTTGGTCTTCAGTTCATCGGTAGCGCCGATGTGTGGCAAGAACGTGACGTGAACATACAAAGCCTCGCTGCGCTTGAGTTCTGTGCGTAGTTGACGCAGTGCTTCGAGAAAGGGCAAGCCTTCGATGTCACCAGCCGTCCCGCCCACTTCGACAATGACAACATCGGCCCCGCTGCGCTGGCCCACCAATTTCATGCAGCGTTTGATCTCGTTGGTTATGTGGGGAACAACTTGTATCGTGCCCCCCAGGTAGTCTCCCTTGCGCTCTTTTTCGATCACAGTCAAGTACACTTGCCCGGCAGTGACATTAGACAGCCGGCTGACATTTTCGTCGACGAAGCGTTCATAGTGGCCCAAGTCAAGATCGGTTTCGGCGCCGTCAGCGGTGACGAAGACCTCTCCATGCTGGTAAGGGCTCATCGTCCCTGGGTCAACATTGAGATAGGGATCCAGTTTTTGTAGCGTAACTTTCAAGCCGCGCGCCTTTAGAATGCGGCCAATCGCCGCGACAGTCAGCCCCTTGCCAACTGAACTTACGACACCGCCAGTACAGAATATGTATTTGGGCCTTACCATCTCGCTGCCCACATTGACCCCCGTTCTACTATCGCGCATAAGCTCGCCAAACAAGCTACTAAATCAGGTCTCGCCACCTGCAAACGGCATCCGCCCGAGGCAGAAACAAGAAGTCTAAATCATTTTCGCCAAATCCGACGCCGCTCGGCGCATGTCCAGCAACAGCAGTCCTAACTTGGCTTCGTCGTTAACGACCGATGTCAGCACAGCTTCGTCGTTGACAGACATCATAAGGACAAACCCGGAATCGCCTTTGATCATGAGATGATCCAGGCTGCCACGCCCCAACTCCATCGTGATTCGCTCGCCCAAACCCACCAACGCCGCGCTCATCTCGGACAGGCGCTCATCGTTTATTTCATTCGGCATAAACGACCCCATATTGACGCCCTCGACGCTGACAACCGCGATCGCTTCCAGCTCGGGGTTCATGGCATGCACTTGGCGCAGGCGCACAAGCAAGGCATCCGCCTGCAATTGCTCCATCACCCGGCTCCCTTCAATCTCAAAAGTCAGCCCTTTTATGTAAACCGCGTCGTCCATGCGTCAAGCAGGCTTACTATTTTGCGTGAGCGCGACATTCCTGGAACCCTTTTCGCTGCCGCCGAGCGGCTCAACAGCGGTCCTAAACACGAAATATACGCCGTCTTGAGGCGCCAAGCACACGATCAACTTTGAAGCAACAAACGTGGAATGGCAGATTTGCCATATAGCATATTGCCATGTTTAATTATACTAGACATGGCGCAAAGGGCAAGCTGGGCAGCTGACATTTCCAAATCGTTGGCCACAGTTAGAAGGCAATTGCCAACAGATATAGCATACTGTAAACGGCTATCGACACGCGAATGGAACGGTATCAATGAGTGAACAGTACGAAGGGACGCGGGTCGCCCGACAGGCTCAGCAAACCACTACGCTGGTACAAGAAATTGCCGAACGCATCGCAAGCGCTGTCGGGCAAGTAATTATGGGCAAGGGCAACGAGATCCGGCTCACCATTCTCGGTCTGCTCTGTCGTGGCCATATCTTGCTCGAAGACATACCCGGCGTGGGCAAAACCATGATGGCGAAATCCCTCGCTCGCGCGGTCGGTTGTACCTTCAATCGTATTCAATTTACCCCGGACATGCTCCCCTCGGACATTACGGGCGTGTCCATTTTCAACCCGAAATCGCGCGAGTTTGAGTTTCGACCTGGACCGATCATGGCACAGATTGTACTCGCCGACGAGATAAACCGCGCCACGCCGAAAACACAGTCTGCGCTGCTGGAAGCGATGGAAGAAGGCCAGATGACGGTCGACGGGGTTACCTATCGACTGAGCAACCCCTTTCTGATTATGGCTACCCAAAACCCGATCGAATATGAAGGCACGTTTCCTCTACCCGAAGCGCAACTCGATCGTTTTCTTATTCGCATTCAGATGGGCTATCCGCAGCCGCAAGAAGAGTTGAAGATCTTATCCGCGCAACAATACCAGCATCCCATTAACAATCTCCAGCAAGTAGTCAGCTTGCAAGAGTTGCTTTCTGTACAGCAATTGATCAAAGATGTTTATGTCGCCAAAGAGGTGAAGCAGTATGTCGTAAACTTGATTACTGCTTCGCGCCGACACCCAGACGTATATCTCGGTAGCAGTCCGCGCGGTTCATTGGCCCTTTTTCGCACCGCCCAGGCGCGCGCCGCCATGACCGGCCGCGACTACGTTATCCCGGACGATGTTAAAGCCTTGGCCGAAGTCACGCTAGCGCATCGCATTATCGTTGGTCCGGCCGCGCGCATCAAAAACATCACCTCGCGCACTATCGTGCAAGACATCTTACAGACGACGCCGGTGCCCGGCGCATCCGTGCGCTAAGGTACTATGCCAAACCGACGCAACATCCTCTATATCTTGATGATCATCAGCTTGCTGACCGGTTTGTTCACCGGCAGTCCTCAGTTGTTCAATTTGACCTACCTGATCACAGCGGTGCTCCTGCTATCGCTCGTTTGGACCTGGATTACGCTGCGCGGGATCGTCCTGCAGCGGACGACGCGCACGCGACGATCCCAGGTGGGCCGAATGTTTCGCGAGTCATTCAGCGTGCGAAAAACCGGAATCTTGCCGAAACTCTGGTTGGAGATACACGATCATTCCAGCCTGCCCGGCCACCACGCCAGCCACGTTGTGCCTTCACTCCTTGGGGGCAAAGAATACCGTTGGGACGTCGAGACAATCTGCGCCGTGCGCGGCGAGTTTCAGCTTGGCCCGCTGACCGTGATTAGCAGTGATCCCTTTGGTTTCTTCCGTTCTCCGCGACGCGTAAGTGCGACCGAGACCTTGATTGTGTATCCGATGACCGTCGATCTCAACAAGGTGGTTTTGCCAATAGGCTTTTTATCTGGCGGCGATGCGCAGCGGCAGCTTACGCACGAGATCACCACCAACGCCAGCAGCATACGTGACTACGTCCCGGGCGATAGTATGAATCGCATACATTGGCGCTCCACCGCGCGGACCGGCAATATCATGGTCAAGGAATTTGAATTGGATCCCTTGGTGGACATCTGGCTATTCAGCGATTTCTCTTCCAACTCCTTGTACGAAGCGGGTGGATTGCGGCGCGCGGCACAAGGTGGGTACGTCATTTCGGATCGACACCGGATCCCGCCATCGACTGAGGAATACGGCGTCGTCATCGCGGCCTCCCTGGCGAAATATTTCATCGAGAGCGAGCGCGTTGTGGGATACGCGGCTTACACGCCCTTCCGGCAAGTTTTCCAGCCCGATCGCGGCAACCGTCAACTGACAAGGATATTCCAAGCGCTTGCTGTTGCGCGTAGCACATCGAGTCATACTTTGAGCCAAATGCTTTCGCTGGAGACGCCGCATTTCACGCGTGGCACAACACTCATGATAATCACATCGTCATTGGACGAGGAGTGGATTGCCGAGGCGCAAATCATGATCAGGCGCGGTGTCCGCCCGATCTGTGTCTTCATTGATCCACAGACTTTCGATCCTCGGCAAGATTCGGGCGAAATTCGCGGGATGCTGCAATTGGCGAAGATTCCTGCACTCATCATCGGCAAAGGCGACGACTTGACAGTTGCCTTGGAACAACGTCCGATTTAAGGGACTGTCAGCGCGCGGTCACAGTCTATACTGAAATCAATACCAACGAAGCTGTTGCGCTTGTCCTTCTAAAAGCGCGCAGGAATACGAGAGTTAGGAATATGCGCGAAACATTCGATGTGATCATCATTGGCGCCGGCGCGATGGGCAGCGCGGCGGCTTATTATTTCAGCAAGAGGAATCAGCGAGTACTCCTGCTCGAACAATTTGAACTTGACCACCAGCGTGGCAGTTCTTATGGCTATTCGCGCATCATTCGCTATTCCTACGACTACCCAGAGTACGTCGAGCTCGCAAAAGACACGTTTCCACTATGGTTCGCTGTAGAAGAGGCCTTAGGCGAGCAACTTTACGTGAAGACAGGCGGTATCGATTTCGGTCCCGCTGACGATGAGATGCTCCGAGCAACCATTGAGTCCGTACAGTCGGCTATGATTAAGCATGAACTCCTATCGGTTGACGAAGCGCACAGGCGCTTTCCTCAGTATCGTTTTGGGGACGACTTTCGCATCCTCTACCAACCGGATTCCGGTTTCGTCAAAGCGTCAAGGGCAGTAAAAGGACATATCAAGCTCGCCCGGCAGAATGGCGCTGTCCTCAAAGACAACACTGTCGTCGCAGACCTGTCGATTAACCGGGACAGTGTCGAAGTCGCCACCGACGCCGGGGACTACTCGGCAGGAGTGCTGGTCGTCACGGCAGGTTCCTGGGCGCGGTCGCTCCTTTTGGAAACGGGTCTCGACCTGCCGCTCACAGTTCTGCGCTGTCAATTGAATTTCATGTCGACGTCCCATTCAAGTCATTATGAATCTGACACCTGCCCGGTCTGGATTGCACACGTGAGCAGCTTGTTCCCCGAAACACTCTATGGCATACCGTCACACGCGGGTTCCGGCTTCAAAGTCGCCTTTCACGGTGGCGCGCCTCATCGTCACCCGTCCGAAATCGATTACAATCCTGATCCGCAAAATATTGAGAGCGTCCGAGACTTCATGCGACCCCACATCCCCGGGCTCGCGGGCGCGCCAGTGCGAGAGAGTCGCATCTGCCTTTACACGCAAACGCCGGACGAGCACTTCATTGTGGACGCGCATCCGCAACATTCTCATGTCGTGATTGGCGCCGGCTTCAGCGGTCATGGATTCAAATTCAGCACCATCATCGGAAAAATGCTCAGCGATCTGGCGCTTGATGGCGCGACGCCTCACAATGATCGACTCTTCAAAATCAGCCGTTTTTCAGCTTAAGTGTCCACCAATCGTAAGTTCCGAGTCGTTGGAATCCGTAGTCGGCCAGAAGTTGAACCGAGACGCGATCAGTTTGCGCCACCAGCACGCCGACCCTTTGTAATTGCTGAGTGGCCGCGTGTGACAGCGCCCGCAGTATACCAGCCCGCGTTAAGCAGCCCTCGATCCAGATTCCGCTGTAGGCAAGCGTCTCTACCGGCACAAGATGGGTTCCCTTGGCATCCAACGGCGCCTGCGATCCAGGGCCGGCGGACCTAACATACAGGTCATAACTTTGTTCGGACATTGCGAATCCGCAAGAATCGCAGAGGCGGCGCATAGCATCATTCTCGCTTCTGACTAACGCGCGCAGCAGGCGCGCGTCGAGCTCCCGCGCAAGCAAAAGACTTTCGGCAATCAGCCGGCGACCGATGCCCATACCGCGCGCCTTGGGTTCGACGGCCAACAGATCCAACTCAAGGCGTCGGGTCCCCGTCTCCGACACAGTTATGAAGTTGTCCGCAAAGGCCAGGATCCCCTGGGCGTCCAGCGCAACCAGCGAGTAGTTTCGGCCCGACTTCAACAGCCTGTCAATTCGATCTCCATAGAAGGGTTCGCCAAACGTTTTTTCCGCAATGGCAGCAATTGCCGAGGCATCCGAAGCTGACGATCGACGGATGCTAACGCTCATTGATTTTTCCTAGCCGCAAGAACATAATGAAAGCGCATCTGTCTTGGATTTCC
This sequence comes from Chloroflexota bacterium, assembly GCA_026708115.1. GTDB lineage: Bacteria > Chloroflexota > Anaerolineae > Aggregatilineales > Phototrophicaceae > UBA6055. The sequence continues at coordinate 78,865 of JAPOVL010000015.1, forward strand.
GGAAACAGATTTGAGCATGTCATCGCCTGGCAAGATATACTTGTACATTATCGCTTTTGTCAGCGGAATGACCACCCTCGCCATCGAATTATCGGCCTCTCGCTTGCTGGGCAACGTCTTTGGCAACAGCAATCTGGTCTGGGCAAATGTCATCGGACTGATGTTGCTCTATCTGACTGTCGGCTACTTCCTTGGCGGCCGCCTGGCGGACAGATATCCGCGCATTGCTGTCTTGCTGCAGATCATTATCTGGGCAGCCTTCCTCTGCGCCTTGATTCCCATCATTGCCAGACCTGTTGTCACCCAGGCCGCTCAAGCGGTCTTCGGCGCGGACGCGGCACTGGCTCTGGGATCTTTCGTCTCGGTGCTCATACTTTTTTCGATCCCGGTTACGATGCTGGGCACAGTATCGCCCTTCGTCATTCGATTGTCGGTTCAACGGATTGAAGAGTCCGGCAAAATCGCCGGTCAGATTTATGCCGTCAGTACTTTGGGAAGCCTCTTGGGCACGTTCTTCCCGGTACTCTGGATCATTCCGGAGCTGGGTACGACGCGCACCTTTCTGCTTTTCGCCGGCATCTTGTATTCGGTCGCCTTGGTCGGCCTCGTCATGGTCAATCGCAGGGCGGCCTTGGCTTATCTGCCCATGCCCGTCATCATCGCAGTGCTGGCGCAGCTCCTGCTTCAGGGACCGCTTCGACCTCCCGCTGCCAACGCCACTCTTAGATACGAGAAAGAAAGCGCTTACAACTACATCCAGGTGCAAGAAGACAGCGCTGGCTATCGCTATCTGTATCTGAACGAAGGTCAAGGCATCCATAGCCAATGGCACGAAACCGAAATCCTCTACGGCGGCACCTGGGACTTTTTCCTGGTTGGCCCGTACTTAAATCAACCGCCCTTTCGCGCCGACCAAGTGACATCGTTGCTACTGATTGGCCTGGCTGCGGGTACCATCCCCCGGCAATACACGGCGATCTACGGCGACATACTTATTGACGGCATCGAGATTGATCCGGATATTGTCGAGGCCGGCGCTGCCTATTTTGATATGAACGCGGCTTCACTTCCAAATCTGACCGCATATACAGGCGATGGACGATATTTGCTCAATCATATGGATCGCAGCTATAGCGTTATCGGTATTGATGCCTACCGTCCGCCCTATATACCCTGGCACCTCACGACGGTTGAATTCTTCCTGGAAGTGAAAGCCCGCCTGTCTCAAAACGGCGTTGCCATCATCAATGTGGGGCGCACCGATACCGACCGGCGTCTGGTTGACGCGCTCGCCAATACCATGTCGCAGGTTTTCCCGAGCGTACACGCGCTGGATGTACCGGCCTCTTTCAACACCATTCTCGTCGGGACTGTCGACTCATCCAGCGCGTCCAACTTGCGCCAAAACCTGGGATATCGGATTGATAGTATTGATCAGACACTATACGAAGTGATGGAACTGGCTGCGGGTTCCTTGGTCCCACTCGGCGAAAGCGACATAATCTTTACGGATGACCGAGCGCCGGTAGAAACGCTGGTCGATTCAATCGTACTTGATTTCCTGTTGTCCGGACGGGCAGAGGAATTCCGACAAGCTGATGAACCATAGCGCCAGAATCGCCCGTCTTTTGGTCGCCAGCGCTGCGCTCGCCTTTCCGGCATTGCTGCTGCTGGGCGCGCTGCGTTTAGTGCTTTCCCATCAGTTTTTGCGATACGAATACACGCGCCCGGGATTCCCGGCTGATCCCTACGGTCTGACCACAGAGGACCGTATCGCCTTGGGCTATTATGCCATCGACTACCTTCTGAATGGCGAGGAAATCGAATTCCTGAGCTCATTGATATTGTCCCCGGAACAATGCCTGAGCGCCTACAAGAATGAAGGCGCTTGTCCCATGTTTTCCGGAGCCGCGCTTGGCCACATGGAAGATGTAAAATATATCACGAACTTGGCATTTGCATTCGGATTGGCCTCAGCCATTGCCGCCTGCGCAACTGTCATCCTGGCAAGGCGCTCCGCAGCCTACCGCCGAGCCATCCTGCGTGGCTTGCATCTGGGTAGCATGCTGACGCTTGCAGTGCTGATGTCACTCGCTGTCATAGCCGCAGCCACCTGGGACAGGGCTTTTGACGCCTTTCATGACTTGTTCTTCACCGCTGGCACCTGGCGATTTCCCTTCTCCGATACCTTGATACGCCTGTATCCTGAACGCCTATTTGTAGATGCCGCAATTGCCATCATCGCGCTTGTGGCCTTGCCTTGCCTGCTTGTGCTGCTTCTGCATGCCCGAAAATCACCAAAATAACTTCGAGTTTTGCGGCGATATCACGCCATGCCAAAGTGCAGCCAACTCAAAGGCGGCAGGGCGCAAAACTCAATCAATGTCCCGTTTCAGCATGTTAAAATCGGCTGGCCTATACTAAGCTATTACAGTTATGCGCGCTGGCAAACGCTTGCGAAGAATAAAGGGAGAATAGACCATGGCAATACGAGTTGGAATCAACGGATTCGGGCGCATTGGGCGGCAGGTGCTGAAAGCCATGCTGGAACGTTACCCCAATGACATTGACATTGCAGCCTTTAACGACCTCGGTGATTTGAACACGATGGCGCACTTATTTCGCTATGATTCGAATTACGGTGTATACGAAGGGACTGTTGAGGTGGCCGACGACGCGCTCATCGTGGATGGCAACCGCATCACCGCCCTTTCCGAACGAGATCCGGCTCAACTGCCCTGGGGCGATCTGGGCGTTGACATCGTAATTGAGAGTACCGGCATTTTCACCGACAGAGCCAGCGCTTCGAAGCACCTTCAAGCCGGCGCAAAAAAGGTCATCATATCCGCGCCGGCCAAGGGAGAAGACATCACGATCGTCCTTGGCGTCAACCAGGATCAATACGATCCCGCCGCGCACAGCGTCTTGTCCAATGCCTCCTGTACTACCAATTGTCTTGCGCCCGCCGCCAAAGTAGTTAATGATGTCTTTGGCATCAAGCAGGGATTCATGACCACCATTCATAGTTATACCAATGATCAGCAGATCCTCGATTTGCCGCATGGCGACCTGCGTCGCGCCCGGGCGGCCGCTGTCAACATAATTCCTACCAGTACCGGCGCCGCGCAAGCAGTGGCCCTGGTCATACCCGAATTGAAAGGCAAATTCGACGGTATGGCAGTCCGCGTGCCTACGCCTACCGGATCTTTGGTCGATTTCGTCGCGACAGTTGAAAATACGCCAAGCAAGGGAGCATTGATCGACGCCTTTGAAGAGGCGGCGGCCGGACCCATGAACGGTTATCTGGATGTCTCGCACGAACCCCTGGTCTCGACCGATTACATCGGCAATCCGCATTCCAGCGTCATAGACGCGCTGTCAACCGATGTCGCGGACGACCTGGTGAAGGTCATCACCTGGTATGACAACGAATGGGGATATTCCTGCCGAACGGCCGATCTGGCTAAATTTGTCGGCGATCGTCTGTAGAGAAGCGCGCGCTAGAAAGTGAGGGCGAGGCGAACCACCTCGCCTTTTTGCATCTTGCGGGAGCATGTCAATGAATAAGATGACGGTTCGAGACTTATCATTTGCCGGAAGACGGGTCTTGCTACGGGTCGATTTCAACGTGCCGCTGGACGGGCCAAATGTCGCGGATGATACCCGTATTCGGGCGGCAGTCCCAACGATCCAATTCATCCTCGAGCAGAAGCCGCGCTCACTGATCTTGATGTCGCATTTGGGCCGCCCAAAGGGCAGGCGAACACCGGAACTTTCTTTGGCGCCTGTGGCGCCGGTACTGGCAAAGTATCTAGATCTGGACGTTGCCTTTGCCGATGATTGCGTCGGTATAGGCGTGGAGGCCATGATAGACGCCTTACCGCGCTCCGGCGTCATTCTCTTGGAAAATACCCGCTTTCACTCGGGCGAAACCAAGAACGATCGGGACTTTGCCCGACAATTGGCAAGGCATGGCGAGATTTTTGTCAACGATGCGTTTGGAACCGCGCATCGCGCGCACGCCTCGAACGTTGGGCTGTCCGAAACCATGACAGCCGTTGCGGGCTTGCTGCTGGAAAAAGAGATCGATTATCTATCCACAACGATTGAACATCCACAATGTCCCTTTATGGCGATTCTCGGTGGAGCCAAAGTTTCCGGGAAGATCGACGTTATCGAAGCCCTCTTGGACAAAGTGGAGGCGCTCTTGGTTGGCGGCGGGATGGCAAATACATTTTTCGCCGCGCAAGGGCGGGACATGGCCGATTCGCTGGTCGAATTCGAGGCCCTTGACATCGCCCGGGGCTTGCTGGCCAAAGCCGGCAACAAGTTGCTGCTGCCGATTGATCAACGCATCGCCGACGCCTTCGACAACCGAGCGACACACCGTATACTAGACGCCGCCGCAGACCTGCCTTCGGGCTGGCAATCGCTCGACATCGGACCTGCCACCATCGGCCTCTACGCGCGCGAACTGAGCGGCGCAAAAACAATCGTTTGGAATGGACCCATGGGCGTCTTTGAAATGCCTGCCTTTGCCGCCGGTACTTTCGGTATTGCGGAGATCCTGGCAAACCAGACTGCAAATGGCGCGACCACAATCGTGGGCGGTGGCGATTCCGCGGCCGCCGTGGAACAAACCGGTCTTGCCGATCAGATTTCACACATATCTACCGGCGGCGGCGCCAGCCTGGAGTTGCTTGAAGGCAAAACCTTGCCCGGGCTTGCCGCACTGGCGGATCGCTGAGTATGCCGCCAGAATAGTCGCATGATCGGCTGGCGACAGCATTCACATTTGCTACAATCGACGACGAAAGGAATAGACGATGACAAGAACACCGATCGTTGCCGGCAATTGGAAGATGAACAAAACACCCCCCGAATCGCTGCAATTTGTCAGGGATTTGCTACCGAAGATCGAGACATTCGGTACCGTAGAAAAGGTAGTAGCCCCGACTTACCTTTCCTTGACGGCAGTTGCCAGCGCGCTTCAAGGCAGTCCCGTAAAACTGGCCGCGCAGAATGGGCATTGGGAAGCAAGCGGGGCCTACACGTCAGAGGTGTCGGTCGCAATGCTCCGCGATTATGTGAGCTACGTCATCGTCGGCCACTCCGAAACTCGCGCCTATCTCAACGAAACGGATGAGTCTGTCAACCGGAAAGCCAAAGCGGTTTTAGCCAAGGGCTTGGGAGTGATCATCGCCGTCGGCGAAAGCCTGGAACAGAACGACGCCGGGCAGACCGAGTCCTTCGTCAGCGGACAAGTTCGAGCGGCATTGGATGGTGTGCCCGCGGGGGACATGGCAAGGGTAGTCATCGCCTACGAACCGATCTGGGCGATAGGGACCGGCAGAAGTGCCAGCGGCGAACTCGCCAATACCATAATCGCGTCCGCCGTGCGCGACACCATCAGCGACATGTACGGGCAGACCGTAGCGGAAGCGGCGCGGATCCAATACGGCGGCAGCGTCAAACCGTCGAATATGGCTGAATTCATGTCGCAACCCGATATCGATGGCGCCTTGGTTGGCGGCGCTTCGCTTGATGTGAACGACTTCGCCTCACTCATTGAAATTGCTTCCAGGGTGAAAGGATCGTAATCTGGGCGCGCTTGATCTAGTAGCGCTCACCGCTCTTCTCCTCCTGCTGTTCGTCATTTTTCGTCGCAGCGAACAGTGGATGCATCAGCATATCTTCAAAGTCGGCTGGCTGCTGACCCACAATCGTAATACCACAGTCGTCTTCTATTACACCGCTTTCTTGCCCGGCGTAGTGCTGCACGAACTGTGCCGATGGCTGACGGCCGGCATTTTGAATGTGCGGGCGACTCGCTCGGCGCAATTGCCGGAGCATGACGAGATCGGCGAACTCCAACTGAGCCTGGTTCAGATTTCGCCAAATGCCCGGGCGCACAAGCAAATGATAATCGAAGGGACGCCCGTGATCGTCGCCTTCGCTTCGCTTTGGCTGATCGCGACCGATGTTCTGGATTTGGAGTCTTCGCTGCGCATCGCGACGGGCGGCAGTGTTGCTGACATAGGCCGGGCGATCGGAAGCTTGGTCAGGCAGCCCGACTTCTGGTTATGGTTTTATCTGATGTTCACAATCGCCAACACCATGCTCCCGCCAATTTCGAAAGAATTGCGGAACCGTCGCCGCATGATATCCGCCCTGATCTTGACTGGCGCCTTCGCCATCGGCTTGGGGAGCAACATCGAAGGCATGGCAATCCTCGGTTCTAATGTACGCAGACTGTTGAGCAGTCTGTCGTTTATCCTGTTTGCCACATCAATCATTAATGTTGTCATGGTGCTTGCCCTGGGCTTGCTAGAAGCAATCATTGAAAGAGTCACCGGCCACAGCGCCACATTTGATGACGGCAAAATGATCACGCGGACTCGTCAGCAAGCGCTAGCTGAACGTGGAGACCGCGAGCGCAAACGTAGATCGCGGCGAACAAGGCGCGCTGCTTCCAAACCACAAAGACCGATTCGGTCAATTTATGCGCTGCCATTGCCGATTCCCGGACCCCCGGGAAAAGAACCCGTGAGCAAACCGGTCGCTGCCGTGCTCAATGTATCGCCTGGGGTGGGTCCCGATCTGAAGAGCGCCCCCGATCACAAGCCTGCGTCGATAGTTACCGGCGACCTGATTGACAAGAGCCGCAAGTCTAGTTCTCGACCCAAGAAGATGCCTGAGACTATCAAGAGATCGGGGAGCGACTCGGCGCGGGGAGGTATTCCTGCGTCTCGCCAACAGCCAGCAACAGATCCCGCTGCCGCAGGGTCGTCCTCCCAGACGATTCCCGAAGACTTCGGTCAAGATACAGGCGAGCATGCGCCTTTTAGCCGTCCCTTTGCCGCGTCTCCAGATGATATTGAAGACCCTGCAGATATCCAAGATATGGGATTGACCGATCTGGGATTCTCGCGCCCCTTCGCGCCCCCGCAGGACTTGCCACCGACACGCGAAACGGAGGACTCGGATTCCGATGATGCGCTGCGGTTGTCGGATAAAGAACTTCCAACAAGCGCACCAAATGTGGCTATCGGCCGGCCCAAGCCAAAGACACGACCCGTTCCCAAGCCATCACAGCGTTCAGGGCACGGTGACATGGATAGCGAAGACATCGACGGCAATTCGGGCGAACTCCGCTATGAGCCACTAGATGACGTCGACATTTATGACGACGGGGAAGAATTCGACGAGGGTTCGTCGTAGTGCACGCGCGGACTCGCAAAGCGCCCTACCGCGACGAATCCAATCGCGATGCAAACCAGCATAGCGGCAATCGCAATGAACTTGAAGAGCTGACTTGTCGTGACCAGTGTCAGGAATCCCAGGAAGGCACAGACAGCATAGTACCCGAGCGCGATCTGACGGGGACTGAGCGTACCTGTATCCAGCAATCTGAAATGCAAATGCCCGCGATCGCCTTGGAAGGGGTTATTCCCGTGCCGAATGCGGTTCAGCACTTGCCATCCCAGATCCATCAGCGGCAAGCCCATCACCAAGAGAATGGTCGCCATTTTGGCGCCGCCTATTATGCTGAGGCAACCCAAGACATAACCAAGGAACCAAGCGCTGCCACCAACATAGATGCGCGCCGGATAAAAGTTGTGAACGAGAAAACCGAGTACGGCTCCTGCAAAGGCCAGATGCAGCAAGCTCACGCTAGTCTGCGGCGGCTCTTGCCGAAACGCGCTATTGAGAAACAAGACAATTGCCGCAATAAAGGCAATGCCACCCGCCAAGCCGTCCGATCCATCTAGCAGGTTTACGGTATTCATCATCAAGACAAGCCAGAACATCGTCAGCGCGACAGTCACAACGGGTGACCAGGGATCGGTCTTGATTCCAGTGAGCGGATTGTTGAAAAACTCGATGAAGATTTGAAACGCGATGGCGATCACGGCCGTCACAACTTGAAAGAAAAAAATCTGAAGGTAATTCAGGTCAAAAACGTCATCGATGACCCCGAGGATGAAGATCACCAATCCGCCAGAAACCAACCCGACCAGCCGATTTATCTCGTTTGGGTCGGTGCGCGGCACCGGGAAAAGTTGCGCTAGCAAGACTGTGAATGTGAAGCCGACAAAGATCGCCAAGCCTCCCAGCTTTGGCATTGCCACCCGTTCTTGCCGGCGGCCGCCCGGAATGGACGAGACGCTAAAGCGCATGCTCAAATAGCGCGCCAGCGGTATTGTCAACAAAGACAAAGAAAGCGCGCAACTGAATACAATGATATAAGCGTATGATTCCAACATCAGGTGCCAAACATGCGATCGCCGGCATCACCCAAGCCCGGCACGATGAATCCGATATCGTTTAGCCTTTCGTCAAGCTCGGCAACATGAATCGGTACGTCGGGATGGGCAGCCGACAGAGCAGCGACGCCTTCCGGCGCTGCCAATATGCCAACATATTTGACGCGCTTCGCCCCCCATCGCTTGAGGATATCGATCGTAGCTACCGAGGAGCCGCCAGTCGCCAACATGGGATCAAGCACCAGACAAAGTTGCACTGTAGGCGCATCCGGCAGCTTGTTGTAATACTGCACCGGACGCAGTGTCGCTTCGTCGCGGTAGAGACCGATGTGCCAAACTTGGACTGAAGGCAAGAGTTCCTGAATGCCGTCGACCAGTCCCAGTCCCGCGCGCAAGATCGGTACCAACCCGATAATTTCGTCAGCCTCCGAACCGGTCGCTTCACCCATCGGCGTATTGACAACTTTGGGTCTAAGATGCAAGTCTTGCGTCGCTTCGTAGCACATGAGTAGCGCCAGCTCCCGCACCAATTCACGGAATCGGCGGTGGTCGGTATCGATATCACGCAGCCGGGTCAGTTTGTGCTTGACCAAAGGATGGGACGAAACCTGCAACTGATCTGACATGAGAGCCCGCTCCCCGAACGCCCGAACGATTGAAATCAACTATAGTGTACGGGGGCAGCTGGACATTGTAAAGCAAGCATTGCAAGCCCCACCCCCTTGGTTATACTCTCTTGTTTATGTGTACCGCGTCGCTCATGCGACGAGAAGGCTTACGACTTTGCGTAACCGGTGAAAAATTCTCGGGAATGCCGTGCTCGCGCAAAATAACACACCCTCTCCTTGCATGACTGAGGAGGGGACATGTTTGAAGTAACACAGAACGATAGCGTCGGGTCAGCTAATAGCTGACTCCCTACAAAGTTCATTTATCGTGAGAATTGTAAAGCTTGTCCGCTACTGCAGATCATATGCAGAAGTAACGGAATCAGTACTGAAACAATACAAAAAGGGAGTCGATCCATGCGAAAATCAACAAATTATTACTTATTCCGCAAAGTTTAGCCCCCTTCCCTCCTTGTGGGGGAAGGGGCCGGGGGATGGGGGGTAGAAAGGCGCGTCAGCACGACCCCAGTACCGGACAAGCCTTGTAGGGGCGACCTATCAGGTCGCCCGAAAATCACCAAAATAATTTCAGTTTTGCGGCGATATCGCGTCTGGTGAAAAGCTGTCCCCTCCTAAGCCTTGCATAAGGACGGGACTTTGTACAATAAAGAAAATCGAGGACAAGCAAAGCAATGCCAGGCGACGAGCGTTTCGTTAGTGGCAGCAAAGGCAAATCCGACCGCGAAAACGTCGCGCTGCGGCCCAAGCGGCTAGCGGATGTGGTGGGTCAAGACCGCGTCCGAGAGAATCTCAGCATCATTATCGACGCCGCGGCAGGTCGCGGCGAGTCGATAGACCACTTGCTGTTTTACGGGCCGCCCGGGTTAGGAAAGACCTCGCTAGCCTACGTAGTCTCAAACGAAGTCGGCGCCAATATTCGGGTTACGGCGGGTCCCGCGATAGAAAGAGCTGGCGACTTGGCTGCCATCCTGACGCACCTGAAAAAGGGCGATATCCTTTTCATAGACGAAGTGCATCGACTGGGCAAAGCAGTCGAAGAGATCCTCTACCCCGCGATGGAAGACTTTGTACTCGACATCGTCATTGGCAAAGGACCTGCCGCCAAGACCTTGCGCCTCAATCTGCCACGCTTCACAGTGATCGGCGCCACCACGCGCCTGGCGCTCCTGGCCGCGCCCCTCCGAGACCGCTTCGGCGCCAGCTTTCGTCTTGACTTTTATGATCAGCCAGCCATGGAACAGATCATAGAACGAGCCGCCGGGCTGCTTGAGGTTGATATCAATCGCGAAGGCACCGTCGAGATCGCCAAACGCGCTCGAGGAACGCCGCGCGTCGGACTGCGTCTGTTGCGGCGCGTGCGCGACTTCGCCGAGGCACGGGCGGACGGCAGAATAGACGAAGATGTCAGCAAACGAGCTTTGGAGTTGATGGAAATTGACCACTTAGGCTTGGATGACATTGATCGGCGTATCTTGCATACTATCATCGAAAAATTCAGCGGTGGACCGGTGGGTCTGGAAACGATTGCCGCTGCCATTAGCGAAGACAGCGCGACCATCATGGATGTCTGTGAACCTTATTTGATACAGTTGGGATTTGTTGACCGCACGCCCCGTGGTCGCACTTGTACGCCGCGCGCCTACCAGCACCTGGGCATCGAGATACCTGGCGAAGCCGCGCCCGACCAGCAACGCCTCTTATGAAAGTCAGCGATTTCGACTACGATTTGCCGCCGGAATTTATCGCGCAGAGTCCTGCACGTCCGCGTGACTCCTCAAGATTGCTCCACCTTAATAGAGCCACAGGCCGCATTGATCACTACCGCTTCAACGATATTGTCCGTCTCGTGAAGCCAAACGATGTGCTGGTGATGAACAACACGCGGGTTATACCGGCTCGTCTGGCGGCGCGCAAAGCCGCGACCGGCGGGGTAGTCGAAATCCTGCTGCTTCGCCGCTTGACCGAAACCCGCTGGAATGCCCTGATCCGCGGCCGGAACATTCGTGAAGGCTTGTGCCTGGAGTTGGACAAAGGCGCCATATTCTGCAAGTGTATACAGGGTCTGCGACGAGGCCAGCATGTCATCGAGTTTGACCGTTCTATCGACGAGCGTTTGCAAGACTTGGGGGAGATTCCCTTGCCGCCCTACATCCGGGGAGCGCTTGACGAATCCGGAAAATATCAGACAGTTTACAGCGCCGTCGATGGCTCTGCCGCCGCGCCTACAGCCGGCTTGCATTTTACATCCGAGCTGATGGCGAATCTGCAGAGTTTCGGGGTCAAGTTAGCTTATTGCACCTTGCACATCGGTCTTGATACTTTTCAGCCAGTTACTGTCGACGACGTCTCGGATCATGTCATCCACAGTGAATTTGCCAGCTTGGACGCCGAAGCCGCCGGCATAATCAACGGCGCCATCGAGTCCGGACACCGCGTCATCGCGGTCGGAACTACTTCCGCTCGAACGCTGGAGAGCGCGGCACGATTGCGGAATCGGGACGACAACATCGGTCAAGACCATAATCCACTCGATTCCGGGAAAAATCTGGTCGCTCCCATGAGCGGTAATACCGATCTGTTCATAGTTCCGGGTTTCAACTGGCGCATCGTTGATGCCATGATCACAAATTTTCATTTGCCGCGTTCAACTTTGCTGATGATGCTCAGCGCCTTTGCCGGTCGCGAGGCCATTTTGGACGCCTATGAGATCGCAAAAGAAGAAGCATACCGCTTTTATTCCTTCGGCGATGCCATGTTTGTCACCTGACTCCAGCTTCGCCTGTGCTACAGCGCCTGTGGCATTTCCCGCGAAAATGCGCCTTGACCGGCCAGGCTGCCAAGGTATATACTTCCCTTCGCCCTGCAACCCAGTGCAGGGTATTTTACTGTTTGACCAATTTTCCCCGTTTGTGGAGCCGAATAGGGCCTCCTCCGCGGAGAACAGAAGCGAAGGTTGGAGAATCTCATCATGTACGCAATCATCCGCAGTGGCGGCAAACAATATCGCGCGGAAGTCGGCGCGACAATAGATGTAGACCGACTGCCGAACGACGTTGGCGACTCGATAGAAATCGCTGACGTATTGCTGGTTGCCAATGGCGACGACACAGTCATTGGTCAACCACGGGTCGAGGGCGCTTCGGTATCGGCAACTGTTGTGGACCAGTTCCGCGGCAAAAAGATCATCGTATACAAATATCGCCAGCGCACAAATTACCGTCGTAAGCAAGGACACCGTCAATACTATACTCGTCTGCGCATTGACGAAATTTCGATTTGACCGGTTGAGCAGGAGACCTTTCACAATGGCACATAAAAAAGGCGGCGGCTCGTCCAGCAACGGCCGCGATAGCAACTCAAAAAGGCTGGGCGTAAAGAATTACGGCGGACAGTTTGTTGTGCCCGGGAACATCATCGTGCGTCAGCGCGGCAGCAAATTCCATCCGGGGGAAGGCGTCGGCATGGGCAAGGACTACACCATATTCGCGACCCGCGCAGGCTTTGTAACATTCGAAAAAATGCGCGGACGCAAAGGGCAAAAGCGCATCTCTGTATACGAAACGCACGAGAAGACCGGCCAGACCCTGAACTAGCCACCTGGCTCAGTAAGTCATTCACGCCACTCTGTCGAGCCGTGAATGCGTGGAGGAAGTCATGAAGGAAGCGATTCACCCCGCCTGGCACGAGGCGCAAGTGCGCTGCATCACCTGCGGTACAACCTGGACCACCGGCGCCACAGTCGAGTCCCTGACAGTAGAAATCTGTTCGAACTGTCATCCCTTTTACACGGGCGAGCAGCGTATTGTCGACACCGAGGGACGCGTCGACAAGTTCATGAAGCGGCTGCAGCAGCGCGACGAGATCCGTTCCGAGCAAGAACGGCGGGAAGCGGAACGGGCCCCCTTAGAGTTGCCAATTCGCAAGCTGGACCTGAGCACGCGCTATACCAATATCTTGGAAGACAACGGTATCAACGTGGTTGCAGATGTGCTGGATCGCCTCGGCGACGAAGGCGATGACGAAAGCATCCTTGCGATCCAGGGCATCGGGCGCAAAGTATTGAGCGATCTCAAGAAAACCTTGCGCGCCAAGGGCTACGAAATCGCCAATTGACCGATCGCTCGATGTGAAAAGCGCGGCATTCTCTAAATCTAATAAACCGCACTGTTTGCCAGCGCCGAAGACTTAACATTTTGTGGGAGGCGCCAGTTCATATAGCTGCCGCCGAGTTGGTATTGCTTGATCGCCTGAGTTCCCTTTCTATGTCCGTGTGCCGGCTCAGGTTAAGCGGTCTGTCCATCTGTCCATCTGTCATCAGTCGAGGGATGCTTGCTAAATGCAGAGTCATGCCGGTCGTATTGAAGTCATTTGCGGAAGCATGTTCTGTGGTAAAACCGAAGAACTGATCAGACGGGTCCGGCGCGCCATAATAGCAAGACAGAAAATCAAGGTATTCAAGCCCAGCCTCGACGACCGCTACGGGATTCAAAATATTACCAGTCACACTGGCCAGACAGTTGCTGCAGTCCCGGTGCTCGATTCCAGTGAGATCCTGCAATACGCAAATGCTGGCACGACCGTCGTCGCGATTGACGAAGCGCAATTCTTTGACGTGGGCATCGTCGGCGTGGTACAGCAACTCGTTGACAGTTTCAACATCCGCGTGATCATCGCCGGGCTTGATCTGGACTTCCGAGGCGAGCCCTTCGGCGCCATGCCGCAATTGCTGAGCATCGCCGAAGAAGTTGTCAAACTACATGCAATCTGTGTTGTCTGTGGGGAAAACGCCAGCCGTACACAACGTCTGGTTAACGGCGCGCCCGCCTCGTACCATGATCCCATCATAATGGTAGGCGCCCAAGAATCCTATGAAGCGCGCTGCCGCCAGCATCACGAGGTCCCCGGCAGCCCAAATACACGAGCTCCCTGACTGAAGCGCGCTAGCTTAGCAATCCAGGGATCTCTTCAGGATTCGCCGCAACACGCGCGCCGGCTGCTTCCAGCGCCTGGATCTTTTCCTCGGCAGAACCTTCGCCACCATCGACGATTGCGCCGGCATGTCCCATACGCTTGCCCGGGGGCGCGCTGCGCCCGGCGATGAAGGCGGCAACAGGCTTTGTCATCGCATTCTTGATATATTCGGCAGCGACGATCTCTGCACTGCCACCGATTTCGCCCAGCAAAGCTACTTTTTCCGTTTCCGGATCGTTCTCAAACATTTCCAGAACTTCTACAAAGGTCGTGCCAATGACCGGGTCGCCGCCGATCCCGACAATAGTTGAGTTGCCGATACCCGCATTTTTCATGGCAAAGCCGACTTCATAGGTCAAGGTCCCGCTCTTGGATACCACTCCTACGTTTCCCGGCACTGCCACCATAGCAGGAATGATGCCGACTTTCGCTTCCCCGGGCGTCATCACGCCGGGGCAATTGGGGCCGATCAGTCGGGTCCCTTTTTGCGCGCAATAGCTGACTACCCTCATCATGTCCGAGACCGGGATATGCTCGGTCAGACAAATCACCAGTCGGACGCCAGCGTCCGCAGCTTCCATCATGGCGTCCGCGGCAAAACGCGCAGGCACTGTCACCAGACTCACATCGGCATTGGTTGTTTCGACGGCTTTACGCATGGTGTCGAAGACCGGCTTGCCCTCAAACCACTCACCGCCTTTCCCAGGCGTGACACCGCCAACGACATCTGTTCCGTACTCCATCATGAGCTTGGCGTGGAAGCCGCCCTGCCGCCCGGTTATGCCCTGTACCAGAACTTTGGAACTTCGATCAATGAGAATCGACATGCTAGGCCCCTTCCTTCACAGCGGCGACCGCCATCTTAGCGGCGTCGGTCAAGGTCTCAGCGCTCATGATGTTGGGGATCCGAGCTTCGCTGATGATGCGGTTTCCAGCGGGGGCGTTGGTGCCTTGCAGCCGAATAACCATGGGAACGTCTGGTTTCACCTCGTTGTAGGCCGTCAAGATGCCGTTGGCTACTTCGTCGCAACGGGTGATTCCACCAAAAATATTAAAGAGAACGCACTTCACGTTGGAGTCGGACAGGATGATACGCAAAGCCGTGGCAACTTGCTCGGGCGTCGCCCCGCCACCTATATCTAGGAAGTTCGCCGGGCCAATCCCGTCCGCGTCTCCATAGAGCTTGGTCATGTCCATTGTCGTCATTGCCAAACCAGCGCCGTTGACCATACAGCCGATTTGGCCATCCAGCTTTATGTAGGTGATTCCCGCTTCGCGGGCTTGACGTTCCGACTCAAGTTCGTCGCTGGCATCACGTTCGGCTCTTAACCCCGGCTGACGGAAGAGCGCATTGTCATCGATGATAACTTTTCCGTCGACCGCCAGCAGATTGCCCTCGCCAGTGATAACCAAGGGGTTGATTTCAGCAAGTTCCGCATCGCTTTGAACGTAGCATCGGTAAAGACCGCGAAGGATTGATCCGAATTGACGCCACAGCGCCCGGGGCATACCCATCGCGCTGGCAATGTAAGTCACTTGGAATCCCTGCAATCCCAAGATTGGATCAATGTGTTCACGTGTGATCGCGTCAGGTCGCTCGCGATTAAGCTCTTCAATATCCATGCCACCGTCCATCGACGCCATGATCAATGGACGGCCCGCCCCTCTGTCATTGGTAATCGCGAGATAAATCTCGCGATCAATATCGGCGCCGGGATCGACTAACACTTTCTCGACGCGCAGTCCCTTAATGTCCATCCCAAGAATCTCTTCGGCACAAGCTCGGGCTTCTTCGGCATTCTTCGCCACTTTGACACCGCCGGCCTTCCCACGACCACCGACATGCACCTGTGCTTTTATGACAACAACACCGCTCAGCTCGGCAGCGATTTGTTGGACCTCGTCGGCTGTCGTCGCAACCACTCCTTCAGGAATCGGTATCCCGAAATCGCGAAACAAAAACTTGGATTGATATTCGTGCAACTTCAACGCTCGCTTCCTCCATTAAGTCACCTTGCGCCTGGCAATGCGAAACGCTGTCGGCGTCTTTGCAACACGCGGTTTCTTTGCCAAAGCTTGGCTAACTGTGTTGTAAGTAGGAAATCGCTTCGGGCACTTCCCGTCAACGTAGAATAGGCAGTGTGCCGTTTGGCGGACCTCGCAAGGTTACGCTATACTGGAACTAATCTCAAGTCACAATCGCGCTTGTTTGACGGCAGATTATCGGTCTCGTTGAGTTGTCCGATAGAGCAGTTTTTATACTGGAAGTGTGGCGCGGAACGCAGTTCATACGCGGGGGGTAACCGATGAAACGATTATCGGCACTTATTTTCATTGTAGTCTTGTGTCTTGCTCTCAATGTCTTTTACGGACAACCACAAACTGCCGAAAACCTTTTGACCAATCCCGGTTTTGAAGAAGAATTTGTCGAGCAAGACGGTGAGGCGCCGCAAAACGTCGCCACCGGATGGAACGCTTGGCACATACCCCGCACGGATTCCAGCCCAGCCTACGCCAATCACGCGCCTTTCTACAATGAAGAGACTGTGCGCACGCGCGGCGACGAGCCTGGCAAAGCCCAGGTTTATTTCAACCAATACGCGACTCACCAAGGCGGCGTTTATCAGCAAGTTGACGATCTGACCGTCGGCACAGACTATCGGTTCAGTATCTACGCCTGGGTATGGTCTTCTATTGGCCAGGATTGGGATATCAGCGAGCAGCCCGGCAACGTCAGCGTTAGAGTCGGTATTGATCCATCCGGCGGCACAGACGGCGCCAGCGAAGATATCGTCTGGTCAACAACGGCAGTCTTCTTGTACAACGCCTACTACCAGTATTCGGTGATTGCCGCAGCGGAGAGCGCTACGATTACGGTATTCGTCGAATCTACCGTCGGCGAACCCGTCGCCAATAACTATGTTTACCTGGAGGATGCGGTACTGGAGGTGGCAACTCAGAACGTCGTCGTTGTGGACAGCACACCCACGTCAGAGACCAATGACGATCTAGCAGGCGAGGCTGATGATGAAGCCACCCCCACCCTGGAGCCGACATCAATAGCCACTGCTACGCCAACAGCCACGCAAGATGCGGCGACTGCAGAAGCGCCGACAGATACGTCGCTGCCGACAGATACGCCGCCGCCCACAGATACACCCGTACCTACCGCCACCGAAGAAGCAACGGCCACTGCCGAGCCGGACGGTTCCGCCACTGCCGATCCTTTTCCCGACACAGTCACCCACACGGTTGTCGAGGACGATACAATTTCAGCTATTGCGCTTCAATACGGCAGTACAGAAGAGGCGATAAGAGACGCCAATGACCTCACCAGTTCCTTGATCGTTGTTGGCCAACAATTGATCGTGCCGATCAACCTGCCCGATCCAACCGAAACGCCGTTGCCGCCCGACCAGCCAACACCTACGGAAACGTCTATCCCGCCTACCGAGACAGCGACGCCAACTGCGACGCCGATTCCAACTGCAACACCTGTGGTCTATGTCGTACAAACAGGCGATACACTTCTGGGTATCGCTGTGGCCTATAACACAACGGTCGAGGCGCTGGTACAACTGAATGGCATTCAGAATCCGGACCAATTGGCTGTCGGTCTGGTCTTGCTGATTCCAACTCCCGATCCAACACCTTTGCCGACGGCCACCCCACAGATCCATTTGACGGCGCTTGCGGAATCAACGATTACCTCCTATACAACATACACCGTGCAAATCGGCGACACGCTCGACGAAATCGCGACTCAGTTCAATACGACGGTTAACGCCATTGTACAGTTGAACGGCATATCCAATCCCAGCCGTATTGATCCTGGCCAAGTCTTGCGAATCCCGGCTGCCCCGGGAGAAGGAACGCCGACCGGGGATCAGCAGGATGCCACCGCGACGGCTACAACCGTGCCTTCGCCTACGCCAATCCCAACTTCGGCGCCTACGACATACACTGTACAGGCCGGGGACACACTGTTCCAGATTGCGGAACGCTTTGGCGTTAGTGTAGTCGAATTGGGCACATTCAATAACATCGTCGACTATAACGCTGTGTATCCAGGGCAGGTGCTGATCATTCCGGGATAAGCCGATGGCCTGTCGTCGTAAACGCTTGAACCAAGCACATTACTTTAAGCTCGCGCGAAACTTTGCGCGAGCTTCTTCTGTCGGCTGCGAGGGATGTTATTCGTATCACGTCTTGCCCAGAACGAAGGCGCTATCTTTGTTTTATCGAAATCAAATCCTACATTCGCCGCTGTACGAACAATTGAAATGCGCTTTAGCATAGGCATAATTTGCTTGGACAGGCGCGGTTTGGCGGTCGACAAGCTGTCTGTCAATCCGCGGTCCTTGTCCGATCTGCTCAAATCGACCGCCATGCTGGATCGGGGATATGTTGGTCTTTGACAAGGAGCCGCCTTGAAGACGCTCAGCGCTCTCGGTTATTTCATCTTGCTCTGCATGTTCTTAAGTTTCTCGTACTTGCTGTTGGCGCAAGGGCAAAGCAATTCGGTCCTGACAGTGCACGTGGTGCAGCGCGGCGAAAACCTGTTTCGGATTGCCTTGCAGTACGATCTCTTTGCCAATGAGGTGGCTAAAGCCAATGGTATCACTGACAACGATAGCATCGTCGTCGGTCAACGCCTGATCATTCCCCTCATACAGGACGTATCGGATGAACCGCTCACGCATACCGCCCTAGCCGGCGAAACCATTCATAGTATCGCGACTGCTTACGGAAAGACCGTAGACGAGTTATTGTCTCTAAACGGACTCGCCAAAGATGTGGAAGTCTATGTCGGGCAGCGTCTTGTTATTGTCCCGGGAGCGCTTGAGGCAGATCCAACGCCGACCTTGGTCCAATCCGTCGATGAAGAATCAACGCCATCATCTTCACAGCCGATTTCCGCCGGCGCTACTAATCCTTCGAGGCTCATACTGGGTGATCCCAATTTCGCTTTTGTCCACACGGTTGAGGCGGGTGATACCGTATTCGACATCGGCATGCGCTTCAACTTGACAGTCAGCGATATCGCCAAAGGAAACAATTTGCAGGACCCAACCAAGATCTTCATCGGCCAGCGACTCGTTATTCCCGGCATCGAACCCCCTCGGCTGGCGCAAGACCTGCCAGATATCGTCGCTTCGTTCACGATAGATCCACTGATACTTGAAGAAGGGAGAACCGGCCGTTTCAAAGTCCAGACGACGGTTCCGGTCGAAGTCAGCGGCATGTTTTTAGGGCAGGAATTGCGTATCATCGGGAGCGAAGACAACACGCGTCACAACGTCATGGTTGGCATCCCGATGTTTACCGAACAAGGCGTGTACCCGCTGCGGCTCAACCTAGTTGATGAGCAAGCAACATCGGTCTCGATCGCGGCCAATCTGCAAATCATAGCCGGAGGATATGGCTACCAGACCATTTCAATCGACAATTCTGAATTGTTGTCACCGGCCGTGGAGAGCGAAGAGCTCGCCCTGCTGGTCCGGGTAACAACGCCATTCACCGAAGAGAAATACTGGGACGCATCGCTAAGCCTGCCCGCCGCAGCAACGATGAACGCGCGTTTTGGCACCCTTCGTTCCTATAACGGCAGCGCCTACGACCGTTATCATCACGGCGTCGATTTCGCAGGCGGCACGGGAACCCCGGTTTTGGCCGCGGCCGACGGGGTAGTTGTCCTGGCGGATATGCTCAACATCCGCGGTCGCACGACCGTCATTGATCATGGCTGGGGGCTGTATACGGCCTACGCGCACCAAAACAGCATTCAAGTCAGCCTGGGCGAGCAAGTGACTTCCGGTCAAATCATCGGCGCTATTGGTTCAACCGGTAGAAGCACCGGTCCCCACCTACACTGGGAAGTTTGGCTTAATGGTGTGAATGTTGACCCGCTGCAGTGGGTTCAGCAAGTCTTCCCCTAAGTCCGGCGGCTCTTCATCGCTAGGACTCAAACGCTCCGTCGAGAGCTTCAAAGTCAGTGAACAGAAAATGGTCGTGGTAGTAGTGGATCCAAAGGAACGACAGGATTGCCGTATAGTAGGCGATATCAAAATGACTGTTGCCGTCAATACCCGGTTTGACAATGCCGGCCAGTCCGTAGACCAGTAAAAAAATCACCCCCGAGCCTAGAAGCAACATTGCGCTGAATGCATAAAGCGCGCGAGCGTCTTTGGTCCGTCGGCTGAACTTCGCCACCAGCGGCGCGTCGCCCTCCAAGTTGCCAATCATTTGCCGAATCTTGATAATGTAGAAGGTTATCGCCAAATACTGGAACGAATGCCAGGTATTTAGACCTTGGAATGCCGTATCAAGATTGGGAAGCATTGGCGTGAAAAACGCCACAGTTACCGTCAAGCCGATGAACACAAACTTGGGAATATTTAACGTGCCCTGTCGATATTCTGCCAGGGACTTGTACAAATACGCGACAAGCGCTGTCACAAATACGATTGTCACAAGAATGAAAAACCAAGGATTATGTGGCTGTTGAAATAGAGCCGGAATCGCCTCTCCCAGGTCGTTTTGGCCGATTTCAAATTGCCCTTGACTAATCTTCCACATCGCAATTGGAAACAGGCTGGTCAATACAATGGCATAATCGATGAATCTCGACACCGGACTCAACGCGCTCTTGCGCACGAATTTCGCTTCCTTGTGGTTGTAAAGCTCGACGATATAGGTCACCTGATGAAGAACATGGAGCGATGCCCAAAAGAAGAAAAAGGTGAGCATCAAGTTCAAGTTCAAGAAGGCCAGCGATATGACAATAACGGGGATTATGATCGAGGATCGAATCAACGTTGGATACCGCTCTTTGAAGCTCTCGTCCAAACCCGTGCGCAGGAATGTAGACATCATATGCGGTCCGCCGATAGCAATTGCGACAAAGGCGTTGACCAAGTTCCGGCTAAAGTCGTCGTCCATACCCATTTGCACGCCGAGCAGGTACAGGACATAGGGCAAAGGCACCACAACTACACTCAGGGTTATGAAGAAAAGATCCCATCGTTTGTTGCGTAGCCAAAGACCCCCTTTGTCGATCTCCGCCGCATAGATTTCAGATTCTACAAGTGTTATGGCGCTTGTTGCCAAGGCTATACTCCAACGTAAATGGCTACCATCATTCTACCCTAATTTATTTAGCGATGCAAAGTATATTTCCGTTGATCCGCGTTAGAAATTCAACTGAATTAGCTGAAGACCGGACAGTTTTGAAGCGATAGCGACGGGTCAGCCAATAGCTGACCCCTACAAGGTTCATTTTAGCGAAATTTGTAGGGGCGACCTATCAGGTCGCCCGAAAAACACCGAAAAAAGTCCAGGTTTTGCAGCGATTTCTTGCGCGATAAAAACTGTCCTGTCCTCCCACTGGATTAGCTGAGGACATGACAGGTTTGGAGGGCAAATTAAGCGCGGTGATACGTATTTTGTGTAATGATTCATCAGTACCCCATCCAGCCGACCAAGGAAAGACGGTGATACTGATGAATCTGAAATCATTTTACCCATGGCTAGGTATCATTTCGAGCCATTTCCCGAGTTTTACTGTCTGGCAGCATAAACGTTTAGCCATTGCGAGCCTTGGTATCCTTCTCGCCGAGCACTGCCATCTGACAAAGATCGCCCGCGTGCTGTCAAGAAAGGACTATGCCACAATAGAGCGGCGACTGCATCGCCTGCTTGCCGATGACAAGTGGACAGCGGCGCGCTTTTCGCGAGATTGGATTCCTTGGGTAGCCAATTGTCTTGCCATGAAAAAGCTAGATTTATTGGTGGATGAGACAAGCCTGAGCGATCGTTTCCGCATCATGATGATAGGCGCAGCTACCCGGCTAACAGCAGGGCGGATTATCGTGAGGGAGGGCAAGTGAAAATGATCACTGCCATGCTGAAGCAAATCAAAGCCGCCCTGCCCGATGACCGCCCAGTTTTGCTGATGGCTGATCGGGGCATCGGTAACTCTCCGGCGCTGTGCCGAGCTGTAGAGGTCTTAGGCTGGCACTATCTATTCCGCATTCCGAATACGGTCAAGATCATAACGGCAAGGGGAGCGCTCTTTCCCTGCCAAGAAATCAAAAAAGGCGGTCGCTGGGCTGCTAGTGGCATCGTTTTCATCACAAAGGGTCAAATTTTGGCGCATATCCGCGCGATTTGGGAGAAGGACTGCACCGAGCCTTGGATCTTGGTCACGAATGATGCCAGCCTAACTGGGCGAGCATATTCCAAGCGCAACTGGCAGGAGCAAGGCTTCCGCGATCTCAAGAGCGGCGGCTGGCAATTACAGCAATGCCGACTGCGTTCGGAAGCAAAGCTGGCACGATTCCTGGCAGTATTGGCGCTCGCCCAAGCAGTGGCATTGGCGCTCGGCGGCTTGGCAGTGTTGGCCGGCAAAGCGCGCCGGCTGATACGAAAGAAAAATGGCGCGTTTCGACGTCCATTGAGCCTGTTCAAAGAAGGCATCCGCTACATGAACCGCTACATTCTATATCGGGAAGACATACAGCAGTTCTTGGAACCGTTCATACACAAAAGATGACTTATCAAACCTGTCATGTCCTCAGACTGGATTAGGGGATAAAGCCAAACCAGCGACAGAAGTTAGTTGCGTGCTCGGCGCAACTGGCGGGAGCGTTCAAATACAGGAATACCAGCCCCGAACATCCAAGTAGCCCCACAAGGAGCAGCACACAGCCACACCAGGCTACCGGACCGCCTTGAAGTATCTCCACAACGATCTCAGTCAAGCCGACGATCACATCGAAGAACCCGCTTACAGCTTGCAAGACGAAGCCGATGACAATTAATACCAGGCATAGCAGCGCGCAACCGACCCCAATATATGGCAGTAGACTCGGATCAATGTTCGGAAGGAATTCCATCCTTCGTTCCCCATGTTTGCCTATTCTGTCGTCGTACAGCTATTTCCGTACGATTGATCCCACGCCCAGGCTGATTCTTCATCTGCCCGCCCATAGCATTCACAATACGTAACGTCCTGGTTGCCGCCTTGCGATTCCCAAAGTACAAATCGCACCTTTGTCTCCACACATTTCGACAGGTTGTCAGCATTTGGATTAAAGACTGACGAAGTTTCAATGCGCAGTCCGCGATCATCCATTTCACTGATTAAGGAAATCAGCAGACGCGGCTGTGAATGCGGATCAGGTACACTGTCGTGCCAGATTCGTATTTCGCCGTTGACCGCCAAATAAAATAGCGCGCATGGCATCAGCAAGAGCATAAACCAAAGCGGCACAAGAAGTCCACATCCGACACGCCGCAACCGCCTGGTCCTTTTGCGACCATCTTCTTGCTGCCCATCAGCTTCCGCATGTGAAAGCGATGCCAGCATCGGTTCAGACATTGAGGTAATCCCGTTACTCGCTACTTCCTGGCATTTTCGCGAATGAACCTGTGCTTACTTTTGTCAAGCAGGCTCTATGAGATCTATTCTAACACCTGTTCGCGACCTCCTGCTCCCATCCATTGACCGCCAAATCCGACGCTGTAAAGCTTGTACGCTACTAAATATCATACGCAGAAATAACTTGCACAGTGCCAAAACAATACAAAAAGCGGTCGATCCTTGTGCAAGACAACAGAATACAACGATATACGGAATAGTTAGCTCCCCTTCCCTCCTTGTGGGGGAAGGGGCCGGGGGATGAGCCTTGTAAGGCTCATCCGCTACTGAAAATCATACACATAGACAACGGAAACATTACCGAAACAATACAAAATGGGAACCGATCCTTGCGAAAATCAACAAATTATAACGATATCCGTCAAGCTTAGCTCCCCCTCTCCCCTTGTGGGAGAGGGGGCCGGGGGGTGAGGGGTGAAAAAGCGCGTCAGCGTGATCCAATACCAATCAAGCCTTGCAGGGGCGACCGGCGGTCAGTGTCCACGCGACCAATCTGGTCGCCCGAAAAACACCGAAAAAGTCCAGATTTTGCAGCGATTTCTTGCCCGATGAAAACTGTCCTGTCGTCAGCCGTTGAGCGGGGGACTGAGGGGGGCACAGGGCCGGGGCTGAGGGCTGCAAAAACCGCCGCAAACAACTCATTGCCGGACAAGCCTTATACCACTGGCACATACGAAAAGGCCGTGCTTTCCGCCAGGCTAAGGAACAATCTTGGGCGCCGCAGACCTCTATAGAGCAGCCATTTCACTCCGACTCGATGAATCGCAATCTTATCTTATCTTCCTCACCGTAGCCGACATGCGCATACAGGGGGCCCTGCCTGTCTGGCAAGTCAAAAATGCGCGGGAGCAACTGCGGAAGGTCCTCGACCAGATCATAGTCCAGTACTTTGTCGATTTGTATCCATTCCAGTGTGCCTTCCGGATCGTCCGGCTTTAGGTCTCGACTGTCGCTAATCGCTGTAAAAATAAAAAGCAGGATGCCACTGGCTTCGCCAGCATCAATGTTATGTATGCTGCACAAACGAAGCGAATGTACGATCAGACCCGATTCTTCTTCTATCTCTCGCAGCGCGCTGCTGCGGACGTCTTCGTCACGTTCGACATGACCGCCCAAGCCGTTGTATTGATTTGGGAAAACGCGTTTGCCGGCATCTCGCTTCAACATCAACACATCATCGCCGTTTATGACAAAAGACAAGGTTCGTGGCATCGTCAGCCAACGGTGCTGGGTCGCGTCCGCGCCCTGTTGCCTGGCTCCCATCTCTAGCCCCCTCATAGAAACGATTTTGGCACAATTGCCGTCAAGATTTCTTCGTGATAATCTATTGGGATATTGTACAAGGGAACGGCATGAAGACGAATCCACTAAGTTCTCCGCCGCCAGATTTGCGGATCGTCAACATTGATGACGTCTTGCCGCACGAAAAGAGCGACATGCAGCGATCACAGCCCTTGATTTCGCGCTTGCGGCAGGCTGAGCACTTCACGAATCCGCCCGTTGTTGCCGCCCTCGGTAACGGCAAATATGTTCTGATGGACGGCGCCAATCGACATAGCTCGCTCAAATGTCTGGATTATGAACATATCTTGATTCAGGTCGTCGACTATGAATCGCAATTCATTGAGTTGGGTGTATGGCAACACATCGTATCAGATTGGGAGACGGGCGAGTTCGTCAGCCAGCTGAAAGCCATCTGCGACACAGAAATCCGAGACGGCTGGGATTCAAGCGCAGTTGTGCAAGTTCTGTTACACGAAGGACCGGTCTACGGCATCCATGCTAGCGCGGACAATCTCTTCAAGAGGAACGCCACATTGCGCCGGGTCGTTGAGTCATATCATCGCCATGCGACCCTTTACCGCAGTCCCTTGACCGATCCCCATCAGATCTGGTCCCTCTATCCGTGCGCGATCGCACTGGTAATGTTCCCCGGTTACGAGCCCCAAGATATTATTGACGCGGCGACGAAAGAAGCTTTCTTGCCCCCAGGCGTAAGCCGCCATATCATCCACGGGCGGGCGCTTAAGCTCAATTATCCCATGCGCAAACTGCGCGAGGAAAGCCCGCTGGAAGAAAAAAACCGGGAGTTGAAGCAATGGCTGCAACGAAAGCTAGCCGAGCGCAGCGTGCGCTATTATGCCGAAGCGACCTATCAATTCGACGAGTGACGTTCAATGTCTCAAACGGTTGATGAAATACTGAGTAGCTGTGAGTTCCGCAGCGACGAGTCGGACTATCGTTTGTTGAAGCTGCCGGCCAACGGCATTATCCTCGCGGCCGGTATCGTCGCCGAAGCGAGCCTACCCTTTTCGGCTATGCTTGCGGACCAGGATGAAGTGACCTTGCTCTTGCCAGATGATGTCTGTCAGGAATTCCAGGGCCGGCTGAAAGTGGCGACGATGAGCGAAGTTGTATATCGGCTTATCACCATAGAAGCGATTCTGGAGCCGGATTTGGTAGGGCTAATCGCGAGAGTCAGTCGCGCGCTCGCCGAGTCAGGGATTCCGGTTCTGGTCTGCGCCGCATACTCTCGGGATCATATCTTTGTACCAGTTGACTGTTTCGACAAAGCGCTCGCCGCCTTGAGGTCCTTGCAAGAATCAATGCGACAATAAGAAGGTCACGATATGGAGATCCATCTTTTCAACGATGCCAACTTGGTGCCACAGCCCAAAGACAAGATCCGAATCGAGGCCTTTAGCGCCAGTCCTTATCCCGATGGATTTCGCGTGAAGGTAAACCTAAAGCTCACGCCCTTTCAAGAACGACCCAATCTGGTACTTGCCGCCCACCGCGACGATGGCCTTCAGGTGAGCGACCTGGACATCATTGCCACAATGCACTACGAAAACGAATTCACGATGCACATTCGTGGCCTGGATAGTCCTGCAGGGTCCTACACCATGACCGCAGAACTCTATTACGAGACGCGCGACCCACCGCAGGACAAGTCTCAGATTAGGTTTGAGATTCCGTCGAAAGAGCCATGATATGGCGATTCGTATTCCTCAAAGGGTCGCGAGGATAATTGTGGACGATGCCAGAGCGCGGGTCCCGAATGAGGCCTGTGGATTGATCGCTGGAGACGGCAAAACAATTCAGAGCGCGATCCCCCTCTCCAATGCCGCGCCAAGTAAACGGTCGAGCTTCACTTTCGAGCCCAACGAGCAATTGGGCGCTCTCAAGCGCCTCGATGCTGGAAACCTTGTCTGGATGGGAGTTTACCATTCGCACCCCAATTCGGCAGCCATCCCGTCGAGCGCGGATTTAGAAGGAGCCTGCGATCATGGCCTGCTGCAACTAATCGTATCGCTCCAGAAGAGCAAACCGGAACTCCAGCTTTGGCGAATAGGCGCATCGGGCGTCGCGCCGCTCGAGCTGATCTTTGACACACAGACCGACGCGGGATATGACGAGACTGCCCTGTCACAGCAGCAACGCGCTGCCATCTTAGCGGCAGCTATCATCAGCATGATGCTGATGATAGCGATATCGTTCGCTTTATTGCCGCCCGCCCCTGAAATCACGCCCTTCCCCTGATTAGGCGAAAGCATTGATGTTTCTGGAATCCTGCGCAGTCGCAATCACAGGAGTCTTGGCGGGCGGCCTGATAAACATGCTCGCTGACGCCCTGCCCTCACGCCAACCCCTGCGGATCCCGCAATACACTGACGGCAGACGTCGCCCAAGGCTTGCCTGGCTCGGGATCGGCGCGTTCTTGTTCAACTTGCGCAGCCTGCCGGAGCCTAAACCGAGCGGAGACGAGCTTAGCCCCGGAAGTCCACCAAGCGGACCTGGCGGCGCTTTGCTCAGTTGGCGCTACCCGCTGACGGAAATAGCCACCGCGCTGCTCTTGCTACTCTTTTACGCCGATACTCGAGATGAAGCCGCGTTACTGTCAACAGCGACTCTCGTCAAGTTCGCGTATGCCGCGATCTTTGTGTTGATCGCAGTAATTGACCTGGAACACAGGCGCATTCCCTTCGCTGTCGCGCTTCCACTGGGCGCGCTGGCCTTGATTGACGCCGCTTTGATTCCCGTCAGCGAGCCGGGATTGCTTGCGGCCGCAATCGGCGGCTTGGTTGGATTCGCCCTCTTTTATGTTGCTTATCTGGGCGGTGTCGCGTTCGCGCGCATTGTGAGCCGCAAGCGCGGCAAGCCGCTTGAGGGCGGCGCCTTGGGCTTTGGCGATGTGGTTCTGATGGCCGCAGTAGGACTCATTCTCGGATTTCCGAGCATCGTTCTGGCGATCACGTTTTCAGTGTTCGCGGGCGCGGCAGGCGCCATCGCCGTCATATTGGCGCGGACAATGCAGGCGGGCAGCTATCGGCCTTTTGCCCGGGTGCCGTACGGACCGTATATTGTCGGCAGCGCAGTTGCTGTGATGTTAATTGGACATTAGCTCGTTTTCAGGCTGTCCCTGAGCTTGCTCCATGTCTTCAAACTTGCAAATCACGCCGCCGCCCAGGCAGAGGTCCCCGTCATAAATGACAGCCCCCTGCCCCGGTGTAATATCACGCTGCGGAAGATCGAAACGTAGGTATATTTTGTCCTCGCCTATCGGCTCTACGGTGGCTGGCTGCGCGCGGGCTTGGTAGCGGATCTTTACCCCGGCGCGGAAGGGCTGCGCTGGACATTGACCGCTGACCCAGTTTAGCGAATCCGCGAGCAAGTCATGTCGGCCAAGCTCATCGCCGGTACCGACCACGAGCGAATTATCAGCGGGATTCATTTCCAAGACGTACAAGGGCACGTGATAGGACAGGCCGAGCCCCCGGCGCTGCCCGATTGTGTAATTGGACAATCCCTGATGCTGCCCCAAGAGCTCGCCGTTTTTGCGCAGGATTGGTCCGGGTTGCATGAGATCGGGCGCATGCAGGCGCAGGAAATCACGATAGTCCTTGCCCCCCAAAAAACACAGATCCTGGCTATCCTGCTTGCCTTCTACGTTCAACCCGAATTTCTTCGCCAGGGCGCGCACCTCTTGTTTAGTGAACTCGCCAACGGGGAACATCGTCCGAGCCAGTTGCGATTGTCCCATCACGCTCAAGACATAGCTCTGGTCCTTTTCGATGTCCAGGCCGCTGCGCAAGCGGTATGTCCCGGAGCTGTCTTGGTCAATGCGGGCGTAATGGCCGGTCGCGAGATAGTCGGCATCCAGCGCCAGGGCATTCTTGAGCAGCCAGTCGAAACGGATATGCCGGTTGCACTGCAAACAGGGATTGGGCGTGAAGCCGTCGCGGTGCTGGTCGATGAAGTATTGAACGACCGTGTTGCGAAAGACATCCTTGGTATCCAGCACATAAAAGGGAATGGCGAGCTGGTCGGCTATTCTGCGGGCGTCGGACATTTGCTCCGGCGTACAACAGCGATTATGCGCTGGGCCTCCCAGCGCCTCGTCCGACCACAGGCGCATCATCATGCCGACGACATCGTATCCGCGCTCGACCAGCAATGCCGCAGCCACGGAGCTATCGACGCCGCCGCTCATCGCGACGACAACCCGCGAATCAATCTCGCTCATCGCGCCATTTCTCTTTTGAGCCTGCCCAGCTTTTCGGCGGACGTTTCCAGTACATCGAGGGCATAGCTGATGTTGTCCTCGCTGGTTTGGGTGCCGACGGACAAGCGCAGCCCGCTTTTCGCCTCGTCTTCCGAATAGCCGACACCGAGCAGAATGTCTGATGGCTCGGGATTGCCGGTTTTGCAGGCGGAACCGCTGCTAGCCGCCACGCCAAGCATATCGAGGTGCATCATCAGGGCATTGGCGTCAATGCCATGAAGGACAAAACTGGCATGGGAGGGAAGACGTCGATCCGGATGCCCGCTGAGCTCCGCGCAAGACAAGCGATCCAGTATGCCGCCAATCAATTGATCGCGCATCTCCGTAAAATGCCTGAGCCGCCCGTCGTTCTCGTCATTGGCCAATTCCAGGGCCTTGGCCATGCCAACAATGAAAGCTGTATTGTGAGTCCCGGCGCGCAGGCCATGTTCGTGACTCCCGCCGCTCTGGGAGGGCGCCAAATCAAGGCCGTCCTTCACGTAGAGCAAACCCACTCCCTTGGGACCATAGAATTTGTGAGCGGACAAACTTAGCATGTCCACCCCAAGCCGCTCTACATCAAGATCTAGTTGTCCGCCCGCCTGTACGGCGTCCGTGTGCAGCAGCATGCCGTGCGCATGCGCAATTTGAGACAGCAGCGGCAAGTCCTGGATCGTGCCCAATTCGTTGCTGGCATAGATGATGCTGGCCAGGGCGCCGCCACGCTGACAGGCCTCCGCGAACAGGTCGCTGTCAACGCTGCCGAACTTGTCAACGGGCACGATCTCGGTATCGAAACCCATCAGCTCGTCCATCTGTTTGATGGTGCTGGTCACGGCGCTGTGTTCGATTGGCGATGTGACCAGGCGCGACGGCTCGCCTCTATGGCGCGCGGACCAGGCCGCTCCGCGAATGGCGAGATTGTCGCTTTCCGTGCCGCAACTGGTGAATACGATCTCATTGGGCTGGCAATTCAGAATGCCGGCGACGGTCATACGGGCGTCTTCAACGGCTCTTTCCGCCCGGCTGCCAAATCGATGCGTTGATGACGGGTTGCCGTAGACTTCGCCGAAATAAGGCAGCATCGCTTCGATGACGCGCGGATCAACCGGCGTCGATGCCGAATGATCCAAATAGACTTGTCTACCTGCCCCCATTTGCTTTGCTCGCTCCCGAAAGATTGTCCGAACCATAGCCATTTTACACCGATTGCGTCAACAAGTTCAATGAAACAATAGTGGTTGAAATAGCCGCGCGGCGGCGGCGAAAAGATTCCAGGCATGTCGCGCTCACGGAGCATAACAAGCCTTCTCGTCACGACGCGCCAAACCATAAAATACCAACACACCGCCTAGGGGCAACCGGCGGTCAGTGCCGACGGTCAGTATCTACGCGACCTACGCGACCAATCTGGCCGCCTGCAGCCGCATTTGCAATTGTGGAAACGGGCGAGCTAATAGCTCGCCCTTACAAGGCTTGTCCACTACTGCAATTCATACACGTAGATAACGGAAACAGTACCGAAACAATAGAAAAGGGGAGTCGATCATTGCGAAAATCAACAAATTATTACGAAATCCGCCAAGCTTAGCTCCCCCTCTCCCCTTGTGGGAGAGGGGGCCGGGGGGTGAGGGGTAGTGGTTGTAGTGGACCCGAAAAGCTGGACACTTTTTTCCAGAATTTGAGGGAGTGTTTTGATACCACTGCGCCTCGTATTCTGCCGGGGTCAGGTAGCCTAATGCACTGTGCACCCGTTTGTGCGGATAGACTACTTCGATGAAGTGAACCTCCCCCGATTTTGTGGACGGTCAAGTTGTCCAATAAAATAGGGTGCGAA
>JAPOVL010000036.1 GCA_026708115.1 Chloroflexota bacterium
GCACTGCCGGGCCGTGAGCGCGCGCTCGAGGCGGCGGCCGCCGGTGATCACCTGGTCGGCGACGGCGGCGATCCCGGCCGCCCTGGGAGCCGCCAGGGCCGCGGCGGCGGCGGAGGATCGAGGCGCCGATCGACGCCGGCAGCGGACCGCCTCGATCACCGGCGGCGGCCTGCCGGACCGCGAGGACCTGGACGCCGGCCAGCGGCCGTGCTACAATTGAACTACACCACACTGGAGGAACCAGACAATGACCATCGAGACCTACCCGACATCGGTCCGGCTTCCGGTGGACTGGCGCCAGCGGATCGCAGCGGCCGCGGCGGCGGAGAGCCGGCGCCCTAGCGAGTGGATCCGCGAGGCGATCCGCGCGGCCCTGGCGGCCGCGGAGCGCGAGGCGCGCCGGCAGCCACTCGCCACGGCCGCGCCATGAGCCGCGCCGCCGCGCAGCGCGAGTGTCGCGCGGCTATCCGGTCCGGCCTGGATGCGGAGGCGGTGGTGGATGGCGACGTGCTCCGCGTGCGCGCCCTGGCGCCGGACCACTGGCCGGACGGCGAAGGCGCCCGGCCCTGCTGTTTGACTGAGCATCCGACGGACCGCCCATGCTCGCCGGAGCGTGTACCGTGAGCGGCGCAGATCGCGCGCCCGAGGCGCTGATCGAGCACTACGGCGCCGCGGACCGCGAGCGCGTCGGCCGCCTGGTTGCGGCCAGTCGCGCCGCTGGCACGTCGCGCGCCTATCGCTCGCGCCTGAACGACTGGCGCCGATGGTGCGAGGATCGCGGCCTGGAGCCGGACGAGGCGCTGAGTGATAAGGCGATCGCCGCTTACATCGGCGATCGCCACGCGGACGGCCAGGCCGCGCGGACTCTCGGGCTGGCGGTCGCGGCGCTGCGGTTCGCCTGCCGGACTACCGGCCGCGGCGTCGCTGACGGCCCGCGGACGCGGTACGCGCTACAGGGCGCCCGGCGCCTGGACGCCGGCGCGGAGCGGCCGCTGCCGTCGCTGCGCCGCGAGCACGTCGAGGACGTGATCCGCGGGATCGAGGCGGAGGCGACGGAGGCGGAGGACGGATCGAGCAAGGCGCTGGCGGCGACGCGCGACGCCGCGATCCTCGCGGCTGCGGCCGACGCCATGCTCCGGATCTCCGAGGTCGCGGCCCTGGACGTTGAGGACCTGGCGATCGAGCCGGACGGATCGGGCCGGATCCGGATCCGGCGATCGAAGACGGACCAGTTCGGCCGCGGCGCGGTCCAGTACGTCCCGCCGGCGACGGTCGCGCGCCTCGCGGCCTGGATCGAGGCGGCCGGGATCGAGAACGGCGGGCCGCTATGGCGCGGCGTCAGTCGGTGGGGGAAGGCCGGCGACGCGCGCACGGCGAAGCGCTACATTCAGCGCGTGATCCGCGAGCGGTGCGAGGCGGCCGGCTTCCCGGGGATTACCTGCCACGCGCTGCGGCGCGGGACCGCTGAATCGCTGACGCTGTCGGGCGCGCCGCTGACGGAGGTTATGCGGGCCGGCCGCTGGCGGCGCGCTGAAATGCCGCTCTTGTACACGCAGGCGGTAGACGCCGCGGACGGTGCGATCGCACGGTTTCACGGCGCCGCGCGCGGCGCTGAGCGGGCCGGTGGATGACGCCGCCGCGATCGCGTCCTGGATCGGCCCGGACGGCAAAGTGACGCCGCGACCAGGGGAAGGCGACCTAGACGCCGACGCGGAGAAGTGGCTAACGATCGCGGCGCTACAGAGCTATGCCAAGCGCCACTGTCCGCGGCCCGCGGAGGCGCCGGCGTGATCCTGCTTCACCGGACCGTTGAAACCGGCCACGTCCGCGAGTCGCCACGGGCGGAGGTTGACGACGCCGCGATCCGCCGGTTGCGGCCACTGGTTCGCCGGGCGATCGAGACAAGCGAGGCGGTCGCCCTGGAGCCGTCGCCCTGGTCGATCACCGCGGCGGAGCACGGCGACCGCCTGGACGCGCAGTGCTGGCGCGGCGACGCGGAAGGCGAGCCGCACGTCCGGCTAGCCGTCGATCGCCGGCGCCGAACCCTGGACTGCCGCATGGTCGGGATCTCCGCGCTACGGCCGACGGAAGCCGCAGAGGCGGCGATCGAGGCCGGCGACCTGGAGCGCTGTATCGCCTGGGCCTGGATCGAGGGCGCGCCGGCGTGCGCAGCGCACTGTTCGCGGAGCGGCCGGACGGCCAGGCGATGAAGGCGGCCGCGGCCAAGCTGGCGGCGGCGATCAAAGACGGCCGGCCGCTTCCGGCGGTCTGCTGCCCGGATTGCGGCGGGGATCTGTTCGAGGTCCTGGTCGCAGCCCTGGAAGGCGGCGCCGCGGCGGCGATCGACCAGGCGCAGGCGAACATGGCGGCGTTGCGGCGCCTCCAGGCGGCCCGGCGCGAGGCGCTGACGCGGAGCGGCCGGTGAGCGGCTGGCGGCGGCGGTACACGGCCAGCTATCTGGCCCGCGCGTACCTGGTCGCCGGCGGCCTGGTCGCGGTGCTGGCGGCGTTGATCCTGGCCGCAGTGAAGGCGCGAACGCGAGGCGGCCGCGCCGTCGCGCTGGCGGCCGCCCTGCTGGTCCTGCTGGCGGTCCTGGTCGCCGTTCCGGTGATCGACCGTCTGCCGGCCTGGCTGAACGCCGCGGCGGAGGCGTTGCGCCCGTGAGCGCGCGCGAGCCGCGGACACTCCGCTCCGCCTCGATCGCCCTGGGCCGGCTGGAACGTGACGGCCGCGAGGTAGCGGTCCGGCGGCTGCCGGAAGCGGAGATCCGCCGCCTCTACGCGCACGCCGCGGCGGCCCTGGACGCCGTAGACGCGGCGACGCCGATAGGCGACGCCGACGGCCGCCGGCGCCTGGCGGCTGTTGAGCGCCGTTACCGGCGGATCCGGGCAGCGCGCGGCGATCGAGGACTCGCGCCGTGAGCGCTGACGTGAGCGTGTCGCGCGGCCGCGGCGCGGTGAGGATCCGGGCGATCACGGTTCGCGGCCGGCGCTGGCTGCTGGCGGCGCCGCACGGTCGGCTGCTCGAGATCCGGCAGTCGCGGCTGGACGGCCTGCCCGATGACGTGATCGCGCTGCGCGAGGCGCGCGGCGACCAGGCCGCGGCGCTGCTGGCGGACGCGGATGCGAGCGGGATCCGCCGCTCCGATCGCTTTACGCTCAAGGTCGGCGGCGCGCCGTGATCGAGTGTCCCGCGATCGGCGCAGGCCGTCAGCATTCCGACGGCTGGCGGAGCCCGGCCGGCCGGTGCGAGCGGTGCGGCGCCTGGTCGCCGGTCCGCCACGCGGACGCGGCCGGAGTCGAGGCGGCGCGGCTGCGGCCGTCGATCGAGCGGGACCGGCTGCTACGCCGGCGAGCGCGCGCCCTGGTCGCGGCGGCGGAGGCGGGAATCGAGGCACCGGCGCCGGCGGAGCGTCGGGCGGACTCGTTGCCCGCGCCGGAGTGTTCCTGGTGCGGCCGCGGATGCCGCGGATCCGCGGCGTGCCGGCGGGCGCTGGAGCTTCTAGGCGAGCGGATCGAGCGCTGGGAACACGGTGACGGCGCCGCAGTATGGGCCGATCGACGGCCCGCTGTATCTCCTCCGCGTGCGGCCGGCGCCGGCAGCGGGAGTGCTGGATCTGTGGCGCCTGGCCGCGGCCTGAGGTGGGGAGATTTCCAGTCTGCCGCGCACCCGAGCAGCCAAGTTTCGCAAGGGAAGCGGCGAGCAAGGAGGAAACGAAAGGAAAGCGGGGCGAGGAAGTAAACTTTACAACCAGCCCCGCGCCTTGACTTGCGAAACGCGGCTGACACATTTTGACGGACGGCGAACCGCCGGTGCAAGGGCCGATCGACGACCGCAGCCGCCGTGCCAGGGCGGGGGACCTGCTCTACAGGCGGTCGGAGAAGGTGCTAGACTCCGAAAAACCGGGGCCGGGGCGCAAGCGCCGGGCACGGTTTTCGGAGGCTAGACCGTTCCGACTACGCAGCGCGGGATGCCCCCTGGCACGGCGGCTGCACGGCGAGCGGTCACAGCACCGACGGAGCCGGCAGTCAATGTGTCAGACGCGTTTCGCAAGTCAAGGCGCGGGGCTGGTTGTAAAGTTTACTTCCTCGCCCCACTTTCCTTTCGTTTCCTCCTTGCTCGCCGCTTCCCTTGCGAAACTTGGCTGCTCGGGTTGCCGGCAGACGGGACATACACGGACGTGACCGACAGTCCACAGTGCGCCGGCTACCTGGCGTCCGGGCGCTGCCTGGAGGACGCGGAGGCCGGCCGGGATCTCTGCAAGCGGTGCGGACGCCGCGAGGCCCGCGGCGACCAGGTGCGCGAGGCGATCGAGCCGCGGCCGCAGTGCGCAGGCTTCACCGCGTCCGGGCGCTGCCTGGAGGACGCGGAGGCCGGCCGGGATCTCTGCAAGCGGTGCGGACGCCGCGAGGCCCGCGGCGACCAGGTGCGCGAGGCGATCGAGCCGCGGCCGCAGTGCGCAGGCTTCACCGCGTCCGGGCGCTGCCTGGAGGACGCGGAGGCCGGCCGGGATCTCTGCAAGCGGTGCGGACGCCGCGAGGCCCGCGGCGACCAGGTGCGCGAGGCGATCGAGCCGCGGCCGCAGTGCGCAGGCTTCACCGCGTCCGGGCGCTGCCTGGAGGACGCGGAGGCCGGCCGGGATCTCTGCAAGCGGTGCGGACGCCGCGAGGACCGCGGCGAGGACGTGCGGCGGCCGGTGCGCAAGCGTGGGCGCCGGCTGGAAGCGGTCCAGTGAGCGCCGGCATATCGGCGGCGGAGCGCGAGGCGCCGGCGCCGTGCGCTGGCCGCGGAGCGCGCGGCCGGCCTGGCGGAGCGCCTGAGCGCCGCCCGGTCCTGGCCGGACGGATCAACGACGACGGCCGCAAGCGGCGGCGTCCGCGGCTGGCACGCGGCCGACGATGACGCGGCGCTCGAAACAGCCGCGGAGGCGCTGGTCGGCGCCGATCGCGGCCGCGGTAGAGCGACGGCCGCACCGTGAGCGCGGATCGCCCCGAATGCGAACGCGGCCCTGGCTGCGCCGGTGGATCGCGCGCGCGAAGCGGGCCGCCCGGATTGCTAACGGCGACGGCGAGCGGCGGCCGCGGTGAGCGCGTCCAGGCGGCGCCGGATCTCCGCTTCGCTGACTGAGCCAATCCCGCCGGGCGCCTGATCGGCCGAACCGGCCGCAGCCGGGCGGTCCCTGGTCGCGGCCGGCGGCCCGTCGCCAGATCCGGACCTGGCAACCGATTCCGCGGAGCCTCGATCGTCCGGCGGCGCCTCGCGGAGCCGCTGACGGCGTCGCCGGTGCTTCCGCCGCTCCATTGCGCGGCGGTGAGCCGGCCGACACTTCGAACAGCGATCCGGCCGGCGCCCGGTCGCCGGCGGATCGAACCAGCCGCCGCAGTCCGCGCACTCGATCGCGGTTGTCTCCACGGCCGCGACGATCGCCTCCGCGATCCGTACCGACAAACGAGCCATTGACGTACCGACAGTTTATCGGTACGCTCCGCGCTGAACGTGGGTACTCGTATCCTCGTTTTGCGGTTTTCCTGCCGGTCGGCCGCAGCCTGGTTTCGCCGCCGTCTCTCCAGTTCCTGCAATTCCTGGAGGTCCGGCGGCGATTCGTTTTCGGCCCGGTCGCCAGCCGATTCGCTGGCGGCCGGGCCGTCTCTTTGTTTGTATAGCGATTTCGCTATCTGCTACCCTGCTCGCCGCGACGGCGCGGTTGCCGGCGTGCTACTCCGCCGGGAGCGAACAGCCGGCGGCAGGCCAAACAGATCGGCAGTTTGTGCGGCCTGAATTGCAGACCCTGACGGGAGGCCGAATGAAACACCCGATCCCGAGCCGGCAGCGGCGGGCGGGGAGTGTGCGCGGCCTGACGGCCATTGCCCGCTGACGCCGGCCCGCGACTCGATCGAGCGCCGCCGGCGACGGCCGCGCCCTGGCTGCCGGTCCTGGAGCGGCAACGCCGCGAGGTCCTGCCCGGCGATCGCTGCCCGGCCTGCCGGGGCGCCCCGGTCCGCGGCGATCCCGCCGGCGCCGACCTGCTGCGGCTGCGCCGTGAGCGCGGCCGCCGCGTTGCGCCTGAGCGCGTCCGGTGCGGCCGCTGCGGCTGGTCGGCCGGCTACCGCGCGACGGCCAGGCCGTGCGCGCACCTGGAGGCCGGCGCGTGAGCGGCTGGTCGCGGAGTGTCCGGCGGCGGCGCTGCCGCCTCGATAACGGCGCGCGTTACCGCCGGCTGCTGGCGTCCTGGCGCCGCCGCGGCGGCGACGGCCTGGCGCGTGCGGCGCTGGAGGCCGGGATCGCTGACTGTCTCGATACGGGCCGGGATCTGCGCACGCTGGATCCGGACCTGGGCGCGCACGTTGATTGCCTGATCGTCCAGGACCTGAGATCCGCGGCCGCCTCGATCGAGGCGAAGGATCCGGCGGAGGCGCGACGCCTCCGCGCCTCCGCTGACGAACACGCGGCCGATGCCGCCGACTACTACGCCGCGGCGACCGGCGCCAGGCCGGAGGCGATCAACTGACCGCCCGGAGCTATCCGCCGCCGCGTCACCGCGTCCGCGATCGACGCCGGGCGCCGCCGGTCCGCGGTGCGCCGCCGGTTCGGGCGCCACGTCCGCGGCAGTGCGAGGCGACCACGCGCTGCGGGACGCGGTGCTGGCGGGATGCAGATCCGGGGCGGCGTCGCTGCCGTCAGCATGAACGCGAGGCGCGCAGCGCGGCCGGCCTGGACCGGCTGCTACGTCGCGCGCCTCGATTGCTCCGCGAGTGTCTGCTGCTGGAAGCGACGATCCGCTCCGGCGCCGAAGCGCGCGAGCTGCGCGCGGAGGCGGTGACGCTGCCGGCGGTGACGCTGGCCGCGGTGAACGCGCGGGCGATCGAGGCCGCGATCACGCTACGCGAGGTGTATTGCGGTCGCGCCGATCGACGGCGGCTGGCGGCCGCGATCCGCGCGGCCGGGGAGGCGACCGCGTGACGGACGATCCCCGCGCCTGGGATCCGGAGGCTGAGGACGCCTGGGATCACCTGACCATCGGCGCGACGCGGGACGAGGCGCGCCGGATCGTCGACCTCGTTCGCGCCGACCGCGAACAGGAGCGCGCGGAGCGCGCCGCGGAATCTGACGCGGCCTGGGATCGCCGGCAGCGCGATCACGCGGCCTGGATCGCCGGCGCCGACGGCTGGACGGATCCGAACCGGCCGGCCGCGGAGGCGGAGATCCGGAAGCGCCGCGAGGCGCTGACGGGGCCAGGTTTCGCTCCCTGGGACTGGCGCCCGAGTGACCGGACCGCACTACGTCGCGGTCGCTCCGAGTGCTGGCGCCGCCACGGCGGCGAGTGGCTGCCGGCGATCGACGCGACGCCGGAGCAACAGCGCGCGCTGCTGGTGACGGTATTGGCCAAGTGGCTGGAGATTGAGGACCGCCCGCCGCGGCCGCACCTGCCGCGCGGGATCCGCGACGGCAACGGCGCACGGCGGCCGCGGTCGCTGGCGGATGCGGCGCGGTGGCTGGCGTCCTTGATCGTGCCCGGCCTGGTGCCGGAGCATGTCCAGGCGGCGGCGCGGAGCGTCGCCCGCGGCAAGGCCAAGACCGCCAGCGGCGAGCGCGGCGACGATCCGCGCTGGATCGCGCGGCAGGCGCGCCGGAGCGCCGCCGGCCATGCCGTCGTCAGCGGCCGCCTGATCGAGCGGGACGCCTGGCTGCGGGCGCAGGTCCGCGCCCTGGTCCGCTCCGGGGACTCCGGCGCGGCCGCCTGCCGGGCCGCCGCGTGCCGGCTTGGGCGCCGCGGCGAGGTCGCCCGCGGCGCCTGGCCGCCGCTGACGGTGGCCGGCGTCAGGGCGGTCTGCGGCCGCGACCTGTGGCGCTGGCCGTGCTTCGCCCGCGCTCGCGCGCACCGCGCCCATCTTAGCTGCCGGCCGGCGCAGCCGGCCGTCCGGCGCGAGGCGTCGCTGGCCCGTCCGCTCGATCCCGCGGTGCGGCCGGTGCGGTCCGCTCCGTCGCCGGGCGCCGTAGGCGCTTCCGGCGGGGAGATTCTGCGCCGCCGCGGAGCGGCGACCGCCAAGCCTGCCGCGGCTTCTACGGTCAGAACAGACGTACATGGATCTATAGAAATTCAATGCTCGCTGAGTGGGCGCTTAGCAGGTCGATCGACTGACGGCCCGGATCCGCCGGCCGCGGCGGTCCGGCCGGCGTCTCGGGAGCCTCCGAGGGCGCCGCCGGCGGCCGCAGGCGGCCGCGATCGACACTCAGACAAGCGCAGCGACCAGGCCGCGAACGGCGGAGCGGGCGGAGTGTGCCAGTGCGACCGCTACGGGAGCGACTGGCTCGCGCTGGACGGCACGGAGTGCGTGGACTGCGGCCGGCGCATCGTCTGTCCGTTCCCGCGGCGCTAGGATCGCCCCGTGATCGAGTGTCGCGCCTGTCGGTGGATCCGCAGCCTGGACGGGGAATCCGCCTGGACGGAGCGGACATGGACTAGGGCGCTGGACCTGGCGGAATCGCGCGTCCGCGCGACGCGGATGCAATGGGAGTCCTGGGCGCCGGACCGGCGCAATGTCGAATCGCGGCGCGACCTGCGAAACAAGCTGCGCCAATACGCCGCGGAGTGCTGCCCGCGGCCGCCCTGGTATTACGACGCGGCGACCGCGAAGCAGCAGGATTTCATCCGCGGCCTGATCGCGGACCATCCCGACGCGGCCGCGGAGTGCGGCGCGGCCGCGCCGCCGGCGACCAAAGGCGACGCGTGCGCGATGATCGACGCGCTACGCGCGGCGCGGACGGCGGCGCCGGAGTGGGTCGCGGACCTGCGCGCGGCCGCGGAGGCGTGCGGCGTCGCCGTAGACGTGCCTGCCAATCTGCGGCACGACGAAGCGGAGGCCCTGGAGGCGTTGGTCCGCGCGGAACAGAGTCGCCGATACCGCATGGCGCGGTATCTGGATCTTCTGGCTGAGCGCCCGCGGCTCGAGGCGGCGATCCCCGCGGCGGCCGACCAGGCGGCCGCCGTCCACTGATCGGCCCTGGGCCGGCCGCGGGGGAGCGCGGGCCGCAACGGCGCGTCTCCGGATCCCCGCCCGAGTCGCCGACCGGGGGACCGCGGACCGCGGGCGATCGCGCCGGCCCCCGAGTCGCCGACCTGGCGGCCGCCGGTGATCGCCTGGTCGGCGACGGCGGCGATCCCGGCGCCCTGGAGCCTCCAGGACCGCGGCGCCGGCGGGGGATCGAGGCGCCGATCGACGCCGGCGACGGCCGGCAGCGGACCGCCTGGCCAGCACTGTCGGGCCGTGAGCGCGCGATCGAGGCGTCGCCGGCCGGTGATCACCTGGTCGGCGCCGGCGGCGATCCCGGCGCCCTGGAGCCTCCAGGGCCGCGGCGCCGCGGAGGATCGAGGCGCCGATCGACGCCGGCGGACGGCCGGCCAGGACCGCAGCGGTGGCGGACGATCGCACCGGCCCGAGGCGCCGGCGACGGCCGCACCTGGCCAGCGGCACCGGCGGAGGATCGAGGCGCCGATCGACGCCGGCGACGGCCGGCAGCGGACCGCCTGGCCAGCGCTGCCGGGCCGTGAGCGCGCGATCGAGGCGGCGCCGGCCGGTGATCACCTGGTCGGCGACGGCGACGATCCCGGCGCCCTGGAGCCTCCAGGGCCGCGGCGCCGGCGGGACTTCGAAGCGGCCCGAGCCGCCGGCAGCGGCCGGCCAGCGCCGCGGCCGCGATCGAGGGATCCGGAGCGCGGCCGCGGTCGCCTCGATCGCCTGGTCGGCGGCGCCGGCGGACTTCGAAGCGGCCCGAGCCGCCGGCAGCGGCCGGGCCAGGGCCGCGGCCGCGATCGAGGATCCGGAGCGCCGCGGCCTGCCGGACCGCGCGCACTGCCGGGCCGTCAGCGGCCGATCGAAGCGAGCACGGCCGGCGATCGCCTGGTCGGCGGCGCCGGCGAGCACGGCCGTAGGGCCGCGAGGACCTGACCGCCGGCGACGGCCTGGACCGCGAGCACCTGGACGGCCGCAGCGGGGCGCCCTGGTCACGCCTGCCGGGCCGCCAGCGCGCGATCGAGGCGACGGCCGCCGGGGATCACCTGGTCGGCGCCGGCAGCGATCCCGGCCGCCCTGGCGCCTATCCGGAGCACGGCCGCGGCCGCCTCGATCACCGGCAGCGGCCCGGCCAGGACCGCGAGGACCGGCAGCGGACCACCTGGCCAGCGCTGCCGGGCCGTCAGCGCGCGCTCGAGGCGACGGCCGCCGGGGATCACCTGATCGGCGACGGCGGCGATCCTGGCGCCCTGGAGCCTCCAGGACCGCGGCGGCGAAAACGCTAATCCGCGCCTCCGAAGAATCGAGCAACGGCGCCGCGGCCTGCAAGCTCGCCGGCGGCATATCCGGCCGCAGTCGCGGCGTCGCGCCAGCGGCCGGCCTGCATGAGCGCCGGAAGGTCGGCGCCGCGACGGACCAGTGACTGAGCGCTGCCGACGCGGAGCGAGTGACCGGACAGGCGCCCCGCGATGCCGGCCGCTTCGCCGCGCTGCCGCACAATGCAGCGGATCGAGGCCGCGGTAAGCGGCCGATCCCCGATCACGTTGCCGGCGCGGCTGAGGCGCCGAAACAGCGGCCCGGAGTCGATCCCGGAGGCGGCCTGCCAGGCGCGCACCGTTCGCATTGTCTCCGCGCACACATACAGCGTGACGCCGCGGCCGTCCTGGTCCGTCTTCGAGGCGCCGATCCGCAAACGCCCGGAGCCGTCGTCATCGGCGGCGAGGTCGGCGACCTGGACCGCCGCTATCTCGCTGACGCGGAGCAGGCAGTCGGATCCGAGGCGCAGGATTGCGGCGTCGCGGAGGCCGAACGGCGATCCGGCGCCGGCCGCCAGCGCGGCCGCGGCTTCGAGGCTGGCGCGGCGAATGCCGGCGGCCGGCCCGCGGCCGCGATGGCGGCCGGCCCGGACCAGCCCCTGCAACGCGCGCCGCGTGACCGGACCGCGGGGATCGGGGAATCCCTGAGCCGTCGCCACGGCGCCGATGGCGGAGTACGCCTGTTTGAGAGTCGCAGGCGCGTCGCCCTGGTCGGCGCGGTGCGCGAGGTAGTCGGCGATCGCTTCATCCGCGAGCGGCAGCCGCCGCTCCGCGAGGTAGGCGCCGCACCGCTCCGCGTGCGCCCGGTACGCGGTCCTGGTCGCCGGCGCGAGGCTGGCGTCGATCGCGGCCGCGAGGCGATCGGTGTTGACGGCCTGGAGGCTGCCGGCGGCGGGGATTGCGAGCGCGTCAGTCATCGCCGGTAAGCGAGATTATAAACCCTAGTTGACAGTAGGTCACCTAGCCGAAGTCATGCGCGGCCGCCTCGATCACCGGACCGCCGCGGCGGGCCGCCTGGTCGCACTGCCGGGCCGTGAGCGCGCGCTCGAGGCGGCGGCCGCCGGTGACCACCTGGTCGGCGCCGGCGACGATCACGGCCGGCCTGGCGCCTATCCGGAGCACGGCCGCGGACCGCCTCGATCACCGGCAGCGGCCCGGCCAGGACCGTGAGGACCTGGACGCCGGCAGCGGACCGCCTGGTCGCACTGCCGGGCCGTGAGCGCGCGCTCGAGGCGGCGGCCGCCGGT
>JAPOVL010000040.1 GCA_026708115.1 Chloroflexota bacterium
CCTCGTCCAGGTCGATGCCCGTCCAGAAAACCGCCCTTTTACAAGAGCGACAACAGTAGTCACCCATGCGGGTCCGAGACCGAATCTCGCGCCGCTCGCGCTCGGCCGCGTCGGGCGCGTCCGGGTCCGTATCCAGCGAGTCGGCCGGTTGGGTCGGTTCCGCGGCCGTGGCGTCGCGCAACTCGCGGTCCGCTTCGGTGAGCTTGCGAACGGCCGCGTCGCGGTCCGCGTCGGCCGCGTCGGCGGCGAGGCCGTTGAGGGCGTCCCGGGCCTCCGCAACGGCCGTGAGGGCGTTCTTGAGACGTTCAGTCAGCATTGTTGTGGCTCACTCTCCTGTTGCGTATCGGTCCGTAACGGTGGGGTTCGAGTTAAACGGAGCGACGACGGAGGCGTAATTCAGATGCCGGGACAGCGCCGTGGGGTTGCGAGCCTCTTGATTCACGCTCCTGCCGCCGCGTAGCGACAAGGCCACCATGGACTCTCTCCACCGCTCCAAAGGCCAAACCAGAGGGGATTGTTCGTCCTCGCTTGCTGACTGACTCCAGCCCGCGACCGGCGCCCAGGAGTTGGAAGCAATCGGCCCAGGCCCGCACTGTAGCAGGTCAGGACGTGACCAGTGCGAACTACTGGTTCCCGAATTCTCGTCCGCAGCCGTCACGTTGGGAGTCACGGCGTGCACGTAGAAATAGCTGCCGTCCAATTGACACGAAAGAGCCGGGTGATGCCGTCCGTGTCGATGAAGATTGGCTGATTCGTCCGGTAGAAAGGTTCTCGTTCTTCGAGGGGAATTATCGCGCCTCTCTCGCCGCCGCCTACCACCGTCGCCCATACCGTAGCTCGCGTTGCGCCAGTAGCAGGGTCAACGAACGAACCGAGCAACGGCTGATACCAACTCAAAGACCCGAAACGCCCCTGCATCCATTGGGGGTTCGCGCCAGAGAGCAGCAGCGTGGCCGCTGCGGGCCGCGAGTCGAATAGCAGTTGGAAGCGGTAGAGGAACCATATTCTGACACCGGAGTCGGTCCGGGCGATTCGCCGCGTGGAGGTCACGCCGGTAACGCGAAATACCCGCATCGGGCCGTTGGCGTCGCGAAGGGGCCAGCCGACAGGCATCACAACGTCGCCCGCAATCGCGGCGGGGGCTGGTAACGATGCCGGCCGCTGCTCTGGAGCGGGCGTGATTACAGCGCCCGGAGACGTAGAGGGCGTGGTGGCAGTCGGCGAGGTCGGAAGGTTCGCGAACAACAGAATCGCGAATCCTGGCTCCACCGCATACCAGAAGTCACCGTCGGTCGGGTCGGCGACCCGCAGGCCTGCCGGCGTGCGGTCTGACGATACGGGAGTGCCGCGAGGAATCGTCACGTCAGAAACGCCAACCGTCAGCCCGCGATGGCGGGCATTGTGCAAATTGCCGGCGAACAGTCTCCCGGAAGGCCCGACGACCCAACAGGGAAACTCCTCCGAGGGTGAGAGCGAGCCGACAAAGCCCGCGTTCGAGCATGAGAAATACTGGCCGTCGTTGGTGACG
This sequence comes from Chloroflexota bacterium, assembly GCA_026708115.1. GTDB lineage: Bacteria > Chloroflexota > Anaerolineae > Aggregatilineales > Phototrophicaceae > UBA6055. The sequence goes on from JAPOVL010000040.1 coordinate 1,529, forward strand.
TTCAGAATGAACAGCACGCGCACGGACGCCCCGGTCTGAGAGTCGCGGAGACCCCAACCGATAGGTGGAAGGAAATCTGCCGGGGCCTGGTCCAGCGGGAGCCCCGGAAGTAGTCTCCGAGACAGGCGACGATACGACGTGACGACCACTCGAAGCAGGCGGCCTCGCTGCAACCGTTGGACAGTCTGAACCGACCATCGACGGCCGTCCGGACTGACGAACGCCGCGTTGGCGTCCACTCCAGGGCGCGGCCTCATTTCCAACTCAACGACGCTCTCTGCCGTATCGCCCGTCTCCCTAGACTCGCGAACGGTTGTGTCTAGCGTGGCCGGCCGCCGCGGCTCGGATACGAGAACAGGGAGACCGCGAGACGCGCCGTAAACATGCAGCAACCACCGCTCCCGCAGCACGGCCACCTAGCACTCCTCCCTGGCGAACCGCCGCCACTCGCGACGGTCCGGCCCGCGCTCCGGCGCCGCCTTGCCGTGACGCGCGAAGTGGCAGCGCCGGCACACGGCCTCCAGGTTGTCAACGTCGAAGGCCGCGCCGCCGTCCGCGAGCGCCACGCGGTGATGAACTTCGAGCCGCGCCGCTCGGCCGCAGCGCTGGCAGCGCCAGCCCGCCAGGTGCAGCACCGCCAGGCGGAGCGCCCGCCAGCGCCGCGAGTTGTAGACGTGCTTCGCCAGCTGGCTAGCCATGCGCCTCCTGGCCGGAGACGACGAACGAACGCCGCGCCGGGCGCTTGCGGGCCAGGGCGCGCAGGCCGCAGGCAATCACGGCCGCGCTGGCGAGGTCGATGCGGGCATCGTGGCGCGACTTGTCGAGCGCCGGGTTGCCGGCCGCGTCGCGGCGCACGGCCGCGAGCGAGAGCGCCAGGCGCATCATGGGGTTGGGCTCGCACGTGAACTCCGCGAGCGCCACGGCGCGCTGGAACGCCCGCACGTCGGCCGCGCCGTCCGCGGTCGCGCTCGCTCCGGTCCCGCGCCAGCGAATCGAGGGCGTCCGGTCCAGCGCCGCGAGCACTTCGAGTAGCTCGCTCTTCCGGTAGCGGTCGCAACCGAGCACCGCATCTTCCGGGACCGCTTCGAGCACGGCCGCCAGGAACGCCCGCACGTCGGCCACCTTCCGGCCGCACACCGTCAGATGGCCCGAGTCGATGGCGCGAACGTAGGCGTCGCCGACGCCGTCCCGGCGCCCACGGGTCTCCGGGTCCGGCTCGGCCGGAATCGCGACCCAACACCGCATCGCGCCGCTCTCCCACAGGGCCACGGCGGCCGTCAGGCTCGCCGAACCGCCGAGGTCGATACCGAGCCAGCACCGGCCGGCCGGCGCCGGGGGCGTGCCTTCCACGCCGCGCCAGGCGTGCACGTCGCAGAGCAACTCGACGGACGGCGCGATGGGTTGGTTGAGGTCAAGCGACCGGAACCCGGCCGCGGACGCAGGCACGGAGACGGCCTCGCTCGCCTTGTCGGCCATGTAGGCCAGGCTCTTGATTCCAGACTCCAGGCCGGGATTCGCCGCGTGCCAGGCCTTCGGGTCGGCGAGGTCGCAATCGGCCGGAGCCTCGTAGCGCTTCACGAACACGCCGGCCTGGCCGTCGCGCTCCAGCGCCTCGCGGAACATCGGGCCGTCGCCGAGCACGGAGATACAGACCACGCGGCCGTCGCGGCCGGAGGTCGCGGTCCGTATCGCGTCCCACAGCGGCCGGCGACGCTCCGGCAACAGGCCGGCCTCATCGACGATGGCCAGGTCCGCGCCGGCCGCGTGGCCGCTCGCCTTGTCGGCCGCGAGAATGTCCACCGAACCGCTAGGCCCGACCAGCCGACCGGGCGCCGGAGAGCGCCGGACTTCCACGCCATGCAGCTGCGACGCTTCGGCAATCTCCTCCACCTGGCGCCGTAACTCGCCGGCCAACTGGCCCGTGAGCGACACGACCAGGGCGCGCCAGGCCTCACGCCGGAGCGGTCCGACCAGGAACCCGAGCAACAGCGCCGCGATGAGGCCGGATTTGCCGTTCTTCCGGGCCGTGCTCAGACACGCGGTGCTGACACCATCGGCCAGGGCGCCGCGCAGGAACTCGACTTGCCAGGCCGGGAGCGTGAAGGGAAGGCCGCGCAGGCGGCCGGCCGGCACCTTCAAGCGCTCGGCCGACCACACCGCCAGGGCGTCCGCTGGATTCGACGGGGCCGCTTGGGGCTCCGGTTCGGGCTCCCACGTGGAGGGAAGGAGCCGGCCGTCCGCGGGGGCCTGAACCGTGCTGATGGGTCGCTGGCCGCCGCGAGGCGAACCGGCCCGCTTCCCACGGGACCGCCGCTTGCGCTCAGCGGCAGTCATCGGCCGACCGTAGAGAGAGGGGCGACCCATCAGCACACCCAGAATACCACGGGTTGTGTGACGTATCGTGACTGACCGCACGGGTTGGAGGCCGTCGGTCTCCAGGCGACGCGGGCCGGCGATTCGGCAGGGGTCCCCGCGGGTTAATGATTCACGTGAATCATTCCGGCCGGCGACGGCGGCGCGGGATGCCGCGTTCGTCGCGTTCGAGGTTGGAAGGGTGCAGCGGATGGTTCGAGCCCGTCTCCACGTGGAGCACGACCACGGCCGCCAGGTGCGCCGGGCCGCGACACGTGTTGCACAGCCGGCCGGCGCGCTTCGGTCCGAGCATCGGTCGCGTGCACTGGTAGCAGCGTGCGCCGTCCCAGTCGCCGGGATACGTCGAGTCGGGCTCCACGCCCTTGCGTCTGCTCATCCGCTCCGCCTGAACCGAGCGGGGACACGGTTGTCAGCCAGCGCTCGCTCCTCCAGGTGGCGCCGTAGCTCGGTCGCCGTGGGCCAGCGCCCGTTGCGCTCCCTCAGTTGCCGGGCCACGTGGCCGAAGCCGTCAACGCCTCGCGCGCGGTGCTCTCTACCGAACGGTAGCTGTTCGGTATCAGCCTCTGGTGGTTCTGTATCTATAGGTTCACCTGAGACCGGACGTATTGTCCGGTCTTGACCGGACGCATTGTCCGGTCTCGCCAGCGGCCCGAAGCGCTCCAGCCAGTCGGTCTCGAACACGAACCGCTGGTAGGTGCGCTGGCGCTCGCGAGAGAGCACGCCAAGCTCTTCCAGCTGCACCAGGGCGCCGCGCACGCGCCGCTCGGAGGCATGAGACCAGTAGCAGACCGTGGCGGCCTTCAGGTGGCAGGCGTAGCTCCCACGGTGGGCGAACTCGGCCACGACGATGGCCACGACCATCGTGAGGCCCGACAACCGCGGGTCGTGGTAGATGCGGGCGCGAAGGCAATCAGCCGCGCGGGGGGCGTCGAACTGGAGCGGGAGCCGGTGTTGACCGGCCAACGGAACGAGGGATAGACTCTGACTCATCGCTCGGCCGCCTCCATCGGCCGGAGCGTCGCGTAGCGGACGAAAGGCCGCCAGCGTTTCCCCGCGCTGGCGGCCTTTTTGTGTCTACAGACACCGCGGGCACATGAGCCAGCAGAACACCCGCTCATGCCAAACGCGCCCGCAGTTCCACTGGTCGCACATGTTGCAGTAATGAGGCACCGCAACCGCCTCACTCGGAGCCCCCGACCCGGCAGGCTCTACGATGCAGCCGGGCGCGGCCTCCGGCAGCGGGGCCGTCGCAGCGGAGACGACGCCGGCCGCCACCAGGCCCACCGCCAGGATGGCGATACGCTTGCGAAGGGGCGCCTTCAGCAACCACGGCATCAGCACACCGACTCCCAGCGCGGCCGCAAGGAGCAAGTCCAACCGCAGAACCTCGAGGAGCATGCACCCTCCTTTCAGGGGTAGACGCCCCTATCCTACCTTAGTGAAGCCCGATTGCATCCATGAGGGCGTCGAAACGCGCCAGGAAGCCCTGAGCGTCCCACTCCGCCTCGAACCCAACCGACAGCGAATCGGACTCGACAACGAGCGCCGCGAGGGCGACGCTGCCCGTCAGGGACACGCCCGACACCAGGCCGGCGCTACTGAGGCCGCTGACGAACGTCAACAGCGACGCGCGGTCCCGCGGGGGCGACTTCGCCGCGGCCTCCAGGAGCCCGATGGCGGTCGGGATGTTGACCAGCTGGACCGACACCGGCCCGAGCGTCACCTTGAGCGCCGACGGCGCCGCCGCGCGGGCCACAGTCACCGCCGCGTTGAGGCCCTGCCTGGCCAGGGCGCCGAACAGACCGGACTCTACGTCGTGCCACACGGCCTTGACGTCCCGGATCGCGGCGGCGCCGGCGGCCTCCACGCCCTGCTCGGCGACGGAGCCGGCCGCCTTCACCGATTGCGTGGCGGCCGTCTCGGCCGCGTCCACCGCGCCGACGGCGCCATCCTTCGCGTGGTTGATGGCCGAGAGCGCCGACTTTTCGAGCTTCTTGAGGGCGTCGGTCGGGCTCCACTTCACGCTGCCATCGTCCCGTGGGTCCACCGGGCCGGGGCCAAGGTGCGCCACCAACTCGGCCACGATGCGGGCCGCCAGGTTGCGGCCAGCCGCGCCGAGGGCCGTTTCGAGCCGGTCCACCAGGTTCGAGAACGACACGACGCCGCCGCGCTCCGCCTCCTTCAGGACCGCTTCGACGGCGCTGAGCACGCCGGGAAGGACAGAGCGAGCGCTTGCGCCCAACTCCGCCTCTACGAGCTTGACGATTCGTCCGAGCATCTAGCCTCCTTGCGCAACGGCCACCGTGTGGAACACGCCTTCAATCAGGCTGAGGATGGCCTGTAGCTCAGCCTGGACTTTCGCGATTTCGTCCGGGTCGCCCGACCGCCGGTCGGCCTCCGTGAGTTCCGCCATGCGCTGGTGGACTTCGGCTGCAGCGGCCGTCGCCTCCTGCCAGGTCACGACTCGAACCCGCAGATGCGCCGCGCCTCCGCGTCCGCCATGCCGGCATCGCGCAGCTGGCGATACGACCGGGCGCGGCCCTGGAGGTCCGAGGCCGCCAGGTCGGCCCAGTCGATGCGGCCGTCGCCGCCGAGCACGCGGCGGGCCTCCTGAGCGACCACCTGGCCGACCGGCGCAATCGTCGCGAACAGAAAGCGCCTCCAGGCCTCTCTGGCGTCCGATGCGCTCCGGGGGGCCACTAGCTCGACCGGGACGCCGGCAGCGGCCAGGAGCGAATCCTGCACGTCTCCACGCAGGTTTCTCTGAGACTCCGGCGGATTCGGTCCGATGCGGACCGGCTGCCACTCCCGGGAGCCCGGCGCCCTCGCCTGGCCCGTCTCCCAACCGGCGCCCATCGTTTCGCCGAGCACGGTCTGGCCGCGGAGCGCCGGCAGGGCGTCGGCGACGCCGCTCGCGTTCTCCACGTCCGGCACCGGCAGCACGTGGCCGACCGGGCCGGCCTCCTCGTAGTTGAGCGAGCCTTCCAGGTGGGCGGCCAGGCTCGCCGTCGTGGTCGCCACCTGCCACGGCGACCGGCCGCGCCAGGGTGCCTTGTCGGAGACGCGGATGCGGAAGTGCAGCACGCCGTCAGAGCCGACCGTGCGGACGGCCTGGCCACTCGGTCCGGCGACGGTGACTCGATATCGCCAGTCCTCGAACCGGGCGCCGGTGCTGGTCACGTCCCAGTCGGCCGCGACGATGGGCCGGCCGCCGACCGGGACCAGCCAGACGGACTCGCCGCGCGTCACCAGGAGGCGGCCGATGATGGCCAGCTGGTCGGGCGTCAGACGGTCCGACCGGCCGGCGCTCATCGCCCGCTCCCAGAGCCCGGCCGCTATCTCGGCCGCGGCGACCGTCGAGGCGTCCACGGGCGCCGCCGCCGTGCCCGCCGCGACCATGAGCCGGAGAGAGAGAAGCTCGTCTACAGTCATAGCCCTATCGCATAGACGCCACGCATGGAGCCGTTGAAGCCGGCGCCGATGCCTCGATACAGGAGCTTGTTGTCAGACGACTTCGCGAACCTCAGCGACTCGCTGCCGAAGCTATCGCCGGCCGACGTGCCCGCCGTCGCCGTCGCGAGTCGGCTGACGCGAATGAGGGCGACGCCGGCATGGGCCACCGATATCAAGACCCAAGTGCGACTGGCGACGGAAACGCCAAAGTCGCGGAGAGTCTGGGTCGTGCCGTCGGAGCCGTTGTGTAGCGCGGCAACGCCGCCACCTGGCGCCGCGACCCACGCCGGGACGCCCGCCGCCCGGCCGAGAAACTGACCGTCCGAGCCGCCGACCGGCAACAGCCGCGTCGCCGCCGCGCCGGCCAGCTGTCCGGAGAAAGTCGACGTGCCGTGATGGGCCGCGCTGCCTGTTGCCTGCAGGGTCACCGCCACGTCGCCGAAGGGGCCCGGCCCGGTGAAGTATTGCCAGGCCGAATCGGCCGACGCGCCCAACCGCGTCCAGTGCGTCAGGTTGCCGTAGGCGACCGTGCCGCCATCCTCCGGCAGGGCCGTGAACTTGAGCCGATAACTTCTCGGGTCGCCCGCGGCCGGAATCCGGATGACGCCGTATTGAAACTGCGCTTGCGGCTCGGTGAGGGCGAATCGCCAACCGCCGGCCGACAGCGCCCGCGCCGCCGTGAGGGTCCACGGACCGCCGCCTACTCCCTCCCGGATGCCGCCCTGGGCGGATGCGTTCACGTCCGACCAGCCCGTCGCCGGATTCCCCGCCTGGAGGTCCGCGGTCAGGTTCGCCAGGTCCGCGAGCCGCTGCTCTACTTGCTGGCCCTCCACCTGTTGCCAGAGCGTCTTGCCGAGCCAGATGTATACGTCGTCTTGAAGCTCAAGGCGCACGTCCGTCGCCGCGCCGGAGACGTTCCGGACCGTCGTCCCGTAGTAGGACCAGGCGCCGCTGGTGTTGGAGCCGATGCCGCCGATGTAGGTCGTGTTGCTGACTTGCAGCGAGCCGGCGGCCTCGATGCGGTATTGGGTGCGGCGGGCCGTCGCCGGGATGCGCCAGAGGATCGTTTGCGACGCGCCGTCCGCGAGCGAGATGCTGTTCGTCCCGTCGGCGGCGCCGAACTCCTGAGCCGCCGCGGCGGCCGTGGCCGGGAGGTTCGCCACGGCCTCCATGCCGCCTTGGGTCGAGACCGAGGCGGGCTGCCACACGCGCTGCGTCCCGTCGTCTTCGATATCGACGGTGAGGTCATCCAACCGGCGGATGGCGGCCGTGTTCCGGGCCACGGCGGCCTGGTCCGGACTGGCCGCCGCGATGGCCGCCAGCGCCGTCGCTTCGGCCTCCGACACTCGCGTCAACGCGGCGGCCAGGTCGGCCTGGAAGCCCGCGACGGCCGCCGCCACGCGGGCGTCGAAGGTCGCCGCGCCCGACTCCGCCTGAGCGCCGGTCACCGGGAGCCGGACGCCGTGAGTCCGCCACCGGGCCAGGATGGCCGACGCGCCCGACGCGGTGAGCACGTCGGCCGCGGGCCGGCGCTCGGCCGGGTCAGCGTCGTAGAGCCAGCCGACCAGGCGCACGACGGCCTCGTTCAGAACGGCCTCCGGCGCCGAGGGCGCCACGTCCTGCACGATGGCCGACGCGACGGCCTCCAGGCGCGTCAGGACGCCGGAGACCGCCGCGTCCAGGGTTTCCGTCTCGGACGCCGCGACGCCGACCGCGACCGCCAGCTGAGCGACCGTGATAGTCGGCTGCGCCATCAGACGTAGACCTTTCGCCGGGCGCGAATCTCAGCCGTGGCCTGGGCGTATTCCGGGCTCGGGACCAGGGCCGCGCGGTCCACGAACGCCCGCTGAATCTCGCGGACGCCGCCCGCGGTCCGGACTTCGCGCAGGGCGTGGAACTCGACGGAGAGGAACCGGCGGCCTGACTGGACGGCAGCCATGACCGCCGGGCTGGCGGGCGCCGACACCCGGATTTCCCCGGTCGCGTCGCGGGTCGGCACCGCGCGGGCGAGCTCTTCCCCGTAATGCTCCCCCAGGATGCCGATGCCATCGCCGGGCCAGGCGACGGAGCCGGGCGCGAACACCTCCGCCCGGCCGCCCGTCGCGGCGCGGCCCTCCGCCAGGATGACGCCGTGGAGCATCGGCCCCGATTCCGAGGCTCGACACTCCACGGCGAACGTGAGGCGCTCGGCCTTCACGACTTCGCTCCCGTCGCGATGGCGAACGTCGCGAACGCCGCCGACCGCAGGAACCCGATGCCGCCGACCAGCATGTCCGCGGTGACCTTCACCGTCCCGGCGCTGGCGCCGCTGATTTCGTCGCGAATCAGCGTGACGCCCTGCCAGACCGGCGCGACCGCCACGCGGCCGACCGGCCGGCCGCGGCGCACGAACACCGGCGACCGGGCGCCGTCCTGGGCGGTCTGTGCCGCCTCCGCGATGCGGCCGTTCGCGCGGATGGACCCGAACCGCGACGTGAGCCAGTCGAGCCCGGTGGCCTCCGTCTCGTTCGCCCGGAACAGGGACGCCAGGTAGGCGTAGGCCTGGACGCTCATCACGGCCCGCAGGTCCGACAGCCGGGTCGCGTAGAGCCCGTCCACCATGCCGGCCGCACGCTGCACCAACACCGCGAACGTCGTCGCCGCCGCGTCCGAGCCGGCAGCCGAGAGTGGCAGCTGCGTCGCGAGCCCGCGCATGTTGGGCGCCGCGCCGTTGCCGGCCGCCACCTGGGCGTCGTAGGCGTCGCGGAGCACCGCCTGCAGGTCGCCGACGAGGGCCGTATCCAGGTCGCCCAGGAGGGCCGCGTCCTCCTTCTTCCACACGACGCTGCCCGTGATGCGGCTCGGCTTGAGGGCCGTGGGCGTGATGGTCGCGGCCGTGGCGTCGCGGGGCGTGGCGGGCGCCGCGGGCGCGGCCGTGACCGACTGCGTGATGACGGGATAGACCGCCTGCCCGGCCGCGACCGTGGGCATCTCAATCCCCAGGTCGGCGCCGATGGACTCCTGGAAGATGGCGGGCAGGATGGGCGCGGTCACCTGTTGCGTGTCGGCGGCCGGGCCGCTGGTCACCGCGTCGGCACGGACTTCGCGACGGGGCGCCGCGGGCTCGCCGAAGGCCTCCAGCGGCATCTGGCCCGGGCAGCCGCACGCCGCCGCGAACTCGGCCGCGGCGCCCTCGACGGGCCGGCCCTGGATCGCCGCCCGCACGTAGTGTCACGGCTCACGTAGAAGTGCACGAATCTCGACACGGTCGCGTTTCGGTCCG
>JAPOVL010000027.1 GCA_026708115.1 Chloroflexota bacterium
CAAAAAAGGCGGCAATATGAGGGCAATTCCCCAGCATTTGAGGATAACTTGTGCATATCGAACGCGCGCGCCTTGACTGCTTGCCTAAACTTCTCGCTCCTCAGCGCGGCCGTCGCGCGATGAATCAAGCGAGATCGGCCAGGTGGTTGCATGATAATAGAGACTCTCCTATACTCGCGACAGGCGCTGGGAAGGAGATGGTCATGCGCAAATTCATCATTGATACGGACACCGCCTCCGACGACGCTGTCGCGCTGGTGATGGCCTTGCAAGATCCCGATATTGATGTGCGGGCAATCACGGTCGTGGCGGGCAACGTGCCTTTGAACCAGGCCGTGCAAAACGCGCTATATACGGTGGAATTGTGCGCGAAGGATACGCCTGTTTACAGCGGTTGCGCCAAGCCCATCGTACGTGATCTGGAGACGGCGCAAGACGTTCATGGCGCCGATGGCATGGGCGACATCGGCCTGCCGCTCGCGGGGCGAGCGCCGGCGCCGGGGCATGCGGTTGATGTGCTGCGACAGGTCATCAGGGAAAACTCTGGTGACATCACATTGGTCACGCTAGGACCATTGACCAATGTTGCGCTCGCCTTGCTGCGAGAGCCGGAATTGGCTGAGCATGTCGAGCGCTGCTATATCATGGGAGGCATTGGCGAGGGGCATGGCAACGTGACGCCGACAGCCGAGTTCAACATCTGGGTGGATCCCGAAGCGGCTATAATCGTCTTTGAATCGGGCATGAAGATGACCATGGTTGGCTGGGACATCTCGTGGAAATACGCCACGTTTGATCCCGGGCAAGCTGCTGAAATCCGCGATATCGGCACGCCATTGGCTCACTTTGTCGTCGATATCCAGGCGACATTGACGGAGTATGCCATTGAATCGTCACATTTGCCTGGTTTTGACTTGCCCGATCCGATTACGATAGCGGTCGCCCTTAATCCCGGCATCGGGCGCTATCGGGACTATCGCGTTGATGTGACGACGGGAGACGGTTTGCAACGGGGCATCACGGTTGTAGATGTATTGGGGGTTACGGGACGGGACCCGCAAATGACGGTGGCGACAGGCGTCGATCGCGCCGCATTCGTAGACATGCTCAAACGATCGGTGTCGTGTCCGGTCTAGTTGATTGCGGCAACTTGGTCCGGCATTTTCGAGACTAACGGTGAGGCAGGGGCGCGCTTTCGCCGGTGCTGCAAATGGGCCGGCCTTCCGCGAGCGCGATCACTTCCCACTGCAGGGCGCCGCCAACGCCCAGTTGCCCGGCGCTGAAGCTGATCGACGTTTGGTCGGCACTGGTCTGGAAGCTGCCAACCAGCGAGCCAGTCCCGTGGTCATAAACCTTGACTTGATAGCCGGTGGCGGCGGCGATGCCGTCCCAATAGTAGGGGCTAATGCCGCCCGGCGCGGTTTCCAAGGGGGATGTCAGCCGCAGGCCGCTGCAATCCGGAGGCGCGGTTTTTGGCGCCGCGGCAATTGGCGCCGAGGGCTCTTCCGGCTTTGCGGATCCCAATCCGCCGAATCCGCTACCCGGATTGGGAATTAAAAGCTCTGTGCCGACAGAAAGGCGCGATGGCGAAAGCCCGTCGTTGACTGCTACGATGTCCGCAACGCTGACATCGTAGCGACGCGCCAGCGCAAATAGCGTATCGCCACCCGCCACGACATGGATGAGATCGCCCACGCTCATTTCGGTGGCGTGTTCCGCCCAGCCATTGGCGCGCGCCAAACCGTTCAAGGCTTCCTGCAGCCTCTGACCGCGCGCCAATTCAGCGTCAGAAACGGGCAAGGCGCCGCTCCAATCCAGGATAGCGGTTTTGCCGCTTCCGGTACTGGCCAGGATGCCGACGACGGTATTTCCCGCCAAAACCGTATTGCCGAAGGCGGTGGTTGCCGCGCCCCGGTGCACGGTCATGCTCAGCGCATTGCGGTGAACCTGTTGAAAACTGACCAGCGATTGAAGATGGATGTCGACGTCGTTCACAGTTAAATTAACGCCGGATCTGTCCGGCGTTTGAATAGCGAGCATCGGCTGCGCCGCATCACAATCGGTTATTTCTCTCGCCGATGAGAATGACAGGGCCTGCAGGGCGAAGGGATCAGCGGCATCGACAACCGGCAGGGACGCCATCCCTTGCAGCGGCGCCAGATGATCCCGCTCCACCCAAGATATTGCGCCGGCGTTGACAAGTCGCAGCCATTCGCCTGCGCTCGTCCTGGCGTCTACCAGTGCGATCTCGTCCTTTTGCAGTTGCCCCAACTCTTCGGCGATCTTGGCGGCTTGAGAGAAGCGAGTTGTAGACTCGAGCGCGACTGTGCTTAGGGGCTCTCGGATCTCATCTATCTCGGAGAGATCAACCTCATGGTCGAGTGTCGCGTCGCCGGCGAGCAGCATAATCACGCCGGAGCCCGGGCGCGACTGAGGCAGATTCGCCTGCAGGTTCATGATGGCCAGGCCCCAATGTCCTCTTTCGACATCCAGCGCGGAAGTTTGCAGTCTTGTCAATTGGGCGAGCGACGCGCGCGCGCCGGGCGTGTCGAAATCAGCGGAGGTTGAATCCCCTGCGAAACTGGCATCGACTTGGGAATGACCGTAGCACAAACTGTTGCGATCAAGATCGGCGCAGCGCTCGCTCAAGTCCAGCAGTGCCCCGGCGACGATTTCCTTACAGACTGCTTCTTGCGCGTCGGCCGAGCGAAGGGCAAAAACGAGCAGAAGCGGCAATATCAGAGCGAATCGTTTGTGAGGCAAAGCGGTTACACTTCCGGCCGGCGCCGCTCGGCGGCGGCGAATTTGGGCTACCGTGGTCACAGAAAATAATAAATCTGCTCGGCTATCGCAAATCGCGGTTTATTAGCAAGGAGACCAGGTGACTTTATGCTAGCATATGAGCCAGATCCGTACCCCACGCTTAATCAACGATTGCCGCCCTTCTTCTTCCGCGCTTGCCCTCCGCCCTTCTTCCGCGCTTTGGACCATTGATCGCGCAGCGCAACCGTGCGATTGAAGACGAGTTTGTCGGGGGTGGAACCGGGGTCGACTGCAAAATAAGCCAACCGTTCGAACTGGAAGCGATCACCACTTTTGGCATGGCGGACGCTGGGTTCAACGAAGACCGGGTCCAGGACGCGCAAGGAATCCGGATTGATGAAATCGGTGAAGTCCTTTTGGCTGTCGGCTTCCGGGTCTTCGACAGTGAAAAGACTATCATAGAGCCGCGCTTCCGCCTTTAGGGCGTGCCGCGCGGATACCCAGTGCAAGGTCGCTTTGACGCGCCTGCCGTCGGGCGCGGCGCCGCCTCGCGTGGTCGGATCGTAAGTGCAGCGGAGTTCCAGGATCTCGCCTTCGTCGTCTTTGATGACATCGGTACAGGTGATGAAATAGGCGTAACGGAGCCGCACTTCCCGGCCTGGCGCCAAACGGAAGAACTTGCGCGGGGGGTCTTCCATGAAGTCGTCGCGTTCGATGTACAGCACTTTGGAAAAGGGGACCTTGCGCCTGCCAGCCGATTCATCTTCCGGATTGTTGATCGCTTCCAGTTCTTCAACCAGGTCGTCGGGGTAATTCTCAATCACGACCTTGAGCGGATTAAGCACGGCCATGACTCGATCAGCGGTTTTGTTCAGATGTTGGCGGATGTGATACTCCAGTTTATGAAAGGCGACCACGCCCTTGACTTTGCCGACGCCGATATCGTCACAGAATTGCCGGATCGCTTCCGGCGAGTACCCGCGGCGTCGTAGCCCGGCGATGGTCGGCATGCGCGGATCGTCCCATCCGCTGACATGGTTTTCTTGCACCAGCCGAATCAATTTGCGCTTGCTAAGCACGGTATGGCTGAGTTCCAGCCGGGCGAATTCGATTTGCTGCGGATGGTAGATCTCGATATTGTCCAGATACCAATCGTAGAGCGGACGATGGTCTTCGTATTCCAGCGTGCAAATCGAGTGCGTGATGCCTTCGATCGAGTCCGATTGTCCGTGAGCGAAGTCGTACATGGGATAGATTTTCCACTTGGCGCCCGTGCGCGGGTGGGGGGCATCGAGGATGCGATACATGACCGGATCACGCATGTTGATATTGCCCGATGTCATGTCGATTTTGGCGCGCAATACGGCTTCGCCTTCTTTGAAAGCGCCAGCGCGCATTTTCTCGAAGAGCGCCAAGTTTTCTTCGACAGGGCGGTCGCGGTAGGGGCTTTTCACCCCCGGCTTGGTCAGCGTGCCGCGGTACTCGCGGATCTCGTCCTGGCTAAGCTCGTCGACATATGCCTTGCCAATCTGAATGAGTTCAATCGCCATTTCATATAGCTGGTCGAAGTAATCAGAGGCGAAATAGAGGCGATCATCCCAGTCGTAGCCAAGCCAACGCAGATCTTCGGTGATGGCGTCGATATATTCCTGCTCTTCCTTTGCCGGATTAGTATCGTCAAAGCGCAGGTTGCACAAACCGCCGTATTGTTCCGCGATGCCGAAGTTCAAACAGATAGACTTGGCATGGCCAATGTGCAAATAGCCGTTGGGTTCTGGCGGAAAGCGCGTATGTACGTTGCCGTCAAAGCGCCCGCTTTCGGCGTGTTCGTCGATGATATCGGTGATGAAATTCTTCTTGGTCTCGTTTGCCGACATGTCTACTTTCCCAAGATTGAAATACAAGCTGAGTTTCTATCATATTCTTCCGTCGCTATTCGTTCAAGAGGGGCTGTTCATCAGGGCAATCGCACCAGAACCAATATTGAGTAGTTCCAATTAAGTAATAAACATTCCGAATGCCGCTTTTCTAACCCTTTCCCCGGCCCCTCCCCGAAGCATCTCAAAAAGCGGACACCTTTTCACCATACGCGATATCACCGCAAAACCTGAGTTTACTTCAGTGATTTTTGGGCGACCTGATAGGTCGCCCCTACGGACTTCGTCGTAAGAGATGCCTAGCGATCGGCGTAGGTTTCGGATTGAAGTTTGTCCGTCTTTGTCCATTGCGGACACAGTAAACTCGCTCTTGGACAATGCCGCTTCGTTTGGGCCGGGCACCGGGTTTGAAAAGCGGCGGCTGTGTGTGTTGTCAAGTGAAGGATAAAGCAAGGCGGGGAGAAAAGGGCGACTGTAAGTTCGCGGTTTCGGCATAGTGGGCTAACTATCGATTGACATAGTCTCGTTCCCGGGCATTTTCGGCGTTTCCATGTATTGCAGCTGCCTCATATAATGAAGTCATGTTGACAGTTTCCATGCCAGCGGCATGCTCGCTCCAATGAGACTACCGCGTCTATTGCTCGCTTTGTCGGTTCTGTTAGTCTCGCCCGTGCTGATACGGGCGCATGGATATGTCGTGCGGGCGATACCCGCCGACCGCAGCACGCTCGAGCGCCCGCCAACACGCCTGCAATATTGGTTCAGCGAAGCGCTTGAACCACGTTTCAGCGAGATCAATCTGCGCGATCAGACGGGTAAGATCATCGCCAGCGGCGGCGTCGATCAAGACAGTCTTTCTTTGTTATCACTTCGCGTGCCGAGCGGCTTGCCCGACGGCGCCTATATCGTCGAATTGCGCCCGGCATTTGCCAGCGACGGCCATGTCATCGCCGAAAGCCGCGTTTTCTTCGTGGGGGAGGAGGTCGGCGGCGTAAGCGGAAGAGCCGCCGACGACAGGGCCATTCCACTTGAAGTCTTCTGGAGATACTTGCTCGGTATCGCGAATACGCTATTCTTTGGCGGATCTTTTGCTTACGCCGCTGTTCTATTGCCCGCCTGGGGCAGCGCAGGCAGCTTCTCAGGAGGTTTGCCATCGCGGGTCATGGGTCGCCTGCGCAATTGCTTCGTTTTGGCTACGGCAATCGCCATCAGCGCAAATTTGCTCGCGCTGATTCAGCAGTCGATGGTCTTTTTCAACGCGGACGCCTCTCAAGTAGTCGAAGGGGGTCTTTGGCAGGTGGTGCAGATTGGCTCGCGCTTCGGCGACATCTGGACCTTCCGCATGGTCTTGCTCGTCTTTACCGCCGTGCTTATTTTCGCTGCCGAATACATCCGCGAAACGATTCCTCAGATGTCTGTGGGCATCTGGAAAGGGATGATCTGGCTCGGCGCTCTCTTTATCGGCTTGAGCATGATAAGCAGTCACGCAGCTGGATCATTGGTACTGCCCTGGATTGCCATCTTGGTCAATTGGATTCACGCGCTGGCGGTCGCCGGTTGGGTTGGCGGTCTCTTCGCTTTGACACTGGTGCTGCCAATTGCGCTTGATCCTTACGCAGAGGAGGAAAGACGGCGGGCGCGCGCGGCGGTATTGATGCGATTTTCGCGCGTTGCCAAGATCCTGGTCATGATAGTGATTGTCAGCGGCGCGTACAATGCGCTGAATTATTTTGCCAGTCCGGCGGAGATCGCGACCAGCTACGGCAGCGCGCTGGGCAGAAAGCTCCTGCTTGTCGTCTTGCTGCTGCTGGCGGGCGGGTGGCAGCATCTGACGCTGCGGCCGCGCCTTTTGGCGGGAATCCGGAGCAAGCTGGAAAGAGTTGGCATTCGATTTAGGGAAGAAATCCGAGAACGTTTGTTGCGGCTGGAAGTTCTATTGGCGCTGGCGACCCTGCTCGCGGTTTCCTGGCTCAGCGCGACGCCCATTCCAGCACCGCAGTCCGCGCCGCCCGACGCCCAAGTTCCGCAAGCGACAGGGATATCCGGCGACTTCACGATAAGCGCTGCCGCGCTGCCCGGCGGACCCGGCGTCAATACTTACGATCTGCTGGTCAGCCGGGCCGGCGCGCCGGTTGCGGGCCTCGATGTCTACTTGCAGTTGGTCCATCCGGAAGATGGGCGGCGCAGCCCGTGGCAGCGGGCGGAAGAGGCGGAAGCGGGTCTTTATGTGGCTGTGGGGGACGATATCGACAGAACGGGTACCTGGTGGACACTGGTTGATGTTGTCGAGGGCGACGGACAAACCCGAGCGGCCTTTAGCTGGCAGATCAGCGCAAGCGCCGCCGTGGTGCAGACGCGCGAGGCCAATTTGGCGCAGATCATATCGCTGGCGGCGGTCTTGATCACGATAGGCGGGCTGGCTTATCCGGCGGGAAAGCGCCTGCTGGCCAGGATGCGTCTGGGTATGGCAAGCTGTCTGCTGGCGGGAGGCGCAGTTGTTGTGACGCTGGCTACGATGGGCATTGGGGCGGCGCTGATCGCCGAGCGGCAGCGAGACTATGAACGCACGCTCAACCCGCCGCCGGAAGTTGTCAATGTCGTGTTGCCTGATGCCGAGTCATTGGCGCGGGGCGCGGCGCTGTACCAGGCACACTGTCTGGTTTGGCAGGGTCAGTCGGCCGATTTCCGCGCTTTGCGGGGACAGTTAGGGGCGGTGGGCGATGATTTTCTGTATGCGGCAGTGAGGGCGGGTTGGCGGGACTTGCCGCCCTGTTCGGGGGAGCTTGGCGACGGGGCGGTTTGGGATATTGTGAATTTTTTCCGCGGGTTTGAGGGGCGTCAATGACAGGTAGATTGAGATTGCCGTTCGCCAGACAGGCTAGCGCAGGAAGGCTTCGTTCAAGCCGCCGTCGACGCTGATGATGTGCCCGGTGGTCTTGCTGAAGGCGTCGCTAATCAAGAGATAGGCGACTTCGGCTTCGTCTTCGGGGGTGATGGCGCATTTGGTCAAGGTGCGCTGGGCATAGAAGTTGGCGAGCTGATCGCGCAACTCGGGCGTGGAGGCGTCCTCGCAATAGTCGATGTCGTACTTAATCAGGGAACTGATGACGCGATCGCGGGGGAACATGCTGCTGCCTTTGACGACGGTGGCCGGCGCTAGGCCATTGACCCGAACCAGGGGGCTAGCTCGATGGCCATCTCGCGCACGAGGTGATTGGCAGCAGCCTTGCTGGTGTCGTATGCCACCGATCCTTTCTTGGATACGACAGCATTGACGCTGGTCGTCAATACGAGCGCTGCCGGCAAGCCCTGCATTTGCCAAATCGGTTCCGCGCAGTCCGCAACGATGTATCCGCCGAGCACATTGACGTCAAAAGTGAAGCGCCACTTGTCGTCGGGGATGTGCCCGGTCTTGTCCGGCGCGAAGAAGACGCCAGCCGTGACGATAATGTCGTCGATACCTCCGTAAGCCAGCAGTACTTGATTCATAAATTCGCGGACGCTTTCGTGCGTCGTGATATTGACCGGCAGCGCGATCGCTTGCCCGCAGTTGGATATGCCGGAGCCGGCCACGCCGATCCCGGCGCCGTATGTCGCGGTTAATTCGTCCGCGGTGGCTTGCGCCGCGCCGAGGTTAAGATCCGCGCAGACTACATGCGCGCCTTCTTCGGCGACGCGTTTGGCGGCGGCGACGCCGATGCCGCTGCCGGCTCCTACGACGAGCACGACTTTGCGCTCCAAGGGGCGTTCGGGCGGCATGCGCTGGAGCTTGGCTTCTTCCAAAGCCCAGTACTCGATGTCAAAGGCTTCTTGCCAGGGCAGGGCGACGTAGTCGCCGACGGCTTCGGCGCCGCGCATGACGGCAATGGCGCAGTTGTAGAACTCGGCGGTGACGCGGGATTCGCTCTTGTTCTTGCCGTAGGCGATCATGCCGATACCGGGAATCAATATCACGCGGGGATTGGCATCGCGGATAGCCGGGCTGTCGGGATGTTTGCAGGCCTCGTAATATGTAGAGTAGTCCAGGCGATACTGCGCGACGCCTTCACTCAACTTTTGCAAGAGGGCCTCGCCGTCCTCGCGCTGCGGGTCCCAATCCACATAGAGCGGTTTGATCTTGGTGCGCAAGAAATGGTCCGGGCATGATGTGCCCAATTCGGCCAGGCGCCCCGCTTCATTGCTGTTGACGAATGCGAGGACATCAGCGTCGTGTTGAATGGTGGCGATGAAACGGTTCTCCGTGGAAACCATACCGCGCAGCTGGGGCAGTATCTCGACCAGGATGTCGTCACGTTCGCAGGGAGTCAGGGACTCGTATTTGGCGCCGCCAAAGGTGGTAGCGCCCATGTCGTTCTGACTGAGATGGCGGGCGGCTTTTTCGATCAGGGTCAGCGAGCGTTCATAACATGTTTTATCGTCGTCGGCCCAGTTGATCAGTCCGTGGCCGCCGAGGACGATGCCGACGATGTCGGGATTGGCGGCGATGGCCTCTCCCAAGCGCAAACCCAGATCAAAACCCGGGCGCTGCCAATCGACCCAGAGCACATCGTCGCCATAGATGTCGCGCGTCAGTTGCTCGCCATTGCTGCAGGCGGCAATAGCGATGACCGCGTTGGGATGGGTGTGATCAACATGGCGGTAAGGTATGAAGGCGTGCAGGGGCGTGTCGATGGAGCTGGCGCGGGGATTCAAGTTGAAGACGCAATGCGGGTACATGGACACCATCTCGTCTTCGATGGCTGACTTGACGCCTTTGACCTCGGCCGCATGATAGACGCCCTGAAGCTGCAATAGCTTGTCCATATAGAGCGAGGCGAAGTTGGCGCGTTTGGCGGTGCGGAGGTCGCCGCCCGAGCCTTTGACGAACATCACGTCGACTTGGTCGCCGGTCAATGGGTCGACTTGCATAATTTTGCTGGAGGTATTGCCGCCGCCGGTGTTGGTGATACGCTGGTCCTGGCCCAAGAGATTTGAGCGATATACCAGGCGATCGACTTCATCCAGCGAGTTGACGTGTTTGTCGTCCCAAAGGTATTTGACGAAACGGTATGAGTCGGGCTTGAAGAGCTGCATTTGCTTTTCCCTGTTGCCTTGTGCTACGTAAATAGTACCAAGTAATCATGCGAAAAAGTGATTAGAAATCTATGGATGGAGTGGGCGAGCCGCCGGCTCGCCCGTACAACTTTCCGCTTATTTTGGAGATTTCATTCAAGCGGCGGTCATTATAATTACTTACTTGGAAACTTTGGTTGTCGCGTTCTCGATGTCGAATGGCGGCGCCCCTTTGCTTGCGACAGCGAGTTCATGAGCGCTGTGGCAAGATGATCCGTTCGTAGGCGCTGATCTCTTCCATGAAGGCCATGCCGACGGGCACGTTCTGCGACAGGCAATAGTGATCCCAGACGGCGCCAAAGGGCAGTCCTTTGAGTTCTTCCAGCAGGGCGAGCCGGGCGGTGAAGTCCCCTTCGTTTTCGTAAGCTCGGAGCAGATCGCGCGGTTCCAGCAGGGCCATCAGCAGGGCGCGGCAGGCGTTGCGGGTGCCGATTGCCCAGGCGCCGACGCGGTTGATGCTGGCGTCAAAAAAGTCGAGCCCGATGTGGATGCGATCGAGGGCGTCGCAGCGGACGATCTCTTGCATGATCGCTTGCAGGTCGTCGGTCAGGGTGACGACGTGGTCGCTGTCCCAACGGACGCCGCGGCTGACGTGCAGGAGGATTGCCGGCACGTAGAACAGAATAGAAGACAGTTTGTCGGCGATGGTTTCTGTGGGGTGGAAGTGGCCGGCGTCGAGGCAGAGCAGTTTCTGCCGTGAAGCGGCGTATCCGAGATAGAACTCGTGCGAGCCGACGACGTAACTTTCGGAGCCCAGGCCGAAGAGCTTGCATTCGACGGCGTCAAGGTTGTGCGCTGGATCGAGTTCTTTTTCGAAGATGGCATCAAGGGCGTCAAGCAGGCGCTGCCGCGGGGCGAGGCGATCGGCGGGCATATCTTTGTAGCCATCGGGAATCCAGATGTTGTTGACCGATGGGGTACCCAAGGCGGCGCCGAATGAGGCGCTGATTTCGCGCGTGGCGATGCAATGATCGATCCAGAATTGGCGGATGCCCTCGTCGGCGTGGGAAAGGGTGAAGCCGTCGTCCGCCAGGTCATGAGAAAAAAGGGTCGGATTGAAATCCAGGCCGTGGTTGTTGGCTTTGGCCCAATCGACCCAGGATGCGAAATGTTCGGGCTTTAGCTGGTCGCGCGGCACTTTGGTCGGGCTATCGAGATAGGAGCCGTGCAGGGCAAGACGATGGTCGCCGGGAATCAAGCTGTAGGCTTTGTCGAGGTCGCTGCGCAGTTCGTCGATATTGGTGGCTTTGCCGGGATAATTGCCCGTGGCCATGATGCCGCCGCTGAGACCGCGGTCGGGGTCTTCGAACCCGTCGACGTCATCGCCTTGCCAGCAGTGCAAGCTGATGGGCACGGTTTTCAGGGTTTCGGCCGCCGCGGCCACGTCAACGCCAAAGGCGGCGTAGCGCTCGCGGGCGATGTCGTAGGCGGAGTTAATCTGTTTGTCGCTCGGTTGAAAGCTCATTGGTCGTAGATGTCCCTTCCCAGAACGCTTTAGCGGGCGCCGGCTGCTTGCAGGCAGGCTTGCATATGCCCGCGCGCTTCGGCGCCAATGGTGATGCATTGCTCGAGCGTGTACCCAAGCCTCTTGGTGCCGATGACCTCGAGGTCCAGTGGGCCTGTATAGCCGTTTTCGTGCAAAACGCGGATATAACCGACCAGGTCGATGTCGCCGCGTCCGTTGGCTTGATCTTCGGGCGCGCCGGGCCCCTGCTGCCGTCCTTTGCAATCGCGGATATGCACGTGCTTGATACGCGAGATCACGGCGGAAATCGCCTCGACCGGGTTCTCGCCGGCGCGATGAATATGCGAAGGGTCCATATCCAGCCCGAACCAGGGCGATGTGATATCGTTCAAGACTTTGAGGCTGGTCGGCGTGTTATAGACGTAATTGTTGACATGGGCTTTGACGCAGAGCATCACGCCGTATTTTTCCGCCTTTTGGACCAGAACGCCCAATTCGTCCAGCACCTGTTGATAGGTTGATTCGTCATCGGACACCCCGCCGGGACCGCAACAGATAATGGGTATGCCGATCTCGACAGCCGCTTGAAAGGCTTTCTCCATCAAGGGCTCATCGCGCGAGGATTGTTCCATCGCCAGCAGTTCGAGGTCGTAGGTTTTGGCAAGGCGCTTGACCTCGGGCGCTATTTCTTGCCAGCGATCGAGCACCAGGTGCTGGCTCATGCTGTCGATGGCGGACATTTCGATGCCGTCGTAGCCGGCCATGGCCAGGTACTTGAAAGCGGTTTCCATGTCCCAGGCGCCGAATAGAAGTGAATTTGCTCCGAGTTTCATTGCTTTTTCCTTTTCCCGAATACTTGTAAATCTTCAATCGTCCAGATAAACAGGCGACTCCGTTTCGAGCGACTTGATAGCCGCTGCCAGGACCTTCTGCGCGGCCAGGCCGTCGGCGCCGCTGCCGTCAATGTCTTCGGGCGGGACGCCATCGGTGATTTGCTGCAGGAAGCAATGGATGCGTTCGCGGAAGGTATTTTCGAAGTTGTGGAAGCCGCCGAAGAGCGGATCGGTATAGACCGTTTTTTCCAGGTTGCCGGCGGGATAGAGCGTCAGTTCGCGCCACATGTCGTCGAGCACGAAGCGGCCGCCGGTGCCGGCCACCTCGCAGCGCTCCATGGGGTGACCGCGTTCGATATCGTAGCTGCCGGTCAAGGCGCCGACGGCGCCGTTGGCGAAGCGGAAGCTGAATTGGGCTGTGGACCAGATCTGACGGCCGGGCGCTTTGGTGGCAAAGCAGTGGACGGCCGAAATATCGCCGCAGAAATAGCGCATGACATCGACGGTATGGGGATGCAGGGACTTGATATGGTAGTAGGGCGAGGTTTCGGCGGGATTCATGATCCACATGGCCATATTGACAAAGAGCAAATGGCCTAATCGTCCTTGGTCGAGCCAGGCGCGCGCCAGGCGGGCGGCGGGCGTGAAGCGGTGGTTGAGGTTGATGCCGTAGCAGAGGCCCAGTTCTTCGGCTTTGGCGACCATTTCTTCGGCGGGGGCGATCTCGTTGGAGATTGGCTTTTCGCCCAGGACATGACAGCCGGCGGAGAGCGCCAGCATGGTCGGCTCGTAGTGATCGCTGCTGTTCTCGAAGCCGCCGGTGGTGACGCTGACGACATCGGGCGCCAGCTCGCGCAGCATTTTTTCCAGGTCATAGTAGGCGGGGGCGCCATAGGCGCAGGCGGCTTGGTCGGCCCGTTCCCGAATCACATCGCAAACTGCGACTAGATCGGCCAAGGGGTCTTGTCGGTAGAGCTTGGCGTGGCGGTTGCCGATGGGTCCCAAGCCGATGACGGCGACTCTCAGCGTCATTCAGCGGCGCTCCTGGCGGGGGCGGCGGCGATAGCGGCCGGCGGCATCTCGTAGTTATATTCGCGCATGGCCGGCTCGAAGAAATCGAAATAATTGAGGCCTTGATCGCGTTGCCAGCGATTGATTGTATCCTTGCGCATAATGATGCGGGCCAGCGGCATGCCGAGGAAGTCTTGCAGTCGTTCCAGGGTTTCTTCCTGCTTCAAGACGAAATCCTCAAAACGGACTTCGATCCAGCGTTTTGGCTTGGGGGTGGATTTGACCAGATCGTACTGGTATTTCCAGGAGATGGCGCGGCGCAGTCTTTCGTCGTCAGTCTCCGGGTATTGGATGCCGAAATCGCGCAGGTCATCGGTCTTGTGGCGGCCAATGATGCAATCGCGGGGATTGCGAATCCAGAAAATGTAGTGCATGTCGGGGAACAAGCGCAAGATCCAGGGGAATACCAACGTGGTCTCCGGCACCTTCCAGCCCTTTAGCGGTCGCGAATGATTCAATACCGATTCCAGATAGCGGTTGAGGTTTCTCGTGAAGACTTCAGGTATATCGGTCTCGTGGGCGCGGCTAAAATCCCAACTGAGGTCGCCGTTCCATTTTACGTAGCGAGCAAAGACGCGACAGGCATCGTACATCGCAAAAGCGGGAACCAAATCACCAGATGGATTCAGCGTTTGACCCATGTAGACGCCGGAGGCGTAGAGGGTGTGCGAAATCGTCCGCGTGCCGCTGTGACCGCGGCCGATGACCGTTATCACAGCGTAACCACCCCCTTGGTATCCCAGGACTCGATGGCGGCTTCGATGATGCGTTGGACGTGAAGTCCGTCGGCGCCGGAGGCGTCGATCTGGTCCGGCGCGACGCCGGCGAGGTTTTGATCGACCCAATGGTTAATGCGGGTTTGGAAAGTTTCGCCGAAGTGTTTCATGCCGCCGTAATACTCGTGATGTTCGGTCGAGCCTTCGAAGCGGGGATAGTAGGTCAGTTCTTCGCAGGCGTCCCTTAGGAAGAAGCGCCCGTCCGAGCCGAAGACGTCGAGAGTCTCCAAGCCGTAGCTGCCGCCGCCCATGCTGGTGTGGCCCCAGTTGCCGTCGTAGCTGCCGCGCAGGTGGCCGATGATGCCGTTCTCGTAGAGCAAGTTCACTTGCACGTTGGACCAGATTGCCCGTCCTTTGCCTTTCTTGAAAATCGCGTGGACCTGGCTGACGTCCGAGCCCGCGAAGTAACGCATGACATCGAGGGAATGGGGGTGGAGGGCGCGCATGTGGAAGTGCGGCGATGTTTCGTTGGGGTTGTTGATCCACATGGTCATGTTGATCATATTGACTTCGCCCAGGCGGCCGCGCAGCAGCCAGTCTTTCGCCAGGTGCGCGGCGGGCGTGAAGCGATGGTTGAGGTTGATGCCGTAGCGCAGGTTGTTTGCTTGGGCGAGGGCGACCATCTCCTCAGCTTCGGGGACGCTGTTGGAAATCGGTTTTTCGCCTAGTACCGGCTTGCCGGCCCCCAGCAGTTGCATGGTGGGGGCGTAATGGTCGCCACCGTTCTCGGCGCCGGCGGTGGTGACGCTGGCGGCGTCAAATTCGATGCCACTATCGAGCAGCGATTGTACAGAGTAGAAGCCTTGGCAGCCGAAATCCTCGGCGGCTTTGTCCGAGCGTTCCTGGACGATGTCGCAGACGGCGACGACTTTCGCCTCCGGGTGATTGCTGTAACAGCGGCCGTGGTTATTGCCGATGCCGCCCATGCCGACGATGGCTACGCGAAGGGTCATATGGAATCTCCTTTTTTGGTTCGCGGGCGACCTGATAGGTCGCCCCTACAGTTTGCCTTTTCAGGACGATTTACGAAACGCCCATACAGATAATCGTCTTGATTAATCTTCTTCGCGCGATTCGGCTTGCAGTCTAATCGCTTTTTCGAGATCGGGCAGCGAGAGCGTATCGTAAGCCTGCTGCGAAGTCTTGAAAGGGCCGATGCCTTTATGGCCGTGCCAGTCGCCTTGGGTAAGCATGGGATTGGTCAAACCGGTTTCGGCTTCGCGTTTGGCGATCCAGGCATCCATGCGCGCCCGCAACGCCTCGACTACATCGGGCCGTTCATCAGCAAGATTGTTGTCTTCGTTCGGGTCCTCCACCAGGTTGAAGAGTTCAATTGGCGGCTTGAAGTGGAAGTCCGGCTCGAGAGCGACCATGAGCTTCCAGCCGGGCGTACGCCAGCCGTGCTTGCGCATCCAGGTGCACTCGCTAATGTAGAATTCGCTGTCGAACGATGTCACCTCGCCGTTCACCATCGACATCAAGCTTTGACCATCAAATTGGTAGCCGTCAGACGCTGCTTGGTCCTCGAGCCCAGCCAGATCGAGCAGGGTAGGCAGCAAATCCTTGTGCTGGTTGAATCCGCTTAGACGCATGCCCGCCGGCATTCGTTCCGGGTAGCGGATGATCAGCGGAACGTGCAGGACGTTATCAAAGATGCCGTGATGATCGAACCACAATTCGTGATCATAGAGCGTTTCGCCATGATCGCCATTGAGAGCGACGATGGTATTGTCGGCGATGCCCATGCCGTCCAGCGCTTCAAAGATCGATTGGATGCAGGCGTCCATATAAGCGATAGCGCCGTCGTATTGGGCGATAATGTAGTCCTTGTCTGTGATGCCGGGCGGCATCCAGGACTTATAGAACACGGCGAAAGGTTTGAAACCGAACACCGGATCCATTGAGCGGTTGTTCGGGTCGCATTCATCGCCGTGATAGAACATGCGCTCGTAAGGTTCGGGCGGCAGGTAGGGCGCGTGCGGATCCATATGGCGCAGCGTAACGAACCAGGGCGCCCCCTCGGCATTAAGCCGCTCCAGCTCTGGAATGGTCACATCATTCAGGTTCTGCGCTTTGGGGCTGCGGCCATGCGCGTAGCTGCCCCAGCCGGCGAATTCGACATAGTTGTCGTAGCCTCGCGAGCTGGGATTGCCTTTGAAGCCTACGGATGTCGTGTTGTAGCCATAATGGCGGAAGATCTCGGCTGCGGTCGGCGCTTCCGCGCGCAGCGGACCCTGATGGCGCAGCGCCACAACTTGTGTGCCGAAGCAATCCAGCCCGGTGAGCATGGAGGCGTAAGCGGGCGTGGTTGGAATATGGGGGCTGAAGGTGTTTTCGAAGAGGGCACCCGATTGGGCGAAGCGATCGATGTGTGGTGTGGTGAGGCGTTCGTAACCATAGCAGGACATGTGGTCGGCGCGGATTGAATCAATTGCAATTAACAGAATATTGGGTTTGTCAGGCACAGGCTTTACTCCTTCTATCGCGGGAAGTCTACCATAGACGCTTACGCCGCGCTACAGATTCGACAACAAGCCAATAACTTAGCTACTTTCGCGCAATTTCGCAAGCATGGGAGACAGGTTTTTTGCATAGTATCGATTCCGCGTTACACTATGCTTGCGCTTGCCCATACAGGGCAAGCAAGGGCGTCTTTTTAGCGCTCTTGAAAATTTCGTTCCATTTTAGTAAGGAGTTTTTTGCAATGGCAAGGAAACTTGTATTTTTGCTCTTGTTGGTGGTGTTTTCGATACCAACATTTGTCGGGGTAGCTCAGCTGCCGGTCGATCTTCCGCGTGAAGAGGTCTTTGTTGTCGATGTGATCATCACTGCGCCTGTCCCTAATAACCATAACTTCTGGATCACTGGACCGCATCCGCTCGTTACCCATGCCTTGATCATGGAAAACCTGTGGATTCGGGATCAGGAAACCGGCGAACGCGTCATGGGCGCCGCCGTCTCTGACCCGGTGTACAACGATGACTTCACCCAGATGAGTGTTGAACTGCGGGACAATATCTATTGGAGCGATGGCGTTCAATTCACAGCCGACGATCTGATCTTTACCGTGGAGACGGTCAAAGCCACGCCGGAACTAAACCGCGGAGGCTATCACACGAACCTGAACAAGTCGATGGCTTCGGTGGAGAAAACGGGCGATTTCAGCGTCACCTTCCATCTGACCGAGCCGACGCCGCGTTTCCATGCCATTTTGGAGGCCCGCTGGGGCGCCCTCTACATGATGCCCAAACATGTGTTTGAGAACATCGACGATCTGGCGGCTTACACCTATATGGATGGTCCTTACCTGGGCGCCTACCTCCCAGTGGAGGAGGACCCCAGCGGGGTTTGGCAACTGTTTGTCCGGCGCGATGATTGGGAACGCTCGCCGGCCGGTATCATCACCGGCAACCCGGGACCGAAGTACATTCTGGAGATCAACTATGGCGGCCCTGACAGAAAAGTCATTGCCATGTCCCGCGGCGAATTGGATGTCTATTACGATTCGGATTTCGAGTCATTCCAGAGCACGCTCGAAACGGCGCCGGCCGCTCGTTCATGGTATGCGGGCTTCCCCTGGGGCTATATGGGTGAAGTCAGCACGCGGGAGTTAATCTTCAACTTCGCAGCGGAAAACCAGCCTTGGTTCCATGAAAAGGATGTGCGCTGGGCACTGGCATTGGCGCTGGATATCCAGGCAGTAGTGACTGATTACATGGGCGGCACCGCTAAGTTGACCAACATGCCAGTGCCAACCACACCGGCTTTGACCGCCATTTATCATGACCCGATGGAAGAATGGTTCCAGAATCTGGAGATCGAGATCGAAGAGGGCGTGATGTACAAGCCCTACGATGCCACGATCCCCGATCAGATCGCCGCCTGGGCGGAAGCCCAGGGCTACGAAGTTCCGGGTGATACGCGCGCTGTATTTGGTTCCGGTTGGTGGGCTCACGCGCCGGATGTGGCGGACCGTCTGCTGATGAAGCACGGTTTCAGCCGTGATGATGGCGGCAATTGGCTGACGCCAGACGGCAATCCCTGGGAACTCGAAGTCCTCAGCGATACAACTTCGGTTCAGCAGTTCCATTTCGGGAATGCGGCGGCCGATATGTGGAAAGACTTCGGCATCGATACTAGCCTGTCGGCGCACGAACGCACACTATATACGTCGACCAAAACGACTGGGCAGTTCGACATCGCCGGCGATTGGTTCTCTTTCACCCTCGTAGATGGTGATGCCTGGCCGGCGTTCAACCGCTTTCACCCTGACTTGGTTGTTCCGGTTGGGGAGGATACACGCACCACCGGCGGCCATGCGACGCGCCTGACAGATCCGAAGATTGGTGAATATATCGATGCCATGGTGTCCATCAGTCCCGATTCGCCGGAAAACTTCGAGCTGACTACGGAGATGTTGCAGTATTGGGTTGAGAATATGTACTCGATACCCATCGTCGCCTTCAACAAATTCGTCACCTGGGATGAGCGCTATTGGACCGGTTTCCCGACCTTTGAGAACCCGTCGTCCATGCCCTTGTACTGGTTCATGGGCGGCAAGCTGACTTTCCAGAATCTGAAGCCGGTCGATGGATCATAACCGAAGGGGCGAGCCCATAATTCGGAGATAGCGAAAACTGTAGGGGCGAGACTTGTCTCGCCCTCCCGCCACCCCATACGTCAGCGGGCGAGCCACCGGCTCGCCCCTACAACGCATATCAATTGATTGACTTGAAAGCGCTTAGTTTGACACGACTTCGCTCATGACCCTGCTTAAAGAATTCATACTGCCTCGTTTTGCGCAATGGCTCATCGTCATTTTCGTCGGCGTCACAATTACCTTTATCATCCCTCGCTTGTCGCCGGTCAATCCGGTAACGGAAGCGCTGGCGCGTATGCAGATGTACCAGAATATAGACCCCGAGGCGGTGCAGGCAATGCATGACACCTTACTTGATCTATACGGGCTGGACGGCAGCGTTCTGGAACAATATGTCAACTTCTGGAAACGCGTCCTCAAGGGTGATCTGGGTCCGTCCCTTGCCTCTTTCCCGTTGTCGGTCAATCAATTGATCGGCGTAAGCATTGGCTGGACGATTGGATTGCTCGGCACGTCAATTCTCATCGCCTGGACGCTGGGTATGACGCTGGGCTCCTTGGCCGGATACTACCCGAACCGTTGGTGGTCGGAAGGCTTGGAGAAAACGCTGATCACCGTTTACCCGGTGCCGTATTACATTCTGGCTTTTGTATTGCTGATGGCCTTCACGTTTTATCTGCCGATCTTCCCGCTTATCGGCGGGGCGCGCGGCACAGCGGCGCTCACCTGGGAATACATCACCAGCGTGCTGCATCATGGTTTCTTGCCGGCTCTATCCATCGTGATTGGCGCGACCGCCCATCGCTTCATTATGGCCAAAGCCCTCACGACGACAGAGAAATCCAGCGATTATGTGCAGTACGCGCAGATGGCGGCACTGCCTCAACGCAAAATATTGTTCTATTACGTCACCCGAAACACGCTCTTGCCCCAGGTGACGGACTTGAGCTTGTCCTTGGGAGCGCTTTTTGGCGGCGCGATCATCGCCGAATTCGTATTTGGTTATCCGGGGATTGGCACGACGATGTATACCGCCATCAACAACGGCGACTATAACGCGATTATGGGCATCACTTTGCTGTCAATTGTGGGCATTGCGACGGCTTCACTGCTCATCGACCTCATCTACCCCTTGATTGATCCCCGTGTCCGCTATCGTTAGTTTATATGGCGAATGATGTGCTAAGAGCTACGATTAGAGACCTCTTTCGTTTCAGCTTATCGTTCCGTTTCGGATCGATCATCCTGGTGATTGTCGGCATTCTTTTGCTGCTTTCGTTTTTCTCTCCATTTGAATCCGATGACCGGCGTGTTGTGCCGCGCAATAAACCGCCATCCCAAGAATTCATTCTCGGTACAACGGGAAACGGGCAGGACGGCTTCTGGCTCCTGACCTTTGCCATCCGCAACACCTTGATGGTATCCGGTCTGGCGGTCCTCATTGGACGCAGCATTGCCGTCATGGTGGGCATGATTACCGGTTATCTCGGCGGTAAGACCGATCGGGTCATATCCTCGATTGTGGATAGCATCATCGTCATTCCGCGACTGCCCTTGCTCATTCTGATCGCGGCGATTATGCAAGGCGAGATGACCGTATTGTCGCTTGCCTTGTTATTGGGCATTCTGGACTGGGCGCATCCTTCCAAGCGTTACCGCGCTATGATTTTGTCCCTGCGCGAGCGCGAATTCACCCATACGGCGATCTTCTCGGGCATGAATGCGGTAAAAGTGGTGGTGCAAGAGCACTTGCCATTTTTGATTCCTCTTCTATTGGCAGATGCGGTGGCTGGTTTCCTCTGGGCCATCGGCATGGAGGTGACGCTGTCGGTATTGGGTCTGAGCGATTTGACCACGCCCAGCATCGGCACTTTGATATTTTGGGGCAATTATCACCACGCTTTGCTGAGACGCCGTGTCTGGATTCTGGCGGCGCCGATTGCGGCATCGGTATTGATGGTGGTCGGCTTTTATCTGGTCTCGCTGTCGCTAAGTGAATATCTTGATCCAAGAACTCGGCTGAGCCGCTTGACGGTGGGCGAACAGATTGATGGCGGCAAGGCAGGCTAGGAACCGGAAAGAGCTTGGCGCTTTCGCGGCGCTGCAGATTCGACAACAAGCCATTGATTTAGCTGTTCTGGCGCGACATCGCAGGTTCGGGAAACCGATTACTTGCAAAGTCGCGAATCTGCGTTACTATATGCTAGCGATTGCCCGTTTTGGGCTGGCAGGAGCGCTGCTCAACCGCTCCTGCGCGTTTTGTTCCGTTTAGCGAGGAGTTTTTTCAATGTTTAGGAAGCTTGTACTTTTGTTGTTGTTGGCGCTGCTAGTTGTGCCAACGCTTGTTGGCGTCGCCCAGGAACCGCAGGGTCTGCCGGTGGAAGTGCCGGGCGGGCGGGCGAATCTATTTGTCTTCGACCAGATCTTCCGTTGGGGCTCGGTCGGCAACTTCAATGTTTGGCGCACCGGCGGCAATACGCCGCACCACCATGCGCTGATGCTGGAGACATTCTGGAATGGTGACCAGGAGACCGGCGAGAACATAAACGCGCTGGCGATTTCCGGTCCCGTGTACAATGAGGACTTCACCGAGATGTCGGTCGACCTGCGCGAAGGCGTAATGTGGACCGATGGCGAAGAATTCAACGCCGATGATGTGGTTTACACCGTTGAGACTGTTAAAGCTAACCCGGGCTTGACGCAACAGGGCTGGCACGCGCAGCTGACCAAATTTGATGTCGGCGTCGAAAAGACTGGCGAATTCAGCGTTAAATTCACCACGTTGCCCAACCCGCGTTTGCACACTGTCTTTGAATCGCGCTGGGCCGGCCTGTACATGATGCCAAGCCACTACGTTTCCGAGGTGGAAGCGAATCTGGCTGATGGCGAGACCCTCGCCGATTGGCATTGGAACGCCGAAGATGTCATCGTGCTGGGCAACTACCTGCCGCAGCAGGTTGATCCCAACGGCTATTGGGAGCTGTTCAAACGCCGCGATGATCCGGAGAATTCGTTGGCTGGCATCATCACCGGAGGCAGCGGTCCTCCCTATGTGTTGAGCATCTTCTACGGCAACGAGAATATCAAGAAGGCGATCGCCATGTCTCGTGGCGAGCTGGATGTCTACTTCGATGTCGATATCGAGTCCTTCGAGACGACGCTGGATACCACGCCGACCGCGCGCAGCTGGTACAAAGATTTCCCCTGGGCTTTCCCCAATGAGTACAGCACGCGTCACTTGGCTTTCAACTTCGAAGGCGACCCCTTGCTGCAAAACAAGGACGTTCGCTGGGCGCTTGCGCTGGCCATCAACAATGTTGAGCTGGCCGGCGATTATATCGGCGGGCTCGCCAAAGTCACAACCTTTGCGGTACCGCCGACGGCGGCCATGACGGGGATTTACCATGAGGCAATGGAGCCCTGGCTGAACGAGTTGCAGATTGACTTGGGCGATGGCGAGATGTTCTCCGTATATGACCCGACTGTTCCGGACCAGCTCAACGCCTGGGCGGAAGCGCAGGGCCATGAGGTGCCGGGCACGCCAGCGGAGATATTTGGCACCGGTTGGTGGAAGTTCGCGCCCGAAGCGTCCGAGAAGCTGCTGATTAAAGCCGGCTTGAGCCGCGATGGCGGCGGCAACTGGCTGACGCCCGATGGCGAAATCTGGACCCTCGACCTGCAGTCCGACCCCAGCGAGAACGATGCTTACCGTATGGGGCAAGCGGCTGCCGATATGTGGCAGGACTTCGGCATTGACGTCAACTTCATCACGCTGGATCGCGGCGCCTGGTCGCAGAACCACCACGTTGGCGCCTTCGAGGTCAGCACGCCCTGGGGATCCTTCGCGCTGCCGGCCGGCGACTTCTGGCCGCGCATCAACGGCATGCATTCGGACTTCTATGCCCCGGCTGGCGAAGATTATCGTCCCTTGGGCGGCAACAGCCTTCGGCGCCTGGTCGATCCCAAGATCGATGAATTGCTCGATGCGATGGAGGCGGTCGATCCGGTTGGCCAAGCCGATCAAAACATCGCCTTGAACATCGAGTTCATCCAGCACTGGGTCGAGAACATGATCGACATCACCTGCATCGCCTTCAAGAAGCTGGTCACCTGGGACGAGAAATACTGGACCGGTTTCCCCACGGCTGAGAATCCGTATGCGATGCCCCTGTACTGGTTCCAGGGCGGCAAGTACGCCATCCAGGGCCTGACATCGACGTCGTAACTAACTTCACCCCCACCCCAAGCCCCTCCCCCATAAAGAGGGAGGGGCTTTGGTGGCGTGAGTTTGATCTCCCCCTTCCCTCATTTTGGGGGAAGGGCCGGGGATGGGGGCAATAAGGACACTTGATGAATCTGCTGCGGACCTACATCCTGCCACGCATCCTGCAATGGGCACTTGTCATCTTTGTTGGCATATCAGCCACCTTTCTGATTCCGCGCCTGTCGCCGATTAATCCGGTCGATGAAATGATCGGGCGCATGACCGCATTCGCGTCAATCGATCCCCATGCGGTTGTCAGTATGCGCGAATCGGCAACGGCGCTCTTTGGCTTGGAAGGCACATTGCTTGAACAGTATGGCCGCTTTTGGGCGCGTCTATTCACAGGAGATTTGGGCGTATCATTTGGAAATTTCCCGCGCCCGGTCTCGGATATCATCGCCGCTGGCTTGCCCTGGACGATTGGTCTCTTAAGTGTAGCCATCCTCATTTCCTGGGTATCGGGCGTATTTCTGGGCGCGCTGGCCGGTTACTTTCATGATCGGCGCTGGGCGCAGGTCCTCGAACGGTTCGTCGTCGTCGTTTATCCCATTCCCTACCTTATTATCGCGTTTGTCCTTATTTTTGTCTTTGCCTGGTGGTTGAAGTGGTTCCCGCTGGTGGGCGGCTCGCGCGGGCAACCGGGGCTCACCTGGGACTACATCAGCACGCTGCTTTATTTTGGCTTCTTGCCGGCATTATCTCTTGTCATCGGCTCCACCGCTTTTCGCTTCATCATGGCGAAGTCGCTGACGACCACCGAGATCGCCAGCGATTATGTGCAGTACGCTGAATTGGCGGCCGTGCCCAAGCGCAAGATCATTCTCTTCTACGTCGCGCGCAACACGATGCTTCCGCAAGTGACGGATTTGGCGCTGTCGCTCGGCGCGCTGTTTGAAGGGGCGCTGATCACCGAGGTCTTGTTCGCGTATCCGGGTTTGGGTTTCGTGCTCTACAACGCGATCTACAATGCCGACTACAACATCATCATGGGCATCACGCTCTTGTCGATTGCCGGCATCGCTACTGCATCCCTGCTTATTGACTTGCTCTATCCGATCTTCGACCCACGCGTCCGCTTGAGATAGGGATTCATTTTGCTAACTACGATTCGCGATTTATTCCGTTTCAGCCCATCGTTTCGTTTTGGCTCGCTAATTCTGATAGTCGTGGCCGCTTTTGTGCTTTTGTCTGCTTTTTCTCCGTATGAGGAAGACAGGCTGCGCCGGAAGGTGAAGCGCAACCAACCGCCGTCGGCCGACTTCGTATTCGGTACGACATCGCAGGGTCAAGATGTCTTCTGGTCGCTGACCTTCGCCATTCGCAATACGCTGATTATTTCTGGCATCGCCGTTTTCATCGGTCGCGGCATTGGCGTAACGCTGGGCATGATATCCGGCTATTTGGGCGGGATTTTCGACCGCGCGGCGCAATCCATCGTTGAGAGCGTCATCGTCGTACCGCGATTACCCTTGCTCATATTAATCGGTTCCATCCTGCGCGGCAGCCTGACGATGTTCACGCTGGGCATTCTCATCGGCATACTTGATTGGGCGTATCCCTCAAAACGCTATCGCGCGCAAGTCTTAAGCCTGCGCGAGCGCGACTTCACGCATACGGCGGTATTCAGCGGCATGGGCAGCTTCAAAATCGTACTCCGCGAGCACTTGCCCTTCATCATCCCCTTCCTGCTGGCGGATGTCATCAGCGGTTTTCTGTTCTCAATTGGTATCGAGGTGACGCTGTCCTATCTCGGCTTGGCTAACCTCGACAGTCCAACCATCGGCACCATGATCTATTGGGGCAATTACTACCAGTCGATTCCGGCGGGCAGACCCTGGGTGATGGTCGTGCCGATGGTCACCGCGATTCTTATGGTCTTGGGCTTCTATTTGATGTCGGTTGGCCTAGGCGAGTATCTGGATCCGCGCAAACGTTTGGTCCGTCTGACGGCTCATGCCGGCGAGGAGGCGGAAGACGACGACCCGCGCAAAGAGAAGGATGACGTATGGGCACCATAATTGAAACCAACAACCTGCGCGCCTATTACATCACCAAGGCCTACGGCGTCGAGCGCACGGTCAAAGCGGTAGACGATATCACCTTGCGAATCCAGGAAGGCGAGGTTTATGGCATCGCTGGCGAATCGGGCTGCGGCAAATCGACGCTCTTGCGGATTCTGTTGGGCGCCTATCAGCCGCCGCTGACGGTGGTTGGCGGCGAGGTGATCTATCATCTCGATGGCGAGGAGATGAACGCGGCCGATATGAGCGACGAGCAGCAGCGCGATCTGAAATGGCGCACGATCTCTTACATCCCGCAGGGGTCGATGCATGTACTCAATCCGGTGCGACGCATTCGCGATACCTTTCACGATTTTATCAGCGCGCATCGCGATGTGACCAAGAAGGAATCTTTCCAACTTACGGCGGAATACCTGCGCGATCTCGGCCTGCCGGAGAAGGTGATGGCGTCTTATCCGCATCAGCTTTCGGGCGGTATGCGGCAGCGCGTTACGATCGCGCTTGCGACTATTCTGTGGCCGAAACTCATCTTCGCCGATGAGCCGACTACCGCGCTGGATGTCGTCGTGCAGCGCGGCGTGATACAGATGCTGAAGGATGTGCAGCAGAAAGAAGGCAGCACGCTGGTTTTGATCACGCACGATATCGGCGTGCACGCCAATTTGGCCGATCGCATCGGCATCCTTTACGCGGGTAAGCTGGTGGAAGAGTCGGACACGAAGACGATACTGGAGAGCCCGCGACATCCTTATACACGGTACTTGATCGAGTCGCTGCCCAGCCTGGATTCGCGCGAAGAACGCCTGGCCATCCCCGGGCGTCCGCCGGCGCTGGATCGTCCGCCGAGCGGCTGTCGCTTCCATGAGCGCTGCCCGCTGGCGAAAGATGTCTGCAAGACGATCGAACCGGAGTTGATCGAGATTGAGCCGAAGCATTTCACCGCCTGCCATGTTGTCGAGGAGGAGCTAAATGGAGGTCACAGTGTCTACGCGTGACTCGCAGTCTGAGCCGCATGGTGGCAGAGTCGACGCGCCACTCCTTCAAATTGAGAATCTGACTAAGGTCTTTCATATCCGCCAGGGATTTGCTTCGCAAGACTTTCACGCAGTCGATAACGCTTCCATCGTGATTGATTCCGACAAGCCGGAGATCTTCGCGGTGGTCGGTGAAAGCGGCAGCGGCAAGACCACCTTGGCGAAGATGGTGCTAGGCATGGAGTCCTCGTCGGAGGGCATTCTGCGTTACAAGAACCGCGTCATCAATGACATCAGCCGCAAGGAGATGAAGACCTGGTTCTACCGCGAAGTGCAGCCTGTGTTTCAAGATCCTTTCGCCGCTTTTAGTCCGCTGAAGCGGATTGACAGCTATCTGTACGAGACGGCGCAGAATTACAAGATGGTGGCTAACAAGAAGGAAGCGCCGCGATACATCAACGAGGTTTTGAGCGAGGTCGGCTTGACGCTGGCGGAGATCGCGGGGCGTTATCCCAACGAGCTATCAGGCGGGCAAGCGCAACGCGTGGCCATCGCGCGAGCTTTGATCACCAAGCCATCTCTGATTGTCGCTGATGAGCCGGTGTCAATGCTGGACGCTTCGCTGCGCATGTCGATTGTGAACATGTTTCGCAAGCTGAAGGAAGATAATAACGTCAGTGTCATTTACATCACGCATGATCTGGCGACTGCCTATTACACGGGAGATCGCATCGCCGTGATGCTGCGCGGCTGGATTGTTGAGATGGGTCCGACTGAGCGTGTGCTGGGCAATCCGCTGCATCCTTATACGCAGAATCTCAAGACTTCGATTCCCAGCATCAAGTCCGAAGAAGCCTGGGACGAAAAAATCGATTTGGCGGTCATCGAAACCGATGAGTACACGCGCACCGGCTGCAAATTCGCCGGACGCTGCCCGGCGGTGATGGACATTTGCCACGACAATGTGCCGCCGAGCGTGATCCATGAAGGGCGCACGGTCAAGTGCTTCCTTTATGACGAGACTGTGGATCCTGCCAAGAAGACCTATTTGACCCCCGCGGCAACATGAGCCATATTACTAAGTCTCAACTGAAGTTTCAATTGGCTCAGGTTATTTCGGATGCCTTCAGATGGCGGCGCGAATCATTGACCGGATAAAATACTGTCTTCACTCAGTTCTCGTCAGCCAAAGCGTGTGGCAGCGCATAAACCGTCCTGTATATCATCCCATCACCAAACATTTTAAGCGGCAACTCAAAGGCAACCGTAGCGGTCCGCCAGTGATTGCGGTTGCGCTGGCGGCGGCATTGCTGCTGCTGCTGGCGGTGGCGCGTGTATATGGCAGCGTTGGCTCCAGCGTAATTTGGTTGCTGCCCTTATGGTTGCTGCTCCACAGTCTCATTTGCTCGGGACGATGGATTTATCGTATCGTCTCGCTGATTTCGCGTCAGGGGCGTGACGGCGTATTGGACGAGGTGAGCGTGATTCCGCCGGGCAGAGTCTTCATCTATTTGGCGATATGCAAGGTGGTCTTGCACGAGGAAGACGCATTGGGGTGGGTCACGATGCTGCGAAAGATTGCCGGGGGCATCGTATTAGTCGCATTGGCCATGCCCATTCTTGTCACGCTCAATAGTTTGGAGACCGTCGATACAAGTCGGCTGGTGCTTTTGCTAACGGAATTGTCGCTGTTGTCGCTGGTCATCATTCAGGAACACAAGCAGTCGGTCGTGTTATTGAGTTTGCTGCCGATGGCGCTCAGTCGCAGGCTGAAAGGACAGATCGACGGGACATGCCTGGTGCTGGTATGCTATGCCGTTCTGCAGCTACTCAGTTTCTTGATAGCCATAGCCGGTCCGGCGACGATCCAGGCAATTGCCCCGCGTTACCAGCTCGCGGTCGACATGGCGGCGATTGGGCTGGCGATGACGCTGGCACTGTTCTTGTTGATCCGCGAAGTGTTCATTTGGTCCTTGTGGCGGACGGTACTGCATCAAACCAACGCCGAGAGCGGCGTCTTGCGCTATTCGACGCATGCGGGCAAGCCGATCCGCGCGAAAGCGCTGGGCAGCAGGGTCCACTAGCGCTGGCAAAACTAATGAGGACGTCATTTCCGGCATCGAAATAGTGGTGTATATGGCGACAAAACAAACCCGCGGGAGATGAGATGTGCTTGAACCACGACAAGTGTTGACGCTGCAAGCCTTGGTAGACACCATCATTCCGGAAGACGACTATCCGGGCGGTTGGGAGTCCGGTCTTGGGGATTACCTGCTGGGTCAACTCCAAAGCGACCTGCGCGATAGTCTGGCAACTTATCGCGACTGGCTGGACGCGCTCGAAATAGAAGCTGACAAGGTATTTCAACATCCGTTTGCCGGGCTCGACCTGGCATCGAGAACGGCCTTGTTGGAAGCCATCGAGCAAGGCGATATCAAGTCGGATTGGCCCGTCGATCAAGCCGGGTTCTTCGCGCAGATTGTTGAACACTGTACGGAAGGCTATTACGCCGATCCGGGCAATGGCGCCAATCGCGACGGTGCCGCCTGGGCCATGGTGGGATTCGAGGTGACCGCATGAGCCAATACGATGTGATCGTGGTCGGCTCCGGCGCTGGTGGCGGTGTGGCGGCCGCAGTGCTGGCAGAGGCCGGCAAATCGGTGCTGTTGTTGGAACGCGGTCGAGAGCTTTCCACTGAAGCCATCGGCCGGGACCATTTGCGCAACCAGCGCGTGTCGCTGTATGGACACAACGCCGGGCCGGATATCGACGGCAATCCGCGCACGAGCGACGACGGCCGGGTCATTCGTCCGCACGAGCGGGGCTACCAGAACAACGCGGCCTGCCTCGGCAGCGGCACGCGCGTCTATGCCGGACAGGCCTGGCGCTTTATGCCGCAGGACTTCCGCATGGCCAGCATTTATGGCGTTCCCGAGGGCAGCTCCCTGGCGGATTGGCCGATTTCCTACGACGACCTGGCGCCCTATTATGAGAAAGTCGAGTGGGAGCTGGGCGTCTGTGGCGATGACCGGACGATGTACCATCTGCCAAAATACAACAGGCCGTATCCGATGCCGGCATTGCCCTTGCCGGATAAATCGCGGGTACATTTGAAAGGGCTGGAAGCGCTGGGTTGGCGCGGCCTGCGCATGCCCAGGTTGATCAACTCTATCCCGTACAACGATCGGCCCGCCTGCATCTACTGTCAGCATTGCTTCGGATTCGCTTGCCCGAATGATTCCAAGAACGGCAGCCACAATACGACGATTCCGCGCGCGTTGCGTTCGGGAAACTGTGAACTGCGTTCCCAGGTGATGGCTCGGGGGCTGCTGACCAGCGAGGCGGGCAGGATCGAGGGTGTGATCGTTATCGATGCTGCCGGAACTGAAGAGGTTGTAACAGCTGAGGCTGTGGTTTTGAGCTGCGGCGCGGTCGAAAGCGCGCGCCTCTTGCTCAATTCGGCGACCAGGCGAGAGCCCAATGGCATTGGTAACAACAGCGACCAGGTGGGGCGACATTTGCAGGGGCACTATTATCCGGGGGCGTCCGGGCTTTTTCCCGACGACATCTATGATGGCGTGGGACCGGGTGGGTCGATCGCAACTTGCGATTTCAACCACGATAACGGCAACGTGATTGGTGGGGGCATGCTGACCGATTCCGATGTTTGTACGCCGATTGTCGTCTGGAAAAGCCAGTACCCGCCGGATGCGCCAAGGTGGGGAATCAAGGCGAAACGATTCATGCGAGAGAACTTCCGGCGCATCAACGATATCAATGGACCCGTACACGAGATTCCTCATCCGGACGGCCGCGTGACGATCAACCCGCGAGTCAGAGATCGCTATGGCATAGCGGTGGCGCATCTGTCGGGAACGACTCATCCGGAAACGGTGCGCACGGCGGCTTTCATACACGAGCGCGCCAAGGAGTGGCTACGGGCGTCAGGCGCGATCAAGGTTTGGGGGGTAGAGCCGGTCCTGTATCTCTCCGGCGGACAGCACCAGGCCGGTACCTGCCGTATGGGCGAAGATCCCGCCACCTCGGTTGTGGACAAATGGTGCCGCGTACACAGCCAGGACAATCTCTTCCTTGCGGATTCGTCGCCGCATGTGACCAACGGCGGTTTCAATCCGGCGGAAACGATTATGGCGCTGGCATGGCGAACGGCGGAAAAAATCGTCAATTCTTGGTAGGGCAGCGCTTTCTGCCTGGGGCGGCGTTACCATTTGATAGGCATGGTGCCGGTTTCGTCCAGCGGATAGCCCCACTTGTCGACGTAATCTCGGCCGGACAGAAACTCGTCTCTCATCTCGTCTAATTTCCCTTGGAGCAGATGATCCAATTCATTGCGGGTTTCGGCCTGGCCCGGACGATGGACCAGATTGTTTTGCTGATAGGGATCAACTTCATTGTCAAAGAGCAGCCAAGGTCCATCCAGTTTGCGGCAGTAGGTATAGCGAGCGGTGCGGATGCCGCGGTATTCGACGCCACCTCGGCCGCGATGCCATTCGCCGAAGGGGTGGAAGCAGGCGAGCAGGGCGCCTTCGTCATCAGCTGCGGGTCTGGCTAAATCGGGCGAGAAATCACGCCCGTCTACACCCTCGGGGATTGGCAAGCCGCAGATGCCGAGGAGCGTCGGCATGATGTCATGCGCGTTGAGAAAGCGGTCGACGCTACGCCCTGTGCCGCCGTACTTGGCCGGATAGCGCAAAAGAAAGGGCACGCGAATCGACTCGTCGAAGGGTTTCTGCTTGCGCTGCATACCTTGTGAACCGAGCATATCGCCATGATCGGAGGCTAATACAAGCAGCGTATCTTCGCTGAGACCGCAATCGTCGAGGGTCTTGACAATATCGCCCAGGCTCTTGTCGATGGCGGTGCAGTGCGCGTAGTAGCCAGCGATCCATTCGCGAGCTTCCGGGGCCATGTCGGGGGGTACGTTGGGACGCAATTGGATATCCGCCGCAGCGTACATGTCTCGGTATTCCGGCGGCGCGGTCTCGTAGGGATCGTGTGGCGGTCCCCAGGACAGCACCAACAGGAAGGGCTGATCGGCCCTCTGCGACTTGATATAGGCACCCGCGTCGGCGGTCTGTGCGACGACGTCGTAGCCGTCCCAATAGCGCATGGTCGGATCATCGTTGGCGTAATATGCCGAGCGGTTGTAGTCGTGGCTGCATTCCAGGGCCTTGAAGTAATCGAATCCCAAGCGTCGCCCGGGCGGTATGTAGTTTCTGCGACCCCCGCTATTCACGTGCCACTTGCCGATGTAAGCCGTATTGTAGCCTTGGTTCTTGAAGGCGGCGCCGAGCCCGACCGGGTTGCTGCCGATCGGCACGTCGTTGATGATGACGCCATGCGTCAGCGGATATTGGCCGGTGAGAAAGCTGGCGCGCCAGGGACAGCAAACCGAGTAACCGGATATGGCGTGCCTGAAGTTAAGGCTTTCACCAGCCAGCCGGTCGATGTTTGGGGTCTGTACTTGCGCATTGCCGGCGTATCCCAGAGCTTGCAATCGCCATTGGTCGGTCAGCAGGAAAAGTACATTGGGTTTGGACATAGGTTTCCATTCTTTTGTTTATGGCCGGACTACTCAAATGCCGATGTGACCGGCAAGCTCATAATGTCGCCTTCGGCTTCGACAAGGTCGGCGGGCACCCATCCGAAGGCGATTTCCAGCCAGGCGCCGTCGGCATTGCGGCCGAGAGCCAGGAGCTGCTCGCCATGATTAAAGACGCCGGTGAAGTCCAGATCGCTGCTGGGTCCGACGCGCGCAATCATGCCGACTGTCGCGTTGACAGGCATGCCCTCACTCATTTCCGGCGCTGGCTCGGCGGCGAAGACCAGCGGAAAGGTGTAGGGAATGTTCGGCCAATGATAAAAGAGCAGCAGCAGATCTGTATCAGCGCTGTTGATATAAGCCGATATATCGCCAAATGCTTCGGCGCCGGGCGCGATATCAAAAGCGTTTTCATCCTCTTTCATGGCGTTGGGATAGATGATGCCCATGGAACCGGCAAGTTCGAAGTCGTACGTGGCGACGCGGCAGTTTTCGCTGCGGGAGGGATCGCAGGTGAGCTCCACCGAAACAACGACGTATTCCTGCCCGGGGGCCGTGGGATCGCTGTCTGGGCCTGGCTCGGCGGGCCGCTGCAAGCCGACGGCCCGCAGGCTAATCCCGTCCACACTGTCGGAATAGTGCCGCAAGGGGTAGGGGTTTTTGAAACTGCCTGGGTGGACTTCACCATACTGGGCGAAGACCGGCAAGGCTAAACCCAAAAGCAGAATAAGTGAAAAGGAAAGTACAGTCCTAGACATTGTAAATCCTTCCTGACTCCGGTAATCCGAAGACTCGCGTACAGTTTTGCTCGCACAGCCGCTCCGCGCGCCTAGCTCCAAAAGGCATCCCACTCTACACGAAAAGCTTGCAAGCCTTCTTGGACATTAAATGCGCGGCGTCCCAAGACCTGCGCAGTTTTTTCGGTGCTGGCTATGGTGCGGAAAGGAATGCCGATGTGACGATAGGCATCCAGGACCGCGGGATCTGTGACTGTGGTACTGATTAGGGCCGGATCGGCAGCAAAGGCCTGCGCGATCTGGTGCGCCAGGTCGACGCGGCTGATTGATTCGCTGCCGAAACAGTGAAACAGGCCATTTTCATCAACTTGCGCCAGGCGCAAGAGCATATCCGCGCAGTCAGAAGCCAAGGTCGGGTGCGCGACATCGTTGACTTTGGGTCCGGTCCAGACTGTCGCTGGCTGGCCGGCTGCCAGACGGTAAATCACGTAGACAGAAAAGTCGAATCCCAGACCGTTGTCCGTTCGCGAGAGAGAGGGCGCGGCGTAGTTCAAGCCGTAGACGCCGGCCAGCCTGCCGACGGCGTAGTTCAGGCCGTCCATGGCGCTCAGTTCACGCTCGGAGGCGACTTTCATGAGGCCGTAGAAATTGACCGGAAAAGGTGGCGAGCTTTCGTCCACCAGATCGACGCGACCATCGAAGACCCAGTCGGACGAGACAAATACCAGGCGCGCGTTCACGTCGCGGCAGGCTTGCGCCAGGGCGCGGGTGCCATCGACCATGATCGACCATGACTGTTCCCGATGGCTGTCCATGTAGATCTGGTCGAGGATGGCAGCGGTGTGGATGACCGCATCCGGCTGGTACTTGTGAATGGAAGCGCGAACGCCCTCATGATCGGCGAAATCCAGCGGATCGAGCTGGTAATCTACGCGCCATTCCGGTTCCGGACCGTATTGCGAGGCAATGACTTCCATGCCGCGCTGGCGGGCCAAGCGGATGATGTTGCTGCCAACGAGGCCGGTACCACCGGTGACATATAGACGCATAGCGTTCTCCTGGATGCCGCTCTAATGATATCAGGTCCTGGCCAGGCGCTGGCCCAAGTTGGCAACGCGGCTCGACATCTCTGCAAAAGCCTCGCGCATCTGCGCCAGGCTCGCGGTGCCGCTTTGCGAGAGGTCAATCACGACCGCTTCGGCGGCGGCGTACTCGGCACAGGCATCCGCTACATCGGCCGCGATTTCGATGGGAATGGTCGTGACGCCGTTGCCATCACCATGCAGCAAGTCGTTGGGGTAGACGTCGATGCCGCCAACTTGCACAGGCAAGTGCAGATCGAGCAAGTGCATATAGCCGTGCGCGCAGACCAGGCCATCGTGAAAGACGGGGAAGCCAATGCGCTCGATCTGCTCGAGATCTCTGCCCGGCCCGTTGGTAACTAAACCAACCGCGCCAAAGGCCTTGAAGGTGTTGCTGAATACATCGCCGAAATTCGCGGCGGCGCCGGCGGTATCGAGATTCTGCAAGACGATCGCCGCCGGTCCTGACAACTCCTCGAAGCGGCTTATCAGATCCGGTAGGGTAGGAAGGTCGCGATCGGGAGGGTCGGCAAAGGTGCGGCAAGTCGCGGTCGAGGCGAAACCTACCATGGGCGGCAAATCCGGGAATGCTGCCTTAATTTCCCGGGTCATGAAGCCTTGATTGCGGCGACGAACCTCAAACAGTTCAATGACATTGCAGATGGTGGCGGTGTCGAATTGCCGCAGCTTGCGCAATACGGATTCATCAATCATTTGGAAGTCTCCCGGTTCATATTATTGCTGGCGCTTGGCGCGCAAGAAGGGCGCGCGCATCTCTTCGACGTACATCGCTTGGCTGGGCATGACATTGGCGACATTGGCGTTCTCCCCAAAAGTGCTGAAATACAGCTTTAGATTGTCGTGCCAGAGCATGGGACCTTCCTTCGGCGATGTCGCTTCGAAGACGATCTTCTCCAGCCCGAGCGCGTCCACCACTTTGCCGATTTCGCGCGCGGTATTTGCGCCTTGCAGGTCGAATTCTTCATGGTCGATCATAAGGATGAAAGCGCCGTCCTCAAGGGCGGCCGCGGCGCCGCGGAGTATCTCATCTGCTGATGCGGGACGAAGCGGCAGGCTCTGATCCCAATGGTGAATGGGATGGTGCTCCTGAATGATACGCATGCCCAGATCAAGCGCTAGCTGGCGCCAGGCTTTCCATTGCGCGGCGCTCACCTCGTCGGTGGTATTCATGAATTCGATAACGCGAAAGCCCAGTTCGCGCCCGGCCTCAATGGCGCTCTCAACCACACCGCGTTGGTAGGCCTGCATGAAGAATGAGTGATCCAGATAGGGTTCGACCGCAAAGCGCTGATAAGTGGCGATCTTGCGTTTGAGCCAGTCATGCGGGCTGAAAATGATCTGTGTGGTGACGATCTTGACAAAGTCCAGCCGCTGCCCGGCGACCTCGAGGAAGTCTTCCAGCTCGGTCAAGCCCATGCGCTCGATGTAGCGAGGCGCTTCATCGTAGCCGACGTCTTTCAGCCAGGTTTGCCGCAATTGTCGCGGCTTTTTGAAATGCGGCAAATTGAATACGTCGCTCATGTTAGGTCTTGGCATCCGTTCCTCTCTTTTCCGATGCTAAGGTTCAGCCATTATTTCAGGACCAATCGATCATCATGCCCAGCGCATCAAGATTCCATTCCGCCAACAGATCGTAGGCTGCCGCAATTTCGCCGCAATGAAAGCGATGACTTATCAATGGGGCGACAGCGACGCGCTCGTTTTGGAGCAACTTCAAGGCGGTATGCTGTTCATCGCGCAGGGTCCACCAGCCGGGCGCCGAAGCGAGCCGAGCGGCCGTGTCAATATGCGCGCCTATGAGGGTGATGCCCTTTTTGTGCACGCGCTTGTAGAAATCAAATGATTCGGTCGCCCCCCGCGAACTGCCAAGCAAGGCAATCCTGCCGCCATGGGCAGCGATATCACAGGCAGTTTGCAATGCTGCGGGATTCCCGGTGGCTTCAACCACAACCTGGAAGCCTTCCGCAAGCGCGCTTGCCGCTATCGCATCTTTTGCTGCGTCTGCGTCCGAGACAATATGGTCGGCGCCCAACTCATGCGCCAGTTTCAGGCGGCCCCCGTGATTGTCGATGGCGACCACAGGCATGGCGCCGGCAAGGCGCGCAAGCTGCAATGCCAACTGGCCGACCAAGCCCGCGCCGAGGACGGCAGTCGCTTCGCCCAGCTCGAGGCGCGTTTTGCGCAGCGCTTGCAGCGAGGTGGCCAGGAGTTGAAAAAAGGTGGCGCGCTCATCGTCCAGGTCTGGCGCCAGTTGATGGCAAAGCCTCTCATTGACAAGCGCATGGCTGGCATGGCGCGATTT
Source organism: Chloroflexota bacterium (assembly GCA_026708115.1). GTDB lineage: Bacteria > Chloroflexota > Anaerolineae > Aggregatilineales > Phototrophicaceae > UBA6055. The sequence goes on from JAPOVL010000027.1 coordinate 35,462, forward strand.
GCTGGCGACCCTGTCGCCGATTTTAAGGCTGCGGACTTGCGCGCCGACCTGGACAATCTCACCGACATGGCTGTAACCGACAGACTTGGGGTATTGCACGGCGAGGCCTGGCAAATTCAACATGATCGCGCGCTCGGTGCCGGGGCTGATCAAGGTCTTGGTCGTGCGGAGCAATACTTCGTCGGGTGCCGGCGCGGGCAATTCGTCGGGCTCCAGTCGAATGGCGCCGGGTTGCATAACGAGGGCGCGCAGAGTTTTAGTTGTCATATCTTGGTTCGCCTTTGATGCCGTTTAATCTTAACATGCGGATGAGAATATCGCAGGCCAGGCGCCGCAAAGCCGCTCGATGCAATCTTGGCTGGCGAATGGTATATTTGACTGGCAGTGCGAGCGCAGGGATTGATTGGACGGAAGATGCGAACAACAAAACTGGTTCATATTGTCGCCTGCCATGCCGAAGGCGAGGTTGGAAATGTGATCGTCGGGGGCGTAGCTCCGCCGCCGGGAGAAACCATCTGGGAGCAAGCGCGCTGGGTTGATGCGGATCAGAGGCTGCGCCGCTTCGTCTTGAACGAGCCGCGAGGCGGCGTCTTCAAGCATGTCAGCTTGCTGGTGCCGCCAAAACAACCGGAGGCGGCTTATGGCTTCATCGTAATGGAACCTGAGCATACGCCGCCCATGTCCGGTTCCAACTCGATTTGCGTCGCGACCGTGCTGCTGGACACCGGCATGATTGCGATGCAAGAACCTGAAACGAGTTTTTTGCTGGAAGCGCCGGCGGGATTGCTGCGCGTCCGCGCCTATTGCGCGGATGGCAAGGCGCAGAGCATCGAAATCGAAAATGTGCCGTCCTTTGCCGACAAGCTGGACGTCAAGCTGGAGCTTGAGGGGCAGGGAACGCTGACTGTCGACACGGCTTATGGGGGGGACAGTTTCGTTCTGGTTGATGCCCGCGCCCTGGGTTTTGCGGTACTGCCGGATGAGGCGCTTGACCTGGCGAAAATGGGACGGCGGATCACCTTGGCTGCGAATGAGCAAATTGGTTTCCAGCATCCTCAACGAGAGGCCTGGAATCATATTTCCTTCTGCCAATTTACGCTGCCGGTGGAGCGAGCGGGGCATGTCTTGTCCGGGCGCAACACCGTGGCGATTGATCCGGGCAAACTGGATCGGTCGCCTTGCGGAACGGGCTGCTCGGCGCGGATGGCCGTATTACACGCGCGGGGGGAAATGGCGCCGGGCGATCACTTCGTGGCGCGCTCGATTATTGGATCCCGATTCGATTGTCAAATCAATGATGTGACCACTGTCGCCGGCCGCGAAGCGATTATCCCAAGTGTTCGCGGACGGGCCTGGATTACCGGCACGCAGCAACTGATGCTCGATCCGGAGGATCCTTGGCCGCAGGGTTATCGCCTCACCGATACCTGGCCCAAACTTTAAGTCACTTGAGCGTATCTTCACGCTAAAATGATTTTGCAGCGATCCAATACCTGGAACAAGTTAGGCACAGAGCAAAGATAGGGACCGAATTCATGGACGCTATGGTTGAGACAAAAGGTCTAGGAAAGACCTTTGTGCGCAAGGACAGTACGCCAATTCATGCGGTAAAAGGGGTGAGTTTCAGCATTCACAGAGGCGAGATTTTCAGCCTGTTAGGTCCCAATGGCGCTGGCAAAACCACGACTATTTCGATGATAAGCGGCTTGATAGAACCCAGCGAAGGCGATGCTTATATTGGCGGTTACAGCATCAGACAACAGCCTCGACAAGCCAAGCAGCTTATCGGCGTCGTGCCGCAGGAAATCGCCTTGTATCCCGAATTAACGGCGCGACAGAATCTCTGGTTTTTTGGGCGGATGTATAGTTTGCGCGGTAAAGAACTCAGAATGCGCATGGATGAAGTGATCGAGTTTATGGACTTGGAAGAACGCCAGCATGACCGCATAGATACCTTCAGCGGCGGCATGAAACGCCGAGTCAATATCGGAGTTGGCTTGCTCAATCGTCCGCAGCTTGTTTATATGGATGAGCCAACTGCCGGTGTCGATCCTCAGAATCGGCGCCGGATTCTCGATACGGTGTTTCGCTTGCGTGACGAGTATCAGATGACAGTGCTTTATACCACACATCTCATGGAAGAGGCGGAAGAACTAAGCGACCGCATTGGCATCATTGATTATGGCGAGATTATCGCGCTCGGCACACAAGCCGAGTTGACCGAGCGGATCGGCGCGGAGGACCGTCTTGTTATTGAGGTGAAACGACCATCTGATGAAGAAACCTTGTTAGATGCCCTGCGCGCCCATCCGCAGGCAAGCAAAGTCGCGTATCAGGTCGATGATTTGAAGGATGGCGACAGACGCGGCGGCAACACAGTTATGCCGGCTGAGGAAGCCGTGTTGACGGTATATTGTCAAAATGGGCGAAAATTGCTGGCGGAAGTTCTCAATATTATCGCGCAGCAGGTTGAAATTAGTTCAATAGAAGTCCGCCAGCCGGATTTGGAAGCGGTGTTTTTGCATTTGACGGGCCGCGCCTTGCGCGATTGAGGCGGCTGGTATGGAGAAAATACTCACCATCGCCTGGAAAGAACTCTACACTGTCAGCACTGACAGAGTGCTGCTGTTGTTTATGTTGGGGACGCCGCTTGCTATCTCTCTTATCATAGGGCTTGCCTTTGGCAGCAGCGGCGGGGAACTGACAATTGGAGTGATTTCGGTTGCGATTGTTAATCTCGATCAAGGAGGGGTCGAGGGCAATCTGGGTGAAACGGTTGCGTCCATTCTGTTGTCGCAACCGATCGCAAGAAGCAACGAAGCCACTTGCCAGCTTTCATCTGAGTCGGCCCCTGCTGAGACGCGGCCCTTGTCCGACTTTCTGAATGCCAAGCGCTTAGATGATCCGGAGTTGGCGCGGGCCGGGGTTGACGAAGGCATTTATGCGGCTGCCGTCATTATACCGGCAGATTTTACCAGCAAGGTCAACCCGCCACGAGATCCGTCCTTGCTTGAACAGACACAACTTGAGAAGACCCAAGTTGAAGTTTATGGCAGCGGCGCGTCAGCGATTTCGGCAACAATTGTTCGCAGCATCACTGAGACGGTGATTCAGCCTTTTGTGACAGCGAGCGCGGCGATTCGCGGGACTGTACAAACCATCTTCGCCAATCCCCTCAATGCGATAGAGTTCTTGAACGCAGATGAGAGCGCATTTGCCGGATTTGCCTGTGCCTACAATCCCAATCTGGGCAACATCAGCTTAGAAAGACAGGCGCTAGATAAGGTGCAGGCCAGATCGGCTTTTGAGCGGATTTTAGTTCGATTTGGCTCGGCACAGGCGGTCTTTTTCAGTTTGTTTACGGCATGGACAGGGGTGCAGTCTGTTTATCGGGATCGCAAGACCTGGGTCTTACAGCGGCTGCTAAGTTCGCCCACTTCACGTTGGTCGATTCTTGCCGGCAAGTTGCTGGGTGTCCAGTGGGTTATTGTTCTGCAGATTCTGCTATTGCTGGTTTTTCTCTCCATTATTGCGAGCGTCAGCAACGGGGCATTCACTTTCCTTTGGGGCAACAATTGGCTGGCTTTGGTCATGTTGCTTCTGTCCGTTTCGCTGGCGGTATCGGGTGTCGGCGTGTTTGTGGTTGGACTGGCGAGGACCCCGGAACAGGCCACGCTGTTGGGCACGATGGTTAGTATGGGACTGGCGCTGTTGGGTGGCGCATTCGGCTTCCGGCTGGGCGAGTTTTCCAAGCTGTCGCTGATATTTTGGGGGGTTGATGGCTTTGAAAGCCTATCCAGCGGGGACACGGCCATTGAACTCAATCTGCTGGTTCTGCTTATTCAAGGTCTAATATTGTTCTCGGTCGGTTCCTGGTTGTTCAACCGCCGCGTTCAGGTCTAAGAGACTTATGGACAAGATATTCGTCATTGCATTTAACGACTTGCGGATTTACCTGTCGCAGCGAGGCAACCTGATCAGCTTAACCGCCATACCCATTGTATTGGCGGCGGTATTTGGACTAAGCAGTGCGCCACGTGGCGGATCTATTGCCGTTGACTTCATCGATCAGGACAATACACCGGCTTCGCAAGCGCTTGTAGACGCTTTGCTGGCGACCAATGACGCTTTTGTTCGGGGTAGCGAGGTTGAAAATATCGAGTCGGCGAGGACACGCGTCGGCGAGGGGACCGCCTCGGCAGCAATTGTCATTCCACAGGGCTTTGCACAGGCTTTGCAGACCTTCGAGGCGTTGCCCATTCTGTATTTTAGTCGCGAAGACAGCTTCGGCGATCCCATTCAGCATAGTGTCAACACAGTCATCAGTCAATTGAACAGTTCGATTATTGCAGCACGCGCCGGCGAGCTTGTTCTCAATGCGCTGGATATTGAAGCCGAGAGCGGCGCGCTTTATGCCCGCGCCCAAGACCTGCTGGCGCAAGAATTGGTGGTTTATGATTTGCGGCTGAGCAATAGCGAAGGCGACTTGCAACCCGGCGAGGGCTTCGGACAATCCGTGCCCGGCTTGGGAGCGATGTTTGTGATGTTTACGGTCTTGGGCGGGATGGCGACGCTGCTGCGCGATCGTCAAAACTGGACCCTGCAGCGCGTCATCGTCATGCCAGTATCACGGGCACAGGTGCTGGGAGGCAAAATCCTGAGCCTCTTTATCTTAGGGATGATACAATATCTCATCTTGTTCGGATTTGGCGGGTTGATGGGCTTAGAGATTGGCTCGCGGATTGTCCTGCTGGTGTTTGTCATGGCTGCCTTTGCCTTGTGTATTACAGCTTTGACCTTTGCTATTGCCAGTTCCATCGGTTCGGAAGGGCAAGCTATCTACTTGGCAAATTTGTTATCGGTCACGTTGGCGGCGCTTGGCGGCGGCTGGTGGCCGCTGGAGGTTGTGCCGCCGTTTATGCAAACGCTCGGTCATATTTCGCCGGTGGCCTGGGTAATGGACGGTTTCAATACGCTCATTTACTTTGATGGGGGGTTGATGGATATCCTGCCTTATGTCAGTGTGCTGTTTGGCTCGTCCATCGTGTTGTTTGCGATTGGGATAAGACGCTTTCGGATAGTCAACTGAAACTATCAATCCACAGGAAAGACTTGCCCATATCTATCGTCGGTTTAGCCAAACGGTCATCTGACCTTCGCTGCGATGTCCCCAGGCGTAATACGGGATCGCGGTGAATCTGACGGCGTTCCCGCGGGCATCGAGGGCATTGCCCTGAACTAATGTGACGCCGCCGAGCAAATCTGGCGCATGCTCGGCGCGCAATTGCGCGGCGTCATCCAGCGCCAGATCAAGCACGGGGGCATCGTTGTCCGCCGCTTCCAGCGCATAGACGAGCGGTCCGCGTTCCAGCGCCACTTTGCCTTGCAACTCGGCTACTGCAGGATGGGCGACAACAGTGCGAACCTTCATTGGCAGGTTCAAGCGGACACGGGTCCTGCCCTCCCAGACGCGAGAGACCGTCGCGTAACCATTTTGAATCTCTAGAGGCGTTGCTTGGTCGGCGACGGACAAACCAGGCACATCGGCGGACTCGTCGAGGTAGCGATAGAGATCGCTGGGCAGTGGATTTCCAGTCGGGAAAGACTGGGCAAAAGACGGGATGCGCAGCTTGAGGGCAAAGGCAGTGGGCCGCGAGACGGCGATATCGAATTGGACCGCGCCGTCCCAGGGATAATCTGTGGTCTGCGCGATGCTGAGGTCTGCGCCGCCCAGACTGAATGCCGCCTCGCCGCCCACATAGAGATTGACATAAAGCGCTTGATCGCGTAGTCCGTAGATGTAGCCGGAAAGAGAAGGCAGCAGCCGCACGACGTTCGTCGGACAGCAAGATGTTTGGTACCAGGGCTGACGGCTCATGGCGCGTTCCCGATTGAAAGGGTATTCGCCGTCGCAGGCCAGGGGATTCACGTAGTAGAAGGAAGTCCCGTCCATACCGACGCCGGAAAGGAATCCGTTGTACAAGGCGCGTTCCAGGACATCAACATATTTGGCCTCGCCGGTCAACAGGGAGAGGCGATGGTTCCAGAGGATGTTGGCTTGGGCGGCGCAGGTTTCGTTGTAGGCGGTCAAGTTCGGCAACTCATAGTTATCGCCGAAGGCTTCGCCCTCGTGGCGAGCGCCGATGCCGCCGGTCAACGCCAGTTTCTTGCCGACAACATTTTCCCAGAGGGCAGTCACAGCCGATGCATAGGCGGCATCAGCGGTTAATGCCGCAATATCAGTCATGCCGGCATAGAGATAACCCGCGCGGACGGCGTGGCCAACCGCTTCGCTTTGTTCGGTCACGGGCAAGTGATCCTGGCAGATGGCACCGTAGAGCTCCCGGCCATTGGTGCGGCCTCGTTCATCCAGGAAGAATCTCGCCAGCTTCAGGTAGCGTAGTTCGCCGGTGACGCGGTAAAGCCGGATCAAGCCAATCTCGATCTCCTGGTGCCCGGGAACATCCCGCAGTTTGTCGCGGCCGAAAACCGAGTCAATCAGATCGGCGTTTTTGAGCGCGACATCGAGGAATTTGCGCTTGCCAGTGGCTTGGTAATAGGCGACTGCGGCCTCGTACATGTGGCCGATATTGTATAATTCGTGATTGACCGCCAGGTTGGACCAGCGCTGGGCGCCGCAGCGCTGGTCGATGTTGACGGGGTCGATGGTGCGCGCAGTATAGAGATAGCCGTCGTCTTCCTGAGCAGCGGCGAACTTGTCGATCAGATCGTCGACGTAAGATTCCATCTCGCTGTTCGGCGCGATCTGCAGGGCATAGGCGGTGCCTTCCACCACTTTGAAGACATCGGAATCGTTGTAGAAAATGCCTTGGTGCGGACCACCCATCAGACCGCCTGCTTTGGCGAAATTGTCGATACGCCCGGTTTCTTCGCATTTTTCGAAGTCGTAGGGGATGGTGACGTTCACGGCCGTATCAATACGGGGTTTCCAGAAATCGTCTTGTATCTTCACGCTGGCAAAGGGCGCCGGCGTGATGGGATAGTCGCTCATGCTTCATCCTCTTCGTTCTGCGCAATTGGAAAGGCCGCGATTCTCAGTTGAGTCGAACCATAGGGAATCAGCGTGAGCTGCTCGGTTGCCTGGCTGGCAGGATGGGGACCCACGTCAATATCGGCGGCGGAATTGTCTTTCAGTGTCCAGTCAGGCAGGCGCTTTGCCTTCACGGTCAATGAGACAGGAGGCTGATCCGTGACGAAGGGCATTCGTGAAGGCGCCGCTTCGGTCACTTCCAGACCGGCGAGCACGGTATCGTCATCGGGTATCAAGCCGTAATTCCAGGGCGATTTGGGATATATCTCCCAATCGGCATGGGGGCGTTCTCCGGCGATCTGCCGCCATTCTTCGTCAATGCGCGAGCCAAAAAGCAGCGGACCGCGATAGACGGATAGCAAGCCCTTGTGCCCTTCACTCAGGCGAACGTCCATTGGCAGCTTAAGCGTGACGCTGTCGCCCGATTGCCAAGTTCTTCTCAATATGTGGAAGTTGCCCGGGCAGCGCAGCGCGGATGTCTGGCCGCAGACGGTCAGCGCCGCTTCCTGCGCCCAATCCGGGATGCGCAGTCTCAGGTCAAATTCGCAGGGGGCGTCCAAGTCGAAGGCAAAATGGATATCTCCATTGAAGGGATAATCGGTCGTTTCGGTTACTGTGATGGGGACGCCGTCGGCGACGGTCGTCTTGACTTGGCAGGGCGCATAGGCGACCGCCGCCAGCCCGCCGTCGGGCGTCGCCATGAAAAGAGACTTGGTGAATTTGGGCCAGGCCTGGTGCATGTTGGCGGTGCAGCAGCCGAAGTGCGGCTCCAAGCCGAAGATATTGGAGTCGTCGCTGTTGTCTGTCCAGTTGCGTTCCGCGACAGTCGCCAGCACTTGATTGACCTGCTGGTCGTATTGATGCGCCCACATGTCGGGCGTGAAAGTGGCGGGGAAGGCATTGAAGGCGACGCGTTCCAGTTGGTCGCCGAAGAAGGGATCGCCCAGAATGCGCATCAGCTCTTCCAGCGAGAACATGAACTCGCCGACGGCGCAGAGCTCGCTGCCGCTGACCGGCGCCGTGCCATTGAGATGTTCGTCGCAACTGAAGATGCCATTGGGCTGACCGTGGCGCCGCATCAGATTCTCGATGCCCAGGCGGGACGCCATTTGATGCCAAGGTTTGCCGGTTTGCACGTAGAAGACGCCGCCGGCTTTGACCCCCATGGCATTGTTGGGGCCGTGGGTCATCATCCCGTGATTCCACTCTTCCAGCAGCAGGATGTGGCGCAGGCTGTAGTTGGCTTGCAAGTCGGGCCAATCGAGCGTGCTGTCAATGAGCAGCTGGGCCAAGTCCAACAGGAATCCGTCTCCAGTGATGTTGTAGAGCCAATGCACGGCCAGCACGTTGTCCATGGCCCGGGCCCAGGCCCACAGATACAGCGGACGCACAGGCAGGGCGCGCAGTTGATAGCGGAAGTATGCCGTCATTAGCTGCAGGGCTCGTCCGTCTTCGCTGGCTTCATAGTGCATCATAAGCACTTTGAGCACAATCATGCGCGGCCACCAGTCGGGATCGCGGGTGCCGAAGAAGCCGCGTTCGTCCTGGCTGTTCAGCGTCCATTCGATCCAGGGCTCGACTTTGTTCAGCAGGCGCTCGTCGTCGAGCAGGTGGGCGAGGGGCAGCAAGCCGTCGAGATAATAGGGACCGCGCTCCCAGGATTCGCCGTCGCCGCCTAGCCAGCCGCTGTCGGGACCGAGCGAGGGCCAGAATTCGTCGAGGTGGCCGCTGAGACCATCCGCTTGCACGCGTAGCTGATTCAGCAGCCAGCCGCGAGGCTTGACGGCGCCGAGCGGCAGGGCTTGAAAGGCGGCCGGATAGAGGGGTTCGCGATTCGAGGGAAGTTTGTCCATGAGCAGCCTTTGCAATTGCAGATCGTCAATTCTTGACGGCGCCGCCCATCAAACCGTCCATGTAGTAACGTTGCAGCGCCAGGAAAATGGCCAGGCTGGGGATGATGGAGACGATGACACCCGCTTGCAAGGCGCCCCAATTGACATCGCCCCAGATACCGTAACGAACGGTGGTGAGAAAAACGGGCAAGGTAAACTTGTCTTGATCGGACATGAAAATCAAGGCGGCCAGGAATTCATTCCAGGAATTGATAAAGGCGTAGATGGCGACCGTGACGATGCCGGGCAGCACGAGCCGCAGCATGAGACGATAGAGAATGCTAATTGAACTGCAGCCATCCAGCAGCGCCGATTCTTCGATTTCCTGCGGCACTGCCAGAAAGCTGTTGCGCATCAAGAATATGCCAAAGGGCAACTGAAAAGTTATGTAGACGAGCGCGAGGCCGAACAAGGTGTCGTGCAAATCGACTTGAACGATCATGACAAATAGCGGAATCAAGATAGATTGGAAGGGGATCATCAGCGTGGAAAGCACCATAACGAAGAGCACATTCTTGCCGGGAAAGTTGAAGCGCGCGAAGCCGTAGCCGCCGAGCGTGCTCAATACGATGCTGCCCAGGACTGTAATCAGCGCGACGACCGTGCTGTTGTAGACATGCTGCGCGATCCCGATTTTGCCGTAGGTTGTGAGTTCCTCGTAGTTTTTCAGCGAGATTTCGCTCGGCAGATAGGTCGGCGGCACGGCCAGGGCCTCGGACGGCAATTTGATCGAGTTGATGAATGACCAGGCGATGGGGAACAGGAAGAGCAATGCCAGGACAAGCAAAATTACGTAGCGCAGGGCCAGCAGCGCGCGGCGGCGCATGCGTCGCAATTCTTGCTGGGAATGCCCGGACGGGTTCGGCCGCAATGATGTAGCCGCCATCTATTCCTTTTCCCTTAAGACATATAATTGCAAGCCGGTCAGCGCGACCAGGATGGCAAGCAGGACAATAGACATGGCCGCGCCGTAGCCCATCTTGAAATAAGTGAAAGAGTTGTTGAATATCCAAAAGACAATGGAAATGGTGCTGTTCCGCGGACCGCCGCGCGTCATAATGTAGAACTGGTCAAATGACAGGACAGAGCCGATGACGGACAGGATCAAAGCGAGAGCGATGGTGCGGCGCATAAGCGGCAAGGTGATGTAAAAGAGCTTCCGGAAATACCCGGCGCCATCGACCTCGGCCGATTCGTAAAGTTCGTCGGGGATGGCCTGCAAGCCCGCCAGGAGCAGGATCATGGTGAAACCCACCGTCTTCCACACGACAGACAGAATGATGACGTTCATGGCGGTATTGGGTCTGCCCAGGAAGAGTTGCGCCTTGGGGACCAGGTGAAAATCCAGCAAGATCTTGTTGAAGATGCCGATGCGATCGTCGAGCATCCAGGTCCAGAGCAGGCTCGAGACGCCTAAGCCGATCACAACCGGCAGGAAGAAGATGGTGCGAAAGATGCCGATATAGGGGATATTGTGGCGGACCAATGAAGCGAGAATGAAGCCGAGAATGAAGATAGGCGGCGTGACCAGGGCGGTATAGCGAAATGTGAAATCGAGGCTCTTGAGATACTGTCGGTCTTTGGACAGTTCCTGGTAGTTCTCCAAGCCAGTGTAGGCGCGTTCTCCGAAGAGCGGCCAGTCATGAAATGACATGTAGACCGTCATGATAAGCGGAATGATGAAAAAGACCGTCACAAATGCGACAGTCGGCATGACAAAGAGCAGGCCGGTCAGCTTGCGGCGCTGAGTCCAACTGAGATTCAAGAGCAGGGCCTGATTAATCAAAGGGTGACGCTTTCACAAGTCGCAGTCGCCGAGAGTCTGCAGGGGCATTTCCGGCGTCAAGCCGTGACGCCCCTACAGTCATCGCAGGATGAAGCGCTTGTCGAATCGAAGGCCGGCAAGCGCTCAATCGCTAAACGGCTAACCTTCCATAATCTGAGTGAAGCGTTCCTGACCGAGTTCGATGGCGCCGTCGATATCGCCATCGAGGATTGCGACTTGCAGCATCTCCAGCCAGGGACCGTTGGGGTCGTTGAACAGGTCATTGTAGACGGTGGTGTAGGGCGTAAAGCCCACTGCCAGGGCGCTGGCGGCAGTCATTTGCCGCTCGTCGCCCTCGAAGTAGGGGTTGTTGACCAGTTCAAGACGGACCGGAATCTGCCCGTTGGCGGCATAAATCTCGATCTGCGCTTCGTCGCTCATGGTCCATTCGATGAAACGCCAGGCTTCTTCGACATGCTGGCTGCCGCTCGCTATCGCGATGACGTCGCCGCCGCCGAAGGAGGCCGCGCCGCCCTCTTTACCCGGGATATGGAAGACGTCGAAGTTCAAATCGGGATGGTCGTTCGTGAAGAGCGGGATGGCAAAATTGCCCATGCCGGCCATGCCGATATTGCCGCCGGTGAAAGCGCTCACGAAGTTGCTGCCGTTGTCGATGCTGGCGCCCTCTGGCACGAGCCCCTCTTCCCAGATCGTATTGTAGAAGGCGAGCGCATCGCGGACGATCGGGTCGCTTGTGATGGTCGCTTCGGCGTAGTCGTCACTGAGCACATCGCCGCCGCTGGCCCAGATGAAGGGCAGGAAGGTGAAGGCGTTGCAGCCGGCGCAGTTCATCGAGAACCAATAGCCGTAAACCTCGTCGCCCAAGGCGTCGATGGCGCGCATGGCATCCAGCATCTCGTCCCAGGTCGTGGGCGGATTGTCCGGATCCAGGCCCGCCTGTTCAAACAGATCGATGTTGTAGACGATGAAGGAGCCGTCGACCCCGGTTGGCACTGCGTAATTGCGCCCCTCGTACATGCCTAGGGCCATGTGCGCCGGCGTCAAAGTGTCGGCGTAGGGCAGTTCTTTGACGAAATCGGTGATATCGACCAATTGGCCGGCGGCCGCAAAGGCCGGTGTGTAGATCAAATCAATGCTGGCGATATCGGGCGGTTCGCCGGCAGCGATGGCGGCGCCCATCTTGGTGACGAATTCCGCGGACGGGATGACGGTCAGCTCGATCTGGCTATCGTTGCTGGCGTTCCACTCATCGACCAGCGCCTGCGTCTGGAATGGAATCGACCTGACCCACATGGTCATGTTGATTTCTTCGTCCTGCGCCGAGGCAGGCAAGCTGCCCAAAACCAGGACAATCGCGAGTACAAGCAGGATTAGTTTACGAGATGTCATTTTCCTTCTTCCTTTTCTGAAGATTTGTGAACAGGAATTGTCGGGTTGCAACTCAGTAGCCTTTCGATATTGCCTCCTTTGCATCATGCCGCTTCGGCGAGAGAATCGCCTCTACATCCACGCCCAAGTCAAAACCAAGGCTAAAGCGATAGTTTATAGCAAGTGCCGCCCGTTTGCCAACACGTATTAGCGTTTGGCAGCGTATCCGTATTGGCAGAAACTGGAGGTCTTAAGCTTCGAGGACACCGCAAGCACTGAGAACAACCCTGGAGTATGGTTGCTTGCACATTGCTGGTCGTCTAGCGAATCTCAGGTACGACGGAATTCGATTCGGGTCCTGGAGTTGAGACGCTTGAGCGGCGCTCTGTGATGAGAGCCAACCTGCCGGTCGGGTGCTTGCACGAGCCGGCAGGTTGGCCAAACGTGGAAGGCTAGCCTTCTGACATAATCTGCGTAAATTCATAACATTCTCCGAAAATGACTAATTGTGTTTTGAACACAAATCGTGCGATGCCTTCACGCTTTCATAGGACCTCCTTCTCCGCTGATGCGTTTGAACGAGAACTATTCTAGTGATGCAGACGACAATAATTAGCGCGGTCGCTCCCTGTCAGAGCAGATTGGGCGGGACAGCCAACTGACGGAAGGCGGAAGCCGCCGCGTCCAGATGCGCTTTGCCGTCGCGCAGCGATATCTGCAAGTGACCCGGAACGAGCGCGTCAAATTCGACCTTTTCCATCTTGAACATGCTGTCGGCGTAGGCGTCGATGCGGCAGTCGTGGATATTCTGCCAGACGACCCTGCCGCCCCAGAAAACGAGATCGGCGCCGAGCAAGTAGGTTCGGTCGCCCCCGCGCATGAGAAAGCTGAGGTGGCCGTCGCAGTGTCCCGGCGTCTCGAAGGTTTCCAGTTCCAGGTTGCCGACCTTGATCACGTCGCCTTCGACAAGCTCCACATCCACCGGGCAGGGTGGCAGATAAAAATCTTCGGGGAAGAAATTCGCGGCTTTGGCGACATCAAGCGCGACTGCTTTCTCGTCGGCGTTTCGGATTACTGGCGCGGCGAAGGCAGACGAATAGACTTCGACATCGAGACGCTTTTGCGCTTCGGCCGCTGCGCCGATGTGATCACAATGATAATGGGTCAGAATGAGCTTGCGGATCTTGCCGGGGTCGAGGCCGTCGGCGCGGATGTGTTCGAGGATGGTATCGAAGTCTCTGTCCATGCCCATGCCGGGATCAACCAGCGCCAGTTCATCGCCGCTATTGAGGACAAAAACGTGGCAGTCGAGCCTTCCTGACAGTCCGTATCCGAAATAGCCGCCGCCAACAACATGAAGATCGCTTGTCATTTTCATGTGGCTTCTCCAAGGCCTTTAAGCACACTACAAATAGAACCAATTTGGGGACCATAGTCAAGCATTTGGCTGGCTAGGGCTATCGGATGCCTTGGCGGGCTGACATGTTATACTGGCGCGGACATCTTACACGTACGGGAGAGAGACATGATCTTGGGCATTGACCACATTGTCATCGCCGGACCGGACCTGGACAGGCTGACAGCGACCTTTGACTCGCATGGCTTCCATGTTGTTGGCGGCGGACGTCACCCGATTGGCTCCTATAACAACTTGATCGGCTTACTTGACGGCGCCTACATCGAGTTGCTGTCTTTTTACGAGGATAGCCCCGATCATTACTGGTGGGAGGCGGTCCATGAACGCGGTGGCGGCTTGATTGACTTCTGTATGGAGACGGACGATGTTCGCGCGGATTACGCAGTATTCGAAGCGGGGGGCGTCGAGATGAGTCCGCTGGTCGGCTTGAGCCGCCTTCGCGTCGATGGCTATCGCCTCAAGTGGCTGAACAACGAAATCTACAGCGACTTTCAGGGGCTAATTCCCTTCATCATTGAAGACGAAACGCCACGAGAGGAACGTGTGCCGAAGGAAAGACATCATGCCAACGGAGTAACAGGCATTGATACCATCACCCTGGCGGCGCGCGATCTGGAAAGGGCGCGACGGATCATGGGAGCGGCATTGGGACAAGCGGGCGAGCCAGTTAATGACGAAGACCTGAATGCCTCCGGCGTTGTCTTTCAAGCCGGTCGGCATCGACTGGAGTACCTGGCGCCGAATGACGCCAGCAGCCCGCTTCACGAGCACATTGAAGCGAACAGGCCGGCGCCATATCGGATACGCTTCCGCAGCGACGGCGAAGCGAGGTCTATCCCGCCAGAAGAGGCTGCTGGCGTGAGGATTGCCCTGATCTAGCAGCTTCGATTTCCACTATCAATAAGCGGCTCGGCATTACGCGTTTACTTTGGCGACGATTGTGAAAGGCGTTATACTTGGCTCAAATAAGGTGCCCGCTGGCGGCAAGTGTCCGGCGGCATGAATACTGATTGTGTGTGTTTGGAGGATAAGGAACTTATGAGCGAAGAACGAAAATACCCCGAATGGATGGGCAAGATGCGCGGGTTATATCCGCCGGAGATCAAGGAATTTCTGGATGGGGCGGTGGTGGCGCGCATTGCCACGATCGATAGCAAGGGCGACCCCTATATCACGCCGGTCTGGCAAGAATGGGACGGCGAGGCGATGTGGGTCATCCCGCGCGCGAAGACCATTTTCGCCCAGCACTTGATGCGCAATCCGCGCTGTTCGGTGTCCTGCGCCATGGATGTCAGCCCCTATACGCGCGTCCTGTTCCGCGGCGCCGCTGAAATTGTCGAGGGACCGGCCTTGATGCACGGGGAGTGGCTGGAAATCGCGCGGCGCATGGCGGTTCGTTACCTGGGCGAGCGCGGCCCGGAATACCTTGAACCGTCAAGAGTCCGCCCGCGCTATCTGGTGCGAATTGCGCCGGAAAAGACGATTTCCTGGGAAGGGGTCGAGTGGGCGGCCAAGTATCTTGATGACCCGGACGCGCCGGCAGCCCCGCACTAGTGGCGGCATTGTGCCCCCGGGGCGGCGTTTGCAGATCAGTTTGACAGTCAGGAATGCGCATGAGCCTGGCCAAGCCATACGAGTCCGCGACAGGATTCAGCAGTTGGCGTTTGCGTAAGCTGGTAGTCGATTTCGGCGTATACATGGCGCTGGCCGTCTTGCTTATTGCCGCCATATTCTTGACGCCGAAATTGTATGAGGTCAACACGATTGCAGTGGTCATGCGGCAAGCGTCGCAGTTAGGCATTGTGGCGATCGGGCAGACGATGATTTTGCTGGTCGCCGGCCTTGACTTGTCGGTCGGCGGCATTTTCATCATGACCTCGATCGTGGTGGCGGAAGTTACCAACGGCCGGGACGAGATGGTATTGCCGGCAATTCTGATCTCGCTGGGCATTGGCGCGCTAATTGGCGCCGGCAATGGCGTCCTGGTGACAAAGCGCCGCGTGCCTCCCTTTGTGGCGACTCTGGGCATGCTGGTGTTGGTGAAAGGGGCGACGCAAGCCTACACGAAGGGCGTACCGGGCGGCTTCGTCCCAGACGTACTGGGCATCGTCAATCAGTCCTGGTTTGTGCTTTCGATTCCGCTGCTTTTGTGGTTGGGGCTGAATGCGTTCTTCATTTTCGTATTGCGGCGCACCGCCTACGGGCGCAAGGTCTATGCCGTGGGCAGCAACACCGAAGCGGCGCGCCTTTCGGGCATCTCGGTCGATGTCATCCGAATTTCCGTATATATCCTGGGCAGCTGCCTGGCGGTGGTTTCCGGCGTGGTGCTGACGGGTTATGTCGGCTATGTGGATCGCTTCATTGGCACAGGGCTGGAACTGGATTCGATTGCGGCGGCGATCGTGGGCGGGACCGCCTTCGTCGGCGGGCGCGGCGGCTTGCTGGGGACCATCGCCGGCGTGCTGATGATACAGATATTGAGTACGATGGCGCTGCTGATGGGCTTGGATATCGAGGTGCAGTTCATCATAAAGGGCTTGGTGATTCTGGGCGCGGTCACCTTGTACAGCGTCGCCAGTATCGAAGAGTGAGGATGGGAGTGAAAAGGGGGACGATTGGAACAATCAATACTTTAGGAAGCAGGTCATGCGCAATTACGCGCTTTGACGTATAGAAAACTTAAGGAGGAAATCTAATGTTGAAGAAACTGACTTTCGGGCTGCTGATCATGTCCTTGCTACTCGGAACGTCTCTTGTGTCGATTGGACAAGACGACGGCATGATGGAGTTTGAAATCACGCAAGAGATGATTGATGCGTCGCCGTATTTGCAAAGCGTGATTCCGCGCCTGGATGAAGTCTATGACACCAGCGAATTCGCCAAGGACCCGCCCTATCGCATCGCCTTCGCCGCGCAGGGCACCAGCAACGCCTGGTCGGCGCTGATGGATGCCCATGCCTATTGGTATGTTGAGGAATTGGGCGAAGATGTCGTATCCGAGTTGCTATACGGAGACGCGCAAGCCAGCGCTGACATACAGGTGCCGCAAGTGGAAGACTTGCTGGCGCAGGAGCCTGACGCGCTGATCCTGGTGCCGATGGGCGCGGCGGCATTGTCGGCGCCGGTCGAGCGGGCGATGATGCAGGGCGTTCCGGTTGTGCTCTGCGCCAGCGCGGTGGAAACCGACAACTTCGTCACCGAGGTCGGGACCAATCTCTACACCGTCGGCGCTAATTTGGCAACCTGGCTGATTGACACGGTCGGCGCTGATGGCAACTTCCTGATGATGACGGGCATCCCGGGCGTGACGACATCGGTCATCATGGAAGAAGGCGCCCTGGCCGTCTTCGACGCCTACGGAATTGAACTGCTCGACAACCAACCGGGCGAGTGGTCGCCGGCCAAAGGCAAACAGATCATGGAAACCTGGCTGGCGCAGCACGGCGACGAGATCGATGGCATCTGGACCGGCGGCGCGCAGATGGCGCAGGGCATCATCAGCGCCTATGAGGATGCCGGCATGGAGATCCCGCCGATCGCGGGCGGAGAGATGCAGAACGGCTTCTTGCGTTCGGCGATGGAACACGGCTTCCCATTCTATGCCTGGATGTATCCCAACGCGATGATCACGATCTGCCTCGACGCCGCGATTCAGATTCTGCAGGGCGAACCTACCTCGCGCTTCATTGATTTTGTCGACACGATGCCCGAAGCCCGCCCCTTCACCGATGCCGAGGCCGCGGATTACTACAGACCGAGATGGAGCGACGACGTGCATGGTCCGATTACCATGTCGGATGAGAAACTGGCGGAGCTTGGCTTCCTCGTTGAAGAATAAGGTATCCGCCAGAACTTGAGACACTTGCGGTATCCGGGGAGCATGACCGCCCGGGTACCGCTTTTCCGTCGACAGACGGAGCGAGGCACGAGTGAGCGAATACATCCTGGAGATGCTTAATATCTCTAAGTCATTTGCTGGCGTGCAAGCCTTGAAGGATGTCACGATCCGCTGCAAGCCTGGCCAGGTCTATGGGCTTGTGGGCGAGAATGGCGCCGGCAAGTCGACCTTGATGAAGATCCTGGCGGGCGCCTATAGGGCGGATGCCGGCGAGATCATCTACAAGGGTGAACAGCGGGAGCAGGCGTCGGCGGGAGAGGTCATCGACAGCGGTATCAGCATCATCTATCAAGAACTTGCGCTGGTGCAGCAAATGTCCGTAGCTGAGAACATCTTCCTGGGTCGCGAACCGCGCTACACGCTTGGCGTGCTGAACCTAAGGGCGCTTCACAGCAGAGCCGCGGCGCTGCTTAAGCGTTTGGGCGTTCGGCTGGATACACGATTGCCTGTCAGCGAGCTGACGGTCGCTCAGCGTCAATCGGTGGAGATTGCCAAGGCGCTGTCTCAGAATGCCGATCTGATCGTCATGGATGAGCCATCGGCGATCCTGGCCGGCAGTGAGTTGGACCAACTGTTCCGTATCATCGAGTCGCTGGTAGAGCAGGGCGTCACTATCATCTACATCTCACATCGTCTGGAAGAAGTCTTTCGCATTGCTGATACGGTCACTGTGCTGAAGGATGGCGAATTGGTCGACACGCGAAGCATCGATCAGTTGGATCGACCCACTTTGGTCGAGCTGATGGTCGGGCGGCCGCTGGATGAGATTTTCCCACAGACAGAGCACGAGCAGGGTGAACTGATACTGGTTGCCGAGAATATCTCCACCAATACCATATTGGAAGACGCCAGCCTGGCACTCTACAAGGGCGAGATTTTGGGGATCGCCGGCATGGTCGGTTCCGGCCGGACGGAGCTGGCGCGGGCTCTCTTTGGGGCGGATCCCTTGACGAGCGGGACCATCACGCTGGTTGGTGACAAGAGCGCTCGCTGGAACAATCCGTCGCAGGCGATAGCTTCCGGTCTGGTGCTGGTGCCAGAGGATCGCAAAACGCACGGGCTATTCACTTCGCTGTCCGTTCGCATCAACATCACGTTGCCAATCCTTTCGTTTCTCACGCGTTTTGGCGTGCTGCAAAGCTCGCTAGAGAACAAAATCGTTGCGGAGGCGCAAGAGCGCCTGTCCATAGTGATGGCTTCCGCCGATCAGGAAGCGCAATACCTGAGCGGGGGCAATCAGCAGAAGGTTGTGCTGGCGAAGTGGCTGGAGACAGATCCGGCGGTGGTCATACTGGACGAGCCGACTCGGGGCGTCGATGTCGGCGCAAAGTTCGAAATCTACAAGCTGATGCGTCAGTTGAACGATCGCGGCATCGGGATTGTGATGATTTCGTCCGAGCTGCCCGAGGTGATCGGGATGAGCGATCGCATTCTGGTCATGAACAATGGATGTATTGTGGGCGAAGTCGCGCAGGAGGAGGCGACAGAGGCTGGCATCATTGAACTGGCCACCATGGCTGACGCGGGAGCGAACCATTCATGAACATGTCCGCGCGGCTCTTTGGCGGGCTGTCCGATTCGCAGCGTCTGTTTCTGCGGCGCTATGGGCCGATCTTCGCAGTATACGGGTTCATTATCGTCCTGTTCATCATTGGCGCCACGCAGTCCGAGCGCTTCCTGACTGTGCGCAACCTGACGAATGTGGCGCGACAGTCCGCTTTTCTAGGCATCGTCGCCTTGGGTCAAATGCTTGTCATCTTGACCGCCGGCATTGACCTTTCGGTCGGCTCGCTGGTGAAGCTGTCGATTTTGATTTCAGCCATCGTGATGAATGGCGAAAGCGCCAACCAGGGAGCGGCCATTATCGCAACACTGGGCTTGGGACTTCTGGTTGGCCTGGTTCATGGCTTCCTTGTCAATGAAGTGAAGATCGCGCCCTTCATTGTCACGTTGGCTTCGCTGGGCATATTGCGCGGCATCAGCCTCAGCATTTCCACATCACCGGTTGGCAAAGCCAGCCGAGAATTCATCATGTTTTATGTGCAGAAGGTTGGCCCCATTCCAGTCATCGCAATTATGTTTGCTGTCCTGCTAGTATTGACCTGGCTATTGCTGCGCTACACAGTATTCGGCAAATATCTTTTCGCCATCGGCGGCAACGAGGAAGTGGCACATCTATCCGGTGTGCCAGTCAAACTGGTGCGCTACGGCGTGTATGTCATTTGTTCTGTCACGGCATCGATTACCGGTTTGCTTTGGCTTTCGCGCATGGGAGTCGGCGATCCAGCCATCGGCGATGGGATTGAATTGCAGGCGATCACGGCGGTGATCATCGGCGGCACCAGCCTTTTCGGCGGCCGTGGAACGGTGATAGGTACGCTCGGCGGCGTGCTGCTTTTGGGCATTACCGCCAATCTGCTGGTGATGCTGGGCGTGAACCAGTTCGTTCAGGGTTTGATCCAGGGCATCATCATTGTCGCTGCTGTGGCCATTTACAAACAAGAAGGGGATTAGGCTTGACGACTCAAATACGCGCTTCACGTCCCTCCGTCAATGCGCTCGAACCGAGCTTGATTCGTAAAGTGGCCAATGCCGCAATCGGAAAAACAGATGTCATTCCATTGTGGTTTGGCGAGCCCGACAAGCCAACACCACAATTTATACGGGAAGCGGCCAAGGACGCGATCGACGAGGGGCAGACCTTTTATCAGCCCAATTTGGGCATCGTCGAATTGCGCGAAGCCCTAGCAACCTACACAAATGGCTTGTACGGAACGGACCTCACTCTCGACAATATCGCGGTTACGCCTTCGGGCATGACTGCCTTGTCGGTCGTGCTGCAGTGCATTGTGGCCGAGGGAGATACAGTGGTGATTCCTTCGCCGGTCTGGCCCAACTTGCCTTCCGCGGCCCGGATTCTTGGGGCCGACATAGAGCGCGTTTCGCTGCGGCCCGCGGCGGGGAAATGGCAGCTTGATTTGGATGAGTTGTTCGATGCTTGTGGCGCAAATACGCGCGCTATGTTAATCAACTCGCCCAATAATCCGACTGGTTGGATGCTCGAGGACAATGAACAGCGGGAGATTCTGGACTTTTGCCGCGAGCGAGACATCTGGTTGATCGCCGACGAAGTATACAATCGCATCGTCTATGATCGCAGTTGCGCGCCGAGTTTTGTCGACAAGGTCAGCGACGAAGACAAATATCTGATCGTCAACAGCTTTTCGAAATCGTGGGCTATGACAGGCTGGCGCTTGGGCTGGATTACGGCGCCTGCCGCGCTGATTTCGGCAGTGGAAATGGTGACCGAGTACAATTTTTCGAGCATATTTTCGCCCACGCAGATCGCCGGGATCACGGCGCTTGAGCAAGGCGAAGAGTTTATTCGCTCTTCGACAGCGCGCTATCGTGCGGCGCTTGACTTGTTGGCCGATTATATGGCCGCATTGCCCCGCGTCAGCTTGCCGGCGCCACAGGCGGCCTTCTACGCTTTTTTCACCGTCGAAGGCATGGGAGACAGTTATTCCTTCGCGCTAGATGTCTTGGAGAAGGCCAGCGTCGGCTTGGCGCCGGGGGCGGCGTTTGGCCCGCAGGGAGAAGGCTACCTGCGCCTGTGCTTTGCTGTCGAGATTGACTTGTTGGAGCGGGCGCTCTGCCAGATGCGACCGCTGCTGATATGACCCGGCGAGCTTGGGTCAGTCCCAAGCTGCGACCAAGAGCCGCAGCCAGTTTTTGTACATGATGTTTTCAATATCCCCCTCGCTGTAACCGCGTGTGGCGAGCTTGGCGGGGAGTTGCTGCAAATCGGCGATCGTGTCGAGATCGCAAGGGGATTGATCGCGGCCGAAGCCACCGTCCAGATCCGTGCCGATAGCGGCGTGGCGGCTGCTCCCGGCCAGTTGACAGACGTGGTCGATATGGTCGATGACATGATCTGTGAAGACGTCTTGATTGCTGCCGCCCTTGATGAAGCCCGGTTTCAGCATCCAGATGTCGAAGGCTGCGCCGATAACCCCATCTCGTTCGATGATCAGTTTTAGTTGCTCGTCGCTGAATTGACGCTGGTGCGGCACGAGCGCCCGGCAGTTGTTGTGGCTGGCCAGGACCATGCCGTCGTAGATGTTCACAGCCTGCCAAAACGCTTGATCGGAAAAATGCGTCAAATCGAGCAGCATGCCAAGACGCGTCATCTCTTCCAACAGTGGTTTGCCGAGCTTCGTGAGTCCCAATTCTGTGCCGGTTCCGCCGGCATATCGTCCTCTGCCGTAATGGGTGGGCCCCAGCAAGCGCAGCCCGGCATCCCACCAGTCTTGAAGTTGAGCCGGGTCGCGGATCGGATCGGCGCCTTCCATGCTGAGCACAAAGCCCAGCGGCGGCGCATTGTTGGCGTCGCCATCGTTATGCTCCCAGGTCTCCCAGGCTTGGATATGGGCCGTCAATCCGGCTTTATCGACGAGGATACGCACATGTTCGCCGCGTTCCAAGGCGCGATAGTAGGCGAGTTGACCCTGGGCGATTCCGTAGGCCTGAGCTTGTGATCCGTAGTCTAGATGGGGCAGGGCCGTGCCGGTGGATCGTGCAAGCATGGTGGCGAAGCTGAGGGCAACGCGCCCGCGTCGCAGCTCTGGCAGCGCAACTGTGTTTTGGGCGCGTCCCTTGCCGGGTATACGCCCTTCCTCGGCGCGAATGGTGTAGACAGAATCAAGCAGGTTCCGGTTCCAGCCCAAGGCGTTCCAGGACAGATCAAGATGCGCGTCAACGATCAACATGGGCTGATTCTTTGTTATGCGTGTCAGGCAACGAACAGAAAGAAGCGATCACCAGACCATTCCACGGGCTGCTACATCCCAGACTTCTTCGATCTGGTCTCCTCGCAGACCAAAAAGTTGGTTATGCAGATTGGTTATGACGCAGGTGTGCACGGGAATGATATGCACGATATCGCCAACTTGGGGTTGATGGCCGCAGGCGGTGAAATCGACGTAGCCGTGTTCTTCGTTGACCTTGTATATGCGCGCGTCGGGATACTCTGTGATATAGCCGAAGCAGCCGTCCACCGTCTCCGAGTGTATAGATTTGCTGCCGCCATCTAGGATCACGCGGTTTGGCTCGTTGGCGCTGACGACAGTGGCGCGGATGCGCATGGCGCAGTTGTCGAAAGTCGTCATGCCGCCGGAGACGCTGCCCCAATCCCAGAAGATGTAGGTGCCGACGCGCATTTCGGTCAACTCCGGAATCAAGTGTGATTCCAATATGGCGCCGCTGCCGCCCCCGCTAACGGTCGCTACCTCGATTTCCGCATCTTTCAGCAACTGTAAGGTCGACTGTAGACGTGGCCGAATGGCGGCGTCGGATGGATAGATCATCAGGCCGGCAAAGCGAAGATTGTCGGCCTTGATGATCTGCTTCGCCAATGCCAGGGCTGCTTCCGGCGTGGTGCCAGTGCGGTTATGGAGCGAGACCAACTCCACCATCACGCTTAATTCGGCATGGGCTTCTTGCACGGCCCTGGCGATGCCATCCAACACGGCTTGGCTATCCACCGTGACTGTCACATTCCCGCGCTTTGCCAATTGCGCGAGGCGCCTGGTCTTGGCGGCGCCCACGATATTGTAGGGAATCTGAATGTCCTTGATCCCGGCATCCGCGAAGACTTCTGCCTCGCTGACTTTTTGGCAGGCGATGCCGACTGCGCCGGCTTCCAGTTGGCGGCGCGCGATATCCGGAATCTTGTGCGTCTTGATATGGGGACGGAAATGAATGCCAAGGTCGTCGCAGCGCTTCTGCATGGCTGCGATGTTGCGCTCCATCAGATCGAGATCGATCAGGATGCTGGGTGTTTCGAGGTCCTGTACCGTTTTGAATTCCATTGGTCTCCAAATCCGTACGTTTGAGTAATTCTATCGTCCGAGCTTAGCTGACAGAACTGCAAAATGCAACTCAACCCGGTCCTGGATCATGAAGAGCAAAATGTGTAATCAGGTCGCGAAAGACCCATTCGATTATGTTGGAGTCCTCGTTTCGTGGTTTGCATGGGCTTGCGTGACCGGTCAAGCATCAAAAGGGATAATTGTCAAATCTGGCACAATGCAGGCTAGCTATCGTCCCAGATACTGCGCATTTGCCAAGCGTCCAGTCTGGTGACCGTCGTCGACAGGCCTTGGGACCGCAGCGAGACGCCCAGGCTATCCTCTCGGCCGGGATACACCCTCGTTGCTAGGCATTGTCTGCCGTTGACGAAAACTTCGACTACGCTGCGATCGACAAATACGCGCAATTGCAGGGGCTCGTCGGGCGCGAGGTAGACGGGCGCGGATTCTGGCGCGCGCGAAAGCGCATCCGGCAGGGTCGATGCGTAGGATGTGTCGATCGTGATCACGCTTTCGTAACGCTCCGGCAGCTTTTGCATGGCGACCGAGCTGGCGTTCATGGCTGCGGTTTTGGACAGCCGCTGCCTGTAACGGCGTCCGCGATGTTTGTAAAAGGCGATGCGCGTGAACTCCTCGCGGTTGGGCGAGCGCAGCACGTTCAATTCGACCAGGGGCGCGTCGCCGGGGTCCAGCTCCAGCGACAGTTCCATGGCATTGCCCTGAACCCCGTCCAATACGACTTCCTGGTTGGCGGGAAGCGCCATAGGTCCCAGCTGCCGATGTTCATGGCGCAGCGACTCGATGTCGCCGGCAGGCGCTGTGAGCAAGCGCTTGTCTTGGTCAAGGGTGAGCAGGCGCGGCAGGGTCATAATCTGGTTCCAGCCGCGCGTCGGCATGCCCTGGTTCATGTTGAAGATGACGATGACGCCGCCCTTGCCATCGGGCGTGGCCGAGGGCGCGTGGACGCCCGATGGCGTCGAGGGCCCGAAGTTGAACAAGCCGCCGTCGGTGACGACGAATTTGTCGCGATCCTGGTCATAGTCGCCCAGCAGGTACTGCCCGCCGGTCATATGGCTGTAGATGAGCAAGATATGCTTGTCATCGCCGATAGGCCAGAAATAGGGGCAAGCGCCATCGTCGCCGACCACCGTGTATTGGTCGTTCTCGACAAAAGGATGCAGATAATCCCAATGTTCCAGATCGGCGGATCGGAAGAGAAAGTTGGCGCGGATTTGCTTGCGGTCCGGTCCTGCGGGCAAGGTGCCGCCGGACAAGGCATAATAGAATCCGCCTTTCTGCCATATGCAGGGGTCGAAGACGGTGTAGGGCAGGGGCGGGTCGCCTGCTTTTGCCATCGGGATGACGGCGCCGTCCCCGACCTTTTCCCAGTTCAGCAGGAGCGGGTCCGAGGAGGTGGCGACCATATTTCCGATCTTGGTCCCGTGATAGATGGCGATGACGCGGTCGTCCTCTACCAGCGCGGAACCCGAGTAGCAGCATTCTTCCGGGTGGGGATAGATCGCGTAGGGCAAATCGCGCCAGCGGATCAAGTCGTCGCTGATGGCGTGCCCCCAATGCTGACGACTATCTTCGGGGGGATAGGCTTGGTAAAACAGATGCCAGCGCCCTCGCCAAAAGCAGAGTCCATTGGGGTCGTTCAAGGTACTTTCGGGATTGACGTAGTGATAAAGCGGGCGATGGGGGTCCGCAGCGAGTTTACTGCGCGATTCGTCAAAGCGCTTAAGCAGGGGATTGTTGCGCAGTTGCTGCTCTTGCGCGGCTAGGTTGTCGGCAAAGCTATAACGGGGCACGGCCGACGTGTAATCTGGCCAGTTATCTGTTTTCACAATTATTCTCTTTCCGTATATGGTTTGGACAAGGCCTCAATTATTGTGTGCCAAATGCGCCCACGCAACTTGGCTAATGCGTCGTATAACCACCGTCGACAACGATCGCGGTGCCGGTGATGTAGCCGGCGTCGTCGGATGCCAGGAAGGCGGCGACGCTGGCGATTTCTTCCGGCTGCCCGCGCCGGGCCAGCGGGACTTTTTGCAGGAAGGCCTCGTGCACGTCCTCGGGCACCTGTTCGTTCGCCGGTGTATCAATGGTGCCGGGGAGAATGGCAACGACGCGGATCCGCGGCGCCAGCTCCAGCGACAGCGCGCGCGTCAATGACAGGACACCGCCTTTGGACGCTTGATAAGCGGCGCTGCCGGTCAAACCGACAATGCTGTGCACGGAGGCCGTATTCAAGATGACCCCGGCCTTGCTTTTCATAAGCTGCGGTATCGCCAGTTTGCTGGCCTGCCAGACCGGGCGCAGGGTCACGTCAATGGTTCGCTGCCAGTCGTCGGCCGTCGTATCCAGCGCCGTCGCGCCGCGCGCCCAGAAGGCGTTGTTATGCAGAATGTCCAGCCCGCCGTAGGCTGTCACGGCGCAGTCGATCATTCTCATCAGGTCGCTTTCCAGGCTCACATCGACTTCTACGAAGCGCGCCTCTCCACCAGCGCTGTGGATTTCGGCGGCGCAGTCTTCTCCTCGGGAGACATCAATATCGGCGATTACAACCTGGGCGCCTTCTCGGGCGAAGCGCAATGCGGTCGCGCGGCCGATACCGGATGCCGCGCCGGTGATGATGGCAGTTCTACCCTCCAGCCTCATCGCGAGATTCGTCACGCTTCGCTCCTGTCCCTGGTTCGAGCTTAGGACTCCTGTCCCGGGTACGATTCGAAGCGCCAGCCGCCTACGTCCTCGCGCACATAACCGAGACCGGGGAAGGGAAAATGGAAGCCGTGAATGAGCGCGTTCCGCTCGGCGGCGCGTCTCAACAGCAGCCGGCGCGTTGCGATGCCCCTTTCCGGCAATTCGTCCCAAGCGGGGCGCCAGGTGGTGTTTTCGATATGAATTGGCAGATCCATGGTGTCGGCGACGCAGATGAGCGTAGCGCCGCCGGAGTTGGCCTCGACGGAAATATGGTTGCGGGTATGGCCGGGCGTGGCGATGCTGCGGATGCCGGGGGCAATCTCGTCGCCCGCTTTGATCAACTCCAGTTGGGGCGCGATCGCTTTCAGGCAATGCCGGGCGAAGCGGATGTCCTCGGCATGCGCCATCCTAGCGATCTCTTCATCGCCCAGGTTGACCCAGTACTCCCATTCTCCGCGGACCATCACGTGTTTGGCCTTGGGGAAGATCATGGCATCGTCCTGGGCGACGCCGCCGCAGACGTGATCGCGATGACCGTGGGTGAGGACGACGATGTCGATATCGCCGGGATGGTATCCCGCGCTTTTAAGACCAGTCGTCAAGAGTCCCAGGTGCGGATCGAAAAATGGTCCGCCGCCGCTGTCGATCAAGATGCGCGCATCGCCCGTATCGATCAAGAGGCAATTGCATTGCAAGTCGTAATGATCGGGAGAGATGTCATGCGACTGGAAGGCGAGCGCCAGTTCGGCATCTGACGATCCGGCGAAAAACGTTGGCAGCAAGTCAGCGTCAATCGGCTGAATGCCGTCGCTGATCGAGACGCACTTGTATTGACCGATATCGAAGGAAAATGTTCTGGCACTCACTGAAGCGCTCCTTCTGTGGCGGCTGATGCCGTCCTGTATTGAGCTAGAACTCAGTAGTGTATCCTTTTCGGTTGAAACACTTCGTAGCCGGTCCTCGACATGGTATCCTTGCCCCAAAATACCAAGGATCTGGTAGGGGCGACTCGCTGAGTCGCCCGATTCTCACTCGGTTTCTACGCGTCGGGCGATCCAGCGGGTCGCGTAGACACTGACCTTCAATCGCCCCTACCGGCTGTCAGGTAGTTGTTGCTCTCAATTTCAACCGAACTCGATTCACTACCTAAACCTCGTATTTGACAATTCCTTTGCCAGTCAGAGCGAGGAACATGGCCTTGCCTCCGCAATCGGGAATCAAGATCGCAGTGGGCGGGACTGCCGCCTCGACAAGAGTATCCCAGTTTTGCCCGGCATCGCGGGATCTCAAAACGCCGTCGTCTGAAAGCGCATAAATCTCGCCGCCGCCATCAGGCTGGCACAAAACCTGCAATTGATTGACCGACCCGGGCAGCGCGTCGGGCGCCGTTCGTTCCCAGCTTGCGCCGTCATCGCCGGAGATGAAAAGGCCGTTGTCTTCGGTTCCGGCCAAGAGCAACATCTCATCCTTGCCGGCTGCATATGCCAGGCTCAATACCGGCGCGAATTGGCTTGGGAATCCGCATTCTCGCCAAGCGCGGCCGCCGTTGGTGCTGCGGTACAAGCCCGTATCGGTACCGGCGAAGATGGTCTCGTCTTCCCCCAAATGTGGCGAAGCTGCCAGGCAAAGAACGGCCAGGTCGAACAATCCGAAGTTCCAGGGCTGCCAATTCCGGCCGCGATCGGTCGACGAGAATATGCCGTCTTCCATGGTTCCGGCCAGCATCAGCCCGTCCCGGGCGAAATCTGGAGAGATGGCCAGCGCCGTGAAGAGTGGAGGCGGGGCGGGGAACTTGGCGGCGAACCAGGTATCGCCGCCGTCGCTGGATCGCAGAATGCCGCCCTTGACCGCAGCAAACAGGGTTCGGTCTTGGGCAGAGGCCGGCGATAGCGCGACGGCCGTCACGGCCATTTGCTGGAGCGGTTCCTCGGTGACGCGCAGCAGTTCCCAGGTCTCGCCGCCGTCTGTTGAACGATACAAGCCCAGTGATGTCGCGGCGAAGCATAGGCCGTCTTTGGCGAACCCCGGCGACGCCGCCAGCGCGTAGGCAGTTTCGTCGGAGCCGGTGAATTCCAGGCTGATTGCTTCAGCTCGCATGGGTCATCCTAGTCGGGTTGGCGCGCGATTTCCGGACTCTGGTGATGCGCGATGACATCGATGGTCAGCATCATGCCGGCGGTTAGTACGGCGTTGCGCAAGGCGGCTTTCATCACGGCGGCGCTGTCAACGAGGGCCGCGCCGTCGGTAATCGCACCGCTCAGGACGTCAAAGCCAGAGCCATTGTCGGCGTGCAGGAGCTTTGCTATGACCTCGCCCGGTTCGTAGCCGGCGTTCTCGTAAATGGCGCGCGCGGGCTCTGCCAGGGCATCGAAGAGGATGCGGTGGGCTGCGCGCTCGTCGGGGTCAGCGCCGGATTGTGATTGGCTCTCCAGGACGCTGCGGCAGTTCATGTAAGCCATGCCGCCGCCCGGCAAGACGCCGTCGCTGACCGCGGCGCGCATGGCGCTGGCGGTCTTTTCCGCCAAGGTTTTTACTTGATCGATCTCGATTTCGGACACGCCGCCGATCCACAAGGTTGCCGAGCCGCCCATCAGACGGCCGATGCGCTTTTGCAGCGCTTCTCGCACTGACGGATCGTCGCTTGCTTCCAGCCAGCTTTGCAGGCGGCCGATATGTTGGCGCAGCTTGCGCGGATCGCCCTTGCCGCCGATGATGCCGAAATTGTGGGTGCTGGCCCAGCCGCGCCGCGCCCGCCCGAAGTGACCATAAGTCACGTCTTTGAGGCTGTCGCCCGCCGCCCCGACAAGCGTTTTGGCGCCGGTGGCGATGGCGATATCCTGGAAGGCGGCCGCGCGCTCATCGGCGTTCCCGCCCGGTCCGCGTACCGCCATGACCTGAAAGTGCTTGAGTTTGCCGTTGGCCATCATCAAGCCGGCCATCGCTTCGGCGGAGAGGTCGCCGGCCACCAAGATCAGCTTTTCGATCTTTTGGTCGACGGCGATTTCAAGCATGGGCATGATGTGGCGCGGATCGTTGACTTTGAAATCCGCCAAGACGAAGGTCGGTTCTTCGTAGACCGTCTGCAATTGGGCGCGATTGACGATCATATCGCGGGAAAACAGGCCGCTGTCCCAAGCCATGCCTTCAACGTATTCGCGCCGCAAAATGCGGCTGTGATCTTTACGAATGTCAAGCCGCCCGTAGGCGCCGATGATATCGAAGATCTCCCCCAGCAATTTCGCCAGCTCCGCGTCATGACAGATTGATTGCGCGACTTGCGCCAGGTTGTGCTTGCCTGCGACAGTGTAGGTCTGCTGGTCGAGCGCGGCGAGGGACTTTTCCAGGGCCCGTTCCAGATGATGTCGCAGGCGCATGGCGTCCCCGCCCGATGCCAGGTAATGCAAGCCGCCGTTGTAGATCGCCGCCAGCAGCACGGCCGCCGTGGCGGCACCGTCGCCCATGCGCTCGTTCTGTCGGCAAATCAAGGCGCGGGCCAGCATGGCGCCGACATCGGCGTCGCGGCGATGCAATTCGATGACGCGGCGGGCGATGATGCCGCCGTCATCGAGCACCTCGGGCGTATCTTTGTTTTCAATCAGGGAGGTGACTGCTACCGTGCGCGCGGTGGGGCCCAGGGTAGGGCGTATCGCGGAGACGAGCGTATTGAGGCCGCGCTGGATGTTCTCCTGCGCCTGGGGCCGGAAAACCAGGCCGGGGCGATAGGTTTTGCGAGAATGAAAGGGCGCTTTTTCGCTCATGCGATCATCCACGGGCAAGAGCCGCTGGGCGGGTAATGGGCGAATCGTCCTGCGCTCGCCATCGCTAGCCCTTGATCGCGCCGCGCATGATGCCTTCGATCAGATAGCGCTGGCCGATGAGAAAAATAATGATTACGGGAACCAGCGATACGACCACGCCCGCGAGCACAACCGAGATGCTGCCGGTCATCATATAGCCCTGCAATTGAAAGATGCCGATGGTGATGGGGTAATTCTCGTGCTGCAGGAAAATCAAGGGGCGGAAGAACTCGTTCCAGTGGAAATTGAAGCTCAATATTGCCAGCACAGCCAAGCCCGGCTTGACCAGGGGCAAATAGACGCGATTGAAAAGCTGCCATTGATTGGCGCCGTCGATGAGCGCCGATTCCTCCAGTTCAATGGGAATGGTCAGGTAATATTGCCGCAGCAAGAAGGTGCCGAAGGCTGTCGGCGTCGCCGGCAGAATCAGCGACCAGACGGTGTCGAACAAGCCCAAATTGCGAATTAAGATGAAGACAGGAATGACGGTTGCTTGAATCGGTATCATCATCGTCGCCAGCACCACCCAGAATAGCGTATCGCGTCCCCGGAATTCGAGGCGCGCGAAGGCGTAGCCAGCCAGCGCGGCAGTGATCAATTGCCCCAGCACGGTGCCCCAGGTGATGATGGTGCTGTTTAGGATCTGCCGCGCGAAGGGCACCTTCTCGAATACTTGCGCATAGTTTTCCACAGCCAGGTCAGTTGGCAGCCATTTGGGCGGCACGGTAAAGGAGTCGACGCCAGCCCGCAAGGAGGTCGAGATAGTCCACATAATCGGCGCGAGGATGACGACGCTCATAACGCCCAGGATGATCAAGGGGATCCAGCGGCCGAGTTGGTGGGAAATGACTTGCCGCCGATGTTCGGCGGCGGAAACGTCTCCGGGAATTCTGGTTGCATTGCTCGCCATCTGTGTACCCCTGCCAAATTCGATTGCAAGTTCTATTGATAAAAGACGCGATTGCGCCAGAGCCACATTTGCACGATGGACATGACCAGGATCATCAAGAAGACGACGATGGCAATGGCGGAGCCGTAGCCGAACTCGATGTCTTTGAAGGCGTGTTCGTACATCACCATCACCAGCGTGCGGCTGGCGTTGCCGGGGCCGCCGCGGGTCATGATATAAGGCTCGTCGAAGACTTGCAGGGCGCCGATCACGCCTGTAACGGTGGCGAAGAGGATCTGCGGGCTCAGCAAGGGGATGACCACCGACCACAAGCGGCGCAAGCCCTGCGCGCCATCGACATCGGCGGCGTCCAGCACTTCTTGAGACAAATTGGACAAGCCGCCCAGGAAAATCAAGAAAGTGAAGCCCAGATTGCGCCAGGCGGAGATAATGGCGATGGAAATCATCACCAGGTCGGAATTTGTCAGCCAAGGGATCTGTGGCAAGCCCAGCAATGTCAAATAATAGTTGAGCGGACCAAATTCCTTATGAAAAATGTAGCCCATGAAGACGGCGACCGAGGCGCCCGACATCAAGAGGGGCAAGAAAAAAGCGGTGCGGAAGTAGTAGCGCAGCCATACCCGGCTGATGCGATGCACCGCCAGAGCCAGGATTAAACCAATAGACACCTGGCTGCAAACAGCCAAAATCGTGAATTTGACCGTATTGCCCAAGCCGATGATGACACGGCGGTCTTCCAGCAGCCGCTCGAAGTTTTCCAGGCCGACAAAGTCCGGCGGCTTAAAAATATTCCATTGAAACATACTGAGGCCAAATGAAACAAAAACCGGCCCCGCCGTGAAAATAAAGATGCCGAGCAGCGTCGGCAACAGGAACAAGTATCCCAGCACGGCGCGCCTGCGGCGCAACCCGTCCATGGTATCTTGCATCAACCAGTGGAATATGCCGCCGCCAGCCACGGCTGTTGATTTACGAGATGTCATTCGTCTGCCTCAGTTTGTTTGCACCCTCATCCCCCACCCCCTCTCCCATAAAGGGAGAAAGGAAGTTCACCGGGCAAGGGATTGAAGTCCCTCTCCCTTTATGGGAGAGGGATTTAGGGTGAGGGTCACTCACGCAGCTACTTGCTTATTCTTGGTAGTACTTCCGACCTTCGCGATTGGTCAAGGATTCCAGCTCGGCTTGCATTTCGTCAAGCGCTTGCTGCGGGCCCATCTCGCCGGACATGGCGAAGCCGGTATAGGTGGTGAAGATGGTGGTCATCGGGTTGGACCAAGGCGGCGCCGGGATGGGCGACGTGGACGGATGATCGTCCAACGTGCCGTAGAAGACGTCGCTATTGGCGGGACCCGTGGTTTCGAATGCGTTGGCCTGGCTGTAAGAGCGGCGCGAGGGCGTGGTGATGATGACTGGATTGAAGAAGATGCTGCTCTGGAAGCCGTCATGGCTGACTTCAATCTTCATGAAATCCCAAGCTTCATCGGGCGCGGTCGAGGTCGTGCTCAGCCAGTGGCCGCCGGTGCCAAACTGATGCTTTTGGTTGCGCCAGTTGGGCCAATACTGCACATCGAAGTCGCCTTTTGCCATGCCTTCGTTGCCGAGGCGCCCGGCCCAAAAGCCGCCGGCCGGGGTCATGCAGAGCAAGCCAGTTGAGTAGAAGCCGGTGAGCGTTTGGCCGGTGCCCATGGCGATATCGGGCGTGACGCCTTCCTGCCACAAGTCGACGACCAGTTGCAGCGCTTCCACAACTTCGGAGGAATTGGCGACCGGTTCGCGCCAGCGGAAGCCGCCGCCGCGCCCGTCGGCTGCCATATCGCCCTCGTAATAGCCGTCCCAGACCCATTCACCGCCGGGCGCGCGCTCCTCGGTATAGAGGTTGCCGCCGGCCACGAAGATCCAGGGCATCCAGCTTCCCCAGAGACGGTTGGTCCAGGCATAGCCGAAGACTTCGGTATTGCCGGAGTCGTCTTTCTTGGTTGTGCCACGGGCGATCTCGAGGAAGTCGTCCTTGGTCCATTCTTCGCCGGGCACTTCAAAGCCGTTCTCCGCCAGTACGTTAGTATTGAAGTACATATTGGCGGCATTGAAGTCACGCGGCGGCTCGTACAAGCTGCCCTCGTACATCATGGCTTCGGTCAATGAGGGGTGGACATCGGAGAAGAAATCGGTCCAGAAGTCCTGGTCGGGATCGCTGGTGATGCGGTCATCCAGCGGCGCCGCCAAACCTTGACCGGCAAACAACTGGCAGGCCTCAGTCGCGGCATAGCCGACGTCAATTGATTCGCCGGCAGCCACCAGCGCCAGAATCTTGGCCGCCACTTCTTCGTGGTCGATACCCGTGAGCACGACCCACTCGACATTCACATTGGGGTTGCGCGCCATCTGAATGTCGGCGACCGGCTGCAAGGAATTGTCACCAAGACCGGCCGTCTGCACCTTGATCGTCACCATATCCTGGGCGATCACGCGAACCGGCAAACCCGACATGACGAGCCCGGTTCCGCCGGCTGCCGCCATCTTCAGCAGATCGCGGCGACTCATTTTCTTTTCTGCGCTCATGTTTCCTCCTGAAAATTTAGTTTTCGACACTGTGGACAAGCCTGTTTCTCATGGCCTTGGGCATCACCTCCTCGTTTTCAGAATCGCGTCTAAATGCATGTTGGGCTTCGCGCAGCGTATCGGAACTCAGTCCGACTGATACGAGCTGCGACTAAAGTCCAGTTTGTCAATTTACGGCGAAAATCAGCGAATCAATATATCGGCTAACCATAACATTTTTTTATTCCTCACGCAAACCCTTGCCGCAATAAAAACCGCATCAAATTGGCCGGAGAACAGCCTTGAAAATGCCTCTCTGGCGGTGGCGGCGAAAAGGCGCCTGAAACCCCTCTCAGATGATCAGCAGATCTCGCGGGAAGCTGGTCAAGCTTTCGCAGCCCTCTTCGGTGATGAGGACGTCATCCTCGATGCGCACGCCGATTTCGCCCATGCGATAGATGCCCGGCTCGATGGTGAAGACCATGCCCGGTTCCAGGGGGCGCCGGTTGCCCTCGACGATGTAGGGCGCTTCGTGTGCTTGCAGCCCCAGCCCGTGGCCGGTGCGATGCCGCATCAGCGATTCGCATCCGGCGTCAATGAAGACTTGCCGTGCGGCAATATCAACTGATTCGGCCGTGACGCCGGGCTTGGCGGCCTGTCTTCCTGCCTCGTTCGCGGCCTGGACCAGGGCGTAGAAGTCGCGCTGCGCGTCGCTGACCTCGCCCAGGAAAACCGTGCGCGTGATATCGGCGCAGTATCCGCCGAAACTCGCGCCAAAATCGAAAATCAGCGGATCTCCGCGCTTCATGCGATATGCCAGGGGACCGGAATGCGGCAGCGCCGTATTGCCTCCGGCATGCAGGATGATATCGAAGGACAGTCCCTCGCCGCCCATTTCTCTCATGTGATTGTCCAGGATGGCCGCAAGTTCGATCTCGCTCATGCCGGCGCGCGCCTCGCCCAGCGTTGCCCGCAGGGCATCCTCGGAGATTTGGATGGCGCGGCGCAGCGCGGCGACTTCCCCGGCATCCTTGATCATCCGCAGTTCTTCCAGCGCTTGGGAAGCGTCGATCACGGCCGCGTTGGGGGCGGCGGAGCGGATCGCTTCGCCTTCGAAAAAGCGCATGAACAAGCCCTCGACGCCGATGGTCTTGCCCGGCGACTCCAGGGCAGCCAGCGCGTCGCGGAAGGCAGTTTGGTAACCCTGCGCATCGCTATATGCAAATAATCGAGCTTGTACCGCGTGCCGCTCGAAAAGGGGAATCTCCAATTCGGGGATGACGGCAACGGGCTCGGCATCTATGGCCAGGAAAATGACAATGGGGCGTTCAAGGACAAAGTGCACCGCGTCGAAGAGGTAGCGATGGTTGGGTCCCGGGATCAGCGCGACTATGTCCAGGCCGGCGTCTCGCATGATCGCGTACAGTTTGTCAAAACGGGTTCTGTTTGTCATATGGCTGTGACCTCTTGTGCTGAAGCAGCAATTGCAGTTAGTTTAGCGGTTTGGGTCCCGCGCATCGTTCAAGCCGTCGCCGAGCAGGGTGATGCCGACCACGACCAGGGTGATCGCCACGGCCGGGAAGGCGCCGATCCACCATTCGGTCAGGAAGTAGATGCGCCCCCATGCCACCATCGCGCCCCATTCCGGCGTCGGTGCGCTGGCGCCGAGGCCGATAAAGCTCAAGCTGGCGAGCAGCAGCACCGCCAGACCCAGATCGAGGCTGATGCGCACGATGATGGCATAAATTGCGTTGGGCAATATGTGCCGGAATATGATCGCCGGCGCTGACGCGCCCATCGCCCTGGCCGCGGTCACGAATTCCATTTCGCTGAGCTGGATGGTGAGGCCGCGCAGCAGGCGCGCGTAAACGGGCCACCAGACCGCCGCCGCGGCGATGATGGCGCTGCGCAGACCGGGACCAAGCGCCGCGCTGACGGCCAGCGCCAGGATCAAGCTGGGAAAAGCCAGCACCAGATCAACCAGAGTCATGATGACGCGATCGCTCCAGCCGCGCCAGAAACCGGCCACCGTGCCCAGAAGTACACCGACCAGGCAGGCGACGCCGATGATCAGCGAGGCGGCGACCAGTGAAATGCGCGCGCCGTAGACGACGCGGCTATAGACATCGCGGCCTAGTTCATCGGTGCCAAAAAAGTGCTCGGGGCTGGGCGGGGCGTATAACTCGCGGATGGAGGTCTTGATCGGATCGTGCGTGGCGAAGACCCCGGGCAGCAGCGCAAACAGAACGAAGGGCAAGACCAACAGTATGCCGACGGTCAAACCGGGGTTCCTGCTACAGAACTTTGTCAGCTTGGCGACAAGGCGGTCCGCTCCCACCGATGCGCTCCTCCCTTTAGTCAGCGCCTGCGCGCATCAACTGCTGTTTGCCAGTTGGCGCCGCTTTTCCTCAGACGCTTGCTTGTCTAGCTCAAAAGTCCCTTGATCGAGAACGACGCCGTAGACCGTCTCGGCTTGCTCCGGGGAAACCAGGCCATCGCGCACGTCCGCTCCCACTTCTTCGACTCTGCGCGCCAGGGGCGAACCGTAACCGCCGCCGGCAGCCGTATCGAATCCGACCGTCATATCGCTGTCCGTTATGGAAAGCGCGCTGGCGACCGCGACTTTTTCGGCGCGCGTCAGCGCTACCCCGTCGCGCAGTATTTCGGCGGAAAGGCCGCCCTGGCCCCCATGCAAACCAAAGGGCGGAACGTGTTGACCGGCGGCGTGCACGGCGACAGTCGCTCTGCCGTCGAAGCCGGGCAGCAGTCCCAATTCCATGCGCTGCGCCAGTCCGCCGCGCTGTTGCCCGGCGCCGCCGGAATCGGTGATGAATTCGCGGCAGCGCGTCAAGATCGGCACCGTGATTTCGAAGAGCTCAACCGGGACCGCGCCAGCGAGCGCGGGGACCTGAACAGTCGATATCCCGTTCGAGCGGGCATTGGCGCCCATACCGCCTGCGCTGAACAAATAGCAGTGCGCCACCGCGCCATCTTCCGCGGCGGTAGTGAAAACGCGCGTGCTGACCAGGAATCCCGAGCCGGCGATGATGCGATCGGGCAAGACTTCGGCCAAGGCCCGCAGAACAGCGCCAAATATATGTGCGCCGATGCGATGCCTTTGGTTGCAGGACGCCGGCCGCTGCGCGTTGAGGATGCAGCCGGGCGGCGCGCTGGCATGGATCGGTCGATAGCAGCCGTCATTTCCCGGTACATCGGGCAGCAGGGTGGCCTTCAGGGCGTAGGATATTTGGCCATGCGTAAAGGTAAAGGTCACGTTGATGCCGCCGCGAGGCTGCTGTGGCGATGTGCCGCTGAAGTCGATGTAGATTTCCTCGCCGCGCACTTCCAGCGCGCAGACCAATTGCAGGGGCTGATCCAGCTCGTCGACGATCACCTGGGATCGGTAAAGGCCGTCCGGCAGAGAACTGATCGCCCTTCTCATGGCAGCTTCGGAGCGACTGTGAATCTCGTGGGAAAGCCCTCGCAGATCGGGCAGGTCGTACTCATCGAGCAGCGCCAGGCAGCGATCGGCGCCGGTCTGGTTGGCGGCGGCTTGCGCATGAATGTCGCCAATAACGGCGGTTGGCAAGCGAACATTGGCCGCCACGAAATCAAGGGCGGTCTGGTTCAAGTCACCGCCTTGATAGAGGCGTACCAGCGGGATTAGCAGACCTTCTTCGTAGCTGTCGGTGACGCGGTTGGTGTCGATGGAGCCGCCGACATCGGCATGGTGCGCGATGCTTGCGGCGAAACCCACCAGATTGCCACCCTTGAAAAACGGCGTAATGACGGTGATATCGGGATGGTGGCCGGCATTCTGCCAGGGATCGTTTGAAATGAAAACATCACCGGGCACAATGTTGTCCCGCCCGAACTGCTCCAGCACGATGCTGCAGGTATAGGGCATCGTTCGATTGAAGATGGGCAAGCTGCGCTGCGCATGGGCGATGCACTGGGCATCGGCGTCGATGAGCACGCAGCCGTAGTCATTCGAAGCGGTTATGGTTGTCGAGAAAGCCGTCCGGGCCAGCGTTGTCGACATTTGATCGGCGACGGTGATCAAGCGCTGCCAGAGGATTTCCAGCGTCAGCGGGTCGATTTCGCTCATGTCTTCCGCATCTCCTTCTTGATCAAGGTCCTTGGCTCCGGCTCGTCTGTTTGAAAAAGGCCCCATTGCTCGATTTCCCCTTGCGGCGGCGCTTCGCTGCCCCATTTGCGGCTGGGGCGCCAGCCGAAGCGATGCGCCGTTTCCGCCAGGAATTCGGCATATTTGAAGGGCGCCAGCGCGGAATCAATGACGGGCACGCCCAGTTCTTCTTGCAAGGTTTGATGAAAGCCAACTTCGGCGCTGCAACCCAGGATGATGACCTCGGCGCCATCGTCTTCTACGGCGTGCCTGCCCTCGCGCAGCATGGCTTCCAGGGCGCGATCGGCTTGCGCTTGAAAGTCGAGCACGTTCATGTTCAGCGGGCGCATCGAGCGCAAGCGATGGCTATAGCCGTAGCTGTGAATATTTTCGCTCATCTTGGCGATTGCCTTGCTGGCCCCCACCAGCACGGAAAAGCTATTTCCCAGATGCGACGCAATCGCCAAGGATGATTGGCAGGGCGCGGTCACGATGGCTTGGCCGGATACTTCGCGCGCCTCGCGCAGCGCCAGATCATAAAAGCAGCCGATCACAAAGCCGTCATAGCGGTCGGCGAAGCGATAGACCGCCGTCACGATATCGGCCATGACCAGCGCTTCGTAAGCGTGGTAACGCAGGTGCCGCGGCCGCGGACCAGGCGGCAGGGACAAGATGTCCACCTCCGTGTCGGGTCGCCTGGATGCGGCGAAGGCGAGCTTCAAGGCCTCCGTGTAGAGCTTGTCTTCAACGATTGGGTCGATCCACAAGATTCTCATGTCCGCTCGCTCCTTTCGGCGCGCTCATCGCAGGTGCATGCGCACATTCGCGTATGAGTCGACGACCGCCTTCATGCCTGGGCCGACGACAATGGTTGATTCGCGTTCTTCGATGATCGCGGGACCGGCGATTGTCATGCCCGCGCCCAGCCGATAGCGGTCGTAAGTCGGCGCGGCGACGAATCCGCCCGCTTCAGGAAAATACGCTTGCCGCTTGCCTTTGAAGGACGGGGCGGGGTCCCTGCCGGCGTCGGCAAGCACTTGCTGTTTGATGGCCGCGCGCGCGCCGGATACCCGGCTGCGCCAGGTCAAGAGCTCGATGGGCGTATGGTCCGGCACGTAATGATAAAGTCCTTTGTAGGTCGCGTTAAATCGCTGGATAAAGTCAGAAACATCCATCGCGCTCAGGTCATGGGGCAGGGGAACCTGGATCTCATGCAGTTGACCCTGGAAGCGCCCGTCAACGCTTCGTTCGATTTGCACATCGTCTTCGCCGATGCCTGCGTCATGGAGCATCTGCAGCCCCTGTGCTTCCATGTCCTCGAAGAGATCCTTGACGCCCGACCAATCGGCATTTGCCAGCATGCTTGGGTAGGAATGAGCGAAATCAAAGGCGACCGGCGCGATCAACAAGCCAATTGCGGATGCGACGCCGGCGCCGGGCGCGACGACGACTTCGGGAGCGCCCAAAATCGAGGCGACGCCCCCGGCGTGTACCGGTCCCGCGCCGCCGAAACAGATCATGGCATAGTTGCGCGGATCGCGCGCCCTTTCCAGAATGTGGATGCGGGCCGCCGCCGCCATATTCTCGTTGACCAGCTTGT
The DNA here is from genome assembly GCA_026708115.1 of Chloroflexota bacterium. Classification (GTDB taxonomy): domain Bacteria; phylum Chloroflexota; class Anaerolineae; order Aggregatilineales; family Phototrophicaceae; genus UBA6055. The sequence continues at coordinate 74,418 of JAPOVL010000027.1, forward strand.
GAATGGCGGCGGCGGCTTCGACCAGGCTCCAGGAGAATTGCTCGGCGATCGGTCCCAGCGCGCGCTCCGCCGCCGCCATATTGAGCGTCATTTCGCCACCAAGAAAGTAATCCGGATTGAGATAACCCAAGACGAGATCCGCATCGGTGACAGTCGGCAGCGTGCCGCCGAAGCCATAAGCTGCCGGTCCCGGGCTCGAGCCCGCGCTCTGTGGGCCGACTTTCAGCAAACCCAGATCGTCCACCCAGGCTATACTGCCGCCACCGGCGCCGCTTTCCAGGATATCGACGGTGGGGAATTGCAGCGGGTAGCCGCTGCCCTTGGCGAAGCGATTGACCCGGGCTACTTCCAGATTGGAGGCAATGGCGGGTTTTCCGTCGTGAACCAGGGCCACTTTTGCGGTTGTCCCGCCCATGTCGAAGGAAATGAGATCGGCATGCCCCGCCAATCCGCCGAAATATGCCGCAGCGAGCGCGCCCGCGGCCGGTCCCGATTCGACCAGGCGGATAGGTTGTTCGGCGGCCGCGGAAGCCAGCGCTGTGCTGCCCGACGAGAGCATCAGATAGAAGTTGCCTTTGAATCTGGACGCCAGGAGTTGATCGCGCATGGTTTGCAAATACTGGTACATCAGCGGCAAAACGAAGGCGTTGGCCACGGCCGTCGATGTCCGTTCATATTCGCGGATCTCGGGCGCGATATCGCTGGACAGCGTCAGCGGGATATCGGGCCAGCAGGCGCGCACGAGCTCCGCGATGCGCCGTTCGTTGCTCGGGTTGCGGTAGGAATGCAGGCAGGACACGGCGATGGCCTCAACGCCCTGCGCCTTGAAATCGGCTAGCGCATGGCGCAAGTCTTCTTCGCAGACAGGCTGAAGAATCCTGCCATCGCGGTCGACGCGTTCGCCGATGCCGCGTCGCAAGTAGCGCGGGCTGAGCGGAGGGGGATATTGCAGGAACAGATCATAAATGGCGTAGCGCTGCTCCGTTCTCATTTCCAAAATGTCACGGAAGCCTGCGCTTGTCAACAAACCGACCAAGGCGCCGCGATGCTGAATGAGCGAGTTTGCCACCAGGGTCGTGGCATGAAACAAGTTGAGCAGCTGATCGTGGCTCAGGCCGGATGCTTTCAGCAGCTCTCCCAAACCGCGCAATGCGGCGGCTTCGGGATGATCCGGAGTCGTCAATACCTTGAAGATATCGAGCTTTCCACTGTCTGTATCGAGCAAAGCAAAATCGGTAAAAGTACCGCCAATGTCAAAGCCAAGCTCGTATCCCATAGGGCGTCCTTATTCGCGCGAGGTCGCTACTGATGCTGAATGCGCGGATCCAACTGAACATAGAGCAAGTCCACTATCGTATTCGATACCACAAATATCACCGCGATGACCAATGCCGCGCCTATGACGGCGTAAAAGTCGAAGGAGACCACCGACTCGACGGCATAGCGTCCCAGTCCTGGCCAGGTGAAGACCACTTCAACCAGGACCGCGCCACTCAAGAGAAACCCGATCTGGATGCCCAACATGGTGACGACAGGAATCAGCGCATTGCGGAAGGCATGACGGAGAATGACGCGCTTCTCGTTCAAGCCCTTGGCGCGTGCCGTGCGCACATAAGGCTGCGAGAGCGTCTCTAGCATGCCGCTGCGGGTGAAACGCGCGCCAACCGCAAGCCGTCCCAGAGATAGCGCCGCGACCGGCAAAACCAAATGCTGGACGCTCGACCAGAAGACATCCCATTGACCGGCCAGCAAGCTGTCGATGGTATAAAACCCGGTCACGTGAGGCGGCGGCGCTATCAAGGTCGGCAAGCGCCCTTCCAGCGGGAACCAGTCCAGCGACTTGGCGAAGATGAGTTGCAGGAAGAGCGCCAGGACAAATGGCGGTATGCCCATGCCCACGACAACCAGCATGCGGATAAGCATATCGGGCGCTCTCCCCGCGTTAACTGCCGCCAGGATGCCCATCGAGATGCCCAGAATGACGATGACCACGCCGGAGAAGATCGCTAGTTCCGCTGTCGCCGGGAAGCGCAAACGCAAATCGTCGCTGACGGCCCGTCTCGTCAACAGCGACTTGCCCAGGTCGCCGCGAGCCAATCCGGAAATGTAGGTGATGAATTGCTCGTGGAAGGGCCTGTCCAGGCCCAATTCGGCGCGAATTCTTTCGATTTGCTCCGGGCGCGCGTTGGTGCCGGCCGCGACGGCAGCGGGATCGGCAGGCAAGACTTGCGTGACGACGAAGAGTATCACCGCCATGCCAAAGAGCTTGAGAACCAGCGTCAGGAGGCGTTCAAGTATTAACCTGCCCATGGGAATCGTAAAAGGGCAGAACGCAGCCCGCTCAGCGAACCGCGTTCCGCGTTAGCTGCCCTTGCGCCCGGATGGCTAGCCTTCCAACCAGATATCATAGGGATGCAAATCGCCCGGGAAGCCATAGGGATCGTACTGGTAGCCGCGCACTGAGGAGTGCGTCAAGTCGATGTATTGCGACAGCATGACCGGGATTACGACCGCTTCGTCAATCAGGATTTGCTGCGCCTCGCAGAGCAATTCGTCGATCCGCGGGTCGCCAGGAGCCAGCGTCGGCGCTTCTTCCAACAGGGCGTCAAATGCTGGATTGCTGTACCAGGCCCAGTTGCCCGTGCCAGTGTCTATCAGCGCCGAGTGATTAAGCCGGAAGAGCATCTCCCCGGCATAGGGAATCGGGATATTGAGCCAGTGGCTGCTCATATCGTAGGCGGTATCGAAGTTGCGCTGCGCGTCGATGAAGGTGCCCCAGGGGATGTCGTCCAACATCACTTCAATATTCAGTTCAGCCAGGGCTTCCTGGAAGAGCACGGCGGCGAAGCGGCGCGGTTCGTTGGCGTGGCGATAAGCTTGCCGTACGCTGAAGCCATCTGCATAGCCGGCTTCGGCCAGCAATTCGCGCGCTTTGTCAAGATCTTGCACCGGCTCGAAGACATCGCAATGTCCGATCGTCCCGGCCAGCGCCGGCGATGTCAGGGGAACGGCGAAGCCGCCCATGACCTCGATCATGGCATGGTAGGGATAGGCGTGCAACAGCGCCTGACGCACTTGCTTGTTCGCCAGGGGGCCGTCTTGCTTCATGAAGTGGTAGAAGCCTTGCAGCGGATTGCCGAAGTTCAGGTGGATGGCGGAACTGGTAGCGGCGCGGCGCACATCGGAGAGGCCCGCCCAATCGATCAAATGCACTTCGCCGTCTTCCATCAGCAGCAGGCGCGTGGTGTAATCCAGGCCATAACGGGCAATGAAGCGCTCGATATGGGGCCCTTCCCAACCGCCCCAGTAATCCGGGAAGGCTTCCATCTCGGTCTGGCGACCGGGGTCCCAGCGCACCAATTGATAAGGACCTGTTCCTACCGCGTTTTCGCGGAAGAATTCACCGGCCATGTCACCGTCCATATCGTGCTCGGCCAGCGCCTGGGCGCTGAGGATCTTGATATGCGGCAGGCCGGCCCAGAATTGGAAGTCCGCCGAGTTCAACTGAATGGCGACGGTCATGTCGTCGACGACCGTGACAGAAGCGACGGGCGCGAGGATGAACCCCAGATTGCCCAGGCCCAGCGCCTTGTGCCGATCGAGCGATAATTTGACGGCTTCGGCATCCAGGGTCGAGCCGTCGTGGAACTGCACGCCCTCCCGTATCGAAAGCGTATAAGTCAAAGCGTCGTCGGATATCTCCCAACTCGTCGCCAGGCGCGGCACGATCTCCCCCTCGCGCGAATATTGCGTGAGTCCCTCGTACATGGCGTTGATGACGTAGCCCTCGGTTTGCGAGATGCCCATCGCGGCCGGATCCAAAGAATTGGGTTCGCAGCAACTGCCCAGAACAAAGGCGCCGGTCCATTCAACATCCGCCGAACTGGCGGGGATGAGGATCAATACCAGTGCGATTGCAGCTAAAAGGGTGACTTTCTTTTGAAGCATTTTCTGGCTCCTTAACCATTCTGTAAAACAAAGCAAATTCGGGAGGCCCTGTGTATCAACAGCCTGGCATGCACGCCTGGACTCTCCACGAATTGTTCTGGGGAATATATCGCGCTGCTATGCGATTGTCAACAATGCTCAAAAGTTGGAACAAGCCATCAATTGCGCTGTCTCCACATCGGATCACGGCTAGATGGCGGCAAGGAACTCAATTCATAAACAAAGGCCCCTGTCAAGTTCTCAAGACAGGGGCGCGCTTAATCTCTAAATTGCGCTGCTGTGGCAATTGCCGGAGACGCGCGGAGCTTACCAGCCGCGTTTGCCCAGGATCACTTCTTCGGGCGTCACGTTGATGCCGACCATGGCCTCGCCGAGATTGCGGCTGACGTCGGCCAGAATCTTAGCGTCTTCGAAATGGGTGACGGCTTTGACGATTGCCCTGGCGCGTTGTTCCGGATTGCCGCTCTTGAAGATGCCGCTGCCGACGAATACGCCATCGACGCCCAGCTGCATCATCAGCGCGGCATCGGCGGGCGTGGCGACGCCACCGGCGGCGAAATTGACGACCGGCAGGCGTCCCAGCTCAGCAGTTTCCTTGACCAGATGGAAGGGCGCGCGGATGTCCTTGGCATAGCTGTACATTTCGTCTTCGTCCATACAGCTTAGGCGGCGGATCTCGCCATTGACCGAACGCGCGTGCCGCACCGCTTCCACGACATCGCCCGTGCCCGCCTCGCCTTTGGTGCGCATCATGGCCGCGCCTTCGTTTATCCGACGCAAGGCTTCGCCCAGGTTGCGGCAGCCGCAAACGAAGGGGACGGTGAATTGCCATTTGTTGATGTGGTGTTCTTCATCGGCCGGGGTTAGCACTTCGCTCTCGTCAATGTAATCGACGCCAAGCGCTTCCAGGATCTGCGCTTCGACGAAGTGTCCGATGCGGGCTTTGGCCATGACCGGGATGCTGACGGCACTGATGATGCCTTCGATCATATCGGGGTCGCTCATGCGCGCGACGCCGCCCTGGACGCGGATATCGGCCGGTACGCGCTCCAAAGCCATCACCGCGCAGGCGCCGGCATCTTCGGCGATCCTGGCTTGTTCAGGGGTGACGACATCCATGATGACGCCGCCCTTGAGCATCTGCGCCAAACCGCGCTTGACCTTGTCCGTGCCCGTCTCGCTCCCGTTCTGCTTGTATCCGTTCCTTGCCATATCGATGCCTCACTTTATTGTTTCGATCCCTGCCATATCCTACGTGATACGACGCCAGAATCCTATGTCCATTGCAGTCCATTGGGACCATTGCTCGGCTGGCGCCGGCTAAAAGCGTTGACGGTAGCGCGGATGCGCGTCTACACTAGCTTGTCTTCGCAGTTCGACGAATAGTGACGGTAGGATCAGATGCCGGGCGACTCAATCAGGATCGACACAATCAAGCCAAAATATGCCCAAGCGCTGGAACAACTGCAACGAGATTGCTTTCCCACGCTCGCGGCTGAGGAGTTGATGTGCGAGGCGCATTTTCTCAAGCACTGCCGCCTTTTTCCCGAGGGCAACTTCGTGGCGCTGGCCGGCGACCGCGTGGTGGGATTGGGTTCGGGCTTCCTGATAGATTTCGACTTCGACCAGGCTCAGCACAGTTTCCAGGAGATCATCGCTGGCGGCAGCTACAGCCATCACGATCCCTGGGGCGATTGGTATTACGGCGGGGACATCAGCGTCCATCCGGATTATCGCAGGCGCGGCATCGGCTCCAGCTTGTACGCGGCGCGCAAAGCGGTCGTGCAAAGGCTCAACCGCAAGGGCATCGTCGCCGGCGGCCTCATCCCCGGTTTCGCGGATTACAAGGATCATATCACGGTACAGCAATACGTTGATCGCGTGATAGCGGGCGAATTGCATGACAGCACGCTGTCGTTTCAGTTGGGCCGAGGCTTTGTCGTGCGTGGATTGCTGCAAGATTACATTGAAGACGCCGCTTCGGACAATTGGGCCACGCTTATCGTATGGGATAATCCAGATTTCGAGGCCGACTAAGCCCCGACCGGGCAAATGCCCAATTGAAGGGCCTAACCCGTCGCCTGGCTTGGCGCCGGCTCAATCCAGTATTCGGCGCCTTGTCCCGCGGCTGTCCATCCCTCAACCTGGTTGTACTGGATGGGGAACCAGCGCATTCCTTCGGCGTCGCATGCCGGATAACCGGAGATGTGGAAATTTGCCCCGGCGGGCATCCTGCCCACGATGGCGCTGCCTGAGGTACCCGCGCCGTCGCGGATATTGTTCGCTTCTCCCGCCGAAACCGTGCCGATCATACCCTTGCCCAGACGAATTGGCGGGCTGTTGGCGCAGTCGATGTGGTAGAGCAGCCAATAATCGCCGTCGATGCCTTCGACCGTCCAGCCGGCAAGGCCCGCGCCTTGGACCGAATACCAGTAGTATCCGCCGGAGCAGACCGGGCCCTGAACAATCGTAAGGACTTCACCGGCTTGTATCCTGCCGACTACCTCGGCATTGAGGCTGGCTGCCGCGCGGACTCTGTTTGCCAGGCCGGGGCTGACGACCGCTTGCTGGCCCGCGCTCAATTGCGGCGCCAGGGCGCAGAGGCCCGGGTTGCCTTCGGATGCCGGCGCGGCTTGGGCCGCTGCCACGACCCCGGTGGTCGCCCATTCCATCGGCGCCCACACCAGGCTAACAGGTCCCGGTATCGGGAAGGCATTGTATGCGGCTGCATCGCTGGTTAGCGCTCTGGCGTCCGTCAACATACCCGGGCGCCAGGTGCTCACGCGTTCTCCAGTGTGCCAAGCCATTTGCGATCCGTCGCTGGAAAGCGCTGGCTGGCGATTGGCGTCGAGGTCTCGGCTGATGTAGCCGGTATCGTAGAGCTGGCCCCCGGTCACTGCCCGCCAGTGAATTTCCCATCCGCCGCGCGCATTCGCAACAGCCGTCGGAATCAGTTCCAAGGCGCCGCTGACGAATCGGTTTTTCAGACGGGGGGCGTCGATCAGGCGAGAACGCGATCCATCCAGCGGATTCAGCACTTCCCAACGATCCTGTATCCGCAATAGCAGAACGTCTTGACCCAGGTGATCGGCCCACATGAAATTAATGGCTAGGTCGGCTGCGTCCGGCGTCAGTTCCAGGTTGAACTGCCTTCGACTTCCATCGCTCGGATTGAATACCTCCAGGAATGTGAAGGGACTTTGATTGCCGTACAGGTAGGCGAAAAACAGGCGAGCGATGCCTCCCGCGCCCCAGCGCAGGTCCGGGATACGAATGTTGCTTTCCTGGTAACCGAGATTGACATCGCCGGCGAGCATCGCGGTCGCGCCCGTATCCAGGCTGTAGACCAGCAAGGACGCCCCCTCCAGGGATTGGACCAGGGTGTCGATCTGCAGCCAGGCCAGTTGGCGGCTGTCGGGCGACCAGGCCGGTATCGAGCGCAGATAGCCGGCGCTGCTAGCGCCACGCTGGTTGGCAATTTTTCTGAGGTTCTGACCGGCAATATCCAGGATCCAAATATCTGCCGGCGGCGTGCCGGCGGTCTGGCTGGCGGCGCCGGCGTGGAAGTCGGCGACAAATGAAGGCGCCGCTTCCAGGAAGGCGATCGAGCGGCCGTCGGGCGAAAGCACCGGCCCGCCGTTATAGCCGGATTGAGTGAGTGGCATAGCCGTACTGGCGCTCAGGTTATAGCGCCAAAGATCGCCATTCTGGTAGGCGTAAATGTCGGGATTGGATGATTGCGACTTGGCGATGTGGCCGCCCGTGACGGCAAGCGCCAGCAGGAAGAGCAATAGCATCTTCTTCATGGCACAATTCCCCCCAAAATGCTTCACATCTCCATCTTATCACGGGACGCCAGCTGCGCTCAATCAGGCCGAAGGCAAGCGCGGCATTCAAGGCGATTGCGCTTGCTTGCCCTTGTCTCGCCGATGATCAGCACTTCGCCGCCAGATGAACCAGGCCGCCTGCAGCGACCCGTAGCAATCGGCGATCAGATCGGTCCAGGACGGATAACGATCCGGGGACAAAGTTTGCAGGTACTCGGTGCTCGCGCCCAGGACGATTGCTATGATACAGGCGAGCGCGATGCTGGCGCGAATCTGCATTGAGGCGGACAGAGCCCACTGCCAGAGCGCGCAAGTAATCGCGAATGCCAGCACATGCATGCAGGTGAAAAACAGTTCACGCAGGAAAGTTTGCGGTCCGCTGGGGAGGCCCAGATTGATGATGGGATCGGCTTCCGGCTGTATCAGCAAGATTGTGATCCAGACGGACCAGACAATTGCCGCCGTCCAGCGCAGGGCGCGATGATCAAACCAGGATAGGATCTGTTTCAATGTGAAGGCCCTAGGTCCTGCTGTCTAAACTTGTGTCAGGTTAGCAGAGAGGTCAATTGCGGGTCAAGCGACATGATGTGCCCGGTTTTGACACGGACAGCGCCTTAGTTTACGTTGTCCTCGAGCAGATACTCGACCATGCCCTGCAGGTCCATCTCTGCCGCGAAGGTGCGCGCGTCGAGGATAATGCGCGGACAGACTCGGCCTTCGATGTCGGCTAAAAGTTCTTCCGCCGATTCACGCAGATCGGGAGGCAAATCATCTTGCAGCAAAAGGAAAGCCAGATTTTCCGCCGCGGCCTCAGCGAAACCGTTTGACCAATATGCCCGCGCTAGTCCGTGAAGGATGTGAAAAAGCGCGGACTGATTCCGGCTGACATATGCATCGCGCATCCGGTAGAGGAGAATTGATTCCGCGTTTGCGATCATCGACTCCGTCATAGCGGTCTCGCGCCTGGACTCATGCGCTGGGCTGGCGCCACCACCAGCCGGCGGTGCGCCGCTGGCCGTATTTGAGCTTGCCATCGAGCCAGAGCGCCAGCCGACGCCAGCGATTGCTCAGCATCCAACGCAGGAGACGGTTGAAGGCCTTGCTGAAATCCTTGTTGTACGGGCAGACGCGGATGCAAATCGAACAATCAGTACCTTGATTGGCCCAAAATTTGAAGCACTTCTTGGCGTCGATGGTCCACTTCCTGACGCCCTTTATATGTGATATGTTGTCGTTTATGAAGCCGGGCTCGTCGAACGGGATCGCCTTGACCGGGCAGGCGACGCTGCAGCGCCGGCAGGTATTGCAGGTCTCGGTCACGCCGAAGTCGATAGGTTCGTCGGCATTCAGCGGCAGGTCCGTGAACACCTTGGCGATGCGCACCCGCGGGCCAAATTCCGGCGTGATGAGCAGACCATGCCGGCCGTATTGTCCCAGTCCCGCTTGTACCGCCAGCGGGATTGACAGCGCTGTGTCGTTGAGACTGGCGACGGCCCGGTAGCCGAGATTGCGAATGTACTGCGTGATCGACAGCACAGCGATGATATCGCGGCTGTATCCTTGGCCGGTGGCGGCGCCGCTCAAGGCCGACGGCACGGTGCGGATGGTCTGGTGGTGCATTTCATTGACGATCACCACCACGCTTGACATGCCTTCTGGCAAGTCCATGGCTTTGTCGGTCAGTTTCTGGCGGCTGTAATTGTGCGTGTAGACCCAGCGTTCGTCATAGTCGCAGACGCCGATGGCATCCGCGCCCAAAAACTTGCCAGCGCGCTTGAGTTCGGCCGTGTTTTCTTCGGCGCTGCCCTCGATTTTTCTCGTAGCGCCCTCGCGAAACATGGTGTAGGTATCGAGGAAGCCCTCCTTGCGGTCCCCGGACATCTCCAGCAGGTCGGCAGTGAAGTCGGCTATGTACCAGGCGGCGTTGCGCAGGGCGTAGTCGCGGTGCTGAAAACCCTCCACCTTGCGGAATTCCGCCAAGTCGGTGAAGTAAGATTCGAAGAACTTCTGCGAACGTTCGGAGCGAACGGTGTCATCCCAAACGGCTCGGTTGAACATGTCGTATTTCTGATTGAAGCGCTGAAAGTCGTCGGATATTTCGAAACCGGTCTTGGCGTCTACCGGCTTCTGGCAGACGCAGCTTTTGCAAGCGCAATCACGAGATTCAACGCGGGCTGATTCGATCATCACCAGACTACTGAAGGACAAATCTCATTACTATGATATTAACATCAATCGGGGCGGCTTGCTATCTGCGGGATTGCGATGGCCCAAGAGTCAAGCCACGTTTAATGGTCGAGCACGGTGGTGCTGGACAGGCGCCAGCTGATTTTCACGGCCTGCCCGGTCTCCAGCGCAGCCTTGTCACCCCCGTCTACGTTCTGCACGCGCGCGACCAGATCGGTATCCTCGGCGATGCGCAGCGTGTAGCGTGTATCCGTGCCGATGTACTGGCTGTCAACCAGAATGGCGTCGAGGATGGTTATGTCGCTGTCTTCGGCATCGTCGGACCCCAGCTGGGCTGATATGCCGATCCGTTCCGGCCGCAGCGCCAGGGTCACCGCGCCGCTGGCCGCTTCCAGGGCATCGGATAATAGCGCGGTGATGACATCGCCGGTGGGCAGTTGCACCCTGCCCTGACCCCCGGCATCGCGGCCGAGCAGGGTGGCCGGGATGAAGTTCGTCTCGCCGATGAAATCCGCCACGAAGCGCCTGCCCGGGCGCTCGTAAATCTCTTCCGGCCTGCCCACTTGCAGCATCTTGCCCTCGTTCATGACCGCGATGCGATCGGCCATGGTGATGGCTTCTTCCTGGTCGTGGGTCACATAAATGAAGGTAATGCCGACATCGCGCTGCAGGGCCTTGAGTTCGTACTGCATATTCTTGCGCAGCTTCAGATCGAGCGCGCCCAGCGGTTCGTCCAGCAGCAGGACCGCTGGCTGCTTGACCAGGGCCCGCGCCAGCGCCACCCGCTGCTGTTGGCCGCCCGACAGCTGATGCGGCTTGCGCTTGCCCACCCCCGGCAAACGCACCATCTCCAGCGCTTCCTCGGCCCGCTTGCGCGCGTCCTTTTTGTTCACGCCTTCCATCTGCAGGCCAAACATGATGTTCTGTGCGACCGTCAGATGCGGGAAGAGCGCGTAGTCCTGGAAAACCGTGTTGACCGGACGATGGTAAGCCGGGATGCCTTCCATGGCCCGGCCGCGGATCAAAATATGCCCGGCCGTCGGCTGCTCGAAACCGGCTATCAAGCGCAGGGTCGTGGTTTTGCCGCAGCCGCTGGGGCCCAGCAAAGCGAAGAACTCGCCGTCGGCGATCTGCACGCTAACATGGTCGACCGCGCGCACGATCGCGCCGCCGGACTCAAACTCTTTGACGATGTCGGTCAATTCTACGTCGTAGGTCGACATGCGAGAGCTCTGTAAGACTTATTCGCTGCTACATATCATACGAATAGATTACAGGAACAGCACCGAAACAATACAAAATAGGTGGCGATCATTGCGAAAATCAACAAATTATTACGAAATCCGCCAAGCTTAGCTCCCCCTCTCCCCTTGTGGGAGAGGGGGCCGGGGGGTGAGGGGTGAAAAAAGCACGTCAGCATGACCCAGTACCGGACAAGCCTTGTAGGCAGGAGAACCGGTCAAAGGTTCTCCTGCCCTGCGCGTTCTGACGCTTATTGACCCAGGAAGATCAGCAGTTCGTCCCAGGCGTTGTTATAGAGTTCTTCGGCTTCGGCGCCCACATCGATGATGGCAAAGAGATTCGCCAACTGTTCCTCGGGCGGGAAGACGCTGGGATCGTTCAGAATCTCTTCGTCGATGAAGCCGCTGTCGATGGAAGCCTGGTTGGGCGAAGCGTAGGCGATGTAATTGGTCAAGTCAGCGCCCACCTTGGCATCGAGTATGTAGTCGATGAAGACCATGGCCAAATCGGGATTGGGCGCGTCTACCGGGATCGACATATTGTCGAACCAGACGTTGCCCGCTTCCTGCGGGATGGCATAGGCGTAGTCGTCGCATTCGCAGTCCCACATGATCTGCGAAATATCGCCGCTGTATTCGACGGCGACATCCACTTCGCCGCGCTCCAGCAGGACCTGTCCGTCATCGCCGGCGACCGTGACCACGTTGCCGCCCTTTTCGATCAGATAATCGCGCGCTTCATTAATCTCGTCCGGGTCCGTGGAGTTGGGATCGTAGCCCAGAATGGTCAGCGCGATGCCAAACATGGCTTGGCGGTCGTCAATCCAGGCCACGCTGCCATCGTGGTTCCAGACTTGCTCCCAAGACGTGATGCCATCGGGGAATGCTTCCGTGCGATAGCCGATGCCCAGCGTCCCCCATTGGTAGGGCAGGGAATAGCTGTTGTCGGGGTCAAAGGCGGGATTGAGGAAACTGGGGATGACGTTCGCTACGTTGGGTATCCGGTCCAGATCCAGCGGGACGAGCAAGCCCTCTTCCGCCATCCGCTGAACTGTGCCGCCGCTGGGCACGACCAGGTCGTAACCCGGATTGCCCTGGCGGATGCGGGCGAGCATGTCTTCATTGCTCTCGTAGATGTCGTAATTCACGGTGACGCCGCAAGCCTCTTCGAAGTTGGGGACGGTATCTTCGGCGATATAGGTCGACCAATTGAAAATGCTAAGCGTCTGTCCTTCGAACCCTTCGGGGCAGGTCCAGGCTTCATATTCATGGCTGTCGGCGGCGACGATCGGCAGCGCGAGCAGCAAAACAATGAGCAAAAGTCCAGTTTTCTTCATGAGTCTCTCCTCCGATTCCTCTAAACGATAAAGTCTATCTTCGGGACGCGGCGCGCCCCGGCACTGCCTGCGGCCAGCAATGATCAGGCGCGGGGCACAGCCCGCCCCTGTATTGCAAGCGATATGCCTATAAATAGCGTACTCAAGACCATCATGATTGTCGATATCGCGTTGACTTCGGGCGTGACCGTCAGCTTGAGCAGGCCGTAGACGAAGACCGGCAGCGTCGTGGTGCCAACGCCAGAAGTGAAAAAAGTGATGACAAAGTCATCCAGCGAAAGCGTGAAGGCCAGCAGCGCGCCCGAAATGACGCCCGGCAAAATCAGCGGGAAGGTCACGCGCCAAAAGGTCTGCCAGGGGTTGGCGCCCAGGTCGTTGGCGGCTTCTTCCAACTGCGGGTTCATATCGGCCAGGCGCGCCCGCACCACAATCGCCACGTAGGATATGTTGAAGGTCACATGGGCGGCGATAATGGTATGGAAGCCGGGGAAGATGCGCTCGCCGCTCATCAGCGCGAACCAGTCGAACACGACCTTGAAAAAGATCGCCAGTGAGATGGCCTGCGTGATCTCTGGGATGACGACCGGGAAAAAGAGCAGGGCATCCAGGAGCCGTTTGCCCGGATAGGTGCCGCGCGCCATGCTCAACGCGATCATCGTGCCCAGCACGGTCGCAATCGCGGTAGCAATGCTGCCGACGAAGAGGCTGTTGCGGAAGGCGTTCAGCATCAGCTCAGTGGAAAAAGCCGATTCCGCGCCCATCATGTTGTTCAAGATATTGCCGTACCATTTGAAAGTGAAGCCGGTGAAGGAAGCGACGGACCGGCTCTGATTGAAGGAGAACAGCACCAGAACCAGGATCGGCGCCCACAAGAAGAAATATGAAAACACCGGGTTCAGCCACAGCCCGACCATGCCAAGGCGGCGCAGAAATCGGTTCCGGCTCATGGCATGTTCGTTTATCAGTTGCTGATTTGCGCGCAACACGGCTAGGAGCCCCGATCCCGACGATTGGCGAGCAGGTAAACAACCAGCGACAGCATCACCAGCGCCATCATGACGATTGACAGCGCCGAGCCCAGCGGCATATTGCCGGAGCCGCCGAACTGATTATTGATCAAATTGCCGATCATCAGTCCTTTGGTGCCGCCGAGCAAGTCGGGCGTGACAAAAGCCCCCACGGATGGAATGAAGACCAGCGCGCAGCCAGCCAGCACGCCCGGCAAGGTCAGCGGCAAGACTACGCGAAGGAAGGTGCGCAAGTCATTTGCGCCCAGGTCCTGCGCGGCATCGACATAGCGAAAGTTGAAGCGCTCGACCGAGGCGTATATCGGCAGCACCATGAAGGGCAAAAAGCCGTATACCAGCCCCACCACGACGGCAAACTGCGTATTCAGCATCTTCATCGGCTCTTCAATCAATCCCAGGCTCGTCAAGAAACCGTTAATCGTGCCTTCATCGCCGAGCAGGATGCGCCAGGCGTAGGTCCGGATCAAGAAGTTCGTCCAAAAAGGCAAGATGACCAGAAACAATGTGACTTGCTGAAAGAGACGGTTGCGGCGCGTGCTGATGAAAAAGGCCAGCGGATAGCCTATCACCAGGCAGACAACGGTGGTCAGGGCCGCCAGGCCGATTGATCGCCAAAGAATGATGGAGAAGATGCCGAAGGTACGCTGATAATGCTCAATAGTGAAAGGCATGATGGCGACGCCGCCACGCCCGCGCGACATGAAGCTGACAATCAAGACGATGACCAGCGGCAGGACAAAGAGAATCAGCAACCAGGCAATCGTGGGAATCGCCAGCAGCAATCCGCTCTCTCGTTTCCGCGCAAGCCAGCTTGTCATGGCGCCTACTTTTGTGAACAGGACCTCTATTAATTTTTCTTATATAAGACGGCTTGTCGGGACTTTCACTGGACTGGAATCCCAGAGCCCTAAGCGAGCCTGATTCTAGCTTATCTTGCGGCTTTGCGCTAAGGTTGGCTACATGGCGAACAACCCCGTAAGCAACCTGCGAATCCACAACACCTTGCCAAAACACGCTGTCGGTGTCAGCGAAACAGTGCGCGAGGCATTTGGCGTCGGACCAGGCGAGGCCTGTGACGACTGCATGACGCCAGCGCATGTACGCGGGCAGATCGAGCGATTTCCAGCCGGACAGTTTTCGGCCACAATCGCTGGCGGCAAAGTCGTGGGCATGGCCGCGACCATGCGCACCTCGCGCCCGCCCAGCGAAAGGGCTTTGAGCTGGATGGCGGCCATTGGCGATCTGGACATAAGCGCCCATGAACCGGCCGGGTCCTGGCTCTACGGCGTCGAGATGGCTGTACGTCCCCACTATCAGGGCCGCGGCATCGGCACCAAGCTCTATCAGGCGCGCTTTCAGTTGGCGCGATCGCTGAACTTGTCTGGATGGTACGCGGTAGGTATGCTGATGGGCTATGCCCGCTACGCTGACGAGATGGATGTGATCGCCTACGGCGAAAAAGTCATGGGGCGCCAACTCAGCGATCCGACGGTGACCATGCAAATGAATCGCGGTTTCCGCGTCGACTATGTTGTCACCGACTATCTTGACGAGCCGGCGGCGGGCGATGCCGGCCTGCTGATGATCTGGGATAATCCCGACTACCAGGCCGGAGCCGCAGCCAAATGAAAGCGATCGTCATCGGCGCGGGCATCGCGGGACTGTCGGCCGCCTATCATCTCAAAAGCGCGGGAATTGAAGTCGTCGTTTTGGAGGGCCGCGATCGTATCGGCGGCCGGGTTTGGACCAGCCGCGACTTCGCCGATATCCCGGTGGAATTCGGCGCCGAGTTGATACATGGGCGATCGGCAGAGGTGAATACCTGGGAATGGGTGCGCAAGCTGGGCCTCGCCACCTGGCATTGGAACAAGACTGCGGATTCGATGATCCGCACCGAAGATGGCGCTTGGCTGACCATGGGGCAGGCGCGGCGGCTGTCCCCGGAACTGGACCTGACGCGCTCATGGGACCTTGGCGACGTGCCCGAGCCGATTGACGAAGAAAACCTGGCCACCTACCTGAAACGCATCGGTTTTTCGGATCTGCAATTGCGCTATGTCCAGCGCTCCTTTGCCAACGCCGAAGGCGACAGCATGACTTATCTCAACGCCAAAGCCCATGCCCATCTCTTCAAGGACAGCGACGGCCAAGACGACTACAGCGACTATCGCATCCTGGATGGCTATGATTCATACTACCGGGAACTGGCCGCAGGCTTGGATATCCGCCTGAACAAGGTTGTAAGCAGGATCAACTGGTCCGATGCAATCGCTGTCAGCACCGCCGAGGGCGAGACCGTCGCGGCTGATGTCGCCGTCTTGACCTTGCCGGTGGGCGTATTGAAAGCGGGCGCGGTCAAATTCCATCCCGCGCTGCCCCGGTCGAAGCGGGAAGCGCTGGCTGGTTTGCAGATGGGACCGGTCATGAAGATGGTCTACCAATTTGCTGGACCGATCCTCGATCGCTCGATAGGCGCCATCTATGCCAAGGACAATCCGCCCATGTGGTGGTCGCCATCGCTGGGGCGAGAAGACGGGGATACCGTCTGGACCGCCTTCTTCACCGGCGATTATGCCCGCGAGATGCTGGAATTGGGCGAGGGGGCGGCCCTGCAAAAGGGCCTGGATACCTTGCGCCGAGAGATCAGTCAACCTGATCTGCAATATCTCAAAGCGCGCTGGATTAATTGGCCCGAGGACGAATTTGCCCGCGGCGGGTACAGCGTTTGCTTGCCCGGGCACTATAGCGCGCGTGAGAAGTTGGCCATGCCCACCCCGCCAATCTATTGGGCTGGGGAAGCCAGCGCGCCGCATCATCTCACGGCGATGGTGCATGGCGCCTACTTCACGGGTCAGCGCGCCGCCGGCGAGATCATTGCCGGCGGATGAGCCGCTCGGCGGCGGCGAAAAGGTCTACCGCGCTCACGCAAATAAGTCATCTACTTTGTCGCATGAGCGCCGCGATATACATAAACAGGTGGGTGGCATGAAAGACATTCATATCGCGCTGGTCCAGGGTCACTGGACCGGCGAGCAAGAGACGACCAAAGCGCTGTATCGGTCTCTGGTAGCGGAAGCCGCGCAGACTGGCGCCGATTTGATTTGCATGCCGGAGTTTACCATCCTGCCCTATTTCCCCGGAGTGCGCGGCGGCGAGGGCTTTACTTGGGCAGAGCCCTTGCCGGGCGGCGCCTCCGAACAGTTCTTCGGCGCACTGGCGCGCGAGCGCGGCCTCACCATCATCGGCAGCCTGTTTGAGCGGGACGAATCCGGGCGCTTCTGGGATACGGCTACGGTTCACGGGCCCGACGGAAAACTGGCGCACTACACGCGCAAGATGCACATACCCTCGGGCGAGGGCTACCACGAGACGGACTATTTCGGGGGAGCGGACGCGTTTCCCGTGCACGACCTGCAAACGGTCAAGCTGGCGGCGCCTACTTGCTACGACCAGTGGTTTCCCGAATTGGCGCGCATCTATGCCCTGGAAGGGGCTGAGCTGATTGCCTATCCAACCGCCATCGGATCGGAACCAACCGCGGACGACTTCGATTCCGCCGATGCCTGGCAAACTGTCATGCGCGGTCATGCCGTTGCCAACGGCGTCTTTGTTGCCGCCTGCAATCGCGTCGGCCACGAGAATGCCGTGACCTTCTATGGCAGCAGCTTTGTCTGCGATCCCCTGGGGAAAGTACTGGCGGGGGCCGGCCGCGACGGCGACGAAGTGATCCATGCTATATTGAAAGCGGATCTGCGCGAGCAATACCTGGCGCTCTTTCCATTGCTGCATCAACGTCGTCCCCAGCACTACGGTCGTCTGCTGAAAGGCTATGATCCGCCGCCGCCGCAGCGCTGGAAGGATAAACCGTTGACGTAAACTGCGGCGCTCATGTAGCCAGCGGGCTTACTCTTTTGCCCGCGTTCGAAAGGCCTTTTCGCCGCCGCCGAGCGGCTCTCCTAGACACGGAGCTGGACATCATGTCGAGAATAGACTTTTTCATCGTTGACGTCTTCACCATCGGAAGAAAATACACCGGCAACCAATTGGCCGTCTATCTGGGCGATCCGCCGACGGTCTTGATGCAGCAGTTGGCAAAGGAAATCAACTTTTCAGAAATCACTTTCGTCACATCAAACAGTCCCGAAAACGACGGCTACAACGTGAGAATATTCATGCCAGAGGTCGAAGTGCCCTTTGCCGGGCATCCGGTGCTGGGTACCGCATTCGTCATCCGGCGGGAACTCATCGGGGCGGACGTAAAGCGCGTGAACATTAACCTGGCTGCGGGGCAGATCCCGGTTTCCTTTGCTGACGACGGCGTCATCTGGATGCGACAGAATCAGCCCTCCTTCGGTCAGCGATTTGCGCCGGCCGATTTAGCGCGCATTCTCAACGTTGAAGAAGAAGATATCGACGCCCGTTTTCCCATTCAGGAGGTGTCAACTGGCCTGCCCTTTGTGCTTGTGCCGATGACTTCCCTGGATGCGGTCAAGCGTTCACAGGTGAACCTCGATCGTTTGCGCGCCTTGCTGGGTCCGCACGATGCCATTGCGCCGGCCATCTTCTGTGCCGAGGCGCTTGCTGGCGAGAATGACATCCATGTTCGCGTGCTGGACGATGTCTACGGCGCGCCGGAAGATCCGGCCACAGGCAGCGCCGGCGGCTGCATCGCCGCATATAGCGTCCAATATGGATATGCGGGCGGCGACCAGGTCAAACTGCGTGCCGAGCAAGGCTACCAGATCGGGCGTCCGTCGCTGCTTTACCTGGAGGCGCAAAGGAGCGCTGCGGGTATCGACATCCGCGTAGGCGGCCGGGTGGAATTGGTCGCGCAAGGACAACTGGCCGCTGACGATTGATCTCGCCGCCCTCCAACAGCGACCCCAAGCGCTGCTTCGCCGCTTGCCGCGCCGGTAGATTTTGCTGTACACTTTTGCGATTCTTGCGAAGAACTGAGAGGATTGGAAATAATGGAGTACCGTGTTCTTGGGCGTACTGGTGTGAAAGTCTCGCCGCTCTGCTTTGGCACCATGTCCTTTGGCGATATCGCAGACGAAGCTGAATCGGCGCGCATGTTCAACCGCTGCCGCGAAGTCGGCATCAATTTCTTCGACTGCGCCAATGTCTATGCCGGCGGTCGTTCGGAGGAGATCCTGGGCGATCTGATCGCCGATTGCCGAGACGAGATCGTTCTGACGACCAAGGTCGTTTCGGGTACCGGACCAGACATCAACCAGGGCGGGGCTTCCCGCCGGCATATCCAGATCGCCGTCGAAGACAGCTTGCGGCGGCTCAAGACCGACCGCATCGATGTTTACTTCCTGCATCACTACGACGCCGATACGCCGGTCCAGGAAACGCTGCGCGCCTTGGACGACCTGGTTAGGCAGGGAAAGATCCTCTATCCGGCCGTGAGCAACTGGTCGGCCTGGCAGGTGATGAAGGCCCAGGGCATCGCCAAATACGAAGGCCTGGCGCGCATAGAATGCCTCCAGCCCATGTACAACCTGGTCAAGCGACAAGCCGAAGTAGAGATCCTGCCGCTGGCGCTGGAAGAGCAGATCGGCGTCATTCCCTACAGCCCTTTGGGAGGCGGACTGTTAACGGGCAAGTACAGTCCCGACGCCAGGCCCGATTCCGGACGCCTGATCGAGAACCAGATGTACGTCAAACGCTATGGCGTGGCTGATTACTTTCAGACCGCTGCGGATTTCAGCGCGCACGCGGCGGAACGCGGCGTCCATCCCGCTACCTTGGCGGTCGCCTGGGTGATGGCGAATCCGGCCATTACGGCGCCGATCATTGGCGCGCGCAACCTGCGCCAGTTGGAGGCCTCTCTGGCCGCGCTTGATGTGGACATGACCGACGAGCGCTACGCGCGGATTGCGGCGCTATCGCCCGCGCCCCCGCCCGCCCATGACCGTTTGGAGGAAGTTGTCTAAGGGCCGCAGCGCCACTTCGTAACTCCTTTCAACGAACCCGCTTGCTCGCAAATGGAAACGGCTTGTTTTTTTGTGGGAGCGCGAGTTTCATGTGAACAATTCGCTGTCGCCGAGCGGCTGTGTTAAAATAACTGGCATAGTAGTAGAAAAGAGAGACACAATGGACTTCACTCGCGCATTCAAATACCCCTTCCACAACAGCGCCAAGGTCATCAGCATCGTCTTGGTCTTGACGATTCTGTTCACCTTTTGCATCGCGCTCATCGCCAGCTCGCATGACTGGTCCTCCTACCTTCAGTTGATAGGCTACCACGAAGCGCTGGATAGCGTTAACGAGCTTGACGAGCCGGGTTCGGGCGCCGTCCTGGGCATGCTGGGATTGATGGCTGTCATGGTGTTTGAAGGCTTCTGGCTGAGCGGCTACAGCGTCGAAGTGATACGCGCGATCATGAACAACTACGATACCATGCCCGGCATCGAGATTGGCGCAAACCTGCGCAAGGGCTTCTGGCTCTTTCTCTCCGGTCTCTGGTACGCCATCGTGTCGCTCTTCCTGGGCGTCGTGCTCTGGCTCCTCGTCGGCATCTTTTCCAAGCTGTCGTTCCTGTTGGGCAGCATTGCGTCGATTGGGGCAATTATCCTGGCCATTGCCTACATTTTTCTGGCGGGCTGGGCATACTTTGTCGGTGTGGCTCGCTATGCCTGGGATGGTGACAGATCGGCCCTATATGCAATCCGGCATAATATGCGCATCGCGCGCGAACATCGCGGGCCCTCGATGCGATTGAGCGCATTTATGATCGCGCTCTTTCTCATATATGCGATCGCGAGGTGGATTGTTGAAACTGCCATCGGCGGATTTATTGGGCCGGACATCGTCGTCGCGGCGGTCATTACCTTCATAACCTATTATGCCTTCAACCTGTTCCAGCATTTTTCCACACAGCATTTGATCGCTCAGTACGCCTTGGAAATTGGTATCGGCGGTCAACACGAGTTTGACAAAGACAAGGTTGATTACATTCAGTAGCATCCGATCCTAAAGCGCTTTAAGAGAATAGACGTTGTGGCGCTCGCTTTCTAGCACAACCGGCGACGCGCCTCAACCCGACTTGCGATCCCCATGGGAATCGAGGACCTGCTTGAGATTTGACAATTCTCTTTGCAGGACGCCCTTTAAGGTCAAATTGAAAAATAATCCGAACCAGAACATCCAGCGGGTGCGGATGTCAAGCGTTTCCCTGACGTTGGTCTGTTGACCGCGGTGCTCGAAGGTGATCGTCGAAATGAAGGGGAAACCCCAGTAGGAACCCTTGAGTTCGATCTTCTTGTTCCGCTCAAAGTCGGTTACATCGCTGTTCACGAATCCCTTGCGACCGACGATACGACGCGTCATGGCCACCATCGTCCCGGCGCGGATGGGATTGCCGCTCGTGATGCCAACTCCCTGCACATTGCGCCAATGGACTTCGTTGTTGAAGTCGCCAACATATTGAAAGACCTGAAACACCGGGCGGTTTATCAGGATCTGGTTTTCGAATCTCGGCATGAACTACCTACTTCCGCTCTGGCAACAGCCCCGACACAGATCCGGCCGCGCAAGAACTTCTTGCGCGCAAATCGCTCCTGATCGGTCAGGCCAGGACTGCGCCATATTATAACTTGACAAGCGCCAGTCTGCAAAGCGCGACGGCTACGCGCAACACCTTGGCGCGATATCCCTGACGCCATGATTGGCGCCCGCATTTAGACGATGCCAATAACCAGAAGATAGAGGAAGACCCAGGTTGTCACCCAAAGCAGGGCATCTATCCGATCCAGCACCCCGCCGTGCCCGGGGAATAGATTCAGCCCTTCAACGAAACTGTCCTTGACGCGGAAAGACCGCTTTAGCGCCGACTCAAACAAGTCGCCGCTTACGGCGATGAAAGGACCGACAACGATCATCGGGATCAAGATCGGCTCGAATGCGCCGGCAACGATCAAGATGCCAAATGCCGGGATCCAGGCGCCCAGGATGCCGCCGATGGCCCCCTCCACCGTCTTATTGGGGGAAATCAGCGGCGCCAGCTTGGTTTTGCCGAAAACCCGCCCAGCGACATAGGCGAAACTGTCGGTGCCCCAGGTAATGGCAAAGACCACAAATAGCCACATCAAGCCGTCCGGTTGAATGTTGCGCAGACTGAGCAAGAACGCTGTCGGAAAGGAAATATAGATGATGCCGCACAATGTCGTGCCCACTTGCGCCAGGGCCAGTACCAAGTCAGCTGGCCGGCGATATATCTCCAAAAGAAGCGTCAGGACTGCGCAGGCAGCTATGGCAATCTGCCACAGCTGATCCTGGCCAAAATAGAAACCCAGTGCGATTGCGATACCGGTAGGGATGCCAGTCAACGAACTGCCTTGCATCCTGGTATCCTTTTCCATGACGTAGAATTCCAGCATGCCGATGCACATGACTGGCAATGTGAAAAACAGAAATATCAAATCGCCAAAAAGGGATGCCGCGACCGCTACCGGGAGGAGGACACTTGCCGTGATGATTCGCAAACGCAAATTCGCGGCTTGCGCTGTACTGACAGCAGTCCTGTCACTCATGATGACAAAACTCTCAACGAGCCAAACGTCATGCTGAATTCTCAACTTATTGTAGCATTTCTTGTCAAGATTTTGACCTTGAATGCCCGATGTTTTGTAGGTATTAGCTAACTTGAGCGCGCATGCCAGAAATACGCTGCCCTGTCCTCAGAGTTTGATAGCAGTTAGCGCATGGCATATAATCTGATGGGCTCCGCGAACTGTGTTTAACGCGAACGCTAGTCCTAGTCAAAAGCGGCAGCCATGCTGCGATGGCGAAACCAATGTCTGAAGATCTTATCGGCAAGGCAGTCAACGGTTACGAAATCTTGCGCCAGGTCGGCTATGGCGGCATGGCCACGGTATACCTGGCGCGCCAGCAATCCATGAACCGCAATGTGGCCCTCAAGTTTCTGCCCAGCAACTTCATCCAGGACGATATGTATTTGCAGCGCTTCGAGCGCGAAGTCAAAATCGTCGCCCAATTGGAACACCGCAATATCGTGCCTGTCTACGACTATGGCGAGCATGAGGGACAGCCCTATATCGTCATGCGCTATATGTCGTCGGGGTCGGTTGAAGACCTCCTGGCCAAAGGCAAAATCTCGATCGATCGCGTCCTGGCTATTGCCGAGCAGATCGCCTCCGCCCTCGACTATGCCCACCATAATGGCATACTGCATCGCGATCTCAAGCCCAGCAACATCTTGCTCGACGACGGCGGCGGCGCTTTCATCACCGATTTTGGCATCGCCCGTATCCTGGGCGAGCGCAGCAGCACGCTCACGACGCAAGGCGTCGTCGGCACGCCCAGTTATATGTCCCCGGAACAAGCGCGCGGCGAGGGGCTCGACGGCCGCAGCAACATCTATTCGCTGGGCGTCATGCTCTTCGAGATGATCTGCGGCCGCCGGCCTTTCGAGAGCGACACGCCCTACGGCATCGTGGTGATGCACGTAACGGCGCCTCCGCCCTCGCTGCGCGATTTTGAAACGTCCATCTCGGCTGCGGTTGACAAAGTCATACTCCGCGCCCTGAGCAAACAACCTGATCAGCGACCGCCTACTGCCAGCGCGCTGGCTGCTGCCTTGCGCAAGGCGGTAGATCACCCGGGGCACGCAACAGACACTGAACCAAGTATGCCGCCGATCGAAAAACCGGCCTCGAGTCCAGGTCTGGAGCCGGACCTTGCCCCCCAGTTGCCGGCAAGCTTAGCCAATGGGCTGACGGAAGCGGCGGAAGCGCCGCCCTTGCAGCGCGCGGCCTTCGCGGAAGGGGCGCGGCCAAGACGCGGACCCGCGGGCATGTTGAAGGGCATGCTGGCAGGCGGCGCTGTCGGATGCGCGCTATTGGGGCTTCTGCTCGGCCTTGGACTCTTGCTGCTCGTGGCTATGTCTGGCGGCCTTGGATCTATCGCAGAAGAGGCGCCGGCGCCCCCGCCCGTTCGCGTCATCACAGCGGCCGAAGTCCAGCCGACGGCTGACAGCCCGCCAGCGACCGTTGCATTTGATCTTGCGCTGGATCCTGCCGGGGGAACTCGCCAAGCCTGGAACGCGGCTGCTGCAGCGACAATCGAAGCCGATTCGCTCGCGCGCGCGCAGCTTGCGCCCACTTCTGCGGGGCTCGGCCAACCGATCGGCTCAACCAATAGACTTCGGCTAAACGCGGCGCTGGACGGCGTCACTGGCAAGCTCGTCTATTTCGGGGAGCGTCCGGCAGACGACGCAGACGAAACATCCTTCGAGATCTTGGCCAAGGACCTGGAGACCTGGCAAGACACCTTTCTGACCCTGGACATCGCCGACAGCACCTATCCGCAGCCTTCCCCGGACGGGCGCTGGATCGCTTTCCAATCGGATAGGGACGGCGACTTCGAGATATTTGTGACCAACGTCTTGGGCGGCCAGCTGCGCCAGATCACGCGCAATGCCGTCTGGGATCGCTTGCCAGCCTGGTCGCCGGACAGCCAATGGATCGTGTATTCGTCGGATGTCCGCGGCGATCAAAGCTTCGATCTGTACCGGGTGCGCCCGGACGGTAGCGACGCGCAGCTTGTCTATAGCGATGGTCATCGCAACAGCCATGCCCGCTTTAGCCCGGACGGCGACTCCCTCGTGTTTACTTCGGGGCCAGGCGTCCGCGATGCCACGACTTGGGAGATTCGATTGTTGAACCTGCGCAGCAACGAAAGCACTCTCCTTACCGAAAACAATAACCGTGACGCCTCCCCCACCTTCAGCCCGGACGGCAAACGCATCTTGTACGTGTCTGCCGTCGGCGGCAGCCGCGTTGTCGCCAGCATGACCGTCGACGGCCGGGAGCGTGAATTGCTCTATACGGGGCCCGGAACCGCTTGGTCCGCGAATTATAGCCCCGACGGCAAATTCATCGTCGTGACAGCAACCTACGATGGCGAAGATCAGTTGTTCTTGATGACTGCTGACGGCGGTAACCTGCAGCAAATCACGAACTCGGGCGGGGCCTTCGCATCCTGGATTCCTCCCCTCCAGCGTTGACGACAAGTCAGAAAGACTTGACAGCCCGTGCCTCGCATCGCAACGGCGCCAACGACTCGCCCCTCGGCGACCTGCTGTGTCGGCGGGCAGTGTCGGCGGGCAGTGTCTACGCGCCCCACGCAACCTATGCGCACCGACCCCTACAAGCTTCATTTACCTCGAAACCCGTAGGGGCGAGCCTCGGCTCGCCCGAAACACTCCCCCTACAATCACATCAAACACTGTACGGGCGACCAACCCGCTGTGTCGGCGGGCAGTGTCTACGCGCCCTACGCGCCCTACGCGCCCTACGCGCCCCAACCCCTACAAGCTTCATCCACGTCGAAACCGGTAGGGGCGACTCGCTGAGTCGCCCGAAACACTCCCCCTACAATCACATCGAACACTGTACGGGCGACCAACCCGCTGTGTCGGCGGGCGGTGTCTACGCGCCCTACGCGCCCTACGCGCACCCCTTGTGGGATTTCCGCCCCCGCTTAGCGGGGGGACCGAGGGGGCAAGGGGCCGGGGGGTGAGGGCTGCAAAAACAACTGCAAACAATACAGTACCGGACAAGCCCTACAGTTCGTTGCTTTAGCAAAACTTGCATGACTTGCCTGCGCCTACTTCTGTGTCCTCTTTTTTAATAAACCGCGTTGCTCATGCAACGAGAAGGCTTATTATTTTGTGTGAGCGCGACATTCCTGTGACCTTTTCGCTGCCGCCGAGCGGCTGTGTTTGGATTTTCTTGCACGACTTGCTTGGAACTACATCTAACCCGCGATCATACAGTCGCCCTTTTCTCCCCGCCTTGCTCTATCCTTCGACGTAGCAACACACGGGGCCGCCCTGCCCAAACGAAGCGCTTAATTCCGAAAACGAGTTTGCGGGGTCCGCAAATGCACAAAGACGAACAAACTTCAAACCGAAACCTACGCCAATCGCCAGGAATCCCTTATGACGAATTGCTGCTGGGACAGCCGGCTGTCAAAGTCGACGGTCAGTGTCTACGCGACCCACGCGCCCAACACGACTTGACCCTTACAGACCTATGTCTGAACCCGTTGGGGGCAACCTATCAGGTCGCCCGAAACTTTGCCCTCTCTGCTGCGGTCTTGTGGGTGTCCAAACGACCTATCAGGTCGCCCGTAAACAAGCAAAAATGGCAGGCATTGTCGCGACTGCCTGCCGGAGGAAAAGCTGTCCTGTCCTCAGATCTGGGGAGGGGGTACCCCCCCCCCCCC
>JAPOVL010000024.1 GCA_026708115.1 Chloroflexota bacterium
TGGGAACTATATACTTGAGTGCCCGAAAAAATGCGTCTCGTGGGCTGTGGCAATACTAGTATGAGTATAGAGTTAATGCTTATGGGTTATGTTATAATATATAGTGGTGAGGGTGGGGATTGGTCGGTTTGATTACTGAGTTTCCTTCAAGCCCGCCTGCGCCGCACATGCGACCTCGGTAGCGTGCCCGAAGGGGTGAAGGTTTGAGGCTTTGCCATTGTGCTTCATTTAGCATTAGGTTGTTTTTGAGTGGGTTGAATGGGTGAGGTGATTTACTGTGACAAGAGATATAGAAATACAGAAGTATAAGGAAGAAGGGGTTCAATGGCTCGTGGGGCAACTGGACAAGAGGTTGGGCAGGAAGCACGAGTTGGCTTTCATGCATGGGGGTCTTTGGCTTACATTTCCTCATCCCCAGGCTGAACCTGTGACCATTGAATTTTTTGATCTTCCAGATTGGGGAGAAATGGAGCTAAATGATCGCGCACTTTTGATTGAATTGTTTCAGGTAATGTACTTGCAAATAGTCGATCATGACGAATATCAAATACAACGGGGGAAATTTCTGCGTGCTCTCCGTGGTCGAAATACACAGTTATCTGCCAGCAACATACGTGCTCTATTACAGGTCTCTTCCGAACAGGGGCGTTTGGCAGATTCTGGATCCTGATTTCCTTGATTCGGATAGGGGCAACGGGCATTGGTAGTTCCTTTCGTGTCACTCATAATTTCGTTTTCGAGGGACAGCATTTTGAGAATGTAGAATCTGAGCACACTTGTGGGGAAAGGGGGCATGGTGACGTTCGGGTTTTCAGCCATGTAGAATCCTTGCTATGTGGCCCCTGATGGCAAGCGAGTAAGCGTCACAGGTAGCATGGTTTGTCTTGGTTGTACAGTCAGGACACTTCGGGACACTGAATCCCGAAGTGAAATGGTGAGACATAAGCCTACCATAGGGGTAGGCTTTTTTGATTGGGGCTAGGAGGTCCAATTATGGTTAAGGTTACTGTTAAGTCTGAGGTTAAAGAGAATGATAGTGGCATTCTCCCGATAGAGCACGTGGAGAGTCTATTAGGGGCGTTGCAGAAGTTAGTATCGGAGGAGGTCACCGCGTCTGATGAGGTGAAGGAGGGGTCTGAAAAGCGTCAATCATCCCCTTAAACGTCTCTGACATGGCAATAAGCTCTTGCGTGTTATAGTCTCCTAGGGAAGGCTCTTGGTCTTTGGTTATAGAGATCAAGTTATCTAAATCCTTCTTGATATCGGTTTCCTTACCTAGGTGATTTACTAGCCTCGCGAGAGCGAATGCTGTGACGAACATTTCACACCCGTTCCCCTTAAGCCCTTTCGCGACGTGCTGTTCGCTCATGGTGGTGGCTCCTATTGTGACAGACGATTAGAGGCCACAGTGTAGCATGGGGAGCGTCGATTGTCCAGTTGGCGTTAAGGGAACACGTGGGGAAGCCTACGGTATGTGGTGGGCTTCCCCTATTAGGGGGTGTTACTTGCGTCGGAAAGGGAACAGGCAACAACCAGATTGCTTGGGGCGTTGCGGGGGAGGTGGGCGAACTCCGTATATCGCAGAGAGAGCGTCCTGGGCAGCAATAAGATCATTGACCAAATTGAATGTGGTCTTGTAGTTTGTGATCTTAGCTCGCTTTACCTTCTTTCTTTTCGCGAATAAGTACGGGAACACTTCAAGCCATGCGGAATAGTATTTAAGACAGTGATCTTCTGAACCAAGAATCTGACCGTATGGCCCGCACAGCAGTGCGTGGGTAATCTGCTCTCGATATTGCCTATTGACCTGCTTGGCTTGTTCTATCTGTTTCTTGTTCAGTTTTACGAGCACCAAATCGTGTCTCTTGTAACGTTTCATGGTGCTCGCATCTCTCGTAGACTGGTGTTGAAAGGGTGTTGTCTAACGTGGGTGTTTGGGCAAACCGGACACAATTAATCTACCAGAGCTATTGGCACCAATTGTCAATCTATTGGTGCCATCATGCCCGTATCTGTTAACCATAACATCACCAGTTTTTGTGAAGGCAACCATGACGAGACTGTGACCAGCCTTTGCGCTAGTTCCAGGTTTCCAATCAGGTAAGCCAAGTATTGTTTCCGGTTTCACTGTAAGGCTTATCTCCCCTGATTGACCTACAGGGTGTTGATAGACATACATGGTTGCCAAGAGCGGTAATAGTTGCACGAAATTTACTGAAACTGTTTCCCACAGGATGTTGGGGTCAATGTCCCAAAACTTATGGGCCAATCGATCTCGCATTCCTCGCAATGCTTTCCATTCACTTTGGTCAAATTCGATAAGTTCGGAGAACAGTTTCCTGTTGATTTTGTCAATCTTTTTGGCTGATTCTTGAGCATTTTCTGCCAGCTTAACTAATGCCCAAAAGAGAGGGTTATCTTCTGTAAGTGCGTCGAGCGTTAGTTGCTGAGAAAGCTCAACAGCCTTTTCTATGTTGTCCTCCATTCTCTTTAGCCAGGTGGTCACTTCGGATACTTTGTGTTGGGTCATCACCTCTGGCTTTTTTGGAGGCTGTTTCCTATTGCTTTGGCGGCGTTTTCTCTTGCCCATAAGACCGTAAACTACCACACTCATAGTATGTCTGTCTACAATTGCAAGAAAGGAGGTTGCCTATTTCAGATTTTTTCGTGGGCGTGATTGGCTTTTTGTAACTTGACAAATTCAGTTCGGGGCCAGCCCGCCACGATTTGACAAAATCGATCATCTGTGCTACACTAGCGAAAATCTGAAAAGACGCAGGTTCTTTTGGGGCCACCGCATCGCGCGGTGGCTTTTTCGTTCACAGGAGGAACGACATGCCAGCGAAGATTGAACGTGAGGGCGTCATCAGTGTCTTCGATTTCTTTGAGAGGTTCCCGGACGAGGACAGTGCGCGGGAGTACATCGAGAAAATCAGGTGGGAGAATGGCGTATACTGCCCGGACTGTGGTTGTGACATTCTGACGAAATTCAAGGAGGTGCCAAAGCGCAGACAGGTGACGAAGCTCAAGCGAAAGGGCTACTACTTTTGCAGGTGGTGCAAACTGAGGTTCACAGTGCGCA
The DNA here is from genome assembly GCA_026708115.1 of Chloroflexota bacterium. Classification (GTDB taxonomy): domain Bacteria; phylum Chloroflexota; class Anaerolineae; order Aggregatilineales; family Phototrophicaceae; genus UBA6055. The sequence goes on from JAPOVL010000024.1 coordinate 3,083, forward strand.
CCGGGACCGTGTTCCATCGGTCTCACATCCCGCTCAACAAGTGGCTGTACGCGATTTTCATGTTGGAAACAGCGCGCAAAGGGATCAGTAGCGTGCAGTTGGCAAAGGAGGTGGGCATAACGCAAAAATCAGCGTGGTTCATGCTGCACAGGCTACGTGAAGGGTGCGATGTGGAGGTTGCCCCTCTCAACGGTGAAGTTGAAGTGGACGAAACGTGGATCGGTGGCAGGAAAAATCGTATGCATTTTTCCAAGAAGAAGAAGCTACCGCCTGGGCCATACGGGGGCAAGGTTCCAGTGTTGGGCCTGCGGGAGCGCGAGTCGGGCAGGGTGATCGCCTACCCGATAGAAAGCGTCAACACCGACACGCTGACCGCGAACGTGCTGGCGAACGTTGAAGAAGGATCGACCGTTTACACGGACGACCACAGGGGCTATAACAGGCTAGATAATTGGTACGAGCACCTGTCGGTGAATCACACGGGCTGGCAGTTTGCGGACGGGGACATAACCACGAACCGCATCGAGTCGATATGGGCTGTCGTCAAGAGGGCCTACAAGGGTGTGTACCACTACATGAGCGAGAAGCATCTTGAGCGGTATATCAACGAGTTCGTATTCAGGCTTAACGCTGGCGGTGATGAGGTGCCTATCATGCGTCGCATGGAAATGCTGCTGCGGGGTGCGTTCGACCGCCAAATCACTTACGACGAGTTGATAGCGGACTAAGAGGGTAGTACAATGGCATTACTCACACAACATGGAGGTGAATATGCCAGAAAAGAAGGAAGAGGAGACACCTGAACCAAGCGCACGCAGAATCGACATGAGGGCTTTGGAAAGGGGCGTTAGGAAAGCCCTTGCGATCAAGCCAAGGGAACGCGGAGAGAAACAGGAGAAGAAAGGAAACGCCCCCCAGCAGGACTCGAATCTGCGACCTTGACCATGGGAGGGCCACGCTTTAATCCACTGAGTTATGGGGGCTTTCACGAACTAGGATACCACGTGTGTGGTATCCTAGTCTGTTTTCTGAGCAACCTGTTCTTTCTTTACACGCAGTAAATCCTTCATGGAATCACTTAGTGTTTGAGTAAGGGCCTTCGGGTCATTTCCGCTTTGGGTTGAAAGTTGCCACAGCATCGAATACACGTGCATGAGCATCCAGTTGGTCGGTTCGTCAAACCAATCCGATAGTTCAGCAGAATGATCAGGTTGCAGTTGCTGTTGCAGACCCATTATGAGTGCCTCTTGCACACCAGATAAGGCGAGGGCATCATCCGTTAGCGTGGACTCTAACCTATCGACACGTGCGTTTAACGCATCGAACTTGCCTACCATCGTCTCGTTAAGCGCAAAGATCAATTCTTCTATGCTTGCCTGCTCTTCTGATTGCGACATAGGGGTGCCCCCTTGGTGGATACACAGATGAATGGTAGCCACCACAGCAGACACACTCATAGTTTAGCAACCAACAAGGGGGCGCAATGCGCCCACTCATCCATGCAACAATGTTGCTAAACTTTACGTCTGCTGTGGTAAGAGGCAGATTAGCACAACTCAAATAGAGGAGCAATTATGAAAGATCAAGACGCCCATCGAAGACACGATTGGATGTTGATAGAAACAACAAGGAGCCACCCTTCCATTGCAGCCTATATCGAAGAAGAACGCTGCACTAAGTGCCACGCTAAACGCGTCATCCAGTATCCGCCAAGGAGGATTCTCGACTCAGACCCGAAGCCAGTGCCCAAGTTTTGCTCTGCGATTTTGGGCAAATGAAAGGAAAAGTGTAAAATGGCGATGTCCGAATTCAGAGCGGTTCCCGATAGCGCATCTGGAGGACGTTGTATGACCGTATCCCCGACGACCACACAACCTCTGTTCCCCGATACGCAGCATCTCCCTAGATCAGGGAAGTCGAATTCACCGTTCAGGTATCCAGGTGGAAAGTTCTATGCACGACGCCAGATATTGGATTTGTTGCCCCCGCATGACAGCTATTGCGAGCCGTTCGCTGGCGGTGCCTCCATTTTCTTTGCGAAGAGGAAGTCCTCGCTCTCCATTTTGAATGACTTGGACAAGGAAGTTATCAACACTCTTACTTGCATCCGTGACCATGTGGAGGGCCTTATCGACCTGCTTGACGGTATCCCCGCCAGCAAGGAACTGCATGGTTACTACAAGGATGAGTACCGGCCCAAAACGAATCTGGAACGCGCATTCCGATGGTACTACCTTAATCGCACTTCATATAGCGGTATCATGCGTCCAGAGAATTGCTACTGGGGATTCGGTGACAAGTTTTCGATGCGACCTGAAAACTGGCCGCCCCACCTACGAACCGTTTCCGACAAACTGCAAGAAGTCAAATTGACGGCAATGGATTTTGAGGAGGTTATTGACGGGTTGCATGAAGGGTGTTTCGTGTTTGCTGATCCTCCCTATTACAATGCCGACCAGGACAAGTTTTACAGCTGCACTTTTGAGATCAAAGACCATGAGAGGCTTGCGGCCTGCCTGCGGCGCAACAATGGTCGGCTTTCATTCCTTTTAACGTATGACAATCATCCAGACGTAAAAAGCCTTTACAACTGGACTGATCTACTCACTTCTCACGAATGGAACTACACAATCAACCGTACCGACGACCAGAAAAACGGTAAGAAGAGTAAGGACGGGTTTAAGAGTTCTCGCAGCAAGGGTCAAGAGCTTTTCATTCGTAACTACGATGGGTGAACTTAGCCAGAACGATTTGAACTTCTATAGTGGCATAAATGAGTACTGTAGAAGTTTCAACATCCCTCGCGATAACCTGCTGGAAATTCTGGAAGATCAGAAAGTCTTACCAATGATTCGGGGTAAGGCATCAGAGTTCATTGGGGCAGAATTGCTGCGTCGAACCCTCGACGGAAGGGATTGGAATGTAGACAAACTCAACCTCAACCCATCTCCAGCGACCACAGACGTAGATGTAAGAATTACGTTTAGGATGACCGGGGCAATTGTGAAAGCAGAAATCAAAACGGCTGTTCGTGGTAGTTTCAGAATGCCCTATGGGGCAAGGTATCCAGATCACAGATTCAAGGTGAAATGTCACAAGTCACGCAGTAATCTAAAACGACAAGACACTTCAAATGATCGATATTTGGTAGATGATTTTGATTTGCTTCTCTGCAATGTTTCGAATGCAATCTTTAGGGGGAAGCCCCTGGAAAGAGCGTTGCCGCTTATCGACGACCCTATAGCAATCATGTGGCTCATGGAGTTTTACGGCGTTTCCTCGGAGGAAGAACTGGTACGGAGCGCATACGATGACTGGAGACTGTGTTTTCCGAAGTCTATAACCGACGCAGATGGAACCATACCCCGAACGCCGACCGTCCTCATGGAGGGCGATTCGTCATGGTTTAAGCCTGATGAACTGCCTGCCAGATTGAAAGAGTTTGTTACACAATAGATTCTATCTACAAAGGTTAGCGAACTCAAATACATTAGGGGGTTGAGGTAGAGTGAGAGATGGGGCGTGTCAGGTGACAACGTTCTGAATATGCTTCCCATATTATAGAAAAGAGAGGAATTTCATGGACTTGAACGAGTGGTTTTCTCATCCTATCGTTACAGCCATTGTAAATCAGACAGTGAACAGGGCATCCAACTTCATCAGTTCTGGCACTTTCAGTAGTAAGAATCGCTGGAAAGATTGGGTATGGTCAATAGATGATGATGAGAGAAATCGTGAATTGCTGGGGCCGTTGGAGTCCATCTCTTTTAGGGACATAAGGAAACTGCGACCTCACCCTGATTTCCCCAATGATCGTCGCCCACACGATTTAGCCACCTATTTGTGGGGTGATGATGGGGGCTCTGAGAATCGTCGCTACTACGTAAAGATAGGAACCATGGACGACTATATAGGAAACGGGTCACCGTATGGGAACCTTTGTTATTGTCTCTACGAGCGAAAGAACGGTCGGAATCATATTAGACGGTTTTTTTCCAAAGGCAAGAAAAAGGGCGAATTGCAAAAAATGAGGTTGCTTCATATCTACAGTTCAGTAGGCTGAGTTTGGGCTTTTTTGTCGTGAAGCAAGTTGTATAACCCACTTCCCATATGCAGAAACTGAAACGACCTAGAGGCTACACCCAACGCCTGCGCAGAACCGCGTACATACTGCTTGCCATGTCGATAGCCTATGCTATCATTCGTGCTTGTCTCCTGTGACCGGCCAGCCTATTGTGCGCGATGACATTATGGTATACTGAAGACCAATACGCCAATCCCCAAATAGTCGGCTTTGAGTTGCCACAGAAAGTGTTAGCATGAGGCCAAAGAGAAACTCAACTTGGAAACCAACTGGGCAGACATTAGGAAGTGGAGGGCAAGGCCAAGTTCGCCTTGTCACTCTTGACGCCCCAGGAAGTGATGGCACCCAATTCGCACAAAAAATACTCAGAAACTCCCAGTCTGATCAGGCACGCACTCGCTTTAAACAAGAAATAGAAGCCTTGATGGAACTAATCGACGAACCTGGGATCATCAATGTCTATGACTTCTCCATTGAAGGCGAAAAGAAGCATTACTATGTGATGGATTACCATGAAGGGGCTAAGTCGCTCGATAAGATCATTTTCTCCAAGTCTAACCCCTTCCATGGGAACACCTTAGGTAGTTTGGGCCTGTTTGAGAGAATAGTACAAGCAATTGAAGTGTGCAGCACAAATTCACGCCCCATTTTCCATAGAGACATTAACCCCAAGAATATTCTCTTTCTGGAAGATGGCAGTATACGACTAATAGATTTTGGCGTTTGCCAATTTGAGGACGGGCAGATTATAACTCTTTACGGTGAAGCTGTAGGAGCTCGCAATTACGCGTCACCTGAATGTGAAGTTGGGGATGTGGCTGGTGCTTATTCTGACCTCTATTCCGCTGCCAAAGTGCTTTGGTCTGCCATTACCTCAAGGCCAGCATTCCCACGAGAAGATAGGGTCTTTAATGATATGTCAATGCAGAAGGTCTTTCCAGAGATACCTGAAACTTGGCACCTGTCCCACATATTCGAAAGAACAATCCGCAAGGATGTACAATATCGGTGCCAATCAGCAAGCCATGTCTCTTTCCTCATTACCAACATTCGTAGAATTATAGAAGGGGGGTTCCCACCTGTCGAGCAGACTATAGACCATTGCCCCTCTTGCGGGTGGTCAGGTGGTATTATCGGAAACTACTCAGACCCATATCAAAGATTTGGGGTCTCAGACAACAGAAAGCCACCTGTATTGCATTGTACGATGTGTGGCTTCGTCTTTGTACGGGATTATGCTGTTTTGAATACCTTCATTAGTAATCGAATGGGGTTTAGTTAAGAGAGTAACATATGACAACCCAACTCGAAATTCAATAAGGGATCACAGAATGAACGAACACTCTCACAAAACCGGGGCCATGTTCGGAGTCGTTGACAGCCTGAAAAACATGTCCCAATCCTTCGAAAGTCTGAGCCAACACCTTCCCGAAGATTTCGTCTGGCCTACATATGTCAAAGTTTCCCCATTTGGCATCTACGTTGCATGGGGATGTGAAAGTATTGATGGCGAAATGGAAGAGTCCGTGTGGCTAACCGCAAACCCCGATGGCATCCAAGCCAACGCCAACTTCCGCCCCGATTGGCCCGACTGCGGAGCAATCGCGTTCGATGCCCAAACTGTCGCAGAATGGCTACTAGAACTAACTCAAAATTGGAGATGGGACGCGAGTCGATCAGGCTCAAAAATCTCCTCGTCGCTCTCACGCAAAAGCATGAATAAGGGCTAAACCCCACCTACAACACCAAAAAGACCTGACGCGAGCGTGCCAGGTCCTTTTGCCCCTATTGTCTGGAAACACCCCTTATCAATGATATTGCCTCTTTGATGTTGTCGTGAACCTTAGGAATATTGGTCTTAATCTCTAATATTACCGTGGTCGTAGACTCAGGCCCCATCCTAGCCAATTCATCCATGTCAATCACTTCAATCTTCACTACTTCTTTGCTTTTGTTCATCACAAATCCTCATACACCATGCCAGCCCACCCCACAACAAAACTGATGGGGATTATACCCGCTTCACCAATATAGTTTACTACACTCTGGCGTAGAGAACATTATTTTTCGCCCGTTTTCCATTGCGCGCGCCCCCTCGCCCCACAGCCCCCAGCAGACCGAATTTGACAAATTTTGCAATCCCTGCTACACTGACAAAATCAGCAGCCCGCAGTGCACTTCCCAACCACAAGCCAACGCGCGAACGGCCAACTTCGGGATACTGTATCCCGAAGTTGAGGTGCGCACCCAGCTATTTCACAACCAATGACAATACGAGCTTCATCAAGTATTGTAACAATTGTGCGTCGTCACTCAAACGAATCACATGATACAAAGTAACGAACCACACCCAGCGACTCAGATCAATACCTGTATCTATTCCCCAATTTTGACCCTGCTTCCATACCTTTAACTTTGCCTTTGCCATTATGGATAGCCCTCATTCGCTATGCACTAGACACCGAGACTAAACTCGTGTCAGCACTTCCGCTTGAGAGCTACTCATTACCTACATACTACAGGTGTAACAATTATTGTGAATTGAGTTACGGTATAGTATAATAAATACGTTAAGTATGTAAGGGGAAAGGCTTCACCTCGCCAAAAGGATTCGGCCTTAACCCACTCTTTTTCGGAAGTGCTGACACGGGCTGCAACCCAATGTGTCAGCACTTTTACTTTTGATACCACTGTTCCACATTGTATCATTGGATTTAATGGAAATCAAACCCAACCAAGATATACTACATATATCAACTACACACAACGACGCAGCACTGCACGAGACGCACTTTTTCGGGCACTCAAGTATATAGTTCCCA
>JAPOVL010000032.1 GCA_026708115.1 Chloroflexota bacterium
CTTGATGATTCTTTCTTATTGCAACTGCTATCTCAAATTTGAAGCGATTGCCCTGTACGATGCCACCTCCTTCATCCGCGTCCCGCTAGTCTTATGTTAGAATGATAGCGTCTTTTCTCACTAGCCACCGACGAGGGCGCATGTCGAAACGACTTTATTTGGCGCTGGTTCTCATACTCCTGGCCATGCTATCCAGCCAAGTCCTGCCCTACGAAGGACTGATCAACCAGTTTATCGCCTCGCAGGGGCCCAAATGCACGCTGCCCGAGCACATTCAAGCCGCCAACCAGGATCGCGCCGTCGGCGTATGTCCCGCCGGCGACGGCGCCGATACCATTGAATTGACGGGCGATGTTGTCTTGACAGAGGGCCTCCCGCCGATCCAGTCCGATATCACCATCATCGGCAACCGTCATGTGATCATCGGCAGTGGCGAGCACCCGATTTTCGTAGTTAACGAAGGCAAATTGACCCTGCGCGATCTGCGCCTTACCAAGGGGCAGGCTGGGGCAGGTGGCGCTATCAGGCTGGAACCCTCGACCGAAGCGACACTTCATAGCGTCACCATCAGCGAGAGCCAGGCCCAAAGTGGCGGCGCGATCTACAATCGCCGCGGCACGCTGACCATCAATAACAGCAGCCTGCGCAACAACCGCGCCAACGGCTGCGGCGGCGCCATCTATAACCTGGGCCAGCTAACAATCACCGAGAGCAGCCTGCACGAGAATTGGGCTCATTCCGCCGGGGCCATCTATAGCAATGGCGAGCTGTCCGTGAGCAATACCAGCATTTTCAAAAACTTCGCGGGCCGCTTTGGCGGCGGCATCAAGAGCCAGAACAGCGACAATGCCAGCCTGGTTCATGTGACCATCGTGGAGAACATTGCCGATCGCGGTGGCGGGATATATGCTATTGGCGAGTCTATCACCTTGATTAACAGTCTGCTGGCCGACAATGAGGTGCGTCGCGGCTGCAATCCCGAGCACATGCCTCATGTTCGCAACATCGCCAGCTTCATCGAAAAACCTTGCGACGGACAGTGGTTCAACAAAGCCTGGCTTGGCAGGCAAACGGGCGATCCTGCCTATCTGACGGTCCGCAGATGGAGCGACGCCCATTATGCCGCCCACCCCGACCATTGCCTGCCCACCGACCAACTCGGGGTCGCGCGTCCGCAAGGCGCGGCCTGTGATATCGGCGCGATCGAATCCGACATGGATTTTTGAGTTCGGCGGCTTGGACATGAAACGCTTCATATGTTGCGCTTGAGTGCCCTGCCGCGACGCCGGCGCTTTCCCGAAGCTCTGACGGAAGTTAGCGCCCCCGCGCCGCGCAAACGGACGCTTTCGCCTACGCGACGCCTACTTTCGCCCGGCTTTGGCCGATTCGCAATTACACTGCATAGACCGAATGCGGACGCGCGCATTGCATTGCTATGAGCCCTGCGACCGCCGCAAAGCGCGATCCGCAAGACCAGGGATCGCCTGGTAATTTGGGGGGATGGAAGAGCCGGGGTCAAGCGCGCCAGGATCGTTTGACCTTGCCTTTTCCGCAGAAGTTTGCATCGGCAAAGCACCTACGCTAGAGTTAACGTGGGCGCGTTAAAGTGATCGACTGACGCGCGACCAGGGGCAATGCCGGATGCGGGGGGCTTTCAGGCTGTAGTGCTGCGCCCATCGGGTACTTCACGGTACTTGTATCCTGGACAGTGGCGGTCCAAAACAGGCAGATTTGACGTGTAGGCCGACATTTTGCGCTCGTATGCGGCTCAGCGCTGCTTGGGATCTTACAGTGCCATTCTGTTGTTCGCCGAGTGGCAAAGCGTATTTGCCCGGTCTCCCGCCCGTCGGATGTAAGATCGGCGACTTGGCGCGAAAGGAAGACGACCGAGAAATAGCCTGATATGCTGATGGAACGAGTGGGCAGCGCGAGATATGGATGCGGGTAAATCAATCGATGTTGGAACTCGAAGCAAGCGCAATTTGCGCCTGTATGCCGCCCTCTCACTGATCGCTCTGATTCTGTCATCGGGTGTGGCGCTTCCATATGCCGGCGTACTAGGCTTGGCTTTTCCATCTGAGCCACCCTGCACCATTGCCGAACAAATCATGGCTGCCAATACCGACCAGGCCGTCGGCTCTTGCCGGGCCGGGCGCGGACGGGACAGGATCAATGTGTTTGAAGATGTCTATCTGACGGAACCGCTGCCGCCGATTACATCATCCATATTTATCTTTGGCGGCGCGGAACGCATTGTCGCCCGTGGACCTTTTCGTATCTTCGAAGTCGATGGCGGCCGTCTGACGCTTTATTCGTCGAAGTTGTACGGGGGCGAGGCGGACGCAGGCGGCGCAATCAAGGTCAGCAATGGCGGCAGACTTGAACTCAAATACAGCCAAATCCACAACAGCTCCGCCATTGACGGTGGCGCGATTGCAAGTTATGACAGCGAAGTCCTGCTGGTCGCCAGCCGGTTGAGCGGCAATCAGGCGTCGGGGCGCGGCGGCGCGATCTTTGCGATCGGTTCGACGGTGACGCTCAAAGCAAGTGAGTTGCGCGCCAGCGAAGCGGAGTACGGCGGCGGCGTCTATCTGGTAGACAGCACGCTTGACGCTGTCAGGACCGGGATCGCCGACAACCTGGCTCGAGGGCGCGGTGGCGGCTTGTTCGGCGAAAGATCGTCCCTGACCATGCGTGACGCTGTTATCACCGGCAACAGGTCGGGTTACGGCGGCGCCGGTATCGACTTGAATCCCGGCGATCTCACGATGACCCACGTGACGCTAAGCAATAACGCGCCTGGGCGCGAGGGAGCCGGTTTGCATCAGACAATGGGCAAATTGATAATGCGAAACAGCCTCATCGCGAGCAACGGCGGGCAAGATTGCAACAGCCAGGGACAACTGGAAGAGAATATCAGCAATCTCGTTCAGGATGGCAGCTGTGACCCCATGATCAGCGGCGATCCCCTGTTTCGCGAGGTAAACGGCAAACCGACCTTTCTGGGTTTGCAATTCGAAAGCCCGGCTGTCGATGCTGCCAACCCGGACTTCTGCACCGACGTTGATGCAAAAGCATTTACCAAGCCGATTGGTCCCGCTTGCGATATCGGCGCATTTGAGTATTGGTCGCCTACGCATGCCTCGACATCAGCAGCAAGGCAGGACCAATGACGGACGAGCTTGATACGGAGGCGCGCCATCGCAGCGGCTCTTGTTTGGTAAACCGTGATCTGCGCAAGCCGAGCCGGTCTATTGTTTTTCTGTGAGCGAGGCAGCCCGAAATCGCTGCCGCCGAGAGGCTAATTCATAATCTCGAAAGTGAGGCAAACAAGCACATGAACTTTACCGCCGACAGCCTGCCCTTCGCACAGCCCGGGCGCTTCTACCGCGGCAACCTGCACGGGCACTCGACCGAATCAGACGGCGCCTGGAGCCCGGCGGAGTACGTTCGGCAATATCGGCAAAACGGCTACGACTTCGCCGCGTTGACCGACCACTGTACCGAACTTCATGGTTATGAGATCACGGATACGCGGCACTTGCGCAGCGACGATTTCACCACGCTGCTCGGCGCCGAACTGCATCCGGGGCAGATCGAGTCGGGCTCGCCCTGGCATCTGCTGGCGGTTGGCCTGCCGCTGGACTTCGAAACGCATCGCCCCGGCGACAGCGGCGCCAGTGTCGTGGCGCGGGCCCATGCAGCCGGCGCTTTCGTGGCCGCCACGCATCCCAATTGGTACGCCCAGACTGTGGCGGACTTTGAAACGCTGGGCGCGGCGGACGCGGTCGAATGTTACAACGGGTCCGGCGATGTCAAGAGCGACCGAGGCACGAGTTGGCATTTCATTGACATGCTTTTGCATCGCGGACATCGCGTCGGCGCCATCGCCGTTGACGACTTCCACACGGCGGGAGAAATCGGCGATTTCATGTGCGGATGGGTTCATGTCAAGGCCGAAGCGCTCACGCCCGAGGCATTGCTGCGGGCGCTCAAAGCCGGGCACTACTACGCGAGCACCGGCCCGCAGTTGCATCATGTCGAGATTCGCGGGAGCGACAAGCTGGTGGTTGAGTGCTCGCCAGCGAGGCAGATCCTGGTCACGAGTGAGCAAGCGGGCGCGCGGCAGGTCAGCGGCGGGGCGCTGATGGGCGCCGAGTTCGACTTGAGCGCTGTCGATTCGCGCTGGCTGCGCGTGACGGTCCGCGATGAATGCGGCGGGCGAGCCTGGACGAATCCGATCTGGCTGGATTGATTTCCTATCACGCATCGGCAACGCAAGACCAGGGCGACTTTATCGATCGCGGCTACCCCTCCCGCAACTGCCGCGTCAGCAAGCCGATCACCAGCCGAATCAGCGCAAACGGCGCCAGCACCGGCAGCAGCAACTCGATAAACACGGTCGACCCCACCGCCAGCCCCAGCCGCAGATTCGCGACATCAAGCGACGATTCCGCCGCCCCTTTTGCCGCATCCAGCGCCGCAGCTAAAAAATCAATATTCAATTGCTGCAGCATGATCATGAGCAGGAAATAAAAGGCCACAAATGCCACCGACGAGGTCATGGCAATGCTGCGGAAGGGCACAAAGGCCCCGATGCCCACGCCGACCATGCCGAACATCAAGGGCTCCAGCACCAGCCGCAGCATCGACACCAGCGTCATGGCAATGATCAGCAAGTACGTGACCGGTCCCGATTCGCGCAAGGGGAACAAACCGGCGTAATGCATGATGATCAAGGGCGGGCCGAATATCGCCGCGCCCTGCACGATCAAAATCAGATCGTCCATCTTGCGCCAGAGCGAAGCCGCCACCTTGCCCAAGAAGATCTGATCCAGCGACATCGGCGTCGACATCAGCAACTGCATCGTGTTATTGCGAATCTCATCCGCCATGGCCGAGGCCGAATTGGCAGCCACAGAAAAGAGCGCGCGCACGTAGAAAATCATGCCCACCGGGATGACCAGCACGGAAACCACGATCACCGTGGTCGCCAGGTCCGTGACGAACGGGAAGAAGATGCCCAGCAACAGCGCGGACAGCCAAAAGCCGCAGATATAAAAAATCGGCTCGAACTCCGGCGGCAACGTGCGCCAGTAGAGACCCAAATGACGCCGCACGATCGGATTGGTCGCCCGCGCCCAATAGGGCAAGTTCTCCATAGGCGAGCGATCGTCAGATCGGATGCGATCGATGGCCCGTTGTCGTGTTGTCGCGTCTGCGGTCATGGTGTTCTATTTGGACCTAGGGGAAGCTGATGCCGCGATAGATCGCCGACAGCGCCAGGTCGCAGCCCAGGTCTTGCAAGCGCGCGATGTCATCCATGCTCTCGAACGTCTGCCAGAGCCAGCCATCCTCGCGGCGCCTGTACAGTTCGACATGGGCGCGATGCTGGTCAATAACGAGATAGGCTTGCATGGACGCAATCGCGCTATAAAACGCGCGCTTTTCCACGCGGTCATAATCGGAGGACGCCGGCGATGTCACTTCGACCGCCAAAATCGGATTGAGCAAGGTGGTATCGCTGTCTTCCAGTTGCGGCTGGCCACGGACAACGCTCAAATCGGGGTAGACATAGCGGCCTTCGCCGACTCTTACGCTCATGTCGCTATTGCAGACTGCGAAATCACTATTGCGCAATTGAATCTCGAATTCGACAGTGATGTTGACCTTGATTCTGCTGTGATAAAACGTTCCGCCAGTCATATCATAAATGATTCCATCGATGAATTCATGCTTGAACTCGCTCTTCGCTTCAAAGGCGAGATACTCTTCAACGGTGAACAAATGCGGCATCGGGCGCCCCGGCACAAAGTCGGGATGTACGGGCGCATCCGGATGCGGATCGCCCCAGTCATAGATCACGCCATCTATGAACTCGTGCTTGAACTCGCTCCTTTCCTCAAAAGCGAGGTATTCTTCGACTGTAAATGAATGGGGTTGGGGGAAGCTGCCCAAGCGTTCTACTGCCATGTTTGGACCCTTAGCCTTACCAGGTTCCACGCCATTATATCACGAACCGGCGGCTTCCCAAATCAGCGCCTGTCAAACGGGATAGCATCAAGACGATGACCTCTCGGCGCTGTTATGGTACAACTAGGGGCAGATTCGCAAGTGAGATTCCCATGCGTGTAGCCATCATAACCGAGACCTTCCTGCCCAAGGTCGATGGCATTGTCAAAGTGACCTGCTTGCTGCTGGATCACTTGTCCAAGCGCGGCGTCGAAGCGCTGATCATCGCGCCGCGCTATGGGGACAGCCGGCGCTACAAGGACGTGCCGATCCGTAGTTTGCCCAGCCTGTCCCTGCCGCTCTATCCCGAAGCGCGCCTCGGCTTTGCCACCCTGGCGCTCTTTCGCGATTTGGCGGCCTTCAATCCGGATGTCGCTCATCTATTCCACCCGGTGATGACCGGCATACCGGCCATGGGCATGCTCAAGTGGCTGGGTGTACCGACCGTAACCTCCTTTCATCTCGACTATGCCCGGCTGGCCAGGCAATTCAGAATTGGTCTCGTCGATCTTGGCTTCACGCGGCCCATCATCGACGAATTGACCAAGAATATCTTCAATTGGTCGGACTACAGCCTGGCGCCTTCCAAACTGGTGCGCACGCAAATGCAAAAGCTCGGCATCAGCAATGTTGGTCTGTGGCGCCGCGGCGTTGACGCCCAGACCTTCCACCCCGGCTTCCGCTCGGCAGCCATGCGCGACGAAATGACGGGTGGCAATCCGGATGAAACGATACTGATCTACGTCGGGCGCCTTTCCGACGAGAAGCAGATCGAGCACCTAGGCCCCGCCCTGGAAAGCCTGCCCAAAACGCGGCTGGTCTTGGTCGGCGACGGACCGGCGCGCCCGGCCCTGGAACGCGCCTTCGCCGGCCTGCCCGTCACTTTCATGGGCTATTTGCGCGGCCAAAGACTGTCACAAGCCTACGCCAGCGCCGACATTTTTGTCTTCCCGTCGCGCCTGGAAACTTTTGGACTCGTCGTCATTGAAGCGATGGCCGCCGGCCTGCCGGTTGTCGCTTCGCGCGTCGGCGGGGTCAGTGATATCGTGACCGAGGGCGAAACTGGTTACACCTTCGCAAGCGGCGATAAGCGCGCCCTGACCGAAGGCATCGCCAAAATCGCCGCGGACCGGAACATCATGGCTTACATGGGCGCCCAAGCCCGCGCCTATGCCGAAAGGCAATCCTGGGACGCCATCATGGACGAGATGATTGAACTCTACGCCTCGTTGATCGCCGAGAATCAGGCGCGGGCGATCGCTATCTAGCCCCCATCACCTGTCCCACCGCCGCAACCACGCGCGCGTGATGCTGCCCGTTGCTGATGATCATGCCCGCGTTCGGCAGCGACTCTCCCTGTGAAAAGTCGAGCGGACTCCCGTCCAGGTCGGTCACGGTGCCGCCAGCGCCTTGCACCAGCGCCGCCCCCGCCACATGATCCCAGATCTTGTGCTGGTAGGCGCTGCCCGCGCGCGGCAAGCGCATATAGAGGTCGGCATCGCCACAGGCAACCAGCGCGTACTTCTCCATGCTGTCCAACTCCAGGATCCGCGCCGCGCCCAAGCCCGCCAACTCGCGTGCTCGCCCCATGCGCGACTTGCTGGCATGTCCCCGCTCGAAGCTTTGCACGGCGATGAACGCGTCAGCGTCCCGCCGGGCCGACACGCGCACGCGCTCGCCCTCGCCCGCCGCGATCGGCGCTCGCCAGGTGGCGCCGTCGTCTGTGTAGAAGAGCGCGCCCTCGCCATCGGCATAACCCGGCGCGGCGACAATGCCAGCGGCGACCTGCCCATCCACCAGAGCGCCGCAGGCGATGGCATAGTGCCGCAGCGCGATGAAGCCCTTGGTTCCGTCGATGGGGTCGATCACCCAAGTGCGTTCTGTCGTCCTTCCCTTGCCGTGCTCCAGCCAGTTGACCACGTCCGTGTCGCTGAGCGCGCTGCCCAGCACCTCCTCCAGCAGCGCGAGCACCTGCGACCGCTGCTCAGCCGAAAGCAATTGCAGAAACTGCTCGCCCGACTCTTCCGAGACGACCCCATCGTCGGGGAAGTGCCTCATCAGCGCGCGACAGATGATCGCCTGCGAGCCGTAATCGGCGATGGTCACCGGTTCTTTGTGATCGCCCGCGGACTTGGTATTGGCGATCAAATAGTGCTCTTGCACGCGGCGGCAGAGCTTCACCGCGTCGCGTACGGCTTCGCGTATCCTGCGCATGTTTGATTCCTGCTCGCTTAAAAAAGACAATTGCGATGATAGACCGATGCGCCGGCAATTGATACCGGCGATCTTCTCAACAAGGTCGCCCTCAGGTCAAGAGCTCGCCCAACTCAAAAGACAGGCAGTGCCAGCGGGAGCGCAAGTTTTCGCCAACGCGCCAACTACGCGACCAGGGAATCCGCTCCGCGCCCCAAGACGAAGCGCCAATCAAGCTCGACCAGGTGTCTTCATCGCGCCAGCGCCACAGCAAGCCGCCGGGTCCCATGCCGCTGTGCAAGGCGAATTGGATGCTGAAACGCTCTCCCTGCGGCAGCGCCGGTCCTGTCCAGCGATGTGGACTGCGATTCGCCCTGGGGCTCAGCAGCGCGGTCAGGCGATTATCGACGCCGCTGGCGCCTAGCCAAAACCAGGGCAAGGCGTCGTCTTGTGCGTCTGCCCGCAAGATCATCTGGGGAGCGCCATCAGGCCTCGCGGGCAGCTCCCCGCTGATCTGCCATACCACCAATTGAACCTGGTCCAGCCGCCCCAAACAGTCCGCGGGCAGCGACCGAGCCGCGTCGGACGTAAAGGGACGCCAACCATCCGAAGCGGGCAAGCTCCAGGGCCAGGCCAGCCACTCTCGCACTTCTCCGGCGCGATCCAGCACTTGATAACGCAGACCATCGTCATCCAAAGCCGCCTGCACGATATGCAGGTATTCCTCTTCCGGCGGCATGCGATGCGCCGTGCCCGCGCCCGCGCTGCAGATCTGCAAGACGCCGCCGTGAACCTGCACGTCAAAGGCCAGAATATGGCTGCAAACATAAGCGAGCGCGCCATGCCGCGCCAGCGCGTCCCAGAAGCGCCGGCCATTGCCGCGCTCCAGATTGCGCTGATTGTCGCCGGCATAACCATTCACGGTCCATACCGGATGATGACCGAAGACCAGCTTCTGCCCGGCCTCCGCATGCTGCGCCAGCGTCGCCTCCAGCCACTCGGTTTCTACCGTGCCTTCGCCGCCCGTGCCCGACCACAAGGTATTGACAAAGATCATCAGCAAGTCGCCGCGCCTGACAAAATAAGACAGACCGCCTTGATCGGGCGGTCCGTTCTGCGGCAGATGCGCCATGGCCTCGCGGAAAACGGATTCGCTCATCCGGTCGTAAACCGTGTGATTGCCGCTGCTGTGATAAACGGGCACTGCCGCGCGATTGAGCCAGGCCAATTCCCGTTCAAAAAAGTAAGCCCATTGACGGCGCAGCGCGTCGCCATCTTCTGTCAAACCCATGATCTCGTCGCCGGGGAAACAGATAAATTGCGGCGCTCGATCCAAAGCCGCTATCACATCATTGATCTGCCGAAAATTCTCTTCCTGCGGCTCCCCCGGCAAGCCGGAACAACTGTCGCTGTAGATGACAAAGTGATGCCCGCCGGCGCCCGGCTGAATTGTTGGGATAGATGAACGTGCTGGCATGCGCAAGCTCCACGAATGACAATGGCATGTCTCGATTCCGACCTGAGATTATAAGGCATCTCCACTGTTTTCAATAAGCCACCATCTGCTCTAGCCGAGCAAAACTGCTATGCGCAGTGAGACCAGCTAACTTATGCAACGCCAAAATTTTAGCCTGCGGTAGGGGCGACCCGGCGGACGCTGTTGAAATACACCCCTCATCCCCAGGCCCCTCTCCCACAAGGGGAGAAGGGAAGTTGAACCTCCCCCGATTTTGTGGACGGTCAAGTTGTCCAATAAAATAGGGTGCGAA
>JAPOVL010000051.1 GCA_026708115.1 Chloroflexota bacterium
CGCATTGATAATGTATAGCTGGAACTCTATTCCCCAGTACCAGACAA
Organism: Chloroflexota bacterium; assembly: GCA_026708115.1. GTDB lineage: Bacteria > Chloroflexota > Anaerolineae > Aggregatilineales > Phototrophicaceae > UBA6055. The sequence continues at coordinate 48 of JAPOVL010000051.1, forward strand.
GCCTTGTAGGGGCGACCTATCAGGTCGCCCGCCTTCCATACCTTCGCATGTTTGGATTACCGCATTGATAATGTATAGCTGGAACTCTATTCCCCAGTACCGGACAAGCCTTGTAGGGGCGACCTATCAGGTCGCCCGCCTTCCATACCTTCGCATGTTTGGATTACCGCATTGATAATGTATAGCTGGAACTCTATTCCACAATACCGGACAAGCCTTGTACGGGCGACACTTATGCCGCCCGCCAAAAATCTCTCTCTGTGGCGGGGGGAGGGGGGTACCCCCCTGTACACATACTGTATCTATACTGTTACCCAAAAAGGGGGCAAAATGAGGGCATCTTCCGAGCATTTGAGGACGCCCTGCGCTCCATCGAGCGCTATGATCATGTTGATGCGATGCCCCTTTTTCGCTGACGAAGACGTCATATGCTAAACTCAACCTGAGAACGAAACTTAAGCGCGGGCAGTGAATAAGCATCATAAGATTCCGGAGCTAGGTAGCCGAGAGTTCAAGCCATGTCTACGCAACCGATAAGCGACTTGCAGGATCCGCGGCCAGATGAAGTATTTGACGAAGCGAGCCTTGCCGCGTATCTAGCCGGCGAACTGGAAGGCGCGGATCAGCCGATGACTGTGCGGCAGTTCACGGGCGGCATGGCAAACCTGACCTATTTGCTGCGTTTTGGCGATACACAGGAATACGTGCTGCGGCGGCCACCGATAGGTCATTATGCGCCGACAGCTCACGATATGTCGCGCGAATACCGGGTGCTTTCGGTGCTGTATCCCGTTTTCCGCTTTGCGCCCCGAATCTACCTATATGTTGAAGACGCGAGCGTCATAGGCGCTCCTTTTCTTATCATGGAGAGACGAAAGGGAGTTGTCGTACGTCGCGCCATGCCACCGAGCTTCGCTGCTATGCCAAATTCAGCGCGCCTGCTTAGCGAAGCGCTGGTGGATGTGCTGGTCGCGTTCCATTCTGTCGATTACAACTCAATCGGACTTTCGGGACTTGGAAAACCGGCGGGTTTTGTCGGCCGTCAAGTGGAAGGCTGGTATCGGCGCTGGAACGCGGCAAAACTTGAAGACAGTTCCGTCGTCGAGGAGCTCTATTCCTGGCTCGTGGATAACATGCCGGAATCGCCTTCTCCTACCTTGGTGCACAATGACTACAAGCTGGACAACACAATCTTTGACCCTGATGATCCATCCATCATGAGGGCGCTATTGGATTGGGATATGTGCACGCTTGGCGATCCCTTGCTTGATTTGGCGACGCTATTGACATACTGGACCGAGCCTGGCGATCCGGAGCATCTATTGCTGTTAACGCCGATGCCAACCGGGGACTACGGTTTTCTCACCAGGAGGCAGATCATCGCCAGGTATGCCGAAGGCAGCGGCCGTGACGTGGGAGATATTCGCTTTTATCAGGCCTTGGCGCACTTCAGATGGATGGTCTTCATGCAGCAGATGCATTTTCGCTACGTACAGGGCATGACCAAGGACCATCGCTTCAAGCACTTGGATGAAACGGCAGCGCTGTTGGCAGTGAGCGCGCTGCAAGCCTCGCGTGGCGAGTTCGCGTAGCAGGAAGCGTCAAAGGAATTCGATGGTATCCGCGGTGGCGTTCTCGATCCCGGCATAGTGTCCGCGCAAATGGGCATACTCGTCGGGAATGGTAGCGGCGAGTTGATACATGGCTTCGCGAATCATTTGTGAAAGCACTTGGCGCGGTATGCGTTTCTGTCCTTCGGTTCGAAATCGGAATCCTTTGCCGAAAACTACCTTTGCGTAGGCGCGGCGGAAGCGCTTCATACGCGATTTCCAGTTTTCGGCGCCACAAATGGCTGTGGGAACGATGACAGCATCGGATTTGGTCGCGACGTAGGCCAGTCCATCCTTGCCCGGCTGCAAGCCCCCGGCGTGACGCGTGCCTTCCGGCGCCATCAGCACCAGTTGTCCACTTTGCAGCAGGGCGATAGTTTGCATGAGCGCTTTGCGGTCATAATTGCCACGATGGATCGGGAAATGTCCCCATTGCCGCAGGAACCAGCCCGCAACAGGAATCTGAAAGTTTTCAATTTTTGAGAGCGATATCGTGTAGCGGAAAGGAATGCTGGCCGTCACGACAATTGGATCTAGGTAGGATATGTGGTTTATCATGAGCGACGCGCTGCCGTGAAGAGGCACATTTTCCAGCCCTTCGACCTCGACCTTGCAAAAGGCGGGAACGGCCGCCCGCAGCATGGGAAGGAGAATACGCCGGCGCTTGTCGTATTCTGGCTGGCGAGCTATGTACTCCTCAATGCTCAGTTCGGTGGGCATGCGCTTTTGTCAGGGATTAGCGCTTCTTGCGCTGCTTGCGTTCGCGCCGTTTACGGCGAATCTCTGCCAGTTCCTTGGCCGGGGTCATCATCGCGTCAACTTCGGTTTGGTCTAGCTGATACCAGGCGCCCTTGCGCAAGGTGCCCAATCCCAGTTGCCCGATGTGCGTGCGAACCAAGCGGATCACTGGATGACCCAGGACAGAAGCTACCCGGCGGATCTGGCGCTTGCGTCCTTCGACCATGACAATTCGCAAGGTGCTGGACCGTCTGTTGGATTCCAATACTCTGGCGGAGCACGCGGCGGTACGGCTGTTATCCAGCCAGATGCCAGATTCCCATTTTTCCGCCGTTTCTTTCCGGACTCTGCCCTTGACCGTGACCTTGTATGTCTTGGTGTGTTCAAATCTCGGATGCGTCACTTTGTTGGCCAGTTTTCCGTCGTTGGTCAAGATCATCAGCCCCTCGCTGTCGGCGTCAAGGCGTCCGATGGTGAAGAGATGCCCAGGCAACTCTATGAGTTCGCGTATAGTGGGACGGCTATCGTCAGGTGGCGATTCGTTTGTCGAGAGCACACCTTTTGGCTTGTTCACGACGATATAAATTGGATCAAATGCGCCTCCGATGACTTCCCCATCCACCAGGATGATATCCTTCCGTGGATCCGCTTTCGCCCCGAGTTCGATGACCTTGCCATTAACCCGTACACGGCCCGCTCGGATAATTTCTTCGCATTTGCGTCGCGATCCGATATCGGCTTGGGCCATGATTTTCTGCACACGTTCAAATGTCATGCTGGACTATCTTCACTGTGTTATGGAGACGCGCTGATTGAGGGATCATAGGAAACTCGCTCGCTACCTACTAGGGTTAATCGACGCTAATAGGCACATTAGCCGATGCAAGTGGAAAGGCGTAGAAGAACATGCCAACTGATCTCGCGCTGAGCTGTCACTCGGTCGACTTGTCAGTCACAATGAATTGCAGCGGAATCCCCAATAGCAGGCGCGTTTGGGCTACCAGCGTAGGCAGCGCAACAACAAGCAGTGTCAATACCAGCATAAAAGGGATGCTCAACAGCTCTTGCAGGCTTTCTACGAAGGTATAGGGACCGTCTCGCGGCGGCCGGATGCGATAATCCTGAATTTGAAAAACGATGACAAGGATGATCATGGTGATGCCAGAAATCGCCAAAAGAATCCAGGCCGGATGGCTTCTGGACAATCCATCAATGACGTAAGACAACTTGTCCGAAGCGGCTATCAACGTATCCATCTGTACTGGCGCGATCTCGGGATGAAACAGCACAGGCAATTGTGACCCAACCGTCAGGATTATCCAGCCAGCGCCGGCCAGCAAGATATCGTGAGCGATCCGGAACAGTAGCTTCAACGAGTTAAACGATACAACATGTGGATTCTCAATTAACTTGGCCAGCATGTAACCGACCTCTTTGCTCCCCCAGGCGTGGCGCAGTGTCTGTGTATAGCGGTTTTTGACAGAACGAAAGATATTGGAACCTGTAGTCGAATCTGCTAGGAAGGGCAAGAAAATGTGCTGCAGCGAAACTTTGCCCCCTGTCGCGAAATATGCCTTGATCAACATGTGCCATTCATCGGCGATAACATCTGTATCCCAGTTGCCGCTTTGTTCGAGCAGTTTCAGGCTGAGCGAATAGGAGGACATCGGCATCGCCATCCACCAGGGCGCCGCCAGGTAGGCCATCTCAAAGGCCGTGGCATACGTGTTGATAATGCGCATCAAGGGGTTGACTTGCCATATATTGCCGTGATAGCGAATAGGAGCCTGCCAAAACGTACGATGCCTGTCCTTGCTTGCGGCGAAGAAGTACGTGAGGGCCGCGAAGTGCTTCGGGTGCCAGCGCGTGTCGGCGTCCATAGTCGTCACGACGATGTTATCAATGTCCAGATTCTCCGGCTCGACTACCTTGTCGAAGTACCATTTGACCGCCCAAGACAGATTGGCGGACTTGCATTGCATTTCGCCGATCAAGCCGCGAGGATGAACTGTGTAATAGACATTGGCAAAGTGAGCCGCGTAATGGCGCTGCAAAAAACGCGCTTTGCGATAGCTATTCGGTTCCCCGCCTTCCATTGCCAGGATGATCGAGATTTGCGTTTTCGCGTTGTGTTGCTGCCGGAGTTGGTTCAGCGTTCTGCCGAGAACCTCCAGTGATTCCTTGTAATTGGGGATGATTACGAGGTGATGCACTTCGTCCCAGGCGACGCCAACCTCGTCCTCAATTTCTAGGTACTTTTGATACCAGTCGATCGCTTCCCAGGTATTGACCTTGCGATTACCCATGCCGTTGGCGATGCCGGCGAACAAGAACCTAAGCGCAGAATAGAGGGCTACAAATGCAGCTGCTAGCATCAGAGTTAGTGGAAAGGCGACTGCGCTTGCGATTGAGAGCAGCAAGGCCAGCCAGGCGATGAACCCCGGGATACCGTCGAGAACGCGTTCGGGAATTGGCGGTAGTGGCGCGCCACCCCAAATCGAACGGCCTACTTCAGACGGATAGGGCTGTCGTTGATTGTCGGATGTGTAGGGCACAAATATCTTGTCGGCGTATTAGCTGTCCCGAGCGCCTAAATCATAGCATACAGCATATTGCCAACAAGCCAAAATCAAGGCGGGAGAATGCGTGGTGCGATGCGGCGCTTAGCACATTCTAGCCAAGCAGGTCAAGACTTGGCGCCCTTGCTGCCCTTTGTGCCGCGCTGGCTGGCGACTGATACGAGATTGGTCTGATAGTCATAGATGTTGCGGCGCTTTTCCGCGTGCGCTTCGCGCGCCAGGTCCACCAACTTCTGGACCACTTGGCTTGGGGACAGCCCTTCTTCCCGCCAGAGATACAGCGCGAGCGAACCGGGCATGGTGTTTATTTCGTTGAGATAGATCTCGTCCTGATCAGGTCTTACGAGAAAATCAATGCGCGCTATGCCACGACCGTCGACAGCCTGGAAGGCGCGCACGCTCAGTTGCTGCAAGCGTTTCGTTAGCTCATCATTGATTGGCGCCGGGATTATCCGCTCGGCACTTTTCATGCCTTCGTCCCCGCGCAGATACTTGTCCTCATAAGACAGGAATTCGTCCCAAGAAAGGGGCTGTTCCAATGTGGAGGCTTGAAATTCGTCCCCGAAGCCTATGACTGAACAATTGATCTCTATGCCGTCGGCGATCGCCGGCTCAACCATGATGCGCCGGTCGAAATTGGCAGCGATGTCGATGCCAGCGCGCAGCAAGGGCAAGGACTCCGCTCGGCTGATTCCGATGCTGGACCCCAGCGTCGCTGGCTTAATGAAAAGAGGAAATGCCAAGCTTTGCTGAATCTCTTCGAGTACTTGACTGGGTTGGTTTAGCCAGCTTTCGCGAGAGAATACGAAGTCTTCGAGAACTGGGACATCAGCCTGACGCAGCACTATCTTGGTCAAAGCCTTGTCATTCGTCAGGGCTGAACCGAGGGTGGCATATCCCACATAAGGTATGTCTGCCAACTCTAGCAAACCCTGGAGACTACCGTCCTCACCGTGGGTGCCGTGTAGCGCAGGAAAAGCGACGTCAATGCGCTTGACATTGCTCCTGCTGAATCTGCCTGCCAGGGGATTCACGATGAGACCATGGTGGCGCGTATCCGGCGATAGCAGGCAGGATGCGACTCCTTCCAAATGCAGCAAGCTCTTCTCTGCGAAGTTGTCCAGCTTCAGCAGCGGGTCGCCGGTAAACCAGGTGCCGTCGCGGGAGATGTAGACCGGAACAACCTCGTACAAGTCTTCGGGAAAAGCACTCATTATCTGGTGTCCGGTCACGATGGACACATCATGTTCGACGCTGCGGCCGCCAAAGATGACCGCCACGCATGTTCGCCGGCGATTGCACATGGCTTCTTCTCGAGCGCTTGCTAAATCAGTGCAGTACTATGCAAGTTATGACCAATGATGTCAATAACGTTTCATGGGCTACCCAGCGGCGCGGCTAATAGGTATCTGGCAAGTCATTCAAGAACAGCACCGTATCGTTCGCCCTCAGGTTCTGCTGATACCATGCCACCGACTCTGCCAGCGTTTTATACACTTGTACGCGCGCCATGTCATATCCCGTCGATTGAATACCTTCAAATATAGGCTTGGTCTGCTGCCTGCCAATGAGAATGATATCGGTCGCGTATTCGCAGGCAAGGACGCCCAGCTTTCGGTTTTCCTGGTCCTGCAAATCGCCGAGTTCTATCATGCCCGGCGTGATCAGCAGCCTTTTGCCATCTTTGTGCATGCCCAGCACCTTTAAGGCGCTGACGATACCTTTTGGATTGGCGCTATAGGCGTCGTTGATGATGGTGATCCCGGAAGCGGTCGTTTGCCGGACAAGTCGACTCTCCGCGGGCTTGAGCGTGCTGATTCTCATGCCAATATCACGCAAAGGGATGCCTTCATGAAACGCAACCGCGACGCAGAGCAGGAGATTCGTGATATTGTGCTCGCCCATGACGGGCGTGCTAAACCGCGCTTGCTCGCCAGAGGCTACATTGGTGACTGTGAATCGGAGGCCGTGCAAACTTTCTTCAGTGTCAGTCGCGATCCAGGTCAGGTTTTCGCGACGCGCCTCATCCAGGTTCAGTTCCCGGCTCACTGACAATTGAGTCTTGGGGTGACCCTTGGCGATCATCTCGCGAATAAAGGCATTGTCCCAGTTGAAAACGCCGACGCCGTCTTCCTTGAGGTTCTTAATGATTTCGTATTTGGCGCGCATGACATTCTCCAGCGAGCCAAAGCGTTCCAGATGTTGCGGACCTATTTCTGTGACAATCGCGACGTCGGGTGGCGTCAACCCGCAGATGCGATCAATCTCGCCGGGTACATAGGCGCCCATTTCGCTGACGAAGTATTCGGTTCGATAATCGTCGACGAGATCGCGATTGATCGCCAAAGAGATGCCCATAAGCGTGTTGTAGCTCTTCGGCGTCGCATAGGTACGATATCGCAGGCTCAGGATGTCGCGCAAGAAGTCTTTTGTCGTTGTCTTGCCGTAGCTGCCGGTGATTCCTATGATTTTAGGCTGGATCGCGTTCAGCACCGAGCGCGCCCCCGACAGATAGCGCTGCCGCCGGTAACGCTCGTAAGGCTGCAAAATTAGGTCGCCCAAAATCAGCCATATTGGCGCCAATGAGAAAAGGATAAACCCCGACGCAGCGATTGCTATCGAAGAAATCTGGAGCAACTCCAAGCCACCAAATGCCTTTGTCGCCGTCGCAAAGGATGCGCCCTGCGCGAGGGCGGCGCAAATGGCCGCGGCGGCCAACATACGCTTGACGCGCCCGGTGTGGACGAGCGGCTTTTTGATTTCCTGTTCTCGCTCCGGCGAGACAGCGAAGAGAGCCGCGACAAGCATGATCAAGAGCGGGAGAGCGCTGTTCGGCGCTTCGCCCAGGACGAGGGCTATTGCCGTGCCGAGGAACCAGGCGCCCAGCGCGCGCTTGGGCAAGAGATGGCGCGGCGCGCGGCGAAGCCACCGGAAAAAGCGCCGGCTCATGTATTCTTCAATCTGATAGAAACGAGCCAGTTGGTAAATGCGAAGCCAGGTTCCAACTAGCCAAAGGGCAGCCAGTGCTAATAGCAAGAGACTTGGCACTGTTCAGCCCCCATAGCCGCTCGGCGGCGGCGAAAAGGTCTGCCGCGCTCACGCAAAATAGGTCGCCTTTTCGTCGCATGAGCGACGCAGTTTACATAAGCAGCCGCTCGGCGCGTAACCGGCGAATTTGGGCTACCGTGCTCACACAAAATAGTAAACCTGCTCGGCTACCGCAGATCGCGGTTCAAAAAAGAGAATTCAAGCGCATTATAAGGTTTCTCCGTGATTAGACAACAGGACGGGGAAACAGCCGCATTGCTCTATCAGGTGACTTGGGAATCGTCGACTGAATAAAGCGCGTTCATGATTGACGCGGTCCTGCGCGCATAGTCAAGATATGCGTAGTGGCCCGCGCCTTCATGCACGATCAGGGCAGCATCGGGAATGGCCCTTTCCAGTTTCTCGCCCATCCAGAGAGGCGTTTCCGTATCCGCATCACCCCAGATCAGTACTGTTGGAATGTTGACTCGGTATGCATTGGGCAGCAAGTCTTGACCGATTACATTGACCAGGGTTTTGCGCATGACCCCCGATGCAGCTTGAAAGTCGGGCGATCCGTAGCGCTTATTGTAGCGCTGCCGAAGGTCCTGGGCGATTGCAGCAGCGCCGAGACGGTTCAAGCTCTTGCGGACAGACCGATACAGCCGCAGGCGCAATTGACTGTACATAGGTTGCCTCGATTTGATGCCGGCGCTGTTTGACAAGACCATGCTTTTGAGACGGTCACTGTAGTCAGACCCAAGAATCAAGCCAATGCGCCCGCCCAGCGAATGACCGAAGTAGTGAACTTGCTCGAGGCGGTGTAAATCCAGATAGGCGATGCAGAAGGCGGCGTAGTCGAAGATTGTATAAGGGGCGGGCGGTTCGGCGCTGCCGCCGAAACCAGGCAAATCCAACATGTAGAGTCGATAATCAAAGCCCTCTAGGTTTTGCGCCAGGGGCCCCAATAACTCAAGATTCGCGCCCCAGCCATGAATCATCAACACCGGGTCGCCCTCGCCGACGACTCGTTCGCGAATCTCCTGACCATTGACGACAATGCGCCGGCTATTGTCCAAGGCGGGTCATCCGATGGAACTGAGGGGAATCGAGACTTGCCGCGCGGCACGGCGTTCGCTGATCGGTGTGACCGGCGGGCATTCCCAAGCCTGTTCTTCTGTGGTTGAACGTTCCTTGGCGAATTTCGGCAGGATGCCACAGGCGAAGCATTTGTCGCGGCAATCGACGCGCGTCTCGCGCCGGACGCTCATGAGAAAATCTTCTTTGAGGAACTTTTTGTGTATGCCGACGTCGATATGATCCCAAGGGAAGACCTCGTCCAGATCGCGCTCACGGAAATTGTAAAAGTCTGGATCGAGCCCGCAATCTTCGAAGGCCTCTAACCACTTGTGATGCCGGTGCTGATCTTGCCAGGCGTCAAATTTGCAACCCAGTTCCCACGCGCGGCGAATCACCCTGGCCACTCGGCGATCGCCACGGCTTAGCCAGCCTTCGAACTCGCTGCCGGCGTAGTCGTTCCAGCGCAGGTGCATGCCGCCCCGGCGCATCTGCCGTTTCAAGAGCGACTGCTTCTGTTCGACCTGGTCGCGTCGGTCTTGGGGCACCCACTGGAAAGGCGTATGCGGCTTGGGAATAAAGGTGCTGACGCCGACGTTGAGTGTGGCTTTCTTGCCAAGAATCTTGGTGCCCTCGATGAGTGTTCGCAGGCAGAGATCGACAATTGCCTGAACGTCTTCCAGGGACTCGTCCGGATGTCCGATCATGAAATAGAATTTGATCGTGCGCCATCCGCGTGAATATACGTCTTTGGCGGTTTGAATCACCCGATCGTCGGGCACGTATTTGTTGATCATATCGCGCATTTTCTCGGTAGCAGCCTCCGGCGCGAAGGTGAAGCCGCTGCGGCGCGTATCGCCGAGTTTTTCCAGAAGGTCGGCGCTAGCGCTCTCGATGCGCAGGCTGGGCAAACTCAAGCTCAAGCCCGCGTCCTTATAGACGCGGTTGACCTCTTCCGCGAGTTCTTCAACCCAAATGTAGTCCGAAGAGGACAAGCTCAACAAGCTGATCTCCTCGAAGCCCGTGTTTTGCACGATCTCTTCGATTGCCGACATAATCTCGTCAACCGGCCGTTCCCGTACCGGACGCGTCACCATGCCGGCATGACAGAAACGACAACCCCGTGTACAGCCGCGCATAATCTCGATCGGGGCTCGGTTATGCACGGTATCGATGTTGGGAACGATGAATTTGGTAAAGGGCTTGGGCAATGCAATCACGATCCGTTTGAGCACGCGCTCGGGAATGCCCGGCCGATTGGGCGCAACGGAACATACGGTGCCGTCAGGATAATATTCGATGTCGTAAAACCTCGGCACATACATGCCCTGGACCTTGGCAAGTTCCTTGAGTTGCTCGTTTCGGGTTCTATTCTTCAGTTGACCCATCAAGGACGCGATCTCAACGATGATCTCTTCGCCTTCGCCAATAACAAAGGCGTCAATGAAGTCCGCCATTGGTTCCGGATTGAAACAGGCATGGCCTCCCGCGATCACCAAGGGATGCCGTTCATCGCGCTCTCGGCTCAAAATGGGCATGCCAGCCAGGTCAATCAGGTTAAGGGCATTGGTGTAAAGCTGCTCGTAGGGCAAGCTGATGCCGAGGACATCAAATTCACTAACCGGCTGTTTGCTTTCAAGCGAATACAAGGGGATCTCGTGCTCGCGCATGATCGCTTCCATGTCCAGCCAAGGCGAAAAGACACGCTCGGCCAGCATGTTTTCCTGCAAATTTACCTGGTGGTAGAGGTTCATAATGCCCAGGTTGGACATGCCCAAATCATAAATGTCTGGGAATGCCAGGGCGACCTTGATATCTGTATTGTCCCATGCTTTGACGACGCTGTTATACTCGCCGCCGACGTAGCGTCCCGGTTTTTCCACTTGTAACAGCAAGCGATCCAATTTAGGCTCGATCAGTGCGGAAAGCGTCACCAGAGTGCCTTACTAATCCTATGTTTTGGAATCACGATACTGAGATTATAGCCTATGCCAGCGAGCTTGTGTAGCGATGAAACATCTATGCGCGGTTGTCTGTCTAGTGGTTACGCTGTTGCTGGCGACGGCGGCGAACATCGCACAGGAATACGGAGAGGCGATTTCCGCAGAAAACTTGCATCGATTGCGTCCCTACGATCGAATTGACTTCGCAGGATTTGACGGCAAGCTTAGGATCGGCTGGTTTGCAGCCAATGACGACGCGACCGAGTTCGTATTATTTGGCCAATCGGACGAGATTTATAGCATTTCGCTTTTGGATGATAGGCAGCGTTGGCTCAACCAACAGGAGCAGGGCGATCAACCTTTTGCCCTAATTGATGGCGTATACGTACAGGGTGAGCCTATAATCCTGCGTCAGTTGGATGGCCAGTACCTTATCAATGCAAACAAGCTACAGAACGGCAATGTTCCTATTGCGCTCTTTCAGGGCCTTTCAGAAGACGATTTTTTTGTTGAAACAATCGACGATGACGGACAGACGCGATTCCTGCACTACGTGCTGAATCGTGAAACGGGTGATCTTGGCCTGCAGGATGTGATCCCGTTTCCGGACAGGGCCTCCGATATTCCGGCCATGCGGATAGGCAGAATAAACTTTCCGGTGGTGATCGTGTCGGCCTTGGCGGAAAGCATGTTGTATATCGATATCTATCCCGACTCGTTTGGCGAATTCGGAGCCAAAGAATTCCAACTCGTCAACGGTCCTGCCGTCTTGGGCGCGGTCAACGCCCCAGCAGCCAGCCATCTCGCTTGGACTAACCCATTAAGAGAGCATATCAGCCTCTTGGATCTGGAAACCGGTGAAGACCGAATCGTTGCGGCGCTGGATGGAGGGTATCCACAATACCTCTTGCTATCGAACGATGCGAGCGCGATTCTGGCAGTGAATCTCGATTTCCAACCAGCGGTAGTCGCCTGGAACGCCGAAAGCGGCGAGCGCTCCGACCTGGGAGCCTATCGAGAATGTGGAAGGATTCCGGATAATGTTGAACTCAGCCGGGACGGGAGGGCGCTGATAATTGGCTGCGATACGGGCTTGGACATCTGGCGAGTAATTGAATAACAGCCGCTCTGCGCGCAATCGACGAATCCTCCACAAGCATGTCGCGCTCGCTTACAATAGTGAGCCATCTCGTTGCAGGAGCGACACGGTTGATTGAACAAGGAGAGACAAACATGATTCTGCAAGCGGTTCGCACGTTGGTCGATTATCACTATGCAGCGTACGACCAAGTTTGGTCGTCTGTTATGGACCTGAGCAGGGAACAATTCGTACAAGAGTACGATTACTCATTGGGGTCAGTGCGCAATCAGCTGGTGCATGTGATGAATGTAGATGACCGTTGGCTGTCTCGTCTTCAGAATCAGCAGCCTACGGAGAGTCTCATGTTCGCAGATTTTCCGGACCCGCAATCGGTGTTGCAAAAGTGGGGTTCGATTCGCCAGAGCGTCCAGAATTATGTGTTTGGACTGAGCCTTGAACAGTTGGAGCAGACAGTAGAACTTCATTTTCCCCTGCGTGGAGGCAGGCGCCACAACACACGATGGCAAATCTTGCTGCATGTGTTCAATCACGGCACCGACCACCGCGCCCAGATTCTGGCCCTGCTGCACGACTTGGGCGGTCAAACGTTTGAGCAAGATCTCATTCTACATTTGTGGTCCCAAGAAGAGAGTTGAGTTACAAGCAACTCAATTCCCGCGCGATCTCTCCAGCGACTCTTGCATTGTTGATGAGCAAGGCAATATTCGCTTCCAGGGAAGTCCCGCCTGTCAGTTGACTGACACGATTCAGGACGAAGGGCGTAATGGCATTGCCGGTGATACCAGCGTTTTCCGCCTCGCGCGTCGCCTGCTCAATGGCTTGCTCCGCAGTGGCGGCCTCTAGAGCTTTGTCCTCTGGGACCGGCACGGTCACAAGTATGCCATGTGAGGCTCCCAGTTGCTGAGTAGCCTGGATAATATGCGCCGCTTGAACTGCAGAATCCACACGCTGGTCAATTGGCAGTCCGCTGCTTGACGCGTAAAAGGCGGGCAAGCTGTCGGTCTGAAAGCCCAGAATCGGCACGCCTTGCGTTTCCAAAACTTCGAGCGTGAGCGGCAAATCGAGGATAGACTTTGCGCCGGATGATACGACCGCTACATGTGTGCGCCCGAATTCGATCAAATCGGCAGAGACATCTTGTGGCTGACCGCGATGAACGCCACCAATACCGCCGGTCGCGAAGACCTTAATGCCGACCATGTCCGCGACGATCATTGTTCCCGCTACTGTGGTGGCGCCGGTTTGACGCAGCGCGAGCGCGATGGGTAAATCGCGACGGCTGCATTTGCGGACGCCGCCTTCAGGCAAGTTCGCCAGGTGATTAATCTGCTCGTCGGAGATGCCTACGACGATAACGCCGTCCAGGACAGCGATTGTGGCGGGCGTTGCGCCGCCCTCGCGCACCGCCGCTTCCATCACCAAGGCAGTTTCCACGTTGAGCGGATAGGGCAATCCATGCGTGATTAGCGTCGACTCCAAGGCGACGACTGGCTGGCCATTGCTAAGCGCCGCTTTTACATTTGGACTGACTTGAAAAGGCTCGGACATGAATCTCGCTTTCTCTGATTAGGTAGGCAGACGCGATTTTGGCGCCTTGTTACGCCGACTTATTTGTCGACCCAGACAGCTTCATGCGAGACCATCAATCGGGCAGCAGGTGCAGTTTGTAGCGATGCACGGCATGGTGATAGTCCGCGAGACCCATTTGCTCGACAAGCTGATCGGGCCGCAAATTGCCGCGATCGCCGACCGAAAGATGCGCAATCAGGTCATTGTTTTGGTCCACATGCAGGTCAATGATCAAAGGACGGAGATCCATTACGCTGCGTTTTCGTTTTCTGATGCGTTCGACTACGATGGTCTCTCGTTCAAGAATGTCGTCAATCCTTTGATCGAGAAAGTCGGGGTCCACGGCATCAAGAAAACTGACACGATATTCAGCGCTAACAATCCGCGATTGCATTGTCGATTCACGTAAATCGATATCCTGGATGCGGTGGATGGACAGACCAGCGGGCGCCACCAGCAAAAGGCGGTGAGCCAGTTCCTCCGTCTGCAGGTCAATCGCCTCGCGCAAGGCGATATCGAGAATTTCGCATTCGCTTGTGATCCCAAGTGGAAGGGGCATCGCCAACTGGAGGCGCGGCCTGGTATTGAATCCCTGTGTATATAGGATGGGCAGCCGAGCGCGGCGAAGCACGCGTTCCCAGATTTTGGCAACATCGAGGCTGCTGGTGTATTTTAGCGGGCCCGATTTGCCAAAGGTGATGCGAATTCGCTGCGCGACCGGCGAAATATGTGTCATTGGCGTTTAAGCCTGATTGGATGGGATGCAAGGTCTAGGGTACAATACTCGTCGCGTTCCGATTAGACAATGGAAGGATGATGACGCAGAACGACATGGTCGATAGCGCGGGGCAGGATAGATTTCATGCTGAGCTAGATAGACTTCGCCGCCGCCGCTGCCGCAAAAGCGTGATCCTACCATTTGGATTCGTGTTACTCTTAGTGTTGGCGTACATAGGGATCGCAGTAGCACTGCCGGCACCGACTCAAGTGGCGGTGCTTTCGAACGCGGCACTTTCATTGTTAGTTCTTTGTCCGGCGGCCTTGTGCTTGTTTCCGCTCGTATTAGCTACAATCGTCTTTGTAGTCCTGATGCATCGCTGGCAGAGTGGGACGGTGTCCCCGCTGCGCCGCTTGGAGCGATGGGCGGCGGCATTGGAAAGCAACGCGGACAGGTGGTTGGGCAGGATTGACCAGCGGATCTTGAATTGGGCGGTTGCTTTTGCCCCGGTTCGACAACTGCTGAAGAGCTTTGATACACTGTCAGAACAAACGGTTGACGAGGAAGAGGTATGACGGACCTAAGACGCCCGCTGAACGAACAAGATCGTTTGGAGCGCAAAACGCGCGTGCTCATACTTGGCATCGGTTTAGGCGCGATTGTTGGTTTAGTCTCGAGCTATTTGTACACGCGCGCGGCGGAAGAATACGACAGTTCGGAATCAGCGGCGCCGCGTACTGTATCCACTGGACAACTGCTCGCTATTCTGTTGGCGATACTAGGCGTGGTACGTCAAGTTGCCGAGCTTGGGAAACCGAAGAAACCTGGAAAGAAATAGTCGGATGTGCGGAAGATATACATTGACGGCTGATGCCGAGTCCATCCAGCTTGCCTTTGATTTGGATGATGTATCGGTTTGGGAGCAACCGCGTTACAATATCGCGCCTTCTCAGATGGTGCCAGTGATCACAAATCGAAAAAGGAAGGAACTGACACTATTGAAGTGGGGACTGGTGCCGACTTGGGCCAAGGATCCAGCCATCGGCAACCGCATGATCAATGCTCGTTCGGAGACAGCGGCGGAAAAACCCTCGTTCAGGACGGCTTTCAAGAGACGCCGCTGTTTGATCCCGTCCGACGGCTACTATGAGTGGACAAAGCGAGACGGCAAAAAAGTGCCGATGTATATCAAGCGGAGGGACCGGGAAATCTTCGCATTCGCCGGGCTATGGGAAAACTGGAAAAAACCGGACGGGAGTTGGCTTGGCACGTGCACAATTCTGACCACGGAAGCCAATGATTTCATGCGCCCCATACATCATCGAATGACCGTCATGATTGAGCCCGAGGACTATGATACCTGGTTATCCGAGGAGGAACTGAACCCGGGCCAATGGCTAGCGCTCAGAGCCGGCTGCGATAGCGAGCTATTGACCGCCTTCGAAGTCTCTACGCAAGTGAATCGTCCAGTTAACGACAACCCCACTGTCATTTCCCCGGTCGATACGGGCAATCAGCAGAAGCTGTTTTAAGAACGGAACCGACTCTCTTCAATCGATCTACAGCATCTGTCGATTTGGCGGAACAGTCGTGGGGCCGAAGTTGATGCAGTCGCTCAGTTCGAAGGATTTCAGTTGTCTTGCTGCTTCTTGAGATGGCGCTCGAGGACGAACCTGAAAGGGTCAGGCACTGGAGGGATGATCACCTCGCGGGCGCGTCCACCGGCAACGACATCGCCGACTACGTCTAGTTCTTCCAGCAGGTCCATGATACGAGCCGCGCGCGGATAACCCAATCCCAGGCGCCGCTGGATGAGAGACGCAGAGGCCTCTTGCGCCTCTACCACCAGTTTGATAACTTCTTCCAGCATGGGGTCCGTATCGGTCAAGAATTGACGCCGCTTCAAGGTACGCTCCCAGGGTCCCCGCTGTGCGGTCGCGCCACTGTCCGTGTCAAATCGCGCGGCTTGCCACTGCTGCCAATGTTGCACGACCGTACGTACATCGTCTTCCGAAACAAAGCAACCTTGGACGCGCTGCGGCCCCGCTGCGTCGGATGAAAGAAATAGCATATCTCCCTTGCCCAGCAGATGCTCGGCGCCGGTTTTGTCCAGGATAACGCGTGAATCCGCGCCCGACGCGACAGAAAAGGCAATACGCGATGGGAAGTTGGCTTTGATCAGACCGGTGATCACGTCTACGCTTGGGCGTTGTGTGGCCACGACCATATGCATGCCCACTGCGCGCGCCATCTGCGCGAGCCGTGTGATGCAGGCTTCCGTTTCGACCGGGTCGCGCATCATTAGATCGCCAATTTCGTCGATCATGATCACCAGGTGCGGCAGCTTGCTGTCGAGATTACCGCTTTCTTCCTGACGATTGTTGAAGATGTCAATGTTACGCGCTGAGTGCTTTTCCAGCAGTTTGTACCTGCGATCCATTTCCCGCGTGCACCAGCGCAAGACCCCAATGATTCGCTCGTTGTCTGTTTCTACCGGTCCCAACAAGTGAGGTATCCCGTTGAATCGCGCCAACTCGACCATCTTTGGATCGAGCATAACCATTTGCAGCCGGTCGGGCGCGTTTTGCATTAACAATGAAGTGGCAATAGCCGCCATGCATACGGACTTTCCGGAACCGGTTGTCCCCGCGATCAGAAGGTGTGGCATTGATGTAAGGTCAATTGGCACAGGCTCGCCCATAACGTCGCGGCCCAAAGGTATCATCAGAGCAGACGCCGAATGCGCACGCGCCTTTCGATAGGTATCGCTTTCCATTACGTTGCGCAGCGCTACGACGCTTGGTTGCTTGTTAGGTACTTCAATCCCCATGTAATTTGTGCCTGGAACCGGCGTTTCCATGCGGAGCCGCTTGGCCGCGAGTGCCAGGGACAAATCGCGCGAATATGAGGCAATCTTGCTTAACCGAATTCGCTCGCTGCCGTCAGCCTTGTGAGGTTGCAGTGCATAGCGGGTGACCGTTGGTCCCACCTGAACATCTACAACATGGATCTCAATGTCAAATTCCAGGAGCGTGTTTTCGATAAGCGAGACATTTTTGTCGATTTCTTCCTCTTCCGGCATCAGCAGTTCGATGGCAGAAAGCAATTCAAGCGCGGGCAGCGCGCCTTCATCGTAGTCGCTGGCGGCCAGGTCCCCAATCTCAACGTGCTTTACGTCTTCTGTAGTTTGAAGTTCTCCTTCATTGACATCGTCCGCTGCCGCAGATTCCGACGAAATGAGGCCTTCGACCACCTTCTCGGATTCTGCAACCTTTTCATCTACAAAGGAATCTGTCTCAGTTTCCGTTGCTGCCACAGATGCGTCCTGAACTGGCATCAGTCCAGGCTTCTCGGGAGCGGCTAGCTCCTCTCTCAACTCTTCAGGGATGTTTTCTGGATCTGGGCGTATCCGCATGATCCGAGTTCGATAACCCGGTGTTGTCGCTAAACGTCGATATAAACCGATACCGTTTTGGTTAAGCGCCCCCCCAGAATCCTGGCTATAGTCGGTTAGCTGTTGGCTTAGATTTCCCAGAAAAGCAACAATATGTCGTCGCCTCAACCCGATGAAGATCACAACAGATACGACAATCATAAGCGCAAAAAACGCGAGGGCGGGCTGCCTGCCCATGACCCAATAAAATGGATAACTGATACCCCAGCCAATGAGTCCGCCGCCTTGCCCGGCACGGGCGAGCGCGCGCAATTCCGCGTCGCTATTGCTTAGATGCAGCATGGCCAAAACTGAAAGAAATATGATCTCCAGCGCTAGCATGCGCACAGAACTGAAACCGACGCGAATGCCCGCCTTTGGCAACCACAATAGGATTCCGAACGCAAACAGGGTCCCAGCGACGAAAACGCTGCCATTGCCAAACAACTTGTGCAAAATATCAGCCCAGGTCACCGCCACCAGCGCTTCGGACGGAAAATAAAGCGAGATGAAAGAAAGAATACCAAAGACAAAGAGCACAAAACCAACAACTTCGTCGATCCATGGAGGCAAGCTATCTTTGAGATCTTCCCAAAAGTCGTACTCTAATTGCTCGTCCTCCAGGGGCTTTATGACAGATTCCCTTTGAACCGAAATGAGATGGTCGACCGCCTCTGATACCTGGTCAGTGGCTTGCGGATCAACAGGTTGTTCTTGCGCCATCTTTGCTGAGAATTCCTACCGTCTCTACCTTCACAAGCCTATCATGATTGAGGAATCTCGCAGAGAAATTTGAGGGGGAAAATGAACAATCAGGTAAGAGCGCTAAGGGTTGCCGGTAGAGCACTCTTGCTCCACCGATGCCAAATCACGGAAAAGCGATCTCAGCCCTTGGCTTGTTTTTCTCGCTGCAACAGGAGGTCGGACACAGCCAGAATGGCGACACGCTGTTTGCGGTAAAGATCTGCTTCGCTCATGCTGAGACGGCGAGCAACGTCACGAACTTTTTTTCGTTCGAGGAATCTCAACTGTAAAATGTTGTATAGGGTCCATTCCGGGCTAGCCAGCTTTCGTTCGCCCTCGGGCTTGAGCGTAGCGATGCAGTCTTGGAGTGTATTGCGCAAGGCGTTGACAGCCGTGTCCTGGTCCGCGCTCATTCTTGCCTGCACGATACGCAGGTTGATCAAGTTGCTCTGGGTGATGCCAGCGCCTCCCCAATAGTGCCGCAAGGCCGCCCGTACCTGCTCAAATAGCTCCTGTTGGTCTGGCCAGGTCTCTACCGCAGCAAACTGAGCTTGTGATTGGCGATACTCGACTTGTACGGCGCGCGACCTCGTCATCTGGAATTGCGGAAGCAGGCCTTCCAGCAGCGTGTACATCTCCGATTGCAATCGCATGTCTTCGAGACTTTTTTCCAGGCGATCCAGATAAGCATACAGAATACTGCTTGTATCATCTAGCTCCGCATGTACAGAGTTGTTGCCCTTCAGCAATCCCAGTGCACCAATAACGCGCCCTGGCGAATTGTCGTCGGAAATACGGCTACTGTACAATGGAACCAAGGCATAATCGTTCCATTCGACCAAGGCTTTGCCGGCGCTTTGGGAATAAGCGTTTACGAGGGATTGACGTAAGTCGCTATTGGCCCGCAAGTCGTCTTCCGAGAAGCCTGGTTCTCCGACTTGGTTCAGAAGCTCCGGGGAGCCGTTCACGAAGTGAATCACACATGCTTCGTCGATGCGCATGTAGTCGCATATCGACTCGGTGGTTGCGGCGATCAATTGCGACAGGTCGCTGCGGGTAAGGACCCTCTCACTGAGAGATTGCAACATAGTAATCTGCACACCGTCTTCGTCGCGATATATTGAGAGCAGCTCAAAATAGGGCAGCGCCAGTGATACGAACCACTGCCAAAGCAAGACCGCGGCGACGACGGCCGGCGGGGTAAAGGCCTCGCCTGGCAAGCCCAGAATGCGCGTTGCTTGTGCAGTGAAGTTGACTACGGCCAGGGCGATCAAGCCAGTTGCGGGTCCCCTGAGCAAGAAATCCAACAATTGCTTTTTGACCAGTCTATCGGGAATATCGGACCCGAAAAAATAAAGGGGATAGGACAGGAAAAACAGCATCAAAATAATGATGATGTTCGCAGTGTTGATAACCAGGAGACCAAAGACGCTGAATTCGTCTCCTGGGCTGAGCAGTACGGAATAAGGAAAGATGCCCAAAGCGGGTGTCAGGATAGCAATTTGCAGGAATGCCATGCGCCGCTGAGTGCCTTGAGTCAGGCAGCGCTTGCGAGCGCGCTGTACATTATAGAATGCAAATCCATTGGCGGAGACGAAGTAGACGAAATAGATGGGGAATAGGGAGCCGGCCTGGATACTCAGAAATCCACCCGCGTCAACAAACACAAACAGAGAATCGGCAAATGCCGCGGACAGCAAAAAGCCCGCGCCGATCAAATACAGGATGCGAATCGCTCGCCGGCGACGCCCGCGCGAAGGTAGTCCTGTGGTTGCGAGCAGAGCGTCCGACAAGTGGTACATAGCCGCCGGTATAAAGGCGATGCCTATCCACTGCAAGCGTGAAGCGATCTCGTGGGCAGCGTAGTCTGGTTCGAGCGAGATAAAAGCATCCGCGACATAAGCGATTGTTACGCAGGCGAGCACAACCGCCGACGATTTGGCGACTCGATTTTTAAGATTACGTGTGAGATTGAAGAGCAATAGAGAAACCGCAATGATCGCATTGCTCGCGGTCAAAGTCTCGTTGACAATTAGCAGAATCGCAGTTGCCAGATCCAATGCAAGCCTTTGAAGATTGGGTCCATAGAACTGACGCTACTACAAGTTTAGCAAATTATGACGAATACACTGTTGCTAAACGGAAACGCTGAAGAAGACCGCGATCTCTCTACTGGGCAAATGCCTGTCGTTGAAGCCACAAAAGACAAATCCTTGGTCTTGAGCGAATTGGATGCAAGGATAATTAGTCGTTGCGATCTCGAACATGATCTGCCGCAGTTCGTTTTCACGCGCCCAGACCCGCGCCACATTTACCAAGCGTGAGCCCAAGCTCTGCCGCCGATAGGGACGGTCGACAACGATGTCCTGCAAGTAGGCGATTTCACTGGTTTCGTCAACACGCATGGATATGAAAGCGAGTATCTGGTGGGAATTCCTATCTTGTACGACGACAAAGCAATGCCGACGCCTGATAGCCATCTCCAAATGCCGGGGGTCGGTCTCGTGCGCAGCAACAAGTGGGCGGGGCAGACGCTGACGGCGATAACTGATCTGGATCTGGTCCGTCAACTCCTGCACGGTCATTTGCCAGACATGCTCGGTCTGGTAATCGCTCCGCAACTCCAGACAGAATGGGATGTCGGTTTCTACACCATCACGTATGACGATTCGCGACTGGTCGATTGCGGGCTGCGTCATAACCCTGCGTCTCCAGATTTCAACAATACCATCTTACAGAACAATGACCCCAAGCACACAAGGCGAATGGGGTCATTATACAAGACGTACTGAGAATGAGAGGCGGGATCAGCGATTAAACTTCGTACAAATAGTCCTTCAGAATCACGTGTGCCGACGACTGACGCAATCGGTTGAGGGCTTGCGCCTCTAGCTGACGAACGCGTTCCCGGGTGACGCCTATCGTCTGACCAACTTCCTCCAGCGTGTATACGCGTCCGTCGGCAAGGCCATAGCGCAGGCGCAGAATCTGGGCTTCGCGCGGAGGCAACTTGTCAAGCGCTTGCTGCAACTGGACATGCAACAAGTGCGTCGCTACTTCGTCGGAGGGCGCCGGGCTATTAATGTCTTCAACGAAATCGCCAAAGGTCGAGTCGCCTTCGTCATCGATAGGCGTTTCCAAACTGACTGGACGCCGGGAAATCTCCAGCAAGTTTTCTACTTTGTCCGGTGTGGTCTCCATGCCTTGCGCCAACTCATCAATCTTGGGTTCGCGTCCCAGTTCTTGGAGCAACTGCAATTGAACACGGCGCATGCGATTCAGTTGGTCGCCCATATGGACGGGGACACGAATGGTCCGGCCTTGGTCGGCGACGGCGCGGCTGACCGCTTGGCGGATCCACCAGGTAGCATAAGTGCTGAACTTGTGGCCACGCTGATACTCGAATTTGTTGGTAGCCCGGATCAAACCAATGTTGCCCTCCTGGATCAAGTCAAGGAAGGGTACGCCGCGTCCGATATACTTCTTAGCCACACTGATCACAAGGCGCGCGTTAGCGCGAATCAAGTGCTCCTGTGCCTTTTCGCCGTCGAAAACGATGCCGCGCAATTCTTGCTCTTCGCTCCAGGTCAATTCATCGGCGCGCATCGCGGCGGCATCTTCCAGACGAGCGCTCGCGAACTCCGCCGCCTCCATGCGCTTAGCGAGCAGCACTTCTTCTTCGGCGGTCAAAAGCGGAACACGACCCGCTTCCTTGAGATACAAGCCAACGACATCGTCGGTATCGAGGGCCGCCTGATAGCCGGCGTCGCTTGTCAGATCCTTTTTCAGGACCATGAGCAGAGCATCACGCTCGACTACGTCCTCGTCGTCCGTTTCAGCAATCAACGAATCGCTGTGCGGCTTCTGCTCTTTGCTGTCTTCGCCGTCTTCATCCGCGGCTTTTGTAGTTGCCGGAACAACTTCGATTCCCGCTTCCAGCAGGCTGTCCATTAGGTCATCGAGAAGCGCGACATCACCTTCAACATCTGGCAGCAACTCCAAAATGTCGCTATACGTGACAAAGCCTTGCTTGTTCGCCTTGCCGACAAGCTGTTTCTGAATCTCTTCTCGCTGGCTGATATTTGTAACGTTGTCCAGAACTGCAACCACGGACAAGCCTTTCTGCTAAACGCGCTAAATTAGCACTGTACTAACAATAAACGATATAAAAACAATACTCTTTGGCCCTGCAAATTGCGTAGCGCATACGCCCAGGCGACTGGCACACAATTTCTATTTTACTGAATGATTCGCCGGGACGGAGATTAATCGATCAACGATCTCGGTTGTTTCTATATGGCCCTCAGTTGCTGGCTCACCAATTATACAGTTGCATTGATTTTTATACTTACGCAGTCTATCAATGACCGTATGATGAGACGCTTTCAATATTCGGTTAAGTCTCGCCAATGTTTTCCGGCAGTCCAATAGAACAATTTAACGCCAATTTGATTACTTGTCAAGTTTTTCGCGACAATTCGTCATTTGGAGCTCAATTGATATCGTTGGTATGCACAGACAAGTAGTCATTTTGTACACTAATCCCGATTGCAGACGGTGACTCTCGGTCATCCTGTGCCATACCTGTGGCGGTGGATAGCAGTAGCGCAGAAGAGTTGTGTTAAACTGGGATTGGCGCCGATTTTGCTTTGACAGAAGTTGCAGGTGAATTGTGCTTGGATTCGGTTCATCGCGCTATCCACGATCCCTCAGAATGCTGATACTGTTAGCGGCTGTCTTGCCGATATCGCTTGCGGCGTTGATTGTTACTTCAGTCTTGCAATTGTATGGCATAGCGTACGACATACCGCAACTGGTTTATGGCAGTGAACTGGCGGAGCGGCCCGCTTGGATCTTGCTGGGATTGGCTTCGGCAATTGCTGCTGGAATCGTAACCACAACCGCGGCGCGTAATCGGCGAAAAAGTCTACCGCGCTCACAGAAAATTGCAAGCGTTCTGCTTGTGCGAGCAAGGTGGTTTGTAAAGCGCGGATTCTTGCGTAAGGCGCGCTGGAGAGGCGAATTGGTCGTCCGTCCTAACATCAAGAACACCGAGATCGACGCTCACGGCTGTGAAATCACAAACGATACTGATGTCATGCGTTTGCTAGACTCTTTGTCAAGAACTGAGCGGGATCTGCTTAGGCAACATCTGGCGGAATCTCGTCTAGCCATCCGTCACGACGGTGTTCTCATTGCTCGTGAACAGGGCGAAATGAAGCAAGAGATAGGAAAATTCATTCTTCGATAACTCTCGAAATATGTCTGTAGAGCTAGACGCCGAGATTGCTCAATAATATATTGCGTTTGGACAAGTTTGGTGCAATATGCACAAGCAACCTGAAAAAGTGCATAATTCTCTTGCAGTGTGTTGACGGGTGGCAAAAGCTTCATTAGAATGCCGTCGAGTGAGTCAAGCTCGGAATGAAGAAGACCGTAGCGTGAACGAATTTTCGCAAGTGAATCCGCGTACGAGGCCAAGGCGCGCAATTGCGCTGATAGAGTTCAGTGTGGATTTTTTGCATTCCTGATGCGCCGCTTTGACTAGTCGTTGAAAGGACACCCTGATCTCGAAATGATGGTCGGGGTTTTTTGTTTGTGGGGGAATTGCTATGAGCAGAATACGAGTTGGCGTATTTGGCGGATCTGGTTACGCCGGTCTGGATCTTGTTGAGTTGCTGAATACGCATCCTAATGTAGAGCTTGCATTTGCGACATCCAATACCTATGTTGGGGATGCCGTCCCGGGAAGCGATCTGTCATTTGCGTCTCCGGAGTCTGTTTCGCTCGATGCCGTCGATGTGATATTCCTGGCGCTTCCTCACAAGGCATCCGCCGAAGTAGCCAGACAAGGTGTGGACGCTGGGGTCAAGGTGGTAGACCTGTCGGCTGATCTGCGTCTCGATACGGCCGAAAGCTATGAAGAGAGTTATGGGATTCCGCATCCGCATCCGGAATTGCTGCCAACGTCCTACGGCTTGCCCGAGATCAATCGCGCCGATATCATCGACCAGGATTTGATCGCGACACCGGGTTGTTACCCAACGACGACATTGCTCGGTCTATTTCCCTTATTGCGTTGTGGTGGAATCCGTCATGATGCCCCCATCATTGTCGACGCAAAGTCGGGCGTGACCGGCGCAGGGCGCAAGCCCTCGCTTAGTACGCATTTTGCCGAAGTATATGGCAATCTCACGCCATACAAGACGGGCCGATCCCATCGCCACGTCGGCGAAATGGAGCAAGAGGCGCTCAAAGTGGACAGGGACATTGGTCCTATTATCTTTTGCCCGCATTTGCTGCCGGTGGATCGCGGGTTGATGTCCAGCATCTATGTCACGCTCGACGACTCGCTTTCCAGCGGACAGGCATATGATCTCTTCTGCGAAGTTTACGACAACGAGGCTTTGGTGGATGTGCTTCCGCTCGGCGAACAAGCCAGCCTGAAGCACGCAGTGAAGACCAACAAATGCATTATCAGCATCACGCCGGTATTGCGGCAGTATCTTCACGTCACGAGCGTCACGGACAATCTACGCAAAGGGGCTTCGAGCCAAGCTGTGCAAAACATGAATCTGATGTTTGGGATCGATGAAACGCTGGGATTAATCTAGTGGGTAGCGTTATTTCCTTGGTCAAGATCTCCGGTCATTATCTGGATGATGATGCGTTGCTGCAGCAGTTTGCGGGGGCTGTCGCCGAGCGAGAGGAGCAATTGGTCATCGTGCATGGCGGTGGCATCGAGATAACCCGATTGCAGGAACGTCTCAATATTGAACCAACATACGTGGACGGGCTGAGAGTCACAGACGCCCAGTCCTTGTCGCTGGTAGAAATGGTGCTCTGTGGGAGTGTCAATAAGCGGCTGGTGCGGCATTTGCTCAACGCCGGAGTGGATGCGCAAGGCTTGTCGGGCGTCGATCGTGGTCTAGTACGAGCTCGACAAATGCAGCACGAGTCGGTGGATATGCAGTTTACCGGGACTGTGACCTCAGTGCGGGGCGAAGTCCTCATTCAGTTGCTGGAGCTTGGTGTGACACCGGTGATCGCGCCAGTCAGCGCCGGGATTGACAGCAACTTCAATCTAAATGCAGACCCGGTCTCTGGAGCGCTGGCGGCGGCAATAGGCGCCGACAGTGTCGTTTTCATTTCCAATGTATCGGGTGTCTTGATGGACAACGATCTCGTTGAGAGACTCAGTGAAGCTGAAGCGCAAGAGTTGATCGCTGACGGGATCATATATGGCGGCATGATACCGAAAGTCAAATCGGCGCTGGATGTGCTATCATCTGGCGTGCCCAAGGCCATCATCACGGATTTGGATGGCTGGGCATGCGATGTTGGAACGACATTTGTACAATAGCTATCGTGAAGTTGGACAGAGGGATGGGATGACTCTTCAAAGCGAAGTAATTCAGAAAGATCAAGCGTATAGCGTACCGGTCGCGGCACGTCCGGATTTCGTATTGGCGAGGGGAGAAGGGGTCACGGTCTACGATACGGAAGGCAAGGCGTATACCGACTGGGTTGCCGGTATCGCCGTGAATGCCTTGGGCTACGGTGACGAAGAACTGACGGCGGTTGTCAATCAGCAGATGAACACCGGCTTGATCCATGTCAGCGGACTGTATCATACGCAGGCGCTTGCGGAGCTTGCTGAATTGCTGTGCACGCATTCCTTCGCCAACAAAGTCTACTTTTGCAACAGCGGCGCCGAAGCGAACGAAGGCGCGCTAAAGTTCGCCCGCAAGCTGGCCTATGTCAACGAAAAACCGAACAAGACCAAAGTGGTTAGTTTTACCGAGGCCTTTCATGGTAGAACGATGGGCGCCTTGGCAATCACACCCAAAGAGAAGTATCAGACCCCGTTTAAGCCGATGGTGCCCGGGGCGGTGGTAGGGGAATTCAACGATATTGACAGCGCCAGAGAAGTCATTGATGAAGATACGGTGGCGGTGATCGTCGAGCCCTTGCAAGGCGAAGGCGGTATCAACATTGCCACAGCGGAGTTTCTTCAAGCATTGCGTCAACTATGTGACGAGAAAGGCGCGACGCTCATTTTCGACGAGATTCAGTGCGGACTTGGACGCACAGGCGACCTGTGGGGGCACAGCTTCAGCGGCATAACGCCGGACATTATGACTCTGGCCAAACCCTTGGCAGGTGGTCTGCCTGTCGGCGCCATCTTGACAAGCGAGGCCGTGGGCAGCGCGATGGAACCGGGCGATCACGGGTCGACGTTTTCCGGGGGCGCGGTTGTGATGCGCGCGGCGGAGATGGTTGTCAATCGTGTATTGAGCGACGGATTCCTCGAACACGTGAAAGAAGTCGGCGACTACCTGTTGGAGCGCCTTTCGGAAATCAACAGCCCACATATCAAAGACGTACGTGGTCGGGGCCTCATGGCGGGAATCGAGCTGGATGTCGCGCCGGCTGATATCGTGCAAAAGGGTTACGAACATGGTTTGCTGCTGGTCAATTCGGGCGCCAACGTGATTCGCTTTGTTCCACCTTTGATCATCGAAAAGAAACACGTCGATGAATTGGCGGAAAAACTGACGGTCATACTGGAGGAAGTCGATGATCAAGATTAGCCCCAACATTCGTTCTGTAACTGGATTCCATGCCGCCGGCGTTCATGCGGGCCTGAAAAAGGACGGCGCGCTGGACTTTGCGCTGATCAGCAGCGAGACCGATTGTGTGACTGCCGGTGTCTTTACCCGCAACAAGGTCAAAGCGGCGCCCGTGCTTTTGAACATGGAACGCTTGCGAGAAAAGGCGTCGGGCATCCGCGCCGTTGCCATCAATACGGTTAGCGCAAATGCCTGTACCGGCGCCCTGGGCTTGGAAAACGCCCGCGCAAGCTCGGAGCTGGTTGCCGAGCGCCTGGCGATCGCTAGCGACCAGGTCCTGGTGATGTCGACCGGCGTCATCGGTACCCACTTGCCGATGGACAAGATGGCGCGCGGTGTCGCGCTGGCCAGCGAGAATCTGGGAAACGACTGGTCAGCAGCCGCCGCCGGCATCATGACAACAGACACGCGCCCCAAACTTGGCTCCGTCACCATCCCGACGAGCAAGGGACCAGTTAGCTTGGCGGGCATCGTCAAAGGCGCAGGCATGATCGCGCCAGATATGGCAACCATGCTCAGCGTCATTGTGACCGATGCCAGCCTCGAGCTGCCATTGGCGGGGGCGGCGCTTTCCGCGGCGACTCGGCAAAGCTATAACCGCATCGTCATCGACGGCGATACCAGCACCAATGACATGGTCGTTCTGATGTGTAATGGCGCCAGCGGCGTCGATATCTCGGACGAAGCAGATGTCGAGCTATTCCAAGCCGCGTTGAATGCCCTGGCCAGGTACCTGGCGCAAGAGGTGGTGCGTGATGGCGAGGGCGTGACGAAATTCGTCACGCTTGACATACGCAACGCCGAGTCGGTCGCGGCAGCCGAGCGCATCGGACAGACGATCGGCGCCTCCGTTTTGACCAAGTCCGCCTTTTATGGCAACGACGCCAATTGGGGACGAATCATGGCGGCAGCGGGCCGCGCCGAAGCCGCTTTTGATCCCGACAGTTCATCGCTGTTTGTCGCGGCTGGTGAGTCGATTCCGGCGGCGGAGAGAAACTTGCTCATCTTCAGCCAGGGGATGCCGACCGACTACCTTGAAGACGATGCCGCCGCCATCATGGCCGAACCGTCAATCTATTTCACCTTGGATTGTGGCCTGGGCGCGGCTGAAGCGACAATTTGGACCTGCGATATTAGTCACGACTACATCACAATTAATGGCGACTATCGTTCTTGATAGCCGCTCGGCGGCAACGTAAAGGTCACAGGAATGCCGCGCTCGTGCAAAATCGCTAGCCTTCTCGTCGCATGAGCGACGCGGTTTACATAAACGGGGTCGAGGGTCAAAATGCGCGCTGCGCTAGTGCTAGAAGACGGAAGGGTTTTCCCGGGCGACGGCTTTGGGGCTGAAGGCGTCCAAACCGGTGAAATCGTATTCAACACGTCTATGACGGGTTATCAAGAGATTCTGACCGATCCCTCATATTATCGTCAGGTTGTGGCGATGACTGTGCCTCACGTCGGCAATACGGGCGTGAATCTGGAAGATCCGGAATCGAAAAGAGTCTGGGTTTCAGGCTTTGTGGTGCGTTCGCTTAGCCCCATCGTCAGCAATTGGCGCAATCGCGGCGACCTGGCGACCTATCTGCGTGACAACGCTGTCATCGGCGTTTCCGGGGTTGCCACCCGCGCGTTGGTGCGGCATATCCGCGAAAAGGGTGTCATGCGAGCGGCAGTGGCTCATGGCGATGCGGCGCTGAATACGGATCGGTTAACGGCGATTGCGCGCGCGTCGCTCGACATGTCCGGCGCCAACCTGGTCGACGCCGTCACAGTTTCGCAGGCCTACGAGTGGCGCCAGGGCAGCGATCCACAGTGGTACGGCGGTTCAAGCTTGGCTCGCGAGCGTCCGCTGGTTGTGGCATACGACTTTGGCATCAAACACAATATATTGCGCATGATGACGGATCGCGGCCTGCGAGTCAAAGTTGTCCCAGCGCAGACTTCTCCTCGCGATGTGCGCGCGCTGCGGCCCTCGGGCTTGTTCCTCAGCAACGGCCCAGGCGATCCGGCAGCGGTGGATTACGCGATCGAGAATGTGAGATCCCTGCTGGGAGAACTGCCGATTTTCGGCATTTGCCTCGGCCACCAGATTCTCGCGCTAGCGCTGGGAGGGAAAACCGAAAAAATGCGCTTCGGGCACCGTGGGGGCAATCAACCGGTGAAGAATCTGCACAACGGCGAAGTAGAGATAGCGACGCACAATCATGGATTCGCGGTTTCAGCGGATAGCGACCTGGGCGGCGGCGAAGTGACCCATGTTAACTTGAACGACAATACAGTTGCCGGACTTCGTCATGAAGTCTTGCGGGCCTTTAGTGTTCAATACCATCCCGAGGCTGCGCCGGGTCCACACGATTCAATGTACCTGTTTGACGAATACGTAGCGGCGGTTCAAACACCGCTTTAGCAACCCTTTGATGCCTTTGGCAGTCCTCTTAATTACGGACTATATCAATGCCCAAACGGTCAGATATCAAGACAATCATGATCATCGGTTCCGGGCCGATTGTCATTGGACAAGCCTGCGAATTCGATTATAGCGGCGTACAGGCCTGCAAAGCCTTGAAGCAAAAGGGATATCGCATTGTCTTGCTTAACTCCAACCCGGCCACGATTATGACCGATCCCGAATTTGCCGACGCAACATATATCGAACCGCTGACCACCTACATCTGCGAAAAGATCATAGCCAAGGAAAGGCCCGACGCCTTGCTGCCCACAGTTGGCGGACAGACCGCGCTTAATCTTGCCGTGGAATTGCAAGAGGCCGGCTTGCTGGAGCGATTCGGCGTGGACTTAATCGGCGCGACCCTGACCAGCATTCAACTTGCGGAAGACCGGCAACTGTTCAATGAGACAATGACTGAGATCGGCCTGCGCGTACCAGATAGCAAAGTGGTCGGCAATGTCGAGGAAGCCTTGTCCTTCGCCGCCCACATCGGCTATCCGGTTTTGATCCGCCCGTCGTTCACAATGGGCGGCGCCGGGGGTGGCGTGGCCTATGATGCGGACGAACTGCGCGCGGTGGCGGCAAATGGCATTCGTCAAAGCCCGGTCGGGCAGGTGCTCGTGGACAAGAGCCTGCTCGGCTGGAAGGAATACGAACTCGAGTTAATGCGCGACGCCAAAGGTAACTTTGTCGTCGTCTGTTCGATAGAAAACCTCGACCCGATGGGCGTGCATACGGGTGACAGCATTACCATTGCCCCGGCCCAGACGCTTACGGACAAGGAATTGCAGCGACTACGCAATATGTCCCGCCTGATATTTGACCGCGTGGGCATCACGACCGGCGGCGCGAACGTGCAGTTCGCCATCAACCCCGATGATGGCGACGTCTATGTGATCGAGATGAATCCGCGCGTATCCCGTTCCTCCGCCCTGGCTAGCAAAGCCACCGGCTTTCCTATCGCCAAGATCGCTGCGCTGCTCGCGGTCGGTTTCACCTTGGACGAGATCGCCAACGACATCACCCGGCAGACGCCCGCCAGTTTCGAGCCGTCGCTGGACTATGTCGTGGTCAAGATTCCCCGCTGGGATTTCAAGAAGTTTGCGGGCGCGGATCCGGTTTTGGGTCCCCAGATGAAAGCGGTGGGCGAGGTCATGGCGATCGGCAGGACCTTTCCCGAAGCCCTGCAAAAGGCCGTCCGCTCGCTCGATATCGGCATTGACGGATTCGGCAGCCAGGCGCGCGAGCATCTATCGCCGGAAGCGCTTGCCGTGCCGACGGCACAGCGCTTGTTCCAGGTGGCGACGGTGATTGGCGAAAGGGTCCAAATTGATGAAATCGTTCGCCAGACGCGCTTCGACCCCTGGTTTGTCCAGCAAATGAGCGAGTTAATGGCGATTCACAATACGCTGCTGGACAAGGGACTGCGCCTTTCCGATCTGGATCAACGCGATATGCTCAAGCTGAAACGCTACGGATTCAGCGACGCCTACATTGCTGGACTATTGGAGGAAGAAGAACTTACCGTTCGGCATCATCGCAAGTCGCTGGGCGTCTCTGCCAATTTCTATCGCGTCGATACCTGTGCCGCGGAATTCGAAGCGCATACACCTTACCTATATTCGACTTACGAAATGGACGACGAAGCCGAGCCCGTCCCGACCCGCAAAGTGATGATTCTAGGCGGCGGGCCCAATCGTATCGGTCAAGGGATCGAGTTCGATTACTGTTGCGTCCACGCTTGCTTCGCACTGCGGGAGATGGGCTTCGAGACCATTATGGTGAATTGCAATCCGGAAACGGTCAGCACCGACTACGACACGGCTGATCGCTTGTATTTCGAGCCGCTGACAGCGGAAGACGTCATGAACATTGTCGACCGTGAAGGGCCGGATGGCATACTGGTGCAATTTGGTGGGCAGACGCCGCTAAATATCGCCCGCGACTTGCAGCGGATGGGCGCGCCAATTTGGGGCACGTCAGTTGATACGATTGACCTTGCAGAAGATAGAGAACGCTTCAATGCCCTCATGGGCGAACTTAATATCATGCAACCGGCGGGCGCGACGATTGTTACGAGAAACGATGCCGCGCTGGCTGCTGGTCGCATTGGTTATCCGGTGCTGGTACGTCCCAGTTATGTCTTGGGTGGGCGCGGCATGGCGATAGTTTTTGACGAGTGTCAACTGCTAGCCTGGCTGGACAATAACGTGACTTGGGGCGGCCATCCTGTGTTGCTCGATCAATTCTTGGACGATGCCTACGAAGTCGATGTGGACGCGCTGGCGGATGGCAGGCAAGTTACAATTGGCGGAATCATGCAGCACATCGAACAAGCCGGCGTGCACAGCGGCGATTCCGCCTGTGTTGCGCCGCCCTACAGAATCAGTTATTTTCATTTGGATGTGATTAGAGACTATACTCGGCGCATTGGCAAGGCGCTGGGCATCAAGGGACTGTTTAACATACAGTTTGCGGTCAAGGATGATGAAGTGTACGTGCTGGAAGTGAATCCGCGCTCCAGTCGGACCGTGCCTTTTATCAGCAAGGCTATTGGACATCCACTGGCGCGCTACGCCGCGGAAATCGCCGCTGGCAGGACGCTGCAAGAGATTGGATTTGTTTCGGAACCCGCCACAGACGGTTTTTTTGTTAAGGAAGCAGTGTTTCCCTTTCAGAAGTTCCCGGGGGTCGATACGCGTCTGGGACCGGAGATGCGGTCGACGGGAGAGGTGATGGGGCACGCATCGTCATTCGGTCACGCCTATGTAAAGGCGCAAGCGGCCGCGGGCACGCCCTTGCCGGTGGATGGCACCGTGTTCATCAGCGTTAATGACTTTGACAAGGCGGTTGTCGCCAAGATTGCCAGAGACCTGGTTCAGTTCGGCTTCCGACTGGTTGCAACGAATGGAACCGCCAACTGGCTAAACAGCCTGGGAATCAAAGCCAGTCCCGTGAAGAAGCTTTCGCAAGGCGCGCCAAACGTTTTGGACTTGATGCAAAACGGCGGCGTTGATTTGGTGATAAACACCCCCAGGGGCGGCCAAGCGCACGAAGACGGCATTCGGATCCGCAGCCAGGCTTACGCTTTGGGCGTACCGATTATTACGACCATGAGCGCGGCGGCGGCTTCAGTGCAGGGCATTCGGCGACTGCGCGAAAGCCCGCTGAGTGTTCGCAGTTTGCAGTCACATTATGAAGAAAACGGCAGGACAAGCGATAAATGAGAGGACGAACGGCCAATGGCGCGTGCATACAAAAGATATCTTGAAGAGATTCTTATTGATGAGGATCGCCTGCAAGCGCGAATCGCCGAACTCGGAAAGATACTTAACCGTGATTATGCGGATTGCGAAGATCTGCTATTGCTGTGCATTCTAAAGGGCGGCGTCATGTTCCTGACGGATCTTTCGCGTCATATCCAGGTACCACATATGATTGATTTCATGGCGGCCAGCAGCTATGGAGTTGGCGCCCGTCAGTCCGCCGGATCGGTGCGTATCGATATGGATCTGCAAACTGATGTCCGTGGCAAACACGTGCTCGTTGTTGAGGACATCATTGATAGCGGACATACCTTGAGTTTCGTCATTAAGACGCTAAAGAGCCGTGAACCGGCCAGCTTAAAGCTATGCGCCTTGCTCAACAAGCAGTCGCGCCGGGAAATCGAGATCGACGTCGATTATGTCGGTTTCGATATCGAAAACAAGTTTGTTTTTGGCTATGGGCTCGATCTGGACGAACGATTCCGCAACCTTCCCTTCGTTGGGGTGGCGCGGCAGGATGCCCTAGTAGATGAGTGACGCAGGCCCTCTCCTGCAATGGAGTGAACTTGTATACGATCTGCAGCGCCTGCTTCGCGACAAGGGAGTCACAACACCGTTGTACGTTGTCGGCGGGGCGGTGCGCGACGCCTACAAGCGCGCGGCTATCACCGATGTTGATATCGCAGTAGATGGGGACGCGATCGGCATCGCCAAGCAAGTGGCCGACTGGCTGGATGCCGACATTTATATTATGGATCGCGAACGCGGCGTCGCGCGCGTCTTCCTCAAGCGCGAGTCGGGAGCGTTTTTGCTCGACTTCGCGCGCTTTCGCGGCGCGACCCTCCACGACGATCTCATTAAGCGCGATTTCACAGTGAATACCTTGGCAGCCGACCTGCTCGGGGACCTGTCTCATTTGATAGACCTGCTTGGTGGCGAGCGCGACCTTCGCGAAGGCGTGTTGCGCCGCTGCTCGCCAAATGCGATCAAAGATGATCCTGTCCGAGCCCTAAGAGCCGTGCGGCAAAGCACGCAGTTGGGTTTGAAAATGCACCCGGCGACATTGTCCGATGTTCGTCTGTTTGCCCCCGGCCTTAGTCAGATTTCGCCCGAAAGAATACGTGACGAGTTTTTCAAGTTGTTGGCTCTGGACAACGCAGCGCGCGGGCTCCGAGTATTGCAGCATTTGGGGATACTCCAGCGTATCTTGCCAGATCAGTTTGGCCAGACGCCGGCAGAAGGTCCACCGCAGCAGCAGCTGGATGCATGGTCTCGCAGCCTGCGCATAACCGAGCGCATGTGCGCCATCTTGACCGCTGTTAGCGAGAGGCGTACGGACAACAACGCTGCAGCCTTTGATCTCGGGATGCTAGTCATTCAAATGGATCGCTTTCGCGGACAATTGCAAGAGCGCTTGAGCCGCAGCTATGGCAACGGGAGACGACATCGAGAATTGTTAGTCCTGGCCGCGTTCTTGAGCAACCTGAGCGAGATGGATTCTGCAACAGATGGAGAGCAATTGTCCCTGTTGGCAAAAGCTGTATCCAGGTCTCTGCGGCTAACGCTGGAAGAGGGTCGTCATCTGTCGCTGGCCATGTCCAAATATCAGGTCATACTGGATGAATCCGAGTGGTCGCCTTTGGCCCGTCATCGCTTCTGGTTTGGCTTAGACGAAGCGGGGATTGACGCCATTTTCCTGGCGGCGGCCGTTTATTTGGGCAGGCAAGGCGAGGGGATCCAGCAAGCAGATTGGCTTGCTTTTGTCGACATCGCAACTGAGTTGCTGGATACCTGGTTCAGGCAATATGAAGATGTCGTCAGTCCTCCGCTGCTGCTGGACGGTGAAGATATTATGAAAACGCTTGGCATCAAACGCGGACCGGTGGTAGGCCGGCTTTTGAGCACCTTGCGCGAGGCGCAGGTCCTCGGCACAGTGCGTAGTGTTGATGAGGCACGAGCCTTCGTTGCCCGACAACAGGTCGAATCAGGCTAAATCCGAATTATCTTCATCGATATGCGCCGTGCGCTTTTGCTCACTGGCGTCGACGAACTCAAAAAACAGCAGCATCGTCCTGCCATATACGCGCCGGTCATATTCGATCAAGTGGCGCAAGCAAAAATCATCTTCCAGTTCGCGCGGATCAATCTGTACGACTATGACCGAATCCGGGTGATGCCAAGAAGGGTTTCCGTCAAGGGCTTTCAGGGTTGTCAACCAGTGCCCAAGGTATTGCGGCGGCGCAACGTAAATGAAGTCGAAGCGTCTTTCCGGCGGACGCTTGATTAGGTCAAAAGCGTCACGATGCCGCAGGACCGCGCGCGCAGCGAGCCGCGTGCGCTTGAGGTTTTCGCGGATGGTCTTGAGCGCGGCGCGATGGCGGTCGACGAAGTAGACCTGTTCGCCGCCACGACTTAACGCTTCTATGCCGACGCTGCCGGTGCCGGCGAAAAGATCGAGCATCGTAGCGCCAATGATGTCATCGCCGATGATGCTGAAGAGGGCTTCTTTGACCCGGTCCATGATCGGGCGGGTGCTATCCCCGGGGACGGCTTTTAGCCGAGCGCCGCGCGCGCTGCCAGCGATGACGCGCAGAGACATCAGACCGCCAGACTTTCCACGATACTGCGGACGGCGCGCAAGTTTGACAGCGGCGCGGTTATGTAGCCGTCCCCGCTCCCGGCCAGTATGAGTCGGCGTCCTTCCATGTGATGCAAAATGTCGCGAATCGCGGACTGAAGCAGGGCGGGCGTGCCTTGATGCAAGTGCTCCCAGTCGCTCAAACCACCGCAGACAGCGCCTGGAAATGCCAGCTTCATCTGTAATAGTTCGCTTTTGTCACCCGAGAAGTCCCAATTGAGAAATTGTACGGGCGCAGCGGAAAAGAGGTCGAACATCGGGGATGTACCCTGAACCTGTACCGCATTGAGCCACCAGTCGGGTTGGATGTAATCCAGGATCGCTTGATTGAATGGCATCGCCATTGCTTTGTATTCGAATGCAGACATTAACTTATAGCTTGCCATACGCGAGACCATGAAAATGCCGGCAATCAGGGGTTTGGTTCGTATCGCTTCCAGGAAGCGAAGTGTGCTTTCAGTCAGGGCATTAAGCCCGCTGCGCAACCTGTCCGGGCGCAAGCGCATGTCTCTTAACAATTGCGCGCAACCGGCGATTTGCGCCGCCTGGGTCATCGGGCTGTAAATGGTTTGCAAAACCGGCATGTCATCGGCTCCAATTGCTGAATTCACGAGGGACAAGCACTCGATCTGTTGGGCCAGGGCGCCGCGTTCCGGGGAAAGCGGCCGTATCGTCGTCCAGTCAAGGGAGCGTTGTATGATGAACTTCTGCGTTTCGCGCTTGCCTCGTCGATCACCGAGCCAGGCGTCCTGGATGCCGTAATCTGCAACCAGGAAATTGTTCGACGGCATCACACGAACAAAGTCCCAGTCATATTCTTGCTGATAGTTTACGATGGAGCGAGCCAAATCGGCCGAGCGCTGATCGTCGCCGGGAAAATGGCGCCACAAGGACAGGGGCAGACGATCAACCGGTACCCCGGCGATTGCGCGTTCGAGTCGCTCGCGTTTGTGCATGGCAGGGGCTAGGAACCGTTGCCCCCTACGTCCTCGATACGCTGTTTCAGCATGCGAGTTAGCATCATAAATCGGTCATCGTCGTTGGAATCCAGGTCATTGGCGCCGTGATGGCCCTCGATGTGGGACGTCGTTTGTACGGCATCGAGCGCCTGCTGCGCGAAGTTCAGGGCTCTTTGGAAAGCGGCCATTGATTCGCTCTTATTGCCATCCGCTTTGTGCGCCAGGCCGAGGCCATAATGCGCGTCAACATTCTCGGGATTGGCGCTGATGACTTCTCCAAACAATCTGATGGCTTCGGCGTTATTGCCATCGCGATGTGCGCGCCAGGCTCTGCCAACTCGTTCTGTCGTGGGTAGGGTAGACATATAAACTCCTATCACTGTGTTTCTCGCCTATCGACATAGCGCGACAGGCAAGGCTCGTTTCAGTTAGGCATATTCTACTTCAAAATCATCGGTCTATACCAATCGGCTCTGCTACGACAGTTGCGCGTTTGCGTGTCATCTTGTCTTGTCGCTAAACTTCGCGAGTGATATGCTATCGTCGACATGAGATTGAACAAGATACGCCACTTGGCGATACGTTTTGCAGTAGAGGAAGACTTGAGGCAGGCAGTTCTTGTTTGGAACGAGCGCGCGTCGTTGCTGCAGCAGTCAGATGATTTTCAGCCCTTAAACCCGGAGCGGATGCTCGATTGGCAGCGACAAGCCAGTTCTTGGCTGACGAACGACAAGTGCGCCTTCTTCGTAGGGGAGGTGAACAAGAGCATATGCGGCTACATGGTGATCATGATCTCTGAGGGACCTGCCGGGCTGGGGCCGGCCGTCGTTGGGACAGTGATCGATATGGCCGTTGACCTGCACGAATCTCGTCCTGGCCTCGCTGGCGCGTTGTTAGATGAAGCGTGTAAATGGCTCAAGGCGCGCGATATTGCTTATTTGACCGTGGACGTACCAGCGCGTTATCCCGTTGAAGAGGCTTTCTGGCGGGCGCGTTTGCGATTTAACCAGAATTGGTTAGCTCTGTCTTAATATACCCCCTTGCTCGGGCAATGAGAAGGCTTGTTATTTTGTGTGAGCGCGGTAGACCCTATCGCTGCAGCCGAGCGGCTGTGATACGATTGGCAAGTGATGCCGACGCGGAGCGAATCGGCTGCTTGTGGCTGGAAATGGTGGAACATCATCAAGCCCTCGATCCGCTCACGTTTCGCGCGGCCGATGATGGCGCCGACTTGTACGCGCAGCGGATCCTGCAACGGTTGTCCGATCCTTGGACTTGTATTTTGGTTGCTGAAGTTGAGGGAGACATTGTCGCCTATGCGCTTGGCTTGGTGGCCGATATCACGACTGAGATGTTCCAGCCGCTGCGCAGTGGATTGCTGGCTGACATTTACGTCATGGCCGAACACCGCCGCCAAGGGCTGGGCCGTGAGCTGGTGGCGAAAATGTCAGACTGGTTCCAAACGCAGAAGGTGGGCCATTTTGAATGGCATGTCAGCGCTCAGAATCCAGTGGCGATTCAGTTTTGGCAGGCAATTGGCGGCAAAGCGACGATGCTGCGAATGCGCGCCGAGATTTGAAGCCGCTCGGCGGCAGCTAAAAGGCCCCCTGCGCTCACGCAAAATAGTATGCCGTTTCGTCGCATGAGCGGCGCGGTTTATGTAAACAGGAGTCGAGGGTGACGGAACAATTGTACTTGCGAGACAGTTATCTGCGGGAGTTTGAAGCCAGGGTCGTATCGCATGATATCGGGAACAATGGCGTCATACTCGACAGGACGGCCTTTTATCCTGGCGGCGGCGGTCAGCCTTGCGATATCGGCAGGCTTGCCAACGGGCGGAGCGAATACGATGTCAGCAAGGTCGCGCGCGGGAACTTGCACATCATCAAGGGCCCACTGCCGCCCGTTGGCAGCGACATAAGCGGCATGATCGACTGGGAGCGGCGCTACAAGCTGATGCGCACGCACACCGCCATGCATATTTTGTGCGGCGTAGTATGGCGCGACTACCAGGCTCGCGTTACCGGCGGGAATATGGATGTTTTGTCGGGCAGGATGGACTTCGAATTCGATAGGCTGGCGCCGGAAGTCGTAGTGGAAATTGAAGAGAAGATTAATTTGGAAGTGGCCGCAGCCCGCGACGTCAAGATCCAGATATTGCCGCGAAGCGTCGCCTTTGAGATTCCCGATCTGATTCGCACAAAGATCAATTTGCTGCCGGAGGCGATCAAGGAAGTGCGCACGGTGGAAATCGTCGGACTTGATCTGCAAGCGGATGGCGGAACGCACGTTGCCAACACTTGCGAAGTTGGCGCGATCAAGATCAGCAAGTACAAGAGCAAAGGCGGCATCAACAAGAGGCTCTATGTGGAGATCGGCGGCTGATGCGCTATTTGCATCCGGTGCAGGCGCACGAAAGTTTTGTCGCCAGCGGCAATTACTTGTTCGCGAAGGATGGCAGATCGCTAGGCAAGACAGAATCATGGACCATTCATGAGTTGGGCGATGGCAGCAAGTTCGTTCGCGTTGACAGCGACGCGCGCGAAGAAGAAGGCAAGTCGCTATTGGCGGAGCTTTTGATCGGCCCCGACGACGAAGTAATCCGATTTGACGTTCGATATGAGAATGGTCAGTTTGATGGCGGCATCAGGACATTGTCTGCTGCGTACAGCCTGGTTGACCAAGTCCTGCAGGTTGGCTACCGGATGAATGGGGCGGCGCGAAGCTATCTTGAACGAGAGCTTGCGCCCGAGGTATTGATAGATATCCCGCTTCTAGTCATGCGCGGGCGAACGCTCTTCGCGCTGTCGGAATGCAAGGGAAAACCGGTCTCTGTTTTTGTGCCGATGTTCGAACATGCGCAATTGTTCCCAGGCGTAAGTCGCGTCGTGGAATCGCCGGTGGCGTGCCTGGGTCCCGATCGCCTGGCCTTGGGCAAGCGCGAAATCGTGACTCAGCGATTCCGCTACGTCGATAAAGCAGCGTCTTACTGGGTTGATGAGCAGGGCATTGTCATCAAACGAATAAACGCATTCAAGCAGCAGGAATTCTCGGTAACTGTCAGCAACTATGCGCGCCGTCTCTAGCAGCAGGGGCCAGGGCCAGCGTTCCCGGAAAGCAATGGCGAATGGTTAGGCGCTTTCGAATTTTCCTCGGTCCGGCCAGATTCAAGGCCTTATTCGTGCTGCTTGGCGTGACGGGTATTGCCAGCCTATTGCTGAATATCGTGGCGGACAGGCTCTACTGGGCTACAACAGCACAGACATTATTGCTGATTGTTTTTCTCGCGGGCGCATCGTACTTGATACTTGGTCGCTTACCGCGCGAAGAACGTCTTCGCTGGTTGGCGGTGATCGTGCCTGCGACTTTGGCTATCGTCATTGCTTCGGCTGTGCTGCCGCACTTGACTGGACTGTTTGTAGGCGCCGGCATCGGCTGGATCGTCGCCGGCATCTTCGTGTTCAACAGCACAGGGGGCCCTCAAAATTACAAGCGCGCCGTGCGCGCCATGCGCAAGGGAGATTACGAGGCCGCTATCAAGTCGATCAGCGCGCAGATTAAGCTCGAACCTTCGCGGGGCGAGCATTATCGCTTTCGGGCGGAACTCTATCGCCTGGCGGGAAAGCTTGAAGCCGCGAAGCAAGATTATCGCAGGATGATCAAATTGAAGGAGCAAACTGCGATTGCATATAATGGCTTGGCGGAAGTGGAATTGCAGGGAGGCAATTATCAGAAGGCCTTTGAGGCAGCAAAGACCGCTTACGAAATGTCCCCGGAAGAGTGGGTAGCTGCCTACAACCTTGGCATGATTGAAGACCGCTTGCAACGCAGTGAAGGCGCGATTGAACATCTCCGCTCTGCCCTGGCGCTAAAGATGCCTGATTCTCGACACCGGCTACTAGCTCATCTATACTTATTGAGAGCGCATCTGCGACTGGGCGATTCAATTGAGGCAGTACAGGCCTTGGATGCGATGAAGAGAGAGAAGTCTGGCCTGGAAGAGTGGCAGGTGATTGTGAGCGCTGATGAGGCGCATGCCTTGCGAGATGTGCTGAGCGAGGATATCGCATATGCCCGCGATCTGATTCAGGGTGAAAAAGACCTGGGGATAACGCGGGTTGGAGGATGATGATGTCGGTCCGCCGGTTGATGGGGTGGATAGCGGTTTTCGTGTCCGTTGCGCTGGCGCTGCTGGGGATTGTAGTTTTTGTCCTGGGCGTGGTGATCGAATTTGCCAGCGGGATGACACAACCGCTTGACCCCTACCTGTCACCGGTGGCGCAATTGTCGCTGGCGGGCCTTTGCTTGTCCGCGAGCATGATCGTTCTCGGCTTTTTGCTCGTCGGCATCTTGTTGGCGCGGCAGTCCCGTCAGTACGGCGCGGGATACGGCGAGGCTTATCGTCTGATCCAGAAACTGCAGTTCCCGCAGGCGATACAATTGTTGGAACGGGTATTGGCCGGCGGCAAAATCACGCCGGACTTGCTCATGCTCTTGACAAGCGCCTATGCCTACAACGGGCAACTGGCGAAAGCACAGGCGACCGCCGATCAAGCTGTACAGATGTTCCCGCAAAACGCTGCCGCTTACATGACCTTGGCAAACGGCTATCGGATGCAGGCGAGCTACGGCGAAGCGGCCATGGCGCTGCAGACGGCCGCGCAGTTGTCGCCCGATCAGCCGATAATTTGGGCGGAACTGGGCTTCATTCAGCAGTTGGCTGGCGAGCAGGAAGCGGCCATCGAGTCCTTCAAGCATGCGGCCTTGTATTCGATGCCTTCAATGTACAGCGTGCGGGTCAACTATTATCTTGCGCAACACTACTTGCATGTCGAGGATACGCAAAACGCGGCCAAAGCGACCGAGCGCATGATCAGTACGAAACATGGACTGAAGGCCTGGAAGTCTACGCTTAGCGCGCTGGAAGGAACTGCCTACGGCAGTTTGCTCAATTACGAAATCGAAAAAATCGAGCGAGCGATCGGCGCTACTGAAGAGCAGCAGCAGAAGGCATGATCTTCGGTCATTTCCTGCGCGATCTGTACAAGCGCTTGCCGGAGTGGGACCGGTCTGCCCGGCTGTCGCTCTATTTGGCGGTCATTCTTCTCATCGCCTTGCTGCTTGCTGGCTTTGTTGGTCCAGACGAGATCAAGTTGCCAGCTCGTCTGGGCGCGTTTGGATTGCTCCTGACGTTGCAATTGCTGATCTTATGGGCAAATCGTCGCGCTATTTCGCCTTATCACGAAGCCCAGCAGCACTACATTCGCGGCGAATATGAGTCTGCGCGCGACTTGCTCGAGCCGGCCCTGGACTCGCATCGAGGGTCTGCTGACGCGCTGGCGCTCTTGGGCAACTGTTACAGACAGTTGGGTCAATTTGATCGCGCCGAGCTTGCCATTGAGCGGGCGCTGCAAACCAAGCCAGACTATCATTACGCGCTATATGCGGCGGGCAAGCTCAACTTGGTCTTGGGCGACTATGCTCAAGCGAGCGAACTCATAGAGCGCGCTTGTTCAATGGGGGCGCCCGAGGTCGTTTATTTCGATTTGGGCCAAGCATATTACTATCTGCGCGATCACGCGCGGGCGGCGGCATACCTTGGCAGATTCTGCAAGTTGTCCTTTGAGGAACCAGCCAAGACGATGCTGGCTATGCACTACCTCAAAACCTTGACCGACAGTCAGCCAGCATCGGCAGAGTTGATCCGCGAAAGCATAATCTATTGGCAAGAAGAGGCCGCAAGATATCGGCGCACGGGTTACGGGACGGCAATCTTGAACGAGGTCAGGCTGTTGCAGGGGACTGCTGATGGTAGTGTACCTCCCAAAAGTCCCTCGGCGGCAGCGAATCGTCCGGATGCGCTCGCAGATAAACAGTAAGCCTGCTTGTGGCAGGCGCGACGCGGTTTTGGGTAAGGGGCTGGCCCAGCGAAAACGCTCAGCAAGCCTGAGCGCGAGCGCCGTTTTCACCCTATCGAAATCGCCGGCAGTAAGCCATAATTTCTGCGTTATTCGGAGCCCAAGGGGAGGTGGAAACGTGGTGTCGCTGCGCGAAGTGCTCGCACCGCGGGTCATTGCCATAGTGATGCGAACAAAGGGCTAGCAGTCCGATTCATTGCAAGTTGTCGATTCGTATCACTATCATGGAGAGAAAAGTCGTCATGTTTAGGGCAGTAAACTCGAAGATCAATAGCGAGAGCATCAACAAACTCGAACAGAAGCAATTGGATTTCTGGCGCTTCAACCGCGTCTTTGAGCGCACCACCGAAGGGCGCGAAGATGCTCCTCGATACGTGTTTTATGAAGGGCCGCCAACGGCGAACGGCAAGCCGGCAAGCCATCACGTCTTGGCGCGGGCTTTCAAGGATATGTTCCCGCGCTACAAGGTGATGAATGGATTTTATTGTCTGCGGCGGGGTGGCTGGGACACGCACGGCCTGCCGGTGGAAATCGCGGTTGAGAAGGAGCTCGGCTTCGACAACAAGAGCCAGATCGAAGAATACGGCATCGCGAAATTCAACGAAAACTGCCGTTCCACCGTCTTTCGACACATTATCGAATGGGAGAAGTTCACAGAGCGCATCGGCTTCTGGGTGAACATCGACGATGCTTATGTGACATTCTCGAATGAATACATCGAAAGCGTCTGGTGGATCCTCAAGGAGTTTTGGAACAAGGGCTTGCTCTATCGCGGCTACAAAGTAGTGCCATATAGCCCCACCTCCGGCACACCCTTGAGCAGCCACGAGGTTTCGCTCGGCTACAAGACCATCGTTGATCCCAGCATATTTGTTCGCTTTCCGCTCAAGGACCAGCCGGGCGTTTATCTGTTGGCCTGGACGACTACGCCCTGGACCTTGCCGGCCAATGCCGCGCTGGCAGTTGGCGAGGACGTTGACTACGTACAGGTGGCAGGACCCGCCTCGGATGGCGAGGGCGCCGAGCAGCTTATCCTGGCCGAAGCGCTCATGGAGAAGGTGCTGGACGGAGATATCGATTACAGAGTGGTGCGGCGTCTCAAGGGCAAGGACTTGCTAGGCTGGCACTATCATCCGCTTTATACCTTCTTGCCTGTGGAAAACGATTACGCCTACGTGGTGCCTGCGGACTACGTGAGCACGGAAGACGGCACAGGCATCGTGCATACAGCGCCGGCTTATGGCGTGGACGACCTGGCGACGGGAAGAAAACACGACTTGCCGGTGCTGATCACGGTTGACGAGACAGGCTGCTTTGTTGATGCCTGCGCCAATTTCCGCGGTATGTGGTTCAAGGATGCCGACAAGGAAATCATCGCGGATCTGATAGAACGCGGCTTGATGTACCGCAACGAGAAATATGAGCATACCTATCCGCACAACTGGCGCGATGATACGCCGCTGATGTACTTCGCGCGGGAGACCTGGTTCATCGACACGCTGAAATACAAACAGACGATGA
This sequence comes from Chloroflexota bacterium, assembly GCA_026708115.1. Taxonomy (GTDB): domain Bacteria; phylum Chloroflexota; class Anaerolineae; order Aggregatilineales; family Phototrophicaceae; genus UBA6055. Next base: position 43,975 of record JAPOVL010000051.1, read on the forward strand.
TTGATCTCAATCAGACCATAAACTGGGTGCCCGAGCACCTGAAGGACGGTCGCTTTGGCAACTGGCTGGAGGATCTCAAGGAGTGGTCCTTGGGGCGGGAGCGCTACTGGGGCACACCCTTGCCGGTCTGGGTTGACGACGAAACCGGGGAAATGCTCTGCGTCGGCAGCGTTGCGGAATTGAGCGAACTTGCCGGGGAGGATTTGAGCGAGCTGGATTTGCACAGGCCCTATGTCGACGAAGTCAGTTTCGACAATCCCAGCGGGGCGGGCGGGACCATGCGCCGCGTGCCGGAAGTGATCGACGTCTGGTTCGACAGCGGCGCCATGCAGGTAGCGCAGTGGGCCTATCCCCAGAAGAACAGGGATTTGCTTGAAGAACAGCATCCGGCGGATTACATCTGTGAAGCCGTCGACCAAACGCGCGGCTGGTTCTATAGCCTGCACGCGATCGGCGCCATGTTGTTCGATTCAGTTGCCTTCAAGAACGTCATCTCGCTTGGGCACATCCTCGACGAAAAGGGGCAAAAGATGTCGACGAGCAAAGGCAATGTCGTCGACCCCTGGGAGGTGCTGGAAGAAGCTGGCGCAGATGCCTTTCGCTGGTATCTCTATACATCCGGGCCGCCGGGCGAACCGCGTCGTTTTTCCAAAAACCTAGTGAGCGAGGTCATCAAGAAGTTTTGGTCCACGTTGTGGAATACCTACAGCTTCTTCGTCACGTACGCCAACATAGACTCGTGGACACCGGCGATGAAGGCGCCCGAGCCTGCCGAACGAGAATTGCTGGATCGCTGGGTCTTGGCAGAATTGCACAGTCTGATCAAGACCGTGACCGATGCCTTTGAAGACTATGACGCCGTAGCCGCCACGCGTCCCGTCGAAGAGTTTGTAGAGCGACTGAGCAATTGGTACGTTCGGCTGAGCCGGGAACGCTTTTGGAAAAGCGATGTGGACGCGAGCAAACGCTCGGCTTATGCGACTTTGTACGAGGTGCTGACGACCTTGGCGAAATTGCTGGCTCCGACGATGCCATTCTTGAGCGAAGAGCTGTATCGCAATCTGGTAGGCGAGCAAGAGGGCTCTACGGAAGACAGCGTGCATTTGTCTTCCTGGCCGCATTGCGATGAATCGTTGATCATCGACGAGCTGATATCGGAAATGGCGCTGGTACAGCGCTTGGTGAGCTTGGGATTGTCAGCGCGCAATGCAGCGCAAATAGGCGTTCGGCAACCTTTGGCCAGCGCCCAATTCGCGACTCGCGACATAGCGGAGACGGAGACAATTGAGCGTTACGCCGAGTTAATCAAGAGCGAGTTGAATTTGAAAGATATCAAGGTCATGGGCGCGGACGATGTGGATCGCTACGCGGCGGCCAATGTCTACAGCCTCAATCCATTGCCGCGTTTTCTGGGTCCCAAATTCGGCAAGGACTTCAAGGCGCTACAGTCGGCGCTCAAGTTTGGCGAACAGGACTATGTGCGACCCTTTGCCGAGCGCCTGCTAGCTGGGGAAGACATCAGCGTCGAGCTCGAGGGCAAGACCTATGACATCGCCAATGCCGAATGCGAGGTCAAGGTCACGGTCGAGACCCCGGAAGGCGCGATAGAAGACGGTGGGTATATGGTGGTCCTGGATACGCGTTTGTCCTCCGACCTGGTAGAAGAAGGGCTGGCGCGAGAGTTGGTCAGACGTATCCAGAACTTGCGCAAGGTGGCGGATTTCGAATTGGACGACCGCATCAGCATTGTATATTGTGACGCCTCGGACGCCATAGACGCCGTCATGCAACTCTTCAGTGGTTACATCACCCAAGAGACCTTGGCAGACGATTTGCAGCCGGGGACTCCCTCAGGCGATTTCGTCAGCGAAAGCGTGGAAATCAAGGGTGAAACGCTTACAATCGGTGTTAGACTATACGGCTGAATTGGCATATTTGGCTAAGCAAGGCCTTAGGGAGACGGTACAAGCAGCGTTCTCCCTATCTTTTCGGCTGGCAATATGTTAAGTTATTGGTTATAAGGTACAAATTGGTACCGCCGATTTGTTGTTTCTGCCAATGAGATATTGGTAAGAGGCTATTTGGCTTTGTTCACGCTTGTAGGAATCTAGCCATGTCAGATAAAAACACCGCTTCAATTCAGTCCTTGCTTAGGTATTCTTTACCATTGGGCGCGAGCATTGTAGCCGGCGACCCGGAAACGCAAGTGAATTGGTCGGTCACTATTCGCGCGCAACCTCCCGTCTTCCCTGACATTTACGGTGGGGAGCTGGCGCTGGTATCTATGGACGTCTTGCGCAGTTTCGATGATCGGCTGCGTTTGGCAGGTGTGATTCGTCTCTTGTCAGATATCGGCGTCAAAGCGGTACTCGCGACGGGCGAAACCAGCCAGAGCGCTAAAGATGCCGCTAACGAATGCGGGACGGTTTTGGTATCAGTGCCCCTAGATACCAGCTTGACGACCGTTGAGCGCGCAGTAAATTCTCTGCTATTGAACCAATCTGCGCGTCTGACGGAGAGAGCGATCGAGATCCAACGGCAATTGACGCGCTTGGCTGCCGAGAATCGTGATCTTGGCAGCCTCTTGCAAGTTATGTCACGATCGACGGGAAAGCCCATTGTCATTCACGACGATGCTGGTCTGATGATTTCCCAGGTCTATCCCAATATTGGCCGCCGCAGCTCAAACGGCCGCTATCCGCCCGCAGAATTGCCCTTGGGGGATTTCCAAACCTGGTTGAGCCAAGAAGCGCCCTCCAGCCAAGGTGTGATCACCCAAAGCCCCTTGGGCTTTACCACGGTGCTAAAGGTGGAAAAGCGCGTGGCGGGTTATCTTTCGCTGGTGGATCAAAAGAGCGACCTGGATGAATTCGGCCGCTTGGTCTTGGTCTATGGCGCCGACGTTTGCGCGATAGAAATGGCCAAGAACCGCGCCATCGCTTCGGCCGTTGAGCAGGCGCGAGGCGACTGGATACAGATGTGGCTGAGTGGTACGCCGGCAGACGACGACTTGTTGCGTACACGCGCGCAGCAGGCGGGCTTCCAGCCCGGCTCCAGCTTCGTTGTGTCCGTGTTCCGCGCGATCACGCAGTCCGGCCAGTCGCTTTCCCTGGAAACACTGATTTCGCTGGTACGCGATGATATGTCGCGCCGCCAGCTCAACGGGGCAGTTGGACAATATGTGGATGCGATTGTGGCCTTGTATCCGCTGGACGAAGATGATGCTGCGGGATTGTCGAGAACGCGTACAACAATCGAAAATGTACGCGGGCAAATCTCCAGCCGCCTTGCGAATGGCTTGATTGCGGCGGGCATAAGTCGTCGCGCGACGGGGCTTTCCATGTTGCGGGACGCCTACCGCGAGGCCAAGGACGCTGTTGGCATTTCCTACCAGCTTAGCGACCGCGATACGACGACATTCTACGGCGATCTGAAATTGTTTCAGCTGCTTCTGGCGTTGAAGGAACGGAACCTGGACAATCTTCATCAGTTCTACGACGATGCCTTGGGTCCGCTAGTTGAGCATGACAAACGCAAACAAAGCGACCTGATCCGGACCTTGAGCGGATTCTTTGAAGCGAACGGGAATCTGGCGAAGGCGGCGCAAGCCCTTGATGTGCACCGCAATACCTTGGTCTATCGGCTGGAGCGGATAGCCGAGCTCACTAAATTGGACCTGGACGACTCGGACAATCGACTAATCTTGCATTTGGCGCTCAAAACCCAGCGCGTGTTGGCAACGATTCCCGGGCAGGGATCGACTGCATGAGCAACATGTTTGAGCATTTGTCATGATGGAAAGCTGCCGGCATGCACACCGGCAGCTTTTGATTTGACTAGCTTTCGTTGATGATTTTGCGCGCGACTGGCGGCGCGATCTTCACGAAGTGGTCTTCGGGGCGCTTCAGCAGGGCATAGAGCGGCTCTGCGGCCTGCGACTGATGATTCTCCTCGAGCGTACGGATATAGGCATTCAAGAGTTCGCGCACATCCTGATGTCCCTCGTCGTCCAAGGGCTGCACCTCGACCACAGATCCGGAAGCGATACGGCGTCTGATCGCGTCGACAGTCAGATTCATTGCCGGCTGAACGCGTTGATATACGACACCACCGGTCATGCCGGCGCACATCCAGGGTCCGGGGTCGCCCAAGACGACCGCGCGTCCGGATGTCATATACTCGAAGGCATAGCCCTTTAGGTTGGCGCGCGCGCCTAAACCGCCGAGTCCGTCCTGCAATGGTTCGGTGATTTCGCCTCCAAACACCACGTCGGCGCCGCTCATGCGGATGCAGGCTCGCGTATCGGCGTTGCCTTGCACGATAAAAAGGCCGCCTTGCGCGCCATAGGCGAAGCTCTTGCCGACCGAGCCGTCCAAACGACGCCCATTATGATTCAAGCCTTTCAAAATGGAGATCTTGCTGCCTACGGCGCATTTGCCCACGCCATCCTGCGCGCCGCCTTCGACCAGGACGTTAACCGGGTCATCCAGGAACGCGGCCAGGCCGTTACCGGGAATCGCCGAATTACTGAAGCTAAGATTAATGGCGCGTATCCGGTCGCCGTGTGGAACGGACTTGCGCTGGATGGCCCCAGCGAGATGCGTACCCAGGGCGCGGTCCATCGCCATGACTTGCTCATCGTCATAGGTCAGTTCGTATTCCCCCTTGCTGACGTACTCGGCAACGATATCGGTTATTTGCTTGCTGACGGTGTTGCGCGGCCGTGTGACACGACGCCCGCCGGGCTGCGCGCGATCTTTTTGCACGCTCGGCACCGAACGAAGCAAGTCGGTCAGGTCGATCCGGTCGTGGTGCGAGCGCTGTACCAGCAAGTCGGCGCGACCGACGATATCTTGCAAGTTGCTGATGCCCATCTTCGCCAGCCACTTGCGGATGTCATCGCCCAGGGCGTCAAACATGGTGACGATGCTCTCGGCCGATCCGCGTTCCTCAAAGGGGCGGAATGCCTTGAAATTGCGCTTTTCAGCTTCTTCCTTGGTTTTGACATGAGTGGTAATGCCGACGTGGCAGGTTCCGTCGTGGCAGCCGCGGCAAATGGTGCAGCCGACCGCTACCATTGCCAGCGTGGCGAAGCCCACGCGATTTGCGCCCAGGCAGACCATCTTTATCACATCGCGGCCGCTTTTCATGCCGCCGTCAACCCAGATCTCCACATCGTCGCGCAGTCCACTATGGATCAGATGACGATGCGCCATCCAAACACCGATTTCGGCGGGCAAGCCAACGTGGCGCAAGGCGTGCGCGCGCGCGGCGCCGGTACTGCCCGTATATCCCGTGATAGTGATGATGTCGGCGCCTGCCTTGGCGACGCCAACTGCGATAATGCCGATGCCGGGCACCACTGGCAGCTTGACCGAAACTTTGGCGTGCGGATTCGCGGTCTTGAGTTCATCGATCAATTGCGCCAAGTCTTCAATTGAGTACAAATCGTGATTGTTGCTGGGAGAGATCAAGCCGATACCCGGCGTTGTGCTGCGGACGGCGGCAATCTGCTCGGTAACCTTGTAGCCGGGCAGGTGACCGCCTTCGCCCGGTTTCGCCCCTTGTCCGATTTTGATCTCGATATAGTCGGCACTGTTCAAGAAGGCGATGTTGACGCCAAAACGGCCCGAGGCCACTTGTTGCCCGCGATTGCGAGGATACTTGCCCAGCAAGTCGTGAATCTCGCCACCTTCGCCGTTCATACAGATAATGTTGAGTTGGTGAGCCGCTTCAAAATAGGAGCGATAGGCTAGTTCACCCTGCGACCCAAAGGACATGGCGCTGATCAAGACAGGCATGTCATAGCCCTTGATGCTGATATCAACATCGTCCGGGTTTAGCGGCGTCGAGCTCTCTTTCAATGACATAATGTGCCTGATTGACACCGGCATGCGGTCTTCCAGACTCATGAGCGTGTCGGTGTAATCTTCGAATGTCAATTCACCGTGAGCGACCGCCTCGGCTTTCTTCCACATCTTGGGATAGAAGCGCTCCGGGTTCTTCAAGCGCGCGCGCACCTCGCCGCGAAATTCTTTGGCGCGCTCTTCGGCGTCGTTCGTCAGCGCAGTCCAGGTTAAGCCGCGGCCGGTCGAGCCGAAGTAATTCGGCGTTCCCAGCAAGTTGACCAGGTTCTTGGACAGACCGATCGAACTGAAGCTATGACCGTATCCGCGCAATTCGTGACAGCCTACGGTGGACGTGATCTTCTGGAGCGCGGCATGGATCGCCTTCAGCGAATTGCCGAGATATGTTTTGATGTGGTCATCTGTCAGCGGATTCTTGCTGCCGCGCGGGGCAGTGCCCAAACAGACGGCGTACATGGCATAGGGCAATATGGCGTTCGCGCCCAGGCTGAGGCAAATTGACAAGTCATGCATGTCGCGCAGCGCGCCCGAGCGAACCACCAATCCAACCCGTCTGCGCAGGTTGGGTGAATGGTCCGCCAATCTCAAGGCTTTGTCCACGGCAGCAGTCGCCAACAATGGATCGATGAACAATTCCTCGCCCGACGCCACCTTGTTGTCGTCGAGAATGATGCATTGAACGCCGGCCAGTACATCTTCAACCGCGCGCCCCTGAAGCATTTCGATGGCTTGGTCGATTGACATGTCTGCCGGGCAGCCCATTGAAAGGAAGCTGACACGATCTTCAAAGACATCGGCAAGATCCTGGATCATCATGGTGCCGTATTGCGATGCGATATCGCGGAGCAGCGCCGTATCTTCGAAGTCGGGTATTGATTCAAGCAGAAGGGGGATTTCCAGGCGGATCAAGGTCGCTTCATCGTCTCGTCCAAGAGCGACTTCCGGGCGCGCGCCAATGAGCACCTGGGAAGAAAATTGTGATTGCTCGCGCTCGCGATCAATCGACGGGTTGGTCACGACGGCGATCGTCTCTTTGAAATAATCCGCCAAATTGACGCGCAAGTTGCTCAACGCGGCCACGGGACCGTCCCAACCGAGACTGCCTATTTGCTCCTTGGCGTTTTCGGCCAGCGACGACATAACTTCGACGTGGTAACGCTCCCAACCGAAGCCGGACATGACAGCGGCATTGACTTTGGCCGGCGCATCGGACCAGGGCAACTTAGCGGCGGTCTTGCGCGCTTCGGGCGCTTTCTCCAACACGGCTACCGGCGCCGTCTCCATTTGTAGCTGTCGGCCGCCATCCGGCGTCGGAGGCATGGGGTAGTTGCCGCTTGGCTCTCCGCGACCATTGCCGGAGCTGGAAACCCAGATGTCGGACCCGGGCGATTCACCGGGCTTGCGGTCCCGATACTTGTTGTAGACATATCTCTGAATTGCCGGATAGTCGAGAACTTGAATCGAGTGTCCGGTGTTGATCTCGAGAGCGATCTTTTCGCCAGGGGCCATCGGTTTGGGGCTGACAGACATGGAGTCGAGCGGATAAACCCCGCGTTCCGACGAAACAAAATACTCTTTCTCGGTTTCCCCAAACCAGAGCGGACGCAATCCCAGCGCGTCGACGCTGAATACTGCCAGATTGCCCAATCGAGAGGCGACGGCAGCCGGACCCTGCGCGAAGGGACCAAATGATTGCCGGATTTCGTCGTACATATCGTGGATTTCCGGCGCGTCCTGAATCAAATCGTGGCTGAATGGCGGGAAAACGTGTTCCATGGCTTCAATCAGGTCGAGGCCGTGGCGCATACACAATGCGTAGATAGTCCGGTCGACATCCTGGGAGTCCGATCCGTTTTCCACCATCGGTATCTTCAGCATTTCCGATTCCAGCCGGAAACGGGAAATGGTGTTAAATTCGCCATTGTGTCCGATCAGACAGAAGGGCTGCGCGCGTTCAAAGATCGGGTTGGTATTTGTGCTGTAGCGAGCGTGTCCCATGGTGAGCGACGAGGCGTAGTCCGGGTCGCGCAATTCCGGGTAGTAGCGTCGCAGAATCTCGATGGTGCCTTGCACTTTGTAGACCACGCTGTGCGAGGAGAACGATGGAAAATGCACACCGAGATCGGCTTCCAACTGGACCTGCAGTTCGAAGAGCGTCGCATCCAGCATCGCAGATGGCACTTGACCGTTGATACCGGCGATCTGCCAAAAGACGGGTTCATTCTTTTCCGCATTAGGTCCCAGAACCTGGGAATTCACGCGGCTGCTGCGGTCGATCAATATGTGCAGACCGGATTCGCTGATATGACGGCAGATCTGATCAATGATGTTTTGCGATCGCGCGCGATCGGTGGCGGGAATCATCACGTGGGCAACCCAGAAATTGCGGTCGGTCGCCAATGAAGATCTTAGCCCGGCTTCTGCTAGCCACTTGGTCCAGAGCTGACGGGGGATATCCGTCAATACGCCAACGCCATCGCCTTCGCCATTGATGTAACCAGTGCGATGCCCCATGCGCGTCAATGCTTCTATTGTTCGTTTTACGTTGCCGTGCGTGGCCTGGCCGCCCTTACGCACGGAACAAATAAGCGCACATGCGTCGCGATGATCGCGATCGATGCGATGAAGGTCGGCAAAGTTATCGTTCTGGGAATGAGTCATCTCATTTCCTCCTAACGTCCAATGTCGTCGCACAACAAAATAAGCGTCTTTGAGGACTTATTATGAATCCAGTACAGTAAAACTGTTGTTTGACTTTTGTCACTTTGCACAGTATGTATACTGCATTATACCAGAACTGATCGGCGGCACTATTGCTAGAAATTATGGACTATTCAAGCGTAGGCTTGGGCAAAATATACAAAGAGCGCAAGCCAATGTTGTTATGGACAACCAGAAACTGGAGAGCCAGTTTGCTACAAAGATGCCGTATTGCGACGAAAACGCAGTCATTTCTAGGTGAATTAACTGAGAGCGAGCAATCGTCTGATGGTCAGCCCAAGGTGCAATGCCAGGCGCGTTTCCGGCCTGTTCAGGTCAATAGCGGCTATTTCGTTAATGCGATTCATGCGATAAAGCAGTGTGTTGCGATGGACGATCAGGGATTCCGCCGTTTGCGACAGATTGCCGTGGCAATTGAAAAACGCCTCCAATGTCTTGATCAAGTCAGCATTCTGGCGCATGTCATAGTCCATTAAGGGACCAAGTGTATCCTCGCAGAAGTCGCTTAGCTTGTCTCTGTCGGATAGGCTCAGGATGAGTTGATATACGCCCAGATCGCCTATATAGAGTGGCGAGTCGGTTTGCAGGCGCTCGGCCAATTCCATGGCTTGCACAGCGTCACGGTAACTGCTGCGCCAGCCGTTGATATCCCGTGCGATCTGGCCCAAGCCAATCGCAATGCGGTATTGTGGATACTGACGGTTCAATTCTTTACTGAACGCATTGGACAGTTCCATGCTTCGATCGACGGGATTGCTGTAATCAGTCGCGTGGAAGACGACGACTTGACCTTCTTTTTCTCTAGTCCACACCAGGGCGGAACAATTGCGGCTCGCTATGATGGTATTCACAGTGGTTTCCAACCGCCGCAGCGAGGGACGGTTTTCGCCGCGCCAAGACAAGACAAAGGCGATATGTGTTTGTGTCATCTCGTGATTGAAGCGCTCGCCCTGGCGGATCGCCTCCTGCTGACTAACGTCGCCAAGCAAGAGTCGATCAAGGAAGGTACCGCGCAGACGCTTCTCCGTTTCGTTTACTGCTTTCTGCTTTGCCATTTCCAAAGCACAGGCAGCCGCGCCGTGCTCGCAAACCAACTGGTCAATTTCATCGAGATCGCCTTCGTGACCGATGATTGACAAGTAACCGCGGCCAACGCCCTTGGTGATCACCGGCGCAACCAAGCGGGCAACGCCGGATATTGGCAGCGCTTGCATGAGCACGGGCGGATCGATCTCGACGACGCGGTGCCGATCATGCAATTCGACCGGCAGATTGTCCTGCTTTTTCAAAAAGAACTCGATGTCATCCCAGATTTCCACGAATTCGGGCTGGATCTTATGCGAAAGCGGATGCAGACGCTTGTCGTGAATGACGACGGCTTTCTTGGTCAAACGCGCCATGGCAGCGATTAACTCGTCCATGCCTTCGTTGCGCGAAGAGATCTGTGTCAATTGGCGATAAATCTGGGTGGCGCGGCGTTCAACTTGTCCCTTGCGATTGACCAGCAGGCTGATAATCGTCTTCTCGATATCGCGAATGCGCACATTGCTGGTTACGTTCAAGACCGGGAGGTTGCGGGCTTTTGCCTCGGCTAGGGCGGATGCGCTAACCGCGCCGCAAAAGGCAACGGCGGAGGCCTGCACGCCGGCGCACCACTGAATCAGTTCGGTGTCTCCATGCGCCTTTGGCGGATTGTTAACCGGCGCTATCAAGACAAGCTCGCGCTTTTGCAGTTGCTTGGAGGAGATGTCGTCTTCTGGATGGATCACCGTTGTCCATGTCACTGGGCGGTCCAGCAGACCTTCGCCCGACAGAATATACGTGCTCAACGGTAGCGCCAGCTTGCGAACTTCTTCTACCGTGATCTCTTGTGCGCTAGGTCTACTCATGATGCCATCCAGTGCTGACAGTAAATCAATATTGCTTAAGTCTCATTGGCAAAAACGCCAATCCCGATCACAAAAACAGCCAGCAAGACAACTGGCAATGTCATGTCCAATTCTGGTCGTTCCAGCAGGCTGTAAATCGCTATCCCAAAACTTATTGTTCCGGCGACCCAGGTCGAGAAACCAACACGCCACCTCCGCCGATGCTGGTATATGCCAGAGGCGATTAGCACGAACCCGGCAAATAAAGGAGAAAGCGCGTTGTGCAGCGTTAGCCAGTCTGGCGCGATGCTAGGGATGACCAAAACAGCCACCAATCCAAACCAGGTTAGGCGCTCTATCCGCAATTCAGCGCTGGTCTTCGCCAGAACAGGTTCTTCTGTAGCCATGACAAGTTAAGTCCAGTCGCACGACGGTTTGCATATTAACGGCGGGCGCCACTGTGCTTAACTTGAATTATATGGTATCGACAAAGACTTGTACATATTGCCTATATAATATTAGTGTATCCATTTCGGTTGAATCACTTCGTAGCCAAGCAATTACGGGTAAGTCATGCAACGGATCGCAAAGTCATTGTAGGGGCGAGCCCGTGGCTCGCCCACCGTTCCGGCTAGGTTTTTCGGGCGACCCACCGGTAGCTGTTGAAATTCTACCCCTCATCCCCCGGCCCCTTCTCCCACCAGGGGAGAAGGGGAGCCTTGTGACCCATATTAAGCCCTTTAAGCCCCTCTCCCTTTATGGGAGAGGGGTTTGGGGTGAGGGTCTAGGCGGTTTTTCAACAGACTCCGGTGGGTCGCCCCTACCGACGACTGTTATTTTGGAGTTGCAAAAGTTAGTCGGTCCTACTCAGTCCTCGACACGGTATGCTTAACCCAAAATACCAGGGATCGCCCCTAGCGGCTGTGGGGTAGTTGTAGTTCTCAAATTCAGCCGAACTCGATACGCTGCCATACAATGGCGTTTCGACCAGGAATCAGTCAATTGTCCAGTTCCAATTTGGGGAAGCAATGGCGGATTATCTGGCTATTGCCTGGCCGTCAGGCAAGTAACCGGGCCGCGACTCACTCAATGCGTCTTCTCGCGCATGAGCTTGCCGTACATACCGATCCAGTCGCTTGGATCGCGCGTAAGTCTGTTGACCTTGATATCGGAAAAATGCGGAAAAAGCTTGAACATAGCTTCCGGGATCTGCTCCCAATTGTCGCTCCTGACCAGTTTTTCCAAGGAAGCCGATGAAAGCGAACACCACCACCATTTTTGCTGGAAGTCATCGGCTTTTTTCCAATAGCCGCGTTTCTCCCAGGCGACGGCCGACTCCTCAACCGTGGCCTCAATCGCGCGCAAACTGAAAATAACTGCGGCCACCATATCTTTGGAACTGTCATCTATTGTTGTCTTCTGCCCGAGATGCCGCAGAATCTCGGCGACGGTTCTCATGTGCGCATTGCGACGTTTGCCAGGGCTGTTTGTGTTTATGACCCGCGCCATGGACTATTCCCCGGCTGCCGGGTGATGGGGACGGATACCGCGGTAGATCCGCACGCCGCCTATAGTCTTGAGAATCGTGGCGGCGTCCCTGCCAGTGATTTCCGCTAGTTCGAGCGGATTCAGGGGTTGGTTGCCATTGACTAGCAGAGCGCGAAAAACGCTATCAATGAGGCCAATGTGCTCGCTGATGAAATCGGCTCTTTGCGATGACTCCCTGATCGCCAAACCCAATGTGTCCAACTGGAAAACTTCTCCGGTCTGTGGGTCGATGTAGTCGAAGGATTCGTGCAAGTCTTGCTGCTCGAGTTGTGTCTGTTGCTCGCGCGTCAGGTGCGTAAGCAGATAAACATGTAAGTCGTCTCGGCTTGACTCCCACCAATCATAGTCGATACGGAATTTGGTTTTTATGCTGGGCTTGATCAGATAATTGAGAGACATCTGGATGGCCTTAGGATCACTCGCTGAGTTTCCAGTAGTTGCCGCCGACATACTCAAATTCGGGATTGGCAACGAGCGTGGCGCAAATGGGACCCGGTGGACAGCGGCGCAAAATGTTTATGGTACTGTAAAGTACTTTGGCGTGTACCGACTTTTGCGGATTCTGTTTGCTTAGTTCGGCAATCAGACTGCGCAATAGCTTAGCAAGCGGCACCTGCTTGTTTTGCACATCCTTACCCAGGCGATCGACTTCGGAAAGCACATTGGCGCCAACAATAATCATGTCATCGTAATCGGCGCCGATAGCTCGTTTCGCCGTGCTAAAACGGAGTTGGTCGTTATCTGTGCTTTCGACCACGGGAATCCATTCGGTGCGCGGACGATAATTGTCAAACTCAATTTCGAATCGACTGGGGTCTTTGGTCCGGTTTAGATAAACGTACGCGCCGACGGGAAGATGGTGCTTCTGGTAAAGCGCGGCCAGGCCATAAACATATTTGAACCGGTGGACAACCCAACAGGGGTATTCCTCTTTATCCAGGGTATCAACGATCGTGATGGCGATACGCGGCGTCTTGGCATCCGGGAAAACGTGCTTGGTTTCCGAATTGATGGGCAATGTGCCGACGCGTCGATGCGGATAGGTCAAGGTAATGCTGACCTCATCGTCGGGTGGCGCGGACTTCAAAGGCGAATGCTCGTCGTCCAAATCATATTCCAGTTGCAGCATTTCGTTCTTGAGCAGACCCCGATCATACTCGACCGGCAGGTACTGCAGAATCTTGGGCACCTGCCGCACCATCCGGGGCAGCAAGCGGGTCAAATGCCAAAGTATGATGCCGGCGGGTCCCACTTCGTCAAATCGTTCATCCTGGTTCATGGCGTAATTCAAGGAAAAGACTTGCAAGGGTTTTGGTGAATCCCCAAGTCCGCCAATCTGTTCCAAGATTTCATCAGGCCCCAATGGCCCTCCCCCGTGCATGTCCAAGACTGCTTCTGACAAGTGCAAATGTCCGATATCAACCTCTTGCATGAGTTCGCGTACAAACCAGGTCCCCGCGATCCGCACAAGATCGGGGTTCTTTTCCAGAGCGTCATTCACTTGTTGGATAATCGTCACTTCCGGGGCATTGACAATGTCTTCTACGGTGAATTCGCTGTGTGAATCGCCGGGGTGATGGTTGTTGTCGGGCTCGTTGAGAGGGTGCTCTCCGCTGTACTCTGTGGCAAATTCACGAAGTGGCGCATCCGGCATCGAAGCCGCGTCGTCAAATGCAACTGATGCAACTTTGAAAGGGCCCACATTGTTGTTCTTGCCGTCCCGCAATCCGATAACGGTGGCAGTACGGAAGTTCATTTGCGAAAAGGTTAATCGATCTCCAACCGCGAAGCTCCCGCAAGGCTGGTATACCTTGGTACCTTGATATTGTTGCTCAAGCTGTCGTTTGATGTTTTCTTCGCGCTGTCTGATTATCGCAGTCGCAAGCTCTACGCTGGACAAGGGCATCTCTTTTTCCAGCAGGAGGTTGGTGATGCTATCTATGTCTTCAGCACCGATTGAGAAGCTGTACGCCCAATGTTGTGCCGGTAACAAGGTCATCGGCCTCCTTATCCTTTTGCCGCCAATCCAATTTCAAGCATAGAAACTGCCGGGGAGTTGCTGATAATCTCGATAACGCTGCAATCCTACTGTAAGCGGTCGCTGGTCGTCAAGCGCAACTTGTGCCAATCTTGGCTCTTGACAAGGAATTACGGGAGAATCGACCAGGTTGACTACCTTGGGTTGCGCCCAGATTTAGCTCAGCGGGTCATTCTGGTATTGGATCCGATGTGATCGAGGCGACTGTTGACCTAAAATTCTTGCTCGACTATACTTACCCTTTGTGGATTGAGACGTAGCAAATGTAAAGGCAAGTGGGATGTCAACCAAAAGAACATGGCAGCCAAAAGTGCGACGCCGCAAACGCGTGCATGGATTCCGCAAGCGAATGAGTACCAGTAACGGTCGCCGTGTACTCAAGGCAAGGCGGAGGCGCGGACGTCATCAACTTGCCGTCACGCCCAACCATGTCAAGAAAGTCAACTGGAATGCAAGCTAAGTGATGAAAACTGCCCTAAGGCTGCGGCAGTCTAGCGATTTTGCTCGTGTGCGGCAAGAAGGCAAAGTTTATCGTCATCCTGCAATGCTGATCAGCTTACGCGACAACGACCTGCCCCGCAATCGCTATGGCTTTGTCGTTGGCAAACGCACAGGGACCGCCGTATCTCGCAACCGAGTCAAACGCCGCCTTCGAGCTGTGATTGACGGCGTGCACGATTGTTTGGGGCAGGGCTACGATATCGTAATCGTTGCCAAACCCGCAATACTTCAGCAACCATATAGCGAATTGCAGCGTATAGTGAATGTCTTGTTTCAGCGCGCGCGCCTGTTGAAGGTCGGCTGAAGTGTTCAAGTGGATTTTGTTGCGAGCGATCCGTGGCTACAAGCGAATTTTGTCGCCGTTATTGCCATCCGCTTGCCGATTCACGCCAACATGTTCCGCCTATGCTTACGAGGCAATTGAAGTCTATGGACCTGCGCGAGGCGCATGGATGGGATTGCGGCGGATATTGAGATGCCATCCGCTTAACCCAGGTGGTTATGATCCCGTTCCCCCAAGGAGTGATGCTTGAACTTGACGACACATAGGCGAATTCGCTTGGGCATAATCATGCTGCTTTTTGCGCTGACCGCGACGTCTTGTGTCGGAACGCGCATGGGTGTCAGTTGGCCATCGGTCGGGCTGATTGACCTCGATGGCCAGGAACACATCTCACTGTCATACAACGACCAGGTCGCAATACTGAGCCCGGCAAATGGCGTGCCGGCCAGATTGATCAATCCTGAAAGTGGCAGGCCAATACGCGATAGCGAAAACAATCCGCGCAGTTGGGTGCTTTCGGGCGCCTCCTATGACAACGCGCAGTTTTACGCCTTGCCCATACGGCTGGACGAGGAAACGCTTTTGGTCGCTGACCATAACAAAAGGCTGCTGAAGGTCGATGCCGTCGTGGCAGAAGTGCAGCGCGCCATACCTGTTGCCGATCAAGTCGTCGCCAGCATGCTCGAGGTCGAGGACGTCATCTACGTTCCCTATCAGAATGGCGGTCTGAGAGCGACTTCAAAGATCGACTTCAGCGAATTGTGGACCTTCCCCACGAGCGGGGGCATTTGGGCGCGGCCGCTCTCGGTGGACGGCATGATCTTTGTACCCTCGATGAATCATCAGTTGTACGCGATTGATCGGGCAAGCGGCGCGCAGTTGTGGTCGGTCGACTTGGGCGGAAGCGTCGCCTCCACCCCGTTGCTGGCAAACGGCCGTCTATATGTCGGTAGCTTTAACAAGTCCTTTTTTGAGATATCGCTTGATGGCCAGATCCTGAGCAAATACGACACGCAGAATTGGGTCTGGGGCACCCCGGCGATTGACCAGAATGGGGTCATATACGTCGCGGATCTCGGCGGATATGTGCATGCGCTTGATACGCGCGGCGGCCTGGCCGAACGCTGGTCCGTGCAGGTGGCGGAAAGAGGCATTCAGGCGGGACCGCTGTTTTATGACGGGCGCGTGATCGTTTCTTCGCGTGATGGCAAGGTCTATTGGCTGGACAGCCGCGATGGCGAGTTGATAAATGCGCGCGAAATCGAAGGAGCGCCAGAGTTGCTTGGCAACTTGCTGTTATTGGAGCCAAGCGCGACCATGGATATCGATGAACCCTTGATCATTGTAAGTTCAGTCGATCCTGGCAAGCTGTTAATCGCGTTTGGAGTCGATGGGCGCCAAACCTGGGTATACCCTCGTTAGCCTTTCGACGGGAGCACTGTGGCATGTGGGATATCATCCTTAACCCCTTCGTGACAATCCTGACCTGGTTATACGCCCTGCTTAACCAGGATATCGTTCTTGCGATTGTCGTCTTGACAGTGATTATTCGTTTCTTGACTTATCCATTGCTGGCAAAACAGCAAGAGTCTTCGCGCAAGATGCAACAGATACAGCCCCAGTTGAAGAAGCTGCAGGAGAAATACAAGAACGACAAGGAGAAACTCTCCCAAGCTCAAATGAAGTTGTACCGGGAGAACAAAGTTAATCCGGTTGGCGGCTGCTTTCCTCTGGTGATCCAGTTCCCGATATTGATTGGTTTGTATCAGGCGATATTCTTCGCCCTAGCTGCGACCCCCTTCCAGTTGATTGATCTGTCCGAGCGTTTGCTCATCCCGGGCCTGGATGCCTTGATTCCCTTGCAAAGAATGTGGAGCCCGATACCGGGGCTGACGCAGCTCTTGCCCGAAATGGATCTGACGCTGCCGCCAACGGCGAACCCCTCTTACGCGCTGGTCCTGCCGCTCCTGGTCCTTGTTACGACCTGGGCGCAGTCCAAGCTGACTATGGCTACGACCAAGGGAAAGAGCGACAAGAAAGATGACGACGATGATGAGGATAGCGGCAGTGGCGTAGGTGGCCAAGCGCAAGCCATGACAAAAAGCATGACCACCATTATGCCCATCATGTTTGGCGCCTTCTCGCTGTCGTTTTCGGTAGGGCTGTCAATTTATTTCGTCACTTCCAATTTGATTGGCATTGTTCAATACAGCCCGCAGGGGCGGCAATTACTGGACAAGGTATTTAGAAAAAAGCAGACCGACGATGTGATTGTCGATGTTGAACTCGAGGATGACAAACCGGCAAAGAAACCGCGCCGGTCCAGAAAAAAGAAGCCTCGCAGGAAGTAAGCTGTTGCATCGGGCGCATCGACGACAGAGGATGACAACATGGAAATGATAGAAGTGACCGGTAACTCGGTCGAATCAGCCATTAGCAAGGGATTGGCCGAATTGAACGCGGCGCCTGCGGACGTGATGATTGAAGTCCTGGAAGAACCAAATACGGGACTCTTCGGTTTTGGCGCGCGGGAAGCGCGCGTCCGTATGGTGCTGATCGGGAGGCGAAAGACGGCAGAGCCGGACATTGACAGCGCGGACGAAACGCAGAGCGATGATCTCCCCTCTGAAACTGCTCTTAAAACTGTACCTGAGGAAGAACTCGGCGATGATGCCATCGTCGGTAAACAAGTTCTCGAAGAATTGCTCGGCAAAATGGGGGTAGACGCGCGCGTCAGCGTACACCTGACGGATGACGATGCAGACGGTGAAGATCCCCACTGGATGCTGAATGTGACGGGCGATGGCATTAATCGCTTGATCGGCAGGCGTGGAGAAACATTGTCGTCCTTGCAATACATCGTTCGGCTGATCTGCAGCCGCCGCTTGCAGCGGCGCGCGAATATTATCGTGGACGCCGCAGGGTATAAAGCCGGCCGTTCAAAACGCCTGCGTGGTCTGGCTAATCGCATGGCCAAGCAGGCGGTGCAACAGGGTCGCACGATTACACTCGAGCCGATGCACCCGAATGAACGCCGCATCATCCACTTGACGCTGCGGGGTCGCCAAGATGTTACGACGCGCAGCATTGGAGAGGGACGTACCCGCAAAGTTACCATCGTTCCCAAATGACCGATTGCGGCGATCAATACCGATATCATCTGGAGACGCAGTTGCTGCGTCTTTATTTTCTTATTTGAGAAACCGCGTCGCTCATGCGACGAGAAGGCTGGTTATTTTGTGTGAGCGCGCCAGACCTTTTCGCTGCCGCCGAGCGGCTTTTATGGAACCGCTTTACCTGTGCAAGGATAAGCCTGGTTTTGCTCACTGCCCGCGTCATACCTGCCGCTTTTCTGCCGGTTACGTACCGATCAGCTGCAATCGCTTGAATTCGCATGAACGCAAATAGCGAGATTGATGTCTTGCTTGTTGGCCACATGACGGCTGACCTTGTACCTGGCGGCAAGATGCTCGGCGGCACGGTTGCTTATGCCGCGCCGACATACGCGGCCTTTGGCCACCGAGTCGGCATTTTGACCAGCGCTGCTTTTGACGAGACCTTGCTCGGCCAGCTTCTGCGCTTTGGCAAAGTGGTTTCGCTGCCGTCGGCTTCCTCGTTGACATACGAAAACGTATACAGCGATCACGGGCGACAGCAGTTCGTCCGCGCGACGGCATGCGATCTCCGCTTCGGCGACCTGCCAAATGCCTGGCTTAACGCGCCTTTTGTGCACTTGGGTCCCCTGGCGGCCGAGCTTGACCCGCTGGACATGGCGCGCAACTTTCCGCATGCTACAGTGATGTTGACCCTGCAGGGTCTGATGCGACAATGGGGGGCAGACGGCTTAGTTCGCTTCCGGCCCTGGTTCGATGCCGATGCCTTGAGGCTAATTGACATTGTCGTCTTTAGTCAGGAAGATGTACAGCAGTATCCCCAGCTGACTGAGAAAGTGCGCGGCCTATCCAAGCACCTGATTGTTACCAACGGTCGGCACGGCGGCACGTACTACAACTCCGGAGAGGAGATGCGATATGCGAGTTTAGAGGTTGTTCCGCTGGACTTGACCGGTGCCGGCGACGTCTTCGCTGCATCGCTGCTCGGCGTCCTGCCCTTGGTCGGCAACGACGTGCGAAAGGCAGTCAGCCTTGCCGGGCGCCTGGCCGCCTATTCTGTAACGCGCAGCGGCGTCGATAGCGCGCCCACTCCAGACGAAATCGCCGCTGCTATCAAGCGCTTTCAAGGAGGATGAGCTTTGATTGATATGATTCTCTTCAACGGTAACATCATCACACTCGACGCCCGACTGCCGAAAGCCACCGCCCTGGCGACGGCATATGGGCGCATAGCGGCCCTCGGCGACGAGGCCGAGATGCGCCGCTTGGCCGGGCCTGATACGGTCGAAGTCAACCTGGATGGGAAAACGGTTCTTCCCGGCTTGACAGACGCTCATATTCACTGGGAATGGCAAGCGCGCGCTCTGCGCTCTGTCGATGTGTTTGAAGTGCCCAGCAAAGAGATCGCATTGGAGCGTGTAGGCGATCGCGCGGCTGCGACGCCGGCGGGCGAATGGATTACTGGACAGGGATGGGCTCAGGATTTGTGGCCGGATCGCGCTTTCCCGACAAGATTCGATCTGGACGCTGTCGCTCCGGAGAATCCGGTGGTCTTGTTCGCAAAGAGCGGGCACGCGGACTGGGTCAATTCCAGGGCGCTTGAAGTTGCCGGCATTACAACGTCCACGGCGGATCCTGAAGGCGGCCAAATTGTGCGCGATGGCGCTGGCGAAGCTACCGGAATTCTTCTTGAAACGGCGGGCGACCTGGTAAAGGCGGCAGTACCCGATCCGACCAGCGCGCAATTGGCGGAGATGATGGCGGAGGCCCAGAAAGAAGCGCTCGCCTGTGGCATCACAATGATCCATGATTTTGACGACCCCTCCTGCCTGGTTTCGCTGCAACTGCTGCGCGAGCAAGGTCGGCTGGGCTTGCGCGCGCTCAAGCATATCAATCTGAACTGGTTGGACGCGGCCCTAGAATCGGGCATCCGCAGCGGCTTCGGCGACGACTGGATCCGTTTCGGCGCGCTGAAACTCTTTGCCGACGGCGCCTTGGGGCCAAAGACCGCGCTCATGTTCGAGCCATACATTGGCGAACCGGAAAACTACGGTATGGCTTTGGTTGATAAGGAAGAGATGGTCGAACATGTTAGCCGCGCGAGCGCGCTTGGTCTGTCGTCGACGATTCACGCTATCGGCGACAAAGCAGTTCATGACGTGCTGGATGTGTACGAAAGCGTCCGCCGCGAGGAACAAGCCCGGGGCGAAGCGCGAACAAGCCGCCGACACCGCATCGAGCACGTTCAGATCATTCACCCGGGGGACGCGGGCCGCTTGGCCGAACTGGATATTATCGCTTCAATGCAGCCGATTCATGCCACGTCGGACATGGCAACTGCCGATCGCTATTGGGGCGATCGCACAGCCTACGCATACAACCCGCGCATGCAATTGGATCATGGAGCGCGGATCGCCTTCGGTTCGGACGCGCCGGTCGAGCCTTTTAATCCCTGGCTGGGTATTCACACGGCCGTTACGCGCCAACGCAATGGGCAACCCCCTGACGGCTGGCGCCCGGAAGCGCGACTGGGCTTGCACGAGGCTTTGCTAGGCTTTACGCAAGGACCAGCCTACGCCGCCGGCATGGAAGACCGACTGGGCAGGCTGGCGCCCGGGTATCTCGCAGACATGATCGTTGTCGATTGCGACCCCTACGGGCTCCCGCCCGAAGAATTGGCCACAGTCAAGGTACTGGGCGCCATTGTTGACGGGAAATGGCGCCATCGCGTATTCGATTGAACTTCGACCGACCGCGCCGGCTCATTACGTCAGCGCTGCCGAGCTGAAGACAACGCGAAATGGCCGGCAGTATATCACCACGCTCCGATACTGGCTCAAGTCGACGTCAACAGGAATCTCGTAGTTTTGGTTGCCGACATTGCCCTTTAGCGCGCCGAGGTGCACTTCGTTGTTGCCCAGGCCGGCAAAGGTGCTCGTCGGATTCTCGGTCGACAGATAGACATGCAGATCCGGTCCATTCTTGGAGCGAAAGTCCTCAAATCGCAAGACACGATCACCGTCAGGCAATTCGTAGATCGTGGCCGTACCCACAGCGCCGTGGATAGGATCAATGTCGATGAATGAACCCGACGAATGCACCAGCGGCTCGGCTGGCATTTCGGGCGGCATTTCCTGCTCTGCTGGCGGCACAACGACATCCGCCCCGGTCTGGGCCAGGGCGACTTCTTTCGCCATGTCCTTGTTTTCCTTCGCCATGGCTACCAGCGCGTCTTTTTCCTCTTCGGGCATGTTGCGCACGGCATCGCGCTGTTCACTGGTCAATCCGGGGAAAGCCTCGTCTACTTCGTTGGTAACGAAGTAGAGCCAGGGTTTGGTAACAACCAGCCCCGCGACAACGATGATGATCACGGCTATGCCGATGATGGCCCGATTCCGTCTCATGGAGATTCCCCCTTTGTTCATGTGAAAACAGTGCTGTCTATGGTATCACCTTGATACAGATGACTATGGGTCTATAATTCTCATCATAACCGATACAATGTAAATATCCCATTAGCAGAACAAAGGAGCGCAAGAAATGGCACGCAAAGGATTAATGGTTGGAGACAGCGAACATCATGTTCAAAACGAAATGCTTCAAACCGGAACAGCCGCGCCGGACTTTAACTTGATTGCCAATGACCTCAGTTCAAAGTCCCTGGCCGACTATGGCGATCAGGTCAAGATCATCAGTGTGATTCCGTCGATCGACACCGGCGTTTGTTCCGTCCAGACTCGGCGCTTCAACGAAGAAGCGGCTGCCTTGGACAACACGGTTGTCTTGACCGTGAGCGCGGATATGCCCTTCGCCCTGGGCCGCTTCTGCAGCGCCGAAGGCATCGAAAACACCGAGACGCTCTCAACGCAGCGCGACATGAAGTTCGCCGATGACTACGGCGTCCACGATACGGAATGGCGCATCTGCCAGCGCGCGGTATTCGTGATCGATCAAGGCAACGTCATGCGGCACGCCGAGTACGTCGACGTCATTGGCGACGAAGTCGATTACGACACTGCCTTGACGACAGCGCGCGAGCTGGCGTCCGGCTAGCCCGACACGAGACCATCGGAAAAACCATGAGCGATACCAGACGCCGAAAGTTGGCGCGCTTGCTAGTTGAATACTCAACCCAGGTGCGGCCGGGAGATTGGGTAGGGATTCTTGGCAACTTTGGATCCCTGCCGATTCTGCGCGATATCTATGAAGCGGTAGTCGACGCTGGCGGCTTCCCCAGCCTCTTCGTCGAGGACGAGCAGATGCAGCGCTATTTGCTGCGCAACGCCAACGATCATCAGATGCAGTGGATAGATCCGCGCATGCGGCTCTATGTAGACGAGGCCGACGTCTATATTCGGGCCCTGGCGCAAGAAAATACCCGAGCGATGACCGGCATTGACGCGGAGCGATTGCAGCTGCAGCAAGCTGCCCAACGCGAGATTCTGCAGACCAGATTGCAGCGCTCCTCCAGGGGAGAGTTCCGCTGGGTGGGAACGCTCTACCCGACGCAGGCATCGGCCCAGGAAGCCAATATGAGCTTCGAGGAATATGAAGACTTCGTCTACCGCGCTTGCTTCTGCGATCAGGAGGACCCGGCCGGGCAGTGGCGCCAGCTGAGCGCAATGCAGCAGCACAAGGTCGATTACCTGGCCGGCAAGCAGCATATTCAACTGAATGGGCCCAACATCGAACTGGAATTGAGTATCGACGGACGCCGCTTTATCAATAGCGACGGCAAGCGCAATATGCCCAGCGGCGAGATTTTCACCGGTCCCGTTGAAAACAGCGTCAACGGCTGGGTGCGCTTTACCTATCCGGCAATTGTCAGTGGTCGAGCCGTCAGCGGCATCGAGCTAACCTTCGCCGAAGGCAAGGTGACCGAAGCGTCGGCCGAGATGAACGAAGATCTGCTGCACGCCCAGTTAAACACCGACGACGGCGCGCGCTACCTGGGCGAATTCGCAATCGGCACCAATTTCGGGATCGACCGTTTCACTGGCAGCGTCCTCTATGACGAAAAGATTGGCGGTACTGTTCATATGGCGATCGGCATGGGCTACCCGGAGACGGGCAGCCGCAATACCAGCGCAGTTCATTGGGACATGATCTGCGACATGCGGACGGATAGCGCAATCACTGTCGATGGCGAGCTCTTTTACGAGAACGGCGCCTTCACAATCTAAACCCCGAATTACTTGTAGCAATCGGGATCAGATCGACGTCAGCGGCCAAGGAGTCGCTGACGACTGTTGCGATTGTCCAATTTCACAGGTCGATTCCTCTTATTGCCAGCGGCAGTCAATCAACTGGATCCGCCCATGTCCGCGGCCGATTCATGCGCGTCTCGGCTTGCGGGTTTCGCGAGATTCGCCCATTATCGATAGCGAAACATAAATCCGCTGAAGACATAAACTTAAGCTGCCAGGGGAGCGCTGCATGTCCAGTATCGTATCGATGCCAAAGCCTGCCCAGCCGGGCAATCCGGTTGTCGCGATCGCCAATACCAAGTCGGCCTACAGCAACGTCCGCCGCGGCCCTGGCATTAACTATCAAGACGTCGGCGATTTGATGGACAATGCGCTGGTCGTCTATTACCCGGATACGAAAACGCCGGGGAACTGGGTCTGGGTGGAGAAGGCGGGTTTGCGCGGATGGGTCTATGCCGGCTATATCGAATTCATCCCGGCTATTGGCGCAGTGCCTTCTCCACATCCGCCGACGCCATACGACGGCAAAGTTGCGCTTTGGCACTGGAAGGGCACAGCCATTCCCGAGGATTCGATCGAACAACTGCTCGCCAACATCAAGTCTCGCGCGCCGAACGTGAACCAAATCTGGGTCAAGATCACCGAAGGCAGCGACTGGATGGGTGAGTTCGATAGCAGCGACCTGGCGATATCAGGCGCCAGCGCCATCGATACCTGGGTCAGCGCCTGCCAAAGCGCTGGCTTCGAATTTCATGCCTGGTGCGTACCGCATGGCCTGGATCCGGACGCGGAAAGCGCTATTCTAATTGAGGCTTGCGAGCGCCCCGGTGTCCATTCGCTGGTTCTGGACATTGAGCAGCCGCCGGGCTACTGGCAGGGCGGGGAAGCCGGTGTCCGTCCCTTCATGCTCGCGCTTCGACGCGGGCTGGGCACGAACTTTCATATCGGCATAAGCATCGATCCGCGCCAGCACAACAAGGCGGCGATTTTCCCCGACGCCTGGCGTCCCTTTGTCGATAGCGTACATCCGCAGACTTATTGGACGACCTTTCGCAGATCGGTCGAAAACACCTTAAGCGATATGTATGCCGCCTGGGGTGGATACGGCAAACCGATAATCCCGGCATTGCAGGGCAAGGCGCCCGTCCAGGAACAGACGGAGGCGCATACGCTTGCGACGCAACAGCACGGCGCAAAGGGATTGAGTTGGTGGCGCTATGGTGTGATTTCTCAGTGGACGGCGATCAATACGGCAATTGAGCTGACGCAGTCCCCAGCCGACCCGAGCCTCGAAAACATTGAGAATTTCACCGACGAGGTCGTTGTTTTGCCCTCCGGTCAGGGCTTCCGCAGTGGCACCTATACCGGCCAGCCCGAATTCAATGTGCGGCAGAATACCTGGGGCTGGGACTACCTGCATACAACCACCGAAGTCCGGACGAGCAAAGTGTGGGCGGAATGGCGGGACGATCTGCCACAGTCCGGCCTTTACGAGATTTCCGCTTTCATTCCCAGCCGATATTCAACGACAACGCGCGCGCGTTACAAGGTGCATGGCATCGTCGGCACCGACACCGAAGTCGTCATTGACATCAATCAGAATATCAACCGCAATACCTGGGTGCCCCTGGGCATTTTTGATCTGGATCGCCGCATGCCCAATGCCGGGCGCGTCTTTTTGAATGACGTGACCGGTGAGGAGGGCAAGTCGATCGCATTCGATGCCGTGCGCTTTCGCCGCATTGTTTCAACGCCGCCGGGCTATGCGCCCGCCCCGGACCCCGGCAACCAGCCTACGGCGCCGCCCTCCAGCGGCGGCGACCGGCCGAGCGTGGTCAACGGCGTATATGTCGCCGATGGCTACGACTCGCCCGTTGGCACCAGCCAACAACGGGATGGCCCCGATGTATGGCCCCACGGTTGGCGGGATGCCTCGCCTTTTGGCAAGCTGTATTTCATCGGCACGCCCAGCGAAGCCTATCACACTGGCGCCGACTTGAATTTCGGTCGCCCGTACGAAGACAGGGGCATGTCGCTTTATTCTTGCGCCAGCGGCGTCGTCACATTTGCGGCGCGTTTGAGCATTTGGGGCAATCTTATCGTGATCAAGCACGATCCATTGCACCAGCCCGGTGGGGCGGTGATATACAGCCGCTATGCGCACGTGCAGAATATGCGAGTGGTAGTGGGACAGCGGGTCGCCCGCGGGGAACGGATCTGCGAGGTTGGCGACGCTTTCGGGCGCTTTGTGCCTCACTTACATTTTGATCTCAGCCCGACTACCATGTTCGAGAACCGCCCCGGGAACTGGCCCAAGCTCAACTATGACATGCTGATGAGGCATTATATCGATCCCTTGCAGTGGATCCGCAGGAACAGACCCTAGTCGCCGCATGTTTGCAGGATCCGTTCGCGGCTGGGATGGAGCAAGCTCAGAACAGGCCCCAGTCGCTTGCCGCGCCCTCTTCCATCATGCTGGGGTCCCACATCTCCATGCCCATTTCGATGGTCGTCGGCACGCCCAGGAAGTCTTGCGCTGTGCGGCGCGTTTGCTCCAGCAACTGCGGCGCATATGGGCAAAATGGCGTGGTCATGATCATGTTGACATGCGCGCGCTCCTCTTCGATGTCGACGCCGCGAACAAGACCTAGCTCGATGATGTTCATGCCGATTTCCGGATCAATGACGGATCGCAAGGCTTCGTAGAGTCCTGCTTCCTTATCAACCGTTTCCTGCATGGCTTTGCCTCCTAGACATTGAGACAATAAATCCGCGAAAGACTGCTCAATTTACCCAGACTTGACTAGCTGCGAAGCTGTGGAAAACCAACTCTGTGGGTGCGCCCTGCGCTCAACCAACCTAGCATAGTACAGCGTCCCCTGGTTGTCAATCAGGTCGGAATCTGACAATACTTATCTAATTCTATTGTCGACCTGATACCATTAGTCGACTGTCTCGCCCACCAATCAGAAAAGTACTAGCGATATCCATTGTACCTTCTATCGCATTGACATGCTGAAAGGGCACTGCTATACTGCGGACAAGTTCGAGTCGGTTATAGAGTAAATTTAACCGACATTAAACTACAGTGAGAGGAGATACGCCAGCAATGGTAGCGACGTTGGAAATACGCAACCTCCATGCGAGCGTGGACGCGGAAGACGACCTGATATTGAATGGGGTCAACCTGACGATACGGCAGGGCGAAGTCCACGCGCTTATGGGACCAAACGGCTCCGGCAAAAGTACGCTGGCCAACGTTTTGATGGGCAATCCCGCCTATGTTGTGCGTGAAGGGCAAATACTGCTCGATGGCGAAGATCTGCTAGAGATGGAAGCCGACGAACGCAGCCGCGCTGGCTTGTTTCTGGCTTTTCAGTACCCGGTGGCCATACCCGGTGTCACGCTGGGCAACTTTTTGCGCCATGCCATAAACGCGCGTTTGAAGGCGGAGGATCCGGAAAGCAAAGGCATCCCGATCCCGCAATTCGCCCGCATGATGCGCCAAAAGATGAGCGCCTTGGAGATTGATCAGTCCTTTGCCGGCCGCTACCTCAACGAAGGCTTTAGCGGCGGAGAAAAGAAACGCGCGGAAATCCTGCAAATGGCCGTGCTGGAACCCCGGATCGCCGTGCTTGACGAGACCGATTCCGGCCTGGATATCGATGCCCTGCGCATCGTCGCGGACGGGGTCAACTCGCTCACCGGTCCCGATATGGGCGCCCTGGTGATCACGCATTATCAGCGCATTCTCAATCACATCAAGCCGGACTTCGTTCACGTCCTCTACGGTGGTCGGATCGTAGAAAGCGGCGGACCCGCGCTCGCGCTGGAATTGGAAGAAAAAGGCTACGAATGGGTGCGCGAAAAGCACACTATGCTGCAAGCTGCCGAAGCCTAAACCTAGCCCAATGAGGTAAGCAATATGTCCGAAGTAATCAGAAGCGACAAGCAACTCACGTTCGAGGAAGAGGCGCTGAAAGAGGTCGGCCTTACCTACGCGGAGAAATACGGTTTCCATGACGACGATGTTGATTACTCTTTCAAGAGCCAGAAGGGCATCAACGAGGAGATTGTGCGTCAAATCAGCGCGATCAAGGAAGAGCCTCAGTGGATGACTGATCTGCGGGTCGAGGCCTATCACATCTTTATGGACAAGCCGACGCCGCAGTGGGGCGGGGACCTCAACAGAATCAACTACGACGATATCTACTACTACGTGCGCGCCACCGACAAGACCGAGCAAGATTGGGATGAGGTGCCGCAGGAGATCAAAGAGACCTTTGACCGGCTGGGCATTCCCGAAGCCGAGCAAAAGTTCTTGCATGGCGTTTCTGCCCAATATGACAGCGAATCGGTCTACCACAAGATCCAGGAAAACCTCGAGGAACAGGGTGTCATTTTCCTCGATATGGACTCCGGATTGCGCGAATATCCCGATATCGTCAAAGAATACTTCACGACGGTGATCCCATCCAACGACAACAAATTCGCCGCCTTGAATACCGCTGTCTGGTCGGGCGGCAGCTTTATCTATGTGCCGCCGGGCGTTCATGTGGAAATGCCCCTGCAGGCTTACTTTCGCATCAATACCCAGAACATGGGCCAATTCGAGCGTACGCTGATCATCGTTGACGAGGGCGCTTATGTGCACTACGTCGAAGGATGTACAGCGCCAATCTATAGCTCCGACAGTTTGCACAGCGCCGTGGTCGAGATCATCGTCAAGGAAGGCGGTCGCTGCCGCTATACCACCATCCAGAATTGGTCCAACAATGTTTACAATCTGGTCACCAAACGGGCTGTCGCCGAAAAGGACGCTACCATGGAGTGGGTCGACGGCAATCTTGGCAGTCGATTGACCATGAAGTATCCCGCGGTGATCTTGCGCGGTGATAACGCGCATGGCGAAGTGCTGTCGATCGCCTTTGCCGGCGAGGGACAGCACCAGGACGCCGGCGCCAAGATCACCCATCTTGCGCCCAACACGACCAGCCAGATCATCAGCAAATCAATTAGCAAGGATGGCGGGCGCGCCAGCTATCGCGGATTGCTCAAGATCGCCGAAGCGGCCCGCAATAGCAAGAGCAATGTGGTCTGCGACGCCTTGCTGCTCGATGATTTCAGCCGGTCGGATACCTATCCGACCATCGAGATTGACGCCCGCGACGTGACCATGGGCCACGAGGCCTCCGTGAGCAAAGTCGGGGAAGACCAGCTCTTCTACCTGATGAGCCGCGGCATGGGCGAAGACGAAGCCAATGCCATGATCGTCAACGGTTTCCTCGAACCCTTGGTCAAAGAACTGCCAATGGAATACGCGCTGGAGTTGAATCGACTGATTCAGATCCAGCTGGAGGGTTCCATCGGCTAGTCATTTCGCTGCGCGTCAGGCGCAAATCAATATCATATCCACATACGAAGTCACAGAAGGAGACGATTCGTGGCTGTTGTGAGACGACGGTCGACAGGCCCGCAAGCGCCGGAATATACCAAAGCGGATGTCGAAGCGCTGAGCGAAAAACATGATGAACCCGCTTGGATGCGCGAACGACGCATCCAAGCCTGGGATCTGTACGAGAATACGCCCATGCCCTACATGGAAGAGGAGTGGCGGCGTACCGATTATCGGCACATCCGTTGGGATCAAGCTTCGACGCTGGCAACAGCCAACGGCACCTGCGCGGAACAAGTGCCCGCAAAGCATTTGGAGCCGCTCACCGGGGACGAGCAGGGCGGCTTGCTGGTATTAGTCGACGGCAAAGTGGTACGGCGCGAGTTCGCCGACGAGTTGCATGATCAAGGCATCGTATTTGCCGACCTGCGCGCGGCGCTAACGGAACATGAAGAGCTGCTGCGGGAGCACTTCATGACCGCGGCTGTCAAAGCCGATGAAGGCAAGTTTGCCGCCCTGCACGCCGCGCTTTGGGATCATGGCGCCTTCATCTTTGTTCCTCGCAATCGCCAGGCAGCGCTGCCGCTGCACGTCGTTTGCTACAATTCGAAGTCCGGCGCGGCAATGGGTCACGTTTTAGTAGTCCTGGAGGAAAACGCGGCTGCAACTGTGCAGGTCGAGTATGCTTCTGGCCATGGCGACGAGCATGCCTCCTACATCGGCGCCACCGAATTGATCGTCGGCGCTGCCGGCAATCTGCGTTTCGTTTCCCTGCAAGACTGGAATCGCCAGACCTTTGAGTTCAGTCATCAGCGTGGCTTGGTGGGCCGCGACGCGCAGTTGGATTGGGTCAACGGCGTGATGGGCAGCCGGCTTACCAAAGCCTTTATTGAGGTGGACGCTGTCGGCGCCGGCGCCAACGCGCGCGTCAGCGGCTTCTTTTTTGCCGATCATGGCCAATTCTTTGACCTTGATACCCAGCAGAATCACAATGCGCCGCTGACAAATACCGACCTCTTGTTCAAGGGCGCGGCTCGCGACAACGCGCGTACGCTTTGGCAAGGCATGATCAAATCTCTGCCGAAAATGCAGAAAATCGATGGCTACCAGGTCTGCCGCAACTTGATGCTGAGCGACGAAGCACGCATGGATAGTATTCCCGGCTTGGAGATCGAGGCCGATGATGTGGCTTGTTCTCATGCCGCTACCTTCGGCACCCTGGAGGAAGAACCGATCTATTATTTGATGAGCCGTGGCATTACGCGGCCCCAGGCTCAACTCATGATCATTGAGGGCTTCTTTGACGAACTGCTGCAGCGCATTCCCTTCGACCGCGTGCGGGGACGCCTGATGGACGAAATCGAAGCCAAAATCATCGGCTGAAAAGTCAGCTTGCAGTCCTGTTTGTGCAGGTCTTCCCGCTCTTCAATCCAGTAAGACTTGTCTTTCGCAGCGCATCTCAATGATGCGCTACTTTTTTAATAAACCACGTTGCTCATGCAACGAGAAGGTTTGTTATTCTGTGTGAGCGCGGCAGGCCTTTTCGCTGCCGCCGAGCGGCCGTCTTCAACGACCGATTTGGATGCGTTCATGGAAGACATGTATCGCGAGATCATTCTGGATCACGCCCGAAACCAACGTCATTGGGGCTTGCTCCATCCAAATGATCTGGATCACGAAGAATCAAATCCGCTCTGTGGCGACCGGCTGCGCCTCACGCTGCGCCTCAATTCGGATGACGTCATCACCGCAGTAGGATGGGACGGCGAGGGCTGCGCCATTAGTCAAGCATCGGCCTCGATGTTCGGCGAGGAGATTCTGGGCATGCGGCTTGATGAAGCCAGGGCCATCAACAAGCAGCATCTCCTGGACAACATAGGGCTGCCCTTGAGCATCAATCGCGTCAAGTGCGCCTTGCTCCCGCTCAAGGTGCTGGTCATCGGCGCCTATGGTCAGCAAGGAAGCGAACGTTGGATGTTGATCGAGACCGGAGAAGACAGCTAGTGGCCAGCTGGGTGACGCTTTGCCCGAGCGACGAACTGAGCGATGGTCAGCGCGAGGTCTTTGGCGTTGACGGCCTCTGGATCGCGGTCTTTAACGTAGGCGGGCTACTCTATGCCATCGAGGATCTCTGTACCCACGATGGCAATGTGCTTGCCTTTGACCGCGATGATCGTCCCAGTACGCTAGTTGGCCACGAAATCGAATGTCCGCGACACGGCGGGCGCTTCGACATTCGCAGCGGCAAGGCGACCAGAAGCCCGGCGGATATTGATGTGCGCTGGTTCAAAACCCGCATAGTGGAAAATCAAATACAGGTACAGGTTGAAGCCTGAGTATGTCGGCTAGGTTCGCGTCGATTCATGATGCAATGGCATCGGGCGAAACGCTGGTTATGGCGCACCGCGGCGCCATGGCCTCGGCGCCCATGAATACCATGGCGGCATTTGAACTGGCGCTGGAGCAAGGCGCGGACGGCATCGAGCTTGATGTACAGCGATCAAGCGACGGTCACGCCGTGATCATGCACGACTTCTCGGTCGATGCCACCACTGATGGCGGCGGCGCCGTTGCCGAGAAGTCCTTGTCCGAGCTGCAGGAGTTGGACGCGGGCAGTTGGTTTTCCAGTGCGTTTGCTGGCGAAGGCATACCGACGCTGGATCAAGTTTTTGCCTCCCTGGGAGAAAGAACACTCTTCAATGTCGAAATCAAATCTGGCAGCGCCGGCTCGGGCCTGGTCGAAGAGCAAGTCGCGGCCTGCATCCGACGATTTTCTGTGGCTAACCGGGTTATCGTTTCTTCTTTCGATCCCTACGTTTTGCTTAACTTCCGCTTGCTGATTCCAACGGCCATGATTGGATTCTTGTACGATCCGGAGCTGCCTTCCAAATACTACATTCCCCTAACAAAACTATCGCACGAGGCAAGGCATCCCCGGCATGATATGGTCGATCAAGCCTACATGCGCTGGGCGCGCGAAAACGACTATTATGTGAATACTTGGACCGTCAAGGACGCGGAGCGGGCCCTGGAACTGCGGGCGCTGGGCGTCAACGCGATTATCGCGGACGATCCCGAGATGCTGGTCGACGCCTTCTCGTCATGAAGCGCGCTATCCGAAATCGTCTGCTACGATTCGCATTGCACCTGCTATACAACCAACTCGCCTTCACGTATGACACTGTCAGCCGGCTGGTTTCATTGGGCCAGTGGCGCAACTGGCAACGCGCCGTATTGCCGTACCTGAACGACATCGGCTCCGGCGTCGTTCTGGAGCTTGCGCAGGGCACGGGCGCCCTGCAAGTTGACTTGCTGCGCGCGGGCCGTTCGACTGTGGCATTAGACTTGTCCCCACGCATGGGTCGTATCGCCCGAAAGCGTTTGTCACGAGGGGGACTCTCAACAGATTTTCTTCACGCTGACGCGCTCGCGCTTCCTTTCGCGAATGGCTCCTTTGCCGCGGTTGTCTCTACTTTCCCGACCGCGTTCATTCTGGACGATCGCTGCCTTGCGGAAATCTATCGCGTCCTGGACCGGCAAGGAAGAGCCATCATTGTCATGTCCGCCGTCCTCGAGGGGCCGGGATTGCGAAGAGACTTTATTCGTTTCTTGTATCGCATCACGGGGCAGTCGACCGGCTTGGCTTCCGAAGCAACTGTGAAACGCGCTTTTGCGGGCTATGGATTTTCGGTCGAGCCCATTGATATCTCGTGCGATGGCAGCCTTGTTCAGTTGATAGTGCTGCGAAAACCGCTGTCCCAAGCTTCAAATCTTGCCAGCAACGGTCTGGTAATTGCTGCGCAAGCATGATATATTTGTGTCTGTTGTCGCGGTGGATGTAGCTCAACGGCAGAGCGCCTGATTGTGGTTCAGGTGGTTGAGGGTTCGAGTCCCTTCATCCACCCACCTCTGCAACAATCCCCTGATGCAATTGAAATGCCAAATGCAAACGGCCGTT
The DNA here is from genome assembly GCA_026708115.1 of Chloroflexota bacterium. GTDB lineage: Bacteria > Chloroflexota > Anaerolineae > Aggregatilineales > Phototrophicaceae > UBA6055. The sequence goes on from JAPOVL010000051.1 coordinate 76,474, forward strand.
GGTCGCGGACCGCTTGACTGTCTCGCATGCCTGCCTTCAATCAGTTGTGACTGCGAAGCGGACGGCTTAATCTTCGCGTCGAGCGGCGCATGCCCGTCACCTGAGCAGCCTGAATTGAGGCCGCTTCCACCGCCGCGGAACTTGCAGAATTATAGCCGCTACCGAGGTCTTCGGGCTGGTCAGGGGGCAGCGCGCCTTCTTCATCAAACAGTAGCGACAGATCTCGGACTCGCTCGCGCAAAATACCGTCACCTCGCTCGGCGGAAGACCGATCCATGCCTGCTGGCTGCGCGTCTCCCGCCTCGCTAGGCTTCGGCAGGCCAAAAATCTCAAACACACTTAGCGTCGACGTGTCCACAGCGCCTCGCTGCACGCGGGTGGGCACAGGACGGCGGTCGATTGGGATGGCTTCGACGGGCTCTTCCGGCACTTGGGGTACTTCCGGCACGAGGGGTTCTTCGGCGATTTCTTCCCGAATACCAGGCTTAATACTGACTACTTCGGCATCTATCGGTTCTGTAGCGGCCTCTATCTCATTCTTTTGCAATACCATGTCCAGCAAGCCATCGCCGCCCAGCACTACAGGATTGGGCTTGGTATCGCCGTCGCTTTGTCCGCCAACGGGACTTGGCTCTTCCTCGAGCGTGAATGCGATCGGCTGCAAGTCTTCGGGCAAGCCATCCTCGTCAGCTACTTCGCTCGCCGGCTCAACAAAGTTCGAGGGATGACGCGGTTGGTAACTGGAGCGCTCATCGGCGCCCGGCGCTTCGCGCACGGTTGCGCGCGCCGAGTGCGTGGAAATCCCGCCAGATTCCTTTTGCACCAGATTGTTCAAGTTGCGCAGGCTGTCTTGAATCTGCCTGGTGGTATTGCGCTTCAGACGCATCGCATTGCGCAAGCCACCTAACATGCCGCCCGCTTCATAGTTAAACGTCCATCGCACCAAGGTGCCGTCATTGACTTCTTGCAGGCGAATGCGGCCTTGATTGTTGCCATAACCGGCGCCGTCGACGATGGAATATTCGTATCCTAAGGTGTCGTACCAGGCGGCAGCTTCAACGATGACATCGCTGCCCCTGGCATAAGAATAGCGCCAGCGCGCGCCCTTGCCTTCGTGTTGGGTGGTGAGGAAGGATACTGCGGTTACGCCTGCTTGCCAGTCCGCAGATGAGGCGATGTCGCCGAGAAAACGCCATATGAAATCCGGCGATGCATGAATCATTATCTCCAGATCGATAACGTGCATCTTTCGCGCCTTCAAGACGTGACTGCTTCGTAGCTTTATGCTACACTAATTTTGGATTTTACCACCGGATGATTGAATAGCAACCACAATGCCCAACCCAGTGTTTGTTTTTGGCTTTGTACTGGCGACCTTGTACGGTCTCGGCTTCCACGTCGTGATGGGCGGTTCGGCGCGGCGCATGGTCTTGTTTGTCACCACAAGTTGGGTGGGCTTCCTGCTTGGTCAATATATCGGTAACTTCATAAGCGTTGATCTTTTCCGGATTGGCATCGTCCATCTGCTGCCTGCTACTGTTTGCGCCTTCCTGTTTCTGATATTCGCGCACTTGATTACGACCGAAACGCAGGGCAGGGTGACGCGGCGCTAAGCCATGGCGGAAAACGACAATGGCAGCTCGCCGCCTCCGCCAGAGCAAACCAGCGATAGCTCTGGCAGAAGCATTTCCCTGATAGTCAAGTTGTCGGCCGCCATCCTCATATTGTTGATTCTGGCTTTGCTTGCCTTTGCGCTGATTGCCGCGCTTACTGCTGCAGAGACTTGGGCCCCGTTCCTTCAGATTTTTCGAGACGTTTTGATCATTATCGTAGTCGTAGAAGCGGTCTTGATCGTCACTGCTTTTGCAATTCTGATTTTGCAGGCCGCCGGATTCATCATCATGCTGAAAACCGAAATCAAGCCGATCCTTGACAACGCCAGAGAAACAACCCGGCTGACCAAAGCCACCGCCGAATTCGTCAGTCAAAACAGCGTTGATCCCCTGATACAGATAAAGAGCTTCATTTCAGGCTTGTTAGGCTTTCTGCGCGAGATAATTCGCATTCGCGCTCTCTTGCAGACAGATCCCGCCGAGGAGCAAGATGACAAAGTCTCCTAACAGTGCGGTGCTTGATCAGAACGCGACCTGCCTGGCCATTCTGCTGGGAATGATCTTGGGAGCGCTATACGCGATCACGCATATCGGCAAGCGTGGCGCGGTGCGGCGAAAAGATCTTGCTCAAATTGGCGGCGGCAGCCTCGAATTGGAGATTGAAGCCAGCCTGCATGATGCCAAAGCGCGCGCCAGACAACGCCTGAAAGATGGCAGCTAGCTGCCTTCAATCTGATTGAACGCCCACCCGATAGCCTCCAATACATCGCCTGCGATGACGCTTCGGCTGCTGCCGACCCTGTCTACCGCGATAGTTCCCGCCAGCGCGTGCGCGTAAGCGCCCAGGCGCGCGGAATCGTAGGCGGCCGTGCCTTGGGCGCGCAAGCCAGCGATCACGCCCGCCAAGACATCGCCAGTGCCTGCGGTAGCCAGGGCGTCGGTTTTGAATGGTATGACCGATATCGCGCCCGTCGGGTCTGCAATCAAGCTGTGGGCGCCCTTTAGTACGACTATCAGCTTCCAGTCGGCTGCCGCGCGGGCGGCGAGCTCCCAACGATTCGCGTTAACCTCGGCAATGGACGACTTGCTCAAGCGCGCCATCTCGCCGGCATGCGGCGTGATAACCGTTTCCTCCGGCAGTTTTTCCCACCAATGGGGAATCTCACTTAATATATTGAGTGCATCGGCGTCTATGACAAGCGGAGGCAGGGCCCTTGCTTCGAGCAGCTTTTGGACAAATGCTTCTGTGGAAGCAAGTCTGCCCAGGCCGCATCCAAGCAGCAGCGCGTCATAGCCCTGCGAATGCTCGACTATCAGGTCGACAGCCGCTTCGTTGATCGCGCCATCAGTATCCGGCAACGTCAGGTACGTCGGCTCGCGTAAGCGGCTTGCGACAATGCGCACGAGATTCCCAGCCGTGGCCACGGTTACCAGCCCCGTCCCTGAACGATATGCGGCTTCCGCAGACAGGGCGACCGCGCCGATGTAGTTAGGGGAGCCCGCGATCACCATCAATTTGCCGAAGCTGCCCTTGTGACCATCGAGAGGTCGCGGAGGCAACATTGACCGCGCCCTGTCTGCGACCAATACAGACTTGCTTGCGGCTTTCAACTCCGCAAAGGACTCGGGAATGCCAATCGGGGCAATGATGAGATCGCCTACACACTTTGCGGCAGGAAAGGTAAACAGCCCGGGCTTGGCGGCGATAAACGTAATGGTTTCGTCGGCCAAGAGCGTATTAGTGTCGGCTCTCCCGCTATCGCAATCGACGCCGCTCGGGCAATCGAGGGCGAAGACAAAGGGACGGTGACTTGTCTCATGTTCGTCACTTGGCTGCGCGCCGTCTGGCCCCGGCCGGTTGATCATCAAATTGACCATGCGCAAGACTTTGGCAGCGACGCCGCGCAGCGGCAAACGTACTCCAATGCCGAAGAGGGCGTCGACTATCACATCGGCGCTCGTGATCAAGCTCTTGAGCAAGCGCAAGTCATGGTCGTCGGACGCCTTGGCGATAAAGAGTCCCGCTTCCAGTGCCCGGGATAACAGGTCATCATTTTCAGGTCTCGGCTGCAGAAGGTAAATGCGAATCTGTGCGGATGAATCCCGCGCCATGTCAACCGCCATGACCAAACCATCGCCGCCGTTGTTGCCCTTGCCGATCAGAAAAGTGACACGGGTCCCGTCGTCGATGTCGAGTCGCCGACGCAAATGCCTCCCGGCTGCGCCGCCGGCCTTCTGCATCATCTGGTCATAACTGAACAGCCGGGCATCGACCGCGGCTTCAATCTGCCGCATTTCTTCGACTGAAACGACCTTCATGCGCGGGCGCTCCTCATCGAGTAAGACTTGGCGTTTCGGAGCTAAAACCTGTCCACCGTGGTGAAACAATCATCGGAAATGGGGGGCGCTGGCGCTTCCTAGTAGTCGCGCTCGATGACAAGATTGGCTAGATTGACCAATTCTTCTTTGTAGTGCGAATTTGGGATGATGGAAAGCTGGGCGACACCGCCTTGCACAAGCAATTCAGCCTGTTCACGCGCCTTTTTTATGGTCTCGCCTTCCAACAGCCGACGCTTGATTCGCTCCATCGGATCGTCGATGTCATGGCTGCCGTTCTGCGAACTGTTTCCGGCATCATTTAAAGCGACCGCGACGCCTCGCCCTTGTTCGAGATCGATTCCTGTAGATTTGCCAAGCGTGGATTCGTCGGCGACGAGGTCCAGTATGTCATCAACGATCTGGAATGCCATGCCAAGGTTGAAGCCGAAATCTGACAGCGCGGCCACTGCATCGCCGCTGCCCTGCGCCAGCTTGGCGCCGATAGTTCCCGCTGCGCGGAAGAGCGCCGCGGTTTTGAGCGCGATAATGCGCATGTACATGTCGCGGGTGAAAATATTGTCTTTTACGGCGCTTGCTTGCAGGGTTTCGCCTTCAACAAGAGCGGTCGCCGCCCTGGCCAGGTCAATATTGAGATGCTGGTAAGGCGCCATCAATTCGTACACGGCCGTGAACAGAAAGTCGCCGGTCAAAAGCGCGAATGTGCGCCCCCAAATGGAATTCACCGACGGACGGCCACGTCGCACGATCCCATGATCATTGATGTCATCGTGCACCACGCTCGCCGTATGCATGAGCTCGACCGCGGCCGCGGGCTTGGCCGCCAGTTCCAGGTCGTTGCCGCCAAGCGCAAGATATGAAAGTAGCAAGAGACGCGGGCGGAGCCGTTTGCCTCCCGCGCTCAAGATATGTCGGCTGGCGTCTCTTAAGACCTCTACCTCGCTGCTCGTCGCCTGATACATGGCTTGTTCGACAGATGCCAGTCCTGCATCGACAAGCTCGCCAAGGCCTGCTTGACCCACCGCCCAAGCTGTCATGTCAGACTCCAATTCACCAATTGTGAATTTCAGAACTATCTAAATGTATTGTACAAAAAGAACGGAATTAGTCAAGCAAATTACATGAAATCAGCGCATGTTACGGTGAGTTTGCCTGCTTTTGATGGTTTTTGCAACTGATTGATTGATATTTTGCTTTCCGACATTAACGAGAACGGGCAGGCTAGATCGGATCCAAACACTTGCCAAGCGTCTGGCACAGTTGTGAAACATGCAAGCGGTCGTGCTGCGCCGTGAAATACGCCATTTCCAGCAAATTGGTTAACCCGAATATGCTATGCCGGGCTGGTCGCAGCCAGTCCTCTGGCGCCAGGTCCGCGATCAGTTCCAGCGTAGTCAATCGCTTCTTTCTGAATTCCTGGGCTACATCCTGGGGACGGTCACTGCAGATGGGCACGTCAGGCCCCGGCGGGGGCAGCGCGCGAATGAAAGGATTCTCGACTCTCAAGATTGTTTGCAACCGCTTCTGATGAACTGCCGTTTCCGTTTCCGCCAAATGGCACAGAATTTGTACGATTGACCATTCATTTGGATCCGGCTTCTGATGCCATTGCGGCGCTTTCACTTCGCTCAGCAAACCAAATAGGGCGCCAAGATTGCCCAAAAATTGCGGCTTTAACATCGCCGCCCGCAGCGGGCCTCCACTATAGCGATGCTCCCACCCGGCATTTTGAACCTGTTCAAGCAAAGATCCCAACGCGCTCGTGTTTTCAAGCGGCCAAGTGTGAAGTCCAACAATCTCGGCAGGCGCATCATCGCTTTGTCGCTTGTCGCCTACCAGAAGGGCTTCGTCTGGCTCAATGCCGATACGGGCGATCAGCTCGGCGTAAAACGCCGGATCGCCCTTGGCGAAATGCATATTTTCGCTGGAGCTGACAAAAGCGAATGATTCGACCAAATCGCCGAGGCCAGCCCATTGCAGCGCTTGAACGATAGCGGCTTCTCGATAGATAGGATTGCTGACGACGGCGACTGCCAGCCCTTGCTCTAGCAGGGCTTCCACCAATTGCCGCGCCTCTGGGGCAGCGCTGGCCAATCTGCGCGGCTGCTCGAACGACGATTGATAGAGTGACCAGAGCTTCGGCTGAAACGGGCTGACAGGGGCATTCACCTCCGCGGCGATGCTCGCCGCCATGACCTCGTCGTTCGAGGACACCATGTCGCGCCGGCCATTCAGCTTCTGAATTGCCCTCTGAAAGACGCCCTCCGCGCCTTTAATGCCTGTTTCTTCCTCGAGCTGCTCTGCGAAGGCGCGTCGGTAGCTCACGGCGAACTGATGGCCCCTGTCGTCAAGCAAGCTACTGTCGAGGTCAAGCAGCACTGCCTTAATCATCACCGTTTTCCAGCGCTCTGCGGAAGATGTCCAAGCCAGGATGATCGTCCGGGCAACCTACATAGGGATCAACTTTCTCTCCATTCTTCAAGCAGATCGCCTCGACTTCTACGCGGCGCGTCAATCCCAGCAGTCCCGATCGAATGGTAAGTGTCAGTTCCGTGTCGCGGCTGGCATTTGCCAAAAGGATATCCGGGACCGGGCATTTGGCGCAATCTTTAGGATGCCAATCCAGCGAGTCAGGGTTTTGCTTTGCCAGGCGGCACTCCTCTATATCCCGCGTATGTCGATTGTAATCGGCATAAAAGTGCGGGCATTCGCGCCCTGCTGGGGTTATCATAGAAATTCCTCAGATTAGCTTAAGCCATTGCCTCGCAGTTTGCGGCAAGTTATCCAGGGAACCGTATCTTATTGTGCATTCTGGCAACGATTCCAGAAAGCTGGCCCCATAGTTCTTGCTGATGACCCGCTTGTCAAATACCGCCACGATCCCACGGTCGCTGCTGCTGCGGATCAAGCGACCGAACCCTTGCCGAAAACGAAGTATGGCGTCCGGTACGGCATATTGTTGAAAGGCGTTCTCGTATGCCTCCGAGCGCGCCGAGAAGATCGGATCGGACGGCACCGCGAAAGGCAGCCGCGCTATCACGACCGCGCTTAGATCTTCGCCTGGAATATCAATGCCTTCCCAAAAGCTCCTCGTACCCATGAGCACGGCGCGTTTTGCCGTCTTGAAGCTTTCCAAAAGCGCCTCGCGGCTCGTTCCGAAACTCTGATCAAAGACCAAAATATCGCCCAGCTTTAGCCTGGGCGTGATCGCCCTTGATGTCTCGCGCAATTGCGCGTAACTGGTGAAGAGCACCAGAACGCGACCTTCCAATTCAGCGGCCAGCTCAACAATGCCCCGTTCTACCATCCGTTGATAGGCGCTGCGCTGGTTCGGTTCCGGTATGTCATCCGGCACATAAACGAGCGTTGAGCGCTCATAATCAAATGGCGACCCCAAAGCCACCGTCTCGTAGTGATCCGCATAGAGACGCTCCTTGATGTGATCGAAATTGCCCTGCGTTCGTAAAGTAGCGCTCGTCAGGATGATGCCCTCTTTCCGCTGATTCAGGAACTCTTCCATCAAGGGCCCGACGTGCAGCGGAGAAATATGAATGCGCAATCTCTCCGCTTTGTCGCCGGGCGTGATGGAATACACCATGTTGCTATCTGGTTCAAAAGTGAAGCCTTCAAGCTGATCGTGCAGGATATTTAGAAAATGAATGTGAGAACGAATTTCACCTCGGTAGTCATCGAGATCAGGAATCTGGTATTGTTCGTAACGTGGCAAGGCCTGTGACAAATGACCCAAGGCGTCGGCAACTGCCAGAAAATACTCGGCCAGTTGCTTCCAGGCACTCTGCGCGTTTGCGAAACTTCCCGAATCGCGATGCGAGCTCAGCAAGCGCATTTGATAGCGGCCGTCACGGTCGTGGCTGGCGGCAAAATCATGCAATGCGCGAAAGTACTTGCGCACCAAGGTATTCATGATGCGGAGCGTTTCTGCCGTATTCTCGACAAAACGCTCAAGCTTGGCCAGGTCCGCTGCCGGGACCGCGCTGCTTGCAGCGGTCAGCAATTCTCGCAAACTGCTGCTTCTTCCGCCGCCGATTTCTCGCAATCGCGCCAGTATCAGCTGTTCGTCTATCCGCCGGCTGAGTCCGTCAGTGATCGCATCTTCAAGATGATGCGCCTCGTCAATGATCAGGTTCAAGTATTCGGGCAGCACGCGATTTTCGATATTCGCGTCAGCAATCAGCAGGGCGTGATTGGTAATCAGGATATGTGCCGTTTCTGCCCGGCGACGCGCCCTGTAGTATGGGCAAACGCCGTTCATTTCCGCAGTGCATCGGTAGCTGGTGCAATCTTCGTCTTGCGCGCTCAGCCGCGCCCAGGTATGCCACTCGCCCGCTCTCAAGCTCAAGTCCCCGCGATCTCCGCTGCAGCCGTTCTGCATCCAGACCAGGACCTTGGCCAGCGTTCGCAACTCTTCCAGGTTCGCTGGCTTGCGCCGGCGCAACATATCAAGGCGGCGCGGGCACAGATAGTTGCCGCGCCCCTTCATAATCGACGCCTGCAAATCGCGATTGATCAGCTCGTGAACAATCGGCATATCTTTGTTTAACAACTGCTCCTGCAAATTGATGGTATGGGTCGAGACCACGACGCGTTGATCGTTCCAGGTTGCCCACTGCGCCGCCGGGAGCAAATACGCCAGCGATTTGCCCGTGCCCGTGCCGGCTTCGATCAAAACTTGATCGCCTTCGTTCAGTGCCGTCGCAACCTCACAGGCCATTTGCGCCTGCTCTCCGCGCGCTTCATAGGCAGGCAAGCTCAATCCAAGATCGCCGCTCGCCTCGAACATGCTTCGGACACGGCCCACATCTACTTTGCTGTGGGAGGCTTGGGAAGGTTTCAGTGGCTTTCCGGGCGGCTCCTCCGGGAAGAAAGGCGAGTTGATGCGCCCGCCTGTTCCCGCCTGCAGCGATTCCGACAGCGCCGCCTGGAACAAGGGCAACAGGTCCCATTGCTTTGCGCCCGCTGCGTTGACGATTTCGGCCAAAATCGTGTAGGGCAGCCGCAGCAGCTTCTGCCACAAGCTCCAATATAGCTGGCCCGTGGCCGTGGCGTCATCCAGGGCGCGATGGGCGTTCTTCAGTTGGATGCCGGCGCCCGTAGCCAGGCTGTTTAGATTGTAACGAGGGGCGGAAGGCAGCACGATGGCAGCCAACTCGAGTGTGTCAATGACGGCGTTTTCTGGCAGCAAGCCGTGTTTGCGCATGAACGACACGTCAAAGCCGGCGTTGTGAGCGATTACCGGCGCGCTGCCAAACAGGGCGCGCAGCTCCTCCAGGATCTGCTCAATCGGCGGCGCATGCTCGACATCTTCCGGGTGAATACCCGTCAAATGCGTGATCTCTACCGGGATGGGACCTGAAGGCTTGACAAAAGTCTGATAACTGTCGATGAGTTCTCCCTCATCGAATCTGGCCATCCCAATCTCGATTATTTCACTCCTGGCGACGTCCAGGCCCGTCGTCTCCAGATCAAAGGCGATCAATTCGCCGCGCATGCATGTCTCCTATCCAATGCCTCTATTTTAGAAAACCGCGATTTGCGGTAGCCGAACAGGTTTATTATTTTCTGTGACCGCGGTAGCCCAAATTCGCTGCCGCCGAGCGCCTCCGAAGCCGCTAGAGTATAGCACAGCTACTGCCAGCGCCTGTCATTCGGCGCTGCGATGCCATTGCCGTCTGGGTATCTGTACAGAGTTGCTCGCAACACTTACTCGGATGAGTCTTCTGTTGCTTCCTCGCCGCCCGCTGCTTCCGCGGATCCCTCAGTTGCGGCGACCTTGGCTTCCGCCTGCCTGAAGAGCGTCTCCAGCTGTCTGCGCCGGCTGGGCAGGTCGGCTCGTTCGAGGCCAACGAATTCTTGGCCTGCGAGGAATTGCCAGTTGTCGTCGGAGAACAAGCTCCACAGCAGGGACTGAACATTAATGTCGGTCAAAGCCATTTCGCTTGCCAGCAGGCTGGCTGGGCGCGACAGCGCGTAGGCGCCATTCACTATTGTATCGGCGCTTGGCGCTACGCAGCCAGAGCCCGCGTCAACGCTGACAAGGCGCACATTAGCTTGTTGCGCATCCAGCACGTCCTGGTAATCCGGCCATGCCATATAGGTGAGCGATCCTGCTACGTTCCCCACCGCGGCCGCCCGGTACAGCGGATCAAAATCTTGTTCAGTGTCGCGCCTGATCGGGGGCGCTGTTTCCTGCCCGCCCTGTAGCAAAATGTCCGCATAGCGATCGACCGTAGTCAAGCCGAACAGCGTCATTGTTTGTTCCGGCATCGACGCGTCGATGTCATGCCAGGCCCTGATCTTCTCCGTTGCAGATGCATTCCATATCGCATCGATTTCTTCCAGCGTCAAGCACATCGTGTGCCCGTCCGCCTCATTGCCCAGCAGTACCGTTGTGTGGCTGCCGATAGCGATGGAAACTGTATCGACTTCGCTCTCATCGCAGGCGCTCATATCCACCGTATGCGGCGGCGAGTCCAGGATCGCCAAATCAGCGTCACTGGCGCACAGGCTTGCCACCCCGGCTGACTGCCCAACCGCATTGATGCTGACCTGAAGTTGCGCGCCATCCCCGGACAAGCGCGATGAGACCCGCTCCAGCAATTGATAAGCGCTAGCCGAACCGCTGATGTTGACAGCGCCGCTTAACCCTTCAGGAATCTCGAATGCCGTCTCGCCAGCGCCTACGGCAAGCGTCGAATCGGGATCATTCAGCATCTCCGCATTCATGTCGTAGGTCCCCGGTGTCACCGGCGTAAACCCAAATGCCTCGATCCTGTCCGCGGCTTCGGGACTGATCAGCACTTGTAGGAAACGTTCGAGCAGTTCCTTGTCCGACATGCGGCTTCTATTCACGTACAAAAAATAGGATTGCCCGAACGGATAAAGGCCGGACTCAAGATGCTCTGCCGACGGGCCGACGCAATTGGAGGCATCGGCGCTCTTGATCTCGAGCGCTTTGATCGGCGCGTCGCTCGCCAGGCCAGGCGCATAAGGCAGAATTGCCAGCGCGCCTTCGCTTGCGCCGGCTCGCGCCACCGCGTCGCCGACGGCATCATACGTTTCGACATCATTGCGTAGCTGATCGCCCACGATATGGCTGTCAGCAATGGCGTACTCAAGCGTATTCCTGCCTGGGGCAAGAATCACGATAGGAAGCGTATCTGTTTCCGGCGCATAATCCGCCCAATCGGAAGCCTGATTGCTGGAGGACGGTTTCAGCAGCGAGTCCAGTTCGCTGCTGGCAATACAAGCAAGCGGTACTGCATTGTGCGCGGCAAAGGCGATGATCTTGTGCGCGAAAAGGAACTCGCTGTGAACAACTTGGTTGGACTGGCAGATCAAGTCTTCGGCAGCGCTGATCGCGCGCGCCGCCACAGCGATATCAATATCTCCGTTGCAGAATACATCGATTCCTCGGGCTGTGCCCTGCGCGGAAATATTGAGGGACTCTATATCCGCGGCTTCGCCCAAAGAAACCAGGACTTCGCTCAGGATTCTCGAGCCGACAATCGATATGGCGTTGTCATCTTGAGCGATGGAGTGACCTGCCGACCACAAAAGCGTGAGCAGGCAAAGCAAAGCGAAGCGATTGCGAAAATGTCTCATTGAGCGAGAACTCCTGGCTCGTTCCGTAAGTTATCCGAAGGATTGTACATTTAGGGCACTGATTGTAAAGTCATAGTTTATCAAGCTGTTGATACGGGCGGCGCGAATAGCCGCGCCTGGGTGACGTAGAGAACCCGTCCTTTCAGTGATGAACTGCAGCACAAAGGCCAAATGATCTTGAGCGCCAAAATCCAGTCTGTTTACGAAATGCTCGGCGGGGAAGAACCGATCCGCAAGCTGGTCGACCTCTTCTACGCCAAGGTCTATCAAGATCCCCTGCTGCGGCCCATGTTCCCCGACGATATGGAGGAGAGCAAACGTCGCCAGTTCTTGTTTCTTGTTCAGTTCTTCGGCGGTCCCAACCTGTATTCGCAGGAACGCGGACACCCGCGGCTTCGCATGCGTCACTTCCCCTTTGCCATCGATCGCCGCGCCCGCGATCACTGGCTGCGGCACATGTTGGAAGCGATCGATGAAGCCGGCATCGACGGCCTGGCTCGCGAGCAAATGCGCCAATACTTCGATCGCGCCTCAGCTTTTCTGATCAACCGTCACGACGATATTCAGCTTGTGGAGTAGGCCAGCGTTATTCCGCCTTCAAAACGTATTTCGCGAACGCCTCGGCCGTCCAGGGCAAAGCCGGTTCGAAAAAATGCTCGTGGATGGCGGCCGCGAATTCTCTGATTTCATATTGGGCGTCCCGCGCCATGCGCAGGCGCAAGAAGTGCATCAGATTGTGCGCGTCGATCTTGGTGACCCAAGTGTAATATACGCTGAAGCCGGGCAGGAATAGACGAGCCATCTCCTTGGAAACGCCCTTGGCAAGCGCTTCGCTATACAGCCGGTATCCCTCTTCATAATGCGCCAGCAGCGCGCCTGTCAGCTCCTCGTTTTCTAACGCGTCGAGAAATCCTTCGCTGGCTTGCTTGTTGTCTCTGCTCTGTTTGCGCCAAACATCGGGTACATAGAAGTCGCTTTCCTGGAAGGGCGTATAACGCCCCGATTGCGCGTTCATGTTCCAGGTGCGATGGCGCACCCACTGCCACCAGGTCACCAGCGGCGCGCGCACGCGAAATTTGAATTCGACCATTTCAAAGGGCGACGTATGGCGTTGTCGCAACAGGTAAAACAGCAATTTCTTGTCGCGATCGTCTCCCTTGCTTTCGCCCAAAAAACTCACGCGCGCGGCATTGACAATCGCCAAATCGCCCGAGATGTCCGAATCGGGATGCGGCATCATATCGACAAGTTCGATCCATCCCTTATCGAGGACGCCCACGCGCTTGCCTATCAAGGATTGGGACATCTATCGCTCCCGGTCTTTTGCATTGTCTCAAAACACAAGTAAATCCAATAAACTAATGCAAAAAAATCTCATTTGTAGCGAAAGTTCTGGATCTAACGCAGGTCCCGCCAAAAGCGCTCCCCATCTCGTAGTGCAGTGTCTACGCGCCCTACGCGCGGCGCCAGGTCGCCCGCAAAATGGAAACATCTACTCAGACTTCCTCTGTGCTCTCAGCAAGTGCAAGTAAGTCATGCGATTCTCGCAAACTAACCCCCCATCCCCCGGCCCCTTCCCCCACAAGGAGGGAAGGGGTGTGTAGGTCGCGCAATCATTGCGTTTAAGCCCGCCCTCTTTATGGGACCCCGGGGTGGGGGCAAAGCGTGGCATATTTCTCATTACATTCTCATTACTTACTTGCACTTGCCTCTGTGTCCTCTGTGGTTAATTTTTTTTCCATAACTTACTTGCAACTACTTCTGTGGTGAATTATCGTTGCATGACTAACCCGGAACCACTCAGAATCAGCGACCTTGCATGGCACCAACTCAAGCCCCCAAATACTGCAGCGCCAGAAAAACGCGAGACTCCTCGTCTTCCGGCGCGTCCAGCGGCAGCGCCTGCACCGCAGTTTGGGCTTCAATCACGCTGTAGCCCAGGGCTGTCAAAGCATCAATGACATCGGCGTTGATAGTGCTGGCGCCGTCGAAAGGCGCACTGTCTAGGACTGTAGCTAATTTGTCGCGCAATTCCAACACGATTTTCTCTGCCGTTTTCTTTCCGATCCCCGGTACCCGGCTCAGTACCTCCGGCCGATCATGCGTCACGGCGCCGCGCACGTTGTCAACGCTGAGCGAACTGAGAATTGCGATCGCCAGCTTGGGACCAATGCCGCTGATCTTTATGAAGCTGTCGAAAAGCTCGCGCTCGGCCTCGCTCGCGAAGCCATACAAGGTCAATGAATCTTCACGAACCACCAGCCGCGTATGGAGAAAGACTTGCTCTCCGCTTACCTTCTCTAGTGTGCTGAACGGCGCTAGCACTTCAATGCCGATGCCGCCTACCAGGACAACGACTCGCTCCGAGTCCTTGAAACCAACGCGTCCTTCCAGGCTGGCAATCATCGAGAAGAAACCCCTCAAAGAGGGTTGACTGCGCTCAAGCGGTAACTGTGAATGTCCGTGATTGCCACAGCTAGCCCGTCCGCCGCATCGTCCGGCTTTGGCACAGTATCGAGCTCCAGCAGCAGGCGAACCACTTCCTGCATCTGCGCTTTCTCCGCGCCCCCATATCCCGTTATCGCCTGCTTGACCATATTCGGCTTGTACTCGGCCACCGGGATGCCGGCGCTCTGCAAGGTCAACAGAATCACTCCGCGCGCTTGCGCCACTGTTATCGCCGTCGTCACATTCCTTGAGAAGAACAATTCTTCCACGCCCGCGCGGTCCGGCTCAAACTCGGCTATAAGTCGCCCCAGTTCCCGATGGATCTTGAACAGCCGTTCCGGCATGGCTGTGCCCGATCGCGTTCGGATGACCCCGAAATGCACCGCCTCCAGCGATCCGTCTCCATGCTCGCGAACGAATCCGTATCCCAGGCTCGCCGTTCCCGGGTCTATGCCAAGCGATATCATGCTAAGACGCGAACGCCGCCAGGACATCGTCGGTGATATTGAGGTTCGAGGCTACCGATTGCACGTCGTCAGACTCCTCCAATTGCTCCATCAGACGCATGTTTTGCAGCGCCTTGCCGCTGGACACATCTATCTCGTTCTGCGGGAACCAGCGCAGTTCATTGTCTTCAAACTCAAAGCCGGCCGCGCTAAGCGCTTGTTCAACGCTGTTAAACCCGTCCCGCGGCGTATAGACCGCGATGATGCCATCTTCTTCAACCACGTCATCCGCGCCCGCATCCGCCGCCTGCATAAATACCTCGTCGAAATCCGCTTCGCCCCGGATTGTCAAATAACCCTTCTGATCGAATTGCCACATCACAGCGCCCGAGGTAGCCAGGCTCCCTTCATGCTTGCTAAATGCATGCTTGATCTCCGCCAAAGCGCGATTCTTGTTGTCAGTCATGATCTCGACAATATAGGCGACGCCCTCCGGTCCATAGCCTTCGTATACGATTTCAACTAACTCGCCACCGGCGATTTCGCCCGTCCCTTTCTTGATCGCGCGCTCAATATTGTCTTTGGGCATATTAGCGGCGCGTGCCTTGCCCACCGCCAGTTTGAGCCGCGCATTGCTTCCTTCGTCACCGCCCCCTTCGCGGGCCGCCACCATGATGTCCCGCCCCAGACGAGTGAATATCTTGGCGCGTTTGGCGTCTTCGGCGCCCTTTTTGCGTTTTATGGTGGACCACTTGCTGTGACCGGACATGCCCCGTATTCCCCAATCTGTCCCTGGCTGTCCCGCAATTATACCTGATATTTCTGCCGGCGTATCCGCCTCGATTGAAATACCCTTTACAGTTCTCGGCGCGAGATCCTCAACCCAAAATACTGCGATGGTGAATTATCCTTGCCTAACTTGCTTGCGCTTGCTTCGCCGCCTGTTTACGTATAGCGCGTCGCGCATGCGACGAGAACGCTTACGATTTTGCGTGAGCGCGGTAGCCCAATTCCGCCGCCGAGCCGCTCTGATGAAAAACAGTTTGGTGCAATTGCCCTGATACACCACCGAAATTTCAGCGACAAGACACTGCGCAGATGCTATAATTATCCTGTTGCCGCACCGCGGTTTGCCTGCTATCGAGGTAGTAATTTGACTGAAGCTGAACAAGCGACGGTGACTCAGCATCCCGAAGATCCGCCCGAAAATCCCTCTGGCCGGGTATACCGCTCCGCGATTTCCCCCGGACGCATGGCCTGGCTGGTGCTCTTGCTCGCCTTCGGCATGTTCTGCGCGCTTACCATCACGACGGCCTTGGCAATTTACCTCTATCTCTTTCAGTCTACCGAAGCGATACCAGCCCTTTTGCAAGTCTCGCAAGGCACTGTCGGCGTCACCGGTTCGGACTTCGTCGAAGCCGTCCAGCGCGAACGGCAAGACATCACCAGCACGCAGACCAGCATCAGTACCGATTCCCTGTCGCAGGCGACAATTCAATTCCGCGACGTGCCCGCCTTTGAAGGCGCGCCGCCAACCTTGCTCGCGGCAGTGGCTCTGCAGAGCAACACCTTGATCACCTTCGACCGCGCTTCCAGGCCCCGCTTCGACTGGAGCCTGAATCAACACAGTATCAGCTTCTCCAATCTCAAAGGCGAGTTGGATGTCTTTGTCACTGGCGTAATGGACAAATCATTTTTGCTAAGCGTCGGTACCGCGGGGGGCCTGTCCCTTCAGTTCCTTGATGACGGTCGCTATCGCGTTTCGGCAACCGACGATGAAGTGCGCATTCTCAATGTTATGGGCCGCGCCTCCGCCTATTTCGCCGATGATGTCTCGAGCCGAAGGACCGTCCCCGCCGGGCAGGAGCTGGTCGTCCGGCTCGGCAATCGCACGATTGAACCACGCGCGACGGTCCGCAACCTCTTGTCCAATTCCTTGTTCAGCACACAAGAAATTGATCAAAGTCCCGCTCAGGCCTTGCCGCCGGAGTGGGGCTGCCTCGTCGAGCAAGACAGCGATCCCCGCGGCAACTTCTCGCTCGGGCAATTCGACGGCAGATTGGGTTTGCGCCTCCGCAGGCTCGACAATGCCACATCCCATGGCGAGGTCCGCTGTACGCAATCCTTTGGCGCAGACGGCATCGATGTGGCTGACTACGATTCGATCAAGGTCATCGTAACCTTTTATGTCAGTTCTCAATCTTTGAGCCAATGCGGGATTCTGGGCAGCGAATGCCCGCTTATGCTGCGCCTGCGATACGAAGATCGCCTGTCCGTAGGCCGCACTTGGATTCGCGGATTCTACTTTGACAAAGAAGTCATCACCGATTATCCAACACTCTGCAGCACCTGCATTCAAGAACACGAAATCATCAACAAGCAGGCCTGGTACACCTTTGAGTCAGAGAACCTCTTAAGCGTAATCGGCGCAAACGTGCATCCCGAAAGTCTGACATGGATCGCGCTCGAAGCCTCCGGACATCAGTTTGACACCATCATCAGTGAAATTCTTCTCCTGGTCGACAAATCCAATGGCAACGGAACCTGAACCCAGGACGAAATCTCCTTGCGAGTAGTTTGCATGGATTGCAAAACACTTGGCGGCTTCGCCTTTCCATCATTAGCTGCCTTCGCCCAATCAAATACCTTTGCCACAAGCGCTTGTCGCCCCAGCTAAACGAATTGCGCGTATATCGGTGCGCTGATATACTAATAGTCCAAGATTGCTGCAATCAGCGCGCTGTAGTCTGCATCGATACGCATGCCGTCCATTGCGCTCGCATGGTTTCAGTACCGTAGGGATTCCCGGAAAAAACGAGATGCCCGAAGGCTTCGACGACATCCTGCTAATCCTTGTTGTATTTGCCGCCGTCTTTGTGGCGTCAATTTGGTTCTCCCTGGTAATCTGGGCCTACCGCGACATGCGCCAGCGCTCCCGCGATCCCTTGGCCGGCGCCTTGGTCGCCTTGCTTGTTCTCTTGCTAAACCTGCCCGGCATACTTGTTTACATCTTGCTCAGGCCAAGAGAGACGCTGTCAGATGTCTATGAACGGTCTCTGGAAGAAGAAGCCTTGCTGCAAGAGATAGAAGAGAAGCCCGGCTGCCCAAATTGCTCGCAGCGCGTGCAACACGACTGGCAAGCATGTCCATACTGCCACGCCCGGCTGAAAAAAGCCTGCGTAGAGTGTGACTACCTTCTCGACCTGGCCTGGAACATCTGCCCGCGCTGCACCACCAGCCAGGTGAGCTATACCTCGGACGGCACCATTGCCACCAGCTCCCGACACGTGAAACCATCGGAGCCGCCGCCAATCGACGCCAAGTGGGTCGCCTCATAGGCACGGCCAGGTCTGCCGTAGCCCCGGCTCAGATTTCCCCTTCTTGTCCCACAGTGTGAATCTTGATGAGATTGGTCTGGCCGTCAATGCCGAACGGCACGCCGGCGATGATCACCAGGCGATCGCCGCGCGCGACCAGCTCCCGGTCGTGCGCCGCGCGAATAATGATGCTGATCATTTCGTCGATGGAACCGAATTCCGGCACGAGCAAGGGAATCACCCCCCAAACCAGCGCCATGCGCCTTTGCGTGGTCGGGCTCGGCGTCATGCACAAGATCGGCGTCCGCGGGCGCTCCTTGGCCACCCGCCGCGTTGTATAACCAGACAAACTGGTCGTGACAATCGCGGTTGGATTGATGAAACGCGATATGTCAAAGGTCGCCCTGCATATCGCATCGGAAATGAACTCGCGCGATCTGGCGCCGTTCGCGCTGATCTTGGCTGGCGCATTGGCCTTTTCCGCCAGGTTTTTCAGGTGTTCTTCGGCAATATAGGCGATCTTGGTCATCACCTCGACAGCCTGTACCGGATAGTTGCCGCTGGCGCTTTCCGCGCTCAGCATGATGGCGTCGGTGCCGTCAATGATAGCGTTGTAGACATCGCTGGCTTCCGCTCTCGTCGGGCGCGGATTCTCCGTCATCGACTCCAGCATTTGTGTGGCCGTTATCACCGGCTTGGCAACGTCGTTGCACAAATTGATGATCCGCTTCTGATGAAAAGGCACCTCTTCCGCCGGGGTCTCGACGCCCAGATCACCGCGCGCAACCATGATCCCCTGGCAGGCCGCAATGATCTCCTCTATATTTTCCAGCGCTTCTCCCATTTCGATCTTGGCGATAATGGCCGCCTCTTTGCCTAAATCCTTGATTAAATCCCGCATCTCTCGAATGTCATTTGCCGAGCGTACAAATGACATCGCCAAATAATCGCAGTCCTTGGCCAGCGCGAACTCGACGTCTTCGCGGTCCTTGGCCGTGATCGCCGACAAAGTCAGTCGCGCATTCGGCGCCGATACCCCCTTGCGCGATTTCAGCCCGCCGCCAACCACCACCTCACAGACCAGTTTGCCCGGCGCCGCGTCATGCACCTTGAACTGCAAATTGCCGTCGTCAAGCAGCAAGTTCGTGCCCGCGGTGATGTCTTTCACGAACTCGGGATGGGGCAGGGACACCAGGCCATTGTTGCCCACGACCTCATCCAGCGTCAGCGTGATCGGATCCCCGGGGTAGAGCATGGTCGGCTCTTGAGCCAGCTCGCCTATTCGAATCTTGGGACCTTGAATATCGCACAGGATGGCAACGACTGTATCCTCTTCCTCGGCGATACGCCGCGCCCGGTCGATGACCTTGCCGTGCGTCTCATGATCGCCATGCGAAAAATTGATCCGCGCCACATTCATGCCCGCTCGGATCATGGCGCGCAGCGTCTCGGCATCCTGCGAAGCGGGCCCGATCGTCGCTACAATCTTGGTATGTTTGCCGTGTAGAGTCAGTCGCACCCTGCGAACCTTTCCTCGCTTGACACTATTGTACATCCAGATTGAGGTTTGCAAATGCGCTTGAACCGGCGTAGCGCGCCGCGCCCCCCAATCGCTCCTCGATCCGCAGCAGTTGATTGTATTTCGCAATGCGGTCGCTGCGCGCGGGCGCGCCGGTCTTGATCTGTCCGCTGTTCATCGCCACTGCGATATCGGCGATCGTGCTGTCTTCCGTTTCTCCGCTTCGGTGGCTGGTAACGACGGTCATATTGTGCCGCTGGGCCAGCTGCCCGGCCGCAAACGCTTCGGTCAAAGAGCCAATCTGGTTCACCTTGAAGAGCAGGGAATTTGCCGCCCGCTCCTTTACAGCGCGCTTGACCTTTTCCACATTCGTAACCAACAGGTCGTCGCCGACGATTTGCACCCGGTCGCCAATCTCCGCCACCATCCGCGACCAATTCTCCCAGTCGTTTTCGTCCAGGCCGTCTTCAATCGAGATGATCGGATAGCGCGCGCACCAGTCGCTCCAGAATGCCACCATCTCTTCGCCCGACAGCTTTCGCCCTTCAATTTCCAGGTGGTAAAAACCGTCGCGATAAATCTCCGACGCCGCTGGATCCAGCGCGATGAATATGTCTTCGCCCGCGCGGTATCCGGCTTTGTCAATGGCTTCCATGATGGCATCCAAAGCCGCTTGATTGCTGCCCAGGCTGGGCGCGAACCCGCCCTCATCGCCCACCGTGGTCGCATAACCCTTGTCGTGCAAGACCTCTCTCAAATTGTGATAGATCTCAGTGCCCCAGCGCAGCGCTTCTCGGAAGCTGGGCGCGCCCACAGGCATGACCATGAACTCCTGGAAGTCTGTACTGCCCAAAGCATGTTTGCCGCCATTCATGATGTTCATCATCGGCGTTGGCAACAGGTGCGCGTGAATGCCGCCCAGATAGGCATAGAGCGGGATACGCAGACAGTTTGCAGCACTGTGAGCCAGCGCCAGCGATACGCCCAGAATGGCGTTTGCGCCTAACTTGCTTTTCGTCGGGGAGCCGTCGATCTGGAGCATGAGTTCGTCGATCGCTTTCTGATCGAATGGTTCCAAACCCACTAGCTCCGGCGCTATGCTGTCGTTGACAGAAGAAACAGCCTGGAGAACGCCTTTGCCAAGGTAGCGCGACTTGTCTCCATCGCGCATTTCCAGGGCTTCATGCTCGCCCGTGGAAGCGCCGCTCGGGACGATAGCTCTGCCGATCGTCCCGTCCGACAAATGAATTTCAACTTCGACAGTGGGGTTGCCGCGCGAATCCAACACTTCACGACCCTGCACCATTGTCATCTTTGGCATATTTCTGACTCTCCTGCTTGTTTCTTGCCCGGTTTCGCAATACCTACCCCGCGCAATGATATTACATCATTTAGGTCAAACATAGCGCTAATCGCCAGGGCAGGGCGCTGCCAATGCCGGTTCAAGTCAAGTCTGGCGTTGATTGCAAAGCGCGAGCGCTCGATGAAGCGCAATTTGTCCTCCAAATAGCCCAAATTTGCTCTGATCTTGCCCCGTTTTTGCGTAACAGTATAGATACCGTATGTATACGGGGGGTACCCCCTCCCCGGATCGGCAGCTGAGACAAGCCAGGGGGATTCAGCACAGCCTCTCGGCGCATAATCGGCGAATTTGAGCTACCGCGCTCAGACAACATAATAAAGTGCTCGGCTACCGCAAATCACGGTTTATTAAAGAAAAGGGCGCGTAGACACAGCAGTTCTATCGCCCCTGTTTACGTTGCGGGCAGCCAAACCCTGTAGTGGTCTCAAAAAACTGGACACCTAGTTGAGAGAGTATACTGATCTTCACCCGAAAAAGTGGACACAGTTTTTGTCTAATTGGCACGCAACTCAT
>JAPOVL010000031.1 GCA_026708115.1 Chloroflexota bacterium
CCGAAATCGCCACAGAAATTACAAGTTTTGCAACGGTATTCCGCCAAGCTAAAATATGTCATGTCCTCAGTCCTTGTGGGGGAAGGGGTTGGGGGATGGGGGCTGAGGACATGACAGGTTCTTTCTACCCCATCCCCGGCCCTTCCCCGAATCATCAGGGAAGGGTGACTCTACATTGGATTTGGGATGTAACTTGCTGAAATTCACGAAAATGAACATATAATACCATCTTCTTGTGGCGCGCTCCCCCTCTCCGATGCTTCGGGGTATCCGCCCCCCGCTTAGCGGGGGGACCGAGGGGGGCAAGGGCTGGGGGGAGGGGTTGGCCTTGAGATATGCGCGATATTCAAACCTGTCATGTCCTCAGGGGTTGGGGCTTGGATCTAAATACTCGGTCCCACCCGATGAATCGCAAAGCTGTTATTGTCGCGCAGCGCCTCGGACTTGGTCAGATAGCCGTTGCACACCCGCTCCACTTCATCGTAGACAATCTGTCCCGCTTCAGCCAAAGTGATCTCGTCATGGAATACGCCGCTGACGTCGACATCGACCGTATCGCGCATCAACTCAAATGATTGACGGTTGGCAGTCACCTTGATGGTCGGCATGACCGGATGGTTGGAGGTATGCCCGCCGCCGGTGCAGAAGGTCAGCACCTGGCAGCCGGCCGCCGCCATGCTGCTGATGCTTTCCGCGCCCATGCCCGGACCGTACATGACATAATTGCCGGGATCGGTCTTGGTCGGCGCCTCGCCGATTTCCAGGTACTCGATGATCGGGCTATCGCCGATTTTCTTAACGGCGCCCATGGACTTCTCTTCAATCGTCGTCAGCCCGCCCGCCATGTTGTCGCCGGTGGGCTGCGAACCGCGGATGTCCTCGCCGCTAGCCAGGGCGCGCGCTTCCATATGCTGGACGCCGGCCACAATCGCTTCGGCAACCGCCGGACTGGCCGCTTTCTCCGTCAGCCAGTTTTCGCAGCCCATCCACTCGGTGCATTCCGCCATCAACATGCGGCCGCCCTGCGCGATCAAGATTTCGCCGGCCAGCCCGTTAGCGGGATTGCTGCCCAAACCGGAGGTGGTATCCGAGGTGCCGCACTCGGTGCCGAAGAGAATTTTGCTCATCGGCGCCGCCTCGCGCTGATACAAGCTGATCTGCCGCGCGAAGTCCTGCGCGTAGCGGGTGGCCTTCTCGATCGCGCTGATAAACCCGCCATCCCCGCGGATGTTAACGGTCGCGATCAGCTTGCCTGTGGGCGCAATATCATCAGCTAGGTCTTCCGCCGTCATGCCCTCTTCCCGGAAGTGATCGACAATGACAACCCCGCCGACATTGGGATTCATAGCCGTGCCCGCCAGGTAGCGCCGCGTGACGCGCAGGTCCGGCGCGACCTGGCAGCGGCCGTTGGCATGCACAATCGGCAGGGCCCCGTGAATCGTATCCGCCACCCGCTCCACTACGCCATTCGCGTAGACCGTCCCCGACAAGATCAACAGATGATTGCGTATCCCGACATCGCCGTTCGGACGGCGATACCCCATGAATTCAGACATTAGCATTCTCTCCAGAAAGTTGAAATTCTCAGTAGTACCAACAAAGTAATGCGAAAAAATATCATTTGTAGCGAAAGTTCTAGATCTAATCCTAGTCCCGCCGAATGCGCTCCCCCCCCCGACGGTCAGTGTCTACGCGACCTGATGCTTCGGGGTTTCCGCCCCCCGCTTAGCGGGGGGACCGAGGGGGGCATGGGCCGGGGGGTGGGGTTGAATAAAAGCATTTGCGATTCTCATTACTTACTTGCAACTACTTCTGTGCTCTGTTTACGTAAACCGCGGCGCGCATGCGACGAGACGGCTTACTCTTTTGCGTGAGTGTGGCAGACCTTTTCGCTGCCGCCGAGCGACTCAGTAAGTGCAAGTAAGTCGTGCAAAAAAGCGAGTCTTGTAGGGGCGACCTATCAGGTCGCCCGAAACATACTCCTCTGTGCCCTCTGTGCCTCTGTGGTGCATTCCCCCCAATTCATTCCGCGCCCACAGCGCCCCGTTCCGCCAGGTCGCCCCGCCCGCGATTGCTCTCCACATTGTGCGTATGCACGTGATCCCCCGCTCTGATATCACAACTCGCCGAGCCGATGCTCAAGCCGTACTTGAGAACGGTATCCCCCTCGGCGATGTCCATCAGCGCGATCTTGTGCCCGTAGGCGATATCGTCATGCGCGACTATCTCGATATCCCGGCGCTCGCCGTTGCAGGTCACGTGGTCGCCGGCCGCTATCGGCTCCAAAACAACAGTGCCGACGTTGTCGGTGGCGTAAACCACGAATACTCTTTTCATGCCATCCCTTCCCATACCGCACAAGTCTCTCAACTGAACTGCGGCAGATACTCCGCAAATTCCTCCAGTAAATCATCGAGGATAGCGCGCCCGCTGTCAATATCCGTCACCATCGGATCGAGCAATATCGCCTGCAGCGCCAACTCCCGGTCCCCGCTCAAAGCCGCTTCAACATATAGCTCGCTCAGCGCCAGCTCCCGCCGGCACAATTCAGCGATGCCATCCGGCAGCGGCGGCATGCGCTCGCCACGAAAACCGTCCCCGTCAATCAGGCCCGGCGCCTCAACAATGGCGCCCTCCGGCAGATTGGGAATACTGCCCCGATTCGGCAGATTGAGCTGCTGATGCCGCTGCGCCCTGCCATAATGCGCGGCCTCGATCATCTCCGGGATGCCCTCGTCCAGCATGCCATGCCGACCGAGATCGCGCAGGTCATCGACATCGACGCGGCCCGCTACAATATCCCGCGCCAGCTTGCGCCGATGAGCCCGGCGCGCCCGGTTGCCATCCCAGTTCTGCAGCTTGAGATGATACTTTTCCCAAGGCTTGTGCAGCAAGTCGCTGACCCAGGGCAGATACTCGCACATATGACTGTCGCCCGCGGTCGGCATCATGCCATAAATTGCGAAGATCTCGCGGCTGAGCGGTTCAAAGTCTTCCCGGAAACCCTTCAGCCAACGCTCGCGCAATTCGGGATAGAGATCTTCGCCCGTCTGCTTGTCCCGTATCTCATAGACCCAGGAAAAATGATTGATGCCCGCTGCCTTAATCTCAAGGCGCTGCACCGCTTCCCGCGCCACAGAAAGAAAAACCCCGATGTTGGAGGCATCGGTGTGGACGTGGAAGCCATCCGGAACCGCTATGCCCCAGCGATCCGCCAGCACCGTCCCCGCCATCGCATAGCCCCAAAGCAACTGATGGCACAAGCCCACCACCTTGATCTTGCTGTGACGATGCACCGCTGTCGTCAAGCGAATCAGCGGATTGACCAGATTGAGATACCAGGCTTCAGGACAGAGTTCCTCCATATCGCGCGCGATCGCCATGATCAGCGGCAGGTTGCGCGCCGTGTGCGCGAAGGAGCCGGGTCCGCCATTTTCGGCATAGGGTTGGCGCAGGCCATGTCGCAGCGGGATGCGCCAGTCCAGCTCCCAAACATCCTCCCGCTGCCCCACCTGGATCGAAACCAGCACGAAATCGGCATCCGGCAGCAAGTCGCGGCGCTTGGTCCAACTGCTGACGCGCACGTCGGCATCCCAGGCCCGGTTCATCTTCTCGGCCAACTGATGAATGACCCGCAAACCCTCGCCATTGATATCGCAGAGGCCGAGCGCCGCGCCTCTCATGGCCGGATGCTGCATGATCGTGGAAAGCGCGCCCAGCCCAAAAATCGCGCTGCCCGCGCCGATCACAACGATCTTGGGTGGCTTGTCCCGCATAAGTCCCGCTGCGCCCGCACTCTCGACCGGCTTCCGCCGCCGTCAAGCGACAAACGCAATTCGAGACGCGCTCGCCGCTATACCGACTTTCCGGAGTTTAACATTCTCAACAGTCCCAAGAAAGTATCGAGACAATCCGGGAAAGCAAAAACTTGTCCGATAGCTCCATCTTATGGTACGCTTAGGCGGAATCTATAGGAAAACTGATGCCAAAGAAAAAAGCAGAGCCCCACACAAAGCCCAACAAATACAAGTTTGTCATCGGATGGGCGCTGGCTTGGATGGCTGCTTCAGAGTTGCCCGTTTTTGTCGACACCCACATTTGGCCGCTGGACTTTTTCTCGTACGCCTTTGCGTATTTTGCTCTGCTTGCAACATTTCAGTTCTTTTGGGTACGCCGCCACTTGCGGGTTAACCTGCGGCACTGGATCACGCTCACCCTTCTTGGTGTAGTTTTTGCGATTCTCAGCAACTCTCTAATCGCAACTGCCCTATCGATGCCCGGTTCCCCCGGCCTTTGGGACCCGATGGCCATCCTCGGGCCCGACGTGCGCTATGCCGATTCGATTTATATCGCTATGTGGACCCTGTTTTGGTTCATGCCCGATTTCTTCCAATGGTTTGCGCTGAGGAAAAGATTTCGCTTGCACGGTCTCTGGCTGCTCGTGATTGTCGCCGCCGCACTGTTCTCCGTCTTCCTCGAGGAGCAGGGCATCTTCACGCAAGCGCTTGTCTCAACTGTCGGTCAGACCGGAAATATGCCGCTTTCGACCTCCCAACTGTTGATTAGAATATTCGATCTCGTGGATTGGGCTCTCCCGCCCGCCATCATGGGTTTCGTACTGTACTACATGGTTTGCGAGAGCCAAACGAAGCAAACGCCTCCAGGTTAAGCTAGTTTAACCGCCCATAACAGCCGCCTCATCTAGACGCGCATGCAGCGCCGCCAGCGCCTCGTCCAGCGTCAACTCCCCGGCGAAGTAGGGCTGCAAACTCGCATTCGACGCTTCGTAATACGCCGACGCCAGCGGATGCGCGTCGAACAGAATCGCCTGATCCTGCAAATCCGGCACGCCGCGCGCGAAAGCCTTCAGAGCGTCGTTTATCGCCTCATCATCAGTGTCGTATGCCACACCCGCTTCAATCACGCCCAAATGCGCCGGGATCGTCAGCGTCCGCGCCGAATACTCGGCGTAAACAGCCGGCTGCAGCAGGTATTCAATCACCCGCGCGGCCGCTTGCGGATGCTCGCTGCCCGCGAAAGCGACCACGGCGCTCAGCGAAGCGAATCCCGTGTTGCCCGCCGCGCCCTGCGGATTCGGCGCGATCACCCACTCAAAGCCCGCGCCGATCTGCTGCGCCACGCTCGCCACTTTCCCGCTGGCGCAGATATACATCAGCGTCTCGCCGCGGACGAAATAACCTTCCGACCTGCCCGTGCCGAGCAAAACATCCTCAGGCGCCTTGCCGTCGTCCATCAATCCTTTGAGCAGCCCCAGAAAACTGCGCAATCCGCCATCATCGGGCAAGCTCAAGTTGCCCTCAGCATCTAGGAAAACCGCCCCCATCCGCATCGCCGGCCCAACCAGGCGATGATCGCGGTTATCAACCGACAGCAGATAGGGAATGCCCACCGCCTCCGCGGCGTCTTCCAGCGCCGCCAGCCAATCGTCCAGGCTCGGCGCCTCCATCACAGCGCTGGGCAGCTCGACGCCCGCTTCCTCAAACGCGCTGATATTGATATAAGGCGCGGTCAGGCTTATCTGGTCCGCGAAACCATACAACCCGTCATCATCCGGTCCCTCCCGCAAAGCGTCGAGGATAGCGGGATGAAAATTGCCCTCGAGCACGGCCGGATTCTCCAACAGCGCGCGCAGGTCAAGATACGCGCCGCGAAAAGCCGCCACATCGCTCAGGCGCGCCAGATCCGGCCCACTGCCCGACTCAACCCCTTCCCGGATCGCCGACTCAGCCTGCAGACTCAGACGAACCCGGATATCGGGGTTCTCGGCCTCAAAGCGATCCAGCAAATCACGCATGACAGCGCTGTCGACGCCGTCCTCTGTCCACGCGAAAGAAAGCTCGACAACGTCTTGCGCCGAAACGGTCGCCGCGACACAAAGCGCTATCGTCATGGACACTAGAAACTTGGCGAATCTTCTGATCATGAGACTACACCTTACCGCTACACAATCACGAACAAGGTCTGGTTTCGGAAAGCAAAGCGCCCCCCTTATTACAATTGTAATATCGGTATCTCCAGCATCCGCGCCAGAGACAGCAAAACATCCTGATGATCCCCATAGCTGATCGATACATGATGCTCCAGGCCCTCGCCCAAGAGCGACTCCATCACAGCAGCCGCGCCCGAATCAAAGCGGATCCGTCCGCTCGTCCCCGTGAAAGCGGGCGGTCCCTTCAACATCTCCCCGCCGCCAATCACCAGCCGGAAATCGCCCGTCGCCTCGCTCAGCCGCGCGATCGTCACCCGGCCCGGCTTCAAAGGGAACTGCATCAGCAGCGGCAAGCGCCGGTTGGAATGAATCGTCGCCTCCGGCTGCGCATCCGGGTCCGCCATCGACAGCGGCGCCAATCCACAGTGCCACAGCGTCGCTTCGTCCGCGTCGACATCGAATGCGACTATATCGCTGCCGAAAGCCGGCTCGTCGCTGATCCAACCCAGAATCAATTGTGTGATGGTCCCGTTGACATCGGCTTCGCAGCTGCAGGGCGTCATCGCATCGCTGAGCAGAGACATCGCCCCGCATGCGGCGCATCCCAAGTCCGTGAAGAATTCGGGCCAGCAACGCACCGCCAGGCCGGACAAGGCCTCCTCGCGGGCAAGCGCGTCCAGCGTTAAATATGCGCCGAGCGTGCCATTGGCAGCCTTCGCATCGACTTCATCTATGCCAGCGAGCGCGCCGGACACCTTATCGGCGACGGCGCTCACCTGGGCCGGATCCGCTTGCCGAACGCGCTCGAAAAAACCGTCCAGGCCAACCTGCAGCACCTCCACGCCCAGCCGAGCGCGCAACGCCTCGTGATTAACCAGGCAGGTATCAAAGCCGTCGGGATTCTCTCCCAGGCGACCGATACGACTTCCCCTCAAACGCGACTTGACGGCGGCGGCGCTGGCGAAATTCCTCAGTTTCGCTTGCGCCTCCGTATCGTCGGGCGGCGCGTAAACGGCGTCATAAGCCAAACCGGCCCGCCGCAAGCCATGCGCCGCCAGGTTGATGCCGCAAAAAGAGTTGATGCGCAGCCTGCCGCCAACCTGATCCTCCGGAAACGCCCACATCAGCAGCGGCGCGTCAATCGCCCGCGCCAACTGCAAGATCATCGTGCTGTCCGCGAAGGACGCCTGCGCCACCAAGATCATGTCAATACTGCTCGCCCGCAGTTCGGCGATGCGCCCGGCAATCGCCGCGCCGTCCATGACCAAGTCCTGCGATCCAACCAGTTGATAACCCGCGCCTTGCAAGGCAGCGACCAGTCGCGCAGCCGCCCCCCGCGCCAGCTCCAAATCAAATGTCGGACGCGCGATCGGCACAAAGCCGATGCGAATGTCTCTAACGTTCATAACAGTTTTTCCATTACCGCAAAGACTCCCCTCCGCGCCTCTTTACCAAGGACCCTGTACGGGCTAGAGACCCGCTGTGTCGAAGGGCAGTGTCTACGCGCCCTACGCGCCCTACACGACCTGCTGAAACACCCGCAAACAGAAAAAACTTTTGCCTTTCTCTGTGCCCTCAGTAAAACCAAGTAAGTCATGCAGAAAATCAACTGCGATGACGAGTCACCCTTCCCCGTTGATACGGGGAAGGGCCGGGGATGGGGTAGAAAAGCGGCGTTCTCGCAATTCTCATTACTTACTTGCACTTACTTCTGCGCCTCTGTGGTGAATAAAAATGTGGTGAATCAGTGAATCACCCCAAATTCAACGTCATCAGCCGCAACTCAGTCATATCCTCAATCGCGTACTTGATGCCCTCGCGGCCAGACCCCGATGCCTTGATGCCGCCATAGGGCATGTGATCCACGCGGAAGGTCGAGACGCTGTTGACATGCAAGCCGCCCACATCAACCCGCTCCCAGGCATCCATGATCCGCTTGACATCCTGGGTGAAGACCCCCGCCTGCAAGCCATAGGGACTGTCATTGATCGTAGCCACGGCCTCATCCCAGGCTTCGTAGGGACTGACCGTAACCACCGGCGCGAAGACCTCTTCACAGTTCACCCGCATGTCAGGCGCGGTCTCGGTCAGCACCGTCGGCGGGAACATCGCGCCCTGCCTGGCCTCCCCATGCAAGACCGAGGCCCCCGCTTTCTTCGCTTCCTTGACCCAGTCCTCGGCGCGCTCGGCATCGCGGACGCTGATCATGGGACCAACATCGACATCGCCGTCGCGCGGATCCCCAACTTTCAGCGCTCTGACCTCATCGACAAAGAGATCGGTGAACTCTTCGAAGACATCGCGCTGGATCAACAAGCGCTGTACGGATATGCAGTTTTGCCCGGCATTGGCGTAGCCGCCCGCCGCCGCCTGACCCGCCGCATCAGCCAGATCGGCGTCATTGTGCACGATCACCCCGGCGTTGCCGCCCAATTCCAGCGTCACCTTTTTCTGCCCGGCCTTGCTTTTCAGCATCCAGCCCACGCTGCCGCCGCCGGTGAAGCTGATCATGGCCACACGCGGATCAGCCGCCATCATCTCGCTATCGGGTCCCCAGGCATTCAACATGCTGAAAGCCCGCGGCGGATAGCCGGCTTCCAATACAATTTCCGCCAGGATCACCGACGAAAGCGGCGTTTTTTCCGCCGGTTTCAGGATGATCGGGTTGCCAACGGCGATGGCGGGCCCGATCTTGTGACAAGCCAGATTGACCGGGTAATTGAAAGGCGTGATGCCCAGCACCGTCCCGATCGGCGCCCGCCGCGTGAAGCCCTGCCTGTTTTCGCCGGCGGCCGTCCAGTCGATGCTGAAGACCTCGCCGCCGATGCGCCGCGCCTCTTCGCTCGATACTTTGAGCGTCTCCATGGCCCGGGCCGTCTCGCCGACGGCCGTTTTCCGGTTCTTGCCGCCCTCCATGATCATGGCTTCGACGACTTCGTCGAAGCGCTCGCCCAGCAGCCGTCCCATGTTAGCCAAAATCTCCGAGCGACGGTGGCTGGGCAGCCTCCGCGTGAGCTCGAAGCCTTCCAACGCCGCCTCCATCGCATCGTTCATGTCCGCCGCGCTCGCCATCGAGACCGCGTCCACCAAGCTGCCGTCATAGGGAAAGCGCACTTCCATGACATCGTCGCTGCCGCGCCACTCTCCGCCGATCAAGTTCTTCTTGGGCATAGGATTTCCTTCTACAAATGCTTTCCGCTTCTTTCAAGCATTATACCAGCTTGATGGCGTCCTTTTCACGCTCTCCCATGCTTGAAAAAAAACCTGCCACCCTCGCCAAATCACATCCTCAACCACCTCGAATCCCGTAGGGGCGAGCCTGTGGCTCGCCCGCGCTCCATATCTGCGAATGTCCGCATTGCCTTCGAAAATGGAACAAACACAATTCTGCCTCCGTAGCACCAACAAAATCACGCAACTCCAAAATAACAACCGGCCGTAGGGGCGAGCCCGTGGCTCGCCCGCGCTCCATATCTGCGAATGTCCGCATTGCCTTCGAAAATGGAACAAACACAATTCTGCCTCCGTAGCACCAACAAAATCACGCAACTCCAAAATAACAACCGGCCGTAGGGGCGAGCCTGTGGCTCGCCCGCGCTCCATATCTGCGAATGTCCGCATTGCCTTCGAAAATGGCGCAAATACATTTCTGCCTCCGTAGCACCAACAAAATCACGCAACTCCAAAATAACAACCGGCCGTAGGGGCGAGCC
>JAPOVL010000005.1 GCA_026708115.1 Chloroflexota bacterium
ATC
The DNA here is from genome assembly GCA_026708115.1 of Chloroflexota bacterium. Lineage (GTDB taxonomy): Bacteria > Chloroflexota > Anaerolineae > Aggregatilineales > Phototrophicaceae > UBA6055. The sequence goes on from JAPOVL010000005.1 coordinate 4, forward strand.
AGGTCGCCCGAAATCCTACCCATCCTCTGCGCTCTCTGCGCCGACCCGGGGGTACCCCCCCCCCCCCCCGTATACATACTGTATCTATACGGTCACCCAAAAAGGGGGCAAAATGAGGGCATCTTCCCAGCATTTGTGGACCAATCGCGCTTCACTGACCGCCCGCGCCATAATAACGGACAAGCCTTATAATGGAATTGCACCGTCCGCGTGGCAATGAAGGAGCGACCTTGATATGCGCATGATTGATATTATCGGCAAGAAACGCGATGGCGAGTCCTTGAGCGCGGAGGAAATTCAGCATTTCGTCAAAGCCTATACAGCGGGGTCGATCCCGGACTACCAGGTATCGGCGCTCTTGATGGCCATTATCTTTCAAGGTATGGATCGGGCCGAGATTGTCGACCTGACTGTCGCCATGGCCGAATCCGGCGACATGCTCGATCTGTCCGACATCCTCGACTACGCCGTTGACAAACATTCCTCCGGCGGCGTCGGCGACAAGACCAGCCTGGTCGTATTGCCCCTGGTAGCCGCTTTTGGCGTGCCAATCGCCAAGATGAGCGGCCGCGGGCTTGGTTTCACGGGCGGCACGCTGGACAAGCTGGAGTCCATCGCCGGCTTCAATGTCGACCTGTCCGAAGATCAGTTTCGGCAGATCGCCCGCGATACCGGGCTGGTGCTGGCCGGCCAAAGCAAATCCTTGGCGCCCGCTGACGGCAAACTCTATGCCCTGCGCGATGTCACCGGCACCGTCGCCAGCCTGCCCCTCATGGCCAGCAGCATCATGAGCAAGAAACTGGCGGCCGGCGCCAATGGCATCGTGCTCGATGTCAAAGTAGGGCAGGGCGCCTTCATGAAAACCCTCGACGAAGCGCGGCAACTGGCCACCATCATGGTGCGCATTGGCGTCGACGCCGGCCGCGACATGGTTGCCCTCTTGTCCGATATGAATCAGCCCCTGGGCGTCGCAGTTGGCAACGCCTTGGAAGTCGCCGAGGCGGTCATGACGCTGCGCGGTCAAGGCCCCGCCGATTTCGAAGCGCACTGTATCGAGGTCGCTGCCTATATGCTCCGCCTGGCGGGCCAGGGAAATCGCTGGCATGACCGCGACGAGACCAGCGATGAAGTGCGGCGGATATTGCGCGGCGGCGCCGCCCTGGAGCGTTTTCGCAGAATGGTCGAGGCGCAGGGTGGCGATGCCGCCCAGATCGACGATCTTCGCAAGCTGCCGCAAGCGCAAATCAGAGAGGAACTGCGCTCTGCGAAAGATGGCTACATCAGCAGCATTTACGCGGATAAAGTCGGCTTGGCTACGCTGGCGTTGGGGGCGGGCCGGGCCACCAAAGCCGACGCAATTGATCACGCGGTCGGCATCGAGGTACATGCCAATGTAGGCGATGCCGTCGCCCGCAACGATCTGCTAATGACCATACACGCCAATGGGCAAGACCCGCTGCAGCGCGCCCTCTCGCTGCTGGAAGGAGCTGTCGTCTATAGCGATACGCCCGTCGATCCGCTGCCGCTGTTTTACGGTGTCATCGACGGGGAAGACGTCTAGGCGGATAGCGGAGCGAGATGGCCCCCCTGGAACTGATAACGATGAATCGGCGCCTCTTGCCAGTAACCGTCGGCGAAACGGATCTTGCCATTAAGTCCATCAAGGGCAATGTCACTCAGGTCGCTGCCAGCGGCAATCGCGACCAAAGCCAGCCGCGCCAGGTCATAAGTCAATGTCGCCAGCCAATTGGGTCGCGGAAACTGTTGGTCGCCGCCGACAAAACGCGCCGAGAACTGCGCGTCCGGCAGCGCTCCATTGCTCGTGAAGATGTCCTGCGGCCTCCCGTCGCCGCTGATCATTTGCCTGGCGATGAGCAGGTCGTCCTGCGCGCCCGCTTCCGCGCGCGCTTGATCACTCGCCTGCAAGCTGTCCTCGTCGGCGCGGTCCTGCCCCCAATTGCCGATGAGAATCATGGCTTTGTCGTTGGCCCGCTGCGTCGATGGATGCGTAGCCGCTTCGCCCAACGCGATGATCGCGACAACCGCGCTATCGAGATTGAGCGCCCGCATTCGCGACCTTGCCGAGTTGAGGTCTCCGCCATCATCAACCGGCAGCAACTGAACGTTGTCGAGTTCTGCCTCGGACATGGCCAAGCGAACGGCGTAGAGCGCGTTGTAGCCGAGTTCGCGGTACTGTCCTTCAAAGGGCGCCAGCAGGGCGATCTTGCGGATCTCCATGGGCTGCAGGGCGCTGCAGGCGGCCAATTGTATTGTCAACAGAACCCAGGCCGCCACGCGCATGGCCGCGGAACGGAGGCGCGGGCGCTTGCTGTCAACAGCCATTGGCCACATGCTCGTCAAAAGTGACGGCGAAATTATGAAAATGAGAATTGTCGCAAGCGGCTCGAAAATAGAAGAAGTTGGATTCTGCCGGATATATGGCGGCCTGTATGGCGGAAAGGCCTGGGCTCGCGATCGGCCCCGGCGGCAAACCGCCATAGAGATAAGTGTTGTACGGCGACACGACTTGCCGGTAATCGGCGCGCGTGATATTGGGCCACCAGCCGTCACGGTTTCCCTGCAGCCCATATTGCACGGTGGGGTCGGCTTCCAGTTTCATGTTGATCGCCAGACGGTTGCGATAGACGCCGGCGATGTCATCGTGTTCTTCCCGCCAGACCGCTTCCCGCTCAACTATCGACGCCAGGGTCACGATCTGATGAATGCTAAATCCCTGAGCCAGGGCATCCGCCCGCAATTGCTCGCCCACCCGGTCGCGAAACGTATCCAGCAAGTAATCCCGCAAGGCAACCGGACTGATATCGGGTGGCAACTGATAGGTATCGGGAAACAGGAATCCTTCCAGAGACGCGCCCGCGGGTATGCCCGCCCAGTCGGCAAAGTCGGACGGCAAGTCCGCGCCGGCTTGAATCGTCGCCAGGAAATCGTCGCCGGCGAATCCGAACAAGCCGTTACTGTCGATCAAGGCGGCGTTCTCTTCAATCCGGGCGCCTTCCAACGTCCGGAAAAGGATGTGGCTCGAGCTTGAATCGCTGAGCAAGGGCGCTATGTCCGCGATTGACAGTGTTTCCTTCAGGAAGTAGATGCCCGCCTCGAACTTGCGGTCCAAACCTTCGACGCGCGCGTAATCCAGGAAGAGTTGCTTGTCTCGGATTAAGCCCGCCTCGAAAAGCGAGGAGGCAATCGCGGCGGCGTCGGCGCCGGGCCGTATCGTGAAGCGAATCCTGCTCTCGCCGCTGCCGTACGGCGCGAAGAGTTCGGTTTGTCGTTCTATCAGTTGCAGGCGCAGCAGCGCCACTTGCGCGAATTCGACGATTTGCCCCTCAGTGACGACATAAGCCGCGGCGAAGACGACGACAAGGCCAATCGCCAAAAAGATGGCTCCTAAAACAAACCCTTGAATCGCGCGCTGCGATTGCAATCCTTGGCAATCCCTCAATACTTGCGAGTCTTGACGATCCTCAACATTGTCAGCAATGCCTGCCGAAAGAAGCGCTCGCCTATGGCTCTGGCGTTAGAGTCGGAATCTGCTGATGTTCCGCGTTTACAATTGTAGTGCCTAGTGAACGCGTGACGCTAATCCAGGTCCGGCCCGGGCGCAATGGAATCGCTTCACTATTGCCAAGCATCAATTGCAGGGCTTCCCCGGGCCTTCTTCCCAGGCGCTTCCAGAAGCCAACATAGAGCACGCCGTCGCGGAATACATAGGCGCGACCGCTGTCCCACAAGGCAACTTCCAACGATTCGTTTGTGGCGCCCGGCGGGAAGAGATCGGGCCGGCGGCGATGCGGAACCTCGATAATCACCAGATTGTCCGCCCAGAGTTGCTGGCCATCGGCGGCATCGAAGTGCGGCTCGTGGTCCGTGTAGCGCAGGTAAGTCCCGCTCTCTTCGTCATATTGCCAGCGGGCATTGGTCCGCGACGACCAGCGAATATAGATATCGCGCGCGGCAATGCCGCCGATATCGGCGCTCTCGCTGAAAGCGAAACCCACCGCGCGGAAACCCGTATTCACGTTCCGGCGCGTGGCGACCTCCCACATGCGACGGGTATCGCCAAAAAGTGTATGCTCGTAGTCGCGCTCTATCAATGTGGTGTCGCGGCAAAAGCCGGCGCTATCGCAATTGTCGCCAATCGAAGGCGATATCAGCCGGTACCGGTAATTCGAATTCAGATAGATCTTGCGTATCGGCTCACTGGTGCCGGAATACGCCAAGAGCGCCGAATACATGGTCAGCAACTCAATATCCAGCAGCCGACCGCTGCGTATCGAACCGACGCGCTCCGGCGCGTTGCTGCGATAGACCGCCGCAAATCGCGTGACGTTGCCTTCAGCCTCGTATTCGAAGACGAGGTCCGCTGCATTCACGCCGTGTTGCGGTCGCACGATAGGCGGGTGATTGGAGATCTTGACGATTAGATTGCGGCGGGCGCGCACTTCGTCATTTGCGTACGGCAATCCGGTCATCGGATTGTAGCCGTCCGGATATTCGTACGGACCGATTACGGCTGTCGAGCCCGGCGTGGGTGTCACAGTCGCGCCGGCAGGCGTCGATGTCGCGAACACCTGACCCGTCTGGGTCGCGGCCTCGCTCTGGGCCTTGGTCCCTATTCCCGCCAGCGCAACTGCTGCGGCGAGTATGGCTATCAAAACCAAGCGTCTTTGACCGGTCAAGCCCATGTAGTCCTCTCGAATGGCTAGCTTCAAAACATGGGACAGTATAAGGAAGTGATACTCACTTAGGCAAGGGACAGTCAGTATAATAGGCCAAACGTAGCTTTATGAAAACGCACGCGGAGACGACATGGAAAAGCGCCGACTGCTGATCAGCTTCGCGCATCCCGATGACGAGAGTTTCGGCTTGGGCGCGGCCATCCCCAAATGGATTGATGACGGCGTCGACGTCTACCTCATTTGCGCCACAAACGGTGATGTAGGAACAGTGCCGCCGCATTTGCAGGACAAACACCAAACGGTCGCGGACCTGCGCTTGAGCGAGTTGGAATGCGCCCGACAGCATCTCGATTTCAAAGAGGTGTTCCTGTTAGGTTATCGGGACAGCGGCATGACTGGCAGCGAAACGTCACAGCATCCCGATTCGCTCTGCTTTCAGTGGGAGCACCATCCCGAGCGCGTTACCGTGACCGTCGCAGAGGTGATGCGCCAGATCCGCCCCCAAGTGGTGGTCACGTTCAACCGCTACGGCGGCTATGGGCATCCTGATCACATAGCGATTCAACGGGCTACTGAAAGCGCCTTTCATCGCCTGCGGAACGGCGATCATCCAGCCGCTTGCAAGCCACAAAAGCTCTACTACGCTGCCTTCCCGACTGCATTGCTGTGGGCGCGGATCCTGACAGCCAGGCTAAAGGGACAAAATCCGCGCCGGATGGGCATGAACCAGGACATTGATGTTGTCAAAATCCTCGACCATGTCGAGCCAACCCACGCCCGCATCCCGATCGCCGATTACCTGGACATTTGGGAGCGCGCCAGTCGTTGCCACGCCAGCCAGGGCGGTGGACGCATCACGCGCACCGCGCGCTGGCTGAGGCGAGCCTTGTATAGCAAGCAGGGTTTTACCCGGGCTTTTCCCGCGCCGAATCACAGCCGTGCCGACGAAGACGATCTCTTTGAAGGCGTCAGTCTGTGAATCAAGAATCAGGTGAGCTATCCCGCCTCGGTTGAAGGTAATCAGTGAGAAACTGTGATGCGTAACTTTCAAGCTGGCCATCAATGATTGCCTGCCGCATTGTTGCCACGTGACTGACGAGAAAATCAATGTTGTGCAAGCTAATCAAGTAATGCGCCAGTAGCTCTTTGGCGACGACAAGATGGCGCAGATAGGCGCGTGAGAAGCCGCTGGCATAATTGTCCAGCCTTGGATCAATCGCTGATTCGTCCATCTTGTAGCGGGCATTGCGCAGGTTAATGCGGCCTCCATGTGTGAAGGCTGCCGCGTGCCTCGCCAGCCGGGTTGGTATGACGCAGTCGAAGATGTCGACGCCGCGCCTGATGCCTTCGACCAGATCATCGGGTTCCCCAACGCCCATCAAATAACGGGGTCGGTCAGCCGGCAAGCAGGGAATCGTAAAGTCCAAGGCCTGGCGCATCTCTGCTTTGCTTTCGCCAACGGCCAATCCCCCAATGGCATAGCCCTTCAGGTCAAGCGACGTCACGAACTCCGCTGAATCGGCGCGGAGCTCGGGGAAGATGCCGCCTTGAACGATCCCGAACAGAGCCTGCCGGTCATCGTCAGGATGCGCCTGTCGGCATTCGACCAGCCAGCGATGGGTTCGCTTGAGCGCCCCCTCGACTTCTGCCCGGTCCTTGGGCGCCGGGCATTGATCGAACGCCATGATGATATCGGCGCCCAGGTTCTGCTGGATCTGCATGGATCGTCGCGGGTCCAGGCGCTTGCGGCTGCCGTCAAGGTGGCTGCGGAAGGTGACGCCTTCATCGTCAATAGAGTTGATCTCGGCCAGGCTAAAGATCTGGAATCCGCCCGAATCGGTCAAGATCGGCCCGTCCCAGCGCATGAACTCGTGCAAGCCGCCCAGCTCGCGGATGAGCGCGTCGCCCGGCCGCAGGAAGAGGTGGTAGGTATTGGAAAGGATCAGGCTCACCTCGAGCGCTTCCAGGTCCTTTGGCGGCACAGCCTTCACGGTGGCGGCCGTGCCTACCGGCGCAAACACAGGCGTCGCTATATCGCCGTGCGGCGTGTGAAGGATGCCGGCGCGCGCCTTTCCGTCCCTGGCGATGACTTCGAATTCAAAGGACATTTTCTCTCCCGCAAATCGCGAGCATTATAGCACAGGGCGGTCAAGGCCGATCCCGCGCCTGCCAGCGGCCATTTAGCCCCTGTTATCGATAGCAGGCTTCAAATGCCACTGCTATACTGCTTGCCAGGTAAACCCATTTATGATCCGTCCCGTCATAGGCGCTGTCGTGAATTTGCGACGGCTCCGGCAATTGACATATAGCATGGATTCTCGAGCGCTTTCCAAGGCTTTGATGCAAAGAACAAGCGAACTTGCAACGCCAAGAAACAATGCCTTGACGGAAGGCGATTTGGACATTCAGTCATTTCGTCCTAGCCGCGTCGATATAGATATCGAGGCGCTTGCCTCCAATGTGCGCTTGATCAAGGCCAGGGTCGGCGCGGACACTGGCATTATGGCGGTTGTCAAGGCAAACGCTTACGGGCATGGCGCCGTTACGGTTTCCCGTGCCGCCTTGCGGAATGGCGCCGATTGCCTGGCAGTCGCCAATATGGCCGAGGCTGTTCAATTGCGCCGCGCCGGCATAGTCGCCCCGATTTTGCTCTTGAGTTACCTGCCTGTCGACGCCGTCGCAGTTGCTCTTCAATATGACATCACCGTTTCGCTTTTTGACCAGCAGCAGGCCGCGCGATTTGACTTCGTAGCGAGAGGCGCCGGCGGCATGCTGAAGACGCACATCAAGGTCGATTCGGGAATGGGCCGCCTCGGCATATTGCCTCACGATGCTGCGGCCTTGGCGACGCATCTGCGCTCATGCGAAGCCATACAGGTCGACGGCATATACACGCATTTTTCCGTCGCCGACGAAGACCCGCACTATACCGCTCAACAGCGCGCGACCTTTGAGTATGCGGTAGCAACCATGCGCGAGGCTGGCTGCGCATTCAGGTATGTCCACACCGCGAACTCGGCCGCGACTGTCAATCCCGCCGCCGGTGGCTTTAACCTGGTTCGTCCCGGCTTGTTAATCTATGGTTTGAAACCCTGCGAGTCCGCGACTTCTTTAGAAGGACTCCAGCCGGTAATGTCTTGGAAGACGGTTATTGCTCAGGTCAAGACCTTGCCGCCTAACTCGCCAGTTGGTTACGGCAACAGCTACCGGACCCGCGGCGAAGAAAAGATCGCGGTTCTGCCGGTGGGATACGCCGACGGTTTGCGTCGATCGCCGCGGTCTTGGCGAGAGGTGCTGGTGCATGGACGTCGAGCGCCGTTGGTAGGCCGCGTTAGCATGGAGAAAACCACCATCGACGTCAGCCATATTCCAGACGCGATCGCCGGCGACGAAGTTGTGTTACTGGGCAAGCAGGGCGACGATGAGATAAGCGCTGACGAAGTTGCCGCTTGGATCGACAGCATTAACTATGAGGTGCTTTCCACGATTTTGCCCCGTGTTCCGCGTATCTGATCTGTCCCGATCAAGAAGCGAGCAGTTCCTCTAGGTCGGCGACGATCGTGCTGGGCGGTACGCCAAACTGATAGCGCCTGATCCAGCGACCGCTCGGATCCAGCAGGAATGAGCCGGCGGTGTGATTTACCAGATAGCCGCCACGCTTGTCCGGTTTGGTCATTTCAAAAGACAAGCCATAATCAACGCCTAGCGCCCGGATAACATCTTCCTCGCCCGATAATCCGATGATGCCATCCAATTCCCGCAGCGCAAAATAGTTTCGCAAAGCCTCGGGCCTGTCGCGCTCGCCGTCTACGCTGATGAACACAAAGGCGACATCTTCACTTGACGAACCCAGAGCGTTGCGCACATTGCGGAATTCGCTGAGCGTCAATGGACAGACGTCGGGGCAGTTTGTATAGCCGAAAGTTATCAAGACGTAATTATCTCGCAGGTCGCGGAGACTCACCGACTTGTTGGATTGGTCCCGAAGGGTGAAATCCGGCATCGCTACCGTCGGATCTATGACGATAGAACCGTCGAACTCTGGCGCATCACTGCTATCGGAACTGCCTGTTAGTTGGTTAACGCCGGGGTTCATCCGTTGATACGCGATGGACATCGCAAGCGCGGCAATGCCAACGAGCAGCGCGGAAATAAGGCCCAACAGGATGCGCCTGAGCAAGTAGCTTCTGATGCTTGTCTTTGCCTGCTGCGCTTCAGCCAAGGGTTTGAACCGATCCCTTCAGCCCGCTGCCCGGGCAAGGATGTTGACGAAATCAAAAGGATTATAGCAACAGCCTACCGGACAAAGTAGGTGGTTAAGCGATTGCAAAAGTTGATAGTGTATCGAAGTCGGTTGAAATCGAGAACTACAATTGACAGTCGGTAGGGGCGATCGAAGGTCAGTGTCTACGCGACCCGCCGGATCGCCCGACGCGCAGAAACTGAATGAGTATTGGGCGATTCACAGAATCGCCCCTACAAAACCTCCTCAAAGGCTGGCCAGCGCTCAAAACTCGGTGCTTTCGGTGTCCTCGGTGGTTTAGAAGAATCCGCACCAGTTGCCCTGCCGGAGCAGCCCAGGGCAATCGCTTCAAAATGTGGTTTCAAAATATGATGTGATAAGGAGAAGTTACATAGGCTCAGTCATCAGATAAT
>JAPOVL010000025.1 GCA_026708115.1 Chloroflexota bacterium
CGCCCTTGACTGGCTATCCAGCCTTGGTTGGGCTGTGGCTCACGGGCCGGACATCCCTCCCGACATGCCGGGCGCCGAACGGGTCAGCTACGAAGACGTTGTGCTGGAATTGCGTCTTCGTGGCGCGCTTGATCGACTCAACCCCGATCTGCCAGTAGAAGCGCGGGACGATGCCTTTCGCAAATTCATGCGACTCGAAGACGCGATGTTGTAGGTGCCGAACCGTCATTTTCACCGTCTTCTTGTGGGTGGCGTGAAGGTTCCATACCGAGACCACGATGGAAACGAACGTTGGAAAGATGCACGAATTATCGATTATGAGTACGCCACCAACAACGACTGGCTGACTGTAAACCAGTTTACCGTAATGGAACGGCGGCGCCGACGCCGCGCAGATGTCGTGCTATTCGTCAATGGCCTGCCGAACGGGGTGGAAACTGCTGCGGTCAGGGTAACACAAGGTGTTCTCAAAAGCTGTGACGTGCTAATTGGAATGGATATTATCAACAAGGGTGATTTTGCAGTGACGAATCGAGGTGGCGTTACGATGTTGTCATTTCAAATGCCATCCTTAAATCATATCGACTTTGTGGAAATGCTGGAAGAAAGAAAACGAAACGGCATTTGGCATCGACACATCGAAGAAACAATATTTCCGAAGACGCGCAACCTAGTCAGAGCCGCTCGGCGGCTGATTTAGACGCTGTGATGATCGCTGCTCTGTGGCAAAATACCTTGAATTCTCTCGACCGCAAGGAGCAGCGACAGTGGCAATCAAAAGGGGCGGTGAAGCAGTTGTCGATGCTTTGATCGCGCAGGGCATAGACACGCTCTTCGGTTTGCCCGGCATCCAGAACGACTGGCTTTACAACGCGCTATTCGACAAGCGCGACAAGATCAAAGTCATCCACACGCGCCACGAGCAGGGCACGTCTTATATGGCGCTGGGTTATGCCCAGGCGACAGGCGAACCGGCTGTCTTCAACGTGGTGCCGGGACCCGGCATCTTGAACGCATCGGCCGGACTGGCCACGGCCTACTCGCTCAACGCCAAAGTCCTCTGCCTGACGGGCCAAATCCACAGCGCCAATATCGGCAAGGGCAAGGGCGACCTGCACGAGATCCCGCAGCAATCCGAAGTCTTGCGCGGATTGAGCAAGTGGTCGGATCTGGTTTTGCACCCCGCCGATGCCGGGCGCAAGGTCGCGCAGGCATTCTATGAGATGCACTCGGGGCGTCCGCGGCCGGCCGCATTGGAAGTGCCCCCGGATATATTGAAGATGCGCGCTGAAGTGCCCGATGAGGCGCCGGTTTGGCAGCCCTTCTACGCGCCGGTTGACAGCGGCGCCATCGACGCGGCGGGGAAGTGGCTGGGACAAGCGAAACATCCCATGATCTTCGTCGGCGGAGGCGCGCAGGGCGTCAGCGCCGAGGTCAAGCAGCTGGCGGAGCTATTGCAGGCGCCGGTGGTCGCTTATCGCACCGGCCACGGGGTGCTCGACAGCCGCCATTATCTCAGCTTGAAGAGCCCGGCATCTCACGAGTATTACAAGAAGACGGATGTTGTGCTGGCCGTCGGTTCGCATATGCGCATTCCCTTGAGCCGCTGGGGAACTGACGGCGACATGAAAGTCATCCGCATTGATGTCGACAGCGATGCCATGCGCCGCATTCAGAAACCGGATTTGCCAATTGTGGCGCGGGCGGAGGATGCGCTGCCGCCCTTGTTAAACGCGGTTGACAAGAACAACCGGAAACGGGAATCGCGGAAAGCGGAAATGCTGGCGCTCAAAGCGGCTTGGCGAGAAACCATCGCCTACCTCGAGCCGCAAAATACCTATCTGAGAATCTTGCGCGAGGAACTGGATGAAGACGGTATCTTCGTCGATGAGCTGACGCAAGTCGGTTATGCCGCGCGCATCAGCTTTCCGGTCTATAAACCGCGCAGCTTCATCAGCAGCGGCTATCAAGGGACCCTGGGCTACGGCTTCCCGACCGCATTGGGCGCCAAGGTGGCGAAGCCGGACGCACCGGTGCTCTCGATTGCGGGCGATGGCGGCTTCATGTTCACGGTTCAGGAACTGGCGACCGCCGTTCAGCACCGGATTCCGTTGGTGACGATCGTTTTCAACAATGACGCCTACGGCAACGTGCGCACGATGCAGATCCGCGATTATGAGGAGCGCGTGATCGCTACCGATCTGCTCAATCCAGACTTCGTCAAGCTGGCGGAATCCTTCGGCGCCAACGCCTTCCGCGCGGAAACGGAGACTGAACTGCGGCGAGCGCTGCGCTATGGCTTCGCCAGCGACCTGCCGACGCTGATCGATGTGCCGATCGGCGAGACGCCCAGCATGGATCGCCTGCGCGACCAAGGCCGCATTCGCCCGCCACGGCAAGCATAAGCCGCGCCTATGCCAAAGACCATCTTGCCCGAAGAATCGCAGATCTATCGCTGCTTTGTTGATCTGATCGGCAGCGCGGATCGCGTCATATTCGCCGGATTGCCCGGCGTCGGCAAGAGTTTGCTGCTGCAGCAACTGACGCTGATGGCGCTGGACGCCGGGCGGGCCCCGCATCTCTTCCAATGGGACACGGCGCGGCAGCCCTTTGAGTCGCCGCGATTTCCGCTGGAACGGGGCGCGACGCATCCGATGGTGATCAAAGCGACGGGCGTTTGGCTGCGGGGGGCGCTCCTGGACTGGGACAAAGCGCATTCGCACAGGGATGCCATCTTGATCGGAGAGGCGCCGCTAATCGGCGGCCGCTTCATGGAAATAGTACGCCGCGCGGACGATGAGGCCGAATCGCTGCTCGCCGACAGGCGCAGTCAATTCGTCTTGCCTGTGCCTTCGCGGCGGGTGCGCGCCCTCATCGAGCAGCGGCGCGAAGCGTCCATCGCCAATCCTGCGCACGAAAACGAAGCGCAGGACGCGCCGCCCGATCTCTTGCGCGCGCTCTGGCAAGATCTCTACCAGGTAGCTTTGCAGCTGGGCATTGTCGAGACCGGCGCGAATGACGCGCCGTATTCCCCGGAGATCTACGAGGCGGTTTATCGCCAGCTGCTGCGTCATCGACGGGTACGCGTTCTGGCAATTGACGAGCCGCTGCGTCCGGTCGCTTCGGTTTACGATTTCGAGGCGGCGCTGCCGCAACTGATCGCCGATCGCGAGGGGGCGCAAGCCCTGCTGCGGGAAATAGAGGCGACGACATCAATCGCGCGGCTGCGACGCGACGCCGCCCGCTGGTACCAGCTTTGAGCGCAGCGCTTAGGCCCGGTCATCCGGAATCACAGCGAAGACGTCAATCTCGAAATCGGCATAGGGCTTGCCCAGCGCTTTGACAACGACGCCGGTGGAGCAGGGATAGACATCCGGCATGTGCTTTGCCAGCACCGGATAGACCAGGTCGCGGTAACTGATGTCGGTGACGTAGGTGGTGATCTTGCAGATATCTTCCATGCGCGCGCCGGCCGCCTCGAGGATGATCTTGACGTTTTTCATGGCGTTGTCCGCCTGGGCCGCCGGGTCGCCCTCGCCCACGAAGGACGTGTTGTCCATCGTCAAGCCGGTCTGCCCTTCGACGAAGACCAGATTGCCGGCGCGCACCGCTTTGCAGGTGCGGTAGTCGATATCGGGGAAGATATTGCCGCCTTTGCTGGACTTGGGGAGAATCCGCTGATGCGCCATGTGAAACCTCCAAAGGGAATTACTAGCAGTTCAGTGAGAGTAACATAGCCAGGAAGCAATCGACAACGAAACTGCGTTGTGGATCCATGAGTCGCTAACGCCTTTGCCGGGGATTGGCTATAATCTGCGCGAGTGCCGGTGAAGAGGGGAGCGATTCATGAAAGCGCGACAAACTTACGCGATTGTGGGCGCTGGATCGCGCGCGGACATGTACGTGAGCGCGACTGCAAAGACGTTTGCCCAGCGCGCCCAACTCGTTGGCATGTGCGACCTGAGCCAGACCCGCATGAGCTGGCACAACCGGCAACTGCGGCAGAAGGGCGCGAGCCCCGTGCCCGCTTATCACGCCGAGGACTTCGACGCCATGATCGCCGAAACCAAACCAGATACGGTGATCGTGAGCACGATGGATTCCTGGCATCATCATTACATTGTGCGGGCGATGGAAGGCGGCTGCGATGTCATTTGCGAGAAGCCGCTGACTACAACGCTGGACAAGTTGCGGTCTATATATGACGCGATTGAACGAACGGGCCGCTCGCTGCGCGTGACCTTCAATTACCGTTATGCGCCGGCCTTCACGCGTTTTCGTCAACTGGTCATGGAAGGGGCGGTCGGGCAGCCGCTGGCGGTGGACTTTTCCTGGGTGCTGGATACCAGCCATGGCGCCGATTACTTCCGGCGCTGGCACCGGGAAAAGGAAAACAGCGGCGGATTGCTGGTTCACAAGGCGACGCACCACTTTGACCTGGTCAACTGGTGGATCAATTCTTATCCCCAGCGCGTCTTCGCTTTGGGGGAACTCAAGTTTTATGGCGAGGCGAACGCGGCGGCGCGGGGCGAGCAATACAGCTATGCGCGCTATACCGGCGCCGGCGCGGCGCGGGAGGATCCCTTCGCCCTGTTCCTCGATCAGAAAGCGGCCTTTAGGGGTTTGTACCTGGATGCCGAAGAGGAGACGGGCTACATCCGCGACCGCAACGTCTTTGGGGAAGCGATCAGCGCTGAAGATACGATGGCGGTCACGGCGCGCTATCAGAATGGCGTATTGCTGTCTTATTGCCTGGTCGCCTATGCGCCCTGGGAAGGCTTGCGCGTCGCCATCACCGGGACGCGCGGGCGCATTGAACTGGATGTGACCGAGAACGTGACGCATTTGCAGGCCGATAGCGAATCGGCCGCGGCCAGCAAGGGACCGTTCAAGCGGACGCAGATCCGCGCCTTCCCCATGTTCGGGGAGCCCTACGAGGTGAAGGTTCCCGCGGGCAAAGGCGGGCATGGCGGGGCCGATCCCCTGATGCTCGAAGATATCTTCGCGGCGGGCGGGCGGCCCGACCCCTATCGACGGGCGGCGTCGGACATTGACGGGGCGGCGTCGGTGCTGGTCGGCATCGCAGCCAATATGTCGATCGAAAGCGGCGCGATGATCGAGATCAGCGATTTGTTCGATCTGCCTCCTGGCCCGGTATCGGACTGAGGCCCGAGGGCGGAACGGCTCGCCCTTGTGAGAATCCAGGGACAGAAGTAGCTCAACGATAACGCGAATCCTGGCCGACGCCCCACATATCGGGGTCGGGACCGAGCACCGCTTTGAGATCGGCAGTGGCCTGATCCAGGCGCGCCACCGTCTCGTCCGAGAGCGACAGGCTCCCCGCGATCAAGTTGCTGTTGACCTGTTGCCGGTTGCGCGCGCCAGCCAGCACCGAGCTGACGGCCGGTTTGTGCAGCAGCCAGGCCAGGGCCACATGCACCATGGCTTGATTGATGTCGGCGCAGATCTCGCGTATGGCGTCGACGGCCGCGAAGGTCTCGTTTTCAAAGCCGGGCGTGCCGTGGCGGGAATCGCGCCGGTCGCCGCGGAAGTGCCGCGTCCGGGTGCGGGAGAAGGGCATCTCGTCGGCGTTTCGATATCTGTCCGTCAGCAGGGCCTGATTGAGCGGGCTGTAGGGCAGGATGCTGATATTCTCCGCGACGCATTGGGGCTGCACCTCGAACTCGATGGCGCGCCACAAGAGACTGTAGGGCAATTGATTGGCGTCGTAACGTCCGCATTGCAGCATGTCGGGCATGTCGCGGGTCCCGAAGTTGCTGACGCCGATGGCGCGGATCTTGCCCTCGCTCTGCAGCGCCAGGAGGGTATCCATCGTGTCTGCGAAGGGGATGTCGTGGTTGGGCCAATGCACCTGATAGAGGTCGATGTAGTCGGTGCCCAGGCGCCCCAGGCTGCGCTAGAAGGCGGCGCGGATGTCGTCGGGCGCCAGGTTTTTCTGGCTGACTTTGCTGGCGATGACGGCTTCGGCGCGGCGGCCTTGCAGGGCGCGTCCCAGCATGCGTTCGGAATAGCCATCGCCATAGCCCTCGGCGGTGTCAAAGAGATTGATGCCGACATCCAGGGCGCAGTGCACGGCGTCGATGGTGTCTGCTTCGTCTTGCGCTCCCCAGTATTCGCCGCCGACGATGCCCCAAAAGCCGACGCCGATGGGCGAGACCATCAGCGAGCTATTTCCCAGTTGTCGCAATTGCATGAAGCGGGTCCTTTCCTGAGTAGCTAGTGGGCGCCGAGTTCGTCTTCGGCGCGTTCGATCAAGGCGCGCATATATGCTATGGCATAGGCGGTACCCGCGCCAAGATGGAAATCGCCGGCGAATTCGGGGGTGTGATCGAGGATCATGGTGCCGTCGTAGCCGGAGGCCACGAATGCTTTCATGGCCGCGTACATATCGAAATAGCCATTGTCCAGGAAGGTTTCTGTGAAGACGGGCTGGGGCGCGCTGACGTTGCGGAAGTGGGCGATGAAGATGCGCTTTTGGGCGGCGAAGTCATGGATTGAGGCGAGCATATCGCCGAAGTTCGCGCCGCCTTCCAGCCAGCAGCCGGTGCAAAATTCCATGCCGAGCATAGGGCTATCGGCGATGGCGAAGGCGCGCTCGTAGCGGGCGCGGCTGTTGATCAAACAAGGGATGCCGCCCAGGGCGTCGGTGGGCGGGTCGTTGGGATGCATGGAAAGGCGCACGCCGCAGGCTTCGGCAACGGGCACGACGGCGCGCATGAAATATGCGAAGTTCGCCCATAATTCATCCAAGCTGTACTCGCGATCGTGGGTGAAGGATTGCGATTTGAGTCCGGCGAGATCGACATGGCGGGCTTTGGCGAAGCGGCTCTGGCTTGGGGCGGAGCTCCAGACCTGGTCCGGCTCCCAGGTGAAGGTAGTGGTTCCGATGCCGGCTCGGCCGAGGTCGCGCAGCATTTGCGCGAAGCGGGCGATGTCGTCGTCGCGGCCCGGCAAACCCAGATGAATGCGCGGGGACTTGCCAAGATTGAGATTGCCGACGTTGTAGAGCGTGAGGCCGGCGCGGGCCACCCGGTCGACCAGCGACGTCATATAGTCGTAGTTCGTGAGTTCGTCCGGCAGCCAGGTATAACAGTGGCTGAGACCCAGCTGGCGCAAGAAGGTCAACTCGTCGTCCTGCGGGCGCGGATTGATCCAGGCTGACAGTTTGATCTGCGATTCTACGCGCTGTTGCGCGCGGCCTACACGTGCCATGTTGGAGGCCTCCAGAATTGAAACGGGAAGTGCGATTATAGGCGCATATCGTCCCGCGCCCAAGCCCGCGCCGCCGGGCGATGCGGCATTTTGTACTGAAACGGTGTCCACAAGATGTCCCTAAAATACCCATAAAACGCGCCTTTTTTGGCAAGTGTATAGATACAGTATCTATACATGGGGAGGGGGTACCCCCTGCCCGGATTTGGCGGGCAGGCGGGCGGCTTGGTCGAGGAGATTGCGGGCTTCGATTTTGGCATTGAGGGTGTCGGCTGTGGGCATGGCCTGTGTTCTCCATTTGTTTGCGTTGTGAGGGAATCATAGCACGTATATTCTATGTGTCACGGTTATTTGGATTTTTTCTTAGCCCTCCCCCCAGCCCCCTCTCCCACAACTGAGGACATGACAGGTTTTAACTTGGCGGAATACCGCTGCAAAACTTGTAATTTCTGTGGCGATTTCGGGCGACTCACAGAGTCGCCCCTACAATTTTCGCCCAATAAGATGCTTGTGATCGTTGTCCTGTCGCTTTCATAGCCAATCGGATCAAAGCTGTCATGTCCTCAGTCTCCCACAAGGGGTGCGCGTAGACACTGCACTACGAGAGAGGGAGCGCGTTTGGCGGGATTGGGATTAGATCGAGAAGATTCGCTACAGATGAGATTTTTTCGCGTTTTTTTGTTGGTGCTGCTGAGGCACAGAGAGATATTTTCGCCACAAAGACACAAAAGTAAGTGCAAGTAAGTTATGCAATAAAGTGAGCCTTGTGGGGGCGACCAATCTGGTCACCCGCTGTCGCTGTGACTTGCGGTTTCGGGCGACCCGGCGCCGCGCGTAGGGCGCGTAGGGCGTGTAGGGCGCGTAGACACTGCCCGCCGACACTGCCCGCCGACACAGCGGGTCGGTCGCCCCTACCGACGACTGTTATTTTGGAGCTGCACAACTTAGTCGATCCTACTAAGAACACGAAGGTTTTTTGCCACCGAGGGGCGGATGATGAAATTGCGGGGATTGGCTGGGCCGGAAGCGGGAGTATTAGTGGCAGACTTGCGCCGATGCGATACAATCAAGCGCTGTCGAAATTAGACTTAGTAGGGATCATCACATGCGCAATCGCTATTTCGCTTCAGATCCGGCGCAGAATCGAGTCGCGGTCGACCTTTACGAAAGCGTCAAGGATCTCCCGCTGATTTGCCCGCACGGCCATGTCGATCCGAGGCTATTCGCCGACCCGGATTTCCAGTTCGGCAGCCCGGTCGAGCTGCTGATCATCCCGGATCACTATATCTTTCGCATGTTGTACTCGCAGGGCATTTCACTTGAAGCGCTCGGTATTCCTTCTTTGGATGGAGAGTCGACGCAAAGCGATCACCGGGCGATTTGGCAATTGGTTTGCGATCATTGGCATTTGTTCCGCGGCACGCCAACCGGCATCTGGGTGCGGGATGAACTGGCGGATGTTTTCGGTATCGATCTGAAGATCAGCAGCGCCAACGCCGGAGCCATCTACGACGAAATCGCCGCGAGCCTCAATAGCGAGGCCTTTCGGCCGCGGACGCTGTACGAGCGCTTCAACATTGAAGCGCTGGCGACCACAGACGCGGCGACCGACAGGCTTGATCATCATCAAGCGATTCTGGATTCCGGTTGGCCGGGGCGGATCATCCCGACCTTTCGTCCCGACGCCGTCATCGCTATCGATCAAGCGGACTGGGGGCAACAGATCGAATTGCTGAGCGATGTATCCGGCATCACGATCGGCGACTACGGCAGCTATATCCGGGCGCTGGAGGGGCGGCGCGGGCATTTCAAAGCGATGGGCGCGACAGCGACCGACCACGCCGCTTTGAGCGCTTACACCGAAGAGTTGAGTCCTGCTGAAGCCGACGCGATTTTCCAGCGCGCGCTAAAAGGCGAAGCTTCGGCGGAGGACGCGGCGCGCTTCGGCGGTCATATGTTGATTGAAATGGCGCGCATGAGCAGCGAAGACGGCTTGGTGATGCAATTGCACGTGGGATCGTATCGCAATCACAATCCGGTACTTCACAAGCGCTACGGACGGGACATGGGCGCGGATATCCCCGTCCGCAGCGAGTTCACCAAGAACCTCCGAGCGCTGCTGAATCGCTTTGGCAATCATCCCGACATGACGCTGATCTTGTTCAATCTCGACGAGACGACCTACAGCCGCGAGCTGGCGCCGCTGGCCGGGCACTATCCGATCTTGCGCCTGGGCCCGCCCTGGTGGTTTTTTGACAGCTGGTTGGGCATGACGCGTTTTCTGGACGCTGTTGTGGAAACGGCTGGGATCTACAACACTGCGGGCTTCAATGACGACACGCGCGCTTATCCGTCGATGCCCGCGAGGCATGATGTTTGGCGCCGCGTCTGCGCGAACTGGCTGGCGGGGCAGCAAGTTCGCGGTTTCATTGACGAAGAAGACGCGCGCGAGATGATGCGCGCGCTGGCATATGATTTGGCGAAACAGACCTACCGACTGGACGGATGACTATGGCAAAGAGATTGAGCTCGGAAGTGGGGAATGTAGCGCGGATGTACCCGGAGCGGATCGTGCAATTCGGCGGCGGCAATTTTTTGCGCGGTTTTGTCGATTGGGTCGTGGATATCCTCAACGAGGAAACAGACTTTTGCAGCGGCATCGCTTTGGTAAAGGCGACGCCGGGAACTTATGAGGATCTGGATGCGCAAGATTGCTTGTTCACCACGTATCTGCATGGGGTACGCGACGGGATCTTTACAGAAGAGACGCGGCTCATCAGTTCAGTGAATCGCACCGTATACCCGTATCAAGATTTCTCGGTTTACCTGGAGCTTGCGCGGCAGGAGCCGATCCGTTTTATCTTTTCCAATACCACGGAAGCGGGGATCGTCTTTTCGGCAGATGACAAGCTAGACGACGCGCCGCCGGCGAGCTTCCCCGCGAAGCTGGCACGCCTGCTTTATGAGCGGTACAGCCATTTTGAGGGCGATGCCGAAAAGGGCTGCATCATCATCCCCACCGAATTGATTGAGGATAACGCGGCGCGCTTGCGGGAAATCATCCTGGAATACGCCCGGCTATGGGGCCTGGATAGGGGATTCGGAGACTGGATCATGCGGCACAACATGTTTTGCAATACGCTGGTGGATCGCATCATTCCCGGTTTTCCAGAGGCCGATGCCGAGCGCATCTTCGCCGGATTGGGTTATGAAGATCGCCTGCTGGTCGCGGGCGAGACCTACCACAGTTGGATCATCGAAGCGCCCCAGCGCCTGCTGGACGAGTTTCCCGTCAATCACACGCGGAGGCCGCTCAATGTCCGGATTGTGGACGATGCCGCGCCCTATCGCAGGATCAAAGTGCGGCTGTTGAATGGCGCGCATAGCTCGATGGTGCCGATCGGTCTCTTGCTGGGCATCGAATCGGTGCGCGAAGCGATGGAGCACGATGCGCTGGGACCCTTCATTGAAGACTTGATCTATGATGAAGTTATCCCTTCTATTACCGACATTTCGCAAGACGAATTAGAAGATTTCGCCCGCGCTGTCTTTGATCGCTTCCGCAATCCGCATATCCATCACCTTTTGCTGACCATTTCGCTCAACAGTTCCTCCAAGGTCAAGGAGCGTATAGTGCCTTCGATACTTGGCTATCTCGAGCAGCGCGGCGAATTGCCGGCGCGCCTGGTGCTGGCGCTGGCGGCATTCATACGTCTATACAAGGGCGAGTGGGAAGGCGAAATGATCCCGCTCAACGACGACCCGGGGGTGCTGGATTGGTTCCGCGAGGCCTGGTCGGGGGCGGATTCCCACAGCGATTTGGCGGAGACTGTGCTGGCGAGTACGGCGCTGTGGGAGCGCGATCTATCGCAAATACCCGGCTTGGCCGAGCGCGTGAGCGAGAACTTGCGCGCCATTGAGGCCGGTCAATTGCTGGAATTGCTATGAGCGGCGCTGTCTACGATTTAATCACTGTCGGTCGCGTCTCTATGGATTTGTTCGCGCGTGACATCGGCGCGGAATTCCACGACATCACGGCTTTCGAGACCGGCGTCGGCGGCAGCCCGGTCAACATCGCCATCGGCGTCAGCCGCTTGGGATTGACTGCAATCGCGTTCACAGCTGTCGGCGATGACGAAGTCGGGCGCTTTGTACGGCATTATCTGCGGAGCGAGGGCGTCATCACGGACTACATTCCTGTCAAGCCCGATACCAGAACGGGCATGGCGGTTGTGGGCGTGCAGCCGCCGGATCGCTTCCCTTTGCTGTTCTATCGAGAGAACCCGGCGGATATTCATCTAAGCATCGACGAAGCGGCGGCGCTGCCGCTGTCGCAGGCTCGGGCAATATCCTTGTCGGGCACGGCGCTCAGCCGCGGCAGCAGCCACGATGTCAGCCTGTATCTGGCGGAGCGGGCGCGGGCCACGGGATTGACGACTTTCATCGACCTGGATTTGCGCCCCGACCAGTGGCCGCATCCGTTATCATTTGGCTTGCGCATGCGCCGCATCTTGCCGCTCTGCGATGTCATCATCGGCACCGAAGAAGAATTCTTCGCTGCGCTGGCGCCGCGACCCGAGCCAATTATGGCGGGCGGAGCGGTGAGCGACGAGCAGGCGACTGAATTGCAGCGATTATTAAGCGACTTGCGCGAAGAAAGCGGCGCTACATTGGTGCTCAAACAAGGGGACAAGGGCGTGATGCTCTATGAAGGCGAGGAGACGCGTGCCATTGCCGGTTTCCCGGTCGAGATATTGAATACAGTTGGGGCGGGGGACGGGTTTGCCAGCGGTTTAATTTACGGCTGGGCGCAAGGCTGGGCTTGGGAACGGGCGGCGCGCTTCGCCAATGCCTGCGGCGCGATCGTCGTCAGCCGTCACGGCTGCGCGCGGGCTTTGCCCAGCTTGCATGAAGCCGAAGCATTTCTGGAGACGCATCACTGAATTGAGGATGGATTATCAATGAATCATCATTTGAAGTCGAACTACGATGAAAAGGTCGTTTTGGATGTCAGTCCGGAATCGGCCGGATGGGAATATCTGTCATTTCGCGCCGTCAAGATTCGCGGGAATCAAGTATACCTGCACAGCACCGAGGACACAGAACTGGCGCTGGTGCCCTTGGAAGGCAGCGGCACGGTCCACAGCAGCGCGGGGGATTTCAACTTGTCGCGGGCGGGGGTTTTTTCGGCCAAGCCCGATGTGCTATATTTCCCGCCCGATGCCGACTTCATCGCGTCAACGGAGGGGGCATTTGAATTTGCGGTTGGCGAGGCGCCGGCAGAGGGCAAGTACCCGGCTCGGCTGTTTCGGGCGGAGGAGATACGCAGCGAGGTCCGCGGGGGCGGGGCGGCGCGCAGGCAGGTGAACCATATCTTGTCGCATCCGATGCCGGCGGAACGGCTGATTCTTTACGAGGTCTATGTGCCCGGGGGCGCTTGGTCGGGTTATCCGCCGCACTGTCACGATGGTTATGGCGGCTCTGCGCATTTGGACGAGACCTATTACTTCCGCACGGACCCGGCGAACGGCGTCGCCTTGCACCGCAACTACCGGCGCGATGTGGATTTCGACGAGATTTTCCCGGTGCGCGATACAGACCTGGTGTTGGTGACGCAGGGTTTTCACTCGACTGCGGCGGCGCCGGGGTCCAACCTGTATTTTCTGAACTATCTGGCGGGGGAACTGGTCGACGAGGCCAGGAAGACGCCGCCGTATGACGATCCCGATTATGCCTGGCTGAAGGAGGATTACAGCGCCAATCTGATGCGGTTGCCGCTGCCCTTTGGGTAGGGGATTGGTTCGGCTAATCACAAACAAAGCGCTGCGTCCGCAATAAGCGCAAGCAAGTCATGCGAGTGCTGCTGAAGCACCGGTCTGTACGGCTTGTCTATATGTTGTGGTTGGGGATGCTTAGGTCGCGTAGACACTGACCGACAGCGCAGAGAATGTCTGAGCAGATGTTTCCATTTTGCGGGCGAGCCACCGGGCTCTGTTGAAATTCTACCCCACCCCCCGGCCCCCTCCCCGAAGCATCAGGGAGGGGGAGCTATAATGAGCCATGTTAGACCATTATGGCCTTTCACTTTTACGCGACACTGACCGGGATTGGCTGAAATGCATGATTTTCAACATAGTCCACCGGCTCGCCCCTAGCGGCGACTTTTATTTTGGAGTTGCATAACTCGGTTGGTGCTACTGCCGGCAAGTACAAGTAAGTCAGGCAACTTTGCGGGTCGGTGCAGGAAAGTGCTTGAGGGCTACCCACCGCCGCGCGTGGACAGTGCAGGTCAGTCGCCGCTAGCAGATCGCTGATATGTTGGGTTAAGGATCTGGCGTCGAGGACTGGCCGAAGGCATTTCAGCCGAAGAGGACAGGCTGCCGCGAATTCTTCTAATGTTCGATAGCGCGAAGGATGTGTTACACTGTGGGCGGACGTTTGATGACCTGTCACAATAATGATGTTCCTCAAGTTACTGCCACTGGTTCTGTTCTTAGTCATCTCCCTATCACAATTGCAGGCACAGGGAGAACCGTCGATCACGACGGTTGCCGAGGGTTTCTACCATCCGGTGGGCATGGCGCTGTTGCCCGATGGTTCCGTGCTGGTATCGGAAATGGGCAGCATGGAAGTGGATACGCGCTTCGGCTTCGACCCGGACAGCGCCGGCATCAGCCTTTTGCGCCCGGATGGCAGCGCGCGGCGGCTGGTCTCGGGTTTCCCAAGCGGGCGCGACCCGTCGGATTTGCTGGGCGTGCTGGCGCTGGCGGTGTCGCCGGATCAAGAGACGATTTACATCGGTCACCACAACGCGCAGCGACTTTATGCCTTGCCGGTTTCGGCCGCGCTGAGTCCACGCCGCGAGCCCTACAGGCCGCGGGAGCTGGAAACTGCGATGGCCGGGGCGCGCGGGGCGCGGAACACCTTTTTGTTGCATCCCTTTGATATCGCTTTTTCGGGCGAGGGCCTGCCACTGGTAACGGATTCGCTGGCCAATAGCATCGTCTTCGAGACAGAGGGCGGCGCGAGGCGGTCTTGGCATCGTTTTGCCGCTTTGGACGATCCGCGGCGGCCCGGCGGCAAGCTGGAAGCAGTGCCGCGCGGTATCGCGCGCCTGGGCGATGAGTTCTGCGTGGCCTTGTTCACAGGCTGCCCGCATCCGCCGAACAGTGGCGAACTGGTCGCGATCGATCGCGAGGGCAATCAGCGGACGCTGGTGGACAGCCTGAATATGCCGATTGATGTTGCAATCGACGGCGAGGGCAATGTCTGGCTGCTGGAATTCGCGGCTGCCAAGGGTGACGATGCTTGCTTTTCCGCCGATGACCTGGAAGCGCGATCGGGGCGGCTGAGCCGCTTGAAGCGCGATGGCGAATGGGAAACCATCGTTGATGATCTGGACTTCCCGGGCGCGGTGCTGCCTTTGCCGGACGGCAGCCTCTACATCAGCGAGGTTTATGCCGGGCGCGTTTTGCAGCTGCGCTTTGACGGCGCGCAGCAGGCGGTGAAGCGCTATGGCAGCGCGGGGGCGGCGGAACCGGCTTACGTCAAGATCGACGATGCCGACCGGGCGCTGCGGCGGGTGATCGAGCGGGAAGCTTTGTCCGCTTACCCGGGAAGCGACAAGATCGAGGGGGATACGGCACTGGCGCGCCTGGGCCGCGAGCTCTTTTTTGATCCCATTCTTTCCGGGGACAAGAATATCTCTTGCGCCACCTGTCATCATCCCGATCTGGCCATGGCCGACGGGCGGGTGCTTTCTCTTGGCGCCGGCGGTCATGGTTTAGGAGAGGCGCGGTTTTTCTTGCCCGAAGTCACGGTGAGCGCGGATACGCGCTTCAACCTGACTGGCGTGATTGCAAACCCGTTTGTGGGAGAGTTCATCCCGCGCAATAGCCCGACCGTGATCAACGCCGGGATCGCGCGCTCGCAGTTTTGGGACAGCCGGGTCGAGAAGCGGGGCAGCGAGGGGCTGATCCACGCGCCGGACGATGTCGTCACTGAGTTGGGCTTGTCCGATACAGCGATCGCGCAAGCCATGCTGCCACTTGTCTCGACGAGTGAGATGGCCGGGGCAACCTTCGGCAACGAGCCGGCGGCTGTCATCCGCGAAAGCCTGGCGGAGCGCCTGCGCGGGCTACCGGCTTACGTGAGCCAATTTGAAAGGGTTTTTGGCAGCGGCGAGATCACGCCCTTGCAAATAGCCGAGGCGATGGCGGCTTTTGAACGACAGTTGATCTTCACAGCCGCGTCCTGGGATGATTACATCGCCGGCGACGAGGAGGCGCTGAATGCGGAGCAGAAGCGCGGCGCGCTCTTGTTCTACGGCGAGTTGAGCCCGCAAGTCAATTGCGTACAGTGCCACAGCGGCAATATGTTAACTGATGTGCAGCACTATAACTTGCTGGTGCCGCAGATTGGGACCGGCAAGCGCAACGGTCCCAGCGGGCGCGATGACTTCGGCCGCTCCAATGTAACGTTCGATCACCGGGATCAGTACAAGTTCCGCACGCCAAGCCTGCGCAATGTTGAACTGACCGCGCCCTATTTTCACAGCGGCGCCTATGCGAAGCTGGCGGATGTCATCCGGCATCATGCGGATATCTGGCGCGGCAGCATGACTTACGACCCCGGCAAGCACTTGCCGGATACCATGCAAGAGAGTTATTTCCCTTACAGCTTCGAACGGCAGGCGCACTCGGTGTCGCTGCAACTGGCCGACGGCATGCCCATGAGCGAAGACGATGTGGCTGATCTGGTTGCTTTCCTGATGGCGTTGACCGACCCGGCGGCGCGCGACCTGTCGCATCTGGTTCCCGAATCGGTGCCCAGCGGGTTGCCGCTGGATCCGGTGCTGCGGTAGGTGGGGCGATCGGTTCAAATTATCGTTTTAACCACAGCCGCTCGGCGCGTAACCGGCGAATTTGGGCTGCCGCGCTCAGGCAAAATAGCAAGCCTTCTCGTCGCATGAGCGACGCGGTTTACGTAAACAGGGCTTCTTGTCTTCCATACATCATCCAGTTGCGGTTTGAATCCAACCAAGGTTCACCGCAAGATTGCTGGCACCTATCAAAAGTGACAAGACAAATCCGATGCCGACTGCGGCGCCAATCAGTTTTGTTTGTCGGCTTCTGACACCATCAATCTTGTCGCTAAGTTCTTTAGTCTGATTAGAGATTTCTTGTGAGACATCGAGTTTTAGGTCTGCGAGGTCAGACTTTGTAGCTAACCCTTCCAAGCGCCCTTCAATGTATCCTATTGTTCGTTGCTCACTGGGATTGGTTTTCTGTTCCACGAGCGCTTCCTTCAATCTGTAAGATTTTTCAAATATATGCCATACCACTATGATATGTCAATACTCCCCTTCAGAGGAGCCGAAGAACCTATTCCGCACAAGTGCTCTAAGACTGGGGCCTGCATATATGCGAAGTTAAGTATCTAGGTCCCAAAACAGTTTGATGCAATTGCCCTGCCCGCGACAGCCGCGCGAGTTGGAATAAGCGGCGGGGCTGCAATATACTTAGGCGCAATTGCCAACATGAAGTGAAAGGCACCGTGATGAGCCTCTCCGCTTATGGTCAGTTGCCGGTTCCGCGTTTGACGCCGGCATTGCTCAGCTTGATAAGAACGGGCGAAGTGTACAGCCTGGGCGTCAATTTCGAAGAGGGCATGCTGACGCCGGGCGCGGCGATGAAGTCTTATTCGATCGCGCCGCATTTGCGCCACAGCGACTCGTCAAGAATTGATCCGGGATCGGCGGCGGCGGAAACCATCCGCATGTCGATCCATGTCGGGACGCATATCGACGCGCTGTGCCACATCGCCGAGAAGCGCGACGCCGCCGGCAATCCGGAACCTGGTGGCGTACCATATTTGTACAACGGCGAAGGGAAATCGATCCCGGCGAACGAATGCGTCAGTTCCGCCGGTCAGACGCACCTGAGTATTGAGCAGATGCCGCCGATCGTGACGCGGGGCGTATTGCTGGATGTCGCCGCCTACAAGGATGTCGATATGTTGCCGCCCGCCTACCAGGTTGACGCGGATGATATCGCCGGCGCGATTGACAAACAGGGCACGGTCATGAGCGAGAATACGGCAGTTTTGGTGCGGACTGGCTCGATTCAATTGCTGCGGGACGGCGACCCGATTTATCGCGACGCGCAGACGGGACTAAACCTGGAAGCGGCGCGTTATCTCGTTGAGCGGGGCATGAACCTGGTCGGCGCGGACAATATGGCGGTCGAAGCCATGCCGCCCCATGACCATTCCGTGCATCGATTCTTGCTGGTCCACAGCGGCATCACGCATGTTGAGAATCTGAATCTGGATGAGCTGGCAGCGGCCCGGTGTTATGAGTTTGTGTTGATCATCGCGCCCTTGAAGTTGACCGGCGCAACTGGCTCCTGGGTGAACCCGATAGCGATCGCCTGATCGGCTCAGCGGAAGAGGGCTTCTATCCCGCGCGCCCAGTGCAGGAGCGCTGGATCGGCGCCGAAGCGCGCGACAAGTTGCAAGCCCAGCGGCAGGCCCAGTTTGCCCAGACCGGCGGGCAGGGTGAGGGCGGGCAGCCCGGCGTGCGTCCAGGGCATATTCATCTTGGGATCGCCGGTGGCCGCGATCCCCGCTGGCGCGACATCGGGGGCAGCGGGGCAGAGCCAGAGATCAACTCCGTCGTCGGCCATGGCAGCGTGTATGCGCTCCCGGAAGATCATGCGATGCTCGCGCGCCTGCTCCAGTCGAGCGAGCGAGATCGTCCCTCCGTAACGGATAAGCGCCGCCGTGCGCGGTCGATACAGATGGCCGTGTTTCGCGAACCAGCCCTCGTGTCCCAGCGCCAGTTCAGCTGCGATCATGTCCTGATGATAAGCATCGATGCTTTCAATATCGTCGAGGACGCTGATGCGTCTGAGCGGATAGCCGACTTTCTCAAGCTGGCGGATTTGCGCCTCAAAGGCGTCCAGCGCCGTCGACCCCTGCAAATAGGCGCCGTCGGGGACGCCGAGAACGGGCAGCCGCGCAGGGGCTTCGCCGCCTGCCCAATCAGCGACCAGGGCCTCCGCCACAGCTTGCATATCGGCAACGTTTTGGCAGAAGAAGCCGACATGATCGGCCGACTTCGAGAAGGTCACCAGTCCCTGCGTGCTGACGCGGTCAAAGGACGGCTTGTAGCCGACGATGCCGCAATAAGCCGCGGGGCGGATGACCGAGCCGACCGTTTGCGTACCGAGGGCCAGATGCGCCAAGCCGGCCGCCACCGCAGCCGCCGATCCACTGCTGCTGCCGCCGGGGGTATGGGCGGGGTTATGTGGATTGCGCGTGGGACCCGGCTCGAAGTAAGCAAATTCGGTGGTTGCGGTTTTTCCAAGCACTAAAGCGCCGGCCTGTTTCAGTTGGGTCACGATTTTGGCTTCTTCACCGGCAAACAGGTCGGGTGGCAGGGCCGCGCCGGCGCGGGTCGTGAAGCCACCGGCATGAAAGATGTCTTTGATGCCCAGCAGGGCGCCGAAGAGCGGCGGTCGCTCGGCCCGTTGCGGATGGCGGTCAAGCAGGGCCTCGGCATCGCGGCGCAGGCGATCGAAGCGATTCTCCTCGGCGACAAAGGCTTGTATCTTGTCCTCGACTTCCGCGAAGCGAGCGGATAGACGCTCGACCATGACCAGGGGAGAAAGGCCGCGGCGCATGGCGTCCAGGTCGTCGACGAGCGAGAGGGGTTGAATGAGAGATTCTATTGGCTGTTGAGACATTTTCTGTGTTAGGATTGCCTTTGCGCGCCGGTTAAGTTCGTTGATCTTAGCAGCGGGGGCTGTTTTTGCAAGCGACGGGATAGGGAAGCCCGCCGGTTTGACAGCATTCTAGCCGAGGGAGGCACCATGCTGACGTTTCTGCACATCAGTGATACGCATATCAGCGTTGATTCGAGGACCGGCTCACATGCGCTGTTCGCTGCGGCGCCGCACCCGAACCGTTGCGCCGAGGCGCTGGTCGAGGCAATTCGACAATTGCCCTTTCCGATCGACTTCATTCTGCATACGGGCGATGTCTGCGCCGATCCGCTGCGGGAGAATTACCGTCTCGCGCTGGAAATTCTGGGCCGTTTGGAGCAGCCGCTGATTTTCTTGCCGGGCAATCACGATTCGCTGGAGTTGATGCGCGACATCTTGTCCGAGGGCGAGAGAAGGCGCGTCATGGGCGACGGTCATATCGCCATCAAGGGCTATCATCTGCTCACCATCGACGGCAGCGGCGCGGACAACCCGCTGGCGCCGACACTTTCTGAGGCGCAGATTGAGGGCTTCGCCGCAGCTGCGAGCCGGACTGAAGACGAGCCTATGCTGGCAGCCGCGCATTATCCGTTTATCAGGACAGGGGTCCCCTGGATAGATGATGAAAGTCGGGTACAGAACGGAGAGCGGATTCACGCTATTCTGGCGCGGCATTGTCCACGGGTTGCCGGCGTGTTTTTCGGTCATGTTCATCAGGCGGCGGTCAGCGTCTGCGATGGCATCACATACGCCTGTTGTCCATCGGCCTGGTCGAACTTCGCGGGTTATCCGGGTATGAGGTCTGCCGAAGCGGATGTGGGAACGCCGAGCGGATTCAACCTGGTGATGATTCGCGAAAAGCGCAGCTTCATCCGGCGCATGTTCTTGACCGCGAGGGACTTTTCGTAACAAGCGCGAGGCAGAAATGAACTTTCGCGAAGGCCAGTATACGATCCGCGACTTCCGCTTTGCAAGCGGCGAGGCGCTGCCGGAGTTGCGCCTGCATTACCGCAGTCTGGGGGAAGCAAGACGAGGCGCGAACGGGAAGGTCTGCAATGCCGTGCTGGTCTTGCACGGCACGACGGGCAGCGGCGCTACTTTCACCCGCGCCGGTTTCGCCGACGAGTTGTTCGGCCCGGGGCAGCTGCTGGATGGGGAGCGGCATTACATAATCTTGCCGGACGGCATCGGCCACGGCCGATCGAGCAAGCCGAGCGACGGCATGCGCATGGGCTTCCCGCGCTACGGCTATGGCGATATGGTGCGCGCGCAGCATCAATTGCTGAGCGAGGGTTTGGGTGTGGATCATCTCTACCTGGTGATGGGCACGTCGATGGGCGGCATGCAGACCTGGCTATGGGGGCAGATGTTCCCCGACTTCGTGGACTGCCTGGCGCCATTGGCTTCGCTGCCGGCCGAGATCGCCGGGCGCAACCGCATGATACGCAAGATGATTATCGATTCCATCCAGAGCGACCCGGCCTGGATGGGCGGCGACTATGACGCGCAACCCGGGGGTTTGATCAACGCTATTCATCTGTTGATCGTGATGACAAGTTGCCCTTTGCAGTGGCAGAAGGAAGCGCCAACGAGAGCGGAGGCGGACGCCTTCCTGGCGGAGCGGATCAAGGCGCATGCGGGGGCGTTGGATGCCAACGACATGATCTATCAGTTTGCCGCGTCGGAAGACTATGACCCGGCCCCGGGCTTGTCCAAGATCAAGGTGCCGCTGTTGGCGATCAACTCGGCGGACGACCAGGTGAATCCGCCGGAGCTGGGCCTCCTGGAAGCGGCGATGCCGCAGGTCGAGCGGGGGCGTTACGTCCTGCTGCCGATTGACGAGCGCAGTCGCGGGCACGGGACGCATACGCTGGCGGCGGTCTGGAAGCATCATCTGGCGGCTTTTTTGGCGACGGTCAGGCCCGGGACTGCGGGCTAGATGGCGCAGATGCGACATGTCGGGCAGAAGTTTTGACCTTAAGGTCCCAAGACAACCGGGCAATCGCATCAAAATGAACATGCACTGCAATGAACACGATACAAACTTAAATATAACTACAGAGGCACAGAAGAAAGTGCAAGCAAGTTGAGAATACGAAGATGCGGCCACTCTACCCCATCCCCGGCCCTTCCCCGTATCAAAGGAGAAGGGTGACTCGCCATCGCAGTTGATTTTTTTGCACGAATTACTTTGTTTTACTGAGAAGACTCTTTCATTTCTTAGGAAACGTGAAATTTCACTTCAATTTTGGATTCCGTGACAAGTAATTTCACCCATTCGCACGTCATTCCAGAGAAGTTCTGCCCTGAAAAACTTAAACTCTGTGTCCTCAGCGCCTCTGTGGTGAAAAACAATTTGATGCGATTGCCCTGGGTCATGATTGGCAAATTGTAGCAATCGGCAACAAAGCAAGTTACAATGTTGCAAAACCGATTTGGACATCGGTGATAAAGTAAAATCACGTCGCTTAAACCGAGTATTTACGTAGTCACTGAGGAGGATTTAATGCAGATTTCAGTCACTGTAAACGGGGTTGTACAGGAACGCGATGTCGACCCCCGCACCTTATTGGTACATTTTCTGCGCGAAGAGTTGGATCTAACCGGCACCAAGATCGGTTGCGATACCAGCCAATGTGGCGCCTGCACGGTTCATTTGGACGGGAAGGCGCTTAAATCCTGCACATTGCTGGCCGCGCAAGCGGACGGGACGAATGTGACGACGATTGAGGGCTTGGCGCTGGACGGCGAGCATCATCCGATGCAGACGGCCTTCTGGGAGAACCATGGCCTGCAGTGCGGCTATTGCACGCCGGGCATGATCATGGCCACCACGGCATTTGTCGAGGACAATCCGGGGGCGTCTGAAGAGGCGATCCGGCACAACCTGGAAGGGAATATCTGTCGCTGCACCGGTTATCACAATATCGTGAAAGCCGTCAAGCAGGTGGCGGACGCTGCCGCTGGAGGTGATTAATGAGCACTCGCATATTTGGCAGTGGAATCAAGCGGCGGGAAGATCCGCGCCTGATCACCGGCGAAGCGCGCTACACCGACGACATCAAGTTGCCGGGTGTATTGCACATGGCGGTGGTGCGCAGCCCTTATGCCCATGCCAATATCGTCAGCATCGATAGCTCGGCGGCCGAGGCCATGGATGGCGTGGTTGCCGTTTTCAGCGGCGAAGACGTCGATTTGGCCGGCATCCCAACGGCTTGGCTGATCCCGGATAGCGACTTGAAGACGCCGGAGCATCCGGCGCTGGCCAAAGGCAAGGTGCGCTATGTCGGGGATGGCGTGGCAATCGTGCTGGCTGATGACCGCTACACGGCGCAAGATGCTGCTGACGCGGTCAATGTAGAATATGAAGAGTTGCCGGTGGTGGTAGATCCGGAAGCGGCGGCTCAAGAGGGCGCGCCGCAACTCTTCGACGATGTCGAGAACAATATCGCTTTTCGTTGGGTGATGGGCGACAAGACGGCCAGCGACGGCGTCTTCAATACTGCTGATGTGGTTGTGCGCGACAAGATCGTGCAGCAGCGGCTGCTGCCGACAGCGATGGAGCCGCGTTCGGCGATGGCCCAGTACAACCCGGCCACGCAGGAACTGACGCTTTGGTGCACCTCGCAGAACCCGCATATTCATCGCTTCATCATCAGCGCGGTAACGGGGCTGAACGAGAACAAGGTGCGGGTCATCGCGCCGGAGGTCGGCGGCGGATTCGGCAGCAAGATCCCTTGCTATCCGGACGAGGCGCTGGTGTCCTGGGCGGCGATCAAGCTGGGGCAGCCGGTGAAGTGGACGGAGACGCGCTCGGAGAATTATCAGATCACGATACACGGGCGCGATCATATCCAATATGTGGAGATGGCGGCCAGCCGGGACGGCAAGCTGCTGGGCGTGCGGGCGACGGTGTACGCCGGAATGGGCGGTTATCTGTCGACAGCGGCGCCGGGCATCCCCACCATTCTGCACGGGCTGCTTTATGTCGGTCCCTATATGATGGACAGCGTCTTCTGCGAATCGATCGGCGTGATGACAAATGCCACGCCAACCGATGCTTATCGCGGCGCCGGACGTCCCGAAGCCACCTTCTTGCTGGAGCGCATGGTGGATATGGTGGCCAAGCGCATCGATATGGATCCGGCGGAATTGCGGCGCAAGAATTTGATCCCGGCCTTCGAAGACGGCTACGAAGTGGCCACGACGCTGGTTTATGACAGCGGCGATTATCCGGCGGCTTTCGAAAAAGCGCTGGGCATCGCCGGCTACGACGACTTCCGCCGTGAACAAGCGGAAGCGCGCGCTGACGGGCGCTACCTAGGCATCGGCATCACCGCCTACACGGAAATGTGCGGTTTGGGACCGAGCCAGGTTGCGGGCGCGGTTGGCTTCCAGGGCGGCTTGTGGGAGAGCGCGACGGTGCGCGTGACGCCCACGGGCAAGGTGCAAGCGCTGATCGGCGCATCGCCGCATGGCCAGGGATCGGAGACGACTTTGGCGCAGATCATCGCCGATGAGTTGGGATTCCCGGTGGACGATATTGAAGTCATCCACGGCGATACCACGGAAACGCCGATGGGCTGGGGCACGTATGGCAGCCGCACGACGCCCGTTACCGGCGCTGCCCTGGCGAAGGCGGCGCAGAAGTTGAAGGACAAAGCGCGCACCCTGGCGGCTCATCTGATGGAAGCGAACGAAGACGACATCGAATACGCTGATGGCAGTTTCTCAGTCAAAGGCTCGCCCGATCAATCGCAGAGCATTCAGGATGTGGCCTTGATGGCGCACCTGGCCTGGAATATGCCGGAAGGCATGGACCCCGGCTTTGAAGAATCGCAATTTTATGATCCGCCGAACTTTGTCTATCCCTTCGGGACGCATATCGCGATCGTGGAAGTGGACGCCAGTACGGGCGATATCGAGTTGCAGCGCTATATCGCCGTGGACGATTGCGGGCCGCAGATCAATCCGGAAATTGTGGCGGGACAGATCCACGGCGGTGTTGTGCAAGGGATCGCGCAGGCGCTGTGCGAGGGCGTCATTTACGACGACAACGGGCAGCTCTTGACGGGCACAATGATGGACTACACGATGCCGCGCGCCGATATGTTCCCGAACTTTGAGTTGGGCGAGACGGTCACGCCGTCGCCGCACCATCCGATCGGCGTCAAGGGAGTCGGTGAAACCGGCACCATCGCCAGCACGCCAACGGTATACAACGCGGTGCTGGATGCGCTTGCGCCTTTCGGCGTCGAGGGCATCGACATGCCGATGACATCGGCGAAGGTTTGGCAGGCGATACAATCTGCCGGATCGTAATCGAATACTTGTAGGGGCGACTCGGCAGGTCGCGTAGGTCGCGTAGACACTGACCGCCGACACTGACCGACGACACTGACCAGCAGTCGCCCGTCTCAGCAAAAACTGCAGGAGGAGAGAACATATGTGGCCAAACAAATTTGACTATCAACGGGCGGATTCGGTGGATCAGGCGCTGGAATTGATTGGTGAAGAGGGCAAGTTCCTGGCTGGCGGGCATAGCCTGCTGCCGGTGATGAAGCTGCGCCTGTCGGCGCCCGAGCAACTGGTGGATATCGGACGCATCGACTCGCTGCGCGGCATCAGTGCAAACGGCGGCTTGCGCATCGGCGCCACCACGACCCATGCGGAAATCGCCGCCTCGAGCGATGTGCAGTCGATGTGCGCCGCGCTGGCGGATGCCTGTGGGGGAGTCGGCGATCAAGCTGTGCGCAACTTCGGCACGATTGGGGGCAATATCGCCCATGCCGATCCGGCTTCCGACCCGCCGACTGTGCTGGTGGCTTGCGGCGCCACGGTCAATATCCAGGGCGCGGACGGCTCCCGCAGTGTCGCCGCGCAAGACTTCTTCGTCGACCTCTTCGAGACTGACTTGGAAGATGGCGAGCTCATCACTGGCATCAACCTGCCCAACTGCAGCGACTGCCAATGCGCCTATGTAAAGTTCCCGCATCCCGCTTCACGCTACGCCATCGTGGGCGTCGCAGTCTGCCTGAAGATGGATGGCGGCACTTGTACGCAGGCGGATGTCGCCGTGGGCGGCGCGACGGTCAAGGCGGTCAAGTGCGCCGGGGCCGAAGCTGCGCTGGCGGGATCGTCGCTCGATGACGCGGCGCTGAATGCCGCGGCCGACATGGTGAAGGCCGATATCGCGGATTGGCTGGCGGGTGATGTGGCTTACCCCGAGTCTTACCGGCAGCAGATGGCGGGCGTTTATCTCAAGCGCGCGGTCAAAGCGGCGGCTGGATAAGCGTCGACTTCAAAGCAGAGTTGTTGCAGGGGTCAGCCGTCGGCTGACCCTTTTACTTATTTGTTGCAGGTATGAAGACCAAATAAGATGGTGACCTTCGCCTGTAGGTTTGCCCGGCGAGTCTCTTGGTTTTGATCCGCGATGAGTTATTTATGCAAGAACTGGTCTGTAACGTCCGCTTGTAGAAACGGGGCGCCATATCCTGCCAAATGCTCCATCAAGCGATCGTCCTGCAACTCATAGTCTGTCGCAAAGACTTCATTCAATAGCAAGGGGAAGCTATTTATGAAAGTATAGGGCTGTGGAATATCGAGGGAAAATCCATCCGGCAGATAATACGCGGCGTAGGCATCGAAGTGGATATATCTGCCGCCGAAAGAAGAATGACCATGAGTGGAGCCGTGATCGGCCTGGAATATGATGACTGGCTGATGTTGCGAGTTTTCCAGAATGGCGTCAATCATCTGCAAGAATTTGGCGTTTACGAATTTTAATTCACTTAAATGATCCTCGGGACTTGGGATTGTAATGGCGGTGATCGTATCTCCATTCTCGGTAAACACGATTGGGCCATGTGGCTTGAGCAAATGGACGATCGCGAAAGTCGCTTCTGGCATGGACGCAAATGACGCTATGTCAGCGACGGTATCCAGGAATCGTTCCGGGGCATACACATGATAAGGCATGAACTCGTCTGTATAAAACAGCTTATCCAACTGCGACTTAATGAGCCGCAGCCAAGTTGTATCGTGATACAAGGAAAAAAATGACTGTTTGTACAGAAAGCCGCGGTCCAGCATTCTTGGCACGCCTGTTCCTGGATGAAACAAGATGGCCGCATCAAAGTCGGAATCATCGACTTTAATGTCAATAGGTCCGGCTGGCGCCTGATCCCGGTTAATATCCGCGATTGAACTAGGCAGCAACAAACCCGACAAGACATGTATATAGGTATATCCGAGTTGCTTTAGTTGTTTCGCCACTTCACTTTCGGCAATTGACAGCCGCAAGAAGTCGAGATCACTGAGTTGCGAAGGATTGCTATCGAAATAACGCATATTCAAAGTCGATGCCAGCGATGTAAAGCTCGACCCATAGTTGCTTTGCGCCTGTTCCGCGACGGTGAATCCGCGATCTCGCAAGGCTTGCGTGAATGCGGAATTATCGTATCCCATCGCTTCTTCCAGCCAGGAGTCGCTTGGATAAGAATCCGGGATGATGTAGTAAATATCCGGATGCGTTGCTGAGTCGTTCACCTTTGGGATGTCTTCTTGTATGACAGATGGAGAGACATTTGCCGCAGAGATCTTCGCAAACGAAGACATATAGACATGGCCCGACACGATTGTGATGCCGGGACTCGCCAGCAGCGCCAGAGAAACCAGATTGAGCGGCAATGTAAGGGCAGCAAAGATCTTGCGCTTGCGGCTTCGGCATACGGCGCCGATGACGACAGTCGCGAAGGCCAAAACCATCAAGGTCCAAACGAAGAGCGACTTGGGCATGAACACCTGAGTATAGAGATGACCGCTAAGTGAGAAACCGATGCTGGCGATAGCTAACAGAAAAGCTGCTTTATGCCGATTGCGAAGCAAAGCGTTTGTCAAAAGCAAAGCAAATGTACTGGCAACCAACATCACTGCGAGGCTGGCGAGCACTTCGCGCTCGACGACCAGTCCGAAATTTACGGAATATAGATGAAGTATTGGATAGATTCCGATCAGCCACAAATAGAATGGCTGTCGCAAGATCTGTGACAGCCCGATACGCAGGGAGTGAATGCTGCGTTTGCGCGAGAGAATAGGCCCGTCCTCGCCAACTTGTGTTAATATCGCATGTTAATGCTATGCTACTACGGAACTCTAATGCGATCATGTTGACGGTATGCGCTTAGCAAAGCCGCTAAGCGTCGCCTATTATATCACGCCAGGCAGCAAGTACAAGGACTGCTGAAATCATAGCGATCTACAACCCTTGTACTTGCGAAGGACAGAACTTACTAATAATGCAATAAAGTATGGTTGAAGTCAGCCGATCCAATCCCGCCATTGTTGGGGAAGCGGCTTGTCCATGGCTTTGGCGTAGACGCTGACCTTGCCGTAGAAGATCAGCAGGGCCTCGCGCAAGATATCGAGGCTGATGTGGACGGGCACCTGGTAGCCGTCGCGATCCATCTGCTTGGTCTCGACATCCTCATCGGTGACCGCTAGCAGAGCAGCTTCGAGTTCCTGGTCCAATTGCTGATACCAGGCCTTCAGTCTGGCGACGCTGCCGAGGTAGCTGTCGTCGTGCGTCCGGTAGCTGAAGTCGACTTTGAAGGTCTTGAAAGACTGGACGTAGGCATGTTCGGTTTCGCCCAGTTCGCGGCAGAGTTCGCCCAGCGTCGGGTTGCCGCCGCCCGGCGTATAACTGAGATCATCGTCGGACAACACTTCCAGAAGCTGGTCGCGCAGCGGCGTATACATGCGGTTGAGGTCCCAGAATTGTTGGATTTGCTCGTTCATCGTTGTCTCCCCGTTTTCTGTTCTGATTCAGTCCGTCTATTCTAGTCGGCAATGTGCAAGGTAGAAGGACAGATCGCTTAGAGCCTTCCGAAAATCATCCCGCATCAGTTAGAATACCTGATGGTAGCAATACAAAGCTTCGAAAAGCAATGAGACGAGATGACGTGCATGTTCAAATCCGTTGATGACCTGCAAACTGCCATGAGCCAGCAAGACTATATCGCCGAGCGCGGGTTGGCGGTGGCGGTATTCCTGGCGCTGAAAACAGGCAAGCCGCTGTTTTTGGAAGGCGATGCCGGGGTTGGCAAGACCGAGATCGCCAAAGTGCTGGCGGCGCTGCTGGAGACCGATCTGATCCGCATGCAGTGCTACGAGGGACTGGATATCAATACGGCGGTTTACGAATGGAATTATGCCGGTCAGATTTTGCACTTGCGATTGATGGAAGCCGAAGGCTTGGCCCGCGATGATATGGAAGGCGAATTGTTTTCGGAGCGCTTTTTGCTCAAGCGGCCATTGCTGCAGGCGATCGAAAAGAGTGTGAACGGCCGGGCGCCGGTATTGTTGATTGATGAGTTGGATCGCTCCGACGAAGAGTTCGAGGCCTATTTGCTGGAGTTGCTCTCGGACTTCCAGATCTCGATCCCGGAATTGGGCACGGTGAAGGCCGCCGCGCCGCCGATTGTGGTTGTGACATCGAACCGGACGCGGGAAATCCACGATGCGCTCAAGCGGCGCTGTTTATACTTCTGGATCGATTACCCGCATTTCCATAAAGAACTGGAGATCGTGCAGCGGAAGGCACCGGATGTGCCGCCGATGCTGGCGCGACAGATCACGGCCTTCATACAAGACATGCGCTCGATGGAGTTGTTCAAGCGGCCGGGCGTCGCCGAAACACTGGACTGGACGGCGGCTTTGATCGCGCTGGATCAGAATGAATTGGCCTTGGAAACGGTGCAGGACACGCTGGGCGTGATCTTGAAGTACCAGGACGATGTCGAAATGTTGGATGCAACAACCATCCAAAATATGATCGAGCGGGCCAAAGTCGAAGCGCAGCGGGTTTGACCATGTCCTCCGAGGGTCCACCCATCAAAGGCGTATTCCTTGGCCCGGCTGATGCGCCCTATGACTATCAGGGCGGCAAATTGACGCACAATCTGATTTTGTTCGGGCGCGTTTGCCGGGCGCTGGGCATGAATGTGACGCCCAACCGCATGATGGATGTGGCACGGGCGCTGGCGCATATTCAACTGGGGCGCAAGCAAGATTTCTACTTCACCTTGCGGGCGCACTTGGTCACGCATCCACGGGAATTCGCCTATTTTGATGAAGCCTTTGATATCTTCTGGCGGCGACCGTCGGATGGTTTTACCACGCTGAATTTGCAGTCGCTGGGCGAAGAGCGGCGCAAAAAAAAGACGCAGTTCTTGCCGCCGCTGACATCCACGCCGAGCGAGAACGGCAGCGACAGCAAGGAGTTGGATCCGGCCATGATCGCGCTGGTGCCGACTTACAGCCGGGAAGAGCGTTTGCGCCACAAGGACTTTGCCGAGATGAGCGCCGAAGAGCTGGAAATGGCGAAGCGCGCCATCGCGAAAATGCCGGAATCGCTGGGCATGCGCCGGACGCGCCGCTTTGAAAATGGCAAGGGGCGACAGATCAACATGCGGCGCCTGATGAAAGATGTGATTCGCAAACGCGGCGATGTCACGGGGTTGCCGACGCATCGCCGCAAGGAAAAGCCGCGTCCGGTGGTATTGCTCTGCGATATCAGCGGCAGCATGGAACGGTACACGCGTGTGCTGCTGCACTTCATGCACACATTAGCCGGCTCGCTGTTCCAGGTCGAGTCATTCGTCTATAGCACAGACATCACGCGCATTACGCGGCAGATCCGACAAAAGAACGTGGATGACGCGCTGGAAGATGTGGGCCAGGCCGTCTTGCAGTGGGGCGGCGGCACGATGACCGGCGAGTGTCTGCATCGCTTCAATTGGGTCTGGTCGCGACGCGTGCTGGGGCGCGGCGCGGTGGTGCTGTTGATAACGGACGGTTGGGATCGCGGGGATATCCCGCTCTTGCACCGGGAAATGGAACGGCTGCGGCATTCTTGTCGACGGTTGATCTGGCTGAATCCCTTGCTCGATGTGCCGGAGTATGAGCCGCTGACCCGGGGGGCGCAGGCGCTGTTGCCTTATGTGCATGACTTTCTGCCGATTACCAACCTGGCGAACCTGGAGGCGATCGTCAAAGCGCTGAACAATCTAAAGGGCCGCCCGAGCGCCGAAGCGTATCGCAAGCGGTATTTGGCCTGAGAGGCGCTGGGCGGCGTTGCGAGGCCGCCCCTGCGAACACCTGGGTGGATTGCTGGAGGGATGATGTTAGACATCCTGGAAATGATAAACGACTGGATCGCGGCGGATCGCCGCGTGGCATTGGCGACGGTGGTCAAGACCTGGGGATCGGCACCGAGGCGCGAGGGATCGAAGATGGGCATCACTGTGGCGCCGGGGCGCGTCGATAGTGCTGCGCCAGCGATGATTGGCTCGGTCAGCGGCGGCTGCGTGGAAGGGGCGGTGGTCGAGGAGGCGACCGCGGGCTTGCGCGATGGCGCGCCGCGCTTGCTCAAATTCGGCGTGGCGGATGACCTGGCCTGGGAGGTCGGTTTGACCTGCGGCGGCAGCATCGAAGTCTTTGTCGAGCCGTTGGATCCGATCTGGTGGGAGGCGCTGGCCGAGCTGGCGGCGGGGGATCATTTCGGCGTGACGATCACGGTCGTGGAGGGCGAGCTGATCGGCGAGAAAGTCCTGCTTGATGCCCGGGGAGAGGTGCTGTTTGGGACGGACAACCTGACGGCGGCGCAGGTGGAAACCATGAAAGCCCTGGCCAAGTCAAGCAAGAAAAGCGGGCTGGTAGAGATGGGCGACGCGCGCGTCATGGTCGATATGCAGGTCGAGCGCCCGCATCTGATCCTGATCGGCGGTGTTCATGTGGCGATTCCCTTGCAAGCGATGGCAACGCAGGCCGGTTTTCGCGTCTCGATCGTCGATCCACGGGCGGCATTCGCCTCGCGCGAGCGCTTTCCCAACGTGACGGAGATCTTGCACAGCTATCCGGACAAGGCCTTGCCGGAACTTGGTCTGGATCGCAGCACTTATCTGGCGGTCTTGACGCACGACCCCAAGATTGACGACAAGGCGCTGATCACCGCGCTGCCGGCAAACATCCCCTACATCGGCGTTTTGAGCAGCGGGCGCACGCACAAGCAGCGCGTGGCGCGGCTGAAAGAGGCCGGGCTGGGCGATGAGTTGATCGCGCAGATTCGCACGCCGATCGGCATCGACATCGGCGCGACTACGCCGGAAGAGATCGCGGTCTGTATATTGGCCGAGATCATCGCCGTGCGAAACGGACTGCGCGATGAAGTTCGGTGAAGTGCCGATAGCCGACGCGCTGGGCGCGATTCTGGCGCACAAGCTCTACGATGCCTCGGGCAAGCTGGTTTTCAACAAGGGCCACAGGCTCGGCGAGTCGGATTTGGCGGCGCTGCGCAGCCTGGGCCTGGAGCGCGTTATCGTCACGCAGTTGAGCGATGCCGACCTGCACGAAGATATTGCGGCCGAGCGCATCGGCAAAGCGGTTGCCGGACCCATGGTCGCATGGCGGACGCCGGGCGTGGGACGCGCCAACCTGACGGCGGCGGCCCGCGGCGTTTTGCATGTGGATGTGCCCAAGCTCGAATTAATCAACAACATTTATGACGGCATCACCATCGCCACCTTGCGCGAATATAGCCTGGTCGGCACGGGCGATATGGTGGCGCTGGTCAAAGTGGTGCCATTTGGCGTGCCGCAGGCGCGGGTGGTTGATGTGGAGCGGATCGCCGAAGCGAGCGCCGCCATCCTGCGCATTCTGCCGCTGCAGGAGAAACGCGTGGCGCTGATCGTCAGCGGCACGGAAGCCCGGCGCGAGCGCCTGCTCAAGAGCTTTCACGGGCCGGTCCGGCAGCGCGTCCAGGGCTGGGGCAGCCATTTGCTGGAACCGGTTTTTGTGGCGCATGATGCCGATGCCATCGCCGGGTCCATCCGCGCCCAGGCCGGTGCCGATCTGATCCTGGTGGCGGGCATGTCTGCCATCATCGACCGCGAAGACATCGTGCCCTCGGCGCTGCTGCGGGCGGGCGGCAGCATCACGCTGCACGGCGTGCCGGTGGATCCGGGCACGCTGCTGATGATGGGATACCTGGACGAGGCGCCGGTGGTGGGCGCGCCGGGCTGCATCAAATCGCCCAAGACCAATGTCATCGACTGGATTCTGCCGCGCCTGCTGACCGGCGAGCGGCTGACGCGGGCCAACCTGGTGTCAATGGGTCACGGCGGTCTGCTCCAGGACATCGCCGAACGTCCCATGCCGCGTAGCTTGACGGATTGACATCATGCCCCCACCCCCCGGCCCCCTCCCCCACAAGGAGGGAGGGGGGGAAAAACGCAACGCCATTAAGTCTTTTGCTGCAATTATCCTGGCGGCGGGGCTGTCGTCGCGCATGGTTGAAAACAAGCTGCTGCTGCCCTGGGTCGATGGCGAGCCCATCATCAGTCATGTTGTCAAAGCCTACGTCGATGCCGGCCTTGGTCCGATCATCGTCGTGACCGGGCGCGAGGCTGCGGTCGTAGGCGCTGCCGTCGCGGCTTATGGGCCGACGCTGGCGCATAATCCCGACTTCGCGACCGGTGAAATGCTGTCGTCGGTGAAGGTCGGGCTGCGCGGGCTGCGGGAGGGACTGGGCGCGGTTTTCATTCAGCCGGGCGACATGCCTTGTGTGACGAGCGCGGTGATAGGGCAGCTAGGCGCGGCGCATGCGCCGGGTTTCAATGTCGCGCCGGTGTACCAGGGTCAGCGCGGGCATCCGGTGCTGCTGGATCGGGCTTTTTGGCGGGCGATGCTGGATTTGCCAGCGGCTGCCAGGCCGCGTGATGTGATTCAAGGGGCACGGGAGAAGTTGCGCTTGGTGGAGGTGGATGAGAAGGGCGTAGTGCTGGATGTGGATACGCGGGAGGCGTATGAGCGGGGCTTGGGGCGGGGATGTTGAGCTTATTCAATCGGAAATTGCGGGATAGCCTCGTCAATTTCTTGCATGATGCGAATAGTTTCGGATAGTGCGACGATGATTTTCTGATAGTGCTCCAGGTCGTCGGTTGACAGCACCCGTCCGCGTCGGTCTTCAAGCCACTTGTGCAGCACTTGATATCCGCCGATGTGAAAGTCCCAGATTTCTTGCGGCACGTCGCCTATGTACTGGTATTCGTTGATGTATACTTGCCCGCCTTTTTCGACGTACTTAGGAAAGTCGCCAGTCTCCGAAACTAAGTTGTCGAAGCTTTTGTCATCGACCGCGACATTGTAAGTCGTCATAGGCTTCAACAGCTTGGGCGAATTCATCAGATGCAGCCTCGCCAACTCCGCGCCGAGGCGAACAAGCTTTACAAACAAGTCGATATCCGAAGTCAAAGGTAGGCGCGGAAAATCAATCTTCAGGAACTCGGCGTAACGTTCGCGATAAGTCGGACTGTGGAATACGGCATAGGCGTAGTAGAAGACGTCTTCAGTTCCGAACCAGTTTGCAGCAACAGTGCTATCGGCGAAGGCGCTGCCTTCTGTTATGAATTGCAGACCAAGATTCAATTCCATTTCGCTGACGAACGCTCTTGAAAGGTTGGGACGACGTCCTTTCTCACTTAGAGGATATTCACTGGTGTCAGCCAGTTCTTTCTGCCTATTGGGATAGGTGTAGACAGGAAATACGGCATTTGCTTCGCGACTCTTGTTTGAGATAACACAGTCGTTGGCGGGGTAATCTGTTAACCAAATGTGTCGGAAGCCGGTTGTCCCCTGTTGTCGTGTGGCTAGGAGACAAAGGTTTTCCTTATTGAGAACATAGTCTAACAACTTTCTCCGTGGACGATCCATCATTGCAGTACTCAAATAGCAGTGTCTGTCGTCAAATGGGCGATAACTGCAAACGGTGATTTTTTCTTCCCATTTGTCATCATTTACAATTTGCATTCGTGCATTCTGTACCTGCCAGTCTTTAGTATCATGAAGAGAATAAGCTTCGCGTATCCAAGAGTCAGAGACACTCCGATCTCTCATGCTTTTGGCGCGGTCTACAATTTCTTCACGATCAAAGTCAACCGCGAAATGATCGCGATGTGTCTGAAAGCCAGTTACGTGTTCGATCACAATGTCTGTAAGTGCAGTGTATCTTTCGTACTCGTACCGAAACGTTGTATCCTGTTGCACAAAAAAGTAATTTGGCGATGAAGGGTTCAAAAGAGTCCATGGAGAGTTAGAAATATCGTGCTCGTTAAGCCAAGCATATTTGTTATCACGTGTACCGCGAATGTCACAGTAATGCACTGCAGCCATGCCATCTGTAGATTTTTCTTTGGTCAAAAACAATATTGATACGCCAGACTGTATCTCGAACACATTTTCATCATCTTTTCCGTCCAGGCGCGACTTGCGTTTTGTGCTTCCATGCAAATTCACAACATAAATACTGGAACATGCTTCCAAAAGATGCTTTCGCATTCCTCTAAAAGTTAAGGCGTCCAAGTAACTGTTGGCAGTGATGAAAGCCAACACTCCGGAGCCAGTTTGTTCTATCCGCCACTGACCAAAGCGGATAAACTTCACATAATCATTCTTTATCCACTTAGTGTTTCGTTCACGTCGCACATTACCATTAGATACGGCATAATCATTCAACAGATTCGTAATCCATTCGCCTTTGTTGACACTATGTCCCCTGTAAGGTGGATTCCCCAATATGACCATAATTGGTTTCTCGCGCTTAATCGCTGTGGCTTCGTTGGCCTCCTGCTCAAGAAAACCGCCAAATGGCGATTCGTATTTTTCTTTGATTCCTTCTTCCAACGAGTTGGTCAGATAGATGCCAAGCCGCTGATCTTCCCTAAACTCGTAAGCGTAACTGTCGAGCTGCATGCTAAGCTTCATGTGCGCTACCGTGTACGGTGCCATTAAGAGTTCAAATCCGAAGAGACGAGGCAGCAAGTGCTCGTCGACATAGCTCTTCCAGCGGCCACGTTGGGCGAGAAAGCTGTCGTAGATTTGCTCGATGACGAAGTAAAGGAACGTTCCTGTACCGACGGCGGGGTCAAGGATGAGCGTGTCTTTGTCGGCGAGCCCGTCCGGTCTATCAAAGCAGGTTTTCAGGATATGGTCGACGCTGCGGACGATATATTTGACAACAGACTCGGGCGTGTAATAGACTCCGCGTTTATCGCGCAGCCCCGGGTTGTAGGCGCTGAGGAATGTCTCGTAGAAATGGAAGTCCGGGTCGGTCTGTTGGGTTTGCTTGCCAAAGTGTTCGAGGATGCTGTCCATGTCGGTGTGTCGAAGAATCTCGACCAAGCTCTCGACGAGCCATGTGAGTCGAGATCCCAAGTCGAAACTACTGTGATGAAACAACCTACGCAGAAAGGGGTTGGTACGTGGGATGTCTTCCG
The DNA here is from genome assembly GCA_026708115.1 of Chloroflexota bacterium. Classification (GTDB taxonomy): domain Bacteria; phylum Chloroflexota; class Anaerolineae; order Aggregatilineales; family Phototrophicaceae; genus UBA6055. The sequence goes on from JAPOVL010000025.1 coordinate 35,330, forward strand.
CGGCTCCGCTGAGACTGAATTGCGCGGGATTTGCCGGATAGTTTACGCGCGAGGCGAACAAGCCATATGTGAGCGTTTGAGCGTACATATCGGCAAACTTCTCCTCATCCAAGTCTGGAATCAATGTATTAGCGAAGGCTGACTTTTGGTCTTGGAAGTGCTTACTCGGCTCATCGCTCTTGAGGTCTTTTTCGATGAAATGGGCAATCAGCTTTGCGTGTCGTGCAAGCCGCTCCGCCAGTTCTCTTGCGCTGTTGACAGTTGGTGCCGTTTGCAAGGCGAATTGACTCAGCATATCGGTCAAGTCGCCATACGTCTTTGAGACGCGCGTTATCTTGCCGTCCTTCTCTCTCGCTATTTCGACGATACCGACCCTCTCTCCGTTCACATACCAGCGGAATTCGAGGTAATTGGTCAGAATCAGATTGCCCTGCGCCATGTATCGTTTAATTTGATCTGACTTTTCTGTTCGGCTCAATTGGTTGCCGATGTCTTTGGCCTCGACGATGCCAATGGGCACATTACCGGGTTGGCGCAAGACGACAAAATCCGGCATGCCGATTGCTGTGCGAGCAGGGTCGTTGACCGCGTTCAGACCTGTATCAATTGATTCCAACAGCTTCTTCAAGGCCGGACGGTAGGCGTGCTCACCAGCCATGCCAGTATTGAATTCACTTTGTATTTCAGTGAGATAGTCTCTGATGGCGCTCATGCTGTCTCTCTCACGCTGCGTTAACCCACCCCAACAGCCGCCAAACCGCCCTGACCCAGCTCGCCGCGGCTCGAATCCAAGCGCGCCCTCAGCCCCCGCCAGAGCGCGACGACCATCGCCTCGCGGCTCAGTATCACGATCGCGACAGTGACGCTCTCGATGCCCATGCTGAGGAGCGGTCCCGGCTCATAGAGCAGCCGGCTGCAGGTGACGTAAAACAGGGTGGCCAGCCCGATGGGCAGGGCTTGGGCGAAGATATAGGAGCAAAAGCCGACGAATGCGGCATCGCGGCTGTTCAGGTCGAAGCTGCTCGAGAAGAGCCCGATGGTCAAAGCGAGAATGATGGTCTGCGTCAGGTGGCTGTAGTACAGGAGCAACAGGAGCGCGATGAGCAGCAGCATGCGCGCCTGTTCCAGCCCCGGCCGCGCCTGATCGGACAGCAGCAGCCACAGGATCACGAGCAACGCGCCGCCCAGGGCGACGCCGCCGATCCGCAGCGACTGCGCGCTGCCCCAGCGCAAGGCGGCAAACCAGCCCCCGCGATAGGTAACGCCTTTGGCGAAGGACCAATTGGCGTAGAGCGAACCCAGGGTCGAGCTGCAAATCAACTCGTAGGTGTGCTGGCGCTTTTCGCGGTAGATGCCCTGGATGATCTCGACGGCGAGGCACATGCCCGCTATGAGTGTGAACAGGGGCACGAGGGCGGGGCTGGCCACCGCCAGCATGATCATGACAATGGGAATTAAGAACAGCAGGATCAGGAGTTGCGGTTGGAGCGCGAGCGCTATGATGAGGGCGATGGCGACGATCAGCAGCAGCGGTCGAGGGGCGCTGTAGCGCCGCTTTGGCGCGCTGGCGGGCTTGTAGGTTTGGCTGGCGCGCCGGAAGATGGGATTGCGCGCGTCTGGCTGGGCAATTTGCCGCCACAGGCCTGCGGATAACATGCCGATGTCACTCCATCAAACGGATGTCGCTCTTTCCCATGATAGCGGAAAGCGCGGGTGAATCCAACGGGGCGGCGCTAGGGCGTATAGGTCGACTGCGGCTGCTTGTGATGCAGCAGCACATCAATGGTCAGGGCCAGTGCGGCGCTGCTGACCCCGCCTCGCAGCGCGGCTTCGAGCACTGACGCGACATCAATAATGCCGGCGTCCATCACATCGACGAGGGCGCCGCTGCGGATATCGATGCCGTGGCCACGGGGCATGCCCCCCAATTCAGCCACTTTTGCGGTATCAAGGCCGCCATTATAGCAGATGGCGCGCAGGGGTTCCTCCAATGCGCGCAGGAGAATGCGGCGGGCAGCGCGCGCGGCGCTGTCGTCATCCGAGTCAAGCGTCTCCTCCAGCGCGTCGCGGCAAGCCAGCAAGGCGACGCCGCCGCCCGGCAGGATGCCGTCAGGCAGAGCGCGGCGCAGTGATTTGGCGGTTTCCTTGGCGATTGCGATGCGGCTATCCATGCGCGCCGGCAGCGCATCGCCGATGCGCAGGATGGCGACGCCGCCCAGAATCTTGCCGATGCGCTCGCGCAGAAAGGCCTCCGCGTCCTTGTCCGTCGCGTATTCCACCAGTTCCAACAGATCCGCCAGGTGCTCAGTCAGTTCATCTTGATCCTCGCGGTCGGAGACCAGCCCGAACATCGTTCGCTCGACCCAGACTTGTTTCGCTTGACCGAAGTAAGTGGCCCGCTCCGCATCTCTCCGCGATGTAGTAGCGCTCCCCTCTCTGATGCTTCGGGGAGGAACCGGGGGTGGGGTAAGCGTAGTCGCCAGCGTATCGCCGGCCGCTTTGAAGAGAGGGATGGCGCCGGTGATGACGGCCATATCGCTCAGATGCGCCCGCCGCTGGTCATCAGTGCCGCCGGGCGTCTTGACCGCGACGATGCGAAACTTGTCCGGCTGCTTGTTGTTAAGAATGAAGTTGATGACCGTCTCGGAAAATTTGTCGCCCACAAGCAGAAGCGCCTTCGCGCCGGCGCGCATGAGCATGCTGATCACGGGCAGCAGCTCTTCCGGATCGTCGATATCGAGATCGCTGAGCAGGATAGCGGCATCGTTCATGACGATGCGATCCGGTTCTTTCCCGCCGCGCAGCATGGCGCGGGAGACAGCGCCGCGCTTCCAATACATGCCTTTCATGTAATCGTGCTCGATCATCCGCGTGTGTCCGCGCCGGACATCGAGTTGGCCGTGTTCGCCGATGAAGTCGAAGATCTCGCCCAGCTTCTCCGCCAATTCGCGATCATGGCAAATGCACTCAGCCAGCTGCGCCAGTTGTTCGCGCCCGGCAACCGGCGTTTTCATCTCTTCAAGCGAATCCAGCGCGATAGCAAGGCATTCGTCGAGGCACTGCCGCAGGCGCATGGCGTTCCCGCCGGCGGCGATATACTTCAGACCCTCGTTGTATACCGACTGGAATATCACAGCGGCGGTCGCAGTGCCGTCGCCGCAGTCTTCATACAATTGCCAGAGCATCTGCCGCAGCAGCATGGCGCCCATATCGGCATCGCGGTCGGGCAAGTCGCTGATGCGGCGCGCAATCAAGCCGCCCTTGTCCAACAGATCCGGTGGCTTATTGTCCAGCGCTTGACTGACAGCGACCGTGCGCGGGATGGGACCCAGCGTCGGGCGTACCGCGTCGACGATCAGGTTGATGCCGCGTTGCAGACTGAGGGAAGCATCCGGCTGAAAGACAAGACCTTCTTGAGGCGACGAGGACTTCGCTGTCAACCGCGGATCGCCCCTTGCGTGAGGCCGGCGATGATCTGCCGCTGCATCAAGAGGAAGATGACGATGATGGGCAAAGTAGCCAGGAAGGAGCCGGCCATGATCGCGCCGGTTTCGACCTCGTAGGGTCCGTCCATAGTGGCGATGCCGTTGGAGAGCAGGTACTTCGCGTCATCGTGCAGGACGACCAGGGGCCAGAGGAAATCGTTCCAGGTCCATACGAAGGTGAGGATGCCGACCACACCGAGGGCCGGGCGCACCAGCGGCAGGATGATGCGGTGGAACATGCCGATTTCCGAAGCGCCGTCGATGCGGGCGGCGTCCATCAATTCATCGGGCACCGATTCGATATATTGGCGCATGAGGAAAATGTTGAAGACGTTCACCATGCCGGGCACGATGATGGCGAGATAGTTATCCACCCAGCCAAAATCGCGCATCAATAGAAATAGCGGTATCAGCAGCATGTGGAAAGGCAGCGTCAGGGTCGCCAGCACCAGGAAGAAAAAGAAACGCTTGAAACGAAACTCGTATTTGGCGAAGGCGGCGCCGGCTAGGGCGGCCAGGTAGACGCCGAGAACGGTGCGGATGCTGGCGGTGAAGATGGTATTGCCGTACCAGCGGACATATTCCGTTTTTTCGAAGAGCGTATGGAAATTGTGCATGGTCCATTCGCGCGGATAGACCGTCACCGGCAGCTTGTAGAGATCGCCCTCGCGGCGGAAGCTGGCGGAAATCATGTAGACGAAGGGAATCGCGCAGAGCAAGACACCGACAAGCACGACCGTATTCATCGTGATGATATTGACCCGACCGGGTCCCATTGCGCTTTCACGCTTCCGCTTGAACATCGCAGCGCCTCAGACCTTCCACAGCCGGAACAAGAGCAACTGCATGCCGGTGATGATGAGAATGACCACGGTCAAGATATAACCGATCGCCGAAGCATACCCCATACGGATATTCAAGAAGCCCATGTCGTAGAGATACATTAGGGGGAACAAGCCGCTATCGAAGGGACCGGTGTTAGGGAAATCCAAAAGCAGGTAGGGCTGGCTGAAAAGGCTGAAGGAGCCGATGCCGCCGGTGACGACCACGAAGACGAATACCGGGCGCAGGAAGGGAATGGTGATATGCCAGAAGACGCGAGCGGTACTCGCGCCGTCGATGCGCGCCGCTTCCTTCAAATCATCGGGCACATTCTGTAGGCCGGCCAAGAAGAAGAGCGAGTTAAAGCCGACCCAGGTCCACAAACCGAGGATGATTAACGACGGCATCACGAGATTCGCATCGCGAATCCAGGCGGGACCTTCTATGCCCAGCTGCGCCAGCGCCGAATTCATCCAGCCGAAATTCTGGTCGTAGACGAATCTGAATATCCAGCCGACGACGACCGCCGAGGTGATATAGGGCGCGAAGAAGGCTAATCGCCCCAGTACCCGGAAGCGTATATTGGGCGAGTTCAGCGCCAGCGCTACCGCCAGCGCCAGCGGCATCTGCACCAGCAGTGTACCCAGCCAGAATTCGGCGCCGTTGATCATGGCTTCGCGAAAGCGCTTGTCCTTAGTCAGCAGGCGCTCGTAATTGGCCCAGCCCTTGTATTCGAGCACGACCCCGCCGCCTTCTTCCGCCTGTTGAAAGCCGCGCGTGCGCTGGAAGCTCAAGAAGAGGGAGAGGCCGGCCGGGTAAACGGTGAAGATCACGAATGACAGCAAAAAGGGCGCCAGGAAGATATAGGGGATGACCTTACGCTGGTTGCGCGACCACCAGTCCGCCAGGGAGAAGGGCTGCGGTTTGTTTGCGGTTGTCAATGTGTGAGCGGACAAGGCATACACTCCATGTCGGTCGACCCAATTGCTCGCCCCTACAGGCCGTGATGTATTCGTTGGAGGGTGACCAGATTGGTCGCGTAGACACTGACCGCCGGTCGCCCCTACATGGCTCTGATTGTGGGTCAGCGCTACTTGCTGAACTCGAATTCCTCGATCGCTTCTTCCAGTGCGGCGCGCGGATCAGCATCCGCTTCGAAGACGGGATCCATGACCACGCGATTTACGATATCGCCGAACAAGCCCCAGTAAGGATCGACGTTGATGACAGCCATTTCGGCGGCCGCTTCGGCGATGAATTGACCGGGCACCTGCCCGCCGAAGTAATCATCCGAGCGCAGCAATTCCTCGCTATCCCAGACCGGTGTGTAGGACGGGAAGAGGTTCATGCGGCGGAAGGCCAACAGCGAACCCTCGGCGGTGATATTGCAGACGCGGATGAACTCGTAGGACTCGGGCTTGTTTTCGGAGGCGGCGGTGATGCCCATACCGGTGCCGCCATAAGGCGAGGTCTTGGGGCTGTCCGGGCTCCATTTCGGCAGGTGGCGCATCCGCCACTGGCCTTCCATGTCGGGCACGTTTTGCTTCATAAAACCCTGCAACCAGGGCGCGGCGTACTTGGTGACGTAGGCGCCATCGCCTATCAGTCCCCAGTAGTCGGCGTCCGATACCAGGAACAAGCCGGAATCGACGTGCGCCTTCTGCCAATGCAAGATGTCGACAGCCAAGTCAGTTTCCAGCACCGTTACATTGCCGTCGGCATCGAAGAATTGGCCGCCAGCCGCGTTGAGGACGTTGTTCAATTCGCGCCAGCTTTGCGCGGCTCGGTTAAATTCCGCCAGCGCCGTGCCCGAATCTTGTACCGGACCGCCAACTTGCTCGATCCATTCTTCCCAACTCACCGGCGCTTCGGCGTCAACGCCCAACTCTTCCATGACGTCAACTCGGTAGAGCATTAGCAGCGGGTTGACTTCGTTGCCGAGGCCGTAGATATTGCCGCGGACGGTCCAGGGCGCGGTGGCGGAGGGAATTGAAAGGCTGTCCAGGTCCTCGCCTAGTAGGTCATTCATGGCGGCGAAGGGCTCGTTGCCCGGTTCGCGCACGTATTGGCCCGTCTGGTTGATCTCGATATCGACCATATCGGGGATGCCGGCGCCGCCGACAAATGCCGCCGTCAGCTTGGGCCATAAATCCCAATAGGGCGTCTGCTCGAAGGTAAAACCGACATTGGGATGCATGTCGGACCAGAGTTCGTCAACCACGTTCTGCATCCATTCAACGCGGTTGCTGGCGAAGCCCCAGAGCACGAGATTGATTTCTTCGTCCTGGGCGCGGACCACACCGACCGGCAGCGCCGCAAAGCCGCTGGCCGCCAGCGCGGTTGATGCCGCCTTCAGAAAGTCGCGGCGCGAAAGTTTCTTTTCGGACATGGTTATCTCCTTGAATATTGATTCCATTTCATTTGGTGCTGGCTGCTATGTTTGATCATTCGCATTTCACCTCCTGCCCCGCAAGCTGTCTGCGCCAGATATCCAATATGATGATGGCTGCACCCTGGAAAGGGTGGAATTGACCATCAAGTTAAAGTATACCCCCCCCAAAGAAAACCAAAAACAAGCGGACGCAGGCGTGAGATGTTGATCTACTTAAGGTACGATCACAGCATACTAAGCAAGCTTAACGATGACCACGCAAAAAGTCAAAGATTGGGGCAAAATGCCTGAAGTCTCGATAATCACACTGCCACCGCCAGCGCCAGCGGCATCTGCACCAGCAAGGTACCCAGCCAGAATTCGGCGCCATTGATCATGGCCGCCCGAAAGCGCTTGTCCTTGGTCAGCAGGCGCTCGTAATTGGCCCAGCCCTTGTATTCGAGCACGACTCCGCCGCCTTCTTCCGCCTGTTGGAAGCCGCGCGTGCGCTGGAAGCTCAAGAAGAGGGCGACACCGGCCGGGTAGACGGTGAAGATCGCGAAGGACAGCAAAAAGGGCGCCAGGAAGATATAGGGGATGACCTTGCGCTGGTTGCGCGACCACCAGTCCGCGATGGAGAAGGGCTGCGGTTTGTTAGCGGTGGTCAATGTGTGAGCGGACACGCGATATACTCCTCCCCCATCTCCCGGCCCCTTCCCCCACAAGGAGGGAAGGGGAGTGTTTTCACTGATTCTGCAACAATTAAGCCCCTCCCTCTTTATGGGGTCGCGTAGACACTGACCCGCCGGGGAGGGGTTTGGGGTGGGGGTTGGCTTCCCTACTTACTGAACTCGAATTCCTCGATCGCTTCTTCCAGTGCGGCTCGCGGATCAGCATCCGCCTCGAAGACCGGATCCATGACCACGCGGTTGACGATATCGCCGAACAAGCCCCAGTATGGATCCACGTTGACGACAGCCATTTCGGCGGCCGCCTCCGCGATGAATTGACCCGGTACCTGCCCGCCGAAGTAATCATCGGAGCGCAGCAATTCCTCGCTATCCCAGACCGGCGTGTAGGACGGGAAGAGGTTCATGCGGCGGAACGCCAGCAGCGAACCCTCGGCGGTGATATTGCAGACGCGGATGAACTCGTAGGACTCGGGCTTGTTTTCGGAGGCGGCGGTGATGCCCATACCGGTGCCGCCATAAGGCGAGGTCTTGGGGCTGTCCGGGCTCCATTTCGGCAGGTGGCGCATCCGCCACTGGCCTTCCATGTCGGGCACGTTTTGCTTCATAAAACCCTGCAACCAGGGCGCGGCGTATTTCGCGACGAAGGCGCCATCGCCCATCAGCCCCCAAAAGTCGGCGTCCGATACCAGGAACAAGCCGGAATCGACGTGCCCCTTCTGCCAATGCAAGATGTCGACAGCCAAGTCGGTTTCCAGCACCGTTACATTGCCGTCGCCATCGAAGAATTGGCCGCCAGCCGCGTTGAGCACGTTATTCAATTCGCGCCAGCTGCCCGCGCCTCGATTAAATTCCGCCAGCGGCGTGCCCGAATCATGTACCGGCCCGCCAACTTGCTCGATCCATTCTTCCCAACTCACCGGCGCTTCGGCGTCAACGCCCAACTCTTCCATGACGTCAACTCGGTAGAGCATTAGCAGCGGGTTGACTTCGTTGCCGAGGCCGTAGATATTGCCGCGGACGGTCCAGGGCGCGGTGGCGGAGGGAATTGAAAGGCTGTCCAGGTCCTCGCCTAGTAGGTCATTCATGGCGGCGAAGGGCTCGTTGCCCGGTTCGCGCACGTATTGGCCCGTCTGGTTGATCTCGATATCGACCATATCGGGGATGCCGGCGCCGCCGACAAATGCCGCCGTCAGCTTGGGCCATAAATCCCAATAGGGCGTCTGCTCGAAGGTAAAACCGACATTGGGATGCATGTCGGACCAGAGTTCGTCAACCACGTTCTGCATCCATTCAACGCGGTTGCTGGCGAAGCCCCAGAGCACGAGATTGATTTCTTCGTCCTGGGCGCGGACCACACCGACCGGCAGCGCCGCAAAGCCGCTGGCCGCCAGCGCGGTTGATGCCGCCTTCAGAAAGTCGCGGCGCGAAAGTTTCTTTTCGGACATGGTTATCTCCTTGAATATTGATTCCATTTCATTTGGTGCTGGCTGCTATGTTTGATCATTCGCATTTCACCTCCTGCCCCGCAAGCTGTCTGCGCCAGATATCCAATATGATGATGGCTGCACCCTGGAAAGGGTGGAATTGACCATCAAGTTAAAGTATACCCCCCCCAAAGAAAACCAAAAACAAGCGGACGCAGGCGTGAGATGTTGATCTACTTAAGGTACGATCACAGCATACTAAGCAAGCTTAACGATGACCACGCAAAAAGTCAAAGATTGGGGCAAAATGCCTGAAGTCTCGATAATCACACTGCCGCCGGCACGCTGGCGCGCAGCGCAGCGCCTGCGCCTGCAAGCCCTGCTCGCCGAGCCAAGCGCCTTCGCCTCGAGTTATGAAGACGAACTGGCTTTCCCGGATGACGTTTGGATCGCGCGCTTGACATCGGCGCAGGAGCGGGACGGGAATATGACCTACTTCGCGGAAGTCGATGGCGAGCTGGTCGGCATGGCGGGGGCGCACTGGTCGAACAGATCAGAGATGCGCCATGTGGCGGAAGTCTATGGCGTATACGTATCGTCAGAGATGCGCGGGCGCGGCATCGCTTCGCGGCTCATGCGCCGGCTGCTGGAGGAACTGCGGTCGCTGGATCAGTTCGAGAAAGTGAGCTTGACCCTCAACACCGAAGCGGGCGCGGCGCTAGGCCTCTATCAGGGGCTCGGCTTCAAGATTATCGGAACATCCCGGCGCGAGCTCAAAGTGGCTGGGCAATACCACGACCTGCATATTATGGCGTTGCAGCTGTTGCAGCGACAGAACTCGCCGTCCTAAACAGCGCCTTCCAGCTTTTGCGCTTCATACAGGCGATAGAAGAGCCCGCGCCTGGCGACGAGTTCTTCAGGCGCTCCCAGTTCCGCAACGCGACCGTCGTCCAGAACGAGAATGCGATCGGCATTTATCACGGTCGCCAAGCGATGCGCCACGACAACGGTCGTTCTGCCGCTTTTGGCGTGATCGACCGCTTCTTGAACTTTCGCCTCGGTCAAAGCGTCTAGCTCTGATGTCGCCTCATCCAGCAACAGGATAGCCGGCTGCTTCAAGATGGCGCGGCAGATGGCGACGCGTTGCCGCTCGCCGCCGGACAGCGCCAGGCCGCGCTCGCCGACGACGGTCTCATATTTCTCCGGCAAGGCTTCAATGAAGGCTTGAAGATTTGTACCCGCGGCGGCTTCCGCGACGGCCTCGTCTGCGATGGCGTCAGGATAGACCAGGTTCTCATATATGCTGCTGTTCCATAAGAAGATATCCTGCGGCGCCAGGCCGATCTGACCGCGCAGCGAGGCCAGGGACAATTCCTGAATGTCGATGTCATTGACCAGAATCCGGCCCGTCTGCGGCGCGTAAAAGCCCATCAGGAGATCCAGTATGGTCGTTTTCCCGCCGCCGCTACCGCCGACGATCCCGAAAAACTCCCCGGGCCGGACGGAAAAGGAGACATCGCGCAGGGCGAAATCGCCTCGTCCGTAGTCAAAAGATACTGAGTCGAATTGGATCGACGGGCCTGCCGCTTGCGAAATGGTGAGTTCCCGGCCGCCTTGCCGCTCTTTTTCGTAGCCGAAGAATTTGTCGAGGCCGTCGATAGCAACTTTCATTTCGGTGCTTGTCACTTGCGCTTGCAACATGGCGCGCAGGGCAGTGTAAATATACGGCGTATACATCATGAAGGCGATGAGATCGCCGATGCTGAGACTCCCGTTGATGATCTCGAAGGCGCCCACCCCAAATACCACGCCCATCAAGACGCGATCGACGATATGTGTGGGAAGAATCAGAATCACGTTGTGCAAGGTTATTGTTTTTGCCTGGATGTCCGAATGTTGTTGAATCCAGGAGTCGAAACGCGCTTTTTCATGCGACACGCCATCAAAGGCGCGGACGGTGCGGATGCCGGAAAACACTTGCTGCAGGGTACTTGAGCCCGACTCCAGAATCCGCATGAACTCCTCTTGAAGGGTCCTGACATAGTTTTGCAGGCGCTTTGAGAACAGGTAGGTTATGGGGAAAGCCAGCAGCGTGATCAGGGTCAGCCGCCAATTGATGAGCGTCATCGCGACCAGCACGCCTGTGAACATCAATGCGTTTGACATCAATGGCAGGAGATCTTCACCGATATAGAGATCCCCCACCCGCCCGCAACCTCGCGTGATATGGTGGATGATATGCCCGGTGTCGGTCGATTCCAGGTCTCTGAGTTTTGCGTTTACCAGGTGGTTGAACAATTTCTGACGCAGCGCTTGTGAAACCGCCATACCGACGATTTCGCGCCGATAATCGTACAGGGCATTGAGCGCGGCCGAGATCAAGGGAATCGTAATCAGGGCGACCAAGAGCAAAGCCGCCTCGCTCATGTCCCTGGCCGGGATGGTCACATCGACCAAGCGCTTAAAGAGCAGCGGCAAAGCAACACTGATGAGAATCGTCAAGATCAGGAAGAAAACCATCGACGCGATCACTGACACGCGCACACGAAGTTCGCCGACGATAATAGTTTTCGCGCTTTCCTGGGTCATATCACTCCTTATGTGAGACTAAGAAGCCAAGCCTGACGTGAACAGGGCATTGGCAGCAATACCAAAGTGGAGACGCCGCAGGCGCTCCCGCAAATGGGAAATCACTTAGATGATGCTAGGGGTCATCAAAACCATGTTACTGCTTGACCGAGCCGATGGTCAAGTTATCGAGGATTTGATTGCGGCCGGCCACGAAGATCAGCACGATCGGCAGCGTGGCGATGAAAGCGCCGCCCAGGATCATGCCGTACTCGACTTTGTACAAGCCCTTGAGCGTGGCCAGGCCGACCGGATAGGTGAATTTCTCCGGCGTGCGCAAGACGATCAGAGGCCATAGATAATCGTTCCAGGCGGTCAGGAAGACGAGCACGCAGAGGATCGACAGCGCGCCGCGCGAGAGCGGTATGCCGATGCGCCAGAAGAGCCCCCATTCGCTGGCGCCATCAATGCGCCCGGCATCGAGCAACTCCCCCGGGATCGACACCATCGCCTGCCGCATGAAAAAGGCGCCGAACGCGCTGACCGAACTGGGCAGGATGACGCCGAGATAGCTGTCGAGCAAACCGAGGCGCACGATCATCTGAAATAGCGGCACCAATGTCACCTGGAAGGGGATAGCGAAGGTGAAAAGCAGGAAGATGGTCAAGAAAGTCTTGCCGCGGAATTCGTATTTGGCGAAGCCCCAGCCGACCATGGAGGCGAAGAGCAGCGTCAAGGCGCTCTGGCTGACGGCGATGATGACGCTGTTGCCCATCTGTTGCAAATAGGGAATCTCTTCGCCGCCGAGCAGCCTTTCGTAATTGTTGAGCGTTGGCTCGGGCGCCAGCAGGTTGACGGGCCAGGTAAAGAGTTGGCCGTTGGTTTTGAACGAGCCTGTGATCATATACAGGAAGGGGATGCCAACCAGAAGTGCGAAGAAGAACAGGATGGCGTAGATGACCGTCGCTTCAACGAGCTTCAAGTAGAGCGATTTGCGCTCGGCGGGATCTGTCGGGCGCGAAATAGCCAGTCTCATGGCTGTCAATCCTCGCGGAAAGCGCGGATCAGGATCAACTGAATCACGCTCAGTACCAGAATAATGACCGCCAGCGAATAACCAATCGCCGAGGCGTAGCCCATCTTCAGCTCGCGAAAGCCGCGGGTATAGAGATACATGGTCATCGTCATGCCGGAATTATTGGGTCCGCCCTCCAAACCCACCAAGATCGCTGGTTCAGCGAAGAGATTGTAGGAGCCAATGATAGCGATGGTCAGCACGAAAGCGAGGATCGGGCGCAGCAGCGGCAGGGTGACATGCCAGAAGACCTGGGGGCGGGTGGCGCCATCGACGCGCGCTGCCTCTTTGAGTTCGGGCGGGATATTCTGCAAGCCGACCATGAAATAGATGGCGTTGATGCCGGTCCACTTCCAGGCGCCCAGCAGGATGACCGCCGGCATGATCCAGCGCGCCTCGCGTAGCCAGCGCACATTGTCTATGCCCAGCGGCGCCAGCAGCAGATTGTTGATCAAGCCGTACTGCTCTTCAAATACCAGCCCGAAGATGATGCCGACGACCACGCCGGCGGTGATGTTGGGCGTGAAGTAGAGAAAGCGGAAGAATTCGCGAAAGCGCAGTTTGGGGCTATGCAGAATCAGCGCCAGCAGCAGCGCCAGCGGCACGATAATAAGGATGCTGCCCAAGGCGTAATAGGTCGTATTGGTGAGCGCTTTGATGAAGAGGGCGTCCTTGGTGACCAGACGGACATAATTATCAAAGCCGATGAAGCGGGGCGGGTTGGTGAGGCCGACCTGCCGGTAAAAGCTCAGTTGCAGCGATTGGATCACCGGGTATAGGAAGAAGATGGCGTAGCCGATGAAGAAGGGGCTGATGAAGAGATAAGGCGCGATTTTACGGCCGCGTCCAAACATGGTCGGTACTCAGGATGCCTCGAAGGAGCGAGATTAAGCGGTGGCGAGCTTCTGCCCGCCACCACTCCACTAGGTTGATTTGTCCTAGCTTTCGAATTCCATCTCGTCGCGGATGGTATCGGCGATTTCGGTGAAGACCTCTTCCGGACTGCGATTGCCGTCAATGACATCCTGCCAGGCGGCGCTGCGCAGGCTATTCAGCTGGGAGCGGAAGGGGCTCTGCCATTGCGGCGGCGCCTCGGGGCCGACATCGGCGAAGACCGCGCCCAGGTCCTGGCCCGAGAAGTATTCGTCATCGGCATGCAGACGCTCGTTGACCATGGCCGGGATGTATGGGGGCCAGAGGTTGGTCAATTCAAAGCGGCGCACATTGCCCTCAATTGAAAGCATGGCGAATTCGAGGAAGTTGAGCGCTTCTTCGACATTTTCGCTGGTCTTGACCACCATGGCGCCAGTACCGCCCCAGACACTGGTGCGGCGTCCGCCTTCTTCAAAGGCCGGCAGGGGCGCGGCCTTCCACTTGCCCGATAGTTCCGGCGCATTGTCCTTGAAGAAACCAGCGTACCAGTCCGCGCCGACCATGGAGATGAGCGTGCCGTCCTTGAAAGCGGCCCAGAGCGCGTCGCCTGTGGGCGGATCGCCGGCGACGCCTTCATCTTTCAGAGCCAGCAACCAGTCCATCAGCGCGATTGATTCTGGGGAGTCAATCGTCACGTCGCCCTCGGCGTTGAAGTAATCGTGCCCTTGCTGACGCAGCAGCAGTTCGTGCAAGCCACCGTGAATGTGCAAGGGTATGACATCGGGATTTTCGGCCACGATGGCGCGAGCGGCCTCCACGAAGTCATCCCAGGTGGCGAAGGTCTGCGGATCAAAACCGGCGCCTTCCCAGACATCGGCGCGATAGTAGAGCACGACCGGCGTCAAAGCGTGCTCGATGCCGTAAACCGAGCCCATCGACGTGTAGAGCGCCTGCCGCGCGGCCACCAGATTCTCGGTGTGCCCGCCTTCATCAAGCAGCGCGTTCAATTCGACGAAGCCCGGATCGCCGCCGCCCCGCAAGAAACTGCCGAAGCGTCCCTGCTCAACATCGGCGATATCCGGCGCGCCCACGCCGCCCGACTGAATCGAAATCAGCAGTCTGTCGTGCAAATCGCCATAAGCGATCTCCACCACGTTGAGCGAGAAGTCGGGATTGACTTCTTCGGCGTAGCGTTCCGCTTGTTCGCGGAACCAACGCGCGTGCGTATTCACGAAGGCCCAGAGCTCCAGCTCTTGCGCTGCAACCGGCGCAACAGCGCTGAAGAGCACAAGCCCTGCGCACAGAATCATCAAAACTCTTAGCTTGATCATTGCAATCTCCTTCATATCAGTTAAACAAGCAATTCATTCGAACGAAAAGCCAAATCGTCGCCGACCTGGCATGGTTTGGTAGATTGTAGCCAAGAATCCGGACCAAGCCAATTCCTCTGTTCCGCTGGAGTGGCGATCGCTGCAAGTAAACCGCGCTAGAGCCAGGGTCGTGTTCAAGCGCCGACGATGGAAGGTTGATAGCGCTTGGCGCCCATCAATTGGCGCAGCATGTCTGAGGGGTTCTCCATTCTGTCAAGTTGGGCGAGCATGTTTTCCATCTGCAGGAAGAAGGGTCGCGTGTACATACCCAGCAAAGCGCTGCGCGCCTTATCACTTCGGTTTGGACGCGCCGAGTGCCATAAAGCGCCGTGAAAAACCAGGGCGCTGCCGCGCAGGCCGGTCAAGATCTCCGCCTCGGCGGGCCAGTGCGTCTTCCATTCAACCGGCGGCATGTGACCTTTCATATGGCTGTTGGGCACAAAGCCGGTGCCGCCGTTCTCCTCGCTGAAGTCGTCCAGCATCAGAATCGTTTGCCCGCAGACTTTGTCCAGCGGCCAGGGCTGGTTGATCCACCAGTAGGGATAATCGGCGTGCCAATGGTAATCGTTGTAGCCCGGATAGGAGGTATTCGCCGACCAGGTTGAGCAGACGATATCGTCGTCATCCAGGAAACTTTGCCAGATCTTTACCATCAGCGGAAGCTCCAGCAACTCGGCAAATATCGGATCTTTGTACGCGATACCGCCAACGCGCTGCGTTTTGGCTGCGCGCCTCTCGTCAGTTATTTCCTCCGCCAGCAGCCGCTCGAGAGCGGCGCGCGCCTCGTCCGCCTTTTCTGGCGCGATCACAGACGGCACAATACAGTAGCCGCAGGCTTGGATCTCGGCGACAATACGGCTCACATCGTGCTGTTTATCTGGCGAATCAACCATCGCTCGTCCTCCTCGCGTTCGCATCCGCAAAGGGCTATCAACAGATTGTATCGCAAAGGCGGGAGTCGCGGCGAAGAAACTGCAGCGCAGCTAAGCCTTGATCGAACCGCTGGTCAAGCCACTGATGAACTGGCGCATCGCCACAGCGAAAACGCAGAGCAGGGGAACCGAAGAGATGACATAACCGGCGAAGAGCGTGCCCCAGTCCGTCTCGAAGTCGGAGGAGAATTGCATTAGCCCCATCGCCAGCGGCATTTTGTCCTTGTCGGTGATCGTGACCAGGGGCCAGATTAGGTCATTCCAACTGGCGATTAGCGTGGTCATCGCCACGGTGGCGATCATGGGCCGGGCGAGCGGCACAGACACATAGAAGAAGACCTGCCACTCGGCCGCGCCGTCCACATAGGCGGCGTCGAAGAGCTCTTGCGGCAGCGACTCGAAATAACTGCGCATCAGCCAGGTCGACAGCACCAGACCGCCACTGACCCAAACCGATATCAGCGCGAAGGGCGTATTGACCAGGCCAAGATCGCGCACGAGCACGAAGCGCGGCGCCAGTGTCAGCACGCCCGGCACCATGATCAGCATGATGAAAGCAAGAAAGAGAACCGTCTTGAAGGGGAAGCTAAAGCGGGCGAAGACATAACCCGCTACCGATGCGATGATGGCGATGAGGCAGATGGTGGAACCGGAATAAATGACGCTGTTGACGATATAGCGCCAGATGATCCTGAATGCGGATGAATAGTTGCCGAACTGGAAAGGCAGCTCCGGCAGCCAGAAATTATGGTAGAACTGCGTGTTGCTCTTCAGCGAGGTGATGACGACCAGCACCAGCGGAAAAAACGTCACGATGCCAAAGGCGATCAGCACCAGTTGGAAGGGGAGATCGCGATTGGCGATGCGGAGGACTTTGCGATTACGCATAGCCATTTCTTCCTCGCTACTGAGCAGTCGCGCCTGCGGAAACGCGCAGATTGATGATGGTCAAGGCGAGCATGGCGACGAAGAGCACGACCCCAATGGCGGAGGCGTAGCCGAATTCCAAAAAGTGGAAGGCCGATTGGTAGAGCTGCAGCGCCGGCACCATGCTGCTATAGCCCGGCCCGCCATCGGTCATCACCAGGAAGAGATCAAAGCGCTGTGTCATGAAGAGCATGGTCAGGATCATCGCCAAGGTGATCTGCCGCCGCGTCATGGGAATGTCGATATAAAAGAGGCGACGCCAGAATCCCGCGCCATCAATGGCCGCGCTCTCGTGCACTTCCTGCGGGATCGTCTGCAAGCCGCCCAGGATGATGAGGAATTGCAGGGTCGGCAGCCAGGGAAAGCGCACAAAGGCCAGCGCCCACATCACGGTGTTGGGGTCGCCCAACCAGGCATGGGTGTATTGCTCCAAGCCGATCAACTCCAAGCCTTCGTTGAGCAGGCCGACCTGCGGGTTGTAGATGAAGCGCCAAATCAAATAGTTGAGGATGGTCGGCACGACCATGGGGAAGACGAAGATGATCTTCCACCAATAGGACCAGCGCGCGCTGCGCAAATTGACGATCATCTCGGCGGCGAAGAAAGGCAGCACCGTCTGCATGATGACGCGGAAGAAGACAAAGCCGAGCAGATTGGTGATGGCGACGCGGAAGGTGCGGTCGCTCAACATCCGCTCGTAATGCTCCAGCCCGACATAGAAATGGACCTTGCCGCCATTCCAGATGTAGAGCGAGTTGTAGAGCGCGCTGAAGGCGGGCAGCCACTCAAAGATCAGCAGCATCGCCACCGGGACCAGCAGCGCCAGGTAAAGCCATTTCGCCCGCCACACGCGCAGCGGCAGCGGGCTTTGGCTTTCACGTTTCATTTTGGCGCCCGAAGGGCTTGTGGCAAAACGTCTCAGCATGACATCGCAATGTCGCGTAAGGTGTTCATCAACGGGCGACTCACAGAGTCGCCCCTACAAATTCGATCCATGGGACTGCATGTACGGGGCAGCCGCGCTGGCTGACCCGTTTCCGTGCAGTCTTTTGTCCCGCGATAGTCCAGACTTATTCCATCTGGAAGTCGCAGGACCATTCGTTCTCGGCGATGACGACGCGCGCTTCCCGCGTCATCAGGCGGTCCTCTTCGGCGATCAGCGTTTCCAGATCAATCTGGTCGGTGAAGTATTCTTGCATCAGGCGGCGGTGATCCTCACCGTAGCGGCGGCTGAGGCGGGGATCGGGATCCTTGAGCGCGCGGATCGGCAGTTCCAGGAAAGCCACCGTCGGCTTCAATGCATCGGGCACATCCAGGCCGAATTGCGTCGGGATGCTGCGCGGCGAGTCGGTGACGACGCGGCCCCATTGCGGCTGGGCGGTCATGAACATCAGGAAGTCGACAACCTGCTCTTCGATGCCTTCGCGGCGGGCGCGGTCGGTCACGGTGAAGCCGGCGGTGAAGCCGCCGACCAGATAGGCGCTCTCGTTGTTTGCCGCATGCGGACTGGTGGTTTCGGTGACCGGCGGGAAGTAACTAATGCCCCAGTTGAAATCGGCGTCGCGGGTCACGTTCAGTGTTTGGCTGGCTGCGTTGCCGAGCAAGAAGGGCACTTCACCGGTGATGAAGAGGCGATAAGCTTCGTCCCAGGTCATCGTGGCGTAGCCTTCCACCCACATGGGCTCGAAATCGGCCAGCAGCCCCAGCCAATCGACGAAGGCGTCGTCGTTGGCGCTGATCAAGCCGTTTTGGATGGCGCAGGCGAACTCGCGCTGGTTCAGCGCGTGCCAACTGGCGCCCGGTTCCCACCAGCTCTCGATATGATCGATGTACATGCTGGTCAAGCTGGTGCCATCAAACCAGTTATAGGTGTAGGGCGAGGCAGTCGACATGCTCATCGCCAGTGGCTCATAGCCGGCCTCCGCCAGCGTGCCCATCTCGTCGATCATGGTCTCCCAATCCGCCCAGAGCGAATAGTCGATATCAAAGTCGGTATCGATGCCGGCCGCTTCCAGTATGTCGATGTTGTAATAGAAGCCCACCGCAACCGCGTTGACCGTCACGACATATTGATTGCCGCTGCCGGTATGGTAGGTGGCGTTCCAAACGACATCTGGGATACTGTCGGCCCAGCGTTCGTGGCCCGGCGTGCCTTCGGGGATGTAGGGGTTTGGCGCATTTATGTGATCATTGAGCGGCACGTACCAGTCGTTGCCCTGCTCCTGCCAGACGCGGATGTAATTGTTGACGATGATATGCGGCTCATTCTGGCCGTTGAAGACGGTGCTGCGCCACTGATCGCCAGAGATGTTAGACGGCACATCCACCAACTCGATATTGACGCCCGGGTTGGCCGCTTCGTACTCGGCGACGAGGGCATTCATCATCTGGGGCGGATTGGGGTTATTCTCCGTCGGTTCATCGGGATAGTAGGCGCCGACGGTGGCGAAGATGGTAATTTCGTCTTGGACCATGCCGGCAAAGGAGCCGACTACAAGCAGTAGAACCGATAAGGCTAAAAGTCGCTTAAACATGAACATTTCCTTTCCTGTGTTTATCAATATGATGTAAAACTGCAGAATGGAGTCGCGGCGGATAATAACATGTCTTGCGCCGAAGAACAAACAATAATCATTGGAAGGGAATACAACGCCATAGCGATCTAGGATTTGCGTTATGGTGGATGTTGCCGGAGGCCGACTCGCTATGGCAGAAACATCGATCATCGTCTTGCGTCCCTCGCGCTGGCGAGAAGCGAAGTCGCTGCGTCTGCAAGCGCTTCAAGACGACCCGCTTGCTTTTGGCACAAGTTATGAAGAAGCGCTCGACTATGCTGACGAGGTATGGACGACGCGGGCGAAAGCGGCATTCGAGCGCGAGGGCGCGATTGCGCTATACGCCGAAGTCGCTGGGAAGCTGGTTGGCATGGCCGGCGCCGGGTGGTCGGACCGGCGCAAGACGCGGCATGTGGCGGAAGTTTACGCTGTTTACGTTGACCCAAATCATCGGGGCAAGGGCATCGGCGCCGCGCTCATGCGCAGGCTGCTGGACGAATTAAAAGCGCTGCCGCAAATCGAAAAGGTCAAGCTCAGCGTCACCAGATCCAACGAGGCGGCGGTCGCGCTATACCGGCGACTGGGATTCGAAACCGTCGGCCGCGCCAGGCGCGCGCTGCAAGTCGACGGACGCTACTACGACCTGCATTTCATGGAATTGTGGCTGCGATAGCTGTTTATGCCCCCTGATCAGCGCGCGCCCAGAAAGCCGTGCAGGGCCCGGTTGAAGTCGGTCGCCTTTTCGATGAAGGGCGTATGACCGCAGTCGGCGATGACAACTTCCTGCACGCTGCCGCCGGCCGCCGCGTAGTTGTCCAGCACACTCTTGATCTGTTGGATCATCGGCTGCGGCGGGCAGACCTCCTCGCCCGGCCAGCCCGGCACCACGCCCAGCTTGCCAAAGGTCGCCAGGTCGAAGAATGATTCGTCGGCGATGACTTGATCGCTGTCGCCGCGCAGCCACAAGATAGGCGGCTTGGGATTGATGGCATAGAGCTGGCTGATATCGGGCTGGTTGTTCGGGGCCATGCCATTGAGCACGCCCCATCTGCCGGGCGCGACGCCGGGCCAAGACTCGGAGGCGACAAAGTCGCCCGGGTAGTCCCTTTCACCGGTATGCGTCTGCAGCACCGATGTCAGCAAATCTTCTTCACGCTCCGATGTGTAAGGCGGCTTCCAGTAGAAGCCATTCATGACCGCGCGCGGGGTCATTTCGCCATCGCCGCGTTCGCCGTCCTTGAGCAACTGCGTGTACTGCGGGTTGGCGACGCCGCCGCCGGAACCGGCCGCGTCCGGCGCGCAGAGCGACCCTTGCGCGTCTTTGGTGCCGCCGAAGCCAAAGGGGGAAACCGGCGCGACCAGGGTAGCGCTCAGAAGACGTTCGGGCGCATCCATCAGCAGCCGCCAGGTCACGCCGCCGCCCATGGAATGGCCGACCACATGGGCTTTGTCGATAGCCAGCGTGTCCATCAGAGCGAGCACATCGTCGGACATATCGGCCAGACCGCGCGCTCCATCAACCGCCGCGGCCGGGTCGGATTCGCCAAAGCCGCGTTGATCAAGCGCGAGGCAATAATAGCCGGCGGGCATGGCCAGCATCGTCTCTTCCCAGAAGGTCGCCGATGTCAAGTTGCCATGTACAAAAATGGCAGGCGTGGCGCTTTCATGGCCCGAAAACAGAACACGGGTCGAGATGCGCGCCGACGTGATCCTTCGCGCGGTGATACCGGGCAGTGTTGCTATCGACATGATGCTGCTCCCATTCAAACTTGGTTGCGCTCAGGACGAATTTAGCACAGTAGCGTGTCAAGCGCCAAGTTCTTATTGCCACCTGAACCGCGTCGTTGGTTTGCGCTCGGCGCCGAGCATGCTCCAGAGCGACATAAAAAAGACGGCCCATGGGACCGTCTCTGTCTCTTGTGCTTATTCTGCGCATGAACTTACTCACTGGCCTCAAGCGCCCCCTGCTGTTCGGCAATCATATCTGGACTGCAGTGAATGCTTTCGAGGAATGCCCGGTCAATTGCTCGCCGCTGATCTTCGTCGATGATTACTCGGGAGCGAGCTAACATACCAAGCGCGCGCGCCGACCACTGGACATTGCCGTCCTTGACGATGGCATCGGCCTGGGCCATCAGGTCTTGCGTTATCTCCGCATCTTGCATTTCGGCCGAATCAAGATTGACCGCTACCAATACACTACTGATAGACTTGATCCCTGAAGACCTTAAATCCGCATTGCCCTGCAAATGCGCGGCCAGCATCGCGCCCAAAAAGACGCCCTGTTGGTGATATTCACCGAACCCGGCGCTTACAGTAGCCGCGCCCAAGGCCGGCAAAGCGGCTATGAAAGTGGGGTGGAAAACCGGGATGCTGTTGTCGTTGGCCACGGACACGATGGCTGGCAAACTCAGGCCGGTGACATAATCAGGCGTTCCAATCAGGGCATCGGCGCCTTTTTCGATCAAGCCCAAGCTGGCCGGTCGCACTTCGCCGGGATGCGCAACACCGGCATCCACAACTTGCAGACCTAGCAATTCGGCAGCCGCTCTTATGCGTTGCGCGCCAAGCAAACCCGCCGCTTCCCCGGAACTAAAGATAATCCCAAGCGTGTTGACATCAGGGAAGTGACTGAGCATCATCGGCAGCACTTCTTCGTAAGGCGTTATCGACTCCACACCCCAGACATGATCTTGTTTGATACATGATGATTGCACAATACCAGCCTCATAGGGATCAAAGACGAGGCCAAATAGCACGATTGGCGGATCGTCCATGTCGCTCGTAGCGCTGACGACAAGTTGCGCCACAGGCGTGGTCAAGGCTACTATGACGTCCGGTTCCTCGTCCAAGGTATTCTGCACCATCAGCGCGGCAGTCGGAAAGTCGAAATCCGACGCGCTGCGGCTGATTTGAAGGTATTCTCCGGAGATATCCTCTCCGCTCTGTACGAGCAGCCGTTCTTCTTCGGACACCAAGCCATAGGATTGCAGCGTGTTAAGCATTCCGCCTAACAAATTCTCGACGTTTCCACCAGCGCCAAAGGACAAGATCACCACTTTCGGCGTGGCATTTTGTCCAATGGTCTCGGCAAAGGCAAAAGCCAACAATACTACCGTTAACGCAATGCGCAGACCTCTCATCGTAACATCCATTCCTCTATATTCATATTTCAGTGTATTTTGGCAAGGTGACTGAGTCAATATATTTGGCGAATAATAATGTCAGATACTGACTGACTTCGTACCTAACGAGGGAACAGTATTTCGTCGCGATTGCTACACAAAGATCGGGCTTCAGAACGGTCCGTATTCGTCCGTTTGCGCGGGATGGGCATAGACCGTCGCGTCATAGCTGCGCCGCATTAGGTCCCATTTCACTTCGGCATATTCGGGGTCCTGCGACAGGTCGTGGTGCTCCCAGGGGTCAGCTTCCAGGTCGTAGAGTTCGCAAATGTCTTTCTGATGATAGAGCACCAGTTTCCAGCGCCGATCGCGATACATGGTGGCATGGGTCTTGTCTGGAAAGTTCGTCGCGGCGTAATGCTCCGTCCGCACGAATCCGCGGTGCGGCGCTGCCGGCAGTTCGCCGCGCAGGCGCGCGGCCAGCGAGCGTCCCTGTACATAGCCCGGCACGTCCATTTCGAGCAGCTCATACAAGGTCGGCACGATGTCGATCAGCTCGACCAGTTCGTCGCTGATCCCCGGCTGTACCTGACCGGGCCAGGAGATCAAGAGCGGCACCCTCACCAAGCCTTCGTAGAAGCGGCAGCCCTTGAGCATGAGCCCGTGGTCGCCCAGCGTTTCGCCCTGATCGCTCATGAAAATGATTCTGGTGTTAGCGCGCTGTCCGGCGTCGTCTAGGCTGTCGAGGAGCCGGCCGAACTCCTGGTCGAGCAATTCGATCATGGCGTAATACGAGGCTTGAATGTGCTTGTGCCCCAATTCGTCGGGATGGCGCGCGAGATTCTGAAAGTCGATCCCGGCTTCTTGCAGTCGCCTTTGATGTTCCAGATCGCCCTCAAGAAAATGAGCGCCGGGCAGCGTTTCGGGATCATAGCGACGGTAGTATTCCCAGGGCGCGTCGAAGGGCGGGTGCGGGTCGAAGGGGTTCATGCTGAGCAGCCAGGGCGTATCAGGCTGGCGATTGCGCCCGATGAACTCGATCGCTTTTTCCGTACACCAGTGCGTCTGATGCAAGTGCCGGGGGACGTTGTCGGCGTTCTCGGTCGGTTCGCTGAAACCGCCGAACCCGGGGTCTCGGTGCGAGTTGCGGTAGTCGTCCAGCGTCGCAATGGCGCGGGGCTGCAAGACGCTATTATGATCGATACCCTGTGCTTTGATCCATTCGACGTATTCGTTTCCGCGCTCGTTGCCGCCCTTGTGATCGTGACTGTACTGGAAATAGTCGTAACCATCGTCGACGCGTTCTTCGCGGCGCAGGAAAGCGCTGGCAAGGTGCAGTTTGCCGATCAGACCGCAATCGTAACCGGCGCCGCGCAGCACTTTGGAGATCAGCCGGTCTTCGAAATGGCGGGGAAAGCTGCGGAAGCCGTTGCCATTGACGCCGACGGCGCTGGGATACATGCCCGTCAAGAAGCTGGCTCGGCTGGGCGTACAAATGGGCGATTGGCAGAAGGCATGCGTGAAGGCGGCGGACTGGGCGACGAAGCGATCGAGATTGGGTGTGTTGATGTGCTGGTTGCCCAGAGCCGCAATCGTATCGAAGCGCTGTTGGTCGGTGCAGTACCAGAGGATGTTGGGGCGACTTTGCATCAGACTTCTCCATCCTGGATCTGTTGAAGATAAGGGAGATCATAACCGCTTTGCCAGCGCAATTGCCATTTGTTCCCGGACAATTGCTTCAAATTGATAACGACTGGGATAATGCGAAATGAGGCTAAGATCATGTACCGAGGGCGGGGGCGGAGAAATGAAGGAAAAGGCGTTACAATAGCCGCCATGAGGAAAAACAGGGAGCAATACGATGGTTGATTTTGGACTGGGACTCCTGCATGGTCCGCCAAAGGGACAGCTCGATAGCTGGCTGGCGGATCTCGATGCGACGATCCCGCAGCTTAAAGGGCATTTCCGCAGCCTGTGGATGACCGACCATTTCATGTGGGAGGGCGCGCCCACCTTTGAAGCCTGGACCGTGATGAGTTTCATCGCCGCGCGCTATCCCGACTTTGAAGTCGGTCCCATGGTTTTGGGCCAAAGTTATCGCAATCCCGCGCTGCTGGCCTTCAAAGCGGCGACCTTGCAGACCCTCTGCGGGGGCAGGTTTATCATGGGCATCGGCGCCGGCTGGAAAGAAGACGAATACCGCGCCTACAACTATCCGTTTCCATCAGCGAGTGAACGCGTGCAGCAGCTTGAAGAGACGCTGATCATCATGAAAAAGATGTGGGAAGAGCCGGGCACCGTCAGCTATGAGGGGCGGCACTACCGCGTCCAGGAGGCCTGGTGCGAACCCAAACCGGCGCCCAAGATCCCCATCCTGGTCGGCGGAGGCGGTTACACGACCATGAAACACGCCGCCAAATACGCGGATATCTGGAATCTGCCGGACGCGCCGCTGGATCCGTACGTGGAGCGGCTGAACATTCTCAGGCGCCATCTTGACGCCCTGGGTCGCGACCCGGCCACTTTGCGCTGCAGTTGGTTCGGGCGGGTCGCCATCGGCCGGACCGAAGCCGAAGCGCAGGCCCGCGGACTATCCCGCGAGGACAAATGGACCAGCGAAAAAGCCTTTGTGGGCACGCCAGAATCGATCGCCGAGCAGATGAACGGCTTCGTCGAGCAAGGCTGCGATTATTTCATGGTGGATATCATCGGCGCGCCCGACCCCGAGGTCATCGGCATGGTGACTGAAGAATTGATTCCCAAGTTAAATGGAGCCTAGCAGCATGAAAATCAAATGGTATGGCCACGCCAGTTTCATCATCAGCGACAGCGCCGGCAGGTCGGTGATCACCGATCCCTACACGCCGGAAACATCCGGCTATCAGCCGATACCCGATGTGCCGGATGTTGTGCTCACCTCGTCTCTCAATGACGACTTTCACGACCGCTCCGACTTGATCCTGGGGGATCCGCAGCGGATAAACATGCTGGATGTGGCGCGCGAGGGCGGCGAAATCGAAGCTGCCGGCTTGGTTTTCAAGGGTATCGAATCGTCGGAAATGTACGAGCACCCTTATCACGAGCCGGACAAGTGCGCCATGTACCGTTGGGAGATGGATGGCATGCATATCGGACACATGGGCGATGTGGGCAATCCCTTCACGCCGGAAGAATACGCCTTTTTTGATGGCATTGACGTCTTCCTGGTGCTGGCCGGCGATGTGCCGACGATTCGCTTGCCCGATCTCAAGCGGGTGATTGACCGCGTCGCGCCCAAGCTGGTGATCCCCATGCACTTCCGCACGCTGCGCTACAAGCCGCGCAACATGCAATGGATCACCGCCTTCCTCCACCACTTCAACGATGCCGATATCGACTTTCAGTCGGATTGGGAGGTGGAATTGAGCCAGGCCGACCTGCCGGAAGCAACGCGCGTGCTGGTCCTGACGCACGCGCTGTGAGCGGACAGGGCCAAGTATAGAGACGCGTGGCGACTAAACTGAATAGAACATTTGCGCTTGAATGCATATTGCGGCATAATAACGTTATAAGCAAGGAGGCACCATTGACTGACACCGTTTCTGCAAAGAAACGCAGCGAAGTCATGTCAAGGGTCGGGAGCAAGGATACCAAACCTGAGCTTCTGATAAGAAAAGGGCTGCATGCAAGAGGTTTCCGCTATCGCCTTCACGTCAAAGACCTTCCTGGCAAGCCCGATATGGTGTTTCCTCGCTACGATTCGGTGATTCAGGTAAATGGATGTTTCTGGCACGGTCATGATTGTCCGCGGTGCAGAATGCCGAGTTCTAACACGGAGTATTGGAACAAAAAAGTCGCAAGAAATATGGAACGTGACGCCTCAAACCGCCGGTCGCTCCGAGACCAAGGATGGCGAGTGCTAACCATCTGGGAATGCGCGCTGACAGGCAAATGGAAACTAGAGTTGAGTCAAGTCATTGACTTAGCGGCTGCTTGGTTACTGTCGACAAACTCCATTTTCGAGATCAAAGGCAAAGTGTTTCATCCAGAGAACCGAGATTGAACATGACTCGCGCCATTGAATTCTTTGCTGGAATGGGCCTCATGCGTGCCGGTTTAGAGCGCGTCGGGATCAAAACTGTCTTTGCTAACGACATTGACGAAACAAAAGCGAAGCTCTATGCCGGCAACTGGGGACGCGATGAATTACATGTCGGCGATATCCGCGCATTGCATGGCGACGATATTCCGAACGCCGATCTTGTTACCGCGTCGTTTCCCTGCACAGATATGTCGCTCGCCGGAAAATACAAGGGATTAAACGGAACGCAATCCAGCCTTGTATTAGATTTTCTGCGTATTCTCGACGAGATGGGGGAGCGTGCGCCGCGAACCCTTATGATTGAGAATGTTATGGGCTTTCTTACTGCAAACAATGGCCGGGATTGGGAAATAGTTGTCGACGGAATCCGCAAACTCGGCTATCAAAGCAACCACATAATAGTTGATGCCAGCGCGTTTGTCCCGCAAAGTCGCGCTAGAGTGTTCTTGTTCGGTCATAAGGGGGCTCTCAAATTGCCCGAACCACCGGAAAAGCGCAAAGACCTTCGTTTGCAGAGCATCGCAGAAGAGGAGGGGGACTGGTGGCCGACTGACCGCCTCCACGCGTTCATGCAAACTTTGTCGCCAGTGCAATACAAGCGTGTTTCAGTATACCAAGAGCGTTTCTGGCCAGGATACTATGGCGCGTTTCGGCGCACTCGAGGCGGTCGGCCAGTATGGGAAGTCCGCGCTGATGAACGCGCCGGCGCGCTACGTACAACTCGCGGCGGATCGGCAAAGCAAGCTATCGTTCGTGCTGGGAGAGGCGACATAGCAGTGCGCTGGATGAGCTTGACCGAATACGCTCGGTTGCAAGGCGCTGAGCATTTGCGTTACGACTCTGTGACTCCTTCGCAAGCGATGTTCGCTCTTGGCGACGCGGTGTGTGTCCCCGTTATCGAATGGCTGGCAACGCATTGCCTCATGCCGCTCTTGCGTAAATGATGCCAATAAAAGAACCAGAAGAAGTAAAGGCGCTGTACAAAGGTGTTACGGCAGCACTAGATGCTGACTATGGTGACGGTCGCAAAGTTGGAAATTGCCAACATGGTGTCTACCTCTTCTATGACTACGACGGCGAACCGATTTATGTTGGTCGAACAATGGAGAGCCTCCGGACTCGCATCCGGCGTCATCTGACGAATCAAAGAACAGACGCCGTTGCCATGAGCGTACTCGATCCTTTCGAGGTTGCTGAAATCGAAATGTGGCCGTTTTGGAATTTGGAGAAGGTCGAAGAGCGCAAAGCGAAACAGATTCTTGTTCGTGCCGAATACACAGTCTATCAAAACGCCGTGAAGAGGTCGCAATTCTCCGTTATCCTGAACGAGCAAGACATAACCCGTGCCGACGAAATTGAACTACCTAAATCAATTCGCCTGTCCGTCTTGCCTGATGAACTACGACAGCAGCGAGAACACCCCGATATTCGCTTGGCGCGGCGAGCGCGTACAATTGCCAATCTCGCGCGCGTTATCAGTGAGCGAAAGGTGACAAAAGGTATTAGACGCACACTATGGGCGCAAGCGCAGCGACTCGCACACCTAGCCAAAACCAGGCTGGAAGAATTCGAGAATAGAGATGATTATTGACCGACGAAGCTCAATCTCCGCTAAGTTGATACACCAGCCCGCGTGATGGCGTCGCCCATGGTGTTGATGATGATATCCACTTCCTCGGCGCTGATGCAGAGCGGCGGCGCAAAGGCAATCGCGGGGCCAATCGGGCGGGCCCGCAAGCCCATCTCCAGGGCCGCGTCGCTGATCTTCTCCGCCGTGTCGGCATCGCCTTCGCGGCTCTCCTTGCTCCGGACCACATCAATGCCCGCCATCAAGCCCAGTCCGCGGGCGTTGTCGATATTCGGGAACTCGTCAACCAGCGCCTGCAAGCCCTCCAGCAGCCGCTGGCCCATGACTCGGCTGTTCTCCAGCAAGCCGTCGCGCTCGATGATGTCGATATTGGCGCTGCCGACGGCGCAGGCCGCCGCGTGACCCGAATACGTATAGCCGTGCATCCAGCTCTGATCATCCGGCGCGCCGTTGATCACATCGCGGATCTCGTCGGTCACCTGAATGCCGCCGAGCGGCATATAGCCGCTGGTCACGCCTTTGGCGAATTGCATGATATCGGGATTGATGCCGAAGGCGTCGCAGCCGAACCAGTTGCCCGTGCGCCCAAAGCCGCAGATCACTTCGTCAGCGATGAACAGCACCTCGTATTTCTTGCAAATCGCCGTCACCAGATCGAAGTAGCCTTCATCGGCGATCATGACGCCGCCCGCGCCCTGAATCGGCTCGCTGATGAAAGCCGCTACCGTGTCCGGTCCTTCGCGCAAGATCGCCTCTTCCAGTTCGCGCGCCGCCGCCCCCGCCACAGTTTCGCCCTCGCGGAGCTCGCCCTCATAGCGATAGGGATTGGGATTGCGCACATGAATGAAACCGGGCATCACGCCGCCAAACATGGTGTGAAACTTGCTCATGCCCGTCGCGCTGGTGGCAGCCAGCGTCATCCCGTGATAGCCGGTCAAGCGCGAAATGATCTTGGTCTTCTTCACCTTGCCCAGCTGATACCAGTAAAAGCGCGCCGTCTTGAATGAAGTATCGCTGGATTCGGAACCGCCGGATGTGAAATTGGTGAAATTCATATTGGGGCGGAAGAAACCCGCCAGCTTGTCCGCCAATGCCGCCGAGGGCGGATTCGTCATGCCGGCGAAGCCAGAGCTGTAGGCGATATCCAACATCTGTTCATAGGCGACTTGCGCCAACTCGCGGTTGCCGTAGCCAATGTTCACATTCCAGAGGCTGGCCATAGAATCAAGGATCTTGCGGCCGTCAGTCGTATATAGCCAGACGCCATCGCCCTTCTCTACCATGACGGCGTTCTCGGTCCGTGAGGGGTGGTACATCGGATGCAATTGCTGTCTGTCTTGCTCGATCAAGGTTGCGTGTGTATGGGCATTCATCTCTGGTCGCTCGTTTCTCGCTTCGGTAGTGTCACAGAGCATACCGCAATTCGCCGATTAATTCGATTGTCGCATCAGCGGCGCTTGATGAAGTCTTTGAGAATTCGAGGCGTAGACCGCGCAAGCGCTTGAGTCAGGCGTCGCCGCAGCATTTGCAGGAATTGCGCCGGCCGATCGGCGCGCATCACCAGCCAGCGTCCAACTCGGTAGGTCCAGGAATTAAGCAAGGCTTCGACATCGTCCCTGGGACGTAGCTCGTAAGGGCTGTCAGGCGCGCCGATATCACGCCACATTTGCAGCGCCTGCGGCGGATGCTCGCCCCGGTAACGATCAAGACAGCCGGGATATTCGTCGACGTTATGCAAATGATAGGGACGCTCCAGCGCCAGAAAGGCTTGCTGCGCCCAATCCAATGCCCCCTGCCGTCTCGCCCATTGGGCGCGGCTGTAATACTCCGATTTTTCCAGCACCTGCTTGGGCAACAGCAGCGAATAGTGATACATGCGGATGCCGCGTTCCCGCAAATCCGCCCCGCGAAGCCAGCGGCCCTCGCGCAGGTCGCGGCCTTTCTCGTCCACCACGGTCGGGGGACGATGCGTTACGTAGCGATAGCCCGCGCCCCACTTGAACAAACGATGATATTCAGCCGCGCCGCGCCGCAAGTACCAGCTGTCGACCGTGTACCAGGGCGCGCCCCAAAAGGTGATCGTGTCGAAGGACAGGGCGGTAATGCTCGGGTCGGCCGCCAAGATCCCCAGCACGGTTTCCATGTCCTCGGGCTGATAAAACTCATCGACATCGACTTGCCACAGATAGTCGCCGGTGGCGCGCTCGGCATAGGCTTGCGACATCTCGTCCTTTTCGCTCCAGAAACCGTCGCGCGTGACGATTTGCAGCTTGTCGTCGGGGTCTTCATTCCCTTTGAAGTCTTGCAGCGTTTCCAGCGTGCTATCGCGCGAATGGCCCTGGGCAGTCGCGATATTGCGCGCGCCGGGCGTGGCGCCTTCGACCACGATAATCTCGCGGGCGTAGGGGTAGAGCGCGCGCAAGGTATAGCGGATAAATGGCTCGCCATTGAGAACGATAAGGCCAAAACTTACGCTTGGGATGTCGCTCACGAGAGACCGCCAAGTATCGACTGATAGAGTCCGATATACTGCTCGCTGATACGCTCCGCCGCGTATCGTTCCGCCACCCGCTGATGGATCCGCTCCGGCCACCATTCTTGGGCCAGCGACCATTCGATGCCTTGCCGCAGATCCTCGGCATCCGCCAATTGAGCGAGATACCCGTTCTCTTGATGTTGCAGCAAATCGCCGATGCCCCCGGTATCAAAGGCGACGCAAGGCGTCCCACAGGCCAGCGCTTCCAGCAAGGTGTTGGGCAGATTATCTTGCAATGCCGGCAGAACAAAAACATCGCATGCGGAATAGAGTAGATTCAAACTCACGTTGTCGCGTAGTATGCCGATGCGGTGCATGGGTACATCAAGGTCTATTGACCCTCCATTGTCCTCATTGTCCGCGCCGAATATGACCAGTTCCACGCCATCGCTCTCCGCGAAGGCGCTCAATGCCTCGCGCAGGTAGGCAAAGCCTTTGCGAGGATCCGCAGTGCCGTCGACGGCGCCAAACAGCACCAGTTTCTTGTCCAGCGGCAAGTTGAAGGCATATCTCGCTTCACGCCGGTCCAGCGGCTTGAACGCGGCAGTATCGATGGGATTGGGGATGACCTCTATGCGTTTGTCGCGCATGACGGCGCTTTGGCCGGCGCAGCGCGCCAGCCAGCCGCTGGGGCAGACCAGCGTTAGCGGGACCTGTGCCCAGGCGCTGCGCTTCTGTCTGTTGACCCGGGCGCTGATGTCATCGCGCCCTGGCTCAGCTAGCTGCGGGCAGTTCCCGCAAGTTTCCAGGAAGCGCATACACTCGCCGGCATAGTGACATCCACCGGTAAACGCCCACATATCGTGCAAGGTCCAGACAAGCGGCTGCTCGATTGACGCGAGTTGCTGAATCGGCATAAAGTTGTCGCCCAGCCAATGCAAATGCACGATATCGGCGTCGAAGCCGTTGATCACGGGCGCAATCGGGTAGTTGAACAGGTTCAAGCTCCAGTAAGCGCTGCCCCCTATGCGCGGATGCGACTTTAGCAGGCCCTGGTGACGACGCGCCGCCAGCTTTCGCCGCGCCCGCGCCCACAGGTTGAACCGCGTCGCCAAACGATGGACGGTCCGGTCCGAGGTTGTCTTTCGCCATACCAGCATCTGCGCCTCGACGCCGGCATCACGCAATGCACGATGGGTACGATAGGCCGCGATTCCCGCGCCGCCGAGGCGGTCGGTGGCCGCAACTGTCAAAACTTTCAAGTGCTATGCCCTTTGCCCCTCTCCACAGTCGATTATACACCCCAGCGCGGGAACTCATCGTCAAGGTCTACGCGCCAAGCCTGCAATTGGCGGCTCAATCCGCATATACTTGAGGCAGTTCGAGATAGCTAGGATAGAACGGACATGCAGCGATCGACCGCACAAGCCTGGTACCAAGCGCTCCGTCCGCGCGTCTTCACCGCGACCTATGTGCCGATGGGCCTGGCCGGCATCGCCGCGCTGGACGACGGCGTCTTTGACGCGCCGGTTTTCTTGCTGGCGCTGATCGGCACGCTCTTGCTGCAAAGCGCCGCCAACTTGATCAACGAGTACATGGACTACCGCCGCGGCGCCGACCGGCTCAAGCAGGCGGGTCAAGGCATGACCATCAAGAACAAGATCCTCGCGCCGGCCAGCGTCCGCAACGGCGCGGTTTTCACGACCGTGGCCGGATGCCTGATTGGCCTGTTCCTGCTGGCGCAGAGCGGTCCCCTGCTTTGGATCATCGGCATTGGCGGCGTGTTGGTCGCGATAAGCTATACGGCCGGTCCCTTTCCGCTGGCCTATCATGGTTTGGGCGAGATCGCCGTCGCCATCTTCATGGGTCCCGCAATCGTTGTCGGCGCCTACTATGTAATGTCGCCAACAGTTGACGAGCCGCGCCTGGCCGAGCTTTGTCTGATCGCTTTGCCCATCGCCTTGATGGTCGCGGCTATCCTGCACGCGAACAACATCCGCGATATGGATGCCGACCGTGCCGTCAACAAACGTACGCTGGCTGTCCGCTTCGGCATCCGCTTCGCCCGCGCCGAGTATGTCTTCCTGGTCTTGGGCGCCTATGCCGCGCAGGCCCTCGTCACGGCTGCCGGCCTTTTGCCCGTCGCCACCCTCTTGACGCTCATCACATTGCCCGAGGCCATGCGCCTGATCCGCATCGTCAGGACCAGCCGCGCAGTGCCGCTCTTGCACCAGGCGCAAGGACGCACCGCCAAGCTGCACGGGCAATTCGGCCTGCTCCTGGTCTTGGGCTGGCTGTTCAGCTTGATATCTGCCTAGGCGCCGGGGCCATGTATTCAAGGGCAATCGTTGTCTTTAGCGGCGTTTGCCCGTAGACTAATTGTGGTGATGCCATGACGAAGCGGACTGGAGCTATCGCGACCGTTCGCGTGGGCGCGAAGGCGGGTGACAAGTGCATGCAGACAACAATACAACTGTGAATCCTGAACCCGAGGCGGTTGCTCGCCAAGCGATTCCGGCTGACGAGATCGAGAATCTGGCCAGGCAAATCGGCGAGAAACTGGGCGAAAAGACGGGCAAGCCCATGCGACAGATCACTCAGATGATCGAGATATGCGGTCCGGCCTTTGTCGAGAAGATTCTGGCGGACACCGAAGCGGCGGAAGCCGCCGGCGGTATCTTGACCCATGACAAAAAGCGGCGCCGCACCAAAGGCGGCGTATTTTTCTTTTTGGCGAAAGGCGAGATGGATCCGGATTCGCTCGCGCGCGTTTTTCCCAATTTCGGCAAACACGGCGACGGTTCCATTATGCCGCCTGGTATCGATTGGGCAGAGCGCCTCTCGCACATGGAAGCGCTGCGCGAAGCGCCCGGCCGGATCAATAACCTGACAGTGAACTTGATCGGTCGTCCCGGCGCGCTGCATATCGAGGGCAGCAGCGTCATGACGGTCATCGAACAGCAGGATGTGAAAGCGCCTCCCTACCCAAAGGGCGTGCCGCCCTTCGATACAGTCGAGGATGTCACCAGATATTACGTTTTCATGGGGCTACGACATTGGCGGAAAGTGGAGAAGCCGCTGGAAAATGAAGACGATATGCTCGTCATCGAAGGCAGCGCCATCTATGACGAGCAATTAGGTGGCATCACCGTGTTGTCCACCGGCGTTTCCACCAAGGTCCTGGAAAGCCAGAAGCGCCAACAGGGCAAGAAGAGCGCGGGCCAAGCCGTCAAAGGCCCCACAGGCGGCAAGTCAGGGGGGCTTGCTAGAATGATCACTGAGCCGCCCGACTTGACAGGCTTGCCCGAAGAGAGCGCCGACAAGCTGCGTCAGCTATTCAGCGCTGCGGAAAAGCTGCGTCAGAAGATCGACAGTACGGAAGACAAAGGGCAGAACTCCGGCCTGGCGATGACGCGACGCTTGCTCGAGCAAACCGAGAAGCAGATAGCCACGTTGGTCAAGCAATACAATCTATAGCCGGCGTCACCAGTGCCAGATTTGGTCCCAGGCGCCCTGCCAGTTTTGGGCGCGACTGTATACCTTCTGCAAATTGCGGTCCAGTTCTACGCCCGGCCGGCCGCGGAATTCCTCCATCTTCTCCACCTGGTCAACCTCAACAGTGATGGTCACGGGAGAGGCCGGCACGTAGGGCGCAACGGCCGTCAGGTCCCCCAAGGCGCGGAAAGCGCCGTCCTCGATCATCTCACGCGCGCGCAGTGGCGGGATCTGCCGAGCGGAATAGCGGCTCAAGCCCTTTTTCACGGCGACGGTGGTCAATCCCGCGCCCAAAAGCCCGGTCGCTTCGCGGCAAACGGCCTCGTCCCCGGTGACGAGCAGCACCGGGCAAGCATAATGACCGCAGAGGGCGGCGTTGACGCCGACTTCGCCCACCAGATCGTCATTGAACCAGAGGTTGTGCCACTTGACCGTCGAAATGGTATGGCACATGACGCCATCCGCCGTGTTATTGCGGGCGTGCATGCCGACCAGCAGGCAGGCGTCGGCGCCCTTTTCCAGCAATTCAGTATAGCGCGACCAGGCATGATGGGCGACCCAGGTGCAGTTGGTATCCAGCAGTTCCGGGACCAGGGAATTGAAGGACCAGTCGCCGCCGGCGCCGTGGCAATCGACCACCACGATTTCTTCCGCGCCGGCGCGTTTGGCGCCGCGGACAGCGGCATTGATCTCCTCGGTATAGAGCTTCCGGCCCTCTTCATACATGGGCGCGCCGCCATTGACCTGGCTCCAAGCGACGATGCCGCTGACGCCTTCCATATCCGTCATAATGAGTATTTTCATCGCTTGATCTCCTCGTTCCCTTCGAGCTTTAGATGGCCGCCGCCGCGTCGGGCCCGCTCGGCCCTGTCAAATCGACGCCGCGATGAGCTCCTCCAATGCCGCCCCCGCCTCCGCCAAAGACAGCCAGCCATCCCTGATGGTTGGCGCGAGGGATAGATCGGCGTCGGTCTTCAAGAAGAAGCTACATTCGCTGGCGCAGGTTACAGGCGCCTGCGCCGCAAATATGGCGGCATGCAAGCAACCCAGCAGCGAGCTAGCCTGCGAACCTACCATCACGTCTTTGCCCGCTTTGGCGCAGGCTTGCAACATGGCACTGGAAGCCGAGAAACCGGTGCGCGCTGTCTTGATATTGAGGATGTCGAAGGTATCAAATTCCAGTTCCCGCCGCAGGTCCGCCAGCGTAAATGCCGAGTCGTCGGCGATGATCGCCATTCGGCAGCGCCCCCGCAATGCCCGGCGCGCGCGGATGCGTTCCACCGGCAGCGCTTCTTCACAATGAATCACACCCAAGTCGTGCAGGGCATTCAATGTGCCCGCCGCGCTGTCTTCGTCGAGCGTCTGGTTGGCATCGACATAGAATTGAGCGGCCGGGAAGCGCGCGACAAGCGCCCGAATGGTCTCGGTCACTGTCGCGATGTCCTTGCCGATTTTCACTTTGAATACACGCAGGCCAGCGCGATAAGCGTCCGCTACATCGGCCAGGACCGCATCCGCCGCGCCGGTACTGACGATATAACTGAGCCGGATTCGCTGGCGCGCAGCGCCGAGGTGCCCCGCCAGCGTCGTCCCGGTAGCGCGGCAAAGCGCCTGATGCAGCGCCATGTCGGTCGCGCCCTTGGCAGTGTTGTTGTTCTTGATCTGGTCCATCCGCTTGCTCAGGTTGGCGACGCATTGAAAGGACCCCAACTCAGCGCCTTTTAGCAGCGGGGCCAGGTACGATTCCACGATGGCGGCGATCGAGGCTTGGGTCTCGCCATAGATGCTGGGTCGCGGGGCGGCTTCGGCAATGCCGATGCTGCCGTCCGAAAGTTCGACGCGAATCAATACGTGCTCCAGCGCCCGCAGTTCGTCTGCCCGGCCCCACTTCAAGGGCTGCTGCAGCGGCACTTCAAAGGGCAGGGCCCGTATGTCTCTAACCTTGAGCATTCGCAATCGCTTCCACAATCTGCGCCACTTCCCGCGCGACCTGTTCCGGGCTGCGTTGGTCCACGGCTATACGATGATAATTGCGATATTGATGGCCGGCCGCGAATGGCAACAAGCCATAATTCTCTACCTCCGCGCCCATGATCGCTATCGCCCTGGCGTCGATTTCGCCCGCCGCGAGCATCGTTTGCGCTTCCTCGCGCAGTTCGCAGGGCAAGAAGGACAGATCGGCAGCGCCGGCGGCGCGATCGAAGCGGTCGCGTCGTTCGCTCAAGCGGCGCAGTCGCGTCAAGGGATCCAGCGTCAATTCGACGATGCGCCAAGCGGGGAAGCGCGTCAGGGCATGGCGCATCTCGTTCCCGCCGCGGATGCCCTCGGCAATGACCAGGTCGCTAAAGCTATCGGCCAGATAGAGCCAGGAAAAGGCCGCCGCCATGCCGCCGGGCACGCGCTCGGCAAAGGACCTGGTGTAGGCAAAGCGCCGCACGCGATCGGCGACCGGACGCGTCGCTTCTCCGTTCAGCGTTTGCATCATTGGCAGGGCGATCCAATCGGCCAGCTCGCGGCGCGAGGGAATGACGCCCATGCCCTCAGGTCCCAAGTTCTGCCGCAAACAGGCCAAGGTCGTCGATTTGCCCGTGCCGGTCAATGCCACCAGCATCAGCAGCGGGTGCGAGCCCAGGCTATGATATCCCGCCGCACTGTCAAGACGGACCAGGGGATAGGCATCCGGCAGGGGCAGTTTCAAGCGGGGATAGACCTCGCTGAGGTAGTAGCGCGCATCCAGAAACTGCATCTCGCTCGTTTCGCCATTCATTTCGACATATCCAGCGTCAGCCAAGGGATTATACATTCTGCCTCCCGAACGTCATACGTCGGGTAGAGTTTGCTCGATTCTGTCACGGCCGGGCTATGCTCTCCGATACGCTTATGAGCCGATCATCGCTATAATCGTCTGACCTACGGAATACGATCAAAGGAGACGGATGATGCCTTTGTTGGACATGTCGCTGGAAGAAATGCGAGTCTATCGGCCAGCGCGCGACGAACCGGCGGATTTCGACGCTTTCTGGGCGAGCACATTGGATGAGGCGCGCGCTCACGAACTGAACGCCGTATTTGAACCGGTCGATGCCGGTTTGGAAACGCTGGATGTCTTTGACGTGAGTTTTTCGGGCTTCAACGGCGACCGCATCAAAGGCTGGTATATGCTGCCGCGCGGCGCGTGTGGTCCGCTGCCCGGCGTGGTCGAATATATCGGATACGGCGGCGGACGGGGACTTCCGGTGGACTGGCTGGCGTTTCCGTCGGCGGGCTTCGCCTATCTGGTGATGGATACGCGCGGACAGGGCAGCGCCTTTCTGCGCGGGGATACGCCCGATATGCCCAATGGCGCCAATCCTTTCACGCCGGGATTCATGACGCAGGGCATCCTGGATCCGAAGACCTATTATTATCGTCGCGTGTACGTCGATGCCGCGCGGGCGGTCGAGGCCATCCGCAGCCGCGGCGAGGTCGATCCCGCGCGCATTGCGGTGACCGGCGGCAGTCAAGGCGGGGCTCTGTCGGTCTCGACTGCAGGACTGGTGCCGGATGTAGCGATCTGTATGCCAGATGTGCCGTTTCTGTCCAATTTTCGGCGCGCTGTGGAGGTCACGCCGCGCGATCCTTATCCGGAGATCGCGCGCTATCTCAAGATTCACCGCGAGAAGATTGACCGGGTTTTCGAGACGCTGAGCTATTTCGATGGCGTGAACTTCGCCGCGCGCATGCAAGCGGAAGCGCTTTATTCGGTGGGCGTGATGGATACCATCTGCCCGGCTTCGACCGTTTTCGCCTCGTACAACCATGTTTCGAGTCCAAAGGACATCAAGGTCTATTATTACAACGATCACGAGGGTGGGGGACCCGATCACCTGATGGAGAAGATTCATTATCTGCGGCGGCGCTGGCTGTCATGAGCCGGACGCAGCTGGTCGTCCTGGGCAGCGGGACGCCCAATGCCGAAGCCGATCGCGCGAGCGCGGGCCTGGCCATCGCCGTCGACGATCGCCCCTATCTGGTCGATTGCGGTCACGGCGTGGTGCAACGCGTCGTGGAAGCGAGCGCGGCCGGGATCATCAACTGGTCGACGGTCGATCTGACGCGCTTGTTCGTGACGCATCTGCATGCCGATCACAGCGTTGGATTGCCGGATCTGTTGTTCACGCCCTGGATACATGGCCGCGAAGAGAAGGTCGCCGCTTTCGGTCCGCGGGGCTTGAAGGGTATGGTCGAGCATATTCAAGCTGCCTACAGTGTCAATACCCGCGAGCACTTAAGCGCGCATCCGGCGACGCCCGGCGGTTACCTGGCAGATGTCAGGGCGGTTCAGGCTGGACAGGTCTACGCCGATGATCGCGTGCGGGTCTACGCCATCCAGGCGGATCACGGCGATATGGAGGCCTTCAGCTACAAGTTTGTCAGCCCGGACAAGACGATTGTCGTTTCGGGCGATACCAAGCCGGTAGCAGGATTCGTGGAATGGGCGGGCAGCCCCGACATCCTCGCGCACGAGGTCTATTCGTCGGCGCAGTTCCCCGGCCGCCCGGCCGCCTGGCAAGCGTATCACAGCCGCGTGCACACCTCAACAGAGGAATTGGCGGACCTGGCAAAGGAGATTCGCCCGGGCCTGCTGGTACTTTATCATCAGCTTTTTTGGGGGGCGACGGCGGCCGATCTCGTCGGCGAGATCGAGGCAAGATATGACGGGCAGGTAGTCAGCGCAAATGACCTGGATGTCTACCTTTAATTCATCGCCTTGCTCGCTACAGGAGAACACTTATAGTTTGGTATGAGCGCGGCAGAGCAATGCGTTGCCGCGCTGCGGCTGATTCCCGACCATAGAATAGAAGGTGTCTTTCATGACGACTAAGGCGCGATTCGAGAGCTTGCACTTCGAAACGATGGACGACCTCGAGCAATTGCGACGCTCGCGCGTCCATAGGGACCGGATGCTGACGCGGCGAACGGTGCGGGATTTTTCCGCGCGGGCGGTTCCGTATGAATTGATCGACAACGCGCTCAAGGTGGCGGGTTCCGCCCCCTCCGGCGCCAACCAGCAGCCTTGGACCTTTGTCGTTGTCAGCGATCCGGCGGTGAAGCGCGAGATTCGCATCGCCGCAGAAGCCGAAGAGAAAGAGAGTTACGAGCGACGCATGAGCCAGGAATGGCTGGAGGCCCTGGCGCATCTGGGCACGGACTGGCGCAAGCCGCATATCGAAGACGCGCCCTACTTGATTGTGGTCTTTCGGCAAGCCTACGGCGTCGAATTGGACGCGGCGACGGGCGAGGAACGGCGAATCAAACATTACTACAGCGAAGAATCCGTTGGCATCGCCGTCGGCTTCCTGCTGAGCGCGCTGCACATTTCCGGGCTGGCCACATTGACGCATACGCCCAGCCCGATGCAATTCCTGCGCGAGATACTGGAACGACCGCCCAACGAACGGCCCTATGTTTTGATCCCGGTCGGCTATCCAGCGGCGGATGCCAAGGTGCCGGTCATCGAGAAAAAATCCCTAGCGGAGATCGTGGTCAGGCGCTAAAGCGTCTTGTTGCAGCTAATCTAGGCCGAGTGTATTTTAATTTATACTGTAAAATTAAAGGGGAAATTACGCTGGATAATTTTCCTTGCGCGCATTTGACAATTTGGCGTGCTTAAGGGTGTGAATCTGTGAGAATCGTCACGCTTCTCAATGAAAAAGGCGGCGTTGGGAAGACCACAATCTCGTTTCATGTGGCGTCCGGGTTGGCGGTTGCAGGCTTTCGAGTGGTCGCGGTAGATGCTGACGCGCAGGCTTCTTTGACAGAGACCATGGGCTTCGAGCAAGCGCCCGGTCTATATGACCTGATCGTTCGCAGCAATCCCTTTCGCAACGTCCTGCGCTTTGTCAATCCAGAGATCTACGAGTATGCAAAGCGCGAGGTAAAAGGGCAACTATTCCTCTTGCCGTCGAATGTGGAAACGCAAAGTATCGCCAGCAATTCGAAGGATGCGCTGGCATTCGTCCGCCGCTTCACCGAACTGAAAGATACCGTCGACTTCGTGATTGTTGACACGTCGCCGACGCCGTCGCTGCTGCATGGCGCCATCTATTTGGCGACCGACGCAATTCTGTATCCGACAAAATGCGAATACCTCAGTTTTCGCGGTTTGCAGAACAGCTTTATGCACCGCCAAGAGAACGAGCGTTACCGCAGCCAATTCAACTTTGCGCCCATCGCCAACCTGGGCATTCTGCCGAATATCTATCGTCATGGAACGCTTGAGCATCGGGACAATCTGGCAGAACTGAAAGAGAGCTACGGTGATCTAGTTTGGGACCCCATCCCGCAATCGACCATCTGGACAGAAAGCAGCCGCGTGCACCGCACGATCTGGAATTATGCGCCCGGATCGCCCGCCGCCCGGCATGGCTGGAATCTCCTCAAGACATTCCTGGAGGCAATCAAACATGTCAAGCCGACGAAATCGTGATCGCAGCAAATCGGCGCTGCCGAAGCTGGAGGACTTGCCGCGCGTTTCTTATGAAGAAGTGGCGGGCGCCACCTTTGGCGCGTCTGCCAGCGAAGCGGTCGATCAGTGGTTCGGGGATATTGAAGCGACGAATTTGGCCGCGGCGGAGGTCGCGGTGGTCGGAGACGGTTCCATCCGCGCTTACGACTATCGCCTGACCGGGCTAGGCATCGACCCCGCCGGTCTGCCCGGGAATAAGCGGAATTGGGAGCTGCTGGGCCAATTGCTCTTCCGGCTGGACCATTCCATTCAGTGGCTGATTGGAGACTGGCTCCTGCAAGGTGAGACGAACCAGTGGGGGCAGCACGAAGACATCGCCAAGGCGCTGAATTACGAAGTGAAGACGCTCTACGACTACCGCTATGTCGCGCGGAATGTCCATTTTTCGGTACGTACCGACAAACTGTCGTTTGGACATCACAAGCTGGTGGCGCATCTTGAAACGGCGGAGCAAGGTCGCTGGCTCCGCAAAGCCGCTGAGGGCGACATCGATGGCCAAACCGGCTTGTCGCAGCCTTGGTCAATCAGTCGGCTGAGACGGGAGCTGTCGGACTTCCCGGCGCTGGAAGAGAATCAAGATACCCCGTTCGAACGCAACCTGCGTCGCATTGACCGAGAAATGACACGCAAGAAATGGAACAGGCTGACCACTGCCGAACGGCGCAAGCGTTACGAGCATTTGCGCGATATTTTGGCGAGGATGCAGCGCTGGGGCTTTGACTAGGCTAATAGCCCGGGGCTTTGTCCAATTGACAATTGCTCCATCAGCCGGATCCGCCCGGTCTATAAAAGCCGCGGATGGCGTCAAAATTTTGTACCGTAGGCAGGGATGGCGACTCCGTTGATGATGCTGCCCGCATCGGAAGCGAGAAACGCGATCACTTTACCGAGCTGAGCGGGCGTAACGCCCGAATGCGGATCTTCCGCGAATTGCTCTTCTGTCACGACGGCCGAGGGCAGCACCGCGTTCACGCGGATTCCCCGCCGCTTGTACTCTTCGGACATGCTCTCGGTCAGACGCAGCAGCGCCGCTTTTGAGGCCGCGTAAGCGGCGTCCTGCCCGCTCGCGCGCAGGCCAGGACGCGCGCCAATATTGATGATCTTGCCGCTACTTTGTTCCAACATGGTCGGGATCACTGCCCGGCTCATCAAGAACGCGATCGTCGCGTTCATCTGAAACATCGTCTGCCAGGTAGAAACGCTCGTCTCGTGCACAGCTTGTCCGGCATCCCAGCCTCCCACGATGTTCACCAGGACATCAATGCGAGCGAACCGTTCGACAGCCGCCGCGACCAGGCCGTCAACCGTCTCGGCATCGGACAAGTCCGTCGCAGGATAGCACAGGTGCGCCTGATCGCTCGCCAGATCCGGGAAACGTTCGTACAGCCGCTCGTCACCACAGGTCAAAACCAGCGATGCGCCGCCGGCGCGAAAAACCGGCACGACGCCGGAAGCGAGCAGCCCTGAAGCCCCGGTGATTAGTGCAACCTGATCTCTGAATTCGCCCATCTTCAACTCCCCACGCAAGTTTCCGGCTGGTATGAGCATAACATATTCTCCGTCGGCAGAACGACCGCAGCCCTCGCGACGCCAAGAGCGCCAGGCAGTCGCATCAAACAACGTTCTCACCACAGCCGCTCGGCGGCAGCGAAAAGGTATGCCGCGCTCACACAAAACAATAAACCTTCTCGTTGCATGAGCAACGCGGTTTATTAACAAAGAGGCTCGGCGGCTGTGCTTGATCTACTTTGCGAAGCGATTGCGCAGATACACCATCGGGCATTGTGGTGATTTTATGCAACCTGTGTTAAACATGAGCCGAGTGAATCACGCATTTTGCAAGCAGCAGCCAGGATCGTTCCCGTGACACAATACGATTTGCTACTCAAACACGGCCGCCTGATCGACCCGACCAACGGGATCGACGCGGCCAGGGATATCGCGATCAGCGAGGGCAGAATCGCCCAAGTTGCCCAAGACATCCCCAGCGCTCAAGCAGCGCAAAGCATCGATGTCGCCGGACTCATCGTCACACCCGGCTTGATCGACATGCACGTCCATGTCTATCACACCCGGGAACCGGAGACCTTGAGCGTGATCGCCGACCACCATTGTTTTCGCTCCGGCGTTACCACTGTCGTCGATACTGGCACTGCCGGCGCCAAGCACTTCCTGCACTTCAAGCGGACGGTCATCGACCGGTCGCGAACGCGCATCTACGCCTACATCAACATTGTCAAGTCGGGCATGGTGGGACCCTTTGAGCAGGACATCAGCGAGATGGACCCGGAGTTGGCCGCGTCCATCGTGCTCGCTTACCCCGAAAACTGCGTCGGCATCAAGACGGCTCACTACTGGGTATCACAGCCTTTTGACGAGGCGCATCCGCCCTGGGCGGCCGTCGACCGCGCCCTGGAAGCCTCCGCCATCTGCGGCAAACCCCTGATGGTCGATTTCTGGCATCGCCCG
The DNA here is from genome assembly GCA_026708115.1 of Chloroflexota bacterium. Lineage (GTDB taxonomy): Bacteria > Chloroflexota > Anaerolineae > Aggregatilineales > Phototrophicaceae > UBA6055. The sequence continues at coordinate 78,166 of JAPOVL010000025.1, forward strand.
GGACGGACCTATCAAGAAATGCTGCGGAAAATGCAGCCCGGCGATATCCACACCCATGTCTACGCCCAGCAATTCCCGATCTTGAATGACCGGAACGAACCGGCCGATTTCATGTTCGAGGCGCGCGAACGCGGCATCATCTTCGACCTGGGCCATGGCGCGGGCAGCTTCTGGTTCCGCCAAGCCATCCCCGCTTTTCAGGGCGGCTTAGCGCCCGATTCCATCAGTACCGACTTGCACATCGGCAATGTCAACGGCGTGGTGCATGACATGCTGACGACCATGTCCAAATTGCTGTGCATGGGCATGCCGCTGGCCGAGGTCATTTATCGCTCCACTGTGACCCCGGCCCAAGAGATCGGTCATCCGGAGCTCGGTCATTTGAGCATCGGCGCCGAGGCGGACATCGCGGTTCTCGAGCTATGCGAGGGCGACTTCGGCTATGTAGACTGCGGCCAGGCGCGCCTGAACGGCAGTCGCAAACTGAGCTGTGAAATGACGCTGCGCGCCGGCGAGATCGTTTATGACCTCAACGGCCGCTCCGCGCCCGCATGGGAAGACGCGCCACCATCCTATTGGGAAATCCGCTATCCGAAGGAAATCGTCTAACATGAGCCATTACGACGCCCTGGGCATTCGCCCGATTATCAATGCCAACGCTACCTTGACCAAACTTGGCGGTTCGCTGATGCCGCCGGAAGTGCTGCGAGCCATGAACGAGGCCGCCGGCTGCTTCATAGACTTGCCATTGTTGCAGCGTAGAGTGGGCGAGCGCATCGCGGACCTCACCAGGAACGAAGCCGCTTATGTCACCTCCGGCGCCGCCGCCGGCGTCATGCTGGCGGCGACCGCCTGCGTCTTGTACCACCATCCCGAGGTCGGGATGGATTTTCCGCAGATCGCATCGCTCAAGAACGAAGCCATCGTGCATCGCAACCAGCGCAACGGCTACGACTTCGCCGTGCAACAGACGGGCATGCGCTTCGTCGAGATTGATCCGACGCCGACGGCCCTGCGCGACGCCATCAACGAAAAGACCGCCTGCATATTCTGGTTCGCGGGCAGGCTGGTCGAGGAGACCGATACGCCACTTCAAGAAGTCATCGCCATCGCGGACGAGCATAAGCTGCCGGTGGTGGTGGACGCGGCGGCGCAGTTGCCGCCACCCGAGAATCTCTGGCGCTTCACAGAGATGGGCGCGGCGCTGGCGCTCTTCAGCGGCGGCAAGGACCTGCGGGGGCCGCAGCCCACGGGCTTGATGCTGGGCCGCCGAGACATGATCGAATCGATCCGCGTCATCAGCGTGCCCAACCACGGACTCGGACGTCCCTTAAAGGTCGGCAAGGAAGAGATGATGGGCCTGCTGGCGGCTGTCGAACGCTACCTGGAGATGGACCACGCCGCCCGCGAAGCCTATTGCGAAGACTGCGTGCGACTGTGGCGCGACGCCTTGAATCCGTTGCCCGGCGTCTGCGCTGAACATGACTTTCCCAACGAAGCCAACCAGCCTTTGCCCTGGTGCCTGATCAGCGTCGATCCGGATGTGCTAGGCAGGTCCGCCAGCGACCTGGTCGCCGCCTTCCTGGAGGGCGAACCTGCCATCTCGGTCTTTGAGGTGGACGAGACGCGATTTCGTCTCAATCCCATGACGCTCAATCCCGGAGAGGAATTTATTGTGCGCGATGTTTGTCTTAAGCTGCTGGTCCCAGCATGATTCCCTTGTCTACGGCCATAGCGGCTATCGAGGGTCAAGTGTTTGCTGCCCCGCCAGGTGCGTCGGTCATAGGGAGTATGAGACACAGGCGGGCAGTCGTCACCGGATTTTCGCGTACTTGGGCTCTCGCCACAGGCTTGCTGCTGGCACTGATTCTCTTATCGCCAGCGCATAGGGTAGTCGCCGCAGACATCATGGTTGACGAGAATTGTCTACTGCCTGATGCGATCCAGGCCGCCGAAAGCGATGCGGCCGTCCGCGGCTGCGCGGCCGGTAGCGGCGCCGATACCATTCACTTAAGCGGCGACATCGCGCTCGCTGCCGAACTGCCTCAAATCACCTCCGATATCACGATTGAAGGCGGTGGCTACAGCATAAGCGGGGATAAGCTCTTCCGCATCTTCTACGTGAGCGACGGTAGTCTTTCGATAAACCGCTTGAACCTGACGGCAGGTTTCGCAGCTGGAGGAGGCGCGATCTACAACGCTGGCAAACTGGAAATTACGGACGGCAGCTTTGATGGCAACCTGGCTAAGGGAGGCGAAGTTGGCGCGGGCGGTGGCGCTATCTCCAATCACGGCGAACTTAATATAACTCGTACCCATTTCTCCAGTAACAGCGCCGCCAGCGACGGTTTGCCAGGTGGCTTCGGCGGCGCCATTTACAACGACGGCTTGCTTAACATTAGCAAAAGCAATTTCATTGACAACTCGGCGGCGAACGCCGGGGGCGCTATTAGGACTGATGACGGCGCTATTACGATCACCGACTCCACATTCACGGGCAACAGCGCTGGCAGCTCCGGTGGCGCTATATATGATGACAGCATTGACCCGCTGACAATTGAAAATAGTAGCTTCGACCGCAACCTGGCGGATTACGGCGGGGGCGCGATTCAGAAAAGCAGCAATGGTTCGCTAGTCGTCACCGGCAGTTCATTTCTCCACAACAGGAATGACGGCTGGGGCAGCGCCATTAACAACTCAGGTAGATTAGTAGTTAGCAACTGCAGCTTCATCAAGAACTCGGCTGGCGATAGCGCGACCATAAACAATAGCTACAAGGCTGAAATCACAGACAGCACATTCGATTCCAACACAGCGGAAACTGCGAGCGTAGTATTCAACGGCGGCAGCTATCTCGCCGAGATGGCGATCTCTAACAGTGTATTTACCAACAACGCGGCACAGGAATTTAGCGGCGCGATCGTGAATGGCAAAGGCGGTAAGCTCATCGTCAATGGCAGCCGGTTCGTCGGCAACTCGGCAAGCTCGGGCGGCGTCATCAGCAATATTGGAGACGAGTTGATTATCAGCGGCAGCAGCTTCAGCAACAATTCGGCTTTGGGCATGTCTGGCGATGTTGGTGAGCACTTATTTGAGCGCTCCCTTGCCAAAGGCGCCGGTGGAGCGATACTTAATCTTGGTCCGCTGAGCATCGCGGAGAGCAACTTTGTTGATAACTCGGCCGGCTTTGGCGGCGCGATATTCAGCCTTGCCGATTTAAGCATCGTTAACAGCACTATTGCCGGCAACTCTGCTGAAAATGGCGGCGGCCTATATATCTATTTTCTCTTCCCGTCCTCAGTAACCATGACACAGCTCACCATCGTAGACAACTCGGCAAGCGAGGGTGGCGGAATCGTCGTAGTTTTTGAGGAATATGAGGAAACAGCGGCATATCTGTACAACAGTCTAATTGCAGGCAATCCTGGTGGTGACTGTTTGGCCGAGACGTTGAGCGCAAGCAGCGGCAACCTGATCGAAGACGGCTCCTGCGATGCAGCAATTAGCGGGGATCCCAAGCTAGGAACACTTGTCGAGCCGGAGGACGGCTCGCCACCTTATTACCCGCTGCTGCCGGATAGCCCGGCCATCGACGCCGCCGATCCCGATCACTGCAGCGCTAGCGACCAGACAGGCATAGCACGGCCGCAAGGCGCCGCCTGCGATATCGGCGCGTACGAATTCCGAGGCGATTAGGGTCGCTTTCCGCTAGAAGGCGAGGCACTGCATGAGCCGACCATTTGAAATCTATGACCTGCGTGTCACCGTCGAGCGGATCGAAGGACGATCTGTCTGTGGTATGGCCGTCGGCGACTATTTCGAACTCACGGAGAGTTCGAAGCTGCGCATCCCGGCGGGCAAGCACTTCTGCATCTATGCGCTGTCATCTGTATTGCCGCTGCTGGCGGCAAAACAGCGCGAATTGGCCGAGAACGACTGGCTCACGTACGATTCCATCGCCGCCTGCCCGGATGTGGACGAGCGCCTGATCATGCGCGTCGAGCGCATCAAGAAGCGCAGGATGGACAGCGACGATTTGACCTGAAGGCGAATTGCCCCGACATTTGGTTAATTTATCTAAGCGGGGCGCGCAGTCAACAGGATTCGAGTACTATGTAGATAAATTGTCCTGGGGACAAGTTGCAGCTTGAGGAGAGGAACTGATGGCAAAGCAACGCAAGCATATCAAAGTGACCTATTCGACGCTGGGCAGCCCCGACCCGCTTTTGCACGAATACTTCGATGAAGACGTCGCAGAGCTCAAAGCCAATCTGGGCAAGTCCTATGGCATGTATATCGACGGCGAATGGATAGAAGGCGATGGGGTTTTCCAAAATCGCTCGCCGATCAACACCGATTGGGTTCTGGGCGATTTCGCCCGCGCGGGGGACGCGCATGTCGATCGAGCGGTGGCTGCGGCCAAGGCGGCTTTTCCGGGCTGGCGCGATACCCCTTGGCACGAACGGGCTGACCTGCTCAATCGGGTGGCCGATCTAATCAGCGAGCGCCTGTTCGAGATCTCCGCCGTCGTCAGCATGGAAATTGGCAAGAACCGGCTGGAGGCCATCGGCGATGTCGAAGAAAGCGCCGATCTGATCCGCTATTGCGTCGATGCCATACACGACAATCAAGGCTTCGACCGGCAGTTGCTCAGCGAGACCGACCAGCACTTCAACCGCAGCGTGCTCAAGCCCTACGGGGTGTGGGGCGTGATCGGTCCCTTCAACTTTCCCGCGGCGCTCACGGGCGGTCCTAGCGGCGCGGCGCTGATCGCGGGCAATACCGTTGTGCTCAAGCCGGCTGCCGAAGGCTCGCTCACCGCCTCTATGATCGCGCAATGCATGGCCGACGCTGGATTGCCCAAGGGCGTGTTCAATGTCGTTTTTGGCGGCGACGCGCCCGGCCAGGCCTTGACCGCCAATCCCGACCTGGCCGGCTTGACCTTCACCGGCAGCTATGATGTCGGCATGAGCATCATCAAGAACTTCACGACGGCGGCCGGCTACTACCGACCGGTCATCGCCGAGATGGGCGGCAAGAACCCCGCCATCGTCACCGCCAAGGCCGATCTCGATAAAGCCGCGCTGGGCGTGATGCGCTCGGCATTTGGCTTGACCGGCCAGAAGTGCTCGGCTTGCTCGCGCGTCTATGTTGACGCCTCCGTAAAAGAGGCCTTCGTCGAGAAGCTGGTCGATCTCACCGCCGATATCAAGGTGGGCGATCCCACCGTTGTCGACACCTATATGGGTCCGATTATCAGCGCCGATGCCTACGCGGCTTATCAGAGCTATGTCGACGAGATGCGCGCGGGAGACATCCGCATCGGCGGGGGCACGATAGAAGGGGTCAATGGCTATTTTGTAGCGCCGACGGTGGTGACGGATCTGCCCGACGGCCATCGCCTCTGGCAGCACGAGATGTTCTCGCCGATCGTCGCCGTACGCGCGGTGGCGGGCAAGGACGAAGCGATACAGCTCGCCAACAATGTCGCGCTGGGCTTGACCGCCGGCATTTACAGCGAAGATACAGACGAGGTCGACTGGTTCCTGGACAATATGGAAGCGGGCGTGCTCTATGTCAATCGCGAGGCGGGGGCCACCACCGGCGCCTGGCCCGGCTATCAGTCTTTCGGTGGCTGGAAGGGCAGCACCGGTAGCAACAAAGCCTCCGGCAGTTGGTACTACTTGCAGCAGTACATGCGCGAGCAGTCGCATACGATTGTGGGTTGATATTCACCACGAAGACACGAAAAGCACGAAGACGAGAAAGGGCGAGCCGGCGGCTCGCCCTTTTCTAACCGCGGAGTACACAGAAGTAAGTGCAAGTAAGTTATGGAAAAAATTAACCACAGCCGCTCGGCGGCAGCGAAAAGGTCTGCCGCGCTCACACAAAATGATAAGCCTTCTCGTTGCATGAGCAACGCGGTTTATAAAAAAGGAGGACACAGAGGGCACAGAGAAAAACCAAGCAGAAGAATATATTTTGCGGGCGTTTCGGTGAAACGCCCCTACAATTCTTCCCTGTTCTTGATTTTCATTACTTACTTGCAACTACTGAGGGCGACGAGAATAACCAAGTGTCGCTCTGCATTTTCCCGGATGCGTCGCGAGCGCTAATCCAATACTGACACATCTACAGAACATAGAGACGACAGGCGCCTCAAAATTATCGTCAACTCACATAAATTAACGTATTTTAACAATAATTAGTGGGTGCCTCTGTGGTCAAACAAAAGCGGGCAAGCCTTGGCTCGCCCCTACACGATCACCCCTACACGATCATTGGAACATGTTGAAGAATCAACTGACCACAATCAGCTCTTGCCAGCCATTGGTCAGCTTCTCGCCGCCGCCGGGACGGGCCACGACGATATCTTCCACCCGCGCCGAGTAGTTGTTCATCTGCATGATGCTGGGCTCGATGGTGAAGAGCATACCCTCTTCCAGCGGCGTCTCGTCGCCTTCGGTCAGGAAGGGCGGTTCGTGCACGTCCATGCCGATGGCGTGGCCCAGCCGATGTCGAAAGGTTTCGCCGTAACCGGCCTCTTCAATCACCTGGCGCGCCGCGCGATCGGTGGCCGTTGTCGTCGACTCGCCGGCTTTCAGCGCGGCGATGCCCGCCGCCTGCGACGCCATCACCAGGTCATAAACCCGCTGCGCCTCTTCGTCCGGCTCGCCGAAGAAGACCGTGCGACCAAAATCGTAGCACCAGCCTTGATAGATGCCGCCAAAGTCGAAGAGTATCGAAACCGGCGGATCCAGCTTCCGATGCCAGCTCTGCATGCGCTGCCCGAAGAGCAGCGGATGATCCGGACCAGAATTATAGAGCGAGGTGGTGAAGGACTGGCCCAGCGAGCCGTGCCGGCGCAACTGGAAATTGACCTCTTCTACGATTTCCAGTTCGGTCATGCCCAGCCGCAGCGACGTCAAGGTATCGGCGAAAGCCGCTTCGGTGATGCGCCCGGCTTCCTTCATCTCGTCGATATCGCTCTGCGATTTGATGACGCGCAAGGGACGCAGCAAATCGGTGGCAGAAAGCCAGGTCGCGCCCGACACAAGTGGCTGCAAATTGGAAACGGTCTCTCCGCGGGTGAAGTCGCTGATCGCAACACGTGGATTATCGGGCAAATTGAAATCGGCGAGGATGCCCTTGACCATCTCGGCGGGTTCGTCCCAGTCTCCCAGCACGCGGATATCGATGCCCTGCAGTTGGTTCAGCCCGCCAAATTCAGCGGTCATGCGCGGCAGCGGCAGCACCGGCGCATGATGCGGACTGATCCAGGCGCCTTCCAGCCAGTCGCCCGGGTGGATGTTGTGACCGTAATTGGGAATATCCCTTGGGACACCGGTCAGGTATTGCAAGTCGGACGAGATGGGAATAAAGGCGAGATCGGCCTGGTCGGCCAGTATGGCTTGAAAACGCTGCAATCGGTCCTTTGACATGAGGGGTCTCCACAGATCTATCGTTCTGGATCTTATCTTAGCCCGTTTCAGGCAGGATTTCATCTTTTACCTGGCGACCATGCCCGGCTTGCCTTTGCGCCTATCCGTCCAAGTCATATAATGTATGCGATACGCAACCTGGACGGCAAAAGGACCGCCCATGCGAACTGCAATGATACTTCTCTTGCTTATGACGTTTCTGACGATCGCGCCGCTGCAAGCGCAGGAAAACCTGTACGAGGCTTGTGGCAAAACCGAGACGCAGATGCTGTTCAGTGTATTGTATGGCTTGCAGCAGGCTAACGAGGGCGGCGCTGAGCGCCTAAGCACAGTTGAGGGCCTTTACGCCTACGACGAAACTCTGGCGCCCTGGCGCAAATCCACGCGACTACTTGCAAGTTGTGAAGAGGCGCTAGGCGTCGTTTGGAAGACGTACCGAACGGTGGATAGCGTACTCGCCACCAGCGTCATGCGCATAAACGGGCTGGGCGAGGATGAACATGTTTATGACGACCGTATCGCGAGCAGTATCAGCGAGCTGGAGACCTTGCTGCGCGAGCTCGAAGCTGGCGCCGCAAGCGATGAAAGCGAGAAAAGGCTGCGTTTATGGGAACCGGATACAGCGTCATGCTCGTCGGCAGATCTAGAGAGAGTCCTGGCCATGACAGCGGAGCATGAGGCTCTCCTGGAGCGAGCCGACGCCATCTCGTCGACGACAGACCTGGCGCATTTCGGCAGCACTCATATGACTTGGCGCGCGGAGACGTGGGCGCAAGTCCCCAACTGCCGTGGCCCAAGGTGGCATGCGATCTTCCTGGAGCAGGTTGCGACCGACGCTCTAGTAAAAGCCGGGCTCGCGCTGGCGGGCGCTGCGGAAGACAATTCTTTTGTCCTGCGCCTGGAAGACACTCTGGAGACCTTGACTGAGTTCAACGCGGAGGTTGAGAGGCACTACAAACTCGCCTTGGAAGAAGAAGCGCTTGCGAAGCCGCAAGCCGATGAGTTGCCATCTTGCCCCGATGATATATTCCAGAGCGCCTACGACGGCTTGCTCGATTATGTAAAGCAGGGGGAAATTGCCATCGAGTCAAATGAAGACCTGTTGCGCTTCGCCGAGCGGCAGATCGCCTGGCATGCCGATCATTTGACGGATGTGCCTTATTGTGATGAAATGCTGCAGATCCGCTGGCTGCTAATCGAACTGAACAGCGATTTTGTCGCGCGCGCGGCCTTGCGTTTGGCTGGCGTATCCGATGAAGACAATCCCTTATTGCGATTGACCTCCGATCAGGCGCGGATAGACGCCATCGTCCAAGATCGGCAGCATCCTACCAATGGTCAGCCAAGGAACGAAGGGGCTGTAGCATTGCCGGCCTGTTCCAAACACGATCTGCAGATAGCCATCGACGAATATCTATATGTATACGGCGAACTAGAGGACATTCGACCCTTTGTCCTTTCCATAGAAGACACGATTGAATACATCCAGGCTTTGATCGCGTGGCGAGAGGCGCTATGGCAGCGCATGCCATTGTGCGCGGAAGCGGTTGCGCTGGGCCTGTTTATGCATCAATTTAGCGCCGGATACAGCCCCGCGTTCGCACTCTATTATGGCGGAATCGAAAAAGAGACGCAGGTATACAGAAGCCAACTCCGACGCGATTCGCCGCGCCTGGAGGAAGCCGCTGCAGCCGTTTTCCTTGCGAAACGCGAAAGCTGACGTATAGAGCCGACAAGACGAGCAACTATCTGCTTGTCGGGGGCTTGTCATCTTTGGCAAGTCGGGCAAGTTGGTCTGCATTTCGGGGCCGTGGCCGAGCGTCCGTTGGCGCGATTGTCTATTTTGCTTCCCAGCTATAGGCGGGATGAACAGCGCGTCCGAAATTGAGGATATCGCGCGGGAGGCTGGTAAAGATATTACAAGCGGGACAAGACGGGGCAAGAAGGCGAGATCCGCGCGCTTGTCTTTGAGCGCCTTATTGGCCTTACAGGCGGTCGCCACAAATCTAATCTATTGCCTGCAACTTAACCCATTTGAAGAGATACTTCAACCTGTAACGTCACCTGTGTCTAACGGCGTTCACGCTCACAATGTGAGTATGGGACAGTCATCCCGATGAAAGGGAGGGACAATGCGACAATTGATCATACCGCTTATGCTAATCCTGTTGGTCGTTTCTTATGCGCAGGGACAAGATGGCGACAGAGCGCCCTGCGCCACTTCCGAGCTATCGCTAGCGCAAGGTTGGAAAGCTGAATACGACCAGTTGAATGTGGAGACAGATCTGACAGATCACTCTACAAACGATGTGCTTAGCTATGGAGCAAAGATAATCGAATGGCGCGACAGGCTTTGGTCGCAACTGCCCCTTTGCGACGAAGCAATCGACACCGCCGTTTTGATCAGCGAGCAAATAGGCGATATTGCCGCTACAGCCCTCTTCACGCACGCACGGGTATCGCTATCGCCAATTTCTTTCGATGACAAGCTGTTCTTCCAAGAAAACAAGTCGGATCAAGTGCGGGAGCAGTTCGAGCAAATCAGTCAACTAATCGCGAGCGGCGAACGGCCAGAGGATGCAGCGCCGACAAATCGCCGCTTGCAGGACTGTTCGACAGCCGATATCGAGAGGATTATCACCTTGCAAGCGGAGCATGAAGTTTTGGCCCAGTCCGCTTTCAATGCCACAACTATTGGTGACTTGTTGGGGCGCGGTAAGGCGCTCCTGGAGTGGCGTGATCGCCTTTGGGACAGTATGCCCATTTGTCATGGCGGGTTCGAGATAGGCTGGCTGTTGAGCAGCACCGCTGGTGACATGATCTCGGACATGAGCCTCCGATTCGCCGGCGTGGGGCTTTCGCAAAACCTTTATACCGCGCAACTCACGGATGACTTCAACCGAATAAAGGCCTTGCTAAGACCGCTTGAAGCCACCATGGCCTCCGATAGCGAGACTGCACCGACAACCGGGGGAACGAATCAACTGCCGCCGTGTAGCGAAAGTCAACTGGCCAGCCTGGCTGACGATCTTTCCGAGTTCGTTGAGCTGACGCAGCTTTCTCAAAATATCTCGACGGTGACCGATTATCTCGAGTATGGCGCGCGATACATCATCTGGCGCGAAGAACTGTGGGAAGCCTTACCGATTTGTAGCCAAGCGCTGGAGATTGGGCGCGCCGCGCATCAAGCGGCGGGCGACATATCCTCCGTTCATGGACTATATCTAGGCGGCGCGCGGCTTGAAGACAACGAGGTTTGGACCGGCGCTCTCGATATGCTGTCACTGGTTGTTCGTTTATCCGCTGCCCTGTCGGATTTGGCAGCCAAGGAAGATCTCCCGCCGTTGGATGTGAGCGCCGACTACAACTCGCCCAGTTGCACGGATTATGAGTCCGGATTTGTCTTTGATATGCTGGACGAGTTGAACGCTGTAGCGGAACTGGCTACTGAATTTAATTCGGCGGACGATCTGCTGGAGTTCAGCATCCTGCAAATCAAGTGGCGCGAACACATGTGGATGAGCATGCCGGTTTGCAAACAAGCGACGGAATTGGCTTGGCAAATGTTTCAGATCACGGCGGATACAGTATCAGCCGCCGCCCTGGAAATGTTTGCCGGTCTCGCCAAGGACGAGAATCCCTTTTGGCAAGAGATCCAAATCGGGCAGCGACGAATTGCGGAGTTGGCGGCGGAACTGCGGGACAATTGACAAGGGTTCGACATGTACCATGCGATCCTCTTTGACTTTGACGATACTTTGATCAGCCTGCGCGGCTGCGAATCCGAAGCCTTGCGACGTAGCCTGGACGAAGCCAGCCTGACAGAGCGCTTCCGCGCTGATTTCGCAACAGTTTCCGCGAGTTTCGCGGCAATCAGCAACCGCTACTGGGGAGAGCGCAGCGCCAAGGGATACTCGCGCGAGCAGGTGCTCGAGGCTTCGCTGCGCGACTTATTGGCGCATTTCGACCTGGATGCGGTCCTGGCGAATGGCCTCGCCCAGATTTACTGGCGCGAATTCTGCCGCTCATCCGCGCTAAACCCGGGCGCGCTTGATACCCTGCAACAATTGTCTCGGCGCTATCGTCTGGGCCTGATCACAAACGGCTATATTGACTCGCAGCGCGGCAGACTGGACGCGGCGAGGTTGAGCCAATTCTTTGACCCGATCCTGATTTCGGAAGAAGTCGGCATTGCCAAGCCGGACGCACGCATCTTCAAAATGGCTCTGGATGCGCTTGATCTGTCCGCCAGTGATGTCATCTACGTCGGCGATTCGATCGGTCATGACTACGCGGGTTGTCGGAATGCCGGGATCGACTTCTGTCTCTATTCTCCCGACCTGGCGACGGACGGGCCGTTGCCCGATGTCAAATATCGAATCGGCTATCTGCCCGACTTGGTCAATTTGCTCGCGGCCGACAGCTAGACCTGGAACTACTCGGTGGCCGTCGGCTTTGAACCGCCTTGTGCTGCGACGATTCCTACTCACCGAGCAACTGTTCAGCGTATAGCGCCAAATTACCCGGTTTTCACTCGTCGGATTGCTTGTAGAGCCGCTGCCTGCCCTACGACTGCTCGAATCTCTTACTCGCTTCGACCAAATGATGTACGCTGGGGCTCAAGTGTCCGCCGCTGATTGGAAAGGATTAATGATGCCCCTGAAATTTGTGTTGAGTCTGGCCATGCTTTTGAGCCTGGCCCCAATTGTATGGGGTCAGGATGAACGATTACCGCCCTGCGAGTCAGCTGATCTGGACACGCTTCTGGACATCAATGCGGCCTACAAAGCGGTTATGGCACAAGCCATAGAGACCAAAACCTCTGAACAGTTGCCCTTGCTAGGGTACAAGCAATATCGGTGGCGCATAGACATGCTTTCACAGTTGCCCTCCTGTGCGGAAGCTATTGAAATCGGCTGGCTGATGAACCAGGTCAGCGGCGACGCAGTCGCCGTAATTTCTTTGAAAGTGGCCAACATAAAAATGAATTGGATAGCTATACCCATGTTGCACACTCGGTCAAACATAGAAGTGCTACTCGGCGACTTGACGGCATTGGTAGAAACAAGACAATTGCGTACCGTTTCGCTCGAAGAGAACGTCAATGAGGATGAGTTTGACCAGACTTGCTCAGAAACTGAACTGGATCTGCTCGCGCCTGGCATCTTGATGGAATACCAACATCTGTTCACTACAGGTCTTGAAGTCGATACCGGGCAACAATACCTAGACTACGCCACGGCGCAGTTCGAGTGGCGCGATCGGCTCTGGGAAAAGTTGCCACATTGCCAGGAAGCGCTCGACTTTGGCATGCTGATGAGCCAGATCAGCGGCGATCTGATTGCCATGTATGCCTACAAGCTTGCCGGGATATCCGATCAAAACAACCCGGGCAAGATCCAGGTAGACGTCGACACCCGCCGTTTCTCCCTATTGAGAGAGGAAATCATCGCTGCCTTGGATCGCGGTCGAACAGTGGCCACATACTATGTCTCGGCAAACGGCAACGTGAATGTCCGCTCGTGCGGTTCTACCGAATGCGACATCGTCACGCGTTTCCGTCGTGGCGATGAACTTCGAGTGATAGACGATTCGGGCGACTGGTACGAAATCCGCCTGGCAGATGGCCGAATAGCTTACGTTGCCGGCTTCCTAGCGAGTGTGGAACGACCGAATTAGACTGCTCCGGTCGCTATACTGCCGATTCAGAAAACTATTCGGTAATTGTCACCTTCGACAGACCGCGCGGCTTGTCGACTTCATATCCACGGGTGAGCGCTTGGCACATAGCGAATACCTGGCCGGGTATGACGCCAACGACGGGGCTGAGCCACTCTGGCGCGGCAGGTATGGGCATGGCCTTGGTCGCTGCCCGCAGCAAGTCATCATCGTTGCTTATGACGAGGGTTTCCGCGCCTTTTTCTTCGACCGCGTCGAAGATGTCTCGCATGGCGGAGAAGGTCTTGCCCTGCGGCGCGACCAGAATCACAGGATAGCCCTCCTGTACGACCGCGATAGGACCATGGCGGAAGTCGGCTTCGCTGTAGCCTTCGCTGGCGATATAGGTTAACTCCTTGACCTTGAGACTGATCTCGCAGGCGGTGGCGTAATTGAAGCCGCGCCCCAGCACGGTGAGGCGGTCCATATAGCGATAACGCTGCGCCCAGTCCGCGATGCCTTCGGTCAGAGCAAGCGATTCCGTCGCCAAGCCCGGCAGCTTCTTGAGGCCGGAGCGCATCTCCTCATCGTCGGCTAGCGCTGTCGCCAACATCGCGATCGCGGTCAGCTGGGCCGTATAGGTCTTGGTCGCGGCGACGCTGAACTCTTCATCGGCGCGCAGGGGCAGGTGATAAGCCCCTGTAGCCGCCAGCGGCGAATCTTGGTAGTTCGTGATCGCTAGCGTCAGCGCGCCCTGCGACCGCGCGTCATTCAAGACCGCGCGCACGTCTTCCGCCTTGCCCGATTGCGAAATGCCTATCACCAGCGCTTTCGACAGATTTGCCGAACGATCATAAACTGTATGCAGCGAAGGAGTCGCCAGCATGACCGGCATTTGCAGGGCCGCGCCGAACAAATATTGGGCGTAAATGGCGGCGTGATCCGATGTGCCGCGCGCGGCGATGCAGGCAAATACCGGGTCGAACTCACGGATTGCGCTGGCGACTGCTCCCGTCGCCGCGGCGCCCTCGTCGAGCAGACGGCGAATGACGTCGGGCTGTTGGGCGATTTCCTGCTTGAGGAGCATGGCAGACCTCTGTTTCGAGTCCGTTAATCGTCTAGCGGCCGATAGTTGACCCCGAGCGCATCCAGGCAGGGCAGATGTCTCTTCAAGCGCGTCAGGAAAGCTCCGTAGTCGCGCCCCTGGGGGTGGTTCCACAGCACCTCTGCCAGCGCGATGGCGCGTGGATAGGCCATATACTCCAGATGATCCGATGTGGGGATGTATTCCGTCCAGATATTGCCCTGCCCGCCCAGGATGTGGCCCGTCTTGTCGTCGGCGATTTCTTCGGGCACGACCACGAACTCATAGACCTTGCTCAGAGGCAGGTAGGCGCGCAGCGCGGGCGGTTCGCTGGCGAAGTCTTCGACTTGATAATAGTCAAGGTAGCAATAGGTGGTGGGCGTCATGACCACGTCATGGCCGGCGTTTGCGGCTTCGATACCGCCGTCGCTGCCGCGCCAACTCATCACCGTCGCGTTGGGCGCCAAGCCGCCTTCTAGGATTTCGTCCCAGCCGATCAAGCGGCGTCCGCGTTCGCCGAGCCAGTTGTCAAACTGGCGGACGAACCAGCTTTGCAGCTCGTCTTCGTCTTTCAGGCCTTGCGCCTTTATGCGCGCCTGGCAAGCCGGGCAACGCTTCCAGCGTTTTTTGGGCGCCTCGTCTCCGCCGACGTGGATGAACTCGCTAGGGAAAAGCTCAAGGACCTCGCTAAAGACGTTTTTCAGAAATGTGAATACGTCATCGTTTCCGGCGCAATAGATATCGTCGGCAATGCCCCAACTGGTACGAACCTGATAGTCCTTCCCGACGCAGCCCAATTCTGGATAGGCGGTCAAGGCGGCCAGGCTGTGCCCGGGCAATTCGATCTCGGGAACGACCGTGATGCCCCGTTCGCCCGCATAGGCGACCACCTCGCGGATCTGCTCTTGTGTATAAAAGCCGCCATAGGGTAGCCCATCGAATTTGCGGCGGTTCCGGGGCAGGCAGGTTTCTTCCCGGAAAGCGCCGATTTCGGTCAGCCTGGGATATTTTTTGATTTCGATCCGCCAGCCTTGGTCTTCGGTCAGGTGCCAGTGGAAGGTGTTGAACTTGTAAAAAGCCAGCAGGTCAATGAACTTCTTGATGAAGGGCAGCGGAAACATATGACGTCCGACATCCATGTGCAAACCGCGCCAGCCAAAAGCCGGCGCATCGCTGATACTCAGCGCCGGGATGCGCCAGTCGATGCCGTCGGCCCGTTCCTCGCCCAGGATTTGCGGGGGCAGCAATTGACGCAGGGTTTGGAATCCATGCCTAAAGCCCGCCGGCGCGGAGGCCGATAGGACGGCCTTATCGCTCGAAACTGTCAAGCGGTAGGCCTCGGGCGAATCCAGGTCTTTTCCCTCAACCAGGCTGATGACATTGCGGCTATTGACTGCCTCACCGGTCGCGTCGACCGGGAGCGGGAAGCCAGTCGCGGGCCGCAGATAGTTCGCCAGCATTTCGCCCAGACGCTTGTCGCGCGCGCCTATCATCGTGTCGGCGTTCAGAATGAAGCTGCCTTCGCTTTTTTCAATCGATTGCGGCCGCGGGAACAAGGTGATTTCGGACATGTTCAAGTTCCTTTTGATATCGCTTGTCATTCGCTTATCATAAATCCTCGAGCGAGACGACGGCGCTCAAGTTATGCGGTTGATCGGGATTCTGACCATTATGCAAGGCGCGATGATAGGCCAGGAGTTGCAAGACCGGCAGGTGCAAGACCGGCGTATTCCAGGTCGGCAGGTCATCTGGCAGGGCGATATGACGCGGTGAATCGGTCGCGAACGATCCGACGCTCAAGGTCCGCGCGCCCATCCGGCGCATTTCCGAAAGCACCTGCAGTTCCGGCTGGGCCGCTTCCGGCGAAATCAAGCCCACAACCAGCGCATTTTCAGCAGCCATCGACATGGGACCATGGCGGAACTCCAGGGTGTGAAAAGCTTCGCTGTATGACAGGGACATCTCTTTCATTTTCAGCATGGCTTCGCAGGCAATGCCATATAACACATCCGCGCCGAGAAAGAAAAAGCGCTCGATGCTCCGGTCGGCGCCCAGCGTTTCCGCCAGATCGCCAAAGGCATGCAACAGGTGCTGGCATTGCGCTGGCAAGCGCGCGCTGGAAGTCCGGTCATCGCCGGCAAGCGCGGCAGCCATCTGTTGCAGCACCAGGCACATGCTGCTGAAGGAACGGGTCTGCGCGACGCTCTTTTCGCCCGCGCTGTCGATCGCGAAAGCCAGATCGGCCTCGCGCGCCAGCGGACTGCCGCTATCACAGGTGACCGTGACGACCGGTCCGCCGATCCGGGATTTGAAGGCGGCGGCCGCGCGCAGCGTCTCCGTGGTCGCGCCGGAGCGCGATACTGTGATCAGCGCTAATTTGCGCCCTTCCAGGTAGATCGAATCGGGAAAGAGCAGCAATTCCGAGGCCGGGTAGGCGCGCGCGTCTATGCCGGCTCCGCGCAGCAAGCGCGCGGCGGTCAGCGAGAGATAGTACGTGGATCCGCAGCCCGTGACGAGAACGTGATCGGGGTCGGCAGCGGCGATCAAATCGGAAAATGTTGGCGCGTCCGCATCAAAGACCGCAAGCGCATCGGCCCATACCTGCGGCTGGCTGAAGATTTCCTGGCGTGTGTGCTGGCCTGCTTTCACCCACCGCTCCAAATCTGCTCGAGCGCACAGGCACGATTCTAGCAAAGATCGGACGGGTCTCCCATGTCGGTGACCACGTGATGTCCGAGCGCATGTCGTCACGCGGTTTAACTTTGCGGTATCAATACATCAACTCCAGATCCAGCAAGTTTTCCATCGGCTCGCCGGCCAGATAGCGGCGCAGGTTGCGGATGAACAAATCAGTCAATTTGCCGTTTTCGGTATCCGCCGTGCTGGCGGAATGATGGCTGATGATGACGTTGGGCAAATCCCAAAGCGGGTCGTCCTCCGGCAGCGGTTCCGGATCAGTGACGTCCAGTGCCGCGCCCCCAAGGCGCCCTTCGATAAGCGCGTCCGTTAAGGCCACCTGGTCAACCAAGGCGCCGCGCGCGATGTTGATCAGAAAAGCGCCCTGCTTCAACATGGCGATCCGTTCGGCGTCCAGCAAGCCATCGGTTTCGGGCGTGTGCGGCAGGCACAGGACCAGAAAATCGACTTGCGGGAGCACCTCTTCCAGTTGAGACGGAGCGAACAACAGGTCGACGCTATCTACTGCCCGACGGGCATCGCGCCGGGTAGCGATGATGCGCATGCCGAAGAAGCGGCAGACAGCCGCCAGGTCGCGACCAATCTTGCCCAAGCCGAGGATGCCAACGGTCATGCCACGCAGTTCGGTATTATGAAAGCGTTGCCAATGGCGGCCGCGCTTCTGTTCATCCATCAAACGAAAGTTCTTGACGAAGGTCAGCATGGCCATCAGACAGAACTCGGCGAGAGGTCGGGCGTGGACGCCGCTGGCGGTGGTGAAAATCCAGCCCTGCCGGTCGTAACCGTAAGTCTTGACGAACTGCCCGATGCCGGCGCTGGTTGTTTGGATCCACTTCAGCTTATGCGCCAACTGCGGCAGATCCTCGCGATGTGTATGGTCGAAGTCGAAGAGGATGTCGGCTTGCGCCAGCAGCGCGAGCCATTCAGCTTCTTGTTCGGCGCTGCGCTCGATGACAGCCGTATGGTGAGCCTGAAATAGCGGCGCGCCGATGAGATTGGGACGGTAGACGACTTCAACCTGCGGCACTGCCTGGCGGATGCGGTCAATGTGTTCGGGTTCCAGGTAGGATGCGATCAAGACCTTGAGAGGCATATCGTCTGCTCCAATTCAGTGTGTGCTCGGACTGTAGCCCAAAGCGCCCCTGATGCAAAGGTATTCTGATATGGTAGATACAAGCGATTCAAGTGTTGACTGGAGGCGGGATGCCCAACCCGCGAGCCTATTGCAGCTACTGCGGCCGACTCAGCAAGCGCTGCGCCTGTCACGAAGCCGGGAGTAATCTGCAGCGTTTTCTAGAGCGCGGCGGCAGAAGCTATGCGCCTTGCATACGAGACGCGCCCTACAAACGGGGCGTACCGCCCCAAGTCAAATCTGCCGAACGCAGGCATCTCCAGAAGAAATATAAAATCTGGTACGCAGCCCTGGCGGAATCAAATGGCGAATGCTGCGCCAATTGCGGCGAGACAAAGGACCTGGTATTGGACCATGTCCTTCCGATTGCAAAAGGCGGCTCGTCGCGGCTCGACAATTTGCAGTTGCTGTGTACGACTTGCAATCGCATCAAGGGCAAACTGGCGATCGACTGCCGCCGGGCTACACATCGAGAATGAAGCGCTGGGCCGGGCTGAGCCGGGCCAGGGTCTGTTCGCTGAGGAAGGCTTTCTGGTCCATTTGCTGCGCATTGTGACGGCGTGTGAAATAGGAATGCAAGGCATAGCGCGGCGTATCGGTGTGATTGGTCGTACCGGCATGCCATAGATGCGAGTTGAAGATGACAACTGTGCCTGCGGCGCCGGTCAGCAACATTTCCTGCGGGTGCTTCTCC
Source organism: Chloroflexota bacterium (assembly GCA_026708115.1). Classification (GTDB taxonomy): domain Bacteria; phylum Chloroflexota; class Anaerolineae; order Aggregatilineales; family Phototrophicaceae; genus UBA6055. Next base: position 96,873 of record JAPOVL010000025.1, read on the forward strand.
CAAGGATTGTCCATGACCTCCCGCGGGAGCTGGCCCGAGAGGTGGGAGCCGGGCACGACCCTTGTGGCCCCGTTTTCTTCGGTGAAATCCACCAGCAGCCAGATAGAATTGCAGACTTGAAAGTCCGTTGCATCGACCCCACTGGACCAATCGGCGTGGAAGGCTTGCACGCCATCGCCGGGCACCGAGGCGCGACCGTTGAGCGATGACAGCTTGAAATCTCCCTTGAGAACATGGTTCATCGCCGCCAACACGCGGGGGTGGGTGAAGCAGATTTCGAAGAGCGGGTCCTTGTCGACGAGATTGGCCAGACGGACGGCTCCTATTTCCGTGCTGAATTCGCTGCCAGCTTCTTCGCCTTCCTCGGCCATTAACTCCTGCACCCGTTCGCGGATAGCGCCTACCTGCTGCGGTGTCATGACAGTGGGCAAGGGCAAATATCCGCGTTCATCGAGTTGCTGAATCTCTTCATCGCTCAGCGTCGACTCTGTGACGCCAAACGTGGAAAGCGCGCTTTGCATGTCCATGTTGGGTATTCCCCTCGCCGGATCGGTCGCGTCAATTAGAACATAGCTTCTTCAATGGCGCTACTGATCGAAGCCCATCCGTCGTTTGGGAGCGCTGCCAGCGGGCGGCTGCGCCTTCAGGCGATTCGGGCCGAACAAAGTCATGCGACGCCTTCACAAGACAAGGGCATAAGCAACTATTCGCTATCCGGTCGAAACGCGCTATACTCAATGGCGCTCTGGCGGCAGTGTCTGCCTTGCAGTAGGCCGGAAGCAGATCTATCAACAATCATCGAATGGATAGGAGTAGCTCAATGAAAGGTAAAGTTTCGATCCTGATCGCGCTTTTGATTTTCGTGATCGGTGTCCTTGGCGTTTCCGCACAGGACACGTTTTTTGGCAAGACGGCTGAGGAATTGTTCCCGATTCCTGAAGTCGCCGAAACCGAGTTGGAGCAAACGCTGGCATTTGAAGCGCTGCTCGGGGCGAATGTCCCGGACGGTCATGCCCTGGGCGAAGGCAAGACGATCACCTTCGGCGTCCTGGGTCAAGGCTCGCGCGGCGGCATCTCTGGCACCATATACTTCTGGCGCAATGCCTTCGAAGCAGCCACTGGCGCCACCCTGGAAATCGTCGAAATCCCCTATAACCAGCTGGGTACAACCATCCCGGCCGACTTCCTGACGGGGCAATACACTTACGATGTCTTCATCGGCGCCGCCTGGCAGTATGGCGACTGGATTAGCAATGGCTGGATCCAGCCGATCGACCAATGGATCGGCGATGAGCGCTTCACACACTGGTCGCCCGAAGATACCGCTCCCGCTTTCCGCGCCTTGCTGCAATGGGGCGGCGAAACTTACGGCAGCCAAATGGACGGCGATGCGCAGCTGCTCTACTATCGCCACGACATCCTCAGCGATCCCGAGTGGCAAGCCGCCTACGAAGCTGAAGTCGGCTCGCCCATGCCCTATCCCATCGTGACCTGGCAGGATTTGCTGGCCATCACCAGCTTCTTCAATGGCAAGGACTGGAACGGCGATGGCGATCCCGATGACGGCATTAGCCTGCACCTGGCGCCCGGTGGACAGGGGCACTTCCACTTCGCCACGCTGGCAGCCTCCTTCGCCGTGACCCCGTCTGATGGCGATGACCCGCGCGCCGTCTCCAAGTATGACAACGTCTTCTGGTTCGATCCGGACGATATGACGCCGCTGATTAACGAGCCGGGCCACGTCATGGCGCTGGAATTCTTGCAAGAACTGGCAGCCACGGGCCAGGAAGCGCAGTTCGGCTGGCAGTTGGGCGAGGCCTGGGATAACTTCCTCGGCGGCAACGCCATCGCCACCTTCAGCTGGGGCGATGTCGGCTCGCTTTCGCAGAACGTAGAGCGCTCCGCTATCAGGGGCAGCTTGGGCGCGGACGTCACGCCCTGCTCCAGCGAATGGTATGACCGCGAGACGGGCGAGGTTGTTGTGGACACAGAGAATCCCAATTGCGTCGGCAATACCACCGGCGGCTCCTGGCACCCGACCATGTCGACATTCACCGAGAACCCCGAGTTGACGTATTTCTACATGGCGCTGATCGCCAACCCGTCGATCAACTTCTACAACGCCACCACCGGCTGGCAAGGCGTCGATCCCTGCTGCACCTACCAGCTCTATGAACCGCGCGGGACGGCGGTTTCCGAAGATTACACTGCCGTTGGCTTTGACGCCGACGACATGGAGCGCTACATCAACGCTTACGGCTCCAATGTCTACGACAAGCCGACTTCGGTCACCTATCTGCGCATTCCCGGTACGCTGGAATACATCCAAGAGACGCTGGATATCCGCTTGTCCGAGGCCATGACCGGGCAATCGACGGCGCAAGAAGCGCTGGATAACACAGCCGAAGACTGGGAAGAGATCACCGACGACCTCGATACCGACAGCCAGTTGAAAATCTATCAGCAGGCCATCGGCTACATGGGTGGGATGTAAGTTTGCTAACCCCACTCCCTGACCCCCTCCCCGAGAGGGAGGGGGCATTGTCCAGCTGGGCTGGACGTTGATATGGAGTCTTAGGGGCGATCCGCTGGGTCGCCCCTAAGCAAGGCAACAAACATGAATACGAAAACTAAACGCTCCGACGGCACGCTCAAGAACAATCGAGCAAAATACCTCTTCCTCATGCCCGGTGTTATCTGGATCCTCGCCTTCACCCTGTTTCCACTGGTTTATTCCTTTGGCTTGAGCCTGACCAATTATCGTCTGGGGAAGAACCCCAAATACATCGGCTTCGAGAACTATGCCGAGATCTTGGGCATCGGCGACGAAAAGGTCGACAAAAAAGCGGTGAGCACGGCCAGCTTCAGCGCCTTTCTCTTCCTTGGCAGTACGGCAGCGACGCTGTTTTTTGGCACCTTCGTCGCCTGGGTCTTCAATCATAATCTGCCATTTTTGCGACAAATGCGGGCAATTGTTACGATGCCGCTATTCGCCGCGCCTATCGCCCTTGGCTGGCTGGGCGTGGTCATCTTCAACGAACAGTCGGGACCGATCAACAATGTGCTGGAAGGCATTGGCCTGGGGCGGGTCAACTGGTTCATCGAGCCCATGCCGGCCCGCTTCGCGGTCATGTTCACCGATGTCTGGCAGTGGACGCCCTTTGTCTTCATCGTTGTGCTGGCGGCCATGCAGTCGGTGCCGGACGACCTCTACGAATCGGCGCGCCTGGATACCAAGTCGAACTGGCAACTCTTTCGGTCGATCACCTTTCCCATGATCGCGCCGGCTCTGGGCACGGTGATGCTGCTGCGCATGGTCGAATCGCTCAAGATTATCGACATCCCCTATAGTTTGACGCGCGGCGGTCCCGGTTCGGTCACGCAGACTTATGTCTACTACGCCTACGAGAAGGGACTGGTCGGAAGCTTCCAGTTGGGCGAAGCGGCGGCGCTGGCGTACCTGCTAGTGGTGGTCGCGATCGTCGTATCATCGATCTATTTCTACCGCGTGCGCGAGCGCTTCGAGTGAGGCGAGGGGGACAGGTATGACGAACCAGCAAACCGCCTTGGCCTCTTCGGCGCCGCAGAGCGCCTTTTCGCGCGGATCTATGAGCGACCGCCTGATTATCGCCTTGGCGATCATCTGCACTTTTATCGCCTTCTCGCCCTTCGGCTACGCCGTTTTGACCTCGCTCAAATCGGAATGGAAAGACGGCTCCATCATCCCCTTTCTGCAATTTGAACCGAACCTGCTGAACTGGCAGCAGGAGTTCGGCTCAGGTGGCGCCGAGACGGTCAAGGCCTTGCGCAACAGCACTTTGATTTCGCTGGGCGCGACAGCGGTGGCGACCACACTCGGCACCCTGGCCGGATACGGTTTGGCGCGCTTCAAGTACGGCATCGGCAATCGCAATCTGGTCTCCTGGTTTCTCTCGCAGCGTTTCCTGCCGCCGGTCGCGACCTTGATACCCTTCGTATTGATGTTCCGCGACCTGAAACTGCTCGATACGCTGCCGGGCATGGTCATCGTCAATGCCACATTCACCTTGCCCTTCGCGGTCTTGATCATGCGCGACTATTTCGCCGATCTGCCCGCCGAATTGCGCGAGGCGGCGCTCGTGGATGGCGCCAGCGAGTTCACGACCTTCTGGCGTATCGCTCTGCCGCTGGCGCGGCCGGCGCTTGTGGCGTCGACGTTGATCTGCTTCGCCTTCGCCTGGAACGAATTCCTCTTTGCCAGCGTGCTCGCCAACCGGGACTGGAAGCCCTATCCGATGCTGGTGGCTGGCTCGGACACGGTGCGCGGCATCGACTTCGGCTTTGTGACGACGCGGATGTTGATCGCGGTCACGGTGCCGGTGACCTTGTCGCTGATGGTGCAGCGTTTCATTGTGCGCGGGCTGACGTTTGGGGCGGTAAAGGGCTAGGGGATTTACCACAGCCGCTCGGCGGCAGCGAATTTGGGCTACCGCGCTCACACAAAATAACAAACCCGCTCGGCTACCGCAGATCGTGGTTTATTAAAAAAGAGGCGCAGAGGGCACAGAGATTCTCAGGGGCGAGCCGATGGCTCGCCCTTTCTCGTTGAAACCTGTGTTCAAAGCGACATCTACACCAGCGCGCCGGCGGCGAAGGCCAGGGACGCGGCTTGCTCGCTGACGGTGACGGCCTCGCGCCCGTTGAGCTCGGCGGCGATGTTGGCACTGACCCAGAGATTCTCCAGTTCGAGCGTGTTTTTGATGCGCATGACGCGGGCGTCGCGGATCTGCGAGGGATCGCTGCGGAAGGCGTCAAAGAGCGCCGCTTTGATTGTCTCCTCGTCGCTTTCGAAGACCAGCGGCATGCGGCAGCGCAGCAGGAAACCGCTGGTGAACATGTTCTTGATGGTGACAGGAAAGTCGATTTTATCAAAGAGCTTGCGCGACATAAAATCGGCCAGCCCATAGGTGGTGGCGTTGCCGTGGGATTCCGGCGTCAGGTCGAGGATGGCGATGCGCTTGATGCGCGGCGATTCGGGCTCGGGCTCGCCCTCGACCATCCAGCGGCCGATGATATTGGTATCCATGCCGGCGCCGCTGATGTTCTTGCCCATCTCGTCGATAATGAGCACATCAATCTCGTCCACGGGCAGCGACGGCATCAATGTGCGCGAGCGCCGCAGCAATCGCTGATCGCCCTCAACCACGGTATCGGCGCGGAAGCCTTCGAGCTGCGCGACAGTGTGATAACCATCCTCGACTACGCCGAAGCCGGCAAGGAAGTTGCTGGGCCCGAGCAGGTGCTGGGCCACGATCGGCATGTAATCGCGCAAGCCGACCGTGCCTTGCTGATGGATGGTGCGGGCGCCGGTTTCCTTGCCCAGCCCAATCGCGAGCATCTTGAGCAGCCCGCTTTCGTGCGGGCCGCGGAAATCGGTATGCACTTTGGTCCGGTTGCTGATGATTAGACCGTCAGCCTCGGCCACATTCTTGTCCAGGAAAGCTGGCATGCCGACGCTTGTGATGCCCGTATTGACGACTTTCATAGTGGCGTGAATGGGGCAGCCCACGGTCGCTTCGCTGATGCCCAAGCCATCGAGCACTTCGATTTGTCCGGCCGGGGTGCCGCCGCCGTGGCTGCCCATCGCCGGCACGATGAAGGGTTGACCGCCCGACTCTTTGACCAGCGCCACCAACTTGCGGGCGATGACGTCAATGCTGGCAATGCCGCGGCTGCCGAATCCCAGCGCGATGCGCTTGCCTCGGACCGCCTCCGTCAGCCTCAGCCGTCCCCATTCGGCATCCAGCGTACGATCGATATCCACGGGGTCGCCCTTGGGCAACTCTTGCTTGACGGGATAAAGGGTCGGGATAGTCACGTTTTCCATTGTCTAGCTCGCTTCACTTGGATTGTCGTTCTTTTAGTATTGTAGCGACATGGACTGCGTTAGGCAAAGGGCAGCTGCTTTTGGGGGTTGCGAACATCGCAGATAGACGACCTTGCCGGTCCCGGAACAGATTACTAAACCACCGAGACACCGAGAGCACCGAGAGTTCTTTGAGAGAATTGCGCTGAACCTGCGTGTTTCTTGTCGTCTAAGTTTTCGACAATCGAACTTGTTAGCGTAAGCAGGATTTGCTCTGCTGTCACCCGGGCGGTACAAGATTCTGCTCAATGGCCACAGGAATGCCAGATGCTTCAAGACGCTGGCGGGCAATTGCGATGTATTCCGGCGATATGTCGATCCCGATGAATGCCCGGCCCTGCAAAAGCGCCATTTTGCCGGTCGTCCCGGAACCGCACATGGGGTCAAGCACCAGATCGCCCGGGTTGCTCCAGGACAAGATATGATCGAGCGCCAGTTTTTCGGGGAAGACCGCCGGATGCTGGAAGGCGATCTTGTCGTTGGTGGTACCGCCCAAACCGACAGCGTAGGACCAAATGTTGGTGCGGGTCTTCTCTTTGTTGAGCTTGCCCAGCTTCTTTTTGTTGATCCCGTCCGGCAGCTTGTTATGAGTGAGCATCTCGTAGCCGTGGCGCTGGGTCGGCGCTTTGAGCGGATTGAACGTGGCGGGCTTGCCCTTGGAAAGCACGAACATCATTTCGTAGGCATTGGTATAGGCATTGCTGCGGGTGAAAGGCGTATTTTTCTTTTGATAGATCATGACGTCATGCGCGGTAAATCCAATGCGCTGGAAGGTGAGGGCTTGACGAAACGATGTCAGACTTCGCCCGCCATTGATGCGATCGCCCACTACCCAGACCACTACACCACCCTCAGCCGTGACGCGAAACAGTTCATTTGCGATTTCCTCAAAGGGAAAATCATATCCCTTGTAATCTCGCAATCCGTCATACGGTGGTGACGTGACCGTCAGTTTAATGATGCCGTCAGCCCAATTTCGCATCACATCCACACAGTTGCCGACGATGAGCCTGGCAGCACCGTCGTTTTGGGCTCCATTTTGTCTCGTGCTCATGCTCCACGTCGCTTTCTGCTATGTCCTTCGTCATTGTTTATAGCAAATACCGCCGGCTCTGTCATGCGCAGCGCGCTTATACCAGGCGCCCGCGCTTATTCTTGCGGCGCCGCAAAAGTCTAAACAGCGCATACATCACGATCAGATTAACCCCCTGCGTCAAGGTAATGCCGCCGATCAGCCCGTACAAACCGGACTGACAAGCCCTGTCCGCCGCGCAGGATTGGCCCAAGGCTTCGGCGACAAGCAGCGCCAGCGCAATTCCAATCAAGATGCCGCAAATGCTGAGACCGAGTATAGCAATGGTTCGAATCATGATCGCTCTCACATCAAGGCGAGTTCCCTTATTCATCAAGATCTCCTGGCGCAGAATCGACTATTCTCGGGATAAGCCCCGAGACGGTCAATTATAGCACAAATGTTCGCAGATGTCAAGTGCCTTGATTTCGCCAGGAGCGAGTCTCGTTGTCCACATTATGTCGCCGTGCTACAATCCCGCCCAATTGCTGATGGCTGGGAGGAATAATGGGCGGGAAAGTGATTCTGCTGGACGGCGGCATGGGCCAAGAGATTGTCAATCGCGGCGGCAAAGGCGGATATGGCGAATGGGCGGCCGCCGCCCTGCACGAAGATCCCGATTTGGTGCGCCAAATCCATGCCGACTACATCGGGGCCGGCGCTGAGGTCATCACGACCAATACTTATGGCACGACGCGGGCGCGGCTGCGGCATGTCGGAATAGAAGATCGGCTGGCTGAATTGCTGCGCGTTGCCGGTCGACTGGCTGTGCAAGCCCGTGACGATTGCGGAGAAGAGAATGTGCGGATCGCCACAAGTTTGCCGCCCCTGGAAGCCAGTTACGCTAGTGAATTCGAACTGAGTTTCGAGCAGACCGCCGCAGAATTCGCCGAACTTATGGACCTGCTCGATCCTTATGTCGACATTTTCCTGGGCGAGACTTTGTCCACGACCTTTGAAGCGAAGGCTTTTCTGGGAGCGGCTGCTGGCCGCGGCAAGCCCATCTGGCTGTCGCTGACGCTTGACGATCATGGCTCGACGGCACTTCGCGGCGGAGAAAGCCTGTCGGGTGCAATCGCGGATTTAGGCGACGCTTTACCCGATGCGCTACTGATAAACTGCTGCACGCCGGACAGTATTACCAGTGCCTTGCCTGTACTGAGAGCCAGCAGCATGCCCTTCGGCGCTTACGCCAACGGCTTCGTGGAGATCCCAGAAAGCTGGGACGAAGCAGGCGGAGTCGCGCAGTTATCGACTCGACGGGACTTAACGCCGGAGGTCTATTCAGCCGATGTCGCGCGCTGGATCGCCGGCGGCGCGTCGATCGTCGGCGGCTGCTGCGAGGTGGGTCCGGCGCATATCGCGCGCTTGCGCCAGTTGATTGATGAATCTGTTTAGGAGCGAGCATCCATGACGCAAAAGACAGCCGTCATCACCGGGGCCGGGGGTGGCATGGGGCGGGCGATAGCGCTTAAATTCGCGGAAGCCGGCATCCGTCCGATACTGGTTGGCAGAACGGAAGCCAAGCTGCGCTCCGTGGCCGCGGAAGTAGCGGCGCGCGGCATCACCGCCGGCGTGCATATCCTGGATGTCACCGACGACGAGGCCATTGCCGCTTTCGGCGCTTATCTAGCCGATACGGCGCTGGACGTGCTGGTCAACTGCGCCGGCGATTGGCTAATCGCATATCTGCAAGATACCAGCAACGACCAGCTCGACCAGATCTTGCGGACCAATTTGCGCGCGCCCTATATTCTGTCGCGCGCGCTCTTGCCCAATTTGCGACGCAGCGACAATGCCAGCATCATCAATATCGGCTCGCTTGTGACTTCGATATCGGTACCGACGGTGAGCGCCTACACCGCGGCCAAGGTCGGGTTGAAAGGCTTGACGGGTTCCCTGGCCGCCGAATTGCGGCCGGAGTTGATCCGCGTCGTGATGATCTCGCCCGGACCGGCGGATACGCCCATGCGCGACGCCGCCTCGCCGGGCATCGACAAGTCGCTTCTGGTAAGGCCCGATACCATCGCGGAGATGGTTCACGCTGTAGTCACGTTGCCGCGGGGCATCACAACCAGTGACTTCGTCCTCTACTCGATGCGATGGGAATAGATATCAGAGCTTGAGGCGCGGGTCGAGGATGTCGCGCAAGCCGTCGCCCAGCAGATTGATCGACAGCACCGTGATCATGATCGCCAGCCCGGGATAAGTGGTGACCCAGGCGGCCACCCGAATGTAATCGCGACCCTCGTTGAGCATTAGACCCCATTCCGGATCGGGCGGTTGCTGCCCCAGGCCGAGGAAGCTCAAGGCAGCGCCTGAGATGATGGCGCCGGCCACGCCGTTAGTCGCCACGACAATGATCGGCGCCAGCACGTTGGGCAAGATATGCCGGGCCATGATGCGCCAGGACGAAGCGCCCAGCGCCTGCGCCGCGACGATGAAATCGAATTGCTTGACCGACAAGGCGCTGCCGCGCACGACGCGGGTATATACAGGAATCGACGACAAGCCGACCGCAATCATCACATTCTGCAGGTTGCGGCCCAGCACCGCGATGATGACCAGCGCCAGCAGGATGCCCGGGAAGGCCAGCATCATGTCGATGAAGCGCATAATCAGCACATCGGTCCAGCCGCCGATATAACCGGCGATCAAGCCGAGCAGCGTGCCGATAGTCGCGCCGATGGCGACCGAGACGATGCCCACCTGCAGCGAGACGCGCCCGCCATAGAGAATCCGCGTCAGGATGTCGCGGCCCAGATTGTCGGTGCCGAGCAGGAATTCGGCGTTGGGCGGTTGCAGGCGGTGGCGGCGGAATTGCTGCGTCGGTTCATAGGGGCTGATCTGCGCCGCTAGCACGACCAGCATGATCACCGCGCCCAGCACGACGGCCCCCGCCATGACATTGCGCGAGCGCAGACAACGCTTGAGGAAACGCGACCAGCGGCGCGCCTCACGGTAATGGAGATTCGTAGGAGCAGCACGCAGATCAGACATAGCGAATCCTGGGATCAATGAAGGCATAGACGATGTCGACCACGATGTTGACAAAGACGTACATCAAAGCGATGAATAGCGTCGTGCCCTGGACCATGGTGAAGTCTTTCTGCAGCACGGCTTCGACGTACTTTTGGCCGATGCCCAGCCGGGCGAAGATCGTCTCGGTGATGACGGCGCCGCTTAGCATGTTGCCCAGCATCAAGCCCAAGATGGTCACGACCGGGATTAACGCGTTTCTCAGCACGTGCCGGATGACGACCAGGCGCTCGCTGATGCCCTTGGAGCGCGCCGTCAGCACGAAATCTTGATTGAGCACCTCCAACATGCTGGAGCGAACCATGCGCGCCAGCGAGCCGGCAGAGACCAATGCCAGCGCCGTCGCTGGCAAGATCAGCCGTTCGATGCCGCCCTGACCGATGGCGGGTAGGACGCGCAATTGCACGGCAAAGAGCAGGATCAGCAAGAGCGACGACCAGTAAACCGGCATGGAGATGCCAACCAGTGCCAGCGCCATGGCCAGCGTATCAACGATGGTGTTGTGATTGAGAGCGGCGATGATGCCGACGCTGATGCCGATGAAGGCCGCGATCATCAGGGCGGCGGCGGCCAGTTCGATGGTCCAGGGCAGGCGGTTGAGAATCTGTTCGGTGACTGGCACATTGGTCTGCAAGGAGCGTCCCAAATCTCCCCGCAAGGCATTGCCCATGTAGCTCAAATACTGTACGTGCAGCGGGCGGTTCAAGCCCATGTCTTCCCGCACTTTTTCCAGCAGTTCCGGCGAACTGCGCTTGTCGCCGAGGAAGACTTCGGCGGGGTCGCCCGGGGTCAAGTGCAGCATCAAAAAGACGGCGACCGTGACCAGGAAGACGGTGGGTACGGTTTGTAACAGTCGGCCCGCAAGGTATTTGCTCATTGGACGGTCAGCCAAAGGACGCTAGGTGCTTCAATTCGCAATACAGGGATACTGGCCGCGCATCCAGGCTTCGTAACGCTCAATGACACGGCGCTCCAAGTTCAGTCGCAACACGGCGATTGTGGCTCGGCCTGCCGGGCTGAGTCCAGCGATGGTCATATCGCTCATGAGTTCAAAATGATGATTCCATTCTTGCGCGCGCGGGTTGTAGAGGCGAATAGGTTCACCGGTAAGAGGATCGAGCGCGGCGACATCGGAGCCCTTGTATTGGTTGCAACTCCTGCAAGCCGAACAGAGATTGTCGAGCGTGTCTTCGCCACCGTGTTTCTTGGAAATGATATGATCAACATGAAGTTGAATTGTTCGATGGTCAGGGGCGACAAGACAGTATTCGCAGCAACCGCCGGAACGCTGCAAAATCTCGCGCTGTTGAGCTACAGTGATGGTCACAATGTGCTTAGCCGCTGACGCCGCTTGATCTTTGCCTTGAGCAGCGAGACAAAATCGTCAGCGCGAGCCAACTCGTCCAGCTCTTCCGCCTCTACTGCAGTAAGTTCATCTTCGCCGTTTAGATCCAACAGGAAATGCACACGCGCCTGCAAATCGGGCGGCATGAAGTAGCTTAGAACTTCTTCATCCGACGGCCGGCATGCCAGAAAATCGGCGATGACATCGTTTATGGCGCGTATCGGCGCGTCTATCATGATCTGTTTTCTTCCTGCTTGTCGGCGTCTGCACTCGACGCATCGCCCTCGTCCTGCGCGCTGGCTTCGCCGCCATCGTTGCCATTCTCCTGCTCCAGCCGGCGTCTGATTTTGGCTCTGAGGCGCGTCAACACGTCATCTACGAAGCGGAAGTCGCCCAACTCCTCGCGTTGCGCGGCGGTCAATCGGCTGGTGGCGTCGATTTCAATCAAACTGTCGAGGCGCGCCTGCAGGTCGGGCGGGATTTTGTAGGCCAGCATTGCCTCGTCCGTAGGCCGGGCGGCGAGGAAATCTGTCACGACATCAAAGACGGTTCGAGTCGGCGCATCCAAAACGTTTTGCTCTCCATCAACTCCGCACCATCAGTATAACCGATCATGCGGCACATGAAGACAGGGACCGATTTGATGTCCCTGCCTTCGTTTGATTATCTAACTTCTGTGCATTCACATACCCATGGTCGCCGAATAGAAGTTGGGCACGAAACCGCCGCCGAGGATGGTCACATTATGCACCTCAGGCGTGCTGGCGTAGAGCACGACCGGGTCATTGAAATAGACCATGACAACCTGGTCGGCCAGTGCCTGCTGAATGTCGGCATACGCAGCGGCGCGCGCTTCCGGATCGCCGATGCCCACGGCGGCGTCAATCATGGTGTCCATCTCATCGTTCCGGTAGTTGTTGCGGTTGGTGCCGCCGCCGGCGTTCGACGAATGATAGAGCGTACGGAAGACGCCGTCCGGATCAGTCTGCGTATCCCACCACTGCTGGGTATTGTGCTCGCCCGCGCGAACAACTGTCAGATAAGCGGCGATATCCGCCAGGTTGATCTGGAAGTCGATGCCGATAGCATTGAGATCTTCTTGCAGGAATTGCGCCGTCGCCGCGCTCAGCGGACGATCGGGCGACCAGTGTTCGATGGCGAGCGGAACGCCGTCCCGTTCCCGGATGCCGGTCTCGTCATTCATGACCCAGCCGGCTTCATCCAGAATCGCGCCGGAGGCATCGGGATCGTAGGGATTGACCTGGCAGAAAACATCGGTCCAGCCGAACATCGATTTGGTCAGCGCGCTGCAAGCCCTGGAACCCAGCCCGTCGTAGACGATATCTTGCATAATGTCGATGTCAATGGCTTGGGCGATGGCCTTGCGAACCGCCAATTCGTCGGTGGGCGACTTGATCTGGTTGAACATGAAGGAATAGCCATGTCCAGCCTGATCGTACTGCGTCACATTGAAATCCGGGCTTTCTTCCAGCCGCGCGACATCGAGGCCGGGGATGTTGTCAATCATATCGACTTCGCCACTTTCCAGCGCGGCGATGCGCGTGCCGGGGTCAGTCAAGATCTTGAAAATCAGTCGGTCGATATCCGCCGGTCCAGAGCGCCCGAAAACGGCCTCGTTGCCCCAGTTGTAGTCCGGATTCTTGACCATCACCACTTCAGAATCCGCCGTGTAGGACTCGAAGATGAAGGGACCAGTGCCGACAATGCCGGAAAAGCCCCAATCGGCGCCCAGCGCTTCAACCGCCGTTGGCGAAATGGGACCCAACTGCGGATGCGAAACGCCATCCAGGAATGCCGCATTCGGCGACGAGAAACGCACGGCAATCGAATGTTCGCCGAGCGCCTCGGATTCCGCATAGGGACCGATGAAGCTGAAAGCCATCTGCGACTTGGTATCGGGATCGACGATGCGATCGAAGGTGTACTTGACCGCTTCCGCATTGAATGGCGTGCCGTCGTGGAAACTTACGTCATCCCGCAATTCAAAGACGTACTCCGTCGCATCTTCGTTGACGGTCCAACTAGTTGCGAGACCGGGATGGAAGACACCGAGCGGCTGCTGCTTGACCAGCGTATCGAAGACATGCCCGACGATCACTTCCACGCTGGAGAAGGTGGTCGCTGTCGGGTCCAGTGTGTCCACGCCGCGGCTGATGCCAAAGGTCAAGGTTAGATCCTGTGCCGAAATCGGCGCGACCAGCGACAAGAATAGCAAGAGGGCGAGAACCAGAGTAAAGGGACGCGAAACTAAGGACTTGCACATGAGGATCTCCTTCTAAGAAACTCTTTTGACGGGGTATTGATTTGGCGCGGACGGCGCAGTCGCGGGACCGCGCATCGCTGACAAGATCCCATTTCTTGGGAAACTGTCAACAATATACTATGATACAGAGTATAGGGTTCGAGCTTGGCCCTGTCAAGAAATCGCGGCAGCCGCTCGGCGCGTTGTCGGCGACAAAGTCAGGCGGGCTCACACAAAATATTAAGCCTTCTCGTCGCCTGCGCGACGGGTTTATTGAAATAGAGGACGAAGATGGCGAAGGTCCTGGAGCGCATGCGCTGGCGCGAGATTCCCATCGGCGTGACATCGGCTTTTGGCCGATCGAGCCTGTTGATGGGCGAGATCGGCAAGGGCGCGCACGGGGTCTTGATCACAGCCGGCATCCACGGCGACGAAGGACCCTGGGGCGCTTGGGCGATCCAAAAGCTGCTGAGCGGCATTGACGAGGACGACCTGCGCGGATTTCTGCGCGTTGTGCCGATGGCCAATCCGCTGGCGATGGAGGCGGACAAGCGCAACGCCCCCGTCGATCAACTCGATCTCAACCGCGCCTTCCCCGGCGATGAACAAGGTTCGTATACGGAGCGGATCGCCCATATCCTGGCCACAAGGGGGCTTGAGGATATCGACGCTGTCATCGACTTGCACGGCGGCGGTAGTTGGTGTGTCAACGCCTTCGTTTTTGAAATGGCTGGCGGGCGGGATCTCTCGCTATGTTTTCCAGCGCCCTTTATCGTCAAGGCGCCGGCGCGCGATGTCAGCTTAACCGGATATGCTCAAACGCGAGGCATGACCGTCACAGCAGTTGAGATGGGCGGACGCAGTCCGGGCGAGCGGCAATGGGCGGAGAGAATCGCAGAGGGATTGCTGCGCGCCTTGTGCGTGATTGGCGCCGTCGATGCCGGGCTTGCGCCTGCGCCGGTTGTTCCGCCCATCGCAGTAAGCGGAACCACCGTTCTGCGGCCGGCGCAGGGCGGCATATTCCTGCCGGCGCTGGATGCCGCGCATATCGGCGCTATCGTCCAGCAGGGCGCCTTGTTGGGACAACTGCGCCATCCGGCGACATTTGCCCTACTGGAAGCATTCCACGCGCCCTTTCAAGAGACGGCGCTCTTGCTGCTGCGTCCCTTCGTCGCCCAAGTCGAGGCCGGCGCTATGACCTATGTCCTTGCTCAGCCAATCCGCGAATAGTGAAGGGAACCGAGCCAATGCCCGACAAACTACGAGTTGGCGTGATCGGCGCGGGTCGCTGGTCCAAGAGCGCCCATCTGCCCGGCTTTCAACGGTCGCCGCATTGCGATGTGGTCGCGATCTGCGACTTGAACGAGGACTTGGCTCAAGACGCCGCGGATCGCTTCAACATCGAGAGCGTCTACACGGACTATGAAAAGATGCTGGCGCGCGCGGATATCGATGTCATCGATGTCTGCACGCGCGGCGGCATCGGCGACAAGAACAATCATGAACCGCTGGCCTACGCCGCGCTGGAAGCCGGCATGCATTGCCTGTGCGAAAAGCCGGTGGCGCACGACTTCCGCAGCACCTGGCGCGCGCACGAGATCGCCGCATCCAAGGGGCTGAAAACCAAAGTCGGCTTGACCTTTCGCTATGCGCCTTCCATGCAGTATATGCGCGACCTGATCGCCGACGGCTTCGTCGGGGACCCCTTCATCTTCAACGGTTACGAACAGAACTCCCAGTTCATCAGCCCCAGCGAGCCGGTGACCAAGGTCGATCTGATCCCGGAAACGGAAGAAGACCAGATCAAGGTCTCGTCGATCGAAGGCTACGGCGCGCCCATCATCGACCTCAGTCTGTGGTTCATGGACAGCCCGCTCAAGAGCCTGGTGGGCTTGCTCTACAACTTTGTGCCCTACCGCACCATGCCGGGCGGTCAGCGCATCCGCACCAATATCGACGACGGCGATATCTACATCGGCGAGTACAGCAAGGGCGGCTTTTGCAGCATCCAATCCAGCTATGTCACGGTCAACAGCTATCCCGGGCTGGAAGCGCGCATGTACGGCTCGCAGGGGGCGCTATTGTGCCGTTTGGGCGCCGAGCTGGAGAACCAGGAAGCGCTGCTAAAATCGACCAGTCCCGACGCCCATGAGGTCGAATATGTCGAGGTCAAAATCCCCGACAGCTATTTCCCGCCGGATTACCGCCCGGGCGAGCCCTGGCCGTCCATGTTTTATGCCAATCTCGTGCACAATTTCATGGAAGAGATCGTCAATGACACGGGGGAGAATCAGGGGAATTTCGCGCAGAGCGCGCGCGTGCAAGAGATCATCAATGCGGTGGAGATTTCGCACCGGGAACGGCGCTGGGTGGATTTGCCTTTGCCGGCTGCCCCCATCCCCTAGCCCCTTCCCCCAAAATGAGGGAAGGGGAATCTGCAAGGTTGGTATCCCTAGAATTCCGTGCGCTCGACTATTCCATCGCGTCGACAGAGATGCTGACGCGGACCAGCGCCGCTACGGGCGAATAGGTATAGCCGTCGCCGCTGTCCGCGACCAGCTGAACCAGGCCCATTTCATCGGCGCCGCTATTCGGTCCGGCTTGACGCGGCGCTTGGTCGGTGCCGACGCCCGGCTCCTGATTAACCTCGGTGCCGGCGTCCCAGAGATCAATGTGACGGGTGATACGACCCGCGATGGGATGACCCATTTCATCGAAGAGCGCGATGCCATCTTCGTCGGGACCGAAGAAGAGATCGTTAGACTGCACGAACATGGTCGCGAAAGACAGACGATCGCCCACCGAGGCCTCGAAGCTGAAGCTATAGCTGCCGCCGGGGAAGGCCGGTCCGGGACCGTCCGCGCCATCGGGCACAGCTTGTACGCCGTGACGGATATCGCCCAGCGAATCCGCCAAAGCCGCCGGGTCGCCATCTTCCGCCAGGGCTTCCAGACCTTGCCCGCGGTCGGGTTCACCGGTCGTGAAGAAGACGCCGACGCCCATCATGTCTTCGTGCAGCGCCCAAACGACCGGCGCCAGCGGTGTAGCGAAGTCGCCGCCGCCCATGACCTCGGCCAAGGTGGCCGGATTGCCGTCTTCCGCCAAGGATTCCAGACCGTAGCCGAAGTCGGGCTGGCCTGATGTGAAGAGCGCGCCGCTCTGCATCATGCCCTCGTCCGTCATCAGGTCGCGCGCTTCCACCAGCCAGACGACGGGCGTGATCGGCGACGCGAACATGGAAGCGCCCGAGACGTTCTCGATGCGCACGGTGAATTGGCCCATTTCGACCGCGTTCAGCGAAACAGCGATGATGTCGGACGCGGCCGGGTAGGCCAGCCCGTCGTCCAGGTCGCTGACCAACTGCACGACGCCCATCTCATCGGCGCCGGTATTCGGTCCCGCTTGACGCGGGGCTTGTTCGTCGCCCTCGCCGATGGGCTGGTTGACCTCGGTGCCGGCATCCCAGAGCGCGACATGTTCCGTCACATCGCCGCTGATGGCGCTGCCGTCGGCGTCAAAGAGGGCGATACCGGCCTCGTCCGGCGCGAAGAAGAGGTCGTTCGATTGCGCCAGCATGGTGGCGAAGGTCAAGCTATCGCCGGCTTCGGCCTGGATGACAAATTCGTAGGCACCGCCGGGCAGGGCCGGTCCCGCGCTCTCACCCCCGACCGGGACCGCCGCGACGCCGGTGTTGTCGAACAAGCCGATGCCGGAGATGTTTTCGATGGTGACGGTGAAGGACGCGCCGTCGTGATGATCCGCCAGGACGCCGCCGCTGATGACCAACAGCAGCGCCAGGATAAAAGTTGCTTTCAGTCGCATTTCTGCACTCCTTAGTGAATAGATTGGACAGCGAATGCTGCAGTTTCACTGTAGAGGGCGGATGTTGCAGGGGGCTTAGAGGAATATTACAGGTGGATTACAGGGCTGGGTCGCATTCCTGCCACGTCAAGAGCATTAGCATTTGTGAAACTTAAGTTGTACATAGCCATTCCACGCACTGGCGTCTCACTTGGCTAGACATAGATTCTCTCAGCGTTAACAAATATAAATAGTTAGTACTCTAAGAATATTCGTACTTACTAAACTGCTGTCTAGGACGTGACAGCGTGTTAGCATTGCCGCTCGTTCAATGGTGCATGCTGGCCGGAAGCCGAGCCTAGACAGATGCTAAGAATACTGCGCGCTTGCGGGATGATTATCGTAATTTCAATGGCTGTGGTCGTGGGTGCGGCCGCTTACATATTCTTTGTAGGCGGGCCCCGGGCGCGGCAAGCGTCCAATGTGTCAACGATAAGCGACATCGAAACACCCATTCCACCCGGCGCCTCGTCATCATCCGTCCAGGTCTTTGCATCGTCCACATCCATCAGGCCCACAGAGACGTCGATTCCGCCGACATTCACCTCCGTTCCGCCAAGCGATACCCCGATTCCGCCGACTCAAACGCCGCTGCCACCCACCGCAACCGCTGTTCCGCCTTCAAGCACGCCGACAACGAGCTCTGCTTACAGCGTCAACCGCTACGCGTCGCCTCAAACGCGCTACACGCATGGGACAGTGAACCTGCGAGAGGGTCCCGGCACCTCATATGACTTGCTGGGATCTGTGCCCATCAACGCAGTCTTGCAGGTCGTCGGCAAGAGCGGCGATTGGTATCTGATTCGTCATAGCGGCCGAGAGGTCTTCATCGCTGGCTGGCTCACCTTTGATACGCCGCTGCAACAGCCCGCGCAGCAGACGGGATTCTCCTGCAGTCCGCGCAAAAACTGCAGCCAAATGTCGTCTTGCGCTGAAGCTCGCTTCTATCTCACGCAATGTCAACGCGGCGATCTCGATAATGACAGCGACGGCACTCCCTGCGAAAGTATCTGCGGCGCTGCATCAGTACAACAGCCGGCTCAGCAACCCGCTGCGCCACAACAACCAGCGCAGCAGCCGACGGCGCGTGTGCAGCAACCCGCTGCGCCGCAAGAGCCAAGTTACTCCTGCAATTGCAGCAAGACTTGCAGCACAATGTCCTCTTGTCAGGAAGCCTACTTTCAACTCAACAACTGCGGCTGCCGGCGACGCGACAATGACGGCGATGGCGTTCCCTGCGAAAAAATCTGTCGCTGAGATCTCGGCCAATTGGCCCGAGTGGACATTCAGGCCATCCGTGATTCCGAGTCGATCTGAACTGTTTCGGAACTAAGAATTCATCGACACATCCGCCAAGCGCTTAATGTCTTTGGACGCCGCCAAACCCTCCGCCTCCAGCCTGGACGCCAGGCACTCATAGGCCCCATCCCACAAATCCGCAGCCAGCCAGCGCCTTCCCAGCCACTCGGCCGCCACGACCGTGGTGCCGCTGCCGCAGAAGGGATCAAGCACAATATCGCCTTCGGCGCTCGAAGCCCGGATGATGCGCTCGTATAGCGCCAGCGGCTTCTGCGTGGGATAGCCGGTCGCTTCCGCCTGGTTGCCGCGCAGGGCGGGGATATCCCAAACATCGCGCATGGCGGCCATGCGGTAGACGCCGTCGTCGTCTTCGTCGAGCGAAATGTTGGAAAAGCCGTATTTGTGCGACAGGTAGGATTTCTCTTGCTGAGGATAGAAAACGTAAGCATCCGACTTGCTGTAAAAGAGGATGGTATCGTGCTTGCGGCCGAACCAGCGCTTGCTGAGGCCGCCGGTCTTGTAGTGCCAGACGATTTCGTTGCGGAAGTTCTCCGGGCCGAACACGGCATCCAGCGCCAGCTTGACATAGGCCTGCGTGCTGTGGTCGATGTGCAGGTAGAGGCTGCCGTCGCCGCGCAAGACGCGGCGCATTTCCAGCAGGCGAATGCCCAGCCAGCACAAGTAAGCGCTCATGCGCGCATCGGCGATCTGCCCAGCCGTTTCGATCAGGGACCAGAGGGCGGGGCAAGCGCCTTTGATCTCGTCGATCCATTCGTCGCGGGCGTCGCGCTCCCAGGACCAGCGATCGCGGAAGGCCTCCCCGAAGTCGCGGTCCTTGTTAAAAGGCGGGTCCGTCGCGATCAGATGGATGGAGGCATCCGGCAGGGCGCGCAGGAAGGGCAGGTTGTCGCCGATGTAGACGGCGCGACTTCGGAGCGTTACGGCTGCCAAATCGTGGCCTCGATGAAGCGCTCGCCGTCGCCGTCGGGACGGTCATTGATATAGTAGGCGGCCACCACCCTGCCGTCATCCAGCAGGACCGCCCGCACATAACCCATATCGCCGTTGGCGCCGCCAGCGCGCAAGACAATCTCGTCGCTCCAGGTCCCCCCCTCATCCGCGCTGATGCGGGCGCAAATCTGGTAAGGACCGTCGCGGTCGCCGTACATCAGCAGCAGGCGGCCATCGGCCAATTGCTTCAAGCAGGGCGGGTTGCCTGCGTGGCCCGGCTGGCGAAATGCCACCGGGCGATTCAGGAAGCGCCAAGAGCGCCCGCCGTCGTCGGAGGCGTAGACATCGATCCAGCTATAGCCGCGGGCGCCTCTGCGGCAGCGGCGCGCGCACACCAAACGGCCGCCGGGCAATTGCAGGGCCGCGGGCATGGTGGCGAAATCGCCCGCTGCCAGCGGTCCTTCGCCCACCTCGGCCAGCAGCTCGAAGCTCATGCCGCCGTCATCCGTCCGGACGCAGATGGTCTTGCCTTCCTCGCCATCGCCTTTGTTGGCGCTGAGGAAAAACAGCGCCCGGTGCTCGCCTTGAATCAGATAATCGGTGCGTGAGGCGATGCCCGCCGTGTCAAACATCGGCAAGCGGTAGGGACCCTGCCAGCTGCGGCAGCGATCCGACGACAGGTAATAGAAGGAGAAGACGCCGGGCGCCAGACCGGTGCGCGCCACCATCAAAGCGAAATCGGGCTGCTCAAAATGCAGCGGCTGGGCGGGAACGGCGGCGGTCCCCGCGTGCATGACTTCCGCCAGTCGCAAGCCCGCATCCATGTGCTCATCGGCCGACAAGCCCCGCCCGTCCGGGCGCGTGCCATTGAAATCCTCAAGCGCCCAGCTTGCGCCGCCATCGCTGCTGCGCGCTTGCACATTCACGAAGGGCAAGCGCCTGTCGCGGGCATGGCCGCGCTCGACGGTCTTGTGATAACCGAGTGTGAAGCCGACGACAATCTCGTCGCCCCAGGCCCACATGCCGTAATTGGCAGGCCAGCCGGCGAAGCGCCCCGGCTCGCGATAGACTGTGACTTGTTCGGCCATCATGCCTCCAAATGGCAGGTCATCTGCCGGATCTCGCCCAGGTGATAGGCGCTGTGCGCGATGATGCCCAGCATCGAAGACAATTCGGTGATGCCGCCCCAGCTTTCCGCCTCATCGAGATGGCCCTTGATGCGCTCATAGGTCTCTCGCAAGTCGGCCAGCAGGGCCGCCCACTCGGCTTCCGTGACCGCGCTGACGGTCGCCCAGATCTCGTCCCAGTCCACATAACTCAGGTCGCGCCCGAACATGCGGTCTTCCAGCACCCGCAAATAATAGCTCACATGCGCGACATGCGCGGCGATGGTGGCGCAGTCGCCCATGGGCTGCGAGGCACCCGCTGCGCTGATGCCGGCCAGCGTCTCGAAGAGCGACGTGCCCTTGTCGAGGTAGGCGCCCTGGACGCTTTCAAAGGTTTCCACCAGCAAGAACCGGAATCCGCGCGCGACTTCGCTGATGGGGATCTGTTTGGGCATGGCTGGCTCCTCTCTGACAATTGAAATCTGGATATAATAACATGGACTGCTCTTTTTTTACGCAGTGGCAGCACTTGGGTTTGCCCGTCGGCTTCTATTATAATCTTGATACGCGCGCAAGACTCCGTTCACATTTGCCGGATACCATCAGGGCATGTGACAAAGCGAAAGGACCAGACCCAATGATCGAGAAAATCATGAAGTCAGAAGAGCAATGGCGCCGGGAACTGAGCCCGCAGCAGTACGCGGTCCTGCGCCAGCAGGCGACCGAGCGTCCCTTCACCGGCAAATACGTCAACTCCAAAGCCGCCGGCGTCTATGCCTGCGCCGCTTGCGGGCAAGCGCTGTTCTCCTCGGATACCAAGTACAATTCCTTCAGCGGCTGGCCCAGCTTTTGGGATGTGGTCGACGAGGGCAATGTCGGCCTGCGCGAAGACCTGAGCCACGGGATGCGCCGCGTCGAAGCCGTCTGCAACCGCTGCGATTCGCACCTGGGCCATGTCTTTGATGACGGTCCGCGCGACAAGACGGGCTTGCGCTATTGCATCAATTCCCTGGCCCTCGATCTCAAAGAAGATGCATAAGCCCCCGGCCACTGCGCCCCCTCCGTCCCCCGCCTCACGAGTCAAGACCATCACCCCGTAACATCAGGGAGGGGAGCGTGAGCGCAAACCAGAGTATTTCATCTGCGCATTGTCGAGGTCTCGCCGGTTTGGTCGGGATTTCATCAATGAGTCACCCTTCCCCATTGCAATGGGGAAGGGCCGGGGATGGGGTAGAAAAAGTGCCCCCGCCTCAGTTTGCTACAGAGAGAATATAGGGTGGGGGCAATGAACCCGAAAGACGAACGCCGCGGGCGCTACCAACATCAGCGCCAGATCCCCACCCGCTGGCGCGACAACGATGTCTATCACCACATCAACAACGTCATCTACTACGAATTCTTCGATACTGTCATCAACGGATACCTGATGGACGCCGGCGGTCTGGATTTCAGCGCGGGCGAAACCGTCGGCTTCGCGGTCGAGACGCATTGCCAGTTCCTCAAGCCGATTCAATTTCCCGAAGTGGTAGACGCTTGCCTGCGCGTCGCCAAACTCGGCAATGCCAGCGTCCGCTACGAAATCGGCATCTTCAAGCCGGGCGACGAAGAGCCAGCGGCCGTCGGTTATTTTGTGCATGTCTTCGTGGATCGACTGACGCGGCAGCCGGTGCCGATCGCGGGGAAATTGCGCCGGGCCATGGAAGCGCTGCAAGTCAGGGACGTGTAGGGTCGCGACCCGCCAGCGCCGCCCCTTCATGCACGCCCAGGTAGCCTTTGATCGTCTCTTCGTCATTGAGGCAGGCCTTGGCGCTGCCCTCAAAGGCCAGTTGCCCCTCGCGCAGGACAAAGGCATAATCGCAATACTGCAAAATCCGCCGCGCGTTCTGCTCCACCACCACCAGCGTGATGTCTTGCCGACGCAGGTCCTGCAAGACGCGAAAGACATCGCCCGCCACGGCCGGCGCCAAACCGGCGCTCGGCTCATCCAAGAGCATGATCGACGGTCGGCTGAGCCAGGCGATGGCGATTGCCAGCATCTGATGCTCGCCGCCGCTCAGCAGTCCCGCCCGCTGGGCCTGGCGACGTCCCAAAATGGGAAAAAGCGCCAACAACTCGTCCAGGGCCTCTTGTCGCCGCTCACGCGGCAGGCTGCGTACGCCCAATTGCAAGTTTTCCAGCACCGTCATTTCGCTGAAGATGTTCTCGCGCTGCGGCACATAAGCGATGCCCATTTTAGAGATGTCTTCGGTGCGCAGCCCGACCAACTCGCGTCCCTTCAACTGTATCGAGCCGCCGAAGATCGTGTTGACGCCCATGATCGCCTTCATCAGCGTACTCTTGCCGGAGCCATTCGGCCCCAACACAGCGCTGAATTGTCCCTCGGCGAAGGCCAGGCTGAGGCCTTGCAAGATCTCTAATTTGCCATAGCCGGCGGTGAGAGATTCAACTCTTATCATGATGTGTGTCCCCCGCAAAGCGGGCGACCTGGCAGGTCGTCCCCAGATCGTTCCAAATGATAGTGAATGCGCCCAAGGAAAGAGGGCCTGCGCCGGTAGGGCATATCAGTCCCCAAAATAGACCTCGCGCACGGTCTCATGCGCGGCGATGTCGTCGGCGCTGCCTTCCGCCAGCAGGTTGCCCAGGTGCATCACGTAGACATAATCGACGAAGTCAAAAAGGATCTCCAGCCGGTGCTCGACGATCAGAAAAGTGATGCCATGATCGTCGCGCAGGCGGCCGATTTGCTGGAAGATCTCATAAGCCAGCTTGGGCGCCACGCCAGCCGTCGGCTCATCCAGCAGCAGCAGCTTGGGCCCGCCCATCAAAGCGCGGGCGATCTCCAGCAGCTTCATTTGACCGCCCGACAGATCCGACGCCAAGGTGTCGTAATCCTTTAGCAGGCGCACTTGTTCCAGCACGTCTATCGCCGAACTCGCATGTTCCTCTTCTTGCGCCTGCCAGAACCGCCGCCAGGGCGCGTACCAGGGATGTTCGCCCCGCTGTCCCTTCACCGGCAGCAGTACGTTGTCGAGGGCTGTCATTTTGAAATACAGCGACGGCTCTTGATAGCCGCGGGCGATGCCGCGCCGAAAGACCTGATCCGAGGACAAGTCGCTGATGTCGTCGCCGTCAAAGACGATGCGCCCGGCGCTGAGATCGGTCGTGCCGGCGATCAGATTGATCACGGTGCTCTTGCCGGAGCCGTTGGGGCCAATCAAGCCGATGATGGCGCCTTCGGCAACATGCAGCGAGACATCGTCCACGGCGCGCAAGCCGCCATAATCTTTGCGGATGTTTGTCAACTCGAGCAGGGGCATCAGCGACCCTTTCCATGCAACAGGCGCAGACTTGCCGAGATCACCAGGGAAGACCGCATAAGTCCAGCACCGCACATTGCGGCACTGGTTTCATGACGGGCATCACCATGACCTCCTCCCGCGGGAACAAGACATTTGCGCCGTCTTGCCGCACTAGCGTATCCCCGGCGAAGGAAGTGAAGCCAAAACGCCGATAGTAACTCCGCATATGCGGGCCACAAAAAAGCAGCGCTATATCGACCCCCATTTCACCTTGCAAGAATTCGATCGCCCGGCGCAGCCCGGCCCCGGCAAAGCCTTTTCGGCGCTGCGACGGGTGCGTCTTCACACTGCCAATCCCGCCGATCAAGATCGCGTCACCGTCACATAAGCAAAGTCGCGTCAAGACACCTACATGAGAAACAAGCTGCTGATCCAGATCCCGTATCATGATGCTCCATTTTGTCGGCGCCCACTCCCGCCGCGAAGGCGCGTTATCCGCGTGCGGCGTCGGCGGATAAACTGCCGCGGTCAATGCCCGCAGCGCCCCCGCTTCCGCATCGCTCATTTTCGTCGCCTCAATGAGTTCCAGATGCATGGCTCTAAGCTCGCTTTAGTACAGGCCGCATTATCGTCCCTGTACCCTCCGCAACACTTCATGGGCATTGGTCGTCAGCGGAGATTCCGGCAGCAGCCCACCCGGACGATAACGCAGCATCAGCAGCAATATCACGCCAAAAAGGATGAAGCGCGCATAATTGAATTCAATCGGCGAACCGCTCATATTCAATACGATCGCGGCTATCTGGGTAATGCGATCCATAATGGCGATCAGCAGCGCGCCCAGCAGGGCGCCGCGGTTATTGCCCACGCCGCCCAGCACGACCATCACCCAAATGTCCAGGGTCAGGGTCACCACATAATCGTTGGTGTTGACAAAGCCGGTATTCAAGGCGAATAGCACGCCGCCCACCGCCGCGATCATCGAGCCGATCAACATGATCCGCGCGCGCGCCAGGGAAATGCCTTTGCCCAGGCTCCGCGTCACATCTTCGTTTTCGCGCAGGCCCTTGAGCATGCGACCAAAGGGCGAATGCACCAGGCGCTGGCTGTAAAAGTAAGCGATCGCGGCCAGCACCAGCGCCAGCAACATGAACAAGACGGCGCTCGCGCGCGGGTCATCCAGAAAATAAAAAGGCTGCGCCACGCCGGAAATGCCGTTATGCGAACAGATCAGATCGTCCGCGCCGCGCACGACGATGCGCACGATCTCGCCGCCGACCAGCAGGACCAGCGCCAGGAACCATTCTTCTTTCAGACGCAACGTCACATAGGAGACGGCAAAACCAACCAGACCGGCCAATATCGCAGCGACTATGAAAGTGATGGCGAGATTGATAAACCCGGCCACCGGTTGCGCCGCCATAATCTCCGAGCGCAACTGCAGGGCCTGGCCCATAGTCTGCCGGCAAGGGTGTATGACTTGCTCGCCCGCCAGCAGCGGCAGCAAGCGCGTGTAAGTGAGGCCTGCGACATAAGCGCCGATTGAGACGAAGAGCGCTTGCCCGAAGTTGGGCACGCCAGCTACGCCGTATTCCAGATTGAGGCTGATGGCCATCAAGGCGTAAATGCCAAAAAGCGTCAAAACGGCGACGGCGGTTGCGCCGATGTCGATGTTAATCATCGCTGCAAGTCTCGGCCGCGGTTGAAAAGTTCGGTGAAGCCCTGGGGACGGATGAGCAGAACCACAATGATGATGAAGAATGGGATAGCCGGCTTGTAAGCGAGATCGACGCCGAAGTTGAAATTGAGAAACAGCATCACCGTGTTTTCCGAGAAGGCCACGACATAAGCGCCGAGAATGGTGCCGGAAAAACTCGACAGCCCGCCCAGGATGGCGGCTGCGAACACGGACAGGATCGCCACCCAACCCATGAGCGGGCTGACCGCCGTCTGCAATCCCCAGAGCGCGCCCGCCACGCCCGCCAAGCCGCCAACCAGCACCCAGGTGTAATTCTTCACCCGCTCGACTGGTATGCCGATGACGCGCGCCAGACTGGGGCTATTGGCCAGGGCCCGCATCTCGCGCCCCAGCGGCGTCCCGTTGAGTAGCGTGGTCAGCAAAAGCACCAGCACAATACTCGTCGGCGCTACCCAGGCGAAGACATTTGTCAGGATGAGCGGGCCTTCTCGATAGATGATCTGCAGTGGAATACGAATGCGGGTGTCAAATAGATTGAAGTAATCGGCCATCATGAACAGGATATAGCGCAGGATGAGCCCGACCGCGAAGGACGACAAAATTAACGTGTAGAGGGATACATTCCGCCCCTCCAGCGGCTTGAACACCGCCAGGTGGCTGACCAACGCAACCACGGCGCCGACGACGAAAGCGGCTGTCATGATAACAAAAGGATTGACCTCGCCCGAAAGCGAGACGATCAGCGCCGCGAAGGCGCCAACCGTCACATATTCGGCATGGGCGAAGTTCGGCAAACGGATGACGCTGAAGGTCAAGGTAATGCCCAGCGCCATCAAGGCATAGAGGCTGCCGATCTGAATGGTATTGACGACGGAGGTCACCAAAAGAGCAGTGGGCATCCCTAACCCCGTCCCACGATGCAGGGAGACTTGTAGCGGCTTAGCGAAATCCCTCCCAGCTGTATCAGGGAGGGATCAAGCCCTGTCCAAATTCAAGACCGACCATCAGCCAATCAATTGTAGGTGATGGTGTCCGTGTTGCCGTTGTAAGCGCCGACTTCGTCAAAGGCCGAGAGATCGTCGCTCACCATATAGAGACCGTAGCTGGCGATGGCCTGATCGCCGTTCTCGTCCAGGAAGGCTTGTACAGCCGTGCCGATATAGTGGTTGGCGATGAAGGGCAACATCGATTTTACAGCGGCGCCATCGTTGCCTGCAGCCAGCATCGTCAGCATGGCGATGTTGGCGGCGTCAAAGGCGTAGTTGGTGAAAATGCCCGGCGCCTTATCGAACATGGCTGTGAAATCGTCGATGAAGATTTGCGTCAGCGGCGTCGACTCGCTGGAGAAGGATACGGTGATGAAGTCGGCATTGGCCAGTGTTTGGGCATGGCCGCTATCGGCGAGGATTTCGGCCGCGGTCATCGCTTCATTGCCCATCCATTGTACTGATGTCAAGATCGGGTCAATCTGCGCGACTTGCAGGAAAGCTTGCGCGCCGGAAAGGAAGCAGACGCAGAAGAAGCCGGCATTGTCGCCGAAGCCGGCCAGCGCGGCGCTGACCGCCGCCGCTTCACTGGAGAGCTCGGTGGCGCCCGGCGTATAAGCGAAAGACGCGACCTCGCCACCGCCGCCGGCCTGGAAGTTGGCGGTGAAACCTTCGTTCATGCCATTGCCGAAGGGATCGTCGAGATGCAGCACAACCATGTTTTCGTGGCCGCGTTCGATCGCGATATTGGCGTAGGCTTTGGAGGCGAAGACATCGGGCGGATAGATCACGCGATAGATATTGTCGCCCGGGATGGCGCCGGCCGCGCCGCTGGAAGCCGGCGCAACAATGACGATGCCGTTTTCATCGGCGAATTGCTTGGCGCCGAGAACCTCGCTGGTCGTCAAGGGACCAACAGAGACTTGCGCGCCAGTAGTCTGCACAACGGTCTGCAGGGCGCGGGCGGCGCCTTCCGGCGTATTCTCGGTGTCGGCGCTGGCTATCTCGAAGCGGATATTGGAACCGGCCGCCTCCAGCTCGGCATTGACCTGCGATACCGCCAACTCCACGCCGCGCGCGAAGTCCTGGCCGAAGGTGCCGAGATTGCCGGAAAACGGCAGGACGACGCCAAGTACATAGGTTTCCATGTCGTCTTGGGCGCTGGCGCCGGCGCCCAAGCTTATCATCAGCATCACGATAAAGCTCATCAACAAACATTTCTTGATCATTGCGATTTTCCCTTCTGTCAAATTCATCGCTCCTTACGCGAGCAAGCATAGTATACCGAGATAGTGGCGACAGGACAAAGCGAATCCACTTAAGTTGTATTTGGAAATCAGATGACATAAACATTAACTAGCGTCGCAGACCGGATAGGGGCGACCGACCCGCTGTGTCGGCGGGCAGTGCCCACGCGCCCTACGCGCGGCGCCGCGGCGCTCGCTGGTAATGAACCTGAATTTGGCGCAGGTTCATCCGTACCGGACAAACCTTACCGACTTCGATATGCTTTCAGATGGAGTTTGGCGCGTGCATTTGAAATAGGACACAGAAAGCACAGAAAAGCACAAAGGCTTCTGTTGCCTGCGAACTGGAGATCTCTCTTTCTTGCGAACCGCGATCGGCGGTAGCCGAGCAGGTATATAACTCAATGTGAGCGCGCTAGCCCAAATCCGCCGCCGCCGAGCGGTCGTGATGAAAACTGCCGTGTTTATCGTTTCAAGCGCTCCGTCATTCCTTGATCTATTGTCAATAAGCCATTGTCGTTAAACTGTGGCGCAAGCGTTTCGCAGAAGAAAACACGAGAGCAGGCCCGTGATCAGAATCTCGCGCAATGTCTATCAGATCTCCCGCTTTTCATCTTTCTTGAATCTCTACCTGGTCGTCAACGACGAGATCATCACAGTCGTCGACACCATGTTGGGGCCGGCCGATGTCCAATATCTCGCGGCCGAATTAGCCGCGGCTGGCTGGTCTTTGGATCAAGTAAAACACATCCTGCTGACGCACCCCCACGCGGATCATATCGGCGGGCTGCCCGCTCTGCAGGCGAAGACGCAAGCCTCCACTTACGCTCACCGCATTGACGCGGCGGTCATCCGTGGTCAGGGCGAGCCTGAATTCGCCCTGCCAGGCGAGCTCAACTGGCTAAACCGCCTGCTCCTCCGCGCCATTTCCCGCAGGCCGCGCCCCGCGCCCATGCGAGTGGATGCCGACCTGGACGATGGGGACCGGCTGGATCATATTGCCGCTACGCTGCAAGTGATCCACCTGCCGGGGCATAGTTCTGGTCAGGTCGGCTATTTTC
The DNA here is from genome assembly GCA_026708115.1 of Chloroflexota bacterium. Classification (GTDB taxonomy): domain Bacteria; phylum Chloroflexota; class Anaerolineae; order Aggregatilineales; family Phototrophicaceae; genus UBA6055. The sequence goes on from JAPOVL010000025.1 coordinate 126,006, forward strand.
TCGGCGAACAGAACCTACTCATTGGCGGGGATGTGATGATGAATGTTTTCGGGTCGCTGCGCCTGCCCTTGCGCCCGGTTTCGCCGGATTGGAAGGCTGTCAAGCAATCGATTCGGCGCGTCAACGAGCTGGGGGTCGATATTCTCTGTCTGGGGCATGGCAAAGTGATATTTGACGCGCGCGCGAAGATTGAAGCTTTCTCTCAAAGGCTGGCGGACTAGGACTGCAAGCGCGACGCGTCCACAGGTATTTTCGCCCCAGGCCCGCGTTGCCGGTGAAAAGCTCAGCTTCCTAAAATATGCGCCAAACCGGGCATGACCGCCTTGCCGATGAGATGAATGCCGGTCGCCGCTGCCCGCGCCCCGTGCGGTGTGCCCAGCTCGACCCGCCACGCGCCCGCCTCATAGAGCCTTTCGCATTGCTTGATGACATCGTCCGGATTGCCAGCGAAGATGAAACGATCCAGGATATCGTCCGGGATGAGCCGAGCGGCGGCATCGTCGTCGCCCGCGTTGACATGCGCTTGCACAGTCTTCATCAGTTCCGGGTCGATCTCCAGCGTAGGATCCAGGCGCGAGACGATCGGCATATACAACGAAACCGATTTGCGGGCTATCCAGCGCGCGAGTTCGCGGTCTTCATCAATCACCGAAACCGCGCCGATGACCAGCTTGACCGCGCCCTTGGGGCGTCCCGCGCGCGCCTCGCCCACAGCGATATAGTCGGCGATCACGGGGACCACATCGGGGTTCGCCGAGCCGCCGATTTTGACCTCGTCGGCGATTTCGCCCGCCAGCGCGGCCAGCTTTTCGCCCCAGGTGCCGATTTGCAGGGGTATCTTCGCCCGCGGCAGCGGATAGGGCGCGCGCACATGCTCAGCTATCTGGTAAACCTGACCGGCATAGCCAGCCGATTCGCCCGCCAGCGTTTTGCGGATGATCTCAATCGCTTCGCGCATCGCTTGTATGGGCGGCTGGAGCTCAGGGATACCGTGATCTGCCAGCCAGCCGCCCCGCACCAGCCCCATATAGACGCCGCCCGCGGCAACATCCGCCAGTAACGCCGTCTGAGCGGCGATATCGAGCGGGTGCACGCGCGACGGGGGGATTCCCGAGGGACCGATGCGGGCGCGCTTGATATGCGGCGCCATCAACAGCAAAGGCGCGTAGCTGGGATGAAAAGGCGCATCGCAATAGACGCTCACGGCATCAAAGTTGTATTCGTCCACCAGCTTGGCCAACTCAATATAATCGCTCGCTCGCTTGTCCGTCTGGAAGGCGATGCTCAGTTCGCGTTTTGTCATGGGCCGCCTCTTATTATCAAATCACGCCGCGCTGTGCCCGCAGGCACCGGGCTCGGGCGCATCGGACGGCATCAATCATATGGCTGCGCCTTCCGACTTGCCAGTGCCGGATTTGGAAGGCCAATTGGGAAGTGTATCCTTTTCGGTTGAAATTCTTGCGTCCCCGCGTCAAATCTCCGCTATATATCCCTCATCCATAATAAAGACGATCCGTAGGGGCGACCTATCAGGTCGCCCGAAACATAGCACACTCGCTGTCATTCTCTATTTCAACCGACTTCGATACACTACCGCCAATTGTTAAGAAATTTGTGGCTCTGCAAAATCTGTGTTATTTTCAAATTCCTCTATACGCAATTAATCTTAAGTGATTGATGTTTCAAATATGAGTGAGAACGCAGGACAAGGGAGTTCTTCGATCGAGACGCTCAAAGCGGAAAGGAAGCGCCTGGCGACTGCCAAGGGCTTGGTCACGCGCGAGCGCAACAAGCTCGCCCGGGAACGTGAGCAGCTTCAAGCGCTCGCGCTGGAATTGGATGCCTGGCAGGTCGATCTGGGTACTCGCGAATCCGAGTGTGAGCGTTTGCGGGCCAGAGTAGCCGAGGCAGAGGCGGAATTGAGCCGTGTCAAGAGTGAACTCTCGGCCGCGCAGGCGCAAAGGGCAAGCGCATCGCGCAAAAGGCGCAGAAAGGGCGGAAAGAAAAAGCTGCAGAAGAAGCTCGCCAAAGCCGAGGCGCGTATCAAGAAACTCAAAAAAGCTGCCCGAATCGCTCGAAAGCCCCGCGATTCAATTGCAAGCCCCTAAGTCAACATCATAGTCAGCCAAATATGCTCAAGGGCATGTGCATGGACACGATCCAATTCGGCACGTCGACGATCTCGCTGATTTTGAGATCCCCCGCCGTGCTGCAGATGCAATAGGCCTGGCTCTCGCTCAAATCATAATTCGCCACCAGCCATTCGATCATGTAGCGCACGGCGTTCTTGGCGTTTTCCATCAAGTCGGGACCGTGGGCTGTCGTGATATGATAGCCCGCGCTGTCGACCAGGGTCATGGGGCTGGGACGGCGGATCTGCAGTTCTTTGATCGCCAGGTCCTGCCGCACGTCAAAGCGCATGGTCACAGTCATGGGGGATTCGATGCCGGTGCCGCTGACCTCGCCCTGTCCCTGCGCGCTGTGACAATCGCCAGTGGAAAAGAGCGCGCCATCGGCCAGGACCGGCAGCCAAAATCTTGAACCAACCACCAGATCGCGGATGTCAACATTGCCGCCGTTGAAGCGCGGCGGGATGGTATCCAGGCGCCCGCTTTCGGCCGGCGCCACGCCCACGCAGCCGGGGAAGGGCTCGAAGGGCAGGACGATATCGCCCGCGCCGAAGCGGCACTGCTCGCCATCCAGTTCCCAGTGATGCATATAGGCATAGTCGAAATCCTCTTGCAAGAGACCGAAGCCCGGTATATGACCGGTCCAGCCCCAGCCTTTATGCCGCATGTCGAGGATCTCGACTTCCAGCGCGTCGCCCGCCCTGGCGCCATTGATATAGATCGAGCCCGTGAGAGCGTGCACCTTGCCGAAATCGAGATTGGCCAGGTCCTCAGCATTTGAGTCCGGCGTCATTTGACCGACGGGCTCGGCGCACTCAATGACCACCGTATCGCCCGGCTCGATCACGAGACGCGGCCTGACCGAGTTGTCCCAGAAAGGTTGAGTAACGCTGTCATCCAGATAATGTTCAGCCATTGTTCTCTCCTTCTTTTAGCCACAGAGACACAGAAATAGATCCAAGTAAGTCGTGCAACAGATTGCAGGGCCAGTTTAGGGGCAAGCTACAGGGGCGTTTCGCCGAATCGCCCGCAAATATATTCCTCTGTTGGTTTTCTTCAGTTAATCCATGCAAGTCATGCAACAAATCGCAGGGTGAATGTAGGGGCGACTCTGTGAGTCGCCCGCGAACTCTTACACGCTATAATGGGCGACCTACAATTCGTTACTTATTTGAAAATTTGCATTACTTTATTGGTTTTTCTCTGTGCCCTCTGCGCCTCTGTGGTGAATAGTTGTTGCATGACTTACACGCACTTGCCTCTGTGCCTCTGTGGCAAACTCACAGCAAATCAATCGCATCCCAACTGCCATCAGAACGCGCGGCCACGCGATGACCGGTCATGCCGGCGCCATCTTGTTTTGCCAGGTGGACAAAAGCCGGCGTCAGCAAGCCGGGGTCGACCCAATGCTGCTTCTGTTCCTCGGTATAGTTCGAGTCGGACATGGGCGTATTGATGGGCGCGCCGGGCGTGGCGCAGTTGACCGCGATGTTGAAGGGCGCCCCTTCCAGCGCCAGGCATTTCATCAAGCCCTCAATGCCGTGCTTGCCCGGGTTGTAGGCGACCTCTTCAATGAATCCTTTGTAGCCAGAGCCGGAGGACAAGTAGACGATGCTGCCGCCGCCGGCATCGATCATCGGCTGCCAGACCGCCTTGCTCAAGATGAACCCGGCTTGCAAGATGATATTGATCTCTTTCTGCCATTGATCCAGCGTGATTTCCAACATGGATCGCGTGATGAGCAGGGCGGCGTTGTGGATCAAAACGCGCGGCGCGCCGTAATGCGCCAGGGCGGCGTCGACGGCGCTTTGCGTGCCCGCGGCATCGGAAAGATCGACCGTGATAGGCAGCACATCGCCGCCCATCCGCGTAAATTCGCCCGCAGCTTGCACCAGCAGGTCGCCGCGGATATCCATCAATGCCACGCGCATGCCTTCATTGACGTAGGCTTTGGCTATGGCATATCCCAAGCCTTGGGCCGCGCCGGTAATGATAGCGCCTTGACCTCGCAAGTCCTCCATTGACGCTCCTCTAATTTATAAACCGCCTCGCTCGCCAGAGCAGGGGGTGCATTGTTATGCCTGAGCGCGGCTGTCCTTCCCGCTGCCGAAGGTCAGTGTCTACGCGACCGCCGCGCGGCCTACAATCCCTGGCCCGAGCCGCGCAAGCGCGGATCGAGGAAGTCGCGCAGCCAGTCGCCCAGGATGTTGAGCGATACCACCGTGAACATGATCGCCAAGCCCGGGAAAACCGCCAGCCACCAAGACCCGCTTAATAATTGATTGCGGCTGTTGGCCAGCATCGCGCCCCATGTGGGCACGCTTTCCGGCACGCCCAGACCGAGGAACGAGAGCGACGCTTCGGACAAGATAACGCCGGCGACGTTGAAAGAGGCGATGACGATCAGCGGCGTCAGAATATTGGGCATGATAGTGCGGAACATGATGCGCCATTCGGTAGCGCCCAGCGCGCGCACCGCTTCGACGTACTCGCGCTCGCGCTGCACCAGCGTCTCGGCCCGGGCGATGCGCGCGTAAGTCACCCATTGGCCGACGCCCAGAACAAGGACCAGGTTCAAAACGCCCTCGCCCAGAATTGTCAAAATCATGATGGCGAAGAGGATGAAAGGATAAGCCAGTTGAATATCGGCCAGGCGCATGATGAGGTCATCGACGCGGCCGCCGAGGTAACCGGCCGTTAGCCCGAGAATCGTGCCGGCGCCGCCGCCCAGGCCGACCGCCGCCAAGCCCACAAAGAATGAAATGCGCGCGCCATATATCACCCGCGACAGCACATCGCGCCCGGTGGAATCGGTGCCTAGAATATACTCCAACTCGCCGTCACGATCGTATGAGAACGGCGCTTTCAGGGTGTCAAAGATCTCGATGCGGTTAGGGTCTTTCGGCGCCAGTTGCGGGGCAAGTATGGCGCAAAGCGCGATCAGCGTCAGAAAGATGATAGCCACCACCGGATAGCGCGCCCGTACCATGCTGGAAGTCGCGCGCTGCCAGAAGGTCTGCGGCGTGTACATCTCGTCGATCTGGCGATCAATCGCGGAAATGCGGCTCTCGGACATCGCCGGATTAGGCTCTTGTGTGGCGCTCATCGATTTTCGCTCATTCCAGCCGGATACGCGGATCGAGGAAGCCGTACATGAGGTCGGCAATGAGATTGGCGCTGACGAATAAAAACGAAAGCAAGACGACAGCCGTCAATACCAGCGGCACATCGCGCTGACTGACCGCGTCAAAAACCAGCCGCCCGACGCCAGGCCAGGAAAAGACCGTCTCAACCACGATCACGCCATTCAAGAGGAAGGCGAACTGTAGCGCCAGCACCGTCACGATCGGTATGAGCGCGTTGCGGATGGCGTGGCGCATCATGACCGTACGCTCGGTTAGGCCTTTGGCCCGCGCCGTCACCACATAATCCTGCCGCAAAACCTCCAGTACCGCCGAACGGATCAAACGGGAGTTGCGAGAAATCGAATAAACTGATACCGCCACCATCGGCATGAGCAAGTAACGGATGGCGCCGGGCAGGTTGGTCAGGGCCTCGTCGATTCTTCCCTCGAAGAGCGGCTTGAGAAAGGCCACATGCCCCGACACCGGCATCCAGCGCAGGGTGACGCCGAAAAACAAGATGAGCATCAAGCCCAGCCAAAAACCCGGCATTGATTGACCCAGCATCGCGCCCAGCATCAAAGTGCCATCGGCCATCGTGCCGCGGCGCGTCGCCGCCAGCACGCCAATCGGAAAGGCCACAATGGTCGACAAGAGAAAACCGCCGATGGTCAATTCCAGCGTGGCCGGCATGCGCTCCATGACGACATCAAAGGCCGGCACCCGATGCGTAAGCGAATTGCCGGTATCGCCTCGCGCCAGATTGAAGAGAAAGTCAAAGTATTGGACGTGCAAAGGACGGTCGAAACCCAGACGCCGCCGCGCTTCCGCCCGCTCTTCTGCGCTGGCCCGCTCGCTGACGTAGAAGAACGTGGGGTCGCCGGCCAGGTGGATGGACAAGAAAGTCAAAAGCGTGACGCCGAGCACCACGACGACAGTTAGTAAAAGACGGCGAATGATGTACGTGTGCATAGTTGACGCGCCATCCCCCCCATCCCCGAAGGTCTATGCCTACGTGACCCGTCCCCTTCCCCCACAGGGAGGGAAGAGGAGAAAAAAGTCCCTCCCTCTTTATGGGGGAGGGATTTAGGGTGGGGGCTAGCCTACATATCGTCCTTCAGCGTCGCGGAGTAGCCGGTGATGAAGTAATCCGCGCGCGACTGATAGTTGATGCGGTTGCTGACCGCCTCAGTACGCGGTCCCGCGAAGAGCATGATCCAGGGCGGGTCGTTGTAGAACTCTTCCAGCATGGCGATTTCCAGCTCGCGCTCGGCTTCGGGGTCGCCCGTCAGCGAAGGCAGGGTGTCCCAGCCCGTGCACCAGAAATCGTTGTTCCAGTTGGTGTAATTGGTCTCGGCTTCACCGCAGCCGGCTTCGTGGCCCGGGATATCGGCCATGTCGTACTGGGCGCTCCATTCGCTGCCGCCTGTGCGGCCGAAGTAGAGGGGACCCAAGTCATGGGTGATCAGCGCTGCCACCCAGTCGCCCGATTCCTGGAAGATGGCTTCGGTCTGCACGCCGACATCGGTCAGCATCTGCGCCGTCGCCAGGACCACTTCGGGAGCCATCGCGCCAGTGAGGCGCCGCGCTGGCATCTCGAGCGAGAAGCGCACGCCGTCTTCGCCGCGTGGGTAGCCGGCCGCATCCAGCAATTCCTCGGCTTTGGCCGGGTCATAGGGATAGGGCTCCAGCGTCGGGTGATCGGCATTGCTGGGGTTGACCAGGCTGGTAGCGCGCTCGCAGGTGGTGAGCAGCAGATTCTCGCAGATGGCGTCAGTGTCAATGGCGTATTGCAGCGCCACGCGCACATCGGTCCTCATGATGGCTTGAGCGCCAACATCGTCGGGGTTTTCAACGCGGAAGGGCGCGTCCGGGTTCAGGTTGAAGCCGATGTAGGTGCGGGTGGTGCCGGGGAAGAAACGCGCTTCCGCCATGCCCGAATTGGTGATGGCTTCGGCTTGGTTGGCTGGAAATTCTTTGTAGATATCGACATTGCCAGTGATGACTTCCGCCACCGCCGTTGAGGGCTCGGGGATGAAGCGCCAGACCAGATTTTCAAAGCCCTGCGGACGCAGACCAAAGCCTTCGACCGCCTTCAAGCTCATGTATTCGCCGGGCACCCATTCAGCCAAGGAATAGGGACCACTGCCGACTACATTGCGCGCCGCTTCTTCAAACGACATCGCTTCGTAGGAGTCCTTGCAGTGGACCAGAACCTCCGAGTACAAGCCCAAGCGCATGGCGCGGTTCTGCGGCTTCCTGGCCACGATGGTGACGTCCAACTCGCTGTCCGCGCGTGCTTCGACAAAACCGGTGGAAGCGACAACAAAGCCAGCCGAGTTGCCGGTGAAGCCATTGGCCGGGTCCGCCATGCGGTTGAAGCTGTAAGCGGCGTCTTCCGCAGTCAAGGGCTCGCCATCGTCGCAGGTCAAACCTTCGTGCATGTGGAAGGTCCACTCGGTGCCGTCCTCGGAAACAGTAAAGCTGTGCGCCAGGTAGGGATCAATGGCGCCACTAGCCTGACCCAACTCGTAGAGCGTGGCGAAGGTATGCATCATGATGCGGAAATTGCTGCCGCCGGTCGAGCCGCCGACTTGCGCCGGGTCCATCGAGCCCGGTTCGCCGTTGATCGCGATGACAAGGGTATCATCGTCCGGGACCGGCACGGTCTGCGCGCTGCTCATCATGGGCGCCAGCCCAAGCATGAGAATCAGCATCAGCGAAAGCGCTAAGGTGAGTTTCAGTTTCATTTTGTACTCCTCATTTGTGAAAGACCTCTCTGACGATAAACTAGGGGATTTCTCGATACCGCTCTCCTTTCCGGCCGCTGTAGCCAATGGACAGATTCTACCGCATTCCAACAAAAAAATCACAAATTGACGCGCTCGGTCAGGCGCGATAGCGCGCCAACACTGGCAGCATGCGCTCCACCGCTTCTTTGAGCGTTTCAATCGGTTCCAGCAGCGTGATGCGGACGTACTCGCGCCAGTTTTCGCCGAAGGCGGTCCCGGGAAAGACCAAGACCCGCCCCTCTTTCAAGAGCAGATAAGACAGCTCGGCGGCATGGATACCGGTTGACGAACTGTCCGCCCAAACAAAAAGCCCGCCGCGCGGCTCGCCATAAGCGAAGCCCATGCGATCCAGCCCATCCAGCAAGACAGCGCGCCGCTCGCTGTAAATCTGCAGATAATCGCTGACGCAGTCCTGCGGACCTTCAATGGCAGCCAGCCCCGCCCATTGCGATACCGTGGCCACCGGCCCCGTGGTCACCTGTTTGATGCGCGACATGGCATCAATGACATTTTCTGGCGCGGCCGCATAGCCGCAGCGCCAACCGGTCATCGCATAAGCTTTCGAGAAGGCATCCAGCGTGATCGTTCGTTTGGCCATGCCCGGCAGCGAACCGATGCTGAAATGCCGCCAGGGCTCATAGACGATTCTTCCGTAGATCTCGTCGACGATCACGATCAGGTTGTGGCGGATGCAGACATCGGCGATGGCGCGCAGCCGGTCTTCGGTGACAATGCCGGCGGTGGGATTGCTCGGCGTCACGATCAGCAGCGCCTTGCTCGCCGGAGTGATGGCCGCTTCAACCGCTTCCGCTTCCAGGTTAAAGGCATCTTCGCGATTCGTCGGCACCATGACCATGGCGCCGCCGGCACGACGAATGGCATCGTCATACGACGTATAGCGCGGATCCGGGACCAGAATCTCGTCCCCCGGGTCAATCAGCGCCTGGATAGCCAGGAAGAGCCCTTCCTGGCCGCCGGTCGTGACCATGACATTCTCCGCTCCCACCGACAAGCCATTGTATTTGCCCATGTGCTCGGCGATAGCAGCGCGCAATTGCGGCAGGCCCGCCACCGGCGTCAGTCCAGTGCGCCCCTCCCGCAGGGCGCGGTTGGCCGCGTCGACGATATGCGGCGGGGTCGGCAGGTCGGGATCGCCGCGTCCCAGCGTGATGATATCCTCCATCTGCCCCGCCATCTCCATCAAGGCGTAGCGCAATTGCGTGCCATCAGCGGCGACAGCGCGGACTGACTCAGGAATATTGGGGTTGGCTAGCGTCATGATGCGCGCGACCTCAGGAACTCCAATCCCGCCCACTGCGAGACGGCGGTTGTGCAAATGGTGATGGCTTGCTTGCCGGCGCGCAAGCGCAAGGCCGCTGCCGAGCCCGCCATCCAGCCCAGCCGCCAGCCGGGCAAGTTCGCGGACAAGCTATCGATTGTCACCACCCGCGAAGCCAGCTTGTCGTTCTGTGCCGGGTGGAAGGGCGGCGCGCTCTTGGCGAAACTGAGATCGTAGACGATCCACCAATCTCTTTCTTCCGCTCGCTGCAATAGCTCGATGCTGGTTTCGCGATAGACATCGGGACTGAGATAAAGCAAGCTGACGTCGTCCCGTATCGTATCGACGACATCGGCGCCCACGAGATGCAACGCCCCGCGGATGGGCGACGAGTCGCCCGGGCAGAGCACGGCGCTGCCCGCCTCCGCCAGCAGCGTCATCGTCACGAAACGGGCTTCGGTCGAGCCGCAGGTGATGGTGACTTCACTTGGGTCGACCACCACCGCGTAGCGCTGCACCAGATGATCGGCCACCCAAGCGCGAAACTCGGGGATGCCGGGTCGGTCGGTGTAGTGCGTCTCGCCACGCGCCAGCGCAGCCACAGCCGCCTCGATCACATTTGCCGGGATATTCGGCTCGCCCCTCACAGGCGGGCGAAGATCGTCCAGAGCGGCGACACGCCTGGCCAGTGGTCTGCTGAGTGTCTGTGGAATTCGCATGCAGTCGTCTTTCTCCATTTGCGGGCAAATCAGTAAGTTATGCGAAAATAAAGAGTGTGTAGGGGCGACCAATCTGGTCGCCCGATGCCACGATAGTTTGCGCTTTCGGGCGATTTGATAAATCGCCCCTACAACTCGTCATTTTTGGAGATTCGCATGACTTACTTGCGCTCACTTAAATGTCAAAAGCAATCCCCAGCCTGTCCGCCAAGCCGCGCAGCTCTTCATAGACCTGCGCGTCGAGTTGCGCGCCATCGCGGCGATAGGCCTGCTCGCGGCGGTGGTCGATCTCGCCCGGGACCAGGATCTCATCAAAGCCCGGTCGCAATTCACTGCTCTTGATCTCGGCAATGAAGGCGTCCATGCGCGCTTTGAAATCCTCGACCGGCATGAACCAGGCGATGTCGATGGCGATGAAGGTATGCGCGACATCCAGTTTGGCAATCGAGCGGTCCTGATAAGGCGCCAGTCCGAAGCCGCCGCCGCTGATGACACCGGTCAAAATGTCGCTGAATAGCGACAAGCCATAACCCTTGTACTGACCGATGCCGAGCAATGCGCCCGCCATGGCCGCGCTGGGATCATCCGTTTCCAGCCCCTCCGGCGTCAGCGCCCAGTCCAGCGGCATGGTTTTGCCCTCCCGTTCATGCCAGCGCATCATGCCCTTGCCGGCCGTGGTCAAGGCGATATCCAGCACCACCGGGAAGTCCCCGCCGCTTGGCGCCGCCATGCCCCAGGGATTGGTGCCGACGCGCGGCGACCTCCCGCCCCAGGGCGCCATCTCCGCCCCGGCATTGGTGATGGCGATGCCAATGCAATCAGCGTCCAAGGCCCGCCGCGCGTGATAGCCCGACGAGCCGAAATGCGTGCTATTGAAGACGACGCAGGCGCCGATGCCGCAGGCTTTGGCTTTGTCCACGGCCATGGCCATGGCTTCTTGCCCGACCACCGATCCCATGACCATCTTGGCGTCAACCAGCGCCAACGCGGGCGATTCCTTGATGGTCGCCATTTCCGTGCCGGGCTGATAGAGCCCCTTGGAAATGCGGTCGTAATAGCCGCTCAGCCGGCCCACACCCTGGCCCTGCCCTGGCAGGCAGCGCAGCTCGCTGCTCATCAAACCCGCCGTACAGTAACCGGCTTCCTTGTCCGACAAGCCCATCGCGACAAAAGCGCGCTGAACAAAGTCTTCCAGATCATCAACCGGCACGCGGACAAGCCTGATGCCCATCGCTCAGATGCCCCGGATCGATTTGTACTGTTCGAGTTCTTCCGGCGTGTAAACTTGCATCAGTTCAAGTTCAATGCCGCCGGTTTCCTGCTCTAGGAAGGCGACATAGCCTTCGGGATGGGGGTGGCTTCCTGTCACATTGCAGGAACTGCACTCCTTGAGCGTCCCGCCCTCGGCCTGCGCTCCTTCCAGCGCGCTGTCAATGTTTTCCACGGCGTAGCAGATATGGTGCAAGCCTTCTGTGCCGCGCTCGGCGATCCATTTGCTGAAGCGGCCGTCGGCATCCAGCGATTCGTTCAACTGGTATTCGATATCGCCCACATCAAAGATCGCCACCTTGATGCGCGCCTTTTCCGCCACCACCACGCGCGCGTCCAAGCCGGCGCCCAGCAGCCTCTGATAGCGCCCCAGCGTCTCGTCCACGCTCTTCACGGCGAAGGCCATGTGTTTTATGTAAGTCATAGCTTTTTTCCGATTCCTTGCATCTTCGGGCGTCCTGATAGCCCGCCCCTGCAGCATCCAGCCTGTTAGGAGTTTGTAGGGGCGACCCACCGGGTCGCTCGTCTGCTTGTAGTTTGCTGGTCTATAGCAGCAAATCGCTCAAATTCACGCCCGGCGTCACCATGGGCTCGATATTGCCGCCGGCTGAGGTCATGATCAGCGTGATGCCGGGTCCATAACCCGCGCGCGGACTGTCGCCCTGCGCGATCACGCCGATGCCCACCGCATCCCGCAGATAGCCGTGATTCCAACTGCTGTCGTAATCCGTCAAGGCGACGACATCGCCCAGCCGCAGTTGATCCAGGCCCGCTTCCTTGACCGCGTCGCTATCGGCGGTCTGTATATGAATCGAGCCGCCATCGCTGACCAAGCCGGCGCCCGCGCCCAGCAAATGCGGCGGCACCTGCCCCACAACCGGCACCGAAAGCTTGCCCTCCGAGTTGGTCGTGACTTCCAGGGCATCGACCAACTCCGGCGAGCAGCCCTTGAGCATGATATCGGGATGGTCATCGAACTGGAGTCCCACGCCCTTGGCTTTGATGACGATCTTGTCGCCGATGGCCAGTTGCTCGCGCACATCCGTATCAAAGTGGATGATGACATGCTCGGAGAAACGTCCCGTCTTGCCCGTGACCATGCCCCGCGCCCGCTGCGCGTTGCCGGTCATGACGATGGCTTCATTGCCCACGCAGGACAGGACGTTCAGCCCGCGATTGCCGGTGGCGTCGCCCATCATGACGCTGACGCCGGGATGAACGCAATCCGCCAGCCAGCCATAAGCCGAATCGCCAATGGAAACGTTATAGACGATGCTGCCATAAGCTGGCAAAAGGAAGGGACTGCCGTCGGCCGCCAGGGAGTAGGGCATGGCCGGCAATGGCGGCATGCGCGGCGGCGTGATCACGCCTTGTACGGATACACTGACAACTTGCTGGGCATTGTTTTTCGCGCTCATGATACCTTCCGAATGTTCAAGTAGTTGGCAATATTTGCGTCCGGGTCGATCACCCACTCGATGCAGGGTTCGGCGCAAGTCATCAGCGTCAGGATGCCAGGTCCATGCCCGGTCATGATCGAATCCCCGTGAATGCACAAGCCGATGGTGACGGCCCCGGGTTTATAACCGCGCCCAAAGCGATGATCGGCATGGTTCACCACCACCAGGTCGCCCAGCCGCATCTGATCAATGCCGAGCTCTGCCATCAGCGCGCGATCGCCGGACATCAAGTCCTGGTCGACAAAGTCCGGATTCAGCTCGGCGCCCGAACCCATGATCCGAATCGGCAATTCCATCGTCACCGGCACGCGGATCCTGCGCGCGTCAAGCGCTTCAATTGGCAGGCTGTCGATCAGTCGCGGGCTGCACTTCTTGAGCGTGATATGCGGGTAATCGACCAGTTGCAAACCCTGTCCTTTGGCGCGGATCTGCACCGCGTCGCCGACGCCGATCAACTCGGCGGCTTCCGGCGGGAAGTCAACCAGCAAGCGCGCATGCTCCCCGGTGACGATGCCCTCGGTTCCTTTCGCCAGGCCGCTCATGACAAAAGCCTGGTTGCCCATGCAGGTCAAGTAGTGCATGGCATAGTCGGCATCGAGATCGGGATGGGCGATTGACGCCCCCGGCTCCAGATGATCCGCCGCCCAGCCAAAGGCATCATCCCCGACCCGCGCGTTATAAATCATGCCGGACATGCCCGGCAAGATCGTGGCCTCGCCGCTGGCATGGGGTATATATCCCCGAACCGTCGGCTGGCTCACATAGCCGACCACGGCCATTTCCACCAGTTGCTCGGCATTTGTCGCTAATCCCATGAACAATCCCTTCTCGCGCCAATCCAGCGCGTCCGCTCTCGATGTCTTGCAAAGACGCCTGTGAGGATAGCCGCGCCCATATTGTCGACAATCAGTAATTGCCGAGAATATAACATATCGCGCAGCAAAAGACAAACGGAGCGGCGCAGTGTATCCTTTTCGGTTGAAATACTTCGTAGCCAATCCTCGACATGAGATCCTTAACCCAAAAATACCAACGATTTGGCAGGGGTGACTGACCTCCGCCAGGGTGTCGGCGGGCTGCGTGCACGCGCCCCTCGGGTCGCCCGACAAAAAGCTCTCCCCTCGTCAGCACGATACTTCGCAGACCTCGGGCTGTGCAATGAATTACAAAAAACGCGACCATATAGTCGCCCCCTCCCCAAGCGACTCTGCTACCCTAAACGCATGACCGCCTGCGCCCACAACCCAATCTACGTCCAACTTTGTCCGAAAGGGGACGCTTTGTCCGAAAAACGGACAATGCAGTATGAAATGCTACTAGAACCGGGCTTTCCCTGCCCAGATCGCCCGCTTGGCATTTCCTTGCCTAACCCTCACACACTGGGCCATAGGCTGGCGCAAATTACGCCAAGGCGCCGCCCCCTTCTAACGCTTGCGCGCGCTTGCTTTCAGCGCAATTTGCCACTGGCGTCTTGGCGGGAAATAGTTTTATGGCGCGCCAACGCCATGGCCGCTCTCAGACCCGCTCAAACCCCTGCCAGGACTGCGATTCGGCCTTGGCGCAATCCCGGAATCGCTTGGCGCGGTTCCCGCAATTTCGCCCATGTCGCGTCCGCGAATTTGCTAGTGTAGCGCATCCGCTTGTCAGCTGGCGGTTGTTTCTTGTTTCAACCGAAAAGGATACGCTTCCGTCTTGGGCAATTTGCTTGACAGCCTTCGAGCCTATTCCTATAATCGTTGCAGCCCGGCAATCCTGTCGATCAATTCCAAGCGCTTGCGGCTGGCTCGCAAATCTATGCGCCAGCCCTTGCTCAGCGAGTGTGGAAAAGGTCGTGACAATTGGACAATCGACCTGCATGGGCGAGAGCTTGAAGGAAACGAAATGGAACCGATTCAGACTCTGCCACTGCGAGAACGTGTCATCAATGCGCTTCGTGACGCGATCGTAAATGGCGAGTTGCTGCCGGGGCAGGCTTTGGTCGGTACGGAACTCGCCAACCAGATCGGCGTAAGCCAGGCGACCTTGCGCGACGCCATCTATGCGCTCAGCCTCGAAGGCCTGGTCGAGACGGTGGCATATCACGTCTCAACGGTCAAGACGCTCTCGAAAAAAGATATCGAGGATCTCTTCAGCGTCCGCAGCATGCTGGAAAGCTATGCCATACGCCAGATCGTGGCGACCGGCCAAGCAGCCGCCGCCGTCAGCCAACTCTATGCGATCTGCGATGAGATGGAGGGCGCGGCCGAACAGGACAGCTTGACGGATCTCAACCGGATTGACCGCATATTTCACGATACCCTGATCGACTTCAGCGCTAATCAACTGCTGGGTGTCCTGTGGAATAGCGTGGCGCAGCGCGTTCAGCAAGTGCTGTCGTTAAGCAACCAGCAGCAAGGCAACCTGCGGCAAATCGTCCTCAATCATCGCGAGATCGCGCAGGTCATCGAGAACGGAGATGCCGAAGCCGCTGTCAGCCTAATGAATACGCATATCAGCTTCCTGGCCGACGAGATCTGCGGCAACTGGCATCAAATCGCGCTGGGATCAAACGGCGGACAAAAGCGACAATAGAAGGGAAGCCTCAACATGGCAAATGCAGTCGAAACACACGCAGTATTGCTTGCCGATACAGGATACGAGGCGGCAATCGCGGACCTTTCAGGCCAGTATCCAAACCTGGACATACTTGGCGCCAGCGCCGACGCCGACGCCGCCGCGCTGGCCAGCGACAACATCGTCGGGCTGATCGCCGATACGGCGCCGATAGACGAAAATCTGCTGGGCAAGATGAGCAATTTGCGCGCGGTATTGAAGCTGGGCAGGAGTTACTTCAATATCGATGTCGATGCCCTGCGCCGGCGCGGAACCCATTTTGGCTGCGTCCCGCGCAAAGGTCCGAACTGCGTGGCGGAACTGGCGCTGACGCTGATCATGGCATTGAGCAAGGATTTGATCGTCGGCAACGAGGCTGTGACAATGGGCGCTTATCGCTACCGCGGCATCAAGCCCGAGTTGACCTCGCAACGCAAGATCGCCTTCCACTGGATGAAAAACGAACGCGTTCACGAAGTCACGGGCAAGACCCTCGGCATCATCGGCATGGGCGAGATCGGCTGTGAACTGGCGCGGCGCGCCAGCGTCATGGGCATGCGAAATATCTATTACAAGCGCAGCCCGCTTTCGGCCGAACTGGAAAGGGCCTTTGACGCGGGCTATCGTGATCTCGACGACCTGCTGCGCGAGAGCGATTACGTCTGCGTGGCCACCCCGCATACGGCGGAGACCGAGGGCATGATCGGCGCCGAGCAAATCGCGCTGATGAAAGAAAGCGCCTATCTGGTCAATATCGCGCGCGGCGGCATCATCGACGAGGACGCCATGATCGCGGCCCTGTCAGAGAATCGCATCGCCGGCGCCGGTCTGGATGTTTTCACCTACGAACCCCTGCCGCCGGAAAGTCCGCTCTGTGCGCTGGACAACGTGATCCTCTGTCCGCATATCGGCGGCGGCACCGGCACAAACCGCGTCATCGAACTGGGCGCCGCCTTGCAGGAGATGAACCGGATTCTGACAGGCTAAGCAAGGCTAAGGCTTCGGCCGATCCAATCTGGTCAAAAATCCGGCGATGAAAGCCGTTTCGCCGTTCTCCAGACGGATTTCGTACCAGCCGCCTGAATCATCAATGACCGTGATCGCCTGCCCGCGATCGGCAGTACCGACGATGTCGCAGTTGGTGGCGCGGCAGGCGCGGATATTGGCGTAGCCGGAAGCAGTGACGTAGTAGATTTTGCCTGTCGCTTGCGCGCTTTCTTGCGTCGCTTCCGACGCCGTCTCATCGCCCTTGGCTGCCGCAGCGAACTGATTTATCCATGCCGCCAGGCGCTCGGCATCGCTATCTATCCCCTCATAAAACGGGTTTGCCGCGTTGTCCACACCGGCAGTTCTCAGCGCATACATTGCCGGCGTATCAGCGGTCATTTGAATAATCCGCAAAGCCAACTCTGGGGCTTCCACACAACTTGGCAAGAGCGGCAAAGTCGTCAGACGCCACTCCAGCAGTTGCTCGATATACGCAAGCAGGTCCGCGCCGGTTTCCAGATCCGCGTGGCTGGCATGCAGGTCTAGAAAGGCTGCCGCGATCTCGTGCAGCGAAGTCAATTGCGCGCTTGAGCAGTCCGGCGTGCGGCGATTGATCGGTAGCTGAAGCAGTCTCTCGTCCGCGTCCTCATTGACGATGCGGAAGTTTTCTGCCTGCAATTCATTGAGGCGAGCCACTTGGTCATTGCTGTATTCGGGGTATGGATTAAGCGACGCGCTTAGTCCAAGCGATCTCAGCGCCGTTAGCCCAACTGAGTCGCCAAGGATTTGACTCATCAACAAGCTGCTTTGGACATTCTCCTCGCAGGACAAAAGGCTCGGCAGAATATCGCTGCGCAAAGTCGGCAATCCGTCCAGATTCTCAAGCAGCGCATTGATTGTTTGCGAGGAATCAATAGCAAGGTACACATCTTGAAAATGGGGAATTGTTGATTCCAGCGTATGACGCAGTTGCGCGGAAGAACAAAGCGGGAAGCCCTCGTTCCGCGCTTGCGACAGGGGCAAACAAGATAGCATGGCAAGGAGGATGAGTAGAAGGATTCCGCGCATGACGACCCCTTTCAATCTATATCCATGTGTCTATAACGGCCGCAACTGCCCGGAATGCGAGAGAATCGGGTATAGCGCCAAACTCACGGGTTCGGCGGGTTCTCGCTCATCAAGAAGCCGGCGATAAAAGCTGTTTCGCCGTTCTCCAGTCGAATCTCGTACCAGTCTTTGGAATCATCGATTACCGTCAGCGCCTCGCCGTTTTGAGCTGTCGCCACAATGCCGCAGCTTGTGGAGGCGCAAGAGCGGATATTGGCGTAGGGATTAGCGGTGACATAGTAGGTCTTTGCCGCGTTTCCCGTATCTTCAGCAAAATCCTTCATAATGGTCCGATCCAAAAACGTCAGCCAATTTCCCAAGGCCCTGAGCATATACGGGTTATCATTCGTGTCTATACCGGACAAACTCAACGCAAATGCAATGGCAAAGTCACTGGCAATCGCGCCCATTAGCACGCCAAGTTGAACGGATTCACGACAAGCCGGCAAGCTTGCCCATATCCCTGCTCGCCAATTGACATGTGCTTCGCCATACTCGATTAAATCGCCGCTTGTTTGAATCTTCAAGGCAGGTCCGACCAATAAATCCTCGAAATCCCAAGCGATATCATCCAGTGACGCCAGTTCGGAGACGGTACATGCCTCCAAGTTGCCGTCGTCCCTTCTTAGAGGCTCGCTCCATCCTTCACTATGGACATAGGCGTAAATCTCGTCAAAACGCGTCGAACCACGCTCAGCCTGTCCCTGATAGAGATTCGCGTCAGGCGATATGCCGGCGAGTCCCAAAGCCTGCCCCGCCGCAAAGTCGCCGGTAACCTGGCTCACGAACCAACCGACCTCGATGGCTTCCGCGCATTGCGGCATCATTGACCAGATACGCTGACTGATCTCCTCGTCAACAAAAGCGAGCAAATCATCCATCGATTCCAGTTCCGAGGCGCGGTTTATAACGGCGTCATGTACTAATACAAGGCGGACAGTGAGCAGTGACGCCTGAAAAACAGAACAGGCGGGCAAATCGCTGCCATAGACCCGCATGAGTGCGATGCCTTCGCTAGGTTCCGCCGGCTTGTCGTCTTGTCCCTGCGATACTGGTGCCATGTTTATCAGGACAAGTAGACATAACAATACAAGACTTCGCATTCTATTGATCTCCCGCCAACTCCATGCCCTTGTCTTTTGCTCCATACACAGACACGTTGCGCTCCGCCTCGGCAACGGATGCGTCAAGCCCTGAACCGCGGGATGACATCCCTTCAGATGACATCAATCGCTACCAGCATACGAGCATTCATAGTGTACGATCAAGATTCCGTGATAGCGCCCGACAACTATCTTACGGCTTGGTCTTGCTCATCAAGAAGCCGGCAATATAAGCTGTTTCGCCGTTCTCTAGTCGAATCTCGTACCAGTCTTTGGAGTCATCGATGACCGTCAGCGCCTCGCCGTTTTGAGCTGTCGCCACAATGCCGCAGCTTGTGGAGGCGCAGGAGCGGATATTGGCGTAGGGATTGGCCGTGACATAGTAGGTTTTGCCCGCTTCCGTTCCGTCGGATACCTCCAGCAATTCGTCCCGGCGCGCGAAGAACCAGTCCATATCTTCACGAATCTGCTCCAGAAAGGGGATATCCTCGGCGGCCGCGCCGGCATTTTCCAGGGCGAACACGGTGACAAAGTCGCTGGCGACATCGCGCATCGTCAAGCCAACTTCCAGGGCTTCGGCGCAGCGTGGGATCTCCGCCTTGAGCGCGTCCCGGAAGCGGATCAGCCGATTGACCAGATCGAGATAATCTACTCTCGTTTGAACGGACAGGGCAGTATCCGTGAATTCACGGAAATCCGGTTCGACAGTCGCATATAGATGCAGAATGTCCGCATCCTTGCAGGTCGGCGGATCCGTGTCGCCTGCGGCCTCATCATCTTGCCACTCACCGGATCGGATCCATTCCCTGATCTGCTTGTCCCTGGCGTCGTGCGCGCTCAAGGCCTTGATATTGAGCTCGGTGAATGGGATCGCCTTGCGCGGCATGCCATCAAAGCGCATGGCGAACCAGGTAACCAGGTCATTTAGCTCTTGCGATAGCAACCAGACATAGTCGAAGTTCTCCGCGCAGAGCTTGTACTGGGGCAGCATTTCTTCACGGATCTCCAGCGCCAGCCGGCTGTATTCGATCAGATCGTCCACGTCTTCAACAGTTTCCGTGGTGGAATACAATTCTGAAAAGGCCTCGGCCGACTTTGTCCAAGCCAGCACTTGATCATGTTTTGTGCAAGCGGGCAGCTCAAGCGATCGCCCTGCCGCCAGTACTAGCGACAAGGACTCCGACGATGCGATTTCTCCGGAAGCCGGCATGGCCTCTCCTAATTCAATCAGGCTGCGGGTCCCTTGCGCGACCGGTCGCTCAAAGGGGTTTGCGCCTTCAGGCACACCCGCGACAGCCAGTGCTTGCAGCGCGGACAAATCGCTGGTCAACTTCGCAACCAACAAGCTCATTTCGAAGGCGTCGCCACAATCTCGCAAGCGCAGCAAGGTCTTGTCGCGCCATGCCAGTTGCCCGCCGATCGCCGCGAGCGTCTTGTTCCGATCTTCTATCTCCAGCGAAACAACCTCAAGCGCCTGCAGCTCAAAGACAATATCCGACAATTCGTCTTCCGACAGCGGCGGGCAAGCAGCGGGTTCAGGTTTTGGCGCCGTCGTCAGGCTTGGATCAATGCTCATCGCAGCCACGATCAAGCTTCCCAAACGCTCGTCATAGCCGGGCTCGATGTCATAGTAGGGATTCTCGCTTTCCGGCAGGTCGGCCAGTTCCAGCGCAGTCCGCCCGAGCAACTCGCCCAACAATTGAATCAGCGACAAGTGGACCCGCTGCGCCTCCCAACAAGCCGGCAATCGCGCCAGTTCCTGATCGCGCCACTGCAATTGTTCCCGCGCGAATTCGATCAGTTCCTCCACCGACGTCATGGAAGCGCCGTTGGCAAACTGAAACTGGATGACGAAATCCAGCAGGGGCTTCGCCAACTCCTTGTCGCAAGCTAAGAGTCCCGACTGCTGGCTATGGATGACGCCGGACAAAAAGCACAGGGACAGTAACGAGATGAGAAGCTTCCGAGCCATGTCATGACCCCCTTTTTTCGGCGCACGACGCCTTGGCCGACAGCAAATTTTCTCTCTGCGCTACCGGCAGCGCAAAACTCGAACCAACGTCAGTAGCGCCGGTCTTGCCTGGCGCGATACAGCGAGCGCGGGCGCTCGCTAACCGCCCGGACGGTCCTGGCTGGCGAGGAAGCCGGCGATGAACGCCGTCTCGCCATTCTCCAGGCGGATCTCGTACCAGTCGGCCGAGTCATCAATGACCGTGATCGCCTCGCCCCGTTTGGCGCTGCCGACAATGCTGCAGCTGGTGGAAGCGCAGGAGCGCAAGTTGGCGGCCGGATTCGCTGTCACATAATAGGTCTTCGCCCCGGTCGCATCGCTTTCCAGCAGATCAGCCAGGATCGTCCGGTCCAACAGGCGGGTCCAAACCCCGAGCGCCTGCAGCATATAGGGATTGTGGTCGCTATCGGCGCCCGCCACCTGCAAGCCGAAGGCCGCGGCAAAGTCCGTCGCGATGATATTCATCATCAAGCCCTCGATCAGCGCATCTTCGCAACCCGGCAACGTTCCCCAGATGCCGTCGCGCCACTCGATATGTATCTCGCTGTAGCGCAGCAAATCCGCCAGCGATTCAATCTTGAGGGCGGCGCCGACCAGCTCGGTCTGGAAGTCCGCGTTGATGTTTTCCAACTGCGCTGCTTGCCGGGCATCGCACGCGGGCAATTCGCCAGCTTCAGACGCCAGGCCGTCCGCCCAGCCTGGTTGATCCAGCAGAGATTCCAAGGCCTCCTTCTCATCCAGACCCAGCAAGGCCCGCTGCTGATAAACATTGTCGCCCGCTTCCGCTCCAGCCAGCTCCAGGGCGGCGGCCGCAGAGAGATCGCCGGCCAATTGGCTCATGAACCAGCCGATTTCTAGGGCCTCAGCGCATTGCGCCAGCCCCTTCCAAAGGTCGGCCCGCCAGCTTATCTGCTCGCTGCCAAAAGTCTGGAGCGCCTCCAACGTGTCCGACGACTGCGCTTTCTCGAGCATGGTCCGGAAGTCCCCATCGTCGATTGGCAAGTAGGCTTGTACCAGCGAACATCCCGGGAAGTGGCTGCCGAAAGGTCGCAAGCTTCCCGCGACCCTGGGCGGGGGCGCGCTCGCCGCCAGCCATTGCTCGACCCGCGCGCTGCCATTCGCGACCGCCTCGACGAAGGGATTGGCGTCATTCGAGACGCCCGCCGCCTGCAAGGCAAAAAATGCGCCGGTGTCGAGATTGAGCAGCAGCATGCGCAAGATCCACTCCAGCGCTTCCGCGCAGGCCGGCATATCCGCCAGCGCCCGCGCGCGCCATTCCAACTGTTTCTCTATAAAGGGCGGCAAGTCGCCGGCGAATTCAATCGTCAGCCGCTCCTCCTGGACTGCCTGGAAGTCCCCGGCCAGGTCCATCAGCGCGGCGGCTTGGCCCTGGCTGCACATCGGCAGATCCTCGGGCTGCGACGGCGACAAGTCATCGCGCTCGCCGCTTTCAATCAAGTCCGCCACCTCATCCAGGTACTCGCTGAATGCTTCAATGACTGCTTCCGAGTGCGTGGCGTAATGGATGCGATCCCGCGGAAACCGGGCGAAATGCAAGCCCAAAATCGACGCGGTGTCCGTTCCTATCTGGCTCGTCAACAAGCCCAATCTGATGTTCTCGGCGCAAGTCATCAGCGACGGCAGCATATCGCTCCGCCATTGCAATACCTTCTCGCCAAATCGCGCCAACTCCGCAGTGTCCATGTCGAGACTGACTGTCTCGACTAAATCCAGCAAATCCGGCGCCACCGTGTAACGCCCATATGTAAGCTCTGCCCAGGAACAAGCCGGGAATCCGGCCTCTTGCGCGCTGGCAAAGGGCACAACGACGACCATCAATAACAGAAGGCACAACAGATAGGCGCGCATGACCAATCCATTCAGCCGTGTCAACAAACAGCAGCGCATTTTTTCATCCCCCGACCAAACCGGCTAGCGCAAGAATCACCGAGAGCAAAAGGTTGAGCATCGACGATATTCGCATTGTGACGCCTTTCCACTGTAATGACTTAACGCCTTCCGATCTTATCACAAGCTATCAACGGGATACAAACGCGTCCCTTAGCGGAAACTTATTGCTGCTTGTAACGCGGGATCACATCCCGCCCTATCACCTCAATCGCCGCCATAATATCCGGACCCAGCGGCGGACCGAAACTCAGATGCCGAACACCGAGTTGGGCCAATCCTTCCAGCCGCTCGATGAGCGCGTCAGTTCCGCCAACGATGCCGATGCGCAGCATCTGAGGCGTCACCATCCGCCGCGCTCCCTCCGTATCGCCTTCGAGATGATAGGCGCGTCGGATCGGCTCGAAGTCCTGTTGCGTCAAGCCCAGTTGCCCCAGGATCAGCGGACTCATGGCATGTCCGTAATAGGCGATCTTGTCGGCGAGCGCCGCCTCCGCCGCTTCTTGATCGGCCGAGATTGAACACCAGATACAAGCGGCCAGGTCAATCTCGTCGAGGACGCGGCCCCCTCGTTCCAGACCCTGCTCGACATGCGGCAAGATGTTTTCATAGTGCTCGGGCGGGAAGAGCAGAGGCAAGCCGCCGTCGGCGATCGCGCCGATTTCTTCCAGCATTTTCGGGCTCATAGCGCCCAAATAGATCGGCACGCGCCGGCTCGCTTCAAAGCGCAGCCAAGCTTCTTCCGTCCAGCGCAGGACCCGTCCGCGGGTCGCGGCCTTTTCGTTTGATGTCAGCTTGTTAATCGCATGGATCGACTCCACGATGCGCGTGCGGGGCAAGTCGAAGTCCAGGCCCAGCCAGCCGATGAAATCCTCGGCGCCGCTGGATATGCCCAGGTTGAAGCGGCCCTTCGATAGCTCGTCCAGCGTGGCGGCCATCATGGCGATCTCTGCCGGGTGGATCGTGTAAGGATTGAGAATGCAAGTGCCGATCTCGATGCGCTCCGTCGCCGTCGCGATCGCGGCCAGAATGACCGGCGCGCTGCGCAAGAAGAGATCGTTGCTCACCCAGAATTGATCAAAACCGGCAGCCTCGGCTGCCTGAGCGTAGGTCACATAATCCCGCGCGGGCAGGTCATTATTGAAGCGCAGGCTGAATTTCATGATTCGCGATCAGCGATGATCGCTTCGGCTTCCATTTCCACCAGGTACTCGTCGCCGACCAGCGCGTGGATGTAAAGCAAGGTATTGGCCGGACGGATATCGCCGAAGTATTGTCCGTGCACGGCCGCGACCGCTTCCCAGTCGGCCCCTGGCGCCAGATAAATGCGCGTTCGCACCACATCCGACAATCCAGCGCCGGCTTCACCCAGCGCGACTTCTAGCTTCTTTATGATGAACTCGGTTTGCGCGCCGGCATCCCCGATGCCGACGACCTCGCTCGCGCCGTCAGTGGCGGTGGTGCCAGAGATCTGTACGACATTGCCCAGCCGCACAGCCCGCGAATAACCGGCGATTTTTTCGTAATGCGTTCCCGAAGATATATTCTGTCGCGCCATGATCTACCCTATCACTCGGAGTCGGATGGGTAGAGCTTAACGGCTTTTGCCGATCATCACCAGAACGACGCCCGTAATGATCGCCAGCATCGCCAAAACGCCGGTGCCCGTGATCGGTTCCGCCAAAATCCAGGCGCCCAGAATCACAGCGATAACCGGATTGACGTAGGCGTAACTTGTCGCCAGCGCGGGACGGACCGTGCGCACCAGGTACATATACGCGCTGAAGCCGACCAGCGTGCCAATAACCGCCAAATAGATCAGCGCCGCTGTCGACAGGGCTGACGGATTGCCGGGGAATTGTTCGCCGCGCATGAAACTGATCATTGTCAAGGAAAGCAAACCGCCGATCATCTGGCAGAATATCGCCATAAAGCCCGAAGGCAAAGACAAACGGCTGCTCAATACCGTACCGAAAGCCCAGAGCATGGGACCGATCAGCAAGATCAAAGCGCCCAGGGGTTGGGCTTGCATCCCGCTTTCCATATTGAGGATAGCCACCCCGCAAATGCCGATTGCCAGGCCCAGCACTTCGATTTGGCCCGGTCGCTGACCGAAGAAGAAAGCGATCAGGGTAGCCCAGATCGGTACCGCGCCGACCGCCAGCGACGCCAGTCCACTGGTCACGCCCACATCCTGCCCCAGCGCGACCATGCCCGCGCCAGCAAACATCAATGCGCCGGTGATAGCCGCATTCAGCATCAAGCGCCGCGAGGGAAAACGCGCCTTGCGGGCGCGCAGCGCCAGAAACAAGATGGCAATTGAAACGGCCAGGCGTATGGCCGTGAGCATGAAAGGCCCGTAACTTTCCAGTACAATAGCCGCGCCCAGGTAAGTTGAGCCCCAGATCAGATAGGTCACGCCAAGGGCGGCCGCCACCCGAATCGTCGACAATTGAAGCTGCAAGAAAGGCTTTGGCAGTGATTTGATCGCAGTCACGCCTGGTCTATGCGCTCGCGCTAGTTTTGAATAAATATCGGACAGGTCCGCTTCAACGATTCGACAGGTTCCGCGCTAAAGCCAGCACCTCAAGGGCGCAGCCCCAAGACAAAGTGAAGCCGATCGATCCGTGCCCGTAATTGTGAATGACAGTCCACTCATCGGAGCGTTTTTCCACTTCCAGCCGCACCGCTGCGCGTCCCGGTCGTATCCCCACGGCAGTGCGAATGATCGCCGCGTCAGTCACAGCCGGCTCGATCTGCGAACAGCGTTCCAGAATATCCCGGCTCTGTGCCCCGTCGACCTCCGGACGCCAGCTGTTGTACTGATAAATGCCGCCGAGCAGAATCCCGTCATCACGGGGAAAGAGATAGGTATCGTCCCTCGCGCGCATGGTGCCGCTGCGGATCTGCGGCGCCTCGACGAGAAGCGTTTGTCCGCGTATCGGGAACACGTCGGGATCCGGCGTGACATATTTGGCCCAAGCCCCCGTGCAATTGACCAGCAGCCGACCTTCGTCCCCGAGGCCGTCAAGCGACGCCACGTCGCGAACTTCCAGTTTTCCGCCCGCCTCCAGGAACTGCTCCTGCAAATTCTGCAAATAGCGCGGCGGCGCCACGATCGGCACATCCATTATCCAGCCGTCCCGGGCATCCGACGGCAATTCCTCAGGCCGCATCTTCGCGAAGAAGGGCAGCTTGTCTTTGAACCAGGGCAGGCCAACTTGCTCTGGAAAAACCTGGCGCATCCGCCGCAGACCAACGCCGCTATCAGCCTGTTTAGCCAGCCCGAGAAAATGCGCAAGCGAATGGTCCGCCCATCGTCGCGAGCAACCCGCTACGCTGCCCCCCGACCAAACAGCGCCGGCCGCCGCTGAAGCGGTGACCTGCGGCAAATCGCGCGTCAGGATACGGACTTCAAAGCCCGCAAGCTGCAGGTTCAGCGCCGAGCTCAATCCGGAGACGCCTGCGCCGATAACCGTGGCTTTCTGCATGACGCTACCCTGTTCTATTAAGCGAATTGATGTCAATCGTTTCCGCCGCGCTCTCACTAAGAATGCGGCGATGCCCGGAGCATTCTAACACAGAATCTGGTAGACGCCCGGTCAAGCAGCAAACTCGGCGACTCGCCAAGCGAAACAGGGTCAACAGAATAGAAAAACCAGATCGCGGTAGTGTATCGATTTCGGTTGCAATAGAGAACAAGCGAATGCGATAGACTAGCAAATCCGCGGCCGCGATATGGGCGAAATGGCGAGAACTGCGCCAAGCAATTCCAGGATTGCGCCAATGCCGAATCGCAGCCTCGGCGAGGGTTTGAGGGGGTATGAGAGCGATCATGGCGTTGGCGCGCGCCATAAAACTATTTTGCGCCAAGACGCCAATGGCAAATTGCGCTGAAAGCAAGCGCGCGCGAGCGTTAGAGAGGACGACGCCTTGGCGTAATTTAGGCCAGCCCATGGCGCAAATTGGCTCCCGATGGCGCAGTGTGCGCCGGTCTATTATTAATTCATATTGCATTGTCTGTTTCTCGGACAAAGAAAAGTTTTTTTCGGACAAAGCAGCCGCTTTCGGACAAAGTTGAGATGTGATCGCGTTGTAGGCGGAGGCGGTCATACGCTTAGGGTAGCAGAGGCGCTTGGGCAGCAGGCGACTATATGGTCGCGCATTTTGGGATACACTACCCAGATCGCGGTAGTGTATCCTTTTCGGTTGAAACAGAAAATTTTAACCACCGAGGACACCGAGACCACCGAGAAAAAGCCAAAAGTATAGTTGCTCTCCAAGTTCTTTGCGCAATTGTGGTGAAATGAGTTGATTTAATTTCAACCGAATTCGATACAGTATCCAGATCGCGGGGATTTGTCATTATGCGTTGAATGCGCTAACCTCTAGCTGGTATTCAAGATCAGACCTGTGCAGATTCGGCTATTGACCGAGATTCTTAGACTTCATCAACTATGGTAGAATATCGATTTGCTACTCAGGTGAGAATTGAGCCGCGCCTATCCAAGTTCTCGCTGTATTACTCTAGTACGCTATCGCCTCGGCATAGATGATTGTTTACAGTCATTAAGTTGTTGACATGAAAGGGACGCTTGCCCCCCGAGTCAAGAATCCGTTTGAGTATAATCACGAGAATGAGGAGGAAACTTATCGAGCAGATTGACTGTCGAAGATTATCTGTCGAATCAGATAATTGATTGTGCCAATACAACTTAGTCGGCTTAGTGATATGGAGATAGAAAGATGACTAGACATATGAAGATGAGTCGTCGAGATTTCTTGCGCGCCAGCGCGGCCGGTACGGCATTGGCGGGCAGCAGTTTGGTCCCGGGCATGAGCCGCGTCTTGGGCCAGGACGTCAGTGAAGTGTCGATCATGTTTTGGGATGGTCCCCCTTTGATCGGTATTCGTGAACAGGCCTTGACCCCGTTTGACGAGGCTTATCCAGATTGCAGGCTCAATTTCATCAGCGTTCCCGGCGGCGGCTACAATGACAAATTGTTGACCATGCTTGCGGCCAACGAAGCGCCCGATGTCTTCATCATACGCATCGGCCAACTGCCAGAATTCTTGAGTAAAGACCTGCTGGTCGATCTCAAGCCCTTTATTGATGCTGAAGACTATGATCTAAGTCAATTCCCCGATCTTGCTATCGAAGCTTACACCCATGATGGCGGCATCTACGGTGTCCCGGACAATGTGGCGACAATCGCGCTCTTCTACAATCAGGACATGTTCGAGGAAGCCGGCGCCATGCTGCCCACCGCGCAATGGGACGACGAAGCCTGGACGGTAGACGACTTCTTTAGCTCCTGCGAGAAACTGACAAAGCGTGAAGGCAACAGAACGACGCAATACGCCTATGACGTTAGCGGCTGGGACAAGATTTGGCAGATCTGGGTGCGCATCTTCGGCGGCCAGATTGTCGATGATCCCTTCTTCCCGACAGAATGCGTACTCAACGAGCCCCCGGCCGTAGAGGCCTTGCAATTCTACTCCGACCTGCGCTGGGAACACGGCTTCGCGCCCAGACCGGACGCGATGGCGGAGTTCGGCACGGATACGCTGATGCAGACGGGCCGGCTGGCAATGTTCCAAAGCGGTAGCTGGAGCTTCCCCAACTATCGCAATGTTGATTTCAATGTTGCCTTGGGCCACTTCCCGTCGGGCAAGGGCGGCAGAGCCAATTACGTCTTCTACTATCCGCTTGTCGTTCCCAAGACCACCGAGGTGCCGCAATGCGCCTGGAACTTGCTCAAGTACTTCAATGGTCCGGCCATGGAGACCATCATTAAGGAAGGCGGCTTGCAAGGCACGACCTTCTCTGCCCAGGAAGAGTGGTTTGTCACCGATCCGCTGCCCCCGGCCAACAAGCAGGTTATGGTCGATGCCGCCCGGCACTTCGTGGCGCCGGATCCGGTCTTGACCAACTGGGACGCGATCACACGGATCATGCAGGCCGAACTGGATCTGCTCTTCATCGGTGAAGAGCGCGACGCCAAGGTCATCATGGACAGGATCGTCGAACAGGTCAATCCGATGATCGTGGAAGGGCAATGGCGTCAGTAAGATTGACGAGTCTTTTGGGGGTGTTCGCGGCATGGGCCCAACACCCCTCCCACTTGTAAAACGTGAATGTGCCCGGCCTACCTTTGCTTCCAATCACCGGACTACCGCTTGCCGTTTCAGGAATTGATACAAACCAGCCGTCTCAGGCCCGACCTTTGCTGGCCGTGATCTCGCCGCCATGAATATTTCTGTTCCTAGCGGAATCCTCTCCAGACGAATCGGCAGAGGGTTCAAATACAACACTGCAGAAACCCGACTGGCCTGGGTAATGGTATCGCCTTGGTTAGTCGGATTCCTCATTTTTACCGCCTTTCCCATGATCGCATCTCTGGTCCTGTCCTTCACCGAATGGGATATTTTGACGCCGCCCGAGTTTGTCGGCTTGGAAAATTATCACAAGATGTTCTTCGTCGATAAATACGCCATGCATTCAATGAAAATCACTATCGTGTTTTCGGCGGTGTCGATCCCGCTGAATATCGTATTCGGCTTGGCCATCGCCATGCTCTTAAACACCAATATTCGGGGACTTTCTACATTTCGAACCATTTATTACCTGCCCGCCATCTTGTCCGGCGTCGCTGTCGCCCTCATGTGGCGCTGGATTTTCTCTACCGATTTCGGCCTGATTAATGCGGCGCTGAATGTCCTCGGCATCCAGGGACCGGCCTGGCTCGCCGATCGTACCTGGGTCATACCCTCCTTCGTCGTGATGCGCCTTTGGAGCGTCGGCGGCGGCATGGTCATTTATTTGGCCGGCCTGCAATCCATCCCCACCGATCTCTACGAAGCTGCGGAAATCGACGGCGCCAACTGGTGGAAGCGGATCCGTCATATCACCTTGCCCATGCTCAGCCCGACGATCTTTTTCCAGCTCATCATCGGTGTCATCTTCTCGATGCAGATCTTCACCGAAGCCTTTATCATGACCAATGGCGGACCGGCCAATGCCTCGCTTTTCTTCATTCTCTATCTTTATCGAAAGGCATTTCAAGACTTCCAAATGGGTTATGCCTCCGCTTTGGCATGGCTGCTTTTTGTAGTGATCCTGGCATTTACGCTCATTCTCTTCCGCACGGCGAAGTATTGGGTGTATTACGAAGGCGAAACTGAAGGGAACTAGGCGATGACCGGGCGCTTTTTCATCGGCTTGAATCTGCGGAATACCATCGGCAAACTCGTCGTCTATGCCTTGCTGGGCGCAGGCTCGATAGTGATCCTGATGCCCTTCGCCTGGATGATCTCGACATCGCTAAAGGATTTGTCGCATATCTTCCGTTTCCCTCCAGAATTCATCCCCGATCCGGTCATATGGGACAACTACCCGAATGCGCTGACAAAGCTGCCCTTTGATCTCTATCTGGCCAATACCTTGATCATTGTGGCCGCAACCTTGATCGGGGAACTCGGTGTCTCGGCCGTTGTTGCCTTCGCCTTTGCGCGCTTGCGTTGGCGGGGCCGGGACGCCTTGTTCATCGTTGTCCTGGCGACGATGATGCTGCCGAGGCAAGTGACCTTGATCCCCGATTTTCTGATTTTCCGGTTCTTTGGCATGTACGACACCTATTGGCCGCTCGTGATTCCCTCCTGGTTCGGCAATCCCTTTTACATCTTTCTCATCAGACAATACTTCATGACCATTTCTCGCGAACTTGATGAAGCGGCGCTCTTGGACGGCTGTTCCAAATTTGGTGTCTTTTGGCGCATCACCTTGCCGCTGTCGGTACCGGTTTTGGCGGCCGTGGCGATTTTCTCCTTCCAATACCATTGGAACGACTTCTTCCGGCCGCTTATCTTCTTGTCGGATACGGACAAGGCGACTTTGGCGCTCGGCTTGCGCTATTTCCAGGGCACCTATGGCACCGAGTGGAATTCGCTGATGGCGGCGTCCCTGGTCGTCATGCTGCCGCTCATTGTCGTCTTCTTTTTCGCTCAACGTATTTTCATCCAGGGTGTGGTCTTCACGGGCTACAAGTAGCCCCGCGGCGGCGGCGAAAATGGCTCGCGCGCTTACGCAATGCTGCGAGCCTGCCTGGTTATCATATGAGGTGATGCATTAAACAAGCGCTACTGACGCGCACACTCGATACTAGATACAAAAGGATACGACATGCAAACGGGGCACAAACCACCATATCAGAAACTGGAGACGCTGTCGCAAGATGCCGTCAGTTGGCAAGACGGCTTTTGGGGCCGGCTCCATCAGTTGTGTCGCGAGTCGATACTGCCGAGCATGCGGTCGGCGCTGGACGAACCGGAAAACGGCGCCGTATTCAGCAATTTCCATATCGCCGCCGGCTTGGCTGAAGGCGAGCGCAGAGGCACGATGTGGAGCGACGGCGATTGCTACAAGTACATGGAAGCCATGACACATATCTATGGCGCCACCGGCGAACAAGCAATCATCGACGAACTGGATGACTTGATCGACGTCATCGCTCGCGCGCAAGAAGAGGACGGTTATATCAGCACGCCCATGCAGTTGCGCGACGACAAAACGCGCTGGACCGACCTCCATGACCACGAACTCTATAACATGGGCCACCTCTTGACAGCGGCATCGGTTCACCATCGCATCACGGGCAAGCGCAACTTTCTGCAAGTCGCCATCAACCTGGCGGATTATCTTTGCGGCGTCTTCATGCCTTGCCCGCCAGAGTTGGCGCATTTCGGCTTTAACCCCTCCAACACCATGGGCGCGGTTGACCTCTACCGCGCCACCGGTGAAAAGCGCTACCTGGAATTAGCGAAGACTTTCGTCGACATGCGCGGCTCGCAGCCCGGGGGCAAGGACCTGAATCAGTCGCTGCAGTCTCTGCGAGAAGAAACGCGCGCGGTCGGGCACGCCGTGACCGCCGGATATTTATATTGCGGCGCGACCGACCTCTACGCGGAAACCGGCGACGACGAGCTCCTGGCCGGGCTGCATCGCATCTGGGACAACGCCGTTAACAGCAAGATGTACATCACCGGCGGCACGTCCGCCCTGCATAGTGGAGCTTCCCTTCGGCCCGAGCTGCAAAGCCGCGGCGGAGGACCGGTACACGAGGCCTTCGGCTACGAATATCAACTGCCCAACGCCACCGCCTATAACGAAACCTGCGCCAATATCGCCCATGCCATGTGGAACTGGCGCATGCTCAACTTGTCCGGCGACGCCAAATACGCCGACGTCATGGAGCGCGTGATCTATAACAGCATGCTTTCCTCCATGAGCCTGGACGGCATCAAGTTCTGCTATACCAATCCCCTGCGCTGGTACGGCGCCGAACACCCGCTCCTCAGCCAGGATACCTACGAGCGCTGGTACCTCCTGTACTGTTACTGCTGCCCGACCAACACCGCCCGCACCATCGCGCTCTTGCACAATTGGGTCTACAGCCAATCCGACGACAGCGTCTGGATTCATCTGTACGGCAGCAGCCGCTTGAGCGCGACCCTCGCCGATGGATCGGCCCTCGCGCTGCGGCAAAGTACCGACTACCCCTGGGATGATCAAGTAACGATCACTATCGACCAAGCGCCCTCGCGCGAACTCAGCTTGATGCTGCGCATCCCGGGCTGGGCGCGCAACGCGGCCGCGAGCATCAATGGCGCCGCCGTCGACCAGGAACTGAGCCCGCAAAGCTACGCTCGCTTCAAGCGCGTCTGGCAAGCCGGCGATACCATCTCCTTGCGCCTGCCCATGGCCCCGCGCCTGGTCAAGGCGCATCCCAAAGCCGAGGAAATCCGCAATCACGTTGCTGTTATGCGCGGCCCGCTGGTCTATTGCCTCGAGGGCGTCGACTTGCCCGATGATGTTTCCATTCTGGAGGTCCATGCCCCGCGCGATATGGCTTTGGAAGCGCGCCGGGAAGACGATCTCCTGGGCGGCCTGACCGTCGTCAAGGGACAGGCGCGCCGCGTCCTCGAGGGCGATCAATCCCAAGCGCTCTACTTTGATGCCGGGCAGGAACAAGAAGCAGCGCTCGATGTCACGCTCATTCCCTACTACGCCTGGAACAACCGCGGCATCAGCGAAATGACGGTCTGGCTCCCGAGAAGCTACTGACGCTGCGCCGGCCGCCCCAAGCCAATTCCCGAATTAAGGGTTATATGCCGGCTAAAAAATCGGTAAGGTTAGTCTGCGCGTCCACCTGGACCCGATCAGCCTTCTTACCCATACCACCCGATGCCGGCATTTATGGCGCAGCGAGCGAAAAAAGCGCAGACCAGCCCCCACCATGCCCCTGGAATGGGCCAAGCCGAACAAAGCTCCCTCTGGCGCAGTCTTCAGTTTCTCAAGAAGTACCGCCATATGGCCGCCGGCGTTTATGTTCTGGCGATCGTCGTCAATATCTTCAGCATACTCATTCCCCAGACCATCCGCTGGATCGTCGATGCCGGCATCATCGCCGGGGATATGACCATCCTGGCCTGGTCCCTGCTGGCTTTGCTCGGGCTGACGGTCGTCAAAGGATTTGTCGATTTTTTCCTGGGGCGCGGGACGGAAGTCGTCTCACAAGGCGTCGCCTATGACATCCGCAACGCCATCTACGACAAACTCAGCTCGCTCTCGTTTTCCTATCACGATCAAGCGCAGACCGGACAATTGCTGGCGCGCTCCATTTCCGATGTGGAGCGGATCCGCTTCCTGACCGGACGCGCTTTTGTGCGCCTGTTTCAGCACACCGGCTTGATGGTCTTCACCTTCGCCGCCTTGCTGCTGATGAACGCGCAGTTGGCCGTCTTGTCGATGCTTCTGATTCCCTTGCTCTTTTACATCGCGTATCGCTTTGGCCGCATCTATCGACCGCTATCGCTGGACTTGCAGCACCAATTGGCCGAGATGACCACCGTGCTGGAGCAAAACCTGCGCGGCGCCAAAATCGTCAAAGCCTTCGCGCAAGAGGACGCCGAAATCGCGCGCTTTGATCGACAAAACAGCAAATGGTTGGCGCTGGCGCGCAAACAAGTCGTCGCCAGCGCCCAGCATATCCCGCTGCTGGACTTCGTCGCCAGCTTGAGCACCGTGATCATCATTTGGCTGGGGGGACGGCTGGTCATCGAAGGCGGGCTCACCCTCGGCGAACTCGTGGCTTTCACCACCTATCTCGGGCAGCTGATTTCGCCGGTGCGCCGCCTGGGCGTCATCATCCCCGCCCTGGCCATGGCATCGGCCGCCGGCGAACGAATCTTTACCATTCTCGACGCGCAATCCGAGGTAACGGATGCGCCGGACGCCATAGCGCTGCCGCCCATCGCCGGTCGCGTTCGCTTTGAAAACGTGTCCTTCTCCTACTTCAACCAGCGCCAGGTCCTGGACAAGCTCAATCTTGAAGCCGAGGTCGGCCAGGTGATCGCCCTGCTGGGCGCCACCGGCTCCGGCAAATCGACCATCATCAATCTCATCCCGCGCTTTTATGACGTCAGCGGCGGTCGCGTCCGCGTTGACGGCTACGACGTGCGCGACGTCACGGTCAAGTCGCTGCGCGATCAAATCGGCATTGTCCTGCAAGAAACCGTGCTCTTTGCGGCCAGCATCCGCGACAATATCGCCTTCGGCCTGGATGATGTATCCGATGCCGAAGTCATTGAGGCGGCCAAAGCGGCCCAGGCTCATGATTTCATCCTGGATATGCCCGAGGGATACGATACCGAAGTCGGCGAACGCGGCCTGACCCTCTCCGGCGGCCAGAAACAGCGTATCGCCATCGCCCGCGCCTTGCTCAAAAACCCGCGCATCCTGCTCTTGGACGACGCCACCTCCAGTGTCGATACCGAAACGGAACGCCTCATTCAGATCGCGCTGGAGCGCTTGATGGAAGGCCGCACCTCATTCATCATCGCCCAACGACTGAGCACCGTGCGCATGGCCGACAAGGTGCTGGTGCTGCAAGACGGGCGCGTGGCCGCGGCCGGCACCCACGACGAATTAATGCGGGAATCAGGTCTCTATGCCGAAATCTATTATCGCAACCTGCGCGACTGAGCGCGGCCAACACGACCGGCCGACAAGGAACTGACATGGGCTTCTCGATAGGCACAACCGGCGTCGGCAGAAGCGGACCGCGCAGCACCCTGGAGGGCTACGCGGACAAGGTCGAAGGCCGCTCCTTTAACCTGCGCGTGCTCTGGCATTTGCTGGTTTTCCTGCGTCCTTACGCCTGGCACATGCTGGCCGCCTTCCTGGCCATGCTCGTCGCCTCCGCCCTGACGCTGATCACGCCTTACCTGGTCAAAGTCGCCATTGACGGACCGATCGCCGATGGCGATATCGCTTCGCTCAACGACATCACACTGCTCATGCTGCTCGCGGCAACGGGCCTCTACCTGGCATCAACCGCACAGCGCTTCCTGCTCAGCTGGGTGGGGCAGCGTGTCCTGGCGGACCTGCGCTCGGCGCTCTTCCGCCATTTGCAAAAATTGCCCCTCGCTTACCACGACAATCACATCGTCGGCGTCACTATTTCGCGCGTCATCAGCGATGTCGGCGTCATCAACCAATTGCTCTCCCAAGGGCTTATCACCCTCACCGGCGACAGCTTGTTGCTCGCCGGCATCGTCATCGTCATGCTCTCGCTCAACGCGCAGCTGGCGCTGGTCACCTTCTCGATCATCCCCCTGATCGTGCTGGCCACCGCCATCTTCGCCCGGCGCGCCAAGCTGGCCTTCCGCAATACCCGCGCGCGCAACGCGCACCTGGTCGGCGACCTGGCCGAAAATCTCAGCGGCATTCGCGTCATCCAGGCTTTCGCAAACGAAGACAGCAGCTCCAGCAAGTTCAACGAGGTCAATCAAGCCAACCGCGACGCCCACATCGAGGCCATGTCGCTCTCATTTGTCTTCTTGCCCACTGTCGAGTTCCTCGGCATCGCCGCCACCGGCATCGTGCTGCTCTTCGGCGGCATCAGCGTGGCCCAGGGCGCGCTCACGCTGGGCACGGTCATCGCCTTCCTCGGCTATGTCAACCGCTTCTTCCTGCCGGTCCAGGAACTCAGCCAGCTCTACGCCACCATGCAGACAGCCATGGCCGGCGGCGAACGCGTGATCAACCTGCTCAACACAGAACCCGCCATCCGCGACCGCGCTGACGCCACGGTCATGCCGCCCATCAAGGGACGCATTCAGTTCCAAGATCTTAGCTTCGGCTATCGCGAACACCTGCCGGTTCTGCGCGATATCACCCTGGACTTTCCAGCGGGCACCATGGTCGCCCTGGTTGGTCCCACCGGCGCCGGCAAAACATCCATC
Organism: Chloroflexota bacterium; assembly: GCA_026708115.1. Classification (GTDB taxonomy): domain Bacteria; phylum Chloroflexota; class Anaerolineae; order Aggregatilineales; family Phototrophicaceae; genus UBA6055. The sequence goes on from JAPOVL010000025.1 coordinate 161,789, forward strand.
GCCAATCTGATCGCCCGCTTCTATGACACCAGCGAAGGCGCGCTCTTGATCGACGGCATCGATATCCGTCAGGTCCAGCAGCGTTCCATGCGCGCGCAAATGGGCCTGGTCTCCCAAGATCCCTTCATCTTCTCGGGCACCATTGCCGAAAATATCCGCTTCGGCAAGCCCGACGCCAGCGACGCCGAGCTCGCCGCTGCCGGCAGAACCGCCAATGTCGACGCCTTCATCCGCGACCTGCCCGACGGCTATGAAACCGAAATCCTAGAAGACGGCGCCAACCTCTCCGTCGGCCAGCGCCAACTCATCTCCATCGCCCGGGCCATCCTGGCGGATCCGCGTATCCTGATCATGGACGAAGCTACATCCAGCGTCGACATGGTCACCGAGACGCTAATCCAGGACGCGCTGCAAAAACTGCTGGCCAATCGCACCTCCATCGTCATCGCCCACCGCCTCAGCACCATCGTCAACGCCGATGTCATCTGTGTGGTAGACGAAGGCCGCGTCTGCGAAATGGGCAGCCATGCCGAGCTGCTTGCCCACCGCGGCTTATACGCCGAGCTGCACGAGCGCCAATTCGTCGATCTAGCGGATTAACCAACTAAGGCAGCAAGGCATACCCGGTGAACGCTCCCTCGCCGCCGCCGCACAAACGGATCGTCGGCGTCATCTGGATCACCTACGCCCTCTTCTATCTGGGCCGGGTCAACTTCAGCGTGGTCTTGCCGGCGCTGGCCATTGCCCTGGACGCCAGCCGCGCCGAAGTCGGCGCCCTGGGCACCGTATTCTTCTGGGTTTACGGCCTTTGCCATTTCATCAGTGGCGAGATCGGCAGCCACCTCAGTCCCTTCCGCATGATCTGCGTCGGTTTGCTCATCATCGCCCTGGTGAATATCGCCTTCGCCTTTCAAACCTCCTTGCTGGTGATGCTTGTCCTCTGGGGCATCAACGGCGTTGGACAGTCCGCCGGTTGGGCGCCCATGTTCCGCATCCTGGCCGAGCGCCTGGACCGGAGCCAGATCAAACTCGTCTCGACCGTCATGCCTTTCAGCTATGTCATTGGCACGGCCATCACCTGGACCCTGGTCGGGGCAGTCGCGACCGGCGCCAACTGGCAGGTCGCCTTCTGGCTGCCCGGCTTGCTGACGCTGGGCGTACTGGCATTTTGGTGGCGCGCCGGCATTGACGCGCCCAAAGCGCCGCCACAGGGCTTGAAGCTCTCGCGCATCCGCGCCGAACTGCGCCAAATCGCGGCCGTTCTACTGGCGACCGCCCTGGCGGGCTTCGTCTTCAACGGCATGACGATCTGGCTGCCAACCTACATCCTCGATAGCCGGCTTGTTCCCGAAAACGCCATCGGCTCGGTCGCGGCCGCCATGCAAGTGATCGCGATCCTGGGTTTGTTCCTGGCCCGCCTGCGCGTCCTGCGCAGCAATCAAGTCTTCGTGACAGCGGCGACCATGCTCGCGGCGGCCGGCCTTGCCATGCTCTCGCTGGCCGCGGCCACCGGTCCCCTCGCCCTGCTCATCATCTGCCTGGGCATGATCATGCTCAACGGCGCCTTCGGCCTGGTGGTCAGCGCCGTACCGCTGCTGCTGGCGCCGCCCGGCCGCGCCTCGTCAATCACCGGCAGCATCAACATGATGTCGAACTTCTTCGGCGGCATGGCCGGTTTCACCGTCGGCGGCCTCGTCGAGTGGAACGGCTGGACCACTGCATTTGGCCTTTGGGGCGCGCTCTTGCTGATTGCATCGGCCTTGATCTGGCTCAAGCGCGGCGCAGAAGCAAGTGCAAGTAAGTAATGACAATCAGAAGACAACAGGAACACTGTAGCGGCAACCTATCATGCCGCCCGCAAAATAAGAACATCTGCCAAGGCCTTCTCAGCAGGTCCGACTAAGCTATCCAACTCCAACATATAAGCCGGCTGTAGGGGCGAGCCTTGGCTCGCCCGCAAAACAAATACATCCACCACGGCTTTCTCTGTGACCTCTGTGCCCTCTGTGGTTAATTTTCGTTCCATAACTGACTTGGATTTACTGCGCTCGTCAATTGAGCGTCGCCATGACAGCGCGCCTTTCAACCCAGCTTGATGCGCGGATTCAGCGCCGCGTAAGCCAGGTCGGCAAAGAGATTCGTGAAGAGAATGACGGTCACGCTGACCATCACGATCGCTTGCACCAACAGCAAATCGCGCCGTTCAATGGCGGCGATCAATAAGCTGCCCAATCCCGGAAAACCAAAGACATATTCGATTACCACCAAGCCGCTAATCAGCCAGGTGATGCTGATGGCGATGACCGTGACCGTCGGCAGCAATGCGTTGCGCAATACGTGCCGCAGGATGACGCTGCGGTAGGGGATGCCCTTCAATGCCGCTGTACGTACATAATCTCGCTTCAATTCCTCAATCACGCCGGCGCGCGTCAGGCGCGATATGTAAGCCAGCAGCACCAGCGTCGCCGCAAATGCCGGCAGCCACAGCGCCGGCAGCATCTCTCCGAAGGACGCGTTGGCCGGCACCGCCGAGCTCGACGGGAACCACCAGCCCAATGCCCCCGCCAGCTCGCTCCGCCCCCAACGCAGCGCCACAATATTGATCAGAAACAGCCCGGTCACGAATTCCGGCAAGCTGACCACCGAGAGCGTCAGCAGCGAAATGATGACATCGGGCAACTTGTTTTCGCGCAGCCCGGCGATGATGCCCAAGACCAGCGACAGCGGCACCGACAGCAGCAAAGCGACCAGCGCCAGACGCGCCGAATTGATGCTGCGCTGCGTGATCAACTCGCGGTTATCCGCGCCGCGGAAGGCGATCGTCTTGCCCCAGTCGCCGCGCAGGAAACTGCCCAGCCAGTTGACATACTGCTGCGGCACGGGCGCGTTCAATCCCAGTTCGCTGCGGATCTGCGCCACCTGCTCGACCGTCGCTTCGCGCCCGCCGGCGATCACGCGCGCCGGATCGCCCGGCAAGACGCGCAGCAGAAAGAAGATCATCAGCGAACTGATCAGGTAAGTAAAAACGAAAAAGACGAAGCGCCGCCGCAAAAACTTTAGCATCAGCTTAGCCGATTTCCTCCGGCCGCAGGAAGCTCCTTTGCTGCGCCGACAACTCCTCCAGCGGGATGTGGCAGCGAATGGCATGCCCGGCATCCACTTCCCGCCACGGTGGCGCCTCTTCTTCACAGACGGCGCCGATCTTGCGCGGGCAGCGGGTATGAAAGCGGCAGCCGCTAGGCAGGTGCTGCGCGCTCGGCAAGACGTCATGCAGCAACATGCGCTCGGCCTTATGCTCTGGATCCGCGACAGGTATTGCCGAAACCAGCGCCTCGGTGTAGGGGTGGTAAGGCGGCTGAAACAGGTCGCTTGCCGCGCCAACCTCAAAAAGTTGGCCCAGATACATGACCGCGATCACATCGGACAGATAGCCGACGACCGCCAGATCATGCGATATGAACAAGTAGGCGGTGCCGTGCTCTTCTTGCAATCGCGCCAGCAAATTCAAGACCGCCGATTGCACCGATACATCCAGCGCCGACACCGGCTCATCGCAAATAATAAGATCCGGATCGGAGGCAAAAGCCCGCGCGATCACCACCCGCTGTTTCTCGCCGCCGCTCAACTCATCCGGGAAGCGATCGGCATAGTCCTCCCGCAGGTTGACCCGTCGCAGCAATTCGCTGACCTCGGCTTCCGCTTGCGCCGGCGTCATATCCCGCAGCTTGACCAGTGGTCGCCGCAAAGCCTGCCGCACCGACAGATACGGGTTCAGCGAGTTCTGCGGGTTCTGGAATACCATCTGCAGTTTCGACAGGACATCAGGACTGCGCTCGCGCACGCTGTTGCGGATGTCCATGCCCAGCAGTTCCAGCTGCCCGCCACTGCGCTCTTGCAAGCCGATGATCAACCGCGAAAGCGTAGTCTTGCCGCTGCCGCTTTCGCCCACCAAACCGAGCGTCTGCCCCGCTCCCAGGGTCAAGTTAACCCCGTCCACCGCACGGATCGGCGCCGGCGTCTTCCCGCGCAGCCAGTCTCCCAAGCTTTTCGCGACCGGAAAATGCTTTTTCAGATCCGTCACCCGCATCAGCTTATCCCCGACTTCGTTGTCGATCTGCCTGCCAGGCTGCTCCTCGCCGTCGCCGTGGAAAGATGACTGGTAACTGGTTTCAACCGAGGGATCGAGGAAAGAAGCGTCGACCTCTTCCCAGCGAAAACAGCGCACCGCGCGCCCGTCGCCCAGTTGTTCCAGGGGCGGCTTGTCGACCCGGCACTTGTCGATGACAAATTCGCAGCGATCGGCGAAGACACAGCCGCTAGACAACTGCGCCAGGGCGGGCGGATTGCCGCTGATCGAATGCAGCCGGCTGTCGGCCTTGCTTTGGCCAAGCCTGGGCACACTGTTGAGCAAGCCCAGCGAGTAGGGGTGACGGGGCTGCGCGTAGAGCTGGTCGACAGGCGCCTCTTCCATGATCTCGCCGGCGTACAGTACCAGCACCCGTTCGCATAGTTGCGCCACCACGCCCAGATTATGGGTGATATAAATGACGCCGGTATCGCGTTCGGCCATCAGCCCGCGAACGAGATCAAGGATGACAGCTTCCGTGGTCACATCAAGGCCGGTGGTCGGTTCGTCGAGAATGAGCAATTCCGGATTGGTGATCAGCGCCATCGCGATGACAACGCGCTGCTGCATGCCCCCGCTCAATTCGTGCGGATACCGATCCGCCACTTTTTCCGGATCCACCAAGTTGACGTCATGGAACATGCCTAACACGGCCTGCTCGGCTTCAGCGCCGCCTATGCCCATCGCCGCGTACAAAACCTCTATGACTTGCGCGCCGATCTTCAGGGACGGGTTCAAAGCCGCCCCCGCGTTCTGCGGCACCAGCTTGACCCGCCGCGCCCAGATCGAGCGCATTTCGGCAGCGCTTTTGCTCAGCAAATCCTCTCCCGCGAATGCCAGGCGACCGCCGCTCTCCACGCGCCCGTTACTGCTAAGGTAGCGCATCAGCGCCAGCGCCACGGTGGATTTCCCCGAGCCCGATTCGCCCACCAAGCCTACGACATGACCGGGCGCTAGCTGCAGGTGAAAATCGCGTACAGCCGGTATCCAGCGCTTGCCGATCCGGTAGCTGATCGTCAGATTCTCGACATCGAGCAGGGGCGTCGTCATCAGTTGCCCTTTTGCACCGCGCGGCGGATGCCATCCGACATCAAGTTGACCGCAATAACCAGGATCGCGATCGCCAGCGCCGGGAAGTCCAGCGCCCAAGGCGTCAACTGGTAGAACCCGCCGCGGTTTTCGTTGACCATCAGTCCCCAATCGGGCGAGGGCGGGCGCGCGCCAAAGCCCAGGAAGCCCAGCGACGCGACCAGAAAGATCGCATAAGAAAAGCGCAGCGACGCCTCGACCACCAGCGCCGGGATCACCGACGGCAAGATCTCTCGAAAGATGATGTAATAGGTTGGCTCGCCGCGGATTTCCGCCGCTTCTACGAATTCGCGCGTCTTGATATCCAGGGCGCTGCTGCGGGCCACCCGCGCCACCACCGGCACATAAAGAACAGCAATCACCAACAGGACGACATTATCCGCCAATTCCGCCTGCCAACTGCCAATCTCGAAATCGAGGTTGCGGATGATGCCGACCAGCACCAGCGCCAGCAATAGCGCCGGGATCGCCAGCAGCGCGTCGATGACGCGCCCCAGCAATTCATCGAACCAGCCGCCGCGATAGCCCATGTAGAGCCCGACAGCCGATCCAACTAACACGCTGATCAAGGTGCCCAGGCCGGCAATGCGGAAGATGCTGCCCGCGCCCAGGATCACCCTGCTGTAGACATCGCGACCCAGCCGATCGGTACCGAAAGGATGCTCGCCCAGTTGCAAGGCGCCGATATCCATGGTCGGGGACACGCGAGGGGCGTGGCTCTGATCATTGGGATTGGCGTAGGGGGCTAACTGCGCGCCGAAAACAGCCACAAACAGAAAGAAGAACACCAACGCTGTGCCCAGCGCCGACTGAGGATGCCGCAGCAATACGCCCGCAAAGCGGCGCAGCGCGGCAATTTGGCGGCCGAAGGAGCTGGGGTTCATGGCTGGCTTAAGTCCCAGGCTGGTTCCACAGTAGGCGCGACAAAGTTATGCAACTCAAAATAACAATCGGCGATAGTAGCAACTCGCGGGGGGCGTGTCCCACAAGGAAAGAAGGGGAGTCTTGTGAAGCGTATTGAGCCCTTTAAGCCCCTCCCTCTTTATGGGGGAGGGGTTTGGGGTGGGGGTCAAAGTCGCTCTTCAACACCCCGCGCTCTGGTCGCTAGGCCCTATCCCAGGCTGGCGCCGCCAAAATTGGTCCGCCCGGCGAAGGGATGCAAAGCCACGCCGGATACATGGCTCGCCAGCACCATGAACTGCGCGAAGAAATAGGGCACGACCACCGGACCGCTGTCCAGCAAGATCTGCTGGATTTCCTTGTAGGCGGCTGTGCGCTCGGCTTGATCAAGCGAACTGCGCGCCAGTTCGATCAATTCGTCCACGCGCGCGTCGCTGTAATGCGATTCGTTCCAGGGCGCCTCGGAATGATAGGCCAGATCCAGATACAGTTGCGGTATCGGACGCGCGCCCCAACCTGTCACGCCCAAGTCGACTTGCATCCAATCCTCAACCCAGTAGCTGTTTTCGTCCTCCAGCTGGATCTCCACGCGAATGCCCGCTTCTTCCCACTGGGCGGCGAAGGCAATCGCCAGATCGGGCCAGGTGCCGCTATTCGGCACGTGCAAGGTCATATCCAAACCGTCGGGATAGCCCGCTTCCGCCAACAAAGCGGCCGCGGCAGCAGGATCCCGCGGCGGCACATCGGCTTCCGCCAGGAAATACTGCCCAAAGGCCGGGCCAATCGGCGAGTCTTTGCCGACAGCGCCGAAACCTAACTGCACGCGCTCCCAGATGGCGTCGCGGTCCGTGGCCAGCTTGAATGCCTGCCGCACGCGCACATCGTCGCCCGGCGCGCGATCGGCGCGCAGCCGCGCCAGATGGTGCCCGCTGGTCGGTATGTCGCTGGTGTTGAAGTTGACATCAGCGCCAAAGCCCAGGAAGCTGGAATTGTCCAGGCGCAAAATGCCGTCCGCCGTACCGCCTTGTACCGCGGCGATCCCCGCTTGCTGGTCATCAAAGAAGATGAACTCAAGACCCCCGATCGAGGGCGCGCCGCCCCAATAGTCGGCGTTGGCGCTCAAAATCGCGCGGTCGCCTGGGATCAATTCTTCCAGCCGGAAAGGTCCGGAACCGTTAAAGGCTTCGCCGATATTTTCCGCCCCCGATTTCAAAATGACAAACTTGTTGTCGGTGAGGTTGTAGAGGAAATCTGGATTGGACTCGCCCAGCGTTATGACAACCGTGTTGCCTTCGCCGGCGGCGATTGATTCCACGGACGACAGCAAACTGGCGACCGTGCTTTCGGAATCCTGATGCCACTGAACCGTCCACAGCACATCATCGACGGTCACCGGGCTGCCGTCGTGCCAGGTCGCGTCCTCGCGGATCTGCAGCGTATAAGTCAAACCATCGTCGCTCAAATCCCAGGATGACGCCAGTCGCGGCGCCAGATTCGCGGCGGCGTCCGTTTCGATCAAATAGTCGTAAAGCGCGTTCAAGATGGCGATTTCGCTATCGCCCGAGGCCGACCTTGGGTCCAAGGTTGCCGGCGTCAGCCAGGCAATGCGCAGCGTGCTATCTTGCGCGCCAGCGATATTCGCCAGCGGGGCGATGTCCAGAGCGATGGTCCCGACAGCAGTCGCGGCGCCAGCGGCAAAGACTTGTAGAAAGTCGCGACGGGAGAAGTCGCTTGCGGAGGCTTTGATTTGCTTCTTCACGATTGTCCTTATCCTTTACGCTTCTTTGCAAAATGTTCCCCTGCTTGTTCAGAAGAGGTTGGCCCCCGTGATGCGGGGCGCCAAAGGAGAAGGACGACTGAATCGCGAACGACGTGACTAGCGGCAGCTAATTGACGATCCGAACAGGCGGCGCAAGCGAACGCTGCCGATATTGACGGATTTTTTCACGACTTTGGCTCATCGACATCCCTCTCGACAAACCTGGCAACCTGCGGGCCGCCAAGCGAAACAGCATTATTGCATACATCTGCCGGGATTTGCAGTCTCGATCCTCGCTCCAGATGCCTTTCCCATGATTGGCAAAATACCACCATGGACGCCGAAAACCGTCGAGGATTAGTCAAATGGATGCAATCGGTCGGAAGTATTAACTAGTCTATGCTTTCTCGGTAAAACCAAATCTCAGTCAAACCAACTAACTTAGACAACTCCAAAAAACATTAGTCGGTAGGGGCGACCCGCCGGGTCGCCCGCGAACCACAAGACTGTTATCTTTCTCTGTGCTCTCTGTGTCCTCAGTAAGTGCAAGTAAGTCGTGCAATTCCTTGCGTTAGGGCGGCTGTCGGGGCGTTTGACGGTCAGTGTCGGCGGTCAGTGTCTACGCGACCTACGCGCCCCTGATGCTTCGGGGTGGCGTGGAAGGGGGCAATGTGTATTTCGGGCCGGGGGTGGGGTCGAATTTCAAGGGCGACCCGCCGGGTCGCCCACATAACCTAACCGTAGCGGCGGGCGAGCCAAGGCTCGCCCCTACAAGGCTTGTCCGCTACTAAAAATCATACGTATAGACAACACCGAAACAATACAAAAAAGGTGGCGATCATTGCGAAAATCAACAAATTGTTACGAAATTCGCCAAGCTTAGCTCCCCTTCCCTCTTAATGGGGGAAGGGGCCGGGGGATGGGGGTAGAAAAGGCAGCATTTGGCGAGAGTAGCGGACAAGCCTTTTCTAGGCGGCCCTGCGCTCTGCTTCAGACACGGTATCACGACTGCTTGAAACTCAAATGAACAGAAACGAACACGCCACCACGCGCAAAACCTGCTGTCGACGAGCCAGGAAAGGAAATGCTACCCCGCTTCGTCCAGCGCCGCCCGCTGCTCGGCGACCATCTCCGGCGTGCAGTGCAAGCTCTCCAGAATCGCGCCGACATCCTCTGTCCGTCTTTGCGAGGCGATGCCAGCCGTAAGCGCCGCCAGAATTTCCTCGGGCAAGTCCAGCTCCAACTCACCGCCACCGGCTTGGGCTTCCGCAATCGCCTTGAGTACCAGTTGGACCGTTTCTTCATCCATGCCCAGCGACTCCAGGAACACAACTAAAGCCCGACCAGACATGCCACCGTCCCGCAGCAGCAGATGAGCCCGCTCCATCAGCGCCGGCGTGAACTCGATGCCCTGCTCGGCTGCCGCATCCAGGTTGACACCTATGCTCAGCAGGTCGATCAGGCCGATTCCCGTGCTGGCGATATCCAACTCGCCATTCAAATGGCCGACTAGCATGGCGCCCAGCAAGCTGCCTTGCAGCGAGTTATGCCCCGCCCCCGCGCTCACTGTCGCGCCTAGAATGATCGTGTTCGATGTCGAATGAAACACGGGCAAACCGTTCTCGGTAGCGATTTGCATGATCGCTGGCAAGCCGCTCATGGTGAGAAGATCTGATGGCAATAGAAAGGCTTCCACGCCTTTCTCCACCAAAGCTTGACTTGCAATTACCAAATCCGAAATGCTGGAGACGGCGGCAACTTCCACGGTCAAGCCCTGCGCTTCGCCCGCCGCCACGATCGCCTCCGCGCCGAGTCGTCCGCTCGCTTCCGACGAACTGTATATCGTCCCGAACACCTTGAGGTCTGGATCCTGCAGCAGTAGCAGCGGCACAATGTCTTCATATAGCGTCACCGTCTCAATGCCAGAAACATGCGACGGCTTGATGCAGGGCGCTTCCGCGATGCCCGCTTCGAAGGGATTGTATACCGACGTGAATAGCACCACCGGCGGGTCTTCCATTTCCGCCGTTATATTCACGGCCGCTTGCGCGGTCGGCGTCGACAGCACAATCAGGGCGTCCGCGCCCCGATCCAAAGCATCTTCTACAATCGGGTTGACGGCGGCAAAATCAAAGTTGGCGTCATTCCAATAGACGTTGATTTTCTCGCCCTCGAGGTTCTCTCTCGCATGCAGCATCGCGTGCTCCGCTTCCGTGACCAGCCCGGAGGCGAATAAGGTATCTACAACGGCATTTTCCATGTAAGTAAATGAAAAGAACGAACCGAAGCGCAACATGGCGATGGTGGGCTTGTCCTCGTCATGCCCCAAGGCTACGCCCGCCATCAACATCAAGCTAAACAACATCAGAAGCAATCTCAACATGACGCTACTCCCATACCTTTATTTCTATTTTACCATACTATACTATTATATCATGGGAGCCAGCCAGATTGCGGAATCACGGCTTGAAGTGGCAATGCCCCGGAGTCGTCTGAATTAGAAACAACTTAGAGCCTCTTGCGACAAACGCTGCGCCGCGCTTGCTGTAGACCAAAACTATCACTGAACATGCGTCCAGTTCATAAACAGCGCAACTGTATTCTACATAAAAGAATATACCGTCGGACTTTGACTACAACTGCTAACTGAGTCATGCATGACGCAGTTCCAAGTGACGGCACAGGAACTGTCTTGGCGACATCAATTCGAGTTGGCATGAGCGCAGCGCCGCCCAAGAAAGCGATCCCCACATGCCTGATCCGTCCGTAGTCGCAGCAGTTAGCGCTACGCCAATCGCGTCCGAGCACCGCGGCAGCAACCTGCGCGACCTGATGACAGAAGCCGTGCTTGATGGCCTCGCCGATGCCGGCATGGACAATTTGTCAGCGCGCAATCGACTCAGTTGACAACAGCCTTATGGAAGTTGGTGCGGCCCGAAAAAGGATGCAACTCCACGCCCGAAACATGGCTCGCCATCACCATGAAAGAGGCGTAGAAATAGGGCACAATTATCGGTCCCTCATCAAGGAACAGCCGCTGAATCTCCTTATAGGCGGCCGCGCGCGCTTCTTCATCGAGGGCGGAACGCGTGAAATCGATCAGCTGATCGAGTCGCTCATCCTGCCAATGCGATTCGTTCCAGGTCGCGTCGGATCGATAGGCCAGGTCAAGGTAAATCTGCGGCACCACTCTGTCGCCCCACCAGGTGACGCCCAGATCCACGTCCAGCCACTTCTGCACCCAGTACGCGTTCTCTTCCTCCAACTGTATCTCCACGCGTATCCCCGCCTCCTCCCATTGAGCGGCCATCGCCTGCGCGAAATCCGGCATGCCGCCGCTGTTGGGCACGTGCAAGATCATATCCAGCCCATCGGGATAACCGGCTTCCGCCAACAAGGCGGCGGCCGCGGCCGGATCGCGCGGCGCAGGCTGCGCGTCTTCCAGGAAATATTGCGCGAAGGACGGGCCGATGGGCGAATCTTTGCCCAGCGCGCCAAAGCCCAGCTGCACCCGCTCCCAGACCGCGCGCCGGTCGGTCGCCAGTTTGAAGGCCTTACGCACGCGTATATCATCTCCGGGCGGTCGATCGGCCCGGATCCGCGTCATGTGATGCGCGTTGGTAGGAATATCCACCGTGTTAAAGCGAAAATCTCCCATAAAGTTGAGGAAACTGAAATTGTCCAGCCGGAGGATACCATCGGCCGTGCCACCCTGTACCGCGGCAATCGCCGCCTGCTGGTCATCGAAAAATATGAACTCGAGCCAGTCAATCGCCGGCGCGCCGCGCCAGTAATGCTCATTGGCCCGCATCACCGCGCGGTCGCCCGCTATCAACTCCTCCATGATAAAAGGACCGGTGCCGTTGAATACTTCGCCGGTGTTCTGCGCCCCCGCTTTCAGAATGACGATCTTGTACTCCGTCAGTCGATAAAGAAAATCGGGATCGGGCGCTTCGATAGTGAAGATCACCGTATGATCGCCCAGGGCTTCAACCGACTCTACCGCCGCCAGAACGTCAGCGATCGTGCCGCCCGCGTCCAACTGCCATTGGATCGTCCATACCACATCGCTCGCAGTCATGGGACTGCCGTCATGAAAAACCGCCTCCTCCACCAGTTGAAGGGTATACTGCCTGCCATCCTCCGACCGTTCCCAGGATGACGCCAGGCAGGGCACCAGATTTGACGAGGCGTCAGTTTCAAACAGGTAGTCATAGAGCGCGTTTAGCACGGCGATTTCACTCATCCCGGATACGGAACGCGGGTCAAGCTGCGCCGGTGTCAACCAGGCAATGCGCAATCTGCCGCCATCGCTGGCGCTGGCCGGGTTCCAACTCGGCGCGCGGTCCAGCGTTATCGTGCCCACAGCCCCCGCCACACCCGCCGCAAAGATCTGCAAAACCTGGCGTCGGGACAGGCTCGTGCTTTTGTCCTGCGAATGCCTTTGCATAAGGTCACCTCTCTTCTCTGTCCTTCTATCGCTTACACAATGCTCGGATACAAATCAGCGCCTCTTATACTTTATGCTAGCGCAACTGAAGAGAATACGTAAACAGGGTCAAAGAACTTCACATCCGGTCTTCGCTTCTCCTCGCTGGACGCCGCGCGACGGACCGACGAAAGGGCAAGTTCCCGCCCTGTTTGACTTCAAGACGCTTATTGGCTATCCTCAAACCCGGTCTCAGCCACTGATTTGGAGCGGAATTGGCCCTAATACACCTGCAACCGCACGCAAGCCAGACAATATCTGAACGCGATCGAGCGAATCGTCGATGTCTGTGGCGCCGGTAGTCGCAGCAGTCGGCGCCACGCCAGTCGCGTCCGAGCATCGCGGCAGCAACCTGCGCGATCTGATGACAGAAGCCGTGCTCGATTGCCTCGCCGACGCCGGCATGGACGATCTGTCGGCGGTCGAACACGGCTTGACCAGCTACGAGAGCGACCACTTCAACTTGCAGATGACGCTCGGCGCCATCCTGCACGATACCATCGGCATGATCCCCAAACCCAACGTTCGCATCGAAGGCGGCGGCGCCACCGGCGCGCTGGCGCTCCGCACAGCCTGGGCTCATATTCAGAGCGGTTTGTGCGATTCCATACTGGTGTATGGCTGCGAGAAAAACGGACGCGGCGTCTCGTCACAGACGGCGAATCAGCTCTTCGCGCTTTCGGCCGACGTTGATTGGGAGATGATGGTTGGCGGCAGCTATACCGGCTTTTATGCCGCCATGATCCGTGCGCACATGGAGGCCTTTGGCACCCGTGAAGAGCAATTCGCCCATGTCGCCGTGCGCAATCGGCGCAACGCGGCCTTCAATCCTATCGCGCAAAAGCCCATGGACCTCTCCATCAACGATGTCATGAATTCCCGTCCGGTCGCCGATCCCTATAAACTCTTCGATTGCAGTCTGCTGAGCGATGGCGCCGCTTGCCTCTTGCTGTCTACAGAAGCATGGGCGCGGGAGCATTGCCCGGCATTTGATAGGCGAGCGCCGGTCTATTTCACGGCCACAGGCTGCGGCAGCGATACCATGCGCTTGGGCGACCGCTATCCCGAACTCACGAACTTCCGCGCCAAACGAAGTGCGGCGGCCCAAGCTTACGCCATGGCCAACATCAGCGATCCCATGCGAGAAATCGATGTCGCCGAACTATACGACAGCTATAGCGGCGTCGAGATCCAGGCCGTGGAAGATCTGGGATTCGTCCAGCGCGGCCAAGGCGGACCGAGCGTCGCCGATGGCATCTTCGACCTTGATGGTGAATTGCCCGTCAACACGAGTGGCGGCTTGCTTGGTCGGGGCGCGCCAGTCGGCGCGACGGGCGTCCTCCAGGCGATTGAAGTCGTGCAGCAGCTCTGGGCTACGGCCGATCCTCGGCGGCAGGTAGCCAAGGCCCGGCGCGCTTTGACCGATACCCACGCCGGCATCGCCAGCATCAGCGTCGTCAACATATTCGAGCGGCGGGATTGAGCATGACGGAAAAAGTGCGTAGCATAATCGATATCCACCTGCCGGAACGCGCAACTGGGGGGGACGTCTGGGCGCAGTTTCGGGGGGTCGAGCGCATCGCCCTGGAGTTGACGCAAAGCTACAAATACAGCCTGGGCAAGGTTTCGCGCTTTTTTATGGAACTGGAGAATGGGCGTTTTTTGGCCACGCGCTGCGCTGGCTGCGGCAAGGTTTACGCACCGCCCCGTCCGCTCTGCCCGAATTGCCTGGCGGTTGCGGACTGGGTAGAATTATCGGGCCAGGGCGTCGTGAAGACCTACTCGGTCTTGCACTTTTCGCCCGGCAGCAACGATGATGTAGAGGCGCTGGAGACGCCTTATGTCCTGGCTTATGTCCTGCTCGATGGCGCCGACACGCTCTTCCCGCATTTGCTGAAGGCAAACCCGGAGCAAGTGCGCTCGGGATTGCGCGTAAGAGTGGCCTACAGTGACGAGCCGGTACATCATCCCATTCATCTGATGCATTTTCTTCCAGTCGTGGAAAGGCAACGGCCATGAGCGCGCGCGTGCACAAACTAATCAACCAGCCGGAGAACATCCTCAGCGACATGCTCGACGGCTTCTGCGCCGCTTACGGCGATATCGCCCGCTTGACGGACGAAGGCTTGGTAATACGGACGACGCCCAAAGATCCAGGCAAGGTCGCCTTGGTCATCGGCTGTGGCAGCGGCCACGAACCCGCCATGATCGGCTGGGTCGGCCCGGGCTTGTTTGATGTCAATATCGCCGGCGAGATCTTCACCGCGCCCGGACCCGAGCGCATCCTGCAGGGCATCAAGGCCGCCGATCGCGGCGCTGGCGTGCTGGTTTGTGTTTCGCATCACGCCGGGGACTTGCTCAATGCCGAAATGGCGCTGGAACTCTGCGAGCTGGAAGGCCTCTCAAATGTCGACATGGTGCTGCTCTATGACGATATCTCCAGCGCCCCCAAGGGACGAGAGCCGGAACGCCGCGGCACTGCCGGGCTCTTTTTTGTCTGGAAGATGCTCGGCGCCTTCTGCGAAGGAGATAACGATCTGGCCGCCGCAAAAGCGCTGGCGGAAAAAGTCCGCGACAGCACGCGCAGCCTGGCCATGTCATTGAGCTCCTGCGCCAGCCCGGTGACCGGCCAAGTCATGTTCGAGATGCCGGAAGACGAGATGGAAATCGGCATGGGATTGCATGGCGAAATGGGTATGGGACGGCAAAAGGCCCTGGGCGCCCGCGAGACCATCGACCTGATGCTGCCGCCCATCCTCGAAGACCTGCCGTTTCAAGCCGGAGACGAAGTGCTCGTGCTGCTCAACAACAGTGGCAGCATGACCCTGATGGAACTCTTCATCTTGTACAAGCGCGTCGCCGAAAAACTGGCCGACGCCGGCATAAGCGTATACAAGTCCTGGATCGGTCCCTATGCCACGACGCAGGAAATGGCCGGTTTCGCCCTCTCGCTCTGTCGCGTCGATGACCAACTGAAAGCCTTGTGGGACGCGCCGGCCAACGGCGCCTATATGAAACAACTATGAGCGAAATCGGATCCGACAACTTGAAGGCCATGCTGCGGGCCATCGCCGGACGTATTGCCGACAGTCGAGATCAATTGAACCGTCTGGACGCCGCCTTGGGCGATGGCGATCATGGCGCCAGCATCAGCGCAGCCTTCGCAAAAGCGGTCGCTGAAGTTGCGGACTTGCCCGACCCTCAGCCGAGCGAGATCTGGCTGACGACGGCGCAGTCCCTGATGAACGGCATGGGCGGGGCATCGGGCGCCCTCTTTGGTACGCTCTTCTTGAAGGGCGTCGCGGCCATCCGCGGCAAAGAGCGCTTGGTCAAAGCTGATCTGAATCAATTGTGGGCTGCAAGTTTGGCCGGCGTCAAAGCGCGTGGCAAGGCAGAGATCGGCGATAAGACCATGGTGGACGCCCTGGAACCGGCCGTGCTGGCCTTTGCCGCCAATGACGACGCCGCAGATGCCTGGCAGGCGGCTGCGGAAGCAGCAAGAAATGGCGCTGAATCAACCAGAGCACTGATCGCGCGGCAAGGTCGGGCCAAGTACCTGGGCGAACGCGGCATCGGCCATCAAGACCCCGGCGCGACGACCATCGCGCTGATGTTTGAGGCCCTGGACAGCTATTGGAGGGAAATGACGAATGGCAAAACATAAACTGCGCGTCGGTTATATCGGCACCTCGATCTCGTCTTATTTCGCCGGCGAATACAATCAGCGTCCGCGCGCCATCGCCGGCTTGGAAAAACTGTCGCGGGAACTGGATTTTGACTTGATCGCCGTACCTGACGATGTGATGACCGAAGAAGGATCGCGCCGCGCTGCCGCCTTCCTGCGCCAGCAGCAGATTGATTTTCTGCTCTTGCAGACCGCCGCCTGCAGCATGGGCGAGCAGTTGCTGCCGCTGGTAAAAGCCGCGCCGCGCCTTGGGCTCTGGGCCACGCCCGATCCCGAGCAAGATGGCGAGATCAAACTCCACTCAGTCGTTTCGATGAGCCACTTCGCCTCTATCATCAAGCGTTACTTAAAACACGAGCAAATTCCCTTTAAGTGGTTTTACGGACATGTCGAGACCGACGACTTTCGCCGCCGCTTTGCCGTGACCATACGCGCCTTGACCGCCGTCAAAAACATCGAGAGCGCGCGCATCGGCTGGATCGGCAATCTGTCGCCGGGCTTCCACGATATGATCTTCGACGAACGCCTGCTGCGCAGCCGCCTGGGCATCGCCGTGCTGCCTCACGAATTGGGCGAGCTGGTGCGGCGCGCCCAAGCCTACGATGCCGCGCCGGTCGCCGCGACAGTCAAGCAGATCAAATCCGCCGCCAGCGCAATCACCGTGAGCGAAGATAGCGCCTTCGACCGCGTCACGCGCTTGTATCTTGCCCTGCGGGACCTGGCGAGCGAGTTTGATTATGACGCGCTGGCCATGCAATGTTGGTCGAACATCCAAAGCTACTATCAGGTTGCGCCCTGCATGGCTTACAGCTGGCTGGGCAGCGAAGACGGCATGGCCGTGTCTTGCGAGGGCGATGTCCTGGGCGCTGCCAGCATGTACTTGCTCAACGTCTTGAGCGGACGCCAGGGTTCCTCTACCTTGCTCGATATGACCGCGCTTGACCCGGCCACCAATGCCATGCTCATGTGGCACTGTGGCGTCTCGCCCCGGCACTTCGCCAACGACGACGGCATCAAATGGGTCGATCATGTCACCCTGGGGCGCAAGGGCGATGACGGACCCTATGGCGTCGCCGGCGACCAGGTCTTCGCCCCGCAAGAAACGACGGTCAGCTACATAGGCGACGATGGCAGCAGCCTGCTGGTCATCCGCGCCCAAATCATCGAACACGCCAAAAAAGGCTTTGACGGCACCCGCGGCTGGTTCGCCGAATTCGAGCTGAACAAGCAGCCGGTTTCGCTGATGGATCTAATCAACACCTTAACCGTGCGCGGGCACGAGCATCACTTCGCCGTCGGCCAGGGCGATGTCACTGACGAACTGATGGAATTCGCCGCCTGGAAAGGCATGCGGCTGATAGAACATGTCCCGCAGGTGAACTATCTGCAATTGGAAGGCGTTAATGTATAATAGGTGTGTCTCGCCCGTTTCGGGCGTTAGTAAGTCAATGTCAACCAAATTGAAAGAAAGGTAAAGACATGTTTGCAAAAAGATCGTTGCTTTTAGTGCTCACCCTCGTCCTTCTCCTGCTGAGTTCTTTCTCGCTTGCAGTAGCGGACGACATGATGGACCCACCGCCCGGCTTCGACAGCTGGGACGCGGTGGTCGCCGCCGCCGACGGCACGACCGTCAACTGGTATATGTGGGGCGGATCGGATTCGATCAACAGGTTCGTCGATGAAACTTACGGCATTCCGCTGATGGAAGAATACAACATCACGTTTAACCGCGTGCCGCTTGCGGACACCGTGGACGCCGTCAATCAGGTCCTCAGTGAAGCGGAAGCCGGCATCGGCGTGGACGACGGCACAATTGACCTGATCTGGATCAACGGTGAAAACTTCTACACGCTCAAGCAGGCTGAGCTGCTCTATGGCCCCTGGGCAGAGAACATTCCCAACAGCGTCTTCGTCAACTGGGACAACCCGGCTTTGAATCAGGACTTTGGCCGGCCGGTTGACGGCTACGAGAGTCCCTGGACGGGCGCTCAGTTCCATTACATCTATGACTCGGCGCGCATGTCGGAAGAGGATCTGCCCCGCAGCTATGCCGACTTGACCGACTGGATCGCCATGAACCCCGGGCGCTTCACCTATATCGCGCCGGGACCGGGCGCATTCCAAGGCACACGCTTCGTCAAGCAGGTCCTCTTCGAAATCAGCGGCGGTCAAAGCCAGTGGGTTGGCCCATTCAATCAAGAACTCTATGACGAGCACACGCCGGCCCTTTGGGACTTGCTGAACACCTGGGAGCCAAACCTCTGGCGCGGCGGCGAGACCTATCCCGCCAACATCAACGAGATGCACGAACTCTTCGCCAATGGCGAAATCGACTTCACAATCACGCAGCGGGCGTCCGGCGCTAGCCCGGATATCAACACGGGCAAGATACCGCCGACAAGCCGCGCCTTCTCCTTCGACGAGAATATGGTGGGCGACTTCAACTATGTCGCGATTCCCTACAACGCGCCCAACAAGGCGGCGGCTATGGTGCTGGCGAATTTGATTCTGCGGCCGGACCGGCAAGCGCGTCAGATCGTTCCCGAATACGGCAAAGGCAGTGGCTTCAGCATTGATCCCAGCCGGGTAACGGACGAAGATGATTTGGCGGCGTTGGAAGAAGCAGCCAACAGACTGGGCGAGGGCGCGGCTGATCAGGCGCGTTTGGCCGCCGCGCTCGTCTCCGATATCGTCGCGGAATACCAATCCTTGGTAGAAGCCGACTGGGAAGCCAACGTACTGCAGAATTAAGCTGGCTGGATTTGGGCGACCCGGTGGAATCTGTTGAAAAACGGCTTTCACCCCCACCCCAAACCCCTCCCCCATCAAG
The DNA here is from genome assembly GCA_026708115.1 of Chloroflexota bacterium. GTDB lineage: Bacteria > Chloroflexota > Anaerolineae > Aggregatilineales > Phototrophicaceae > UBA6055. The sequence goes on from JAPOVL010000025.1 coordinate 180,667, forward strand.
AGGGAGGGGCTTTAACAGGTCAGAAGGCTCCCCTTCCCTCATTTTGGGGATACTTCCCCCGTGAGGCGGGGGACCGAGGGGGCATTGGGCCGGGGGATGGGGGCAGTAGTTCAACAGCCACCGTTGGGTCCACCTACAAATCACGAAACTATTAGAATTTGCGTGGGTCAGCCGACGGCTGACCCAATTTGAGTACCTTAGAACGCCTATGACACAAGTCATCCTCGACAAGATCCAGAAAGTCTACAGCGGTGGCGACGTTGCCGCTGTAGACGACTTTTCGCTGGAGATACCCACCGGAAAACTGGTGGCCTTTCTGGGTCCCTCCGGTTGTGGCAAGACGACTACATTGAAGATGATCGCTGGATTGATCCAGCCGACCACCGGTCGCATTCTTTTTGACGGTGAGGATGTTTTGCCCATCCCGGCCGAAAAACGCGGGGCGGTGATGGTCTTCCAGAATTATCTGCTTTTTCCCTACATGTCAGTCGGCGACAATGTCGGCTTCGGGTTGAAGATGCGCGGTGTCAACAAGCGCGTCATCGCCGAAAGAGTGGCGGAAATGCTCGCCCTGGTCAAATTGCCCGATATCGCCAAACGCCGGCCTACCCAGCTTTCCGGCGGGCAGCAGCAACGGGTGGCCCTGGCCCGGGCCCTTATCACCGAGCCGCGCGTATTGCTGCTCGATGAACCCCTGAGCAACCTTGACGCTCATCTGCGCGACGAGATGCGCGATCTGATTTTGTCGATTCAACGCGACCTGGCGGTGACCACGGTCTTCGTCACGCACGACCAGGAAGAGGCGGTGCTCTTGGCGGATCAAATCGCCCTGATGTTCGATGGCCTCCTGCTGCAATACGCCTCGCCGGCCGAGTTCTACCAGCGTCCCATCAGCGAACGCGCGGCGCGTTTCTTCGGCGGCGTTAACTTCATCCCCGCCCGCCACGAAAACGGCATCGTCAGCACCGACATCGGCGATTTCCACTTCGCCGCCCAAGACGGCGAACGCGCGCCCTCCGGCGCCGCGGTCTTGACCATCCGGCCGGAGCAAATTCGACTCAACGACGGCGCGGACAACAATCTGGTAAGGGGTCGCATTCGCGAGCGCATCTATGTCGGCACCTATACGCGTTATAAAATCACCCTGGGCGAACACGACATTGAAGCCATCCGCAGCGCCGATCTGCCGGGCGCCATCGGCGTCGGCGACGAGGTCAATGTACACTTTCCGGCCGACCGTATCTGGGTCGTCCCGGCCTAGGCCCGGCATTGCTCGCTAATCAGCATAACTTTACTAGCCCTGTTCGCTCCCCGAGTTCGTCCAAGAGAGCCTAACCCGCGTGCGAGCATCACTTCTCAAGCATCCCAATCTCATGGTTGGCGCGCTCTCAACCACCTATGGTTTGTTTTACCTCGGGCGGGCCAATATCAGCGTCGTCTTGCCCATCATCGCGCTCGACCTCAACCTCAGCCTGGCCGAAGTTGGCGCCCTCGGCACCGTCTTCTATTGGATTTACGGCATCTTTCAGCTCATCAGCGGCGAGATCGGCAGTCACGTCAGTCCCTTTCGCATCATCAGCCTCGGTCTGCTGGCCACAGCCATCGTCAATCTCGCCTTCTCATTGCAGACATCCTTGATCGCCATGCTGCTGCTCTGGGGAATCAACGGCATGGCTCAATCCGGCGGCTGGTCGCCTATGGCCCGCATCATGGCCGAGCGCCTGCCGCCCGCGCGCCTCAAACACGCCTCGACCCTGATGCCCTTCGGATACGTCATTGGCACCGCTGTCACCTGGACCTTGATTGGGGCTGTCTCCGCCGGCCAAAACTGGCGCATCGCCTTCTGGCTCCCCGGGCTGCTGCTGCTGCTTGTCCTGGTACTTTGGCGCCTGGCCGGCATCGACGCGCCCAAGGCCGTGCCCAGCCGCTTCCGGCCCTCCACCGTCCTGGCCCAGGCCCGGGGTATCGCCTTTATCATGATCGCCGCGGCCCTGGTCGGCTTCGTCCGCAACGGTTCGCTCATCTGGCTGCCCACCTACATTCTCGATACCGGCTTGATCGCCGAAAACCTGGTTGGCATGATTGCCGCGCTAACGCAGATTGTCGCGCTCCTGGGCGTGATTCTGGCGCGTCACCGCGTGGAAAGCAGTGACCAGGTATTTATGACCGCCGTTCTAATGTCTTGCGCTGCCGGCCTTGGCTTTCTTCTTTTGTCTCAAATGAGTGGTCTGGTCGCGATTTTGGTCTTGGCTCTCGCGCTGATGATGCTCAACGGCGCTTATGGTCTGGCGATAACTTCAATCCCCTTGATGCGATCGCCGCGGGGACGCGCCTCGTCCATCGCCGGGACAGTCAACATGATGGCGACCTTGATCGGCGGGACGGCCGGTTTCGTGATCGGCGGTCTGGTGGAGTTCAGCGGTTGGGCGGCTGTCTTCGGCTTGTGGGGCGGCCTCTTGCTGCTGGCGTCATTCGTGATTTGGCGCCGTCGGCACGAGGAGGACAGCGGCGCCGCTCGGGAGTGACGGCACTCCCCCAGGCGCGCATAATAGGTTAACCTTTAACACTCAAGGGGATTTAATACGCAATTGCATTCTAAATCGCAACAAGGCGACAAAATATGTAGTACCAATAAAATAATGGAAAAGAATCTCATATCTAGCAAAAGTTTTGGATGTAATCCTAGTCCCGCGGGTTGCGCTCCCCCTCTCCCCTTGTGGGAGAGGGGGCCGGGGGGTGAGGGGTAGAAAAGCGACAGCCGCCCAAAACCTGGACAAAACATTGTACTTTCAGAATTGTCATTCATTGCCTAAAGCCGGATTCGAGAGGAACCCATGACCGAACAAGCGCCGCTCAGCGGCATTAAAGTGATCGACCAGACGCAGGCCCTGGCAGGTCCCTACTGCACCATGATCCTGGGCGATCTGGGCGCCGACGTTATCAAGATCGAGCGTCCCGGCGTCGGCGATCAATCCCGGCACTGGGCGCCGCCTTATATCGGCGATCAAGGCTGCTACTATCTGGCGGTCAACCGCAACAAACGCGGCATCGCCCTCAACATCCGCGCCGACGCCGGGCGCGAGATCATTCACAAGCTGGTTGCCGATGCCGATGTTTTTTTGACCAACCTCGCCACGACCGACTCTCTCCAGCGCTACGGCATCGACTACCGAACGCTGAGCGCGCTGAATCCAGGCTTGATTTATGCCTCGATCAGCGGATATGGGCGCAGCGGTCCCCGCGCCGGACAGCCCGGCTACGACCTGGTTTCCCAAGCCGAATCCGGCACCATGGCGCTGACCGGAGAGGTTGACGGCGCGCCTATGCGCTTCCCGACCCCCATCGCCGACATGACCTGCGGCCTCTTCACCGTCATCGGCATCCTCTCGGCCTTGAACGCGCGCCAATCCAGCGGCAAAGGACAATTCATTGACATGTCCCTGCAGGAGGGCCAAATGACCTGGCTCGAGAACTATGCCGGCGAGTACTTCGCGGACGGGCAAGATCCGCCGCGCCGCGGCAACCAGCATCCCCAGGTCGTGCCCTACGAGGCCGTGCAAGCCAGCGATGGCGACTGGTTCATTCTGGGCGTCGGCTCGGACAATGTCTGGGCCGCCTTCTGCCGACACGTCGGGCGTGACGACCTGGCGGCGGATCCGCGCTTTGCCAGCAATGCCGATCGCATCGCCAACTATGAGGCGCTCTTGCCGACCGTGCGCGAGATTATCCGCGGCAAACCCTGCGATCAATGGCTGACGGAACTGCGCGCGGCGGGCGTGCCCTGCGGACGCATCAACACCGTGGCCGAGGCACTGACCGACCCGCACATCCTCGAACGCGGCTTTATCGTCGAGTTGGAGCACCCCGCCCTGGGCATCGTCAAATCGCTGGCGACGCCCGTGCACATGTCAGATACGCCCCTCAGCTATCGCCGGCATCCGCCCCGTCTGGGCGAGCACAGCGACGAAGTCGCTGCCGAGCTCGGCTACAGCGCCGCCGCTATCGCGGGACTGCGCGCCGACGGAGTGCTGGCATGAGCCCACTAGCGCGTTTTCCAAAACTCAGCTCCGACCACTACCAGCGCATTCTCAGAGAACCCGCTGGACGCGTACGCTGTGTCATCGACACCGATACGCGCAACGAAATCGATGATCAATACGCCTTGGCCTGGGCTTTTCTCTCGCCCGACAAGCTGGAGATAGAAGGCCTGTACGCCGCGCCCTATTCCTTTCAAGAACGAGTTAAAGAGCAACGGGAAGCCGAGCGCATACGACAGCGTGGGGCGACATCCGCCGCCGACGCCGCCCTGTTGGCCCGACACATCGCTCTCCTGCGGCGACTCGACGAGGCCGGCATCGATGTAAACGACGATCAGCAACTGGATCCGCAAGGCACGGTGCTGGTCAGTCCCGGCCAGGGCATGGAACTCAGCTACCAAGAGATCCTCAAGGTCTGCGACAAGCTTGATCTCGACTTCGCTGACCGGGTCTTCCGCGGGTCGGATCGCTACTTGGCCAGCCGCGACCAGCCGGTCGAGAGCGAAGCGGTAGAGCATCTGATCGGGACAGCGAAAACGGCCACAGTTGATGATCCTCTGCAGGTGGTCGCCATCGGCGCGGCCACCAATCTTGCCGCCGCCTTGCTCTTGGCGCCCGAGATCATCGAAACGGTCGTGGTTTCCTGGACGGCGGGCTATCCCACAACCGTTATGGATGTCGTGCAGCCGTCATTCAACATGGAACAGGATGTGCTGGCCTCGCAACTGCTATTCGACAGCGGCGTTCCGCTGGTCTATTTGCCGGGTTTTCATGTCGGCGCACAGTTGAGCTTGTCGCTGCCGGAGGTGGAGTCCTGGGTCAAAGGCAAGGGTGAAATCGGCGACTATCTTCATTGGCTCTACATCAACAGTCCGCATCTTCGGCGGCATGGGATTTTCGACCACTTCGCGCGCAGTTGGATCATGTGGGACCTGATCAACTTCGCCTGGTTGATCAACCCGGCCTGGGTGCCGACTTTCCTGACCGACGCCCCATATCTGAGCGCGGACTGCCGCTGGTACCGGCAGGGCCCGCCCCGCCATCTCATGCGCGAAGCCCTCGATATCAACCGCGATGCCATCTACCGCGACTTCTTTCTCAAACTAGCGGCCCTTTCCTAGCCTGCGCGGTCGCTGCCGCTCAATTAAAGGAATTGCTCGGCGTCCACATAAGTGGGAACGTCTTCTTCGACAAAGATGCGCTCTATTCTCGCGCAGTCCTCTGCGCTCAAGCGCCAATCGGCTGCCGCCACATTCTCTTTGAGCTCGCGCTCGTCACGCATGCCGATGAGCGCGACTGTCACGCCGGGCTGGCTCAGCAGCCAGGCAATCGCCAATTGCGCGACCGACCTGCCATATTCCGCCGCCAAGTCTTTGAGCCGCTCGACCACCCGCAGCTCGCGCAGGAACTGCTCACGTTCGAAAAGCGGCAGGCCAAATGCCTCGCCGCGGCTGCGCCAATCCCATTCGACAAATCGCGTCGCCGGCGTGAAGGCGCCGCTGAGCAGTCCAAAAGCCAGCGTACCGTAAGCCATGAAGCCGATGCCCTGCTCGCGGCAGTAGGGCAGCACCGCCTTTTCCATGCGCCGGTCGAAAAGATGATAGCCGACTTGATTGGCGGACAGTTGTCCATGCGCTTGGCAAGCCGCCAGCATGGGCGCGCTGTAATTGGAGACGCCATAATGCCGGATCTTGCCCGCCCGCCGCAGCGATTCCAGCCCAGCCATCGTTTCTGCCTGCGGCGTCTTGTGATCGTGAAAATGTATCAGCAGCAAGTCAATATAGTCTGTGTTTAAGCGCCGCAGACAGCCTTCGGCATGCTCGATGATGTTGCCCGGCGAAGAATCGCGCGCATCGACTTTCATAAAGCGCGGGTCGGATTCATCTTGACAAAATGTGAAGCCGACTTTGGTGACCAAGACGACCTCGCGGCGGCGATGCCCCAGCGCGCGCCCCAAGAGCGCTTCCGAGGTGAAGGGTCCGTAGGTCTCGGATGTGTCGAAGAGCGTTATGCCCTGGTCGATGGCGCTGTGTACGGCCCGCGTCGCGGCCGCGCTATCGATATGCCCGTATTGGCGGACGCTCATCTCCCAGGTGCCGAAGCCGATTGCCGAGCCTAATAGTTCGCTTTTGCCAAAACGCCGCAACTCCATTTGCCTACTCTCCTCGACCGGGCGGGCGGCAACGCAAATGTCCCGCAAGATGACGCTGCGGGTGGTTCATTCCGTCATTTTAGGCGTAGGTTTCGTACCAGGTTTCAGTCGTCTGCGGCGGCGCGTAGAAATCGCCCCAGGGCCGCGCTTCCGTGGCCGCAATCGCCAGCAATTCTTTCAGCCTTTCCGTGGCAGTGCCGCGCAGGAAGGCGCAGCGCTCGTCCGCTGCCATCGTCGCCGCTTCTTTCCAAATGGCCCGCCCGGCCAGGAAGCCGCTCGCGCCACATTCACAGGCGATTTGCGCTTGCGGCTTGAACTGCTCGAAGTCCACGCCGGCGCTCAGCAACACCCAGGGCACGGCCGAGGCCTCGCTCAGCTTGGCGCAGGCCTGACGCCAGGCCATCTGATCCCGATCATATTGGATATCCAGCGGGAACTCCATCTTGAGCACATCGGCGCCCGTCCGCGATAGGCGGCGCGCGGTTTCAATCACGATCTCAGCCCGCACTGCGGCGTATGCCGCGCTTTCTTTAGCGATGTCCGGATCAACGCTGTAAGACATCGGCTCCAGGAATACCGGCAGGTCCCAGCGATGGCATTCGGCAACTACCCCCCGAATCATAGCCTCCAGTTCGGCCGCCAGCGCCTCGCTCTGAGGATTGTAATAGACCATGAATTTGACCGCGTTCGCGCCCACTTTGCGGATCTTCTCGGCCGTCCAGCCGGGGATCAGTTCGGTTTTGCGGTAACTGGAATCGCCGCTGTAGCCGCTTTTTTCCAAAGCCAGCAGCAGTCCCGATTTGCCGTTCATCCCCATGGCCGCGCCCAGCCCGTACATCGGGTCGGTCAGGATGGCGCTCGCTTCGCACGATAGCGCGCCGATGACTTCGTTCTTGACCCGCACTAGGTCGCCATAGCTGCTTTCGGGCGGCATCATGCGCCGGTAACTGCCGCGCTGATCAAAGGCCACAATGCCGAAAACATCGCGACCGGACAGACTGCTTGACTTCAAGCCGCGGAAGCGCCCAGGCGTCAATTCTTGCCTCATGGATTTCCCCTCGTCAACGTTACGTCAGCTCGCGGCCGCCGCATCGCAGAACATATTTCTCAATAATAGTCGTCGGCATGGGCGACCCGTCAGGTCGCCCGCAAAACAATCTTCTCCCTTGCTTTTCCTCTGTGCCCTCGGCAGTGCCAACTAAGTTATGAAACTCCTACATATAAGTCGCTGGTAGGGGCGACCTATCAGGTCGCCCGCAAATCAAAACATCTGCCAAGGCTTTCTCTGTGCCCTCAGTAGGACCAACTAAGTTATGCAACTCCAAAATAACAGTCGTCGGTAGGGGCGACCCGGCGGGTCGCCCGCAAAACATACTCTTTCCATGGTTTTTCTCTGTGCCCTCTGTGCCTCTTTTTTAATAAACCGCGTTGCTCATGCAACGAGAAGGTTTATTGTTTTGTGTGAGCGCGGCAGATCTTCTCGCTGCCGCCGTGCGGCTGCGGTGAATTATCGTCCCATAACCGACTCGCGCATACGCCCGCCCGACGACAATCCCGCCACCCTAGATCATCACCGCGCTGCCGCCGTTGTCAGCCGTGCCAACGATATGTTTGACGATCAACTCTTCGCTGGCGTCGGCGCGCTGGATATTGGCCACGATCCTGCCCCGGCGCATCACCACCATGCGATCGGCGACCGCCATCACATCATGCATGGTATGGCTGATCAAAATCACCGGTATGTTCTGTTCGCGCAGGGAGCGAATCAGCGCCAGCACCTTGCGCTGTTCCGGCACGCCCAGCGCCGCTGTCGGCTCGTCCATGATGACGAGCTTGGCATTCCAATACATAGCCCGCGCGATAGCAACCGCCTGTCGCTGCCCGCCCGACAGGTTGACCAGACGTTGCTTGAGCGACGGGATATGGATGTCCAGTTCATCCAGCGCGCTCGACGCCTCTTCCCGCATATAGCTGTCATCCGTCACCGGGATCAAGCCGAAGAGCCGCCGCGTCTTCTCCTTGCCCAGGAAGACGTTGGCCCCGACATCCAGGTTCTCCGCCAGCGCCAAATCCTGGTAGATCGTCTCAATGCCCCGGCTGCGAATATCCGCCGGCGCATGGCTCGTGATGTCCTCGCCATTAAATGTGACCCGGCCGTGTTCCGGGCGGTATACGCCCGAGATGCACTTGATCAAGGTCGATTTCCCGGCCCCGTTGTCGCCCAGCAGCGCCACCACCTCGCCCGGGTAAATGGCGAAGTCAACGCTGTCAACAGCCGTCAATCCGCCGAAATACTTGCTCATGCCGGTTGCGGTCAGGATGGGCTCAGACATTGACTTGCGTCCTTTTAGGTGAAAGCCGCAACGCAAAGGCTGTGATGAAACAGGGTCTCAAGCGCGCCAATCTCGCTCGCGGCGTTCCCCTTCCCTCTTGATGGGGGAAGGGGTCGGGGGATGGGGGTGATCTATACATTGGCTTGCATCCTCTCCAGCGCATTCTGCAACTGATTCACCAGCACCGCGATGATGATCACGATGCCCACAACGATAAACTGCCAGATCGAGTCGATATTCAAGATCACCAGGCCCGTCTGCAGCACCGCGATAATCAGCGAGCCAATCACCGCGCCCATGATATCCCCTTCGCCGCCGAAGAGATTGGTGCCGCCGATGACTACCGCCGCTACCGACGACAGCAGCGCGGCTTCCCCCGCCTGCGGCGCCCCGGCCGTAAAACGGAAGAGGTGCAAGACGCCGGCAATGCCGGCGGTGAACCCGCAAATCACATAGATGATGACCAGGTGACGATCGACATTGATGCCGGAACGCCGCGCCGCTTCTTCGCTGCCGCCGATGACGTAAGTATGGCGGCCGAACTTCGTTCGCGCCAGAATGAAAGCGAAGACGATAACGACCAAAGCAGTAATTATGACAGGATAAGGCAAAAGCTGCGACACCACCCGCAGTTGCTGTGGCGCCAGGTCGGGAGGCAGCGCAAACCAATGGAAGCCATCATCGGGTATATAGTAGAGCAAGCTGCCATTGCCGATCATGCGCAGCGATTCCCGCAGTTCCGACGACAGCCCCCGCACGACCTGCTGCCCATCAGTGAGCAGAAAAGCCGCGCCGCGCACAATCCCAAACATGCCCAGGGTCGCGATGAAGGGCGGGACCTTGACCCGCGCCACCAGCAAGCCATTGATCAAGCCCGGGATCAAGGCGACCAACAGACCGGCGAAGACCCCGGCCAACATCGCGTAAGCGACATCGTTGCCGCTGTCGGCCAAGTCGCGCATCACCCGCGCCGTCGTCACCGACGACAAGCCCACAGTCCAGCCGATGGACAAATCAATGCCGGCCGTAATCACGACATAAGTCTGACCAATCGACATCAGCATGATCAAGGTGCTGGTCGTCAGAATCGAAGAGAAGTTGCGCACAGAGAAAAAGCCGGTGCCGGTCACCGAAAAATAAACGACCAATGCCAGCAAGAACAGATAAGACCAGCTCTTCGTCAGAAAATCAATGTAGCGTGAATTAATCAGGGTTTGACGCTGCGCGTCGCCCAGTTTCGCTTTTAATCCCATAGAGGCTACCTGTTTATGTAAACCGCGCCGCGCAAGCGACGAGAAAGCTTACAATTTTACCTGAACGGCGCAGACCTTTTCGCTGCCGCCGAGCGGCTCTTGCCCTCTATCATCCAAGGTGAGTCCCTCCCTCGCAAAGAGGGAGGGACTTTCTTCACCCCATGTCCAGACGTACCGTCATGTGTGCTCCCCTTCCCTCATTTTGGGGGAAGGGGTTGGGGGATGGGGGCTAGAGATTCGTCTATCCAGCCGTATAGATGAAGCGAGCCACATTCGGATCATCGACGTTGTCAATCGTGATCACTGCGTAGCCCGTCCCCACGCGCGCCGGCATGGACGTCACGCCGCGCAAATTGGCGATTTGAGCAACCACGCCCAGGTAGCCCATATCGGCTGGCTTCTGGGCGATGACCAGCGAAACGATGCCATCGCGCAAATAGCCGATGTTCTCTTCGCTGGCGTCAAACAAAGCCACTTCCACCGCGCCTTCCAAACCGGCATTCTGGATCGCCGCGCCCGCGCCCAAAGCGCCGAAGGTGTTGGTCGCGAACATGCCGACGATATCCGGATTGGCCGTCAAGACGGCAGCCGTCTGCTGCTGCGCCATGTCAGCGCTGTTCTCGTTGTAGTCGACGCGCGCGACTTCCAGTCCCCCGGCCTCAGCCGCCGCCAGGCAGCCTTCCTCGCGCTGGTCCGTCGTGCTGATGCCCGGACGCGTGTTGGTGACATAAATCTTCGCCCCGGCGCCCAGTTTGTCCGCCAGCGCCGAGCAAGCGATGTATCCGCCTTGCACGTTGTCCGACCCGATATAGGTCAGCGGGAAGGTCACTTCGCCACTGGCGTAGTTGCCGTCGCCGATGAAAGTGTCCACCGTCAAGACCGCAATGCCCGAATCATGGGCATCCTGCAGCACCGGTATCGACTGCTCTTTGTCATTGGGCGCCGTGACCAGCGAGCTAATGTCCCCCCGCGCGATCAGAGCGCGGATGATCGGCTCCGAAACCGCCACGTCAAAGCGTTCCGGATCTTGCTGGATAACATTGATGCCCAGGCGTCCCGCCGCGCCATAAACCCCGCGCGACATCGTGATGTAGAAGGGATCGGGGTTCACGCCCGGCACAAAGGCCAGATTGTAGCTGTCATCGAGCGCCGGCGCCGGATCGCTGGTATTGCTGGTATAGATGAAACGCGCCACATCGGGATCATCGACATTGTCGATATTGATCACCGCGTACCCGGTCGGGATGCGCGCCGGGATGCTGCCAACGCCGTCAAGATAGGCCGTCGCCAATGCCACGCCCAGGTAACCCATGTCGGCCGGTTTCTGCGCGATGACCAGCGAAACAATGCCGTCTTTCAAGAAACCGATGTTCTCTTCGCTGGCATCGAACAGCGCCACTTCCACTGCGCCTTGCAATCCAGCGTTCTGGATCGCCGTGCCAGCGCCCAAAGCGCCAAAGGTGTTGGTGGCGAACATGCCGACGATATCGGGATTGGCTTGCAAAACCGCGGCCGTCTGCGCCTGCGCCGTATCGGCGCTGTTCTCGTTGTAGTCGACGCGGGCCACGACCAAACCGGTGTCCTCAGCCGCCGCCAGACAGCCTTCCTCGCGCTGATCGGTGGTGCTGATGCCCGGGCGCGTGTTGGTGACATAGATCTTCGCCCCGGCGCCCAGTTTGTCGGCCAATGCCGAACAAGCGATGTATCCGCCCTGGGTATTGTCGGAACCAATATACGTGACCGGGAAGGTCACCTCGCCATCGGCGTAATTACCATCGCCGATGAAGGTATCCACCGTCAAGACAACGATGCCGGCATCGTGCGCGTCCTGCAGCACCGGTATCGACTGCTCTTTGTCGTTGGGCGCCGTGACCAGCGCGTCAATGTCGCCCCGCGCGATCAGAGCGCGGATGATCGGTTCCGATACCGCCACGTCAAAGCGCTCCGGATCCTGCTGGATGACATTCAAGCCCAAATCCGTGGCTGCCTGATAAACACCGGTGCTCATCGTGATATAAAAGGGATCGGGATTGACGCCCGGAACGAACGCGATGGTATACCCATCGTCTTGCGCGATGACGCCCGCTCCCAGGCTCATCACAAATAGCGCTATCATTGCTGCTACAAGAAATTTCTTCACCGTCAGTCTCCTTCTACTCGAAACAAAACATCCCTTACGACGCTTAACGTCGCGGGTGCACATAAACTTAGCGCATTAAGGGGTGAGATGCAAACATTCGCGCCCGGTCAAACTTGCCGGAGCGACGTCCGCCTATGATCTATCTCTTGACTGCGCCGCTTCGCAGGGTTGCTTGCCGCCGAGTGTGCCTGGGACATGGAGCTTTTGAGTTCGGCCTCAGCGCTCTGATCCGCCCTCGCTGTTGCGGACGGAAACCCGCGCTTCAAGCGATTGCGCTTATGGAGGATTGTCGAGACAGGCTTCAATCAGCCCTTCGTGACGCGGCGAGGGCTACTGCTTGCACAAGTTCATCGTCGGTTTTCAGTTGTGGGGTGTTTCGACCCGAACGCGTTCGACCAGCCAAACTCCAGGTCCAGCGCGCCGATGTCGGGCTTCGCACCCGCCTGAACAGCTTCTGCCCTATATCCGTAAGCGGAATGCTGAGCGTCGCCTGCATTCTTGACTTACAGCGGCTAATAATGCCAGTTGCTTCCGAAGTGGATTACAAGGTTCCGTAAATCGATCAGGCGCATTACATGATACGCAACCGCACAGATGAATGGCTAACGCCCGCCAGCTTCTGGCCTGCCATAGAAGGGGGTATTCGCGACTTCAACTGTGAACACGCCGTCCAAGTCCGTCGCATCAGCGTCTAGGAATTGAAACCCTAGTCGCTCCCATGAATCGGCATCAACCCAATGTATGAATCGATAGAAGTGATCATCGCTATAATCCGGGAACTGCCCTTCGACGCTTTGCCGCTCAAAAGCCCAGGCGCCATTGATGAACAATGTCTTCGCATACTGTTGCTTATCATGGTAATGGAATAGTCCATCCAGGTAGAATTCTCCATCTCGTTCGACGCTTCCGCTGACAGTTACGGTAACCCATTCCGTAAACCCGTTTTCTGTATAAACCGGCTTATCGGCATTTAGCGGTACTGTTACGGTCTCCACAACAAGGGGACGGGCCACTGAGACCTCCCGGTAATCTGCGTTTTCTTCATTGGTTGTAGGCGTCAATACTGTCACAAACAAATGCAGAGAAAACATCGCAGTCGCCACAAACAGCGCAAACAGAATACCAAGAACAAACACCAATATTGCGCAAGCTTTGACCGCGCGTCGCAGATATCGCTTCGGCTTGCGCTTCGATTTGCGCATTGTAATTGTTCCTGTATTTCACGTTTTGCCGCCATTCTAGTCGTCTTCAGGCCAATCGAATAGCGGCCCTCCCCCCTGTTTTCAGGTCTTTCAACAGGTAAGCTATCGCATCATCATGAAAACGCTCGCAAAGCCCTTCGTGGCGCAGCGAGGACGCTACAGCGCCGACGAAGCCATGCTGATTTGTCGAGGATGCGAAATTCCGGGGTATTTACTTGGGCGACCAGCTTATTTCGATTATTCGGCAATCAATTTCTGCCAACTGATGTAATGCTGTGCCATCCCGTTTGATCTTGAATATCCGACCACTCCCTCCCCTTCGTGGAGAAGTAGAAAAGGCAATCCACTCGCTGTCGGGGGACCATGAAATTCCTCCAAAATCGCCCGTGCTCATTGTTGTAACGTAATTCATGGCACCTGTGTCAATATCGAGCAGATATATATGTTCTCCCTCGCTTTCATCAAGTGCTCGACCCTTTATTGCAATCCACTCGCTATTTGGGGACCATCGCGCGTCCTGAATCGCGTCCATCTTGAGTGAAGTGTCTTCGCTTCGACTTGTGACATTGAATACAGTCAGCGTTCTGTAATCAGAAAGCATGTCACGACTGTAGTAGAGAATCTGCTCATCGTTTGCTGCCCACGCTACCGCGTCAGGACGCGTTTCCGCTCGTGTCAATACACCCAAGTCCGAGCCGTCGGGATTCGTACTATAGAGAACAGCGCCGTGAGTACCAACGATAACAAGTCTGCGATCATCGGAAGACCAGTCAAAAACGCGCCGTCCCCAAGGATACGGCTTGATGTAGGAATTATACGATCGACTTATTTCATGCCCGCTGTCAGATATTCTATGAATGGCTCCGCGGGTAATGAATGAAACAGATCTACCAACATTTGACCAACGAGGATCGATTTCTTCCGAGTGATTATAAGTCAAGCGCCTGGAATCCAAGCCATCAAAGCGCACTCGAAAAATCTCAAAATTTTCATCTGCCAGCATAGCCAGGAGAGAATTGCCCCCCGCAACCACCGCCACCCAAATACCATCCGGCGACCAACTGAGATACTCGTAACTCTCGTGAGGACGAGCGTGAATCTGTTTCAAATGACTGCCGTCCGGCTCAACGACGTACACGCCGGCAGGCTGATTTCCATCATTTTGCTCGCAGATGAAGGCGATCAGATCCGATTCCTTGCTCGCCGGGGCAGGCGTGATGATAGGCGGCCTGATGTTATGGTCGAGATGCCATTGCAGTTCCGGTGAAGTGAGAATAAATGGGAGGCTGCACAACAAGCCTAAGGCGATGCAAGCCGCCAGAAACAGCCGGCGGCAGCCGATGGCTCTGGACCCGGTGCCTTTTTTCGCCTTTTTCATAGAACCACATCTACCCGGACTATTCACCCGATGACAGCCCTACAGGTCGTCATCAAGAACAGTGTAAACTTATCTGGCTCAATAGAATAGTCAAACTCGCTTTCAGCAGTTGTCAGGTTAACAAGCTAATGTGTTCCCCCACCTTCGACATCTGCCTTGTTTCGGTTGCGGTTTGCGCGGAATAGAGAAAATGAGGCGGCTCGCCTCATTCCTCCAGATCGGATCTCCTAATCATATTGGGGCAAGACTTCTCCTACTTTTGGCAATCTGAATTTATCTTGCCCAGCTTGCCTGTTCACCCATTTTATCATCTCATCATAGTACGCTTTGAAGTCATCTTCGCTATACTCATGCGCCCGAAACATCATAGCTATGCCGATTGCCACACGATGCTCGAATACCGTAAAGCTTAGAGAACTTCCGACAGCTTTTTTTGCCCAACCAATAGCTTCACTAGCCCTGTGGCTATCGGCGTCGGCGCCCGGTGGAGCTTCTATGGTCATCAAATTGCTAATCATATCGAGCGTCGAGGCGGAGACCGAAGGCTTCCCAATCAGCTCCTCCACCTTCCCTTGTTCCTGCCAAACCATGTGAATATCCCAATCTATAGCCGTGTCAACGGTTATGGCTGTTGGCGAGTCCATATCTTCAATGGTATTGACATAAGGGCTCGGCAGTCTGCCATCCATTTCCAGTATTTTCGCCAAGATTCGATCATTCTGTTCGAAAAGGACCGTACCGATATCACGCAACTGCTCATTGACAGCGTGAAAGTTGACCGGATCGTGAAGCAATTTTAAGATATTCACATATAGCATGTTTCCGCCATATTCACCACCTTGCGACATAACGTGGTTAACGTTGCCCGCTTCGTGGAAAAACTCAATCCCGCTCTGGATTCCATTGGTCGCTTCCAGTATTTGATCTCTCAGGTCATAAGCCGCGGCTCTCCCCCCAGCAGTCGCAGTATGAGAGAATTCCTGCCATTTGCTCATCATATACAATACCTGCGCTTGATTGATCGGAACCCCCTCACGCCCTTCAAGAACCACATTGTTCCACAAGTGCTCTGCCAATGTCTGCGATACCCCTAGCGGCACATCTTTTAACGGAGGTAAGTAGATAGGTGTACCGTCTTCAATGTCAATGACAACTTGCTCCTCCTGCTCCATTACCCATTCCGGTTGATTCCCCTTCTCCGCCAATGTCTGCGTCCAAAAGGCCGTGCTCGATTCCACATCTTCCCGCCACGACGGGTTCGCCACATAATTGGGGTCGTTGATGACGGCGGCAAGCTCCATGCCCTTTGCCCCACGAATATACACATAGCGATAACCGGATGGCGTCACAACCGTCAAGGACTTGGCCCCCAACCAAAATGCCCCTTCCAGATCCGCCTGCGATGCCGCTGTGTTGTTGGGGTGATTGTGGATGAGCGCGATTTCCCGTCCCTCCACCATTTTTCTCTGTTCTTCCTGCAAGAAGGTATAGCTTCTGCTGCCATAACGCCAAAATACTTTCTCGCCAGTCTTGGTGTCAATCGCGACTATACTTTCCCAGCGATCATCCGCCAGATCCGTCATGGTCTCCCGTCTGACGCGCTCCACACGCCTCCGGACCTGCTCCTCGGCGCGCTCATCCGATTCATCATCCAGACCCGACTCGGCAAAATCATTCCTCCGCACTGTTGATTGGCTAAGGTAAAGCTGGAAATATATGTCGTTCTCGTTCTTGTACGCCTCTTCATAAGTTTGACTCAGATCATCGTTATACTCCGGCCGCAGATCTTGCAGATCATCCACAATCGTCCCGGGATGCACCGGATAACTGTCACTATCGTCAAGCGGTCGTTCTGTCTGTGAGATATCCGGCCGACTATGCCCTGATTGACTGGACGGCGGCGACACAGGTGGTGGCGGCAGGCTCCAGCCTCCAGTATATGGGGACGTGGACGTGGACGTGGATGGGGGCGGTGGCGGTGGCGGCAGGCTCCAGCCTCCAGTATACGGGGACGTGGACGTGGACGTGGATGGGGGCGGTGGCGGTGGCGGCAGGCTCGAGCCTCCAATATACGGGGACGTGGATGGAGGCACTGGCGGTGGCGGCAGGCTCCAGCCCCCAGTACTCGGCGGCGAGCTAGTAGACTCTTGCTCCTCTTCGGGCTCCTCCGTCTCCTCGCTGGAAGGAGGCGTCAGCCCCAAATGCATATACATATAGTAGTCATCGAAATTCATTTCGTCCTCCTAAGACATCAAGTTGATCTGTGAATGCGCCGGGCGCCTTTGCCCTGTCACAAGCCAGCCCACGCGGCGCAAAGCTCAATTCAATATGAGCGCTTGTCGATATTATAGAACATTTGTTCTATATGTCAACAACCATTTCCAATGCTGAATTGCTGCGGTTGCCGGTCGCGCAAATACAAGTTGACCTTTCCGCGCATCATGCTCCCGCCGCGAGTTTTAGGCGGAACTGCCATTTTCAGGTATCATTCTGGTATACAAGCGCCGAATCGAAATTGAGACCGCGACGCATGAAGTCAGCAATTGACATCAAGGCGCGGTCCGCCAAGCCGAAATGCGCGTTAACGGAATGAGCGACTAAGAACCAAGAATGGGGATAACCATGAATCGGACCACAGTCAACATTAACTTGGACCATGTCATCGGCGAGGCGCATGACCACCTCTATGGCGCCAACCTGGAGCATCTCGGGCAAGCCGTTTATGGCGGCGTCTGGGCGGAGATGCTGCGCGACCGCAAATTCGCCGGCAACGACTATATGTATAAATCGCCTAGCGAGGGACTGTACAACGTTCATCTCGGCATCGGTATTGTGGCGCCTTGGGAAGCAGCTAATCCAGATTATGAAGCCGTACTCTTTGCGCACGATAACAGCGACTTTTACACCGGACGCCAATCTCAGCGCATCAGCATTCGGCGCGCCGACGGCCAAGCCCGCGGTATCAAGCAAGGCAGCCTCTATTTGGAGAGCGAACGCGACTATGAACTTTGCCTGGTTCTCAAGGGTCAAGGACAATCGCTTGAGGTGCAGCTAGGCGACGAACGCTGGCAAATCGCCGAGCTAGGCGACGACTGGCAAAGCTATCAGCGCACTTTTACCGAAGCGGGCGCTGATCCAAAAGGCGAGCTGACATTGACGATACGGGAAGGCGCCGCCTGGATCGGTTGCGCCTCGCTCATGCCCAGCGACCACATTCGCGGCTTCCGCGCCGACGTGATCGCCGCCATGCGCGACTGGTCGCCGACGCAACTGCGCTGGCCCGGCGGCAACTTCGTCTCGGCATATCATTGGGAGACCGGCGTCGGCGATCGCGACAAACGCCCGACCTATCTCGACCCCGCCTGGTGGCTTTGGGAATCGAACGATGTCGGAACGGACGAATTCGTCGACTTGTGCCGCTTGGTCGGGGCCGAGCCAGTGCTGACAGCAAATATGGGCAACGGCACAGCCGAGGAAGCGCGGGCTTGGGTTGAATACTGCAATGGCGATGCCTCGACCGAGTATGGCGCGTTGCGCGCGGCGAACGGCTATGAGGAGCCGCACGACGTCAAGGTCTGGTTCGTGGGCAACGAGCAATACGGCAATTGGCAAGTCGGCCATGTCGACGCCGAAACCTATGCTGCCAGCTACATCGAATTCGCGCGCGCCATGCGCGACGCCGATCCAGAACTCACGCTGATTGGCGTCGGCACGCCCGTTGATCTCTACGCCCACTGGAACGAGACCGTACTGCCGATTGCCGGCCAGAAGATGGATCTCTTTAGCCTGCACTATTATTCGGTTCGCACGGAAAAGCAGCCAGTGACGCCCGATCCAGAAGAGATCTTCCTGCCGAAAATGGCTGCCTGGCACGAAGTGAGAGGCATGCTGGACGATACGCTCGCGATTGTGGACCAGCATTCACCGAAACCGCTGCCGATCGCCTTTGACGAGTGGAATACCTACGTAAACGCCAAAGGCCCCAATTTCATCGAGAAATATAATCTGGCGGACGCGCTTTATACCGGGTCGATCATGAACCTCTGTCTACAGCGCGCCGATCGCATTCATTACAGCGCCATCTATCACTTGACCAACGTTATGGGCTGCTATTTGATCGCGCCGCTATACAACTGGGAAGAGATCCATCTGGGTCGGCGCGGGGGCTGGGTGCCGGTTGATACCGGCGACAATCCCGCGCGGCCGGCCGTGATCAAGATGCCGGCGACGCTGGTTCTGGAATTGATGACACATCACCGCGGGCGGCAAGCGCTGCAGACAACTGTCGATTGCGGTACCTTTGCCAGCCCGGCAGCGGGCACCATGCCCGCCTTTGACGACGTGCCCCTGATGAACGCCGCCACAACCCTTGATGCCGATGGCAAAGCGCTATTTGTCTCTCTGGTCAACTGCGGCGTCGACGAGCCGATGGGCCTATCGATAACGGGCGTCGAAGTTGAAACCGATGTCGATATGTACTGCGTATCGGGCGCCAGTCCCTTGGCGACCAATACTTTTGAAACGCCCGATACCGTCGCCATCGAACATCAGTCGATGCCGCTCGATCAATTGCAGTTGCCGCCGCACAGCTTCGCCATGCTTGTCCTGCGCTTGAAGTGAGACCCTTGCTGCGCCCGCGCTGGATCGGAGCGACCGCTTGAGATAGACTTCCTATTAACGCCAACGATTCTAATCTCCAGCCCTTCGCGCTGTAGGTCCAGCTACTCCGGGCATTCATGCTCCAGGAATTCTTCACGCGTCTTATAGGGCAAAAGTGTATATTCATCGAACAGCTCAAAACCGTCGAACCGCCTTAACAACTTATAAGTCTTAACATCCCAAACGCGAATGTCCCCGAATTGTCCCACCACCGCAAATCGACCCCCATCCGGATGCCAGGCTATCGAGCTTAAGAAATATGAATTTGCCTGATACTCATAATGAATCCCGCCCGATAGCCGCGCCAGCAATTCGCCACTCCCGCCATCAAACACACGGACAAGACAGCCCTCTGTGCTGGAGACAAAGCGCCGACCGTCCGGCGACCAGGCCACATCTAATGTCCAAATGAATTCGTCAATGTGAGAGTCGTACTCTGTGAAAACACTAATGAGCGACCCAGTTCTGATATCATACAGTTTTCCGTTAGTCGTTATGAGTTGATGCTCGCGATTGCAGTCCGTGGTATCGAAAACGGTGTCAGGGTCTACTGTTTGCAGCAGCTCCTTGCTTTTTATGTCAATGACATAAATTCCATGATGAGTTGCGATGACGATGACATCCTCGTCAAACCAACAGAATCCGACTGTGTAGTTGCTTAATGCTCCTCTTGCTCCTTCTTTGCGCTCAACAAAATAGAAAACTTCTTCGCCCGTGAGCGCGTCAAATATATGAGCTGTGCCACCATACGTGCCAACCACTATCAGATTGTCTTTTGGATGCCATTGTATTGGTGTCCACGCGAGTAACCTTGTCGAGATCTCCGATACGACCTCGAGCTTGTCGATATCAATGATTTGAATCGGCGTCCTGCCATAGCGCACATCCCCCACCGCAAGCAGATCGCCGGCCGCGTTCCAGGACAGGGATCTGTGCGGGAGGTCCCATTCTTGCTTGGCTTGCCCTTGCTTCGGCTCATCATTCTCAGTTTGCTTGACTTGCACATGCCCCATCTCATTGAACTCGGAATCAAATAACCAAACCCCGGTACTTGATGCGATAGCGATCATCTCGCCATCCGGGCGCCAGGCGATCGCCGCCGCCCAGCCCCGGTCCTGCCCAATCGTTGCTCCGCCCTGCCATAACACGACAAGCAAGATGACGATGGATATGATTCTACTCATGCATATCATCTTCGAGTAACTGATCCAGGATTCCCTCCAATACTTTGCGGAATGCATTCCTTAAAGCAATGGCATTGTTTGTCATTTTTGCATCTGGTTCCTTCGAGACACGTCGCCAATCGATTTCCCGCGGACCGCAACCACCTCTTGCAGAACAATTGTAAAACTCGCCGCCAAGTGTTTCAAATTTGCCAAAGGATTCGGGTTGAACAGAGTAAATATGCAATGTCTCGCCTGAAACCTCAACGACGTCCGTCACAAAGGGCGCGATTCCCAGTTCGTTGTAGAGCGCTTCTTTTGCGCCAAACCCTTGAACCCCATATTTCGGTATCTGCATGTCTAAGATAAGACCGGCCTTTTCGCCAATCGCTCTCGATTGCCTATGGTAATCGCTTCCGGTTTCTTCATTTGGAACAAACTCATAAAGAGATTCGGTGTATCCCTCTCTTCTGTCGATGACATGTCCAAACTCATGGAGAATGGTTCCGAGAGTGACATCCACACCATACTCTGCTTCCGTGCTGGGCAGATTTCCCAGATACATGTTGTTAAGCTCATCCTTATATGGCACGGTTCCATCATCTTTAACATATGCCAGTGGTGTTCGGCCGTGGTAGTCTCCATCAGCCCTATCGTCCCCAAGATATATCACCAACTGTTCGTGCTCATGCTCATGCCCATGCGCAAGCGCTCCACCCTCAATTTCATGCCAGTGTCCATGCCAGTGTGGACCCGTATCCAAATACCTGAGTCTCAAGGTACGCTTCCCCCTGCCGATCCCACTCCTCGTCCCAGCCCTAGGACGCGAAATTCTTCAGGTAGGCTGTCAGATCGTCGAGATAGAAGTTGACGAACCTTTCCTGACGAAACAAGCCACCACATTATGTAGGGCGTGAATGCCAACGGAGAGCTATGAGTCGCGCGGCTATGGAATTGGATTGATTATTTGGGGTGTTGACGGAGTTCAGTTTTCTATTCTTATTTTCCGTTCTGACGATTCTGTTCGGTCGACAAGTTAGTTATCGGTCTCCAGGACATGCTGTCATCCAAATAACTTGTGTTGCCTATCCTGAAGTCCTCCCCGCTTTGCGGATTAAAATAAAATAGACCATCAATTCCATCAAACAGCATATGTAGTACATCACCCTCAACCCCAACATCAAAGAATAAACCGAGATATGACGTTACAAGATTTATTAGGAATTCCTCATCCATAGTGTCGAGATTCAGTACATAAACGCCACTCTTGCCGTACGAGAGTTCAAAACCGAACGTGTCATACAGGATCTCATTTGGGGATATCCAATACGGTGTGCTCTCGATCTCAGTGTTATTGGTTAACTGAGTCAATTCTTTTGGATCGCTGATATTCATGCTGTAGAGTTCGCTACTGGGAGCAGCCACATCATACCTGGATACAAAGATGATACGCGTGCCATCTGGCGACCATTCACCTCCCTGAGAATCACCAGAGACTTCTTCTGTAAGTTGAGCGATGCTGGCGTTTTCGAGCGAAATGAGACAAATATTACGAAATTGTTCAACAACATTGCCATCATTATCAATATGGCCGACACAAGCCGAGGCGGTACACAGAGCGCGAACAAGCTCATCACCCCGGTGATCGCCATCTGCTTGGGTACAAAGGATATGAGTCCCATCCGGCGACCAGCGCGGATAAAACTCATGTTTATCGGTGTTGACCACATGGATCAGATTGGAGCCATCGGCATCCATAATCCAAATATCGTAATCCCCATCGCGGTTCGATGAAAATGCGATCCGCCTCCCATCCGGCGACCAATCCGGTTGTATATCGTCCGCTGGATGGTTGGTCAGGTTTCTTCGGTTTTCACCATCGAGTTGGATAGTGAATATGTCGCTGGCATCGCTTTCACTGTTATCGACGTTTCTGGATGCGAATGCGATTATCCGGTCCGGTTCTTGAGCCAAAGCGACATGCATACTTCCCCAGATCAAACTGCAGAACAGTATTGCAATATCGAGTCTCATGATTTTAATCCTCTGCCTGTGGTTCTATCAGGGTTTTACGCGCGTCATTAGGCAGGAGGAGCAAGTCTTCGACATTCACCTCGCTTAGGTCAAACAATTCCATATGCGTCCACCCGACTTCGCCATTCGCCGTCTTATGCAGCAAGTATGGAAGATTGTGAGACCGCCCAAAAATCGTGGTGAGTTCGCCATCTGTCAGTTTTCCCGCCACCACCATAGGATCACGGTTGAGATGTCTTGGATCCAAGTTTACTGGGTCTTTAAGATGTTGACGAATCTCGGCATCAGCGAAGTTATCTTCTCTCGCAGTGGCGGGAGGAAGATATAGATCCTCCTCGGGATCAACGTATTCATCCCATCCAGCTAGTTCAACCATTTCTTCGGGGCTTAACCGAATTCGATAACGAGCGTTTAGTATTCTTGGCATGTTGCGCGACATAAACGTGCGACGTGCGTCGCCAAGATAATTTGAAGAAAATATCACTTGCCCGGCTTGCTCGTACGTCCAGAATAAGAACATATCAGCCCACTCTTCATTCGGACCGTCTAATTCTGGGGCGGCTTGTCGGGCTACTTCAGGTTCACGTCTGTTCCATATTTCCTCTCTCGTATCTGCCCAATTTGGTCCTGACGCCTCTCCCCAACCTAGGTCGTCAAAACCTGGAACATGTAGGTACTGGCCGTTTAAGATGACGACCCTGTCTCCAGGAAATTCACCGCCAACACGATTGCCTAGAACATGGGCAAACTCGTGGACAAGATTAAACTCGAACCAGTCGCCGCGGTTCTCCCAACCGGGATCATAGGACTTGATGACATTATATGTGTTATCCCAAGAGCCATCAGGACCTTGTTCAGCAGCAACTGTTTCCGCTTTATAGTTTGATGTTTCATCCGGAAGGAGAATCTTCACGCGTCCAAATGCATCCCGGAACAGTTCAGCTTTGTCATTCGGCGTCGCATACCAGGCTAATTGGTCTCGAATCGACCACAAAGCGTCAGCCGTAACCTCAACGGCGTCAAGAACACTAGCTATGGCTTCTTCTGACCACATCACTTTGTTGCCAGATTCATCAACCCGGTGCGAATCTAGCAAGACTCCATATTGTTGTTCCAGTATGGCCCTTTGTGCCTGGGCTTGGTCCGCGGCGGGCGCAGTGACTTGCTCAGGCGCTTGTATCACTTGGCCCCTTTCGTCTATAGTTGGAATACGTCCCAAGTCATTTTCATGGATTTGAAACACGGCGTCAGGATCCCGTAGATCTACCCAGAATCTAAATACGTTATTCTCTTCGAGCAATAAAACGGAAGAGTTTGAATGGAACTTGCCTACTATCGTGTACTCCTTTGATGTTTCAGAGAGGTCATAAACACGGAGAGGCTGGTCTTCATCGCGGTCAAATACTTCGCGATTATATATTCTCAAGGTACCTGAAACTTCTATCTTTGCACCCGGCTCATCCTCCGGATCAACTGCCTCTGCCTCATCGCCGGTATCGCCGGCCCCTCCCGGATCTGACGCTAATACGGGCGCGCTGATCAGCCGCCCGCGCCCCGAGATGTTTCTCAGGTCGCTAAAATATGTACCATCAAGACCTCCTCGACCAAAGTTGAATTCATCCTCAGTCAGGTCCTGTGGCCCAAAAACACTTCCGTACGGCATTCGACCATTGAATACACCACCTCGCCCCAAGCGGGATAACGCAGCACCTGTGTCGTAAAACGCGCGACCAGCCAATTGGCGAAGACGCGCCAAGTGTTGTAAATCACCATAAGCTTGTCCTGGCAGCACAGCCTCTAACGCTCGCGCCACATGATCCCGCACACGCTCTTCTGCTCGCTCATCCGATTCATCATCCAGACCTGACTCGGCAAAATTATTTCTCACAAACTCTGACGGCTCAATGTAATCATGAGCCAGAAGCCCTTCGTTGCTCAGCGCGGCTTCGACGCTTCTACTCAAATCATCGCCTATATCGGGCCGCACATCCTGAAGATCATCCACAATCGTTCGAGTCTTCACCGGAAGACTGTCCCTAAAGTCAATCGTCCTTTCTGTCTGCGAAACGCGCGGTGCGCGCGTTCCTTTCGAAGGCGCCGGCTGTGCTATAGACCACGGCGGTCTATACGCCGGTTTCCTTTTCGGCTTTGGCTGAGGTACGAGCCAGGGCAGCCTATACGTCGGTTTCCGCTTTGGCTTTACTACAGGCCGGGCTGGTCTATACCTCGGTTTCCTTTTCGGCTTTGACTGGGGTATAAGCCAAGGCAGCCTATAGGTCGGTTTCCGCTTTGGCTTCGGCTTTGATTTTCTCGGCGTACCTTGTAAATACTGTAAATAGAGTTCTTCGAAATTCATTTCGTTCTCCCAAAACATCAATCTGATCTGTGAATGCGCCGGACGCCTTTGCCCTGTCACAAGCCAGCCCCCGCGGCGCAACATCCGCTTTATGAACGCTTGTCGACATTATAACACATATGTTCTATTTGTCAACAGCCAACTCCAGCCTCGAGCCGCTACCAACGCCGCCCGCGCACATACAAACCTTCGCGATATTTAGACTGAACCGCCATATTCAGGTATCATTCTTCTGTACA
This sequence comes from Chloroflexota bacterium, assembly GCA_026708115.1. Taxonomy (GTDB): domain Bacteria; phylum Chloroflexota; class Anaerolineae; order Aggregatilineales; family Phototrophicaceae; genus UBA6055. The sequence goes on from JAPOVL010000025.1 coordinate 205,613, forward strand.
AGCGCCAAAACGAAATTGAGACCGCGACCCATGAAGACGGTAATTGTCGTCAACGGCGGCGACGCCCCGGGCATCAACGCGGCTATCGCCGCCTATACGCGCTTGGCAAGCCAAAACGGCGACCGCGTCATCGGCGCCCATGACGGCTTCGCCGGTCTGCTGTCCGGACAATTAACCGAGATTGATCTGGCCGCCGTCGGCTTGCTTTCGGGGCGCGGCGGCTCTTGGTTGACCTCCAGCCGCGCGCCGGCGCTCGCCCATCACGATGCGGGAGAACGCTTGAGCCGGGTCCTGACCGAAGAAAAAATTGACAACCTGCTGCTCTTCGGCGGGGACGGCACGATCAAGTTTGTCATCCCCCGCCTGCAAACATGGGGCCTTTCCTGCATCGCCCTGCCCACTACGATTGACAACGACGTGCCGGGCACGGACTACACGCTCGGTCACGATTCCGCCTGCAACTACGCCTGGCAAACGATCGAAGGCATCCGCGCCACAGCCAATGCCCTGCCCGGGCGCATCTTCCTGGTCGAGACCCTGGGGGGAGACAGCGGCTGCTTGGCTTTGGCAATCGCTTACGCCTGCGGCGCCGATGCCGTGCTGCTGCCGGAATACGACTTCGGCATGGATTGGCTCGCGCAGCGCTTGAAGCTCGCTGTGGCGCGGCGGGGATACGCGCTGCTTCTGCTCTCCGAAGGCGTGAAGGCAGCCGAGCGCCTGACGAACGAACTCCCAAAAATTACCGGCATCCGCGTTCGACTGACGCGCCTGGGGCATGCGCAGCGCGGCGCCCCAGCCTCCCACATTGATCGCCAAAGGGCTGTGGATATGAGCCGCATCGCTTATGATGCCTTCAAGCGCGGCGCTCGCGTGGGAATCGTCGTTTCCCGGGACGGCGCGCTTGCGCTGCAAGAGGGCGGGGCAACCGGCGCCGGCAAACCTGCCCCCGATTATCAGCAATACGCCTTCGTCAACGGCTTATGAAGACCCATCTGGCCATTGATTTTGGCGGCACCCGCAGCCGAGCCGCGCTCTTCGACGACGAACTGCGCATGTTGCTCCGGGCGGAAACATCCAGCAAAGTGGGAGAAGGCATGGGCGCGGGCTTGAAGCGTCTGATCGATCTGAGCAAGTCCTTGATCGAGCCCAGTACCAAACCGGCGTCCATTGGCATCGCCGCGCCCGGCCCGCTGGACGCCGAGGCAGGCGTCATTATTCGAGCCCGCACACTGCCAGGTTGGTCGGACGTCCCGCTCGCCAAGACAATCAGCGGCGCCTTTGACAATCTACCGACTTTCCTGCAAAACGACGCCAATCTGGGCGCCTTGGCGGAATATCACCTGGGCGCCGGGCAAGGCGCGGATCCGATGATCTACTTGACCATCAGCACCGGCCTCGGCGGCGGCGCCATCATCAATGGCCAGCTTTTCACCGGCTGGCGTTCGCATGCCATAGAACCCGGCCATATGCGCTTCAGCCTGCCCGATGGCAGCCACCCCCGCTGGGAGGAATTGGTCTCTGGCACGGCCCTGGGCGACTGGGCGCGCCATCGTCTGCGCGCCACTGACAGCGCCTCGTCGCTGCGGGACCTCCCACATGTCGACGGAAGCGCCGTCGGCGCAGCCGCCCTGGACCGCGACCCGCTCGCCCTGGATATAGTCGCGCAAGCCGGACGCTGGCTCGGCCTTGGCCTGGTCAACCTCCTGCACCTCTTCAATCCGGCCGCCATCGTCATCGGCGGCAGCGCCTCCAAACTGGACGACCTGCTGCTGGACCCCGCCCGCGCCATCATCCGCCAGCATATCTTGCACGATGATTTTTATTATGACGGACTGATCCGTCCCGCCGCCTTCGCCGAAGATATCTGCCTGGTCGGCGCCGCTCTGCACGCCAAACTTCAGCTTGGCGGCAGCGTGTCTGGATGGGGGTGGGGGCGCGCTAGCGATTGATTCCAGCGACCAGGCGTCGGCCCTTTGTCGAGGAAGCGGGATTTTTCAGACTTTATTTCGGCGACCAGCTTATTTCTCTTATTCCGCAATCCATCTCAACCAATTGCTGCAAGGCTGTGCCATCCCGCTTTATCTTGAATACCCGACTATCTCCTCCACTTCGTGGATAAGTGGAAAAGGCAATCCACTCGCTATCGGGCGACCATGAAATTCCTCCAAAATCGCCCGTGCTCATTGTTGTAACGTAATTCATGGCACCTGTGTCAATATCGAGCAGATATATATGTTCTCCCTCGCTTTCATCAAGTGCTCGACCCTTTATTGCAATCCACTCGCTATTTGGGGACCATCGCGCGTCCTGAATCGCGTCCATCTTGAGTGAAGTGTCTTCGCTTCGACTTGTGACATTGAATACAGTCAGCGTTCTGTAATCAGAAAGCATGTCACGACTGTAGTAGAGAATCTGCTCATCGTTTGCTGCCCACGCTACCGCGTCAGGACGCGTTTCCGCTCGTGTCAATACACCCAAGTCCGAGCCGTCGGGATTCGTACTATAGAGAACAGCGCCGTGAGTACCAACGATAACAAGTCTGCGATCATCGGAAGACCAGTCAAAAACGCGCCGTCCCCAAGGATACGGCTTGATGTAGGAATTATACGATCGACTTATTTCATGCCCGCTGTCAGATATTCTATGAATGGCTCCACGGCTGATGAATGAAATAGATCGACCATCATTTGACCAATGAGGAGCGAATTCTCTCAAGCGATTATAGGTTAAACGCGTGGAATCCAATCCGTCAAAACGAATTCGATATATCTCAAAACTCTCATTTGGCAAATGACCGAAGGCATGATTTGATGCGACCACTGTCACCCAAATGCCATCTGGCGACCAACTGAGATGGGCGTAACTCTGATGAGGGCGTGCGCGAATCTGTCTCAAATGACTGCCGTTCGGGTGAATAACGTAAACGGCGCCGGGCTGATTTCTGCCATACCACTTGCAGATGAAGGCTATTAAGTCCGATTCTTTGCTTGCTGGCGCGGGCGCGATGATAGGCGGCTGGACGTAATTGTCGATATGCCAGTGCAACTCCGGCGAGGTCAGAACAAGCGGAACGAGGCATAACAAGCCCAAAGCCAGGCAAGCTGCGGCGAACAGCCGGCGGCAGCCGATAGCTCTGAACCCGGTGCGTTTTTTCGCCTTTTTCATAAAAACACATCTATCCGGACTATTCACCGATGACAGCCCTACAGGTCGTCATCAAGAACAGTGTAAACTTATCTGGCTCAATAGAATAGTCAAACTCGCTTTCAGCAGTTGTCAGGTTAACAAGCTAATGTGTTCCCCCACCTTCGACATCTGCCTTGTTTCGGTTGCGGTTTGCGCGGAATAGTGAAAATGAGGCGGCTCGCCGCCGGTTCTGGAATTGATGACGCGCTGCCGGGGCATTTGCCAGCAGCCTGCCAGGGCACAGGGCTTTTGCACTCGGCCTCAGCGTTCTGATCCGCCCTCGCTGTTGCGAGCGGAAACCCGCGCTTCAAGCGCTTGCGCCTATGAGGGCGAATCAGGCGTCGATCAGCCCTGCGTGACGCAACGAGAACGTCGCTCCGTGATCATACTCGCACTCGTATATTGAAGACCTGAGATTTTCCGCAATCTATTTCGGCGACCAGCTTATTTCTCTTATTCTGCAATCAATTCTCGTCAACTGATGAAATGCCGTGCCATCGCGCTTTATCTTGAATATCCGACTATCCCCTCCGCTCCATGGATAAGTGGAAAAAGCAATCCACTCGCTGTCGGGTGACCACGATATTTTGCCTAAATCGCCCGTGGTCATTGCTGTAATGTAATTCATAACACCTGTGTGAATATCGAGCAGATATATATGTGCTCCCTCGTCTTCATCGAGTGCTCGACCCTTAATTGCGATCCAATTGCCATCTGGCAACCATCGCGCGTCGTGAATTGAATTCATTTTCAGTGAAAAGTGTTCAACTTGTTTTTTGACATCAAATACCACCAACTTGGAGAATTCAAAACTTACGTCATTGCTGAAATACATAATTCGCTCATCGTCCCCAGACCATGCCACGGCATCGGGACGCATTCCCGCTCTCGTCAACTCTCGCCAATCTGAGCCATCGGGATCTGATCCAGAGAGAATTGCGTCATAAGTCCCGATCGCGATAATTCTTTGCTCATCTGAAGACCAGTCAACTGGACGCCGTATCAAAAGACTCGCTCCAATGTACGAATCATAAGATTGACTGATTTCAGCCCCATCGACAGATGTTTTGTGCATGGTTTCGCTGCTAAAGAACCAAATGGATTTCCCGTCTTTTGACCAGCGAGGACCAAATTCTCTGAAGTGATTATAGGTTAAACGCCTGGAATCCAACCCATCAAATCGAATTCGATAGATCTCATATTTCTCGTTTGGCAAAAAACCATACACATAGCTGATAACCACCGCTACCCACATGCCGTCCGGCGACCAACTGAGATCTGCGTACCTCGCGTATGAACGCGCGTGAATCTGTCTTACTTGACGTCCATCCGGGTGAATGATATATATGGCGCCAGGATGACTCCCGTGGTTCCTTGTGCAGATGAAGGCGATCAGATCCGATTCCTTGCTCGCCGGGGCAGGCGTGATGATAGGCGGCCTGATGTTATGGTCGATATGCCATTGCAGTTCTGGAGAAGTCAGGACAAATGGAAGGCTGCATATTAGACCCAAAGCGATGCAAGCCGCCAGAAACAGCCGCCGGCAGCCGATAGCTCTCGACGCGGTGCGTTTTTTCGCCTTTTCCATAGAAACACATCTAACCGGACTATTCACTCGATGACAGCCGTGCAGGTCGTCATCAAGAACAGTGTAAACTTATCTGGCTCAATAGAATAGTCAAACTCGCTTTCAGCAGTTGTCAGGTTAACAAGCTAATGTGTTCCCCCACCTTCGACATCTGCCTTGTTTCGGTTGCGGTTTGCGCGGAATAGAGAAAATGAGGCGGCTCGCCTCATTCCTCCAGATCGGATCTCCTAATCATATTGGGGCAAGACTTCTCCTACTTTTGGCAATCTGAATTTATCTTGCCCAGCTTGCCTGTTCACCCATTTTATCATCTCATCATAGTACGCTTTGAAGTCATCTTCGTCATACCCCTGTTTCTGGAAGATCATGGCAATACCTAGTGTGATGCGGTCTTCGAGTTTAGCAAAGTCCAGAGAACTCCCAGCGGTTCTAGTTGCCCAATCAATCGCAGCAGCGGATTCACCTATAGCGAAGTTGCCCAGTTCTCCTACTCGATCCTTTAGACTAAACAGATCGGTAATCTCTTCGAGATCTTCCTCGTCGATGTCTAGCTCTTTGATGAATTCCCCCACTTTATTCTGCTCTTGCCAAACCATGTGAATATCCCAGTCTATAGCCGTATCCACGTATACTGTCGTTGATGCATCCATATCTTCCAGGGAATTATGATAGGGGCTTGGCAGTTTGCCTTCATTTTCGAGAAGCATAGCTAAGATCGGATCATTGTGATCGATAAGCTTCATCCCAACCTTGTCAAAATTATCTGTAACGTTGTCTATTACCCCAGATAAGCCTGCCAAAATGATGTTACCCCGGTATTCACCTAATGACATAATGTGGTTAACGGTCTGCGCTGCGTGGAAAAACTTGATTCCGCTTTGCACTCCCCCCACTCGCTTCAGCATTTCATATCGCAGGGTATAAGCATCGTCCCTTTGAATTGACGTCTCAGTTTGAGAGAGAATCTGCCATTGTATTCTCATATCATTTACTTGCACATGAGATATCGGAACTCCTTCAAGCCCTTCTCGAACCATATTACTCCACAAATGCTCTGCCAATGTCTGAGATACCCCTAGCGTCACATCCTTTAACGGAGGTAAGTAGATAGGTGTGCCACCTGCAATATCAATGACAACTTGATCCTCCTGCTCCATTACCCACTCCGGTTGATTTCCCTTCTCCGCCAGAGTCTGCGTCCAAAACGCCGTGCTCGATTCCACATCCTCCCGCCACGACGGGTTCGCCACATAATTGGGGTCGTTGATGACGGCGGCAAGCTCCATGCCCTTTGCCCCACGAATATACACATAGCGATAACCGGATGGCGTCACAACCGTCAAGGACTTGGCCCCCAACCAAAATGCCCCTTCCAGATCCGCCTGCGATGCCGCTGTGTTGTTGGGGTGATTGTGGATGAGCGCGATTTCCCGTCCCTCCACCATTTTTCTCTGTTCTTCCTGCAAGAAGGTATAGCTTCTGCTGCCATAACGCCAAAATACTTTCTCGCCAGTCTTGGTGTCAATCGCGACTATACTTTCCCAGCGATCATCCGCCAGATCCGTCATGGTCTCCCGTCTGACGCGCTCCACACGCCTCAGTATCTGCTCCTCGGCGCGCTCATCCGATTCATCATCCAGACCCGACTCAGCAAAATCATTCATCCGCACTGCTGATTGACCATAGTAAAGTTGGAAATATATGTCGTTCACATCCCCGTATGCAGCACCGACAGCTTGAGTCAAATCATCGCTATACTCCGGCCGATCGTCTTGAAGCTCTTCCACAATCCTCCGGGGACGCGTTCGATCACTGTCGCCATCGTCAGTCGGCCTTTCAGTCTGTGAAATATCCCGTAGAGATGGCCGATCTATGACGGATGTCCGTCTGGGTGGCTGAGACAAGTGCTCTGGCGGAACCCCAATCAACGGATCGTTTGGCGACGAAGTTCGTCGCGGCGGCGCGGGTGTCCGTCGAGGGGGCTGAGGCAAGTGCTGTGGCGGAACCCCAATCAACGGATCGTTTGGTGACGAAGTTCGCCGCGGCGGCGTGGGTGTCCGTCTGGGTGGCTGAGGCAAGTACTCTCTCGGAATCCCAATCAACGGATCGTTTGGCGACGAAGTTCGTCGCGGCGGCGAACTCGTAGATGCCTGCTCCTCTTCCGGCTCCTCCGCCTCCTCTCTGGAAGGAGGCGTCAGCCCCAAATGCATATGCATATAGTAGTCATCGAAATTCATCACGTCCTCCTAAATCATCAAACTCGTTTGCGAATGCGCCGGGCGCCTTTGCCCTGTCACAAGCCAGCCCCCGCGGCGCAATATGAGCGCTTGCCAATAGTATAGAACATATATTCTATTTATCAATGAGCAATTCCAGCCTCGAAGCCGCTGCCGATTCCAATCGCCCCGCTTGTAGACCCGCCCCCGCGCCGCTAAACTTGTCCCATGAAGTCCCTCTGGCGCGTCTTCAAATTCATGAAGCCCTACGGCTGGTTCCTCTTCTTCGGCTTCCTGACCACCGTGCTGCCGGTCGCCATGGAACTGAGCGTGCCGCGCCTCTTGCAATTGATGATCGACGAGGGCATCCGCCCCCGCGACATGGACCGCATCTTGCTCGGCGCCGCGCTGATGTTCGTCGCCGCCCTGGTCGGCGCGGCCAGCACCCTGGGGCAGGGCTATTGCCGCGCTGTCGTCTCGCAGGGCCTGGCTTACGATATCCGCCACGCGCTCTTTCGTCATATTCAATCCTTGTCCTTCGCCAATCTGGACCAGATGCAAACCGGTCAATTGATGACGCGCGTTTCCAGCGATGTCGATGTCGTGCGCATGTTCTCCAGCGCCGGACTGGCGCTGATCCTGCGCGTCCTGGTCATGATCTTCGGCAGCATGATCATGCTGCTGCTCACCGATTGGGAATTGTCCCTGATCATGTTTGCCATCGCCGGCGTCTCGGCGGTCTTCATCCGCTATCTGATGGTGCAGGCCACCCGCCTCTTCACCATCGTGCAGCAGCGGCTGGGCGCGCTCAACACCCTCGTCCAGGAAAACCTGGCCGGCATACAAGTGGTCAAAGCCTTCGTCCGCGGCCGCTTCGAGATCGAGCGCTTCGCCGCCAGCAATGTCGACTATCGCGAAAAGAACATCGAAGTCGGCAACCTCCTGGCCGTGGCCATGCCCGTTCTGCAAGTGCTGACCAATGTCGGCACCGTCGCCGTGCTCTGGTTTGGCGGCTTGTCCGTGCTCGGCGACCGCCTGACCCTCGGTGAATTGATCGCCTTCAACAACTACCTGATGATCGGCATGGGTCCCTTGCTCTTCCTGGGTAATCTGCTCATGATGGCCGCCCGCGCCGAAGCCTCCGCCGAGCGCGTGCTGGAAGTCCTTGAGACGCGACCGGCGCTGTCCATAGCGCCTGCGCCCCATCAAGCCGAGCGCGTTCTCGGCCAAGTGACCTTTGACAATGTCTCCTTCCACTACAGCCGGCGCGGCTTGGACAAGGACAACGGCGCGGCCGGCGTCAGCGGCGACGATGTCTTGCACGGCATCAGCTTCGTCGTCGAGCCGGGCCAGCAGATCGCGCTGCTAGGAGCCACCGGCGCCGGCAAAAGCACCTTGGTCAACCTGATCCCGCGCTTCTACGACGTCAACGCCGGCCGCGTCTCGGTTGACGGCGTCGACGTCAAGGCCTGGGACGCTCGCGCCTTGCGCTCGGGCATCGGCATGGTGCTGCAAGAATCAATCCTCTTCAGCGGCACCGTGCGCGACAATATCGCTTACGGCGACGCCGCGGCGACGCTGGACGATGTCATCGCCGCGGCCAAAGCGGCGCAAGCGCACGAATTCATCAGGCGGATGCCCGCGGGCTACGACAGTCAGATCGAAGCCGGCGGCGCCAACCTCTCCGGCGGCCAAAAACAGCGCATCGCCATCGCCCGCGCCCTGCTGGTGCAACCCGGCATCCTCATCTTCGACGACAGCACCAGCGCCGTCGATATGGAAACCGAAGCCAAAATACAAACCGCCCTCGAAGCGCTGGCGGCGCAGCGAACGACCTTTATCATCGCCCAGCGCATCACCAGCGTCCTCAAAGCCGATCAGATTCTGGTCCTGGATCAGGGACGCATCGCGGCCCGCGGAACGCATCGACAATTGCTGGGCTCCAGCGAGATCTATCGCGAGATTTACGGATCGCAACTGGGCGAAGCAAACGGTATGAGGGGGTTAAGTCGCGATGACTAACCGAGGCGGGACGACAGAGCGCCCGCGTTTCATCGGCGGCTCCGGCGGCTCAAGGCCCACCGGCGAGAAAGCCAAGGACCGGCGCGGCACCCTGCGCCGCCTCTCCGACTATCTCAAGCCCTATCACAGCCAATTGCTGCTGGTTGCCGTACTGGTGATTGCCGGCACATTACTGGGCTTGATCGGTCCGGCCCTGCTGGGGCGCGCCATCGACCAGTACGTGGTCCACCACGATGTCGACGGCTTGCTGCGCATTGCTCTGATTATGCTGCTGGTCTATCTGGCCCAGGGCATCGTCACGGTCATTCACGGCATCATGATGATCCGCATCGGCCAATACTTCGTTGCCGATATCCGCGCCGCCCTCTTCCGGCATTTTCAGGCCCTCTCGCTCGACTATCACGACAAGCATCGCGTCGGCGACCTGATGAGCCGCATTTCCAATGACAGCGAGACCATTAACCAGATCTTGTCCAATGGCTTGATTCAGTTCACAACTAATATCCTCTCCCTGGGCGGCATCATGGTGGCCATGCTCTTGCTCAATCTGCCTCTGGCCATCGGCACCCTGATCATCCTGCCGATCATGCTCTTTATCACCAGCCAGATTACCGAGCGCACCCGCAAAGCCTTCCGGGGCATGCAAAAGAATCTGGGTCTGCTCAACGCCGTCCTGGAAGAGAACATCACCGGCATCCGCGCCGTGCAAGCCTTCGCCCAGGAAGACAGCGCCATCGGCCAGTTTCAGGCCGCCAGCCAAGCCTATCGCAAAGTCGGCATCCGCGCCGATTTCATCACCGCCGCCCTCGGCCCCATGTTCACCACCATGAGCATTCTCACCGTCGCCGGCACTTCCCTGCTCGGCGGCTGGCTGGCCCTGCGCGATCTCGTCTCCGTGGGCGTCATCGCCACCTTTGTCGTCTACGTCATGAACTTCTTCCGGCCCATGCGCGGCATCGCCATGGTCTACAACCAACTGCAATCGGCCCTGGCCGGCGCCGAGCGCATCTTCGCCGTCCTCGACGCCGAACCCACCGTCGTCGATTCGCCCAATGCCCAGCCCCTCGTCAACATCCGCGGGGCCGTCAGCTTCGACCGCGTCAGCTTCGCCTACGAAAGGGACAAACCCGTTCTGGACGATATCAGCCTGGAAGTCGCGCCCGGGCAGACCGTCGCCCTGGTCGGGCCCACCGGCGCCGGCAAAACCACCATCATCAGCCTGCTCAGCCGCTTCTATGATGTCACCGGCGGCGCCATCCGCATCGACGGGCAGGATATCCGCCAGCTGCAGCAGAATTCCATCCGCGAACAACTGGGCATCGTCCTGCAAGATACCTTCCTCTTCAGCGGCACAGTCATGGAAAATATCCGCTACGGCCGGCTCGACGCCAGCGACGACGAAGTCATCGCAGCCGCCAAGCTGGCCAACGCCGATGCCTTCATCCATCTCCTGCCCCGCGGCTACCAGACCCAGGTCTCGGAAAAAGGCCATAACTTCAGCCAGGGGCAGCGCCAACTCCTGGCCATCGCCCGCGCCATCCTGGCCGATCCCCGCATCCTCATCCTCGACGAAGCCACCAGCAGCGTCGATACCCGCACCGAGATCCACATCCAGGAAGCCCTCCTGCACCTCCTCCAAGGGCGCACGGCTTTCGTCATCGCCCACCGGCTCAGCACCATCCGCAATGCCGATCAAGTGCTCGTGGTCAACGACCAGCGCATCATCGAGCGCGGCACCCACGATGAACTCCTGGCCCTGCACGGCTTCTATTATCAACTCTACATGAGCCAGTACCATCATCTGACAGCCCTCGCCGCCGGCGACTAAGCAAGCTCCCCCGCCACTGCAACTATCGCCAGCAACACAGCCCTCCGCGCCTCACCAGCGCCAACCAAGTTACGCAACTCCAAAATAACAGTCGTCGGTAGGGGCGACCTATCAGGTCGCCCGCAGAATCAAATCATCTACCAAGGCTTTCTCTGTGCCCTCTGTGCCTCTGTGGCCAAAAACCCGTACCGCGCCCACAACACGCCAACCCCGCACGACCTTCCCCCCCACCCACACGTTATAATCCCCAAACCTGCGAACAAACTTACACCCCATCCCAGAACATCCGTGCTAACCTCAGCCCACAACACGCTCATCCATGTCAATACCTTACAGGAGGCATCGACACATCTTGAAGAAAACCAAAATGAAAACATACGCTTCGAATACTACTACCACGATCAAGCTCAAACACTGCCACCTTGGACAGGCGCAAGTCTTGGAACACCACGCGCGCTTCAAAGTGGTCGCCTGCGGACACGATGACACCGTCATGGCCACCGCACTCGCCTAATCAATCGGGACACATACTGATGAACGCCACAAAACACCACACCGCCAACGAAATTCCCTGTGCATCTTTGTGCCCTTCGTGTCTTTGTGCTGAAAAAAATCTCTGTGGCCTCTGTGCCTCTGTGGCCAAAAAAAAAACTGCCACCCCCGCCAAAACACAAAACCCAGCAATTCCGCGCCCTCCAGCCCTCCCACCACCCCAAAACCTGGAGAAATACGGGGCCTTTCAAGGGCGTCGCCGGGGGACCACAGGGCGCGTCGCGGGGGCCTTCCACACACGATATGCAACACACTCTAAACGAAGGGCTGTGGTAAGATGACGCGAATCAAACGCGCGAAAGCATAGCAAACATGCATCAAGAAACGGTTGATGTACTCATCGTTGGCGCCGGCATCTCCGGCATCGCCGCCGCCTATTACTTGAACACCCGCTGCCCGCAGCGCAGCTGGACCATCGTCGAAGCGCGCGACGCCATCGGCGGCACCTGGGATTTCTTCCGCTATCCCGGCGTCCGCTCCGATTCCGACATGTTCACCCTCGGCTATCGCTTCCGCCCTTGGCGCGGCGAGGATGCCATCGCCGACGGCGCCGCCATCTTGGCTTACCTCAAGGACACCGCCCGCGAATTCGGCATCGACCGGCGCATCCGCTTCGGCCAGCGCGTGCGCCGCGTCACCTGGTCATCAGCCGAAGCCCTCTGGACCGTCGATATCGAGCGCGGCGGCCAGCAGCTACAAATCCGCTGCAACTTCCTCTTCATGTGCACCGGCTATTATCGCTACGACACAGGCTATACACCGCCTTGGCCCGGCCTGGCCGACTTTGCCGGCCAAGTCGTCCATCCCCAGGCTTGGGGCGGCCTCGACGATTCGGATTACACCGGCAAGCGCGTCATCGTCATCGGCAGCGGCGCAACAGCCGTCACCATCGTCCCGGCCCTGGCCCAACAAGCCAGGCACGTGACCATGCTCCAGCGCTCGCCCAGCTATGTCGTCAGCATGCCCGCCCGCGACGAGCAGGTCAATCGCCTGCGCCGCCGCCTGCCCGATGCGCTGGTGAGCTGGCTCGCCCGCTGGAAAATGATCCTCTTCGGCATCTATTCTTTCCGCAAAGCACGGGTCCATCCCCGCGAGGCGCGGGAGCTGATCCTGGATGGCATTCGCGCAATCATGGGGCCAGATTATGATATCGACCGGCACTTCAACCCCGCCTACAACCCTTGGGATCAGCGCCTCTGCATCGCGGCCGACGCCGACCTGTTCGGGGCCATCAAGTCCGGCAAAGTCTCCATGGTCACCGATCATATCGAGCGCTTCGTCGAAGAGGGCCTGCAATTGCGCTCGGGCCAGATCCTGCCCGCCGACCTCGTCGTCACCGCCACCGGCATGCGCATGAGCATCATGGACGGCGTGGACATCATCGTCGACGGTCAGCCGATAGCGCTGGGCGATACCCTCAGCTACAAGGGCTTGATGTATAGCCATATCCCCAACCTGGCCTCGGCCTTCGGCTATACCAATGCCTCCTGGACGCTCAAATGCGAGCTGATCTGCGAGTACGTCTGCCGCTTGCTCAATTACATGGCGCGCCGCGGATACCAGCAGTGCCTGCCGCGCCTCGATACCGAGTCGCCCGCCGCCCAGCCCATGATCGACTTCACATCGGGTTATGTGCAGCGCGCCCTGGACGACTTGCCCAAGCAGGGCAGCCGGCCGCCCTGGAAGGTCTACCAGAATTATGTCAAAGACTTGCTGATGATGCGCTACGGCAAGATCGACGACGGCGTGTTGGAATTCACGCGCCCGCCGCGCTAGCCAAAGGGTGGGTGAATGCAAGCGGCGCCGCGCTCACAAGCGCAGCTCCCAACCGCCGTCATTCACCGCCGCGCGGAAGACGGCTTCGTCCAGGGCCAGGCCAAAGCCCGGCGCGTCGGGAATGAGCACATGGCCCTCCTCCACGCCGTAAGCCGACGTGTCTATGCCCGGCGTGCTGGTCTCGTCCCATTCGACAAAGGTGAAGCCGGCCACCGCCGGCGCCAGATGCCCGGAAACATAATTGCCCAGATGCCGCCCATAATGATGCGGCGCGGTTCGCACCTGCCACGTATCGAGTTGCGCGCCCGTCTCCAGCCAGCCGCTGAAGCCGTGGCTGAAGATATCGTACTGGATCACATCCACGAAGCCGTCGCGCGCCCAATCCATCAGCGCTGTTGCGGCCCAGCCCTCGCCGTCGGCGATCAGCACAGACAAGCCCTCTCGGTCCATCCAGTTATGCAACTCCTCATAAAGCTCCGGATCTTCGTGGAAGGCCTCCTCGAGCCAGAAGAGCTGGCAATCCGCCGTTTCCGCCAGCACCCGCTTGGCGATGTTCAAGTTGTAGCCATTGTTGGCGTCGATCAAGATCTTGGCCTCGGGACCCACCGCAGCGCGCACCGCCTTGATGACGGCGACATCACGCGCCGTGCCCGCCTCCAGCGGCATGTGCCGCGCGCCGCGCCCGACTTTGATCTTGAAAGAACGATGGTTCTTGTCATAGCCCTGGCGCGCGTGTTCGGCGATGAGCGCGGCCCCGGCTTCCTGCGAGTCCAGGCCCAGGTCGTTCATGTAGAGCGAGGTATCGTAACAGGGCACGCGCAGCGGCTGCGGGAACGGCGCTGCCGCCGGCGCGGCCAGGGCATATACCGGCTTGCCCTGCAGCGCGCCCGCCAAGTCCAACAGCGGGAAATCAAAGGCGCGGGCGGCGCTATGAATGCGGCCGTCGTCGCTCACGAGATTGGCGATGTCCCGGCCCAGGAGCTGCCCCGCTTCTTCGCGCCCGGCAAAGCAGAGCCCGAAGCCGCTAGCGCCGTCCGCCGTGGTCAAGCGCATGACCTGAATGCGCACGTCGATGCCATGAATGTTCAGGCGCGAGTTGTTGCCGGCTTCTCGCGGCCGCTGCCCGACCATAGGCGCGGATTCAATGCGAGCGATGCTTGCTTTATCCATGACCTGACCTCCTGGGCGGCTCTAGGCTTCGCCGAACATGACGCCGGTGGGGATGACATCGGTGCTTTCGCCGCGGCGCATCGCCTCGGCTGTGGCCAGGATGCTGTCGAAGTCGTGACGCGGCTGGAACCCGAGCCTGGTCCCTATCCTGGTCAAGTCCAGTTCAAAGTAGTTCATGTAAGGCAAGCGCGCTTCAACATAGGGCAGGTTGTAGCGCTGCGCCAGCGCCGGCACGATGTCGCCCCAGTCGAATATGGCGGCGCCGGCCAGATTAAAGGCTTGGCCGATGGCGTCGTCCGATTCGATCGCCAGGGCCAGACCATCGGCGATATCGCGGACGTCGCCGAAGTGCTGGCGGTAGGGCACGCCATTGGGATTGAGGCTCAGCAGCAGTTTCTCTTCGCCATCCCAGCCCGCGCGCAGGGAAGCAATCATGTCCCGCACTTCGGGATCGTTCTTGTCGCGGATGTCCTGCAGCTCGTAAGAGTCCTCATTGCTGTAAGTAGCATATGCCGAGCTATAAAGAAAATGCCGCGGCAGGCCCTCATCGTTCAGCAATTCGCTCGGTTCAATGACGGTGGAGAAGCGCATGGCGCAGGTGGGCAGGCCATATTGATAGTGATAGACCAGCGCCAATTCCTCGCCGAGCCACTTGGTCATCAAGTAAGCCATATTGGGATATTTGCCCGCCATGTCTTCGGTAATGGGCTGCTCGAAGTAACGGCCGCTGACGCGCGCGTCCCAATAGACGCCTTCGGTACTGGCGTAGACCAGGCGATGCAGATTGGGGCAAAGCTCGCGGGCGCTTTCGAGGATATTCAGTGTGCCCATGGCGTTGATGTCGAGATATTGTCGGTTATCAAAGGGGCCCTGAAAGGCAGCTGCCAGATGATAGATGGCGTCGACGCCGGCCACGGCGTTGTCCACATCCTCGGGAACCCGCAGGTCGCCGAAGACCGTTTCCACGCCCTCATAGGCATCCAGTTTCCTGGCGCGGCTGGCATCGGCGGGGTAGACAAAGCTGCGCACGGCATGCCCGGCATCCAGCAAGCGCAGGACCAGATTGGCGCCGATGCGCCCGGTGCCGCCAGTGACCAGGATTTTCATGCCTCTTCTCCTCGTGCCGATAAGCCGATCGCGGCGATTCTACCCAGAAACGCCGTCAAATCCAAACCAGCGCTCAAAAGTCGATCTGCATGACGATATCCTGGGCATGATTGCCAAAGCGCCGCCCGAATATGTTCAGTCCGCCCTTGTTTTCGGCCTCGTCGTCGATGCCGATACGCAAGGCAATGAAGGGGCGCCTGGCCAGATCCAAGTCACCTATTTTGATGTCCGACGACGCGCGGCCGTCAATAGAAGAGCCGGCGCCGTCAACGCGCCAGACCTTAAGCTGGCCGTACTGGCTGTTCCAGTCGGGCCACCAGGCTGGGGTCAGGTTGCCGCGCTTGTCGCTGAAGTCGGAGGGGCAAGTCCAGGTACCGACTCGCAAGCCATTGACCTCGAGAAAAATGTCCGAGGGCCAGTCGAGGGCGGAGGGCGCGGCTTCCGAGCAAATTTCCATGCTGATCTGCAAGCTTTTGGGATCTTCGCGCTTATACGCGTGATTGGGAAAGCGGTACTCGAGATAACCGTGGGACAGCCAGACAATCTGCGCCGCCATGCGTTCCGGAGCATAAAACAAGACCGGACTGTCGTAGGCGCCGATGACCGAATCGACCCCGGCCATGCCGCAGGGCGTTAGGACCTGCTGATCGACAAAGGCGCCGACCGGCATGTGAAGCTCCAGATGGTCGACCTCGGCCTGCTGCGCCGTATCGGGCAGATTGAAAACCACCATATCATAGAGGCGCGTATAGATGCGCTGCTGACCGCGCTTGCCCGGCGCAGTTTGCGAACTCAGCAAACCGGCCTGCTCCAGGCTTCTTAGATGCAGCGAGGCCGTGGCCAGGGGCATGTCCAGCGCGCGCGCGATCTCGGACAAGCTGGCTACTTTGGTGGTCAGAAACTCCAGAATGCGCAAGCGCGGCGACGAGGCGAGGGCCTTGGCAAGGGCCAGCTGTGAAGCCTGCGATTCTCTGTCATTGGAGACGAACAATGTTCGAACCTGGTTTCTGGTACTCCGGTCAAATGCTTCCACGGCTGGCCCCCGGTACATTGCATAAAATTATGGAGATAAGGTCGATAATACTTCATGAATAGCCGAAGCAAAAGGCAGAAAGCTGTCAATTCGCAATGAGATACTTGACATTGAAGCAAATATGGATATGATACTTTCGCAAATTCACAAAATATATCGGTCAATAGTTCAAGTCATGATTAGCCGCAGCAGTTTTCTTGCGCCTCGCGACGGAGCGACCGTGCAGGGGGCGCAGTTTGGGAAGCATGCAGGCGCGCCTGGTGGAATAGAGCAATGATCAGCTTTAGCGTCGAGCGCATGGTTGATTCGCTCTTCGGCTTGTTTGAGGTATTCAACCCGATTGTCGAGCCCTATCGTCGTTTTCACGAAAAACTGCCTCCTAAAATTCAACAGACTATAACCGCCTTCCTCTTCATCCTGCCTTTCGGCATTTTGTACGCCATCTTCACCATCCTGCCCATCTTCCAGACTTTTTATATTTCCTTGCACAAATGGGAGATCATGGGCACGAATATCCGCTACATCGGGCTGAAGAATTTCGAGCGTTTGCTGACGAGAGACACGCAGTTCCACCAGGCTTTCGAGCAGACGATCCTCTTTGTTGCGCTCACTATTCCCATCATCTTCGTCGGTCTTTTCTTCGCCTTGATGCTCAACCGTCCCATCAGAGGCATCGGCATCTTCCGCACGATCTTCTATCTGCCGAACATCATCGCGGTGACGGTCATCGGTTTGATTTGGAGTCGCGTCTTCGCTTCATCGGGTCGCGGTCTGATCAACGCTTTCCTGGAGCAGTTCGGCGCCGGTCCCATTCCTTTTCTCGATCAAGGGGATCTGGCGACGCTGGTGGTGTCCTTCACCACGCTGTGGTGGACGGTTGGTTTCAGCATGTTGATATTCCTGGCGGGTTTGCAGGATATCTCGCAGGCGCTCTATGACGCGGCCAAGGTGGACGGCGCCAACCGCCGGCAGCAATTTCGTCATATCACGATTCCCGGCTTGCGGCGGCCTTTCGCTTTCCTGTGTATCTTGCAGGTGATCGCCTCCTTCCAGATATTTGGTCAAGTCGACGTGATGACGCGCGGCGGACCGGCCGGCAACACGCGGACCATCGTCTACAACATCTTTGAAACGACTTTCCTGTACTTCCAGGTGGGCTATGGAACGGCGATGGCGGTGATCATGTTCGCCGTCTTGCTGGTGATCTCGATTATCCAATTGATAGCCTTCCGCGATCAGGGTTTGGGGAATTAGCGATGACCTCGGTAGGCGCAAAACTCAAACGCGAGCGGCAGCAGCAAGAAAACCGGCGCAACCGCCTGTATGTCGCCGCGGTGGCCTTGTTCGCGTTTATCTGGATGCTGCCCGTGCTTTGGACAGTGGTCACGTCCTTCCGTCCCGAGCCGGCGCTGCAGCGCAATTTGGCCAGCTTGATTCCCCATCCCTTCACCACTGAGAACTGGAGTTTCATTCTTGGGAGCAGCCAACTATGGAAATGGGTGGGCAATAGCGTTTTCGTATCGACCACCCATACCCTGGCGCAGTTGACCGTATGTTCCTTAGCTGCCTATGCCTTCGCGCGGCTGGACTTTTATTTCAAGCGGATACTTTACGTGCTGGTATTGGCCGGCTTGATGGTGCCATTTGAAGCGACCTTCTTGCCCGTGTATCTCTTGTTCGCCAATTTGGATCTGCACAATACCTTGATTGCCTTGATATTGCCGGGCATCGCTTCGTCTTTTGCCGTGTTCTTGCTGACGCAATTCTTCCGCGGCATTCCCTTGGAATTGGAAGAGGCGGCGATGATGGACGGGGCGAGTCGCATGCGGATTTTTCTCACGATTATCCTGCCGCTATCGACACCGGTGATCACAGCGTTGGCGATATTCACTTTCCTGGGCAATTGGAACTCTTATCTCTGGCCCTTGATTTCGGCCACAACAACCGAAGTCTATACTATCGTCATTGGCTTGCGAAAAATTTCGCAGGCTTGGGGATTCGTCGACTTTTATGGGCGCAATATGGCGGCGGCGGTCTTCACCGCCATGCCGATCATAATCTTCTTCTTCATATTTCAACGCCGCATCATCAGCGGCATCGCCATCAACAGCGGCATCAAGTAGAGAGGAAAGCCTATCGAATTATGCCTACCGCGACTTCCGTTTACGTATTAAATAGCTATCCCGAAAGGATGCAAATCATGTACAGACTGAGAGCTTTGCTTGTCGTGGCTATGCTGCTGATGCTGGTCGCATTGCCAGGCGCCGCGCAAGACGCGACGGAGATCACCTTCATGCGTTTCTTCGGCGAATGCGCCGATGAATTCGGCGAAACCACGGACTTGTCGGAAGCTTACGGCGAGTGCGGCATCATTCAGACGCTGGCTAATTCCTTCAATGCCGAACAAGACGAGATCATCGTCAACACGGTTGTCGTCGATTGGCCCGGCGTTACCGAGCTAAACGCCAACCTGGCCGCCGGCACGGCGCCGGATATCATGGTGCTGCACGGCAACCGCATTCCCAATTACGCCTCGCGCGGCCTGCTGACGCCCTTGGGCGACGCGCTGGCCGGCGCCGGCATTGACGCCGACGACCTGACCGAAAGCGCCCGCGGTTTCGTTGAATACAATGGCGAACTCTACGGTATTCCTCTGGATTTGCATGGCCACCTCTGGCACATCAATGTCGGCTTGTGGGAGCAAGCGGGCCTGGTCAACGAAGACGGCAGCCCTGACATCCCCTACGGCATGGATGAGTTTCTGTCCCATGCCGAGCAATTCAAAGAGGCGACCGGTTTGCCCTTCAGCGGCATGTGGACCAACGGGTTGAGCCGCAATTGGATGGCGCTGGTCTATCAGCAAGAAGGCGGCAGCATCGAAGGCGACGATGGATTCCCGACAATCAATACCGAACAAGGCCTGAGCGCGCTTAACTTCCTCATCGGACTGCGCGACGCCGGTCATATCACCGATAACGTCGACTATGGAACGGCGCAGGAAATCTTCCTGAACGGCGAGAACGGCAGTCACATCAACGGTACCTGGGTCGTCAACTTCTACGACAACCAAGTCGCCGATCCCGAAGGCGCGTTGAAGAACTACTATGTTCACAACTATCCCACCATCTACGACAAGCCCGCCGCTTGGGCCAACAGTCACGCCTGGATTATTCCGCAGGGCGTCAATCCTGATCCTGATAGGCTCGCGGCGACGCTGACCTTCCTGGCCTACTTGAACGACAACAATATCGAGTGGGCGCGCACGGGACACTCTGCCGTCAACAGTTCGGTGGTCAACAGCGATGCCTATAACGCCATGTCACACCGTGACGAGTATGCCGAGTTCGTTCCGAGCGCTGTTATTCAACCGCGTTCCAATTGGAACACGGCCTTTGAGCGTGTGCTCGACGAAGAGTTGTCGGCGGCTATGATCGGCGAAAAGACGCCCGAGCAAGCGCTCGGCGACGCACAGACGCGCCTTGAAGACTTCGCGCTATTTGAGTAGTAGACCGGCGCTTGCCTTGCCATGACAAGCGAGGCAAGTCATGGATATGTAACACTGGGGTGGGCTCTTGGGCCCGCCCTTTTACGTTGAATTGCGACGATGCTTCATATATTCTTTGACTACATTCGTCCATATGATAAAAGCAAGCAATTGCACCCAGGAGATTGATATGTCCGACATACCGCGCAGCGAATATCCTCGTCCACAGTTCGTCCGCGAAGACTGGCTGTGCTTGAATGGCGAATGGGGATTCGAAATCGATCAAGGCGACAGCGGCATCCACCGCGGCTTGCTCGAACGCGAACTAAACAGCAAGATCATCGTGCCCTTCTGCCCGGAATCGACGCTGTCCGGCATCGGCAACCACGACTATTACAACGTCGTCTGGTATCGGCGGTCGGCGACGATACCGGCGGAGTGGGCGGGAAAGCGCGTCTTGCTTCATTTTCAAGCCGTCGATTACGACAGCACGGTTTGGGTCAACGGCCAGGAAGTCGGGCGCCATCGCGGCGGTTTTACGCCATTCTGCTGTGACTTGAGCGGGGTCGCCGCGCCCGGCGAAGAGATCACGATTGTGCTGCGCGCCCGCGATGAGGGCCGCAAGCCGCAGCCGCGCGGCAAACAAGCGCGCGAGTATGGGCCCGAGGGCGCCATCTATGTGCGCACCACCGGCATCTGGCAGACGGTCTGGCTAGAGCCGGCGCCGGAGATTGCGCTGCGGCGTCCGCGCATCACGCCGGATTTGGCCAATCAGCGTTTTCGCCTGGAACAACCGATCAGCGGTAACGCGCCAGGCTTGCGTCTGCGCGCGGCCTTGAGCGACGGGGAGGGCGAGGTCGTCAGGGCGGAAACGTCGGCGGAAGTTGATTTGTCGCCGCAGCTCGATCTGCCGATTCCTGATGATCGGCTCAAGCTGTGGGCGGTGGGCGAGCCGCATCTGTATGATCTGGAGATCGCGCTGATTGACGCTGATGGCAAGGTCGCCGACAACGCGACGAGCTACGCCGGTATGCGTGGCATTTCGATCCAGGGCAAGGCGATCAAGATCAACAACAAGACCGTCTTCCAACGTCTGGTGCTCGACCAGGGTTATTACCCGGACGGCATCATGACCGCGCCCAGCGATGCCGCGCTGATCGAAGATATCGAATTGAGCATGGCCGCCGGATTTAACGGGGCGCGCCTGCACCAGAAAGTCTTTGAAGAGCGCTTTCTTTATCACGCTGACCGGCTGGGTTATATCGTTTGGGGAGAATTCGGCGATTGGGGCTGCAGCGGGAACGGTCCGCTCGATGGCGAGCATCAACGGCCCGGTCCCGATTACATCACGCAATGGCTGGAATGCCTCGAGCGCGACTACTCCCATCCCAGCATCGTGGGCTGGTGCCCGCTGAACGAGACCTGGCAAACGCTGACGGACCGCATCACCACGCTAGACGACGTCACCCGTGGGCTGTACCTGGCGACCAAGGCGATGGACGGCACGCGTCCCGTGCTGGACACGTCGGGATATTCACATCGCGTGCCCGAAGCTGATGTCTACGACAGCCACGATTATACGCAGGATCCCGATACATTCCGCGAGCGGCACGCCGGCACGCGGGATGGCAAGCCCTACCTCAACAACGCGGATAGCTGGGGGCTGCCTGCGCGCATGGTGGGCAACATAAACTGGTCGATTCCCTACCGCGGTCAGCCTTATTTCGTCAGCGAGTTTGGCGGCATCTGGTGGAACCCGGATGTCAAAGAGGGCGAGGACTCCTGGGGCTACGGCGAACGTCCGCGCGATCTGGAAGAATTCTATGACCGCTTCGAGAAGCTCTGCGCCATTTTGCTCGACGATGTCAGCATGTTCGGCTATTGCTACACGCAGTTGACCGATATCTATCAAGAACAGAACGGCATCTACAAATTCGATCGTGGCCAGAAGTTCGACCTGGCGCGCATCCGCGCCGCGCAGATCAAAGCGGCCGCGATTGAGTTGGCGGAGGAATGAGCGCGGGGCGGGGGGCTATTCGATCAACCGGCGGGCCCGCTCAAGCTCCGCTGGCGTATTCAAATTGGTGAAAGAGAGGCCTTCCGGGTCATATGGCGCGTAGTCGGCCTCGTCGAGGTAAGTGACGCGCATCTTGTCGTAGAAGCGGATGATCTTAAGCCGGTTTTCGTCGAGTTGCGCGCGTATGGGCGCCAGGCAGGTTTTCCTGTAAATGGCGTGCATCGCCTGGGGATAGCCGTCGACGCGCGGCACGACGATATCGGTATCCTGGTCCAGTTGCGCGATCATGAAGCGCAGCAGTCCCGTTTTGACAAAGGGCATGTCGCAGGCCAGGACCAGGGCCGCGGGATTCGTCGCCCGGGCCAGGGCGCTATAGATGCCCCCCAGCGAGCCCTTGCCGGGGATAACATCAGTGTACATTGGCAGCTCCAGATGCCGGTATTCATCGGGCTTGTTGGTGATGAGTATGGTCTCGGATTGTCCCAAACCGGCGCCCGCGGCGACGACGCGTTCGATCAGGGTTTGGCCGCCGAGTTCGAGGAAGGCTTTGTCGCGGCCCATGCGGCTGCTCTGGCCGCCGGCGATGATGGCGACTGTGAATCTTGGACAAGCGCGGTTCGGGGAGTTCATTCTGATGGATTCTCAGTTGAGAGGATGTCTTCCAACTAGGCAATTAGCGGTGGCAGATCCTCTAGAGCAGTATCCCAAAGCACATCAAGGTCAATCTAACCCGATCCTCCGCCTGATGGCAGCCTGATCGTCCTACCTAGATTGACGATGAATACTATTACAGCTTCTTCTCGTACAAACACCTGCCAATTTCGAAAGGGACTTCATACCGACTTTGCCGCAGTCCTTTTGTGGTAAACAGGCAAACTCGCTTTCCTATTGTTGCGCTCAAGTCAATTTCGTGGCTCGCTATATCCAACAGGGTAATCGAAGCGTTTGGGACATAATCCACCAGCAATGCAATATCGGTATAAGGTCTGATCCACCCTTCAAAGCCTGGCGCGAATTCTGACAAGCGCTCTATCTGCTGCGATTCACAGTAGGCGGATATCTCCTCAATGTACAAGTCAAGGCTGAATGGCTCGAATACAAACCCGAACTCTTCGCGCAGGATACGCGCCAATTGCGTAGCCAGCAGCGAAGCTTTTTCCGTATCGGCGACCCATGGCATATCCATGTCGCTAGTCAAGAAACCACGAACGAGTTGTTGGCGCATACCTGTGAATTGTGTCCAGGGAATCTCTGGATAGAGCGCCTTGCGTTCATTCGAGACGTGAATGGCTGCTTCGCTGATTATCAGAGACAGATAGCGCATCGCCAATCGAAGCACTTCATCCTCGTCATAAACTGCGCGAGACCATCTTGCTAGAATCTCACGTATCTTTTCTGTCGCCTCCAACATCTCGCGCAAGCAAAGAAGATCATCAGGGCTTTCTTCCGGCATATATCTGCCTCCCGAAATCTTAGCCCGAATCAATGCACATAATGCGTTGGATCTTTGATCGCCCCTTGCTCCTCCAGTACGGTCGGCGCCCGGTCCAGCTTCTCCAGCTTGACGGCCGCCATCTTGAAATCGGGGATCTTGGCACGGGGATCGACCTTCTCCAGCGTCAGCAAGTTTGCGGCCGCTTCGACGAAGTGGAAGGGCAAGAAGACGGTGCCCGCGGGCGAGCGGCCGGTTACCATGACTTGGCACTCGACAGTTCCGCGCCGCGATGTGATGCGCAGCCAATCGCCGGAAATGACCTGCAAATGGCCGGCGTCGGCCGGGTGCATCTCGATGATGGGTACGGGAAAAGCCTCTTCCAAGCGGGAACTGCGGGTCATTGTGCCGCCGTGCCAGTGGAAAAGCACGCGCCCGGTCGTCAGGTGATAGGGGTAGTCTTCATCGGGCAATTCGCTTTCCGTGCCATATTCCAGTTCCCAGAATTTGCCTTTGCCGCGAGGAAAATCGTCCTCGAACAGGTAGGGCGTGCCGGGATGATCCGCTGCCGGGCAGGGCCAATGCACGCCGCCCTCTTTCTCCAGCCTCGCGTAAGTGACACCGAAGAAGTCGGGCGTGACCCGGCGCATCTCTTCCCAGATTTCTTCGGGATGCGCATAGTCGAAGCCCGCGCTGACAGCGACGCCGAGCCGCCTTTCCATGCGCTTGGCGAGGGCGCAAACGATCTGCCAGTCGGGCAGCGACTCGCCCACTGCTGGCAGCGCCTGCCGAACGCGCTGGATGCGCCGGTCGCTATTGGTGAAGGTGCCCTCCTTTTCAGCGAAGCTGGCCGAGGGCAGGACCACGTCCGCCATTTCGCCGGTTTCGTTCATGAAGATATCGATGCAGACCAGCAGGTCCAGCTCTTCCAGCGCATGCTGAGCATGGGATAAATTCGGTTCGCTCATCATGGGGTTCTCGCCCATGACGATCATGGCTTTGATCTGCCCCATGAGCGCGCCATCGACCATTTCCGTGACGGTCAAGCCCGGCTGGTCGTTGAGGCTGGTGCGCCACTCGCT
This sequence comes from Chloroflexota bacterium, assembly GCA_026708115.1. GTDB lineage: Bacteria > Chloroflexota > Anaerolineae > Aggregatilineales > Phototrophicaceae > UBA6055. Next base: position 230,106 of record JAPOVL010000025.1, read on the forward strand.
TTCGAATTTCTGCTTGATGGCCGGATCGGCCACTGATTGATAGGCCGTGTAGACGTTGGGCAGGCCGCCGCTATCGGAGCAGCCTTGCACGTTGTTCTGCCCGCGCAAGGGATTGAGCCCAGTGCCCGGCTTGCCGGCGTGACCGCACATCAGCGCCAGATTGGTCAGCGAAAGCGCGTTGTCGGTGCCATGGGTGCTCTGGCTGATGCCCATGCCCCAGTAAAAGGCGGCGCGTTCGGCCGTCGCGTACATGCGCGCTGCCCGCCGAATGTCTTCTGCAGGCACGCCGCTGATGGCTTGCGCCCACTCCGGCGTGCAATGTTCCAGCGATTCGATGTAGTCTTCAAAGCCTTCGGTGCGCGCCTCGATGAATTCGGGATTGAAGAGGTTTTCGCTGACAATGACATTGGCCATGGCCTGGAAGACCGCGACATCGGTGCCCGGCTTTTGCCGCAGCCACAGCGTCGCGAAATCTGTCAATTCGATTTGGCGCGGATCAATCACGATCAGTTTGGCGCCATTTACTCGCACCGCTTTTTTCAGGAACAGGCTGATAACCGGATGCGTTTCGGTGGTATTGCTGCCAGTGACGATGAAGGTATCGAGGTCTTCCATTTCGGCGATGCTGTTGCTCATGGCGCTGGAGCCGATCGCCAGTTGCAGGCCGGTCACGCTGCCGGCATGGCAGAGGCGGGCACAGTGATCGACATTGTTGGTCTTCATCACCGCTCGCACCCACTTTTGGAAGACGTAATTGTCCTCGTTGGTGGCTTTAGCGCAGGCGTAGGTGGCGACGCTGTCGCCGCCATGCGCTCGGACTATTGCCGACAAGCGCTCGCTGACATAATCCAGCGCTTCTTCCCAGCTGGCCTCGCGGAAAAGCCCGCGCGCCCCGTCGCGGATCAGCGGCCGTTTGAGTCGCCGCGGATGGGTGGCGAAATCGAGCCCGAAACGTCCTTTGACACAGAGGTTGCCGTAGTTGGGCGCGCTGTCAAAGGGCGCTTCGACGCGGTAGATCTGCTCATCTTTGATATGCAAGGTCATCTGACAGCCTACGCCGCAATAGGGGCAGGTGGTGCGGACAGTTGTGTCGGGTTGTAAGACGGTCATCGGAACGCCTCGCTGCAATCCTCTTTAAGTTCATTATATACAGCGGATATGCCTTTGCCAATAAAGCCCGTTTTGCGGTACTGTATCGAAGTCGGTTGAAATTCATTTTAACCACCGAGGGCACCGAGTATAATTCTATAGTATTGTCGCTCTCCGGGTTCTTTGCGCATTTGTAGTGACATGAATTATTTTAATTTCAACCGAAATGGATACACTACCTGCAATGACCCGGCAAAGAGCCGTCATATCTGTTGCTCAATCTGCAATGCGAAAGGCTTGCAGATCACAACTATAAACTCCTGACTTTATCAAGGAGGAAAGACATGGACAGTAATAAAATGAGCAGCGGGATTATCCCGGGGGTGATCGCCGGTTACGTGTTCCTGGCTTATGTCGGGGCGGGCGCAGGACCGGCTAGAATGGGCGAAGATGGCAGCATAACCATCACAGCGGCAAACGGCATGATCGACATGGTGGGCGGCATGATTGGGTCAGACGCTTTTGTCGGGTTCATCCTGCACATCGTGATCAGTCTGGTGATCGGCGCCCTGTATACGGGATTCTTCAGAGACAATGTGTATCTTGGCAACCCGTTGATGGACATAACTGTGGGCGGCCTGATCTACGGTTTGATCTGGTGGATCGTTGGCGGGAACATTATCATGCCGCTTATTGCCGGGGGCGATATATTGCAGTTGTCCATCGGTCCCAGCTTCTATGGACACATCATATTTGGCCATGTCCTGGCATTCCTCGTCGTCTTGAGTGACCAGGCTTTTGGCTTGGCATACATTGATGGTAGGGATTACGGGAGACTACCCAAGCGCAAGCACCCTTCTGGATTTGTTTACGACGAATTCGATGAGAAGACGGGTCTCGACAAGATTGGGCGCACCATAGATCCAGAGCGGCGCTGAATGAACTTCGTCAAGATCATGGGAAACTATTGAGGTACTCTACTTGACGAAGTCAGAAAACGCGTCCAAATGAACTAAGAGAAAGCCAATATAAGGACCGGAAACCTCGCAAGTGATTTCGCTGACTCTTTCGGCAGAAATGCGAATGCGGATACTATGCAATTGAGATAAACCGTCTACGGCAAATGAGGAATAGATTATGACATATCTAGCGAAGGAGGCGCTGCCCGAGACCATGCCGGCTATCGTCTGCCACGGTCCCGAAGATTATCGGCTCGAGGAATGGCATGTGCCGCGGCCGGCCGCCGGTGAAATTGTGATCAAGGTGCAGTCGGTGGGCATTTGCGCCAGCGATCTCAAGTGCTATCAAGGCGCGCCGCTTTTTTGGGGAGACGCCAGCCGGGAGGGCTATTGCCAGCCGCCCGTCATCCCCGGGCATGAATTTGTGGGCGAGGTCGTGGCGCTGGGCGAGGGCGCCGGTGAGAAATACGGCTTGGCATTGGGCGATATCGCCGTCTCCGAGCAGATCGTGCCCTGTTGGAAGTGTCGCTTCTGCGTGCGCGGGCAGTACTGGATGTGCCAGGACAAACACGATGTCTACGGCTTCCGACAAGCCACCATCGGCGCCATGGCCGAGTACATGTTGTTCCCTGTCGGGGCTCTCAATTATAAGGTGCCGGAATCGCTGCCAGCGCATCATGCCGCTTTCATCGAGCCGCTCGGCTGCTCGATCCATGCGGTCGAGCGCGGCGAAATCGAACTGGACGATGTCGTCGTGATCGCCGGTTGCGGTCCCTTGGGCTTGGGCATGGTGTCTGCCGCGCGGCTCAAGAACCCGCGTTTGCTGATTGCCGTCGATTTGAACGACGACCGCCTAGAAATCGCCGAACTTTGCGGTGCCGATATGAGCCTGAACCCGGCCAAGACCGATGTGGTTGACGAAGTGCTGAAGTTGACGGAGGGCTACGGCTGCGATGTCTATATCGAAGCCACCGGCTATCCGGCCGCCGTGGAGCAGGGCTTGCAGATGATCCGCAAGTTGGGCACTTTCGTCGAATTCAGCGTCATGCGCGAGCCGGTCACAGTAGATTGGACCATCATCGGCGATACGAAAGAACTGAATATCCACGGTTCGCACCTGAGCCCGTATACCTATCCCATCGCCATCGACATGCTGGTCAAGGGCCTGCTGCCCATGGACCGCATTATGACCCACCAACTGCCGCTCAGTAGCTTTCAGGCCGGCATGGATATGGTGGCGACGGGCAGCGAGTCGGTCAAGGTCACGCTAAGTCCGTAGCTGGCCCGCCCAGTACCAATCTGTAAGGGCGGCCTAGCGGGTCGTTCCCGCTTATCCTCAGGAGCAAGTCTATGAGCCAATCACTCATGGGAAAAGTCGCCATCATCACCGGCGCCAGTTCTGGCATAGGCGAAGCGACGGCTCGTCTGTTAGCACAGCAGGGCTGCAAGCTTTCGCTGGCCGCGCGATCCTATGAGAAACTGGAAGCGCTGGCCGCCGAGCTGCCAGTTGAAAGCCTGGCCCTGCGCGCGGACATGACCCAGCCAAGCGATATTGCGGAGATGGTAGAGCGGACAGTCGATCGATTCGGCCGCGTCGACATCATGTTGGCCAATGCCGGGGTCTGGATTCACGGGCAATTCGCCGATGGCGACCTCGATGATTTCTCAACCTTGCTCAAGATCAATGTCGATGCTGTCTTGCGCTGCGCCCATGCCGTCATTCCGGGCATGAAAGCGCGCGGGGGCGGCGATATCATCGTCACCAGTTCGGTTTCGGGCCATCATGATCTGCACGGAGAGCCGGTTTACAGCGCCAGCAAAAACGCCGTGCAGACCATCGTGCATACGCTGCGCCGCCAGTTGGCGCCCGCAGGGATTCGCGTCATGTCGCTGGCGCCGGGACCGGTAGCCAATCCCATGCAAGGTCTGCGCGATCCTGAAGAAATCCGGCGAGTAACCGAGGCGGATCGCGATTACCTGAGTTCCGATGATTGCGCAGAGGCTATATTATTCATGCTAACGCGGCCGCCTCATGTTACCATTCGAGACTTGGTCATGCTGCCGCAAATCGACCGTGTGTGAGCCGCAAGCGTTTCGAACAGGAATCCCTTGGAGGTAGAGAGCTTGAACACAGACAATTCGCTATCAGGCAAAGTCGCCATCATCACCGGCGCCAGTTCCGGCATTGGGGAAGCGGCCGCGCGGCTGCTGTCCCAACAGGGTTGCAAGCTGATCTTGGCCGCGCGTTCCTATGAGAAGCTGGAAGCGCTGGCCGCCGAGCTAGGGACTGACTGCCTGGTCGTCCGCGCCGATATGACCGTGCCGGGAGATATCACAGCCATGGTCGAGCGTGCCATTGAACGCTTCGGCCGCATCGACATCATGCTCGCCAATGCCGGCGTCCTCATCACCGGAGAATTTGCTGATGGCGACCTCGACGCCTTCTCGGAGTTGTTCGCCATCAATGTCGATGCGGTGATGCGCTGCGCTCATGCCGTTATCCCACAGATGAAGAAGCAAGGCAGCGGCGATATCATCGTCACCAGTTCCGTCTCCGGCCACCACGATATTCACAGTCAACCGATTTATAGCGCCAGCAAGAACGCGGTTCAGACCTTCGTACATACCCTGCGCCGACAATTGGCCTCGGATGGTATCCGCGTGATGTCACTCGCGCCAGGCGCCATTGCCAATCCCATGCTGAATTATCATGACGCCGAAGAGATCCGACGCGTTTCGGAGGGCGACCAGGTCTATCTGACCTCGGAAGATTGCGCCGAAGCCTTGATCTTTATGCTTTCGCGTCCGCCGCATGTTACGATACGCGACCTGGTCATTCTTCCCCGTCACGCCGGGGTATGATCGACGATGTCGTCGATATTCAAATGCTGCAAGACAAAGGGATTCATATGAGCAATATGCTTGAGGGCAAAGTCGCTATCGTCACCGGCGCCAGTTCCGGCATCGGCGAGGCTTGCGCGCGGGCGCTGGCCGAGGCGGGCTGCAAGTTGACGCTGGCCGCGCGCTCAGTGGACAAGCTGGAGGCGCTGGCGGCCGAGCTGGCGGCGGAGTGCCTGGTCGCAGGCGCCGATATGACCGTGCCCGCCGATATCAGCAGGATGGTCGAGCGGACCGTGGCGACATTCGGCACCGTTGATGTCATGTGCGCCAATGCCGGCATCTACATCCCGGGCGACTTCGCCGATGGCGACCCGGAGGCATTTTCGGAGTTGTTGACCATCAACGTTGACGCGGTTTTGCGATGCGCCCATGCGGTTATCCCGCACATGAAAGCGGGGGGCAGCGGGGATATCGTCGTCACCAGTTCCATTTCCGGCTTTATTGATGTGCATTGGGAACCGATCTACAGCGCCAGCAAACACGCCGTGCAAACCTTCGTGCATACGCTGCGGCGACAAGTGGCCGGCGATGGCATCCGTGTGATGTCCTTGGCGCCCGGCGCGGTGGCCAATCCACTCTGGGGCTTCCACGATCCCGACGAGATCAAGCGAGTGTCGGAGGGCGAGCGGAGCTATTTGACCTCGGAAGATTGTGCCGAAGCGCTGGTCTTCATGTTGACGCGGCCGGCGCACGTTACCATCCGCGATTTAGTCATCTTGCCGCAGAATCAAGTGAATGTTTGATAAGAGTTAACGAGATGAGCAGCGCACTCGCAGGCAAAGTGGTCATCGTCACCGGCGCGAGCTCGGGCATCGGCGCGGCCAGCGCGCGCCTGCTTTCCGAGCACGGCTGCCGGCTGACTTTGGCCGCGCGGTCGATCGACAAGCTGGAGCGGCTCGCCGCAGAAATCGACGCCGAGGCCCTGGCGATGCGCGCGGACATGACGATCCCGGCGGATATCGCGCAGATGGTCGAGCGTACGCTGGAGCGCTTTGGTCGGATCGATGTTCTTTTCGCCAACGCCGGCGTCTTCATCATGGGGGACTACGCCAGCGGCGATCCGGACGCTTATACGAATTTGCTCAAGGTGAATGTCGATGGCGTCTTGCGTTGTATGCACGCTGTATTACCGGCCATGAAAGCGCAGGGGGCGGGCGATATCCTGGTGACAAGCTCCATTGCCGGTCACGAGGAACTGCACCTAGGGCCGGTCTACGGCGCATCCAAACACGCGATTCAAACCATCGTGCACACCACTCGGCGTCAACTGGCGGGGGATGGCATCCGTGTCATGTCCCTGGCGCCGGGACGGGTTGCCAACGAATTGTGGGGTCTCAGCGATCCCGATGAGATTGAGCGTCTGACGCGCGTCGAACGCGATTACCTGAAAGTGGAAGATGTCGCGGAAGCCGCGGTTTTCATGCTGACACGTCCGCGGCATGTGACGATACGCGACATCGTGATGCTGCCGCAGAAGCAGGATGTCTAAAGGACCGCAACCAGGGCCCCATCCCTTGTCATGGCACACTGTCAAGACGATTTACATGCCGGGCACAAGTAGCACCTTGGAAACATCGCCCGGGGACTCGATCAAGCGCTCAAACCACTTGCCACCGTCTCGCAGCGGGGCCTCGACGATCCAGGGATCCAGGCGGATCGCGCCCTGGCCCAGCAGATCCAATGCGGCAGCGAAGTTGGCGGCGGTATAAGCGAAGGAGCCGAGCGCTCGAATCTCGCGCCGGATCATATCCGCCACCGGCATCGCGCTGCTCTCCTCGTGCAAGCCGCTGAGGATCAGCCTGCCCGTTGGTCTTGTTGCCGAGACGCACTGTTCGCGCGTCAAGGCGCTGCCCACCGCATCCACTGAGACCGCTACACCCTCGCCACTTGTCGCATCCAAGACAGCTTGCACCGTGTTCGTCTCCGTCGGTTGGATGGCGATGCCGCCCAAATCCGCGCCCATAGCCAGCCGCGCCTCATCAATCTCGGCGATGAAGATGCGCTCGGCGCCCCGCTGCTTGAGCATCTGCAAGGAGAGCAATCCGATCGGTCCCGCGCCGATGATCAGACAATCCGAGCCCTGTACGTCGCCGGCCAATTCGGCGATGCGCACGGCGCAGCCGACCGGCTCGGTCAGCGCCCCGATACGGCTGTCCATGCCCGCCGGCAGGGGCAAAGCAAGCTTGGACGGCACGCTGATATACTCCGCGAATGCGCCGGGACGATGCGCCCCCAAAAGCCGTCGATTGCCGCATAGCTGGGTGAATCCGGCCGCGCATTGTCGGCATTCGCCGCAATACCAGAGCGGATTGACCGTCACCAGGCCCCCTACCGTCAGATCCGGGCGCAGGGTCGCTACCATGGGCCCGGCCGCTATGATCTCGCCAGCGAATTCATGGCCCATAATCAGGGGCGGCACGCGCAGCGCATTGTGGCCCAGGTAACCGCTCAATTCTGATCCGCAGATGCCTACATAATCCACTTTGACCAAGATTTCATCGGCTGGCGCTTCGGGCTGTTTTTCTTCGCGCATCGACATCGTTCGCGCCGCTTCCCAAATCAGTGCTTTCATCGTTTCCCGTCCTCTTATTCCATCAACAGCCGCGCAACTGCGCTTTGACGTGCTTCATGCGCTTGCATTATACTCCACGCAGATAGCCAAGCCATTGGCGATCACGGACTTCGCTGGTCTGCGCCCGCTTGCTTCAGCGATTGACCGATATCGGTATCTGCTCAATTCACCGATTTGCGCGAGGAAACAAAGATGAAGATCAAGCATATTGAAGCCGTGCGGGTCAATCTGCCGCAGCGGCAGGCCAGCGCCAAAGCGCGCCGTCCATCATGGAATGCAAGAGACGAAGTTGCCAACCCGATGTCTGGCTATGGCCACGTCAAAGAGCATCGCGGCAAATGGATGCCGACGGGCTGGGAGCGCGTCTACGCCAAGGTCACGCTCGAGGACGGGACTTGGGGCCTGGGCGGGACCAGCCATGGACGGCCGGTCGCGGCCATCATCGACGATCACCTGGCGCCGCAGTTGACGGGTCAGGACGGCTTCGCTATCGAGCGCCTGGCGGATATGATGTTCCGCCTGACCAAGCCCTATGGCACAGTTGGTTTGGCGTCTTACGCCATCAGCGCCGTTGATCTGGCGCTCTGGGACGCCAAGGGCAAGGCCCTCGGCAGACCCGTCTATAGCTTGATTGGCGGACTGCAAAAGGACAAGATCTACTGCTATTCCACCGGCAACGATGTCGACTGGTACCAGGAACTGGGCTTCAGCGCGCACAAGCTGGCGCACCCTTATGGGCCGGCCGATGGGCTCGACGGGCTGCGCAGGAATGAAGCTTTTGTGGCTGGCATGCGCGAGTTGATCGGCGACAAATGCGAGCTCATGCTCGATTGCTGGATGTCATTCGATGTCGATTACACGGTGCGGCTGGCGGAGACGCTGCGCCCCTACAAGCTAAAGTGGATTGAGGAATGCCTGATCCCCGAAGATATGGACGCCCATGCCGAGCTGCGCAGGCGCCTGCCCTGGCAGACCTTGACCACCGGCGAGCACTGGTACAGTCATGTGCCTTTCCAGTACGCGCTCAAGCACGATCTGGTGGATATCTTGCAGCCCGATATCGAGTGGGTGGGCGGATTGACCACTTGCATCAAGATCGCCCATGCTGCCGATGCGGCTGGCAAAAAGGTCATTCTGCATGCCGGCGCGCGCACGCCCTACGGACAGCACTTCTCGATGGCGATGCCGGCCGTGCCCTGGATCGAATACTTCATTGGCGAGCCGCCGGGCGTCCCGCTAAAAGACGGCACCTTGTTCCCCGATATGTCTTATGCCGTCGATGGCTGGCTCGAGATCAGCGACGCCCCGGGCTTCGGGATTCACGTTGACGAGTCCTGGATCGAGCCTTTCTGGAGTTGAAGCTTTTCTGAATATGAGTGCTTGCTGTCTCGGCCTGCCAGCCGCGGCGCGGGGAGGAGACGGGGATTACGATAATGCCCATATCGACGACAGCCTCCAAATATCGATTGACTTAACTCTGGTCCGGCCCCGGGAATAGATAGCAAGGCCAGTGCTATCGGGCCTGCTAGGGTAAACTCTGCTTGTGATACAGGCGCGGTCATTCGCATAAACTTCAATGACAGAACAGTCGACAAATACGCGCAAGCGCAGGGTTTCGCCCGGGGAAAGCTCGAAATCTCCCTCCTGTACGTCATAGGTAACTCCGCCATCCTGGCCCAGCGTAGAACGGCGACGGTCAACGCCCAATTTTTTACGATGCGCGTCATAGAATATGGTTGTTTCTTCTTCGCCATCGGGCGAACGACGGACTTTGACGCCAGTTTCTTCAGCGTCAGAGGGATCAATCTCGGCAGCGATTTCAAGCGCTTCGCCGCGCAGGTTAAGGGATAATTGACCTGAAGCGGCGGACAGATCAATGTCGCTCAGCTGATGGTGCTCGCGCCGCAGAGACGCAATCTCGGGCGCCGGGCGCATCGCCAGTAGTCCATCATCACGCAATGATAGAACCCTTGGCAAAGACATGACGCCCGACCATCCGGCAGTCCGTTGAGCGTCACTTGTCCGGGCCTCTCCGCTGAAGCCCCACATGATACGACGGCCTTGTGAATCCTCCATGCTGTGTGCCGCGTAAAAGTGCCGATCGCCATAGTCGAGCTTGCGTACCGCGTCTGGAACAAAGCGATGCCCGTGATAGCTGCCTGTGAAGTAGATGCTATAGAGTGGATCGGCATCCCAAACGGTAACGAGCAGAACATGCTTGTCGCCGAGCGGAAAGAATTGCGGAACTTCCCACACAGTCCCGGTCCATACAGGTGCGGAATCATGCATGTCGCCAATACACAAGGGCTGCAGGTACTCCCAGCTAAGCAGATCTTTTGACCGATATAGCAGCACCGCTCCGCCAACATCTTGAATGCCCGCTCCGATTGCCATGTACCAGTCTTCTTCCTCGCGCCAAACGAAAGGATCGCGGAATCCGGTGATGTCTAGGCCGTCAGGAGGATGGGCGATTATGGGGTTGCCCGCATATTTCTCCCATGAAACTAGATCATCTTCACTGGTCGCCATACAGACGCGCTGGTTATGTGGTATCCCCCAATCTCCCTGAACGCCGGTGTAAAAGATCGTTGCTGTGCCATTGTTGTCCACGGTACAGCCGGACCAGCAACCGTCTTCATCCGGGCCGTCAGGGCTAGGGGAGAGCGCGATTGGCAGGTCCACCCAATGCGCAAGATCGTCACTGACGGCATGACCCCAGTGCATATTATCCCATACGGCGTCATGTGGATTATGTTGGTAAAAGAGATGGTATCTGCCTTCCCACTCAATGATGCCATTAGGATCGTTCATCCAGTTTGCCGGTGGCGTGAAGTGATAGCGCGGACGGTGCAGGTCTTTGGCCAGTTGCTGGCGTTTGGCATTCCCGGCAGATGAGTTCATGTCGGCTATCCCTTTAGCCCGGTGGCGGCGACACTTTGCACAAACCATTTCTGGAAGAGCAAAAACAGAATAAGAACCGGAATCGTGATCATGGAAGCGAAGGCCAAAATCTGCGCCCATTTGACATCCTGACCATAAAACGAAGTGATGCCGACGGTCAGTGGCCGAGACGCTTCACCGCGGGTCGCCATCAAGGGCCATAGATAGGAACTCCACAAAAACAGGGCCTGCAGAATCGCGACGGTAGCGAAGACGGGACGTGACAGGGGCACAATGATCCTCCGGTAAACCGCAAAGGGACTTCCGCCGTCGATGGTGGCCGCTTCGTCGAAATCCCGAGGGATGCCGATAAAGAATTGGTAAAAGAGAAAGATTGAGAAGGCATCGGCTACGAATGGAATAATCTGTACGTGCAAGCTATCCAGCCACCCTATAGAACCGTCAATCCAGGGAAACTCGTTGACCAAGACCAGCAGAGGCACAACGATGGCGTCGAGCGGCACAATGGACAGCGCTATTACCAGCGCAAGGACGACGGTTTTCCCTTTCCAGCGCAAGCGCGCCAGAGCAAAGGCGATCATGCTATTGACAAGCAGACCGGCGGATACTGTTGCCAGGACGATAAAGGTAGAATTGAACATGAATCGCCCAAAGGGCACCCGGCGAAAAACGCTGGTGAAATTGTCAAATGTGATGTCGCGAGGGATGAAGGCCCAGGCAATCGTTTTGAGATCGTCGAAGATCAGCTTTTCCGGTTTGAATGAAGATACGACCATGAACACGATGGGAAACAAGAAGAATATCGCCAGCCCAATCATGATGCTGTAATCGAAGACCAGGATGAGCAAGCGCCGCAGGCGACGGCGCGATTGCTGGCGGCGCGCTCGGTAATCAAATTCTCCAGCGGTTCCAGCCGACATTGCGCCTATTCCACCTCGATGTCCGATTTCATAAGCGCGCGTTGCATCAGAGCGATCGTCACAACCAGGATGAAAAAGAGTACGGTGACAGCGGAACCATAGCCGATTTTTTGTTGCCGAAAACCCGTGTCGACGGCATGGAACACTACCGTGACGGTGGCATCCTGCGGCCCGCCCTTGGTCATCACGTCGACCTGCGTGAACAGGCGAAAGGCCAGGATCGTCGTGCTGATGATGACAAAAATGGTCGTATTGCGAAGTTGCGGAATCGTCACATGCCGAAATTGCTGCCAGGTATTGCCACCGTCGATCTGCGCCGCTTCGTATAAAGATTGCGGGATGCCCTGCAAGCCCGCCAAAAAGATGATCATCTGGAAACCCGCCGCTTGCCAGGCGGACAAAATAATGATTGCCAACAAGGCGGAATCGGCACTGACCAACCAGTCCGGTTGAAAGTTTCCAAATGTAACTGCGCTCAAAAAGCGATTGATCAAACCCTGATCCGGATTGTAGAGAAAGGTCCAAACGATCGCGAGTACCGCCATGGATGTGACAACCGGGCTGAAGTAAATGGTGCGAAACACATATCTTCCCCGCAGGCGCTGGTTGACCAGCAAGGCCATGAGCAGCGCCAGGCCGCCTTGCCCGGGCACGATCACCAAGACAAAGACGAAGGTATTGACCAGCGAACGCAGAAAAGTTGGATCCCTGGCAATGACCACATACCGCCCGCCGAAAACATCGGAGGTGAACCATTCGCGGTATCCCTGGTAGGCGGGGTTGCCGCGGACGATAGTGCGTGTACGGGGATAGATTGTCTTACCTTCCGCATCAATCCTGGCCTGACCCGTCGCCGGATCAATCTCAGGCTCCAGGCGAATGATGCGGAGGCCAAGCAGGTTCTGATAGTTCTGGAGTCCGACGTACTTCGTCGGCAGCGGAGAGATGAGGCGCTTGTTGGTAAAGCTCCAGTACAGGCCGCCAAAGAGTGGCAATGCCACAAACAGAAACAAGCCGATGAGCGCGGGCGCGCTCATCAGCCAGGCGTAGGTCCTTTCATGACCATGGAAACCTGTCGACCGTCTCATGCAATTACCTGCCCAAGCATGCCAAGCAGGTTATGTCTTAGATGCCTTCGGTCCTGCTTCGCGACCGAAGCGAAGTAGCCGCAGCCGACTGCATTGCGCCGCGGCTACCGCCGAGATATCGCTACATGCAGCACTTAACCCTGTACGGGATAACCGTCATTGTCGGCAACATCCTGCGCGATTTTATCGACTGCCGCATCGAGTTCGGCCTGAATATCACCGCCCTTGATGATGTTGTCCATTGCCGTGAAGAAGGCGGACGTGACAGCAGGGTAGCCGGGCGTAATCGGTCGCGGAATGGCAATGCCGGATTCGAGCTGCTGCACAAATATGTTCATGCGCCCGCCTTCGCCAAACAGCTCGGACATTGCCAGAGCCGATAGGCGACCGGGCACCGCAGCATTGACATTAGTAATGCTCAGGATCTCTTCCGGCGTCAGCATGAACTCCATGAACGTCCAGGCAGCGTCAGGATTGTCGCACTGCGTCGTGATTGACCAGGCCCAGGATCCCATGCCGGTGGCCTGACGGGCGCCGAAATTCACTACCGGCAGGACGATCATGTCGTCGCCAAAGGCTTCATAGTAGCCTGTGGCCATCCAGTGCCCAAGGAAACCCATCGCCGCGTTTCCGTTGATGAATTCGTTGTCATCCGGCGGGGTCAGCGTGGCATATCCATTGTCGAACAGGCTCTTGATCCATTCCATGGCTGCCACCGCTTCCGGCCCGTTCAAAAGACCCTCGCCGCTCAAGGTCTCTCCGTCAATCAGATCGCCGCCAAAACCCTGAACGACCGGGCTGAAGGCATAGGTGTACCACTCTCCGGCCCCGTAATTCATCTTCAGATCTATGGCGTACTCAACGCTGTCCAAGGCCTGCAAACTTGCCAGCACATCGTTGAATTCGTCAAGCGTCCAGGCGTCATCAATGCTAGTCGGGATGCGCAGGCCAGCTTCTTCCAGCAATGACACGCGACCGACAAGAGCCAAGCCCGAATCATACTGTCCCATGGCGTAGATCTTGCCATTGTAAAGGCCCTGATCGATCAATGACGGGAGGATATCGGCGCGCAAATCATCAGACATGTAGTCGTCCAGAGGCGCCAGGAAGCCCGCCCAGGCGTAGTTATACAGGTTCGGACCATCCAGATCGAGAATGCAGGGAAGGTCACCTGCCACGGCAGCGGCGTTCACGGCGTCGTTGTAGCCGGTGCCGGCTACCAAAGAACCAGCGAGCTCGACGAAGTTAACCTGAATCGCGTCTTGCATGGCGTTGAAGCGGTCGACTTGAGCGCGGGTCTCGTCGTTTTCTTCTTGTGTGCCGCCGTGGTACCAAAGCTCAAGCTCTACCATGTCCTGAGCCAGAATGCCGGCTGGCATGAATGCTGCCAATGCCAGCAGAAGAACAAAAATGCTTAGGGCTTTACGTTTCATGGGTTTTCACTCCTTGTTAAACAACTCTATTGATCTTTTTCGAAGATTATTGGGTAGGTTGATGTATCCGGAGACGGGCGTCTTCGCGCTCATTCCCGAGTGTCACAGCAGGCCGAAGCTCGCTGCTCCACTGACGAAGTTCGTCGAAGACCTAAACTTGTCACCATCTCAACTCCAAGAACACCAGCCTTAGCGGATAGCCGATGGTCGCCATCGAGCCCTAGAATGACCCATCAATGCCAGTTGTTCGAAGCGAACTCACAGGAGTAACCGCCAATGATGAGTTCTGCCTTGTCTATTTTGGGATCGCTAAGTCCTCCTTTTTCTAACACTTTCTTATTTGTTTGACGGACATGCTCACTAGAGTTAGAGGCTTGTCGCTTTGAGCGAGCCCGAGAGTATTTTTCGTTGCCGCAAAATGATGAGGCTTCTCTCCACATGAGCGCCGCGGTCTATTTGATATGAGGATGTACCCGCATCGACAGAAGAGCTTTGCCAACTATGAGGCGCTTCGCAGAGCGAGAGCCGATACGATGTGTTTTCTTCGCATCAAGGCGGCTCCGCTGCGAAAACCGCGAATCTGTTTCCAAAGAGCCCATAAACGTCTTCTAATAAGTATTCATGATCATTATACAAATACTATCTGAACTTAGGCGTATCGGCAATCTTTTGCGCAATTGCCGGTATCGGGGGCGTGCTCAGATACCCAGCCGCTGGTATTGCTCGGGCGGGGCGTCGTTGGCGCGCATCAGGTCAAGCATCTTTTCGATCATCCGGCCTTCGAGCGCCGCGTCCTGCAACGGATTCTGTTGACCGGGGTCTGCTTCCAGGTCATAAAGCAAGGACTCGAAAGCCTCGGTCATATAGCGATTGCGCTCTGGGCGGATCTTCAGCGTCTGGCAGCCCTTGGTAAAGTCGAACGGCTCTTGCAAGGTCATGGCCTTGAGTTCATGGGCGCTGAAACGATGCCGCATGTGCGTGGGCATCAAGGTATAGTTATACAAAGGCTGATTGTCTGCGCTCTGTGGGGCTCGCATATAGACATAGCGCCCATCGGTGACATTGACATGCCCGCCATGGACACCGAATAGCGCCGCCTCGCGAACAACGTCGTCAGCGGCGACAGCATCGCCCAACGGCCTGCCTTGCATGTCCGGCCTTGGATCAATGCCAAAACAATCCAGCACTGTAACGGGCAGGTCAATCGTCTGCACCAGACTGCTGCGGCGCTCGTTCTTGACGCCGGTCCGCGGATCCCAAATGAAGAGCGGGATATTGGCCAACTCCTTATACCAGGGCATACGCCCTTTGCCCCACCAGTCGTGCTCGCCCAGCAAGAAGCCGTGATCCGTGTTTACAATGAGCATGGTATCGTCCCACAGATCAAGCTCATACATGACATCGAGCACCGTGCCCAAATAATGATCGCACATGCTCATCAATGCGGCATATTCATAAATCATGTGCTGAACTTGCTCCGGGGGCTGATCGACGCGCGCATAGGGCGGCCAATCGAATAGCGGACCGTCATAGTCGTGCGGGTAAAGCGCCTTCCACTGCTCCTGCGTGAAAAAAGGCTCATGTGGATCAAAAGTCTCGATCTGCAGGTACCAATTGTCGGCATGGGCGTTTTGGCGGATGAACTCGGTACCCAGCGCAAAGGTCTGCGCCTGGGGCATGGCGATTTCTTCGGTGATATAGCTACGATTGACGCGGTCTTGTCGGAAGTTGACCGAGTTCCTGGTCTCTGCTGTCTCAACCTGGGGCGCAGCAACATCGCCCTTCCACAAGTCCCCTTCTTGCCCGCGCACCAGTTCATAGGTGGAAAAACGATTGTGATAGGTGGCGCCGCCGTCTTCCCAATAGTGGTAGTGATCGGTGACAAGATGGGAATGGATGCCTTCTTCATCCAGGATCTGGGGCATGGAATCGTCGAAGGGCTCCAGCGGCCCCCAGCTGCGATGCAGGAAATTGTAGCGCCCGGTATGTAACTCGCGCCGCGCCGGCATGCAGGGCATGCTGCCGATAAATGCGTTGTCGAAAGTCGCGCTTCGCTGGGACAGGCGCTGAAAATTAGGCGTATGCACCCAGTCGCCGCCGTAGGGTTGCAGCATGCGCCGATTGAGCGAGTCGAACATGACCATGATCACTTTCACGTTGGAACCTCGCTTGCTGGCCTGGCGGTCGCAGGACGATGGCGACGGCAATGTCGGAAATGTGCTTGGGCTCAGGCGCGCTCGAGCCCCAGGCGCGTGAATTGTTCGGGCGGCGCGTCGTTGGCGCGCATGAGGTCAAGCAGTTTCTCGGCCATACGCCCCTCTATGGTGGCATCCTCAATCGGGTTTAACTGCCCGGGATCGCTGTCCAGATCGTAGAGCATGGTCTCGAAGACCGGGATCGCCCAGGGACTGCGATGCGTGCCGATCTTCATGGTTGGGCAATCCTTGGTGAAGGCAAAAGGCGCCTGCAACTCGATCGCTTGCAGTTCCTCGACCCCGAAGCGGTGGCGCATGTGCGTCGGCATGAGCGTGTAATTGTAAAGCGGCTGATTGTCTGCATTCGCCGCCCCGCGCATGTAAACATAACTTCCGTCATTCACGTTGACGTGCCCGCCGTGTATGCCGTACAAGACAGCCTCGCGCAGGGCTGTGTCATGCGCGACCGTTTCACCCAGGGGCAGTCCCTGCATATCCGGCGGCCGATCGACGCCGAAGTAATCAAGAACTGTCGCGGGCAGGTCAATGGTCTGGACCAGACTGCTGCGGCGCTCGTTCCTGACGCCGGCGCGCGGATCCCAGATGAAGAGCGGGATATTCGCCAGTTCGTTGTACCAGGGCATGCGCATTTTGCCCCACCAATCGTGTTCGCTGAGCAAAAAACCATGATCAGTGTTGACGATCAGCATGGTGTCGTCCCACAGGTCCAGTTCGTCCATCAGATCGAGCACTTTACCCAAGTAGTGATCGCACATGCTCATCAGCGCCGCATATTCGCAGCGCATGTGATGAACGGCTTCCGGCGATTGATGCACGCGGGTATAGGGCGGCCAATCGAAAAGCGGTCCGTCGTATTCGTGCGGATAAAGCGCTTTCCACGCCTCCTGCGTGAAAAAGGGCTCGTGCGGATCGAAGGTCTCGATCTGCAGGTACCAATTGTCGGCAGCGGCGTTTTTGCGGATGAACTCGCTTCCCAGCGTGAAGGTCTGCGCCTGCGGCATGGCTGATTCTTCGGTGATATAGCCGCGGTTGACAAGGTCTTGTCGAACGTTAACCGCCCGTTGGGCTGGACTAATCTCCAGCTGGGGCGCGTCGACATCGCCCTTCCACAGGTCGCCTTCTTGACCGCGCACCAGTTCATAGGTGGAAAAACGATTGTGATAGGTCGCGCCGCCGTCTTCCCAATAATGGTAGTGATCGGTGACCAGATGGGAATGGATGCCTTCTTCATCCAGGATCTGCGGCATGGAATCGTCGAAGGGCTCCAGCGGTCCCCAACTGCGATGCAGGAAGTTGTAGCGCCCGGTGTGCAGTTCTCGCCGCGCCGGCATACAGGGCATGCTGCCGATAAATGCGTTGTCGAAGGTCGCGCTGCGCTCGGACAGGCGCTGGAAATTGGGCGTATGCACCCAATCGCCGCCATAGGGCTGCAGCATGTGCCGGTTCAGCGAATCGAACATCACCATGATTGCTTTCATATTCCGAGCAACTCCCGTTAAGCTTGACAAGACCGTATCATAGCGAAATTCATCGGTGGCAGCAACATAGTCGGAGGCCAGAAGAAATCGCTCTCATTCGATTCCCCTACGCAGGCGCAGCAACGATTTGCCTGTTCAACGGGAACTTCAGTAGAATGAACGAGCAAAGGCGGCTGTCAATTGACGGAGGCAAAGATGCGACTATCACTGATAGCAAGTTTGATTGCGCTTTTGATGACAATACCCGCATCGCATTCGCAGAGCGATTATCCGCGCTGTTCGACCAAGTATCTGCAAGCGGTACTTGCAACTGTACCCGCTTATGAGGCCTTGCGTTCGACGGCGAGCAGCATCAACAGCCTGGAGGACGCCCTGGACTATGCCGAAGAGCAACTGAGTTACCGTTCTGCGATCTGGAATACAGCGCCACGCTGTGCGGAGTCCATAGATTTCTTCTGGCAGACAACGCGAGAAGCGGGTTACATCGCCGCCTATTGGGCAATGCACTATGGCATTCGAGAGTCCTCAAGAGGTAATCCCGACTTCAGGGAAGCCTTGAATCCCTTTATCGATCCGCTTGACGACGCCTTTTATCCGGAGAAGTACAGTCAAACGGTCAGCGACTTACGCGACCTCCTACATGATGACAGTCGAAAAGAGGCGTCGACCGTAGAGGGCGTATCGTTGCCAGCTTGTTCGGAGCCGCAACTCGCCGGCCTCGCTCCCTTGCTGCCGGAATACCAAGGGATCATTGCCGACTCAAAGGAGATCGCGTCAATAGATGACCTGCTGGATTTGGCTCATCGCCAATATGCCTGGCGCGAGAACTGGGCGCATGAAAGTCAACTCGATGTAGCAATCACTCAAGTCGTATATACACAGAGCGACGGGGTCTCCGATCTGCCGCCCTGTCGCGAAGCTGTCGAACTGCTATGGCTAATGTATCGAGCCGTCAACGACGTCGTAACCGGAACCGCGCTTATCTACGCTGGTTTTGCCGAGGAAAACCATCCCTATTTCAAGGTATTCAATCGCAATGCCGACCGCGTCGACGAGCTGGCCAGGTTGATCGAGAACAGCGAGGTGGATCCTTCCGCGCCCCTCGAAGACTGGCCTATCTGTACAAAAAAGCAACGGATTAATCTTGAGAACAGCCTGCCGGCATTCGAAGCCTTTACCGAAGCTTTGTCGACGGCTCAATCCGCTGAAGACCTTATCACAATCGGCAAAGCAGAAATCGCCTGGCGGCAAAGCCTCTGGTCCCACGAGCCGGCTTGCGCCAAAGACATAGAAAAAATTTTGATGCTAAGCCAAGCTGCAAGCAACATCGTCGCTGCGATGTCATTCGCAACCATAGGCGTGCCTGAGGAGGCCGATCCCTATATGGAAGAGGTGGGCTTGAGTTCGACTCAGCTCGATACCTTCCCGCTGGTGTTGAGAGCGCGTTCAATAGTCGAGGAATCGCCGTTGTATTTGCAAAGTTGTTCGGATGCCGACTTTGGCGCCTTGTCGAGAGTAGTGGCGCAATACCAGGTATTGGACGAGCGGATGTTTGGTTTCGGCGGCATGGAGCGCTTGCTGCCATTGCTCGATTATATGATTGAGTGGCGCGACAATCTGCTGGTCAATTTGCCCGACTGTAACCTGGCATTTGAGATGGGCCTGCAAATGAGCCACATCGTGGATGACTACGCCGCGTTCATCGGGCTGGTCTATGCGGAAGCGCCGGACGATTCTATCCCTTACCTGAAGACTTTTGCCGGGAACAGACTAGACTTCCACGAGAGAATTCGGGGAGGCGCAATAGACCTTGAAGCGGGTCCGCCACTTTGGCGCCATGGCGGGCAGCTTCCAGCTTGTAGCAAAGAAGAGACTTCTACCGTGTCCGCCGCACTCGGCGAATATCAGGCGCTGATCGAATCGGCGCGGCGCATTCGCGAATTGGATGACCTGCTCGACTTTGGCGCTGCGCAAGTTGAATGGCGAGAAGGCAGTTGGCGGAACTTGCCCGCCTGCGCCGAGGCCCTGGAGCTCGGCTTGCTCTTGCATGGCAGCGCCGGTGATTATTTTTCGCTATACGCCTTTCAAGTTCGGCAAGACTCACTTAGCCAAACCATCAGTGGCGGACACAGCCTTGGCAAAAGACTGGACGAAATCCTCGCTGAGATCCCCGGCCCGGAACCCGCGGATCGGGCTTATCCGAATACTGATGGCTTGCCTAGATGCTCTGTTGCCGAAACAGATCGTATTCTGGGAATAATCAGCGAGTTCCAAGCCATGCTGGAACTGGCGTCAAGTTATACCAGATGGGGCGGCTTCCAGGAGTATATCGATGGCAGGATCGAGTTACGCGAAAAGGTCAAAGCCGAAATGCCTGATTGCTTGATCGGGCTGGACCTGACACTGACGATCGCCCAGAATGTCGCGAGTTCCCTGGTTCAGTTGGTCCCCGGCGTCGGCTCAGCCGACATGGCGAATAGCGTTCTGCAAGAACAATTGACCGCGCGCATCGCCGAACTCGGGGGGGAAAGCAGCGCGGAGCATGACGCGCGTCCCTATGACAACAATTTTCCTGCGTGTTCAGAATATCAGCTTATCGAGCTCGTCAAAAACAGCGCTCTTGACCCGGCCAAGCTGCGAGAGACGATCATTGGAATCGGCAGGGCTGAGGCTTCGTTCTGGCATATAGACAAAGAATTTGCCAAGTATGAAGATGTCTTGTCGGAGCTGCCGCGCTGTGCGGAAGCCCTGCAGATCGCGATGCTATTTCGGCAGATTCTCGGCGACGGTATTGCCTCGACAGCCCTGGAGCGGGCCGGCGCTGACGAGATAGCCAACCTGTATCCATCGCGGCAAGCTGATTTGAACGCCCTGCAAAGCCGATTCGATGAAATAGCGGATGCCATTGCCCGCCGCGGACAAAGCGAAGTCCCTTCGTCGCAAGAGGTCGGCCTGCCTCGCTGCACAAATGAAGAGCTGGCGACGCTTCTAGCGCTGATAAAGGAGTATCAAGTCATAGTCCGTCTGGGAATCAACAGCGAATCGATTGAGGAGTTGCTGCCCTATATCAAACCGCATCAAGAATGGCGAGCGGATTTCTGGGCGCGTTTGCCAGGATGTACCGAAGCCTTCGAGGCAGGCTTGCCAACTACGCGAGCCTCGAACAATTTCGTGGCTTATGACAGTTTTGAACTGATTGGATATCCCGTGCAGAGAAGTGAGTTTGGCAGGCAGATCGCCATCGATAGTTTCTTCATGTTCAATTGGCTCAACTTATTGGATAGAGCCGACCGAGACGCTATTGACGCCTTTTTGAAGGCGCCGTTCAAGGAGGGAATATAGCGCATTCGGCCTCAGACTCATATCAAGCAATCGCCGCCTTCAAGGCCAATACCGCTTCTTCTTCCGCTTCGCGCACATTGGCAAGCTGAGCCCTAATCTCGTCTCGCAGGTCGGCGATCTCGGCTTCCGTCATGGGGAAATCGCTCTCGCTAGCGGTCTTCGCGGCTTCGATTCTGTCGTAACAGGCGACGATCTCATCCAGCTGCGCCGCGCCCTGCTCGATAAACAAGTCGGTTTTGCGGTCGATATTGTCTCGCACGTCTTTCAGGAAAGGCACACTCTGGGGCAAAAGCGCGCCCAGCAATCCCCGCCAGGTCTCCCCAGCCTTGCGATAGCGCAGCGCCACATTCTCAAGCGCCGGCAAGTTCAGCGCGCCCGCCGCTTCATCCAGGAAATCGGCATAGACATCACGCTCGGCCGCCATAGTCTTGCCAAAGGCCGGGCCCAGGAAGGTATAGGAGCTGATCAGCACGGCCAACAGCGGACGCCCGGTCGGGTACTCCCGCGCCCAACTGCCTTTGCTCTTTTTCTCCAGCATCTCTCCCCAGTGCGCCATTGCGCGCAGTCCGAAGTTCTTGGCCGAGCCCTTGGGCGGTTTCTCGGTCATCAGGCGGACACAGTCTTCCAGCCCCTGACGAATCGCGTCCGCGAGCTTGGCTTCCTCCGGATGGCCCAGCAGCAGCAGGCGCTGCTTGTCCTTTTTGACCCGTCCGCGGGCCTTGTCCAGGTCCTCCGCGCTGACAGTCAGCGGCACCCGGCTGCGGTCCGAGATGTAGGCCTCGCCTTTGTCAGGTTCATAACCAAAGATGACCAGCGGCATGGTGTACCAGTTGGCACTGTCATAGGGCAAAGCATTGTAGGGCAGCAGCGATCCATCCGGGCTGGCTACTGGCGCGTAGCCCTCTTCCAGCGCGTCTATCAAGTTCTGCCGTCCCTTGTCGGCGCTGGCCGTCTGCCGCGCGTCGCGGGCGATGCCCAGACGATCGAAAATCGTCTCCATCGGCCCGAAGGTATTGCGCGTCAGCAAGTTGACCTGCGGATCGTATCCCTTGTAATGAAAGGTGAAGTAACCGAAGGTGATGCCGCCGCTAATGCCCAGCAACATCGCTTCGCTAAATGGTTCGCCGGTATGCGGCGCTTTGACGCCCTGGTAGTCCAAGGCGTTGCGGATGGCAGCCGTATCCCAGTAGCGGCCCTCGAATTGGCTGAAGTTTTCCAGTGTTGGCATGGGAACCTGCTTTCTTATACTCAGTGCGATTATTGCCAGTATAGGGTCTTTAACCGGTCCTTTTCCAAATCAGCGACATAGTCGCCGCCGATCGCTCATCTCCCGTTCATCTTCCATTCATCTTGCTGGCCTGTCGCTCAAGTTGCTCCCACTTTGCCTTCGGCCTGCGCCTCGGCATTGTGTATCACCTCGTGGCCAGATCCGCCCTTCAGAATATCGAAGTCAACGCCCAAATCGGCCTGTTGCACATGATCCGTGAACAAGCGAGTATATCCTCTGGGGCTAGGCGTGGCGGATGGCTGCCACTGGGCGCGGCGATATTCCAATTCATCTGCCGATATGTCGAGGCGCAAGCGGCG
Organism: Chloroflexota bacterium; assembly: GCA_026708115.1. Classification (GTDB taxonomy): domain Bacteria; phylum Chloroflexota; class Anaerolineae; order Aggregatilineales; family Phototrophicaceae; genus UBA6055. The sequence continues at coordinate 252,592 of JAPOVL010000025.1, forward strand.
TCGGCTGACATCCAACTCGATCATATCGCCATCGCGCACCAGGGCCAGCGCCCCGCCCACCGCCGATTCCGGCGCGACATGCAAAACGACCGTGCCGTAAGCCGTGCCGCTCATGCGACCATCGGAAATGCGCAGCATATCGCTCACTCCCTTGTCCAGGAGCTTGCGCGGCAGGCTCATATTGCCCACTTCGGGCATGCCGGGGAAGCCTTTGGGACCGACATTCTGCATCACCAGCACGCAGTCTTCGTCGACATCCAAATCGGGATCGTCAATGCGGGCGTGGAAATCGTCCAGCGACTTGAAAACGACGGCGCGACCGCGATGTCGCATCAATTCTGGCGTGGCGGCGGAGGGCTTGATGACTGCGCCGTCAGGGCAGAGGTTGCCGTGCAGAACGGCGATGCCCGCCTCTCGTTGAAAAGGCGCATCCAGCCCGCTGATGACCCTCTCGTCAAAACAGACCGCCCCGGCCGTGTTCCGCGCATGAGACTCGCCCGTAACCGTGATCGCATCCATATCAAGCAAGGATGCCGCGTTCTGCATCACCACCGGCAAACCGCCGGCATAATAGAATTCTTCCATCAGGAAGTCGCCCGCCGGCTTTAGGTTGACCAGCAGCGGCACCTGGCTGCCCAGGGCATCAAAATCGTCCAGGCGCAGATCAACGCCGATGCGTCCGGCGATGGCCAGCAAGTGCAGGATGACGTTGGTCGAGCCGCCGATGGCGGCGTTGATCTTGATCGCATTCTCGAAGGCGTCCCGCGTCAGTATCTTCGACGGCCGCAGTTCTTCTTTCGCCATCTCCACGATGCGGTTGCCGCTAAAGTGGCAAAGACGCCGGCGGCGCGCATCGGGCGCGGGGATCGCCGCGCCGCCGGGCAACATCAGGCCGAGGGCCTCGACCACGCAGGCCATGCTCGATGCCGTGCCCATGGTCATGCAATGCCCGTCGCTGCGGGACATGCAGGTCTCGGATTCGATATAATCCGCCGTAGTCATCTTGCCGGTGCGCCAGTCGTCGGTGAAGCGCCACTTGTCCGTGCCCGCGCCGATATCCCGCCCCTGAAACTTGCCATTCAACATCGGGCCGCTGGTCACGACAATCGTGGGCAGATCGACGCTGCAGGCGCCCATGATGGCGGCCGGCGTGGTTTTGTCGCAGCCGACCAGCAGCACTACGCCATCAAGCGGGTTGGCGCGGATCGATTCTTCGACATCCATGCTGACCAGATTACGGTAGAGCATGGTCGTCGGGCGCATCAGCGGTTCGCCCAGCGACATCACGGGAAATTCCAGCGGGAAACCGCCGGCTTCCAAGACGCCTCGCTTGACGTGTTCGCAAAGGATGCGCAGGTTGGCGTTACAGGGCGTCAGTTCCGACCAGGTATTGCAAATGCCGATGACGGGGCGGCCGTCGAACATTTGCTGCGGCGTACCCTGGTTCTTCATGCGGCTGCGAGACTTAAACCCAGCTTGCCCGTCCCGCAAGAACCAATCATGACTGCGCAAGGGCATGGGTCTACTCCTTTTCCGGTCTCAATCCGCAGCCGAGTATAACGCAAGTGCCGATGTTCTCGCAGTCCGGTCCGCCATGCGTTTGCCACTTGCGATATGCGCCTTTGCCGATATGCTTGCGATGAAAGAGCGGCGTATTTTACCTACGCGAACCCAGTCCCATGCACCGACTATTCAAGCGCGAGCCAATTTACTACGGCTGGTATATCGCCCTGGCGCTCGCTATCACCGAAACTGTTTCCTTTGGCGTGATATTCTACGCCTTCTCGGTCTTCATCACGCCGATGGAAGCGGAACTGGGTTGGTCGCGGGCAGAGATTTCGGGCGCGTTTTCGCTCATGTGGTTGCTCACCGGCATCTTCGCTTTCCCGGTCGGCTACTGGTTGGACAAACACGGATCGCGCCTCTTGATGACGCTCGGATCGATTGGCTCGACGGTGATGGTTCTGCTCTGGTCGCGGGTAAGTACGCTGCCCGAATTCGTGCTTGTCATGGCGCTGCTGGGTTTCTGCAGCGCTGCCGTCCTTTACGAGCCCGCCTTTATAGTCATCGCCAACTGGTTCGTGAGCAAACGGGGCCGGGCTATGGCTTTGCTCACCTTCATAGCAGGTTTCGCCAGCACGATCTTCATCCCCTTGGCCGATGCCTTGCTGGTGGCGCGGGGATGGCGGGAGGCGGTATTCGTACTTGGCGTCTTGCTGGGCGCGATCACGATACCGCTGCACGCCTTGGTGCTGCGCCGCCGACCAAGGGACCTGGGTCTGCAGCCCGACGGCGAATCGCAACCTATGCAGCGAGGCAAAAACGAATCGATCAGTCTCGGAGAGGCATTCCAATCGCGCTTTTTCTGGATCTTGACCCTGGCTTTTGCGCTATCCAGCTTGTGTATGGTGGCCGTGCGCGTGCATTTCATTCCGCTGCTGATCAGCATGGGCATTCACTCCAGCAGCGCCGCGGTCGCCAGCGGCGCCATCGGCATCATGCAAGTGGTCGGCAGGATGATCTTCGCGGCGGTCGAATGGCGTTTTTCCAACAGAACCATGGCGCTCGGCGTCTTCGTCCTGCTGACGCTTGCTCTGGCCACGTTACTATTGGGCAGTTCGCCATTGCTGATCATCCTTTTCATAGGTTTATTCGGCATGGCGATTGGCACCAATACGCTCATACGACCTCTGATCGTTGCCGATACCTACGGCACCGCATTTTACGGGCGAATCAGCAGTTCGATGGCGTTCTTCCTGACTTTGGCCGGCACTGCGGCGCCCTTCGCCGCCGGCCTGATTTATGACCTCTTCAATTCCTACAGTCCGATGCTGATTATCGTAACGGGCTTCAGCTTGGTATCAATCCTGCTGATTGCGCTTCTTCCGAAGAGTAGTTAGAGCATCGCCAGGGAAGCATGACTAAAGCGCGCGGGTTGGCCAATCCCCAGCGAGACGCGCTTCGGTTTCCTCCCAAGCCCGCACGCCGCTGGTGGCGTCAGCCGCTTCGATATTGCAGGCGGCCACCGCGCAGGCCCAACGGGCGCATTCTTGATAATCCAGCCCGCGGATCAGCGCGGCGATCAAACCGGCATAGGCGGCGTCGCCGGCGCCGGTCGTGCCGGCCACCCGCACCTGAAAGGGCGGGCGCCAGGTCCGAATGCCGGCCCAAGCCGCAGGCGCTTGCCCGATTCTTGACAAGCATGCCAGGCGCCCCGCGTCCGACGAAGCCTCCAAGTAGAGTCCGCGTTCCCCGAGCTTGAATCCGGCGATGCCAACGCCCATCTCCAGCAGTTCTCCAGCCAGATCGGCCAGGTATTCGGCTGTCATACGCGCGATGATCTGGCCAGCCCAGCGATCATGATCGGCGCGCCGCAGCATGAACATGATCTCTTCGATGCTCGGCACAAAGATATCAACAAAGGGCAGACAGCGGCGCAGAATGCCCCGCCAATCCGCTTGACCGCCGGGACTGTCGGGGGCGGGCAAGCTCATGTCGACGCTGGTGACGGGTCCCAAATCTTTGACGGCTTGCAGGAGTTCAAGGAATCCGGCGCCATCATGCTCATACAGTCGCGGCAGCAGCGTCGGATATCCCAGATGAAAGAGTTTGCAGTTGGCTGCTAGGTCGAGATCAATGTTATCCACGCCGAAGCCGTGATAGACGCCGGTATGCGTCAGCAGAGTGCGGTCGTGGTTCTGCGGCTCAATGACAATCGTATAGGCGCTGGCGGCATCGGGCAGGACGCGGATGTGATCGCCCAGAGCGCTGTCGTATCCCCTCACGTAATCAATGATCGCCCGGCCCACCCAGTCCGCGCCGACGACCGCAAGCAGATCAACATCAATGCCCAAGCGATGCAGCGCCAAGCCCGTATTCGAAACTGCGCCCCCGGTCGAATAAGAAATGCGGCCGATCTCGAACACTTTGCCGGCGCCGATGACTTCCTCGGGCTTGAGGGTGGACATATCCGGCAAGATATCGAGCGCGATATGGCCCGCTACCATCACGTCAGACGGCATCTAGTCGATCCGCTTTCCACACTGTCCCATTTGCGGCTGCCACAACCGACCTGTTTTCCGCTGAAGAATCAGACAAATGAGAACACCTCGGGCTGCGCCAGTTCTCGATAGTCCGCGCTGCGCATCGCCAGTGAGTACCGTCGATCGCCAGCATTAAACACGATTCGCTCCACCGCAAAGAGCTGAGGCGTCGCGAAAACGGCCAAGTCGAACAAGTTGCCAAAGGGGGGTACGCCGCCGGGTTGAATGCCGCCTGTCAGCGTCGCTACTTCGGCTTCGCTGGCGAAGCGGATGTCGCGCGCCTTAAAATAGTCCTTGACCGCTTTCGCGTCGAAGCGGCGATCGGCCGGCAAAACCAGCATCACAAAGAACTTGTCCCGCTTCGATCGCTTCACGCGCAAGATGATGGCTTTGGCGCCCTGATGCAACGCATACCCAGGGCGCGTGGCCGCCGCTTCCTCGCTCGTGCGCACCGGCTCATGCTCAAAGCTTTCGTACCAGCAACCTTCGGCGTCGAGCAGCGCCTTGATGCGGCCGACCACCGTGTGCAAATCCCCGATCACGCTTCTGCGTCCCCTTGCATCATATCAACCAGATGCAGCGTATCGGAAACGGGTACGCCATCGACGGTGAAGGGGCTGTGATCGTTGGCATAAAGCGTGACTGTCAGCGACTCGGCCTCCGCGGGCAACGCGCCCAGATGGAACCACTCGCCGTATAACCGAGCGATTTTCACGCCGTCAACATAAAGATGCGCGTGCCCCTCGCCGGGAACCGGGTCCGTGTCAATGTTTTGCGGGGTGAATATGAAATTGAGCGTCTGAACGCGCAGGTTGTAGCCCCCGCCAGCGAGCGGGATCAGTTGCAGGTCAACCACAGGCGCCCGGTCGGCATCCATCTCAACAAAGCGATCGCGGTAGGGATTACGGCCGGCTTCCAGCGGCGTCCAATACGAGCTATAGGTTTGGTAGCATTCCAGATCGCCGCCGAAGACCTCGCGCTGGCCGATTACAAAGGCATAGCGCCCGATCTCATCACCCGGATGCCAGAGGGCCACTGTATAGGTCGACGATGCCGGGGCCTTGAAGAAATAGTCATCCCAATTCCAGAAGTACTTGCGACTGAAGGGCTCGAACCAGTAGACCGGCGCCGCGCCCAGCGGGACCATCTTGGCGTTTTGCCCCGCGGGGATTTCCAGCGAATCAGGCAATTGCGCATCGCTGCCGGCCTCGATGCCGGGACCATAAACCGCCATCACCGGCGAGAAAACCGCCTGATCGGAGATGGCGGGGATGCTCAGGCTGAGGAGGACGGATTGCCCGCGCTCGGCTTGAAAACTGAAGTAGTCAACATCGCCCGATGGATACATGTTGCCAAAATAGGCATAAGAAATGCTGGGATCAGGCACGCGCCAGGGCGTTCCCGCGCCTAGGTCGGCGAATTCGCAGACCGGCTGATGCGCCAGGGATACAGGCGCTATCAGAGCGAGAAAGACAATCGTCAATAGCAGCGTATGTGTCGAGGACTGTCTCATGTTGCCATCTTTCAACTAGGGGTTACAGGGACGTGACAGCCTACTGTGAAGACGGTTGATTCTCGCACTCCATCTTTTCGGGCGTGATCAAACAGCGCTGGTTGACCGCGACCCGGGTGTATTCATGGTAATCGCCATTGAGCCAGCTGACGAGCACACGGATGATTTGGGATTCGCCCAAGCCGAAGTGCAGCGCCAGCTCGTTCCCCGCGCCCAGGCTCGAGCCGGATTTGACTTCGCGGATCTGCGACAAGCCGTCGACGGTGTCGACGCGCACCCGTGTGCCAATGGCGTCGCGATCGATACCGGCGCCGCCTTGCAGGTCAAAGGCGATCCAGTTGTTCAGGCGGGCGGCGAGATTGTCGTTTTGGAACAAGCGGTGGCCGACATCCCAATAGGTCAGCGCGAAGTCCACGCGGCCGTCGCGGTCGTAATCGGCGGTGCTGAAGCCCATGGTCGGATGCGCGCCTTGGTTGAACAGGTCCTGGTTGACCGCGGCGAAACTGCCATCGCGCTGATTGTGATAGAGCATATCGGGATACTGAAAGTGCATGCCGACGGGACCATATTCCGGGGCCAAGCCATGGAGCAGTTGATCGGGCTCATCAAGTTGCCCGCCGCGGGAACCGGAGTCCGGCGCCAGACCGGTCGATGCCAGGAACAAATCCAGCCAGCCGTCGTTGTCGAAATCAAGAAAGGCCGTGCCCCAGCCGACGGACTGCCCGGTGTCATAGCCTACTTTGGCGAAGTCCGTGCTGTTGACGAAGCTGCCGTCGCCCTGGTTCTCCAGCAGGACCATGGCATTCACCATATTGGAAAAATAAAAGTCCAGGTCGCCATCGTTGTCGTAGTCGCCGGTGGCCAAGCCCATGCCGTGCACGACCGAATCCGCCCCCGAGGCCGCGGAAACGTCGGTGAAGCACCAACCGTCGCAGCCGGGGCCGTCGTTGCGCATGAGCACATTGCCCAGGGCGTTCACCACCTTGTCATTGACGACATACAAGTCGAGATCGCGGTCGTTGTCATAGTCAACCCAACTGGCCGAGAAGCCGGCGCCCAACAATTGCTCGAAGCCCAGCAAGCCCGAGACATCGGTGAAGCTGCCATCGCCATCGTTGTGGTAGAGCGCATCGCGGCTGCGCGAAAAATCCTCCAGATCGCATTCTGGAACGCAGGACCAATTGACGACGTAGAGGTCCAAATGTCCGTCCGCGTCATAATCGCCCCAAGCGGCTGTGCTGCCTTTGCCGATGTCGCCGACGCCGGCCTCGAGCGTCACATCGACAAAGCCCTCGCCGTTGAGGTTTCGGAAGAGCCGATTCGGTCCCATATTCAGCACATATAGATCGCGCCAGCCGTCATTGTCATAATCGGCCCAGACAGCGCCGCCGCTCGGCACATCGGGCAAGCTCAGCGCTTCCGAGAATTCGGATACCACGAAGCTGCCATCGCCATTGTTGCGGTACAAAACGTTGGGATCTAGGTTGCCGGTGACAAAGAGATCGACCCAGCCGTCGTTGTCATAATCGGCCCAGGCTGTCCCGGCGGCCAGATACTGCTCGCCCAATCGCCGCGGCGCTTCCTCCTGCCAGATCGCACGGTGAGAAGCAGTGATGCCGGCCTCCAGGCTAACATCGTGAAAATGAATGGTGTCGCTCATGAAGTAGAAGAAGAACAATAGCAGTGGCAAACCCATAGCCCCGGGCCTTCCTTAGATCATCCCCGCCAACTGAGGCATCCTCTTGGCCTCTTCGGGGGATTCGGCAATCCGCCCATCGCGCAGATGGATGATGCGGTCTGCGTATTCGTCGACGATCGGATCGTGACTAGACAATAAGATCGTGACAGCTTCTTCGCGCACGATACTTTGCAAAACAGCCAATATCATGTGCGTCGTCTCGCTATCCAGTTCGCTGGTCGGTTCATCAGCCAGGATTAAACGCGGCGACGTGACTAAAGCGCGGGCGATGGCGATGCGCTGCTGCTGCCCGCCGGACATTTCGTAGGGCCGATGCGCGTAATAATCCTTCAAGTCTACCTGCTCCAGGTTTTTGAGAATGCGTTCCTTGCGCTCGCGGCGCGGCACGCCACCCAGGCGCGCCATCAATTCCAGGTTCTCGTAGGCGGAAAAGCTGGGCATCAAACCCATCTGCTGGAAGACGAAGCCAATACTCTCGCGGCGCCAGTGGGTGCGTTCCCTTTCGTCCAGCCCGGATATGTCGTCGCCATAGATCCAGATTTTGCCCCGAGTCGGGTTGTCCAACCCGCCGAGACAATTGAGCAAGGTAGTTTTGCCGCTGCCCGAGCGCCCTCGCAAAGCGACAAACTGCCCGCTTTCGATTTCGAAGGTCACATCTTGTATTGCCGCTACCTCGCCCGAATCGGATGCGTATACGCGGCTGACGTCCTGCGCGACAATGGCAAGTGTGGTCATTTCCGCCCCCTTCCGCGCGCGCCGTCTGCTGCGGATTTACGCAGTCCCAGCCTGGAAAGCAGGCCGCCCCCCGCGCCATTGTCACCGGCGCGGATTTCTTGTTCGATTTGAATCTCGCTCTGTGACGAAGTCTCTTCCAGGTTCTGTGCCGGCCGGATCAGCAATCCCCGGTCCGTCACTTCCATTTCAACGCGGTTTTCGATTGCCAACTGTTCTCGATAAGCCTTGGGTATCTGCAAGCGCCCGGCAGAATCCAGGACGATCAACTCCTCGAAATGTTCTTCCCAGCCCTCTTGAAGCCCTCCTGAGGCCAGCGAGTCATCTTGCGGCCGGGCTTTCCGTTTGCGCCGGCGCAGCACCGTTTCACTGGCCAGCTTGCCATCTCGTATCGCTACAACCCGGCCGACATGCTGCGCGACCAGCGGATCGTGACTGACGATGCAAATCGTCAAGCCAAGATCGCGATTCAAACGTCGGAACAGATTGTAGACTTGGTCGGATGTCACGGAGTCAAGCTCGCCGGTGGGCTCGTCCGCCAGCAACAGTTTCGGCTCATTGGCCAGCGCTACCGCGATCGCCACGCGCTGCTGTTCGCCGCCGGAAAGAGCGATCGGCTTATGGCCATAACGATCGGCGAGATCGACCAGGTCCATCAGTTCACGCGCGCGCTTGTCTACTTGCGTGCCGGTCTGGCCGGCAAGCGTCATCGGCAATTTGATGTTGTCAAGCGCAGACAGGTAGGGAATGAGATTGCGACTGCCTTGCTGCCAGACGAAACCGACGTCCACCTGTCGATAAGTCGTCAGTTCGCGATTGCTCAGCTTGAGCAAGTTCTGCCCGTCGACGATCACTTGGCCGGCGGAGGGCCGCGTCAAACCGCCCAAAACGTTCATCAAGGTGGTCTTGCCACTGCCGCTCGCCCCGACGACGCCGACCATTTCCCCTTCGCGGACGGAGAGATCCAGGCCTTGCAGGGCCATCACTTCGATGTCGGCGACTTTGAATATCTTGTACAGTTCGTTGCAAATGACGAATGGATCTTCGCTAGCCATCAGAGCGACTCTCCTAACTTGACCGCCTGGAAAATCCGCATGCGCCGCAGGATCACCAGCAAGATGATCATAATCAGCAGGAAGGTGCCCAGGAACAGGGCAACGATCTGGGCGATCTCGGTCCAGGCCATCGTGATCACATAGGGCGGCACGACCCCTTCCAGGCTGCTGACAAATTGCATGTAGGGGATATAGAGCAGGCTCACCGCCAATCCGATACCAACGCCGAGTATCAAGCCCATCACGATCAAGAGACCCAGTTCCCAGGCAACAGAAAGCATCATCGACGCTTGCGACAAGCCAATGGCGCGCAAGATGCCCAGTTCAACGTAGCGACGGCGATAGGAAAAGACCGTGTAAAGCAAGAATCCGATCATGGTCGCCAGCGACGAGGTGATGAAGCCGATGGACAGCAAGCCAAAGAGGCCTTGCCGTTCCGGTCGCGATTGCTCGCGCTCGATGCGCGTCGTGGGCTCTTCAATGAGGACGCCGGAGGCGCCGCGGTCGAACAAGGCGCGGGTAAACACGCGCGAGTTGAATTCCGGTTCGATGCGCGCGATCACGCGATGCGCCAGTTCTTGCTGCGCCTGTTCAAAGAGAAAGTCCAGGTTGCCGACGAACAAGGGACCGTCATCTTCGGGATACCAACGCGGGAAGTAATCGAGGTTGCCGACAATCTGCAAATTGATCTTGAATACATCGCCCGCGCTGCGGATGTCCAATTCCAGCAGATCGCCTATTTCCAGACCACGCTGTTCCAGGAACTCGCGCGAGACCAAAACGCTGTCCTGCTGCAGCGCCAGGGCGTTGGTTAAGTAACCCAGTCGGTAAGGCGCGAAATCGGGGCGCCAAAAGATGACCGGACCCAAGTCGGCGCGGTCAACGCCGACGTATCTTCCTTCGACGCTGGTCATAGTCAGGCGTGCCTTGGCGGTGTATTCGCCGATGCGGGTTGCGCCCCTGACGTGGGGCATCGAGGTGAACTCGGATATGTGCATATAAGCGGGGGGCTCTTCGCTGGCGCCGGCGCCGGGAATGCCGCCCCCGGTCTGGCTGAAAACGCGCACAGACAGGTCGGCAGAGACTTTGTAATACTGCTGCTCGTAGAGATAGCGGTCAATGGTGCGGGCGAAAGACGCGGTATAGATGCCCAAGCTGATGGTCGTTACCAGCAAGATCAAGGGCAGATAGTAGGCGCCGGGCGAGCGCTCCAATTGTCGTGTAACGATCAGCAAGCCGACGCTGTTGCTCCATTGAATCAGCCAGGCCATAAAGCGCAGGATCGGCGGCAAAAGGCGCAGAATGAACAGCGTCAAAGCGAAAATCGTCAGCGGCGGCAGCAAAAATACAAAGGGCTGATTGTAAGCCTCGTCGATATTGCGCGCCCCGCCTTCCACGTCTATCAGTCCGCCTTGCTGCACGACCTGATAATAGAAGTAGCCGATTAGCGCCAGGAGCAAGATATCGACCCCCAGGCGCTGCCACCAGGGCCGCCGCAACAAGCGCGACTTGTCCATCTTGTAGCTGACAATAGTATGGCGGGCGGCGCCGATGGTCGGCACGACGCGGATCAGAATCGTAAACGCCAGCGCCAGCGCGATCGTTGAGCCGATAGTTGGCGGGATCGACACGATAAAATGTTGCCCCCAGCGGAAGTCCATAAAGCTGCGCGTGGTGCCGATCAATTGCGTGAAAGCGGTTGCCATGATCATGCCGATCGCCAAGGCGATGAGACCCATAATGATGCCCTCGACAGTGGTCAAGCCGACCACCTGGAAGGGCGACGTGCCGCGGCTGCGCATGACCGCCGTCTCGTTGCGCTGGCCGTCCACAACCAGACCAACCAGCATGACCAGAAATGCGATCAGCAGGACTACAATGGGGATGCTGAAGACTGTCAGGGTCAGGGTCAGTACAGTGACAATACGCTGATATGGCCTCAGCTCTTCTTCCGGCGATGCCTGAATATAGGTGCCGGGCAAGTATTGATCGGCTATCTTTTCGGTATCGTTATGGCGTCGGAGCAACTCGTCGACGCGGCTGGTATTGACGCTGCTGCCGTCGGTGACCAGGTACCAAACCGCCAGATTGATCTCCGAGTCGGTATTGGGCGCCAGGCGATTGACATAGGTCGCTTCGTTTATGAGCAAGATGTCTTCAAAAACGTTGGGACGGTAAAACCAGTATTCCGATTCATCGTCGCGAGGGCGCCAAATGCCGGCGACGCGGATTGGAATGATTTGCATCGGATCGTCGTTTTCCAGCCGCCAGTTGTATCCGGAGTAGACTTCGCCGACTTGCATGCCAAATTCGGAGGCGAAACCCTCATGGATCATGACCTCGATAACGCTGTTGGGGTCGGGATCGGCCGGCGGCGGAAAAACGCCCTCCACCAATTCCACCTGCGCTTCGATATTTTCCGTCGTGCCGAAGCTGACATAATCCAGCGAGCGGTTCTCGTCGCGGTAGTTGGTTTCGTCAGCCGGGTACAAGCGGAAGTTTTGCGTTTCCAGGTGGCGCACGATTCTGGTACTGCGCAGGCCCAGTTCCTCCCCGCCTTTTTCGCGCAGGTAGCGGTCCAGCCCGCCGATGTCCTCCCAATTGACCGGCTGATTCCAGGAGCCGATGTAGCTGAACATGAAAGAGAAGGGCGGTCGGTTGATGCGATCCGGTCCTTCGGTGAGCCGTTCGGTCAAGATGCGGAAGGCCACCGATTCGGAATAGATCGGGATGGTCAAAACGAGCGCCACGGCGACCGTAAGACCGACGATCGTCGCCAGCGAGAGCAAGGGCTGCGCCAGCAGACGTTTGAGAGCGACTATGAAGATGGCGCGGATTCGCAAGCTGCTACGCATCATGGACCGATGACCGTCTGATTCTCTTCCGCGCCTTCAAGGATTTCGACCCGGCCGTCGCCTTCCAGCCCGAGCCGCACATCGACCCGGCGCTGGACGCCTTCGTTTTGGACGACGATGAAATTACGGCCGCTGAATTGGCGAATCGCCGAGATGGGTAGCCAGAGCACGTCATCGCGCTCTTCGATTTTGACGGTGAATTCCATACGATCGCCCACCTGGTATTCATCCAGGGGCGGCTGCTGGTCGAAGGCGACATGAACATATTCATCGGTCGACAGGCCATAGGGCGAGGGCAAGCTGGCGATGGCGCCGGAATAGATGTTGCCGGGCAAGCTGGCGCGCTTGATGCTCAGCGCCATGCCTTCCGCCAGTTCGCTCAGGTCATCGGCGTCCATCTCGTCCGTGATTTCCAATATCGAGAGATCCGCCACCACCGCGATTGGCTCGTAAGCGATCATCGGCTCGCCGGGGTCGGGCGAGAAATAGACCAATCGACCGGACATCGGCGCGACAAGCTCGGCTTTGACGATCATCTCCTTAATTTCGTCTACGCGTTTTTCCGCCCGCGTGACGTCGAAGCGCAGTTGTGGATCGACGCCCGATGTCAACTCGTCGAGAGAGACCTGCGCCAGACCCCGCTCGATTCTGCGCAAATTGATGTTAAGCGCATCGTCGGCGCTGGGCGGATCAGCCGCTTGCTCCAACGCATGGTCCAGGCGCAATTGCGCCATTTCCAGGTTGAGCTGCGCGCGCTGGCTATCGTAGCGAACCTGGCTATCGGCGCTTTCGAAAATGGATTGGGCGATGGCGAGTTCTTCTTCGGCGTTGAGCAATTGGTCTTCCAGCGCTCTTGTATCCAGGCGCGCCAGGACATCGCCCTCGTTCACATTGGCGCCACGCTCCACCAGTAACTCCAGAACGCGACCGTCAATCTCGAAGGCGATTTCTTCGGTGACAACCGGCGCGATGCGGCCGAAGAAACGGCGCTCATAAACGATTTTGCCGCGCTCCACCTGATACACAGGTTTGCTAGGCACGACGGGCGTTGGAAAAGGTGTGGGTTCGCCTTGAGTGATCGCATCGCCGAAGGTCGCTTGCGAAGCGCAACCTGTCAGCAGCGACAGACCCAAGAGAAGAGTGACAATGAATCGCACGGTAATCCTTCCTCGTTCCGTTATGTTTGCGAGAGAAGCGCTCAAGCGAAGCTCTCCCTGCGCCGAAGCCATTTCTCATGAATCGCACTATTGTACAACATCTTGATGTAGACTCCACCCACGACCGAGCGCGCCTGCATGCCCACTTGCGCGCCGCTGTCGGTGTCGAACCAGTCCGTCAACGGCACGCGGCTCTCGCTCTCGTTAAGCCAGTCGAAAAGCGGCGTGATGAACTCCTCGAAATCGTCTTGGGATTCCGCCAGGGACGCGGACCAGACCGTCCAATCCAGCTTGGTGTAAGTATTGCGCTTATCCAGCGGCAAGCCGTAACGACCCTGTTTCCCCTTGTAAAAGGCGATCTCGGCCGCGCGCAGGGCCGGCGGGAACAGCTCCAGAGCGAGCAGGCGGTCCCAGACCAGGTTGTACTTCTGGCTCCAGGTGCCGGGACGATCAAAGGTCAACCGATAATGGTCGCCATCATCGGCCATACGCAGCCAGTCGGCAACCATCCGTTCAACTTGCTCGCGAATCTCCGCCGCCCGCTCCGGCTGCCCCAGGCCCCGGCAGAGCCAGGCGTAGCCGGCGATCGCGACTAGCGCCTTGACGGACAGATTGACATTATGCGCCAGGTGCCCGGCAAAATCATCGGTGCAGAGCTGGTTTTCCGGGTCGAGTCCTTTTTCCAGGAGATACTCGGCCCAGGCAGTGAGGGTCTTCCAATACTTCTCCGCATAGCTGAAGTCCGAACGGGCTTTACAGAGCGCCGCCGTCATGATCAGCATATTGCCGCACTCTTCAACCGGCATCTGCCGCCACTCGCTCTCTTCGCCGCCGCCATAGACCTGCCCGTTCGCCAGGGGGTAACGCCCGATATCGTGCGGGGCGAAGGGGAACCGCCAACGCGCGGAAGCGGCATAATCCAGAATCGGCGTCAACATCGCTTCCAGGAGATCGGGATTCAAGAGCAAGAAAAACGGGCTGGATGGGTAAGAGACATCGACAGTGCCCATGCAGCCATTGCTGAAATTCTCTTTCGAGAAGTACAAGGGCGTCCCGTCCAGATCGGCAACCAGTTTGTGCGCGCCCAGGCACTGTCGGAAGACCAGGGCCGCCAGCCCCGCGTATTTCTCCCCGCCGACGGCGCGCAGATCCGCCATTAATTCCTCATCGTAAGCGCGGCATGCCGCTCGAATGTGGGAGAATTGCCGGCGAGTCGCGCTGATCAGATCGGCAGCGGTCATGCCGTCCCGGCGCCAAAACGGCCGCAGCCTGCGCCGCATGTATTCCACCGAAAAGCCATCGTCATAAGCCAGGATGACCTGCCAGGACGCCGCTTCGACATTGCCGGCGTCGTAAGACCAGGCCATGGCCGGGTGCGGCGGCCGGCTGTCGATGGTCCGCGGCATCTCGGTGTCGTCGCGATTGGGCAGCGATCCAGCATCCGCAAATTGGCTGCGCAGAGTTGAGTTGTCGGCCAAAGCGCCCCGCGCGGACTGCATCGAGACGAAGTACAGATAGCCCCAATCGATGCGCAAGTCATCGCCCGATTTCGCCAGCAGCGGCTGTTCCAGCGAACCCATCCAAAGCAAGTCCTGATCGTCGAGACGGTGACGCCCCCAAACGACCTTCTGCGCCGGATTGTCGACGGCCCAGTGGCCCAGCACATCAATGTAAAGCGCTGCGCGATGCGCCCGCCCATCCAGCGAACGCAGGTCCATCTCAATTGTCGTCACCGGGCGCGAGAGCAACTCGAGATTGTGGGGGAGCGCGGCAGTCATAAAAGTCAGCGTGAGCGCAAGGCCGCCGGCTTCAAATTGGTAGATTGTGCGGGTTGGCAGGACGGTCAGCGCGGTCTGCCGCATGGCCGGCACATCCAGGCCAATGTAGTCCAGCGAAGCGCCGATGAAACGCCAGGTCTGGCCATCAATGCGAAGCAGGCCGCAGATCGGGTGCGGCTGACCCGTCCAGTGGCGGGTATCGTCGTCGGTCAGCCGGTCGGCCAGCGACCAAACGCTCATATAGGGATCGTTGACGACCAGCGGCGTGGCTGGCGGCCGCAAGGCTAAGTCCTTGGTCATCACCGCTTGACCTCCCGGACTATTCCGCGCCTGAAACGGACGCGAATAATTGAATACCAAGTCAAGAGAGTATACTGGCGCTCAAGCGTTGGGGACAAGCTTCGGAAACCGGCCCTCACCCCAAACCCTCACCGAAGGTCAGTGTCTACGCGACCCATTAATAGAGAGAGGAGCGGACATGTTTGAAGTAACACGGTAAGATAGCGATGGGTCAGCTAATAGCTGACCCCTACAGGTATCAATTAGATTAAAAAATGTAAGGCTTCTCCGCTACTCGATTTTGCTGATCCAAATGGTCGCTAATATGTGTCCGACTGCAAGAAAACAACACAATGTGGCGACCCAAATCACAACATATTGACCAGCGATGTAGGGGCGACCTATCAGGTCGCCCGCGTTCCGGCTGCGAACGATCGGATTATCACACTGAAAAGGACAGACGGAACTGTTTTTCGCCAGTAGCGGACAAGCCTTGTAAGACTTGTCCGCTACTAAAATCATACGTATAGATAACAGGAACAGTACCGAAACAATACAAAACAGGTGCCGACCCTTGCGAAAATCAACAAATTATTACGGAATCCGTCAGGCTTAGCTCCCCCTCTCGTAGTCTGAGGACATGACAGCTTTGATCCGATTGGCTATGAAAGCGACAGGACAACGATCACAAGCATCTTATTGGGCGAAAATTGTAGGGGCGACTCTGTGAGTCGCCCGAAATCGCCACAGAAATTACAAGTTTTGCAGCGGTATTCCGCCAAGTTAAAACCTGTCATGTCCTCAGCCGCTAAGCGGGGGGACTGAGGGGGGTAGAATTTCATCAGAGTCTATCAGTCGCCCGAAAAGATCACAAATTGTATAGATTTCTAGCGAGTTCCTGTTCACTGTGTCGAGCGTCTCGTTGCAGGGTGTATTTCAATATTTTGGCAAGTGTCCACAGGACAATCGCTTCAAAATGCTGTCTAGTAGAATAATGCAAAACAAACCGAAAACTCACCACAGAGGCGCAGGGCATATTTTTCGGGCGACAAGGTTTGTCGCCCCTACGGGTCTCGATCATCAATGAGGCCTGTAGGGGCGAGCAATCTGCTCGCCCGCCGGTGAGTATCGCGCGACGGGGATTCGCCACAGAGGTGCAGAGAAATGGCTCATTTACTTTGTGTTCTTTGTGTCTTTGTGGTTGGATATGCTTTCGGCAGGTTAGGGGTCGCTTAACTTGCCAATAATCCGAAATACACCTCTCGTCCCATGTGAAACAAGCTTGTGATTTCAATTTAGGGTATGCTGTAGATAGCTTAGCGGAATATAGCCAGGGCAGCAAAACTTATGACAGCGTCTGCTGAAAAACTTTTGATCCGTGAACAAGCGGAGGGCGCATGATCGCTGACATCGACGCGATATTGGAATCCTATCGCGGGCGCGGTCGTGAAGCGCTGCTGCCGGCGCTCTGGGACCTGCAGGGCGCGCAAGGGAGCATCAGCCCCGAAAATGTGCATCGGATTTCGCATATCTTGCGCGTGCCGGAAGCCGACATCTACGGCGTCATCGGATTCTATACGCTCTTCCACGACGAACCCACTGGCCGCCGCATCATTCGCGTCTGCGCGGACCCGACCTGCGCCCTGGTTGGCGCTGACGACGTTCTGCATGAGCTCTGCGACCGCTTGAGCCTCTCCGGCGATGGCAGCACACCCGACGGCGAATACACCGTTGAGCATTCCCCCTGCCTGGGCATGTGCGATTACGCGCCGGCCGCGCTGGTCAGCGAACGGGGCGAGCATGATATCGCGCTGCCAAGGGTGACGGTCGATGACCTGCTTGACAAGCGAGATGGCGCCTATTTTACGCCGGCCGGCGACGATGAATCGGTTTTGCTGGATCCCTCGCTTGACGCGGCGCCTCAAACACTAGCCGGATACGGCGATTACCGCGCGCTGCGTCAGGCGATCTTTGAGCAATCGCCGGAGCAGGTGATCTCGGCAGTCGAGGCTTCCGGCTTGATCGGACGCGGCGGCGCGGCTTTCCCCACCGGTTTGAAGTGGAAGTTCACGCGCGGCGCGGCCGGCGACATCAAGTATGTCGTTTGCAATGCCGATGAAAGCGAACCCGGCACCTTCAAAGATCGCGTCTTGATGGAGCAGCGCCCGCACCTGCTGCTGGAAGGGATCGCACTGGCCGCATATGCCGTAGGCACGGGCAAAGCTTATATCTTCGTGCGCGGCGAATACCCCAATGCAACCGCCATCCTGGCTTCCGCTATTCGAGAGGCCGAGGCTGCCGGCGCCCTGGGCGAGGGCATCATGGGCAGCGACTTTGCGCTGGATATTGAAATCCGCCGGGGCGCCGGCGCTTATATCTGTGGCGAGGAGACCGCCCTCTTCGAAGCGATCGAGGGCAAACGCGGCTTCCCGCGCATGAAGCCGCCCTATCCGACTACGTTCGGGCTCTTCGGGGCGCCGACCGCGGTGAACAATGTCGAGACCCTGTGCGCCATCCCCGGCATTGTCAGGCAAGGCGCGGACTGGTTCAGGCGTTTTGGCACGGCAGAAAGCGCCGGCACGAAACTGGTCTCGGTCAGCGGGCACGTTGGCCGGTCCGGTGTATACGAAATCCAGCCGGGCATCACGCTGCGGCGATTCCTCGACGACTATTGCGGTGGCGTCATTGGCGAATTAAGAACGGTGCTGATGGGTGGCGCGGCCGGGACCTTTCTGCTGCCGGATGAGATTGATGTACCTTTGACCTTCGAGGATTTGCGCGCGGCAGGAAGCACTTTCGGCTCGGGCGCGATCATGGTCTTCAACCGGTCGACGGACCTGCGCGATCTGCTCCGGCGGCTGGGGCTGTTCTTCCAGCATGAAAGCTGCGGCAAGTGTTTTCCCTGTCAGCTGGGCACGCAGCGGCAAGTCGAAATCCTGGAGCGCCTGGAGGCGCCGCGCGCCGGCGACCGCGAGCGGCTGCATGATATCGGCCTGACGATGAGCGAAGCCTCGATTTGCGGCTTGGGCCATACGGCGGCGCTGGCGGTGTTGAGCGCGCTGGAGAAGTTCCCGGAGATATTTGACGCGAAGGAATGAGGACATGACCGACGAAACCATCACGCTCACAATCGACGGCAAGCCGATCAGCGTCCCCAAAGGCGCGACACTACTCGACGCCGCCCAAGAAGCCGGCATCGATATCCCCGTCATCTGCTACCACGAGGCGACCAGTCCCAACGGCCTTTGTCGCGTCTGCGTGGTCGATGTGGATGGCGGGCGCGTTTTGCAGCCGGCCTGCGTGGCCGAATGCGGCGCCGATACCCGGGTCGAGACACGCAACGAGCGCGTCGAGCGCAGCCGACGCACCATCCTGGAAATGCTGAACGCCTCGGTCAACCTGGAGCAAGCGCCGGAAATCCAGGACATGATGGCGGACTACAGCGCCGATGATGAACGCTTCCCCGATGCGCGGCGGCGCGAAAGCGAGCTGATCGACGACAATCCCTTTTACGTGCGCGACTACGAACAGTGCGTCTTGTGCTGGCGCTGCGTGCAAGTCTGCGCCGAAGACGCCCAGTTCACCTTCGCGTTGACGCTGAAAAACCGCGGGCATGAGACCTCGGTGGCGACGGCCTTTGACATATCCATGACCGAGTCGCCCTGCGTATTTTGCGGGCAATGCGTGGGCGTCTGCCCGACCGGCGCCCTGAAGCCCAAGGTGGAGTGGGGCATCGAGCAGGGCTGGAGTAGCGAGGAAATGCGGCAGCAGACCAGGCGCAAACGCAAAAAGGACGCCGGATGACGACCAGAACACAGGTCAAGGAATTGGCGGGGGCCAAGCCGCTGAGCTATCAAGTCGTCGAGGGGAACGAGGTCAGCAGCGTTGAGGGGGGCGTGATCGATGAGCAACTGCTCTCGATCTATGTCAACGGGCAGTCGCTGGCGACGATGATGTGCAGTCCCCTGCAACTGGAGGCGCTGGCGGTCGGCTACTTGTACAACGAGGGCGTGATCGAAGCGGCGGACGAGATCGCCTTGCTGCAGACCAATATCCCGAACAGCGTGCTTGATGTATTCCTGACGCGCGACGAAGTGCAGTTGCCCAGGCGCATGATCTTGACCACGGGCTGCGGCGGCGGCATGACCGGGCAGGAACTGACCAAGGCGCACCCGCCCCTGGAAAGCGCCTTCAAGACGACGCCGGATGTGATCCTCCGTTTGATGCGCGCGCTACAGGGCGCGGCTACCCTTTACAATGCCGTGCGCGGCGTGCATACCGCGGTGCTGGGCGACGAGACCGGCCTGCTGATCAGCGCCGAAGACGTCGGACGGCATAACGCGGTGGACAAGGTAGCCGGGCATGCCCTGCTGGAAAAGATCAATGCGCGCGACCGCATCTTGCTGACCAGCGGCCGCATCAGCTCGGAGATGTTGGGCAAGGCGCGGCGTATGGGCATTCCCGTGGTGGCCAGCCGTACAGCCCCGACCAGCATCACGGTGGAATTGGCGGGCGCCTGGGATATCTGCGTGATTGGCTATGTCAGACGCGGCGGCATGCGCGTCTACACCTGCGGCTGGCGGCTCGGCTTAAGCGAGTGACTTAAAGCGCAAATAACTCAAGCGCCTAAGCTTCCACGACCTGTCCCGTCTCGTCGCTGCGATAGCCGCTCTGCGCGCCCAGTTCGCGCTTGAAGTCCGCGCTGCGCAGGACAGTCAGCAGGGCTTGCAGGCTCGTCGTTTCCAGCGCTCGCCTCGGAATCACCAAATCGAATCGTTCCCAGGTCAGGCCAAGGAAGTCCAAGCCCATCGCTTCGGCCGCGCTCCGCAAGCCCATGCCGCAGTCGCCGATGCCATCGGCGACGGCCGCAGCCACGCCCAAGTGCGTATATTCCTCGTGCGCGTAACCTGTGATCTCGTGCGAAGCAATCCCATGCTGATCCAGCAAGTGGTCGAACAAGACGCGCGTGCCGGCGCCGCGTTGGCGATTGACATAGCGCAGCCCGCGAATATCGCTGATCTCGCTGATGCCGCGGGGATTGCCGGGCGGCAGTATGAGTCCTTGTTCGCGCTGAGCGAATGTAACAAGCTGGCAGGGTTCGTTTGGCAAATATTTGCGGATGAACGACAGATTGTAGCTGGCGGTCGCCGGATCGAAGAGATGACTGCCGGCCAGATGGGCTTCGCCGCGCCGCAAGGCGATCAAGCCGCCGATGGATCCCAGGTTGACCGAGACTATGCGCCGCGCCGCCGAGAACAAGCGCAGATGCGTCGCCAGCAGATCGAGCATGGGATCGTGGCTGCCCATGACCATAATTGTGCTTTTGATCTGCGAAAGCGAACGATACAAGCTCACGCGCATTGCCTCACCGCGATCGACGCCCTCGTGGAAACGGGGGATATGCGCCAAGCCATCCGCTTGTACCAGCGAGGTGATGACACCGGCGCCGCGCTGCAAGGGCGTCGCCCGCAGGCGGCCGTCAATCTCCGCCAGCGCTACCCGCAGGAAATCGTCATCTCCAATCGGCGACACAATCTTGCGCGTCGAGACCGCTTCGACCGTCGCCGGCTCGGCGGGCGACAAGCCCTGCCATGCCCGTATCAAGGGCGCAATCAGCAATTCACCGGTGAGCGCGGCGCTGACCGGATAGCCCGGCACGCCGATAATTGGGGTCGTGCCGATCATGCCCATGATGACCGGATGACCGGGCCGGACGGCTATGCCATGTACCAGCAGATCTCCCAATTCCTCAATCGCGCCGGCGGTGAAGTCGTGGCTGCCGGCCGACGAACCCGACAGAACCAGAATTAAATCGGGCGCGGCATCAAGCGCTTCTTGCAAGGCGCTGCGCAATCCTGCAAGGGAATCGCCGACAATCTCGGATGTGGTCGCTTCGCCGCCCGCCTCGCGGATCTGAGCGCCCAGGATCAGGCTATTGAATTCGATGAGTTGACCGCGTTCGGGCCGACGATCGGGCGGCACGAGCTCGCCCCCGGTCGGAATAATGGCGACCCGGGGCTTGCGCCGCACCATGACCGTCGCATGCCCGCAGCCAGCCAGCGCCCCCAGATCGACCGGCCGCAACTGATGATTCACTTGCAGGACGGTCTCCGTCGTCACCATATCCTCGCCCATCAGGCGCACGTGCTGCCAGGGCGCGACCGAGGCGTATATCAAGAGACGGCCATCGTCGGTCTGGTTGACATGCTCGATCATGATCACGGCGTCCGTGTTCTCCGGCAGGGGATCGCCGGTATTGACCGCCTGCGCCTCGCGGCCGAGCCGCAGGCTAATGGCTTGTGTTTCCCGCGCATCCCGGGTATCGGCAGCGGCGACGGCGTAGCCGTCCATGGCCGCGCAATGATAATGCGGCGAAGACAATTTGGCCCGCACCGGTGCGGCGGTCACCCGGCCCAGCGCCCTGTCAAGCAAGACGGATTCGCCCGGCAGCGGTCCCAGCCGCCCAGCGGCCAGCAGAGCCGCTTGCAGCTTCGCCCGCGCCTCGTCGAGCGGCACGTCTTCCAGGTAAATATGACGTTTTGACATCACCGTCACCCTCGACTCACAGAGGCTCAACTTCAACCAGGCTGCCGGCATCCAGGCCACCCGAATTGAGCGGCACGCGCAGCAAGGCATCGGCGCCCGCCAGCGTAAAGATCAAGTTCGACTTGCCGAGAATCGGCTCGGCCAAGGGGATCTCATCGTCCGTCAGGCGCAAGCGCACTGCCAGCCAGTCCTCGCGCCCGGTTTCGGAGGCGACGCGCAGGGCCAGGCGCGCGCGTGTCATCAGCGGTCGCTCACGCTTCTGGCCCAGGAAGCGGGCGATCAAATGCGGCAGGATCTGCCGCGCGACCAGAAGCGCCGAGACCGGATTGCCCGGCAAACCGATCACCGGCTTATCCTCACAAACGGCAATGATGGTCGGCTTACCGGGCTTGGTCGCCAGCCCATGCTGGAGCAGTCCGGGCGCGCCCAGCCCGTTGATGACATCCCGCGTGTAGTCGCGGGCGGAAACCGAGCTGCCGGCGCTCAGCAGCAGGATATCGGACTGGGCGAAGCCCGCCTCGGCGCGGGCGCGGTAATCCTCCAGCGAATCGCTTGCGATGCCCAGGCGCAGCGGTTCCGCGCCCTCCTTTTCCGCCAGCGCGCTCAGCGTATAGGCGTTGATATCGCGCACTTTACCCGGCGGCGGAGGCGCGACCTCGGGCGGCAGCAATTCGTCGCCGCAACTGAGGATGCCCACGCGCGGCGCGCGCAAGACTTCAATTTGCTCGATGCCAACCGCTAGCAGGCCACCGATATCGCCCGCGCGCAGTCGCTGGCGCCTCGGCAAGACCGCCGCGCCCGCCGCGACATCCTCGCCGACCTGGATGACGTTCTCGCCCGGCGCCACTGCTCGCATGGCTTCGATTTCCCCTTCGTCGATAACCTGGGTGGTCTCGATCATCACGACGGCGTCGGCGCCTTCCGGCAGCATGCCGCCGGTGTGAATCGTCATCGTTTGGCCGCTGCCGATATCGCGCGGGGGCCGCTCTCCCATTTTGATTTCGCCTAGCACCTCGAGGAAGGCCGGCAGCGCCTGGCTGGCGCCAAAGGTATCGGCGGCGCGGACGGCGTAGCCGTCCACCGTGCTTTTGCGAAAGGCTGGCACGGCCTCGGGAGAGCGAACTTCGACCGCGCTGATGCGATCCAGCGCGTCAGCAGCCGCGATGAACTCGCGCGCCGGCGTCGGCTGCCAATGCCTATCCAACAGCTTGAGCGCATCGGCAACCGGCAGCACTTGGAAGAATTCCGGTGAGGGCATGGTATCCCCGCACATGGCAAACAATCGTCAGGGAAAGTTTACCACAGGGATTCCGCGGCGATGAAATCGCGGGACTTGCCAGAGCTTCTTTAGCGCTATTCCGGCTTAGGGGTAGTCGCTGTAATCGTAGCCGTAATCGACCGCGGGGCTGCGCAACTGCGCGTCCATGCCGCCATCGACGAAAATGCGCGTGCCGGTGATGTAAGCGGCGTCATCCGAGCAGAGAAAGGCGACCGCGGCCGCGATATCCTTCGGCGTCCCTTGCCGCGCTAGCGGGATGACTTCCGACGGCGGGATGGGCGCGTCGCCCACGGAGATGCCACGATCGACGCGGATGCTGCCCGGTACGACCGTGTTGACGCGAATGCCAAGCGGCGCGAGATCGAGCGCCATCGCGCGGGTCGCCGCCTCGATGCCGCCCTTGCTGGTATCGTAACCGAACATCTGCCGGTGCGCGCGGGAGGCGCCGCCGCTGCTCACATTGACGATCACGCCGCCTTGTCCGCGTCGCGCCATCAGCCGAGCCGCCGTCTGCGAGCAATGGAACATGCCCGACAAGTTGACGGCCAGCGTCGTTTCCCAGGCTTCGTCGCTGTAATCGAGGAAGTTGGCGACCACGCCCGTTTTGTGCACGAATGCCGCATTGTTGACCAGGATATCGACCGCGCCAAAAGCCTCGGCAGCGGCCGCGAACAATACTTCGGCCGCTTGACGCCGAGTGATGTCGCTCTCAACATAGATGACGCGGCCGGGCGCGTCGCTCAGCTCGGCAGCCAGGGATTGTCCGCCGGCGACATCTATATCGGCGATGACAGCGTTGGCCCCTTCCGCAGCCAGACGGCGGACGCATCCCGCCCCAATACCATTGGCGCCACCGGTAACGATCGCGGTTTTACCTTCCAGTCGCATAACCTTCATTCCCTTTCCAGTTGCTTTTTTATCGCCGGGGTCCGTCATTTCTGGATACCCCCCAGCCGCGCCAGCGCAAAAGCTGAGATTTCGATATCGCTTTCGCCATCAAGCGCCAATTGCGCCAAGGTCTCGCCGACCGCCGCCGAATGCTTGAATCCATGCCCGGAACAGGGCGACGCGATCACCACGCGTTCTGACTCCGGGTGGTAGTCGATAACGAAGTGTTCATCGGCGCTGACCGTATACATGCAAACATCGGCATGAATGAGGTTTTCGCGCAAGCCCTTGAGGCGAGGCGCGGTCAAGCGCTGGTACATATCCGCCGTTTCTTCGGGGCTGACCTGGCGGCTTAATTCATCGGCATGTGTGCTGGTATGGTATTGCTCTGTCACGAGTTTGACGCCGCGCAAGCCATCCCTGGGCGCAGGAAACGTCGACCAAAAGTCTTCGAGTCTGTCACCGATCCAGATGACAAAGGGACAATTTTCCGGGTAAAACGCTTCCAGGTCATCCGCTTCGAACCAATAGATCACCTGCCTGCAAACGCGAATGCCGGCGCGATAGCGCTCCGGCAAGAGATCGCCGATCCAGGCGCCGGTAGACAGAATCAACTTGTCCGCCTGGTAGCTGCCTTTGTCGGTGACCACCGTCACCCCCTGCGCGCCAGCTTGGTAGCGGATCATCTTTTCCTGGGTGCGGATAGCCGCGCCAGCTTCCATCGCCAAATCGAGCTGCGCGTTGATGCAGCGTTCCGGCCGCAGGACGCCGGCGCCGGGTTCATAATAGGCGCGGTCGACGGGCCGCGGCATCAGCATCGGGAAGCGTCGCTTGATTTCTTCCGCGTCCAGCACTTCGTGCGGAATACCGTATCTTTCCGCTATGTCGACGGAAAGCGCGACAAAATTGCCTTGCACGTGGAAGTTCGCCGCAGCGCTTTCCGGCGCTATGATGAGCCCGCCGCTTTCCAGAAACAGTTCTCGACCGGTCGACGCTTCAAGATCGCGCCAGATTTCGTTTGAACGGCGGATGAAGGGCATGTACATTTCGCCCTCGCCGATGGCTTGGCGCGTGATGCGGGTGTCCCCGTGGCTTGATCCCATTGTGTGCGGCGGATCAAAGCGATCGATGCCGAGGGCCCGCGCGCCGCGTTTGCTCGCTTGGTAGAGCGCTGCCGAGCCCATCGCGCCCAGACCAACCACGATCAGATCGTACTGATTCATTTTCCTGCTTCCATCTCCTTACGCCGAGCCTTGGTCGCTTCGGTATCGATTGTCATCGTCTCGACATCAATGACCACGCCGTAGTCGCGCTCCGCCGCTGCCAGCGAGACATAACCTTGCCGCGCATCATCCAGCACGCGTTGCGGCTCGCGCAAGGTTGGCGGCCCGAATCCGCCGCCGCCCGGCAGCTTCAGCGTCACGACTTGCCCGGGCCTCAGCACATAATGCGATTTGGGATGGGGATGGCCGCCATCGGAGAGCGCAACCTCGCCGCTGGCGCCGGGCTTCCCGCCTAGCAGACCGGCCGCCGCATTGCCGGTGCGGTCATACATGCAGGAATGATTGGCGTTCATGCCCGTGATGATTTCCAGCTCCATTTTCTGGCCGAGCCCGCCGCGAAATCGGCCGGCGCCGCCGGAATCGGGACGCAGTTCGCGCCGGTGCATGAGCAGGGGCGCGGCGGTCTCGATCGCTTCTACCGGCACGCCCGTAATGCCGCTGGGAAAAGCGGTCGCCGAAAGACCATCGCGGTCCTGCGCGGCGCCCATGCCACCGGCGGAGAAAAATACGTAGGCGAATTCCTCCCCTGCCGCGTCCAGCCCGTCCATCATGGTATTCCACAAGCCGGCGGAGCCATTGGCGATCACCTGCCGGGGTATCACTTCCGCCAAAGCCGTCAGCAGCGGTTGGCTGACGAAGTGGCCGATCAGATGACGGGCGCTTACCGGCGCCGGTCGGCGACAATTCAGTATGGAGCCGAGCGGCGCGCGCACCTCGATCGGCCGGAATGCGCCTTCGTTATTGGGGATGCCGGGCGCCAAGGCAGCCATCAAGGTGTATGTGGTATAGGCATGCGTATAGTTCAGCACGACGTTAATGCCGCGATCGACTTGCGGCGAGGACCCTGCATAGTCGACCGCCAATTTGTCTCCCTCGACGGTCAAGGCGCAGGCAATTTTCAGCGGCTCGTCGAAGCCGTCGATGCCGATTTCGTCTCGGTAAAGGCCATCGGGCAAGGCGCTTATCGCCGCGCGTACGGCGCGCTCCGTGCGATCGAGAATTTGCGCCGACACTTCTTCGATATCGGGCAGGGCATACTCGTCGAGCATTTCGATCAGCTTGCGCGCGCCTACCTGGTTGCCGACTTGCTGGGCATAGATGTCGCCGATCACTTGATCGGGCACGCGCACGTTGGCGCGAATGATTTCAATCAATTCTTGATTGACATCGCCGGCTTTGAATAGCTTCATCAGTGGGATGGCCAGGCCCTCTTCATAGAGTGAGCGCGCGTCCCCGCCCATGGTCGCGCCGCCGATATCGACGGCATGGCATGTGCTGGCAAACCAGGCCACGCCACGTCCGCGATAAAAGACCGGCGAGACAATAGTCAGGTCGAAGAGATGACCCGAGGCTTCCCAGGGGTCGTTCGTGATCAAGGTGTCGCCGGACTGCAGGCTGTCAATCGGATGCCTGGGCACGATGTACTTGCGAACGCAGTTCGCCATCGTGTTGATATGACCCGGCGTGCCGGTAACGGACTGGGCGATCATGTTGCCCTGGCGGTCGAAGACGCCGGCGGACAGGTCCCCCGCTTCGCGCACGACGGTGGTGAAGGAAGAATGGATCAAGGCCGCGGCTTGCTCGTCCACGACCGAGATCAAGCGGCTCCAGAT
Organism: Chloroflexota bacterium; assembly: GCA_026708115.1. GTDB lineage: Bacteria > Chloroflexota > Anaerolineae > Aggregatilineales > Phototrophicaceae > UBA6055. Next base: position 279,312 of record JAPOVL010000025.1, read on the forward strand.
CACTTCCAGCGTAACGGGATCAATCATCGCTGGTCCCCCTGTAGCAGCAAGAGGCATCCGCCGGCGGACGACTGCGCTGTCCATCCGGGCAGGACTACGGTTGTGGAAGCCGCTTCTTCAATGATCACGGGACCGGCGGCGCGCCATCCTTCGCTCAGTTGATCGCGCCGGAAGACAGGCGTTTGGCGCGCCGGCGTATCGGCCCCAAAGCGAACCGGGCGGCAAGCTATGGGGGAATCGCTGGCTGTTGTTGCAGATCGCAGGGAAAGCCTTTCGATCTGCGGTGCTGGTCCCGCGATCAGGACGCGCCAGTTGACGGCTTCAATTGGCACGCCATCCGCCAGTTGACCGTAAAAGCGCCGATATTCCGCTTCGAAAGCGCTTTTCATGGCAGCGATGTGATGCGCATCGAGTTGTCCCATCGTGAAGGGCACGCGCACCTCATAGCCCTGCCCGACATAGCGCATGTCGATGCTGAGTTGGGCAGAGATGTCATCTGCCGGAACTCCGGCGCCTTCGACAATCGCTCGGCCTTCCGTCTCCAAACTGCGCAAGATCTTATTGAGTTCGCTCAGGTCCAGCTCGTTCAGTTTGGCGACGTAGCTGCGCGTGAAATCGAAAGCGATAGGCGCGGTCAGGAATCCAAAAGCCGAGCCGACGCCGGCCAGGCGCGGGATGATGATACGCCGGATGCCCAGCCCGCCTGCCACGCCACAGGCATGTACCGGCCCGGCGCCCCCGGTTGCGACCATACTGTAGCGCCGAAGCTCCAGCCCGCGTTCCGCCCCGTGTACGCGCGCAGCCGCGGCCATGTTCTCGTTGACCAGCTGATGTACGCCCCAAGCCAGTCGCTCGACAGACAGATCCAGCGCGGCAGCCAAGTCTGCAAAGGCGCAGCGCGCCAGATCAAGATCCAGGGACAGGTCGCCGCCTGCAAAGTACTCAGGATTGAGATAGCCGAGCAGCAGATCGGCATCGGTTACAGTCGGCTCGGCGCCGCCCCGCGCATAAGCCGCCGGACCCGGGTCGGAGCCCGCGCTCTGCGGACCCACTGCCGGCAAACCCAGCCGATTCAGATGCGCGATGCTGCCGCCGCCAGCGCCGATTTCGATCATCTCGATCATCGGCACCATCAGGGGCAATCCGCTGCCGCGCTTGAAACGGTGGACATGCGCCACTTCGGAATGATTGCTGACCGTCAATTCGCCATCGCGCGTGAGAACTGCTTTTGCCGTTGTGCCGCCCATGTCAAAGGCCAGCACATCGCTATCGCCCAGTTGCTTGCCCCAATAGACGCCGGCCAGCGCGCCGCCCGCCGGCCCGCTTTCCACCAGCCGCACCGGAAAGGCTCTTGCCGCAGCAACGGTGGTGGTGCCTCCGCTGCTGAGCATGATATTCAGAGGCGCTTCAATGCCGCTGCAGCGCAGCCCATCATCCACGCGCGCCAAATAGCGCTCGGTGATCGGCTGCACATAAGCATTGGCGACAGTGGTCGAGGTGCGCGGATATTCGCGCATGCCCGGCGCGACTTGATGTGATACGGAAACGGGGAGCTTGGGCCAACGCGCCTTGACCTGCTGATAGGCAGTCAATTCATGCGCGGGGTTGGTATAGGCATGCAAGAAGCAGATGGCCAGCGCTTCAATACCTTCGGCCTCCAGCTGGGCGCAAATACCTTCCAAGGCATCTGCATCGAGTTCTTGCAAGATGCGTCCATCGGCCAGGATGCGCTCCGGGACGTCGAAGCGCAGTCGACGTTCCACCAGGGGCGCCGGCTTGACCAGCGCCAGGTCGTACATATCGTAGCGGCCTTCGTTGCCGATTTCGAGCGCGTCGCGAAAGCCCGCAGTGGTCAAGAGCGCGGTCTTGGCGCCCTTGCGTTCGATCAAGGTATTGGTGATGAGCGTGGTGCCATGCGTCACGTAACGGATGGCGTCCGGCGACATGCCCTGGGCTTCCAGCAAGCGTCGAATCCCGTCAAGGACCGCCGCCGACGGATCCGGATAAGACGTCAAGAGCTTTTCCACCCATATTTCGCGGCTCTGTGGATCAAAAGCGACAATATCGGTGAAGGTGCCGCCGATATCAACCGCGAGCAGGTATTCCGATGTTGGCATGCCAGATCCGGCCTCTCCATAGGGATGCGTCAAATCGCCCGTCATCATAGTCATTGCGCGCAAGGCTGTCAAGCAAAGCGGAGGCTGCAGGCAGAGCAATCGCATTGTGCGTCGGCGGCGGCAATTCAATTTGAAGTGATTGTCTTGGCTTGAACAGTCACGCTTGGCAGTTGAAGAGAAGCGCGATAAACTGTTAGAATAAAGTATCAATGTAGGGATTAATAGGTTTGTATCAGCGATCACAACACCCTCTGACGCATATCACCGTTTGGGCGGCGCTGAGCATTGGCCTGCCTTTGCTGCCGATTCTGGTCGGCATGCTCATCGCGCTGCTGCAGCGGGCGGAGATCTCGCTTTTGAATCTGCTTGACGGCATCGAGCTTTTTCTCATAGCGCTGTGGCTAGTGACAGCGACAAACGTGGATTTGGCCAAATTCCGGTTTACCTGGGCAAAACCCTTTCAATTCACCTTGATTGGGCTGGGCGTGCTCAATCTGATATTCTTGACGCTCGTATACGTAAACAACCGTGTCCGCAGCTTGGACTTCGATACTGCTACTACCATAGGTCTGGCATCGGGGCACTTTATCTTTATTGTGACCATATCTATTATGCTTCAGTTCTACATGAGTTACGTGCGTTACCAAACGTCGAGCGAAGGAGAATTACAATGAGTAACGGATTCGTCGTTGCAGTGCTGTCTATCGAAGCTCTGATAGCGATATGGATAGTTGGCTACGTCGTTCACGCGATATGGTCTGACAAAGATCGCGATATCTTTATCCGCAAGAAAAGGGCACAACAAGAGAATAAGCTAGATTGAGCGTCGCCCGTTGGGATGCACACTCCTATCGCTCAGGACACCTCATATTCTTGACGCTCGTATACGTAAACAACCGTGTGCGCAGTTTGGACTTTGATCCTGCTACTACACTTGTGCTTGCCATCGGCTTTTTTGTCGCCGTCAGCATTATATCAGTGGCTCTGCAGCTTTTTATGAGCTTTGCTAACTATCGTCGAGGAAACACATAATGAGCACGGAATTCGTAATTGTTGTGCTTTTCGGACTGTTTCTGATCGCCCTATACACCGTAAGCTACGTCGTCTACGCGATCTGGTCGGACAAAGATCGTGATATCTTCATTCGAAAGAAAAGCAGGCGACAAGAAGAGTAACCCGGGCTGCACGCTTCTATTCGGGATAGGCATCCCTGGCGCAAGCCTTCGCTTATGAGGGGCAGATACTGATCAAAACGATACTTGCGAAAACCAATGGTCCGGCAATGCTTCACGTTCGGCGGCCAGCAGCTCGCGCAAGATAGCATCGGCATCAGCAACCGAGTTGGTGAGCGGATCGGTCATCATGGCGCGACGCAGCAGGGCATAATCTCCTTTAACGACAGCTTCCGCTGTCAGTTCGTGGGTATCGAGAACCCCTTCCTGCAAACCACGAATGCCGCGCGGCATTTCGCCGACGGGGCGCGGCAGAGGTCCGTCCATGTCCACGTCGCAGAGCAACTCCAGAAAGGCGTCTTCCGCCATATTGCTCACAGCGCCCCGATTGTAGGTATTGATATAAAAAGGTTTTCCGAGCGCCCCGACCATGTTCTCGATGACGTCGGTGGCGTGGTCGGGGCCAAACATGGCCATGTATTGGCTGATGGGCAGCGCCCCATTGATGAAATCATCAACTTGCCGCCACATGGCGTCGTGGCGGGCATAGCGCATGTCTGTTTCCCATATCGACAGAGGTGGAATGGCGTCCCGCAAGACGCCATGACCTTGATAAAAACGCAAGTATTCCTTGGTATGTGATACGCAGACTGGGATGAGGCCAAAGATTTCAAACAGTTGATAGCCGATGGCATCGTTATGAATGGCCTTCGCGCTCCGGTCGCCATCCATCGTCTCGGTCACAACGCCTCGGCGCAGCGTCTCGGCGATTTGCGCTGTGACATCGCGCCCCTGAAATGCCGATCGCAGCATCCAGGTGAAGTGATTGACGCCGGCGATGCGCATGTCGAAGGCGGCGTCCAATTCGGCATTCCAATCGCCCTCATCCTCAATGATGCCGGCGTGCTTGGCATAACGAATCTTGACATGGGGCATGTGCAGGGAATCGCACAGGGCCAAGCTCTTGACCCGCGGCGCATAGCGCGCGATCGCCATCCCGTTTACTGTGCTGGGATTGATATAATTGATCACCCAGGCATCCGGGCAAAGCCGCTCGACATCGGCAACGCAATCCATAATCAAGGGCAAGTCGCGCATAGCGCGGAAGATGCCGCCAGGACCGATCGTATCGCCGCTGCACATGCGAATGCCGTATTGTTCGCTGATTTGACAATCCAGTCCGCGATAGCGAACGGTATCCTCGGCGAAGCTGAGCACCACAAAGTCGGCATTGGGCAGGACCTCCCGCCAGTTGCTGGCGACCTCGATGCGCAGATCGACGCCGGTTGCGGCGACGACTTTTTCAGCCAATGCTCCCATTTTCTCCATACGCTGGGGATCATTGTCAACGAGCGCTAGCGTGCCGCGGTTCAAGTGCGGAGAATGCACCATCTGCCAAATGGCCTGCCGCCCGAAGAAGAGGCTGCCGGCTCCGACAACCACTACCTTTGGAAATTGGATCTTGGGCATTACCTTCTCCTCCGGTGCCGCTGTCTGCGCGTTTTGTTGGGAGGATTGCTGGCTGGTGGCGGCATTTTGAATTCCGATTGAAAGGGATGATCGGAAATAACTGTAATGCGCTGACGGATGAGCTTTTCAATGTCCTTGAGGTACGCGCGTTCGTCGATGTCGCAGAAGGAATAAGCAATGCCGGACGCGCCCGCCCGCGCGGTACGTCCTATGCGATGCACATAACTTTCGGGGATGTTGGGCAAATCAAAGTTGATGACATGGGTTACATCATCGATATCGAGTCCGCGGGCCGCGATATCGGTCGCCACCAGGATTGATGTTCGCCCGGACTTGAAGTTGGCCAGGGCGCGCGTCCGCGCCTTTTGCGATTTGTTACCGTGAATCGCCTCGGCCGGGATGCGCGCGCGGCTCAATTGTTTGGCGAGGTTATTGGCGCGATGTTTGGTGCGCGTGAAGACCAGGACGCGTTCCGAAGCCGAATCTTCCAGGATATGCCTGAGCAGCTTCCGTTTTTCCCTTCCTTCGACAAAAAATATCGACTGCGCGATCTTGTCGACGGTGGTCGCTTGCGGATCCACCTCGACCTTTACCGGCTTGAATAGAATATGCCTGCTCAAATCTTGAATCGCTTGGGGCATCGTAGCGGAAAACATCAAGGTCTGGCGTTTTTGCGGCAGGCTGCGGATGATCCGCTTGACATCGTGGATGAAGCCCATATCCAACATCCGGTCGGCTTCATCAAGGACAAGGACTTCGACACGGTTCAGGCGAATAATTTTCTGGTCCATCAAATCAAGCAATCGTCCCGGCGTCGCCACCAGAATATCGACGCCGCGCCGAATGGCATCCACCTGTGGCTGTTGACCGACACCGCCGAAAATCACGGCATGTTTGAGCCGGCTGAGCTGGCTGAATCTGTCAAATTCTTCATCAATCTGGGCTGCCAGTTCACGGGTAGGCGCCAGTACAAGTACGCGAATGAATCCTTTGGCGGGATTCGCGTCCAGCGTTTGAATAATCGGCAAAACAAAGGCAGCGGTTTTCCCGGTGCCGGTTTGGGCGCAGCCTACAATATCCCTTCCATCCAAGATATGCGGTATGGTCTGGGATTGTATCGGCGTCGCTTCGGTATACCCGGCTTGCTTGATTATGCGAAGCAGGGATTTATTCACGTTTAGATTGTGAAATTGCATAAGGGTTTGGGTTTCTCGAATCTGTATTGGGGGAACAGCAAGCTATTATCGGACATGACCGCGGATAATACCAGTGCGGTCTTTTTCTCGGCTGCATTTCAGATTATTGGCGCGTCAATCCCCCATCCCCCAGACCCCTTACCCAAAAACGAGCTGAGCAGCGGACATGTTTGGAGATAACGACGGCTAATAGCGTAGGTCACTGTCGAAGGGCAGTGTCGGCGGGCAGTGTCGGCGCGCCCTACGCGCCCCTCGGTGCTTAGAATTCTATCTGTCTCTGCGTTCCTTCCTGCTCTTCGTGTCCGTTGTGGTGAAAAAATCCAAATAGCCTTGACTTGTATAGAACGTCTGTCCTATTCTACCTCTACAACGCAAACAATAAGGAGAACACACACCTTGCCCGCCCACCAATACACCAAAATGGCCACACCGCCACAAAAAACTCCCTACACTTTTTTCAAGGACCCCGTAGGGGCGAGCCTTGGCTCGCCCGCTTCCACAATTGCAAATCTGCCCGCGGGCGCCCCTCTGTGCCCTCTTTGTCGGCGGTCAGTGTCGGCGGTCAGTGTCTACGCGACCTACGCGACCTACGCGACCTCTGTGGTGAATAAAAACAAGTACTGTGCCCGCCAAATCCGGGCAGGGGGTACCCCCCTCCCCCGTATACATACTGTATCTATACACTGGCCAAAAAAGGCGCATTTTATGGGTATTTTATGGGTATCTTATGGACATTTGTGGACACTGTTTCAGCATACAACGAGGCCTTGCCCGCATCGAACGCCCGCGCCTTACACTGCCTGTCGAATACTGTCTGCCCCTCGGTGCTTAAAATCCTCTACTCTTCTTCGCGCTAACGGTGAGCAGTTTTTCTGGGATCCTTCTGATTTATCGCATACGCTGGAGCGCGCTTGGTGTATCATGCTTCTGATATCGGATAAGGACATGAAGGCAGGCAAAAAAATATGGGCAATCCTTACCAATACGCAATAGACAATCAAGATCGTTTCCTGGACGAATACCAGGAACTACTGCGCATCCGCACCATCAGCACACAACCCCAGCACGCCGCAGATGTCGCCACAGCGGCCGAATGGCTGCAGGCGATGATGCTGAAGATCGGCATGAACCGCGCCGAGGTCATCCTGATGCCGGAAGGCCGCTGCCCGCTAGTTTTAGGCGAATGGGACGGGGCTGGAGCAGATGCCCCGACTATCTTGATCTATTGCCACTATGATGTGCAGCCCGCCGAAGTCGCCGATGGCTGGGATACCGAACCCTTCCAGCCGACGATCAAGGACGGACGGCTCTATTGCCGCGGCGCCGTCGACAGCAAATTGCACGTGATGTCCAATCTCAAGGCGGTGGAATCCTGGCTGGCCCAGGAAGAGAAACCCAGGGTCAACATCAAAGTCGTTCTGGAAGGAGAGGAAGAATCAGGCTCGGAGAACATGAACGCTTTCGTCGCCAGGCATCCCGAACGGCTGGCGGCCGATATCGCCGTGATCTCCGACGGCGCCATCTTGGCGCCGGAACAACCCAGCCTGACCTATGGCTTGCGCGGCGTCACCGCCCTGGAATTGCACGTGGACGCGCCCATCAGCGATCTGCACAGCGGGCATTGGGGCGGCTCCGTGCATAATCCCATCCAAGCCCTGAGCGAAATTCTGGCGCAATTGCATGACGAAAACGGCACCGTGACCGTACCCGGCTTCTACGATGATGTTGATGACGTCAGCGCCAAAGATCGCGCTCTGCTGGAAAAAGCGGAGCCGTTCTTGCAAGCAGAATGGGATGACGTTGTCAGCGCGCCGGCGGTCTGGGGCGAGTCGGAATACATCTTGCCGGAGCGGCTGGGCGCGCGTCCCACGCTCGAGATCAACGGCATTCACGGCGGTTATACCGGCGCCGGCATGAAGACAGTTCTGCCAGAGCGCGCCTTCGCCAAGATCACCTGTCGGCTGGTGCCGCGGCAGGATCCGACCCGCGTCCTGAGCTGTGTGGTGGACCACATCAAAAGCATCGCGCCCGAGACGGTCAATGTCGACTTTCAGTTCGGCGGGATGGGCGCCGAAGCGGTATTGCTGGATGTCGATGGCCTGGCGATGAAATCGGCCGCCGAAGCGTACCAACATGCCTGGGGCGTGGCGCCGGTCTTCGAGCGCTCCGGCGGCAGTGTGCCGATCGCTTTTGAGTGCATGAAGGTAGCGAAAGAGGTCGTGATCATGAGCTACGGGCTGAAGAGCGGCCGCGCCCACGGACCGAACGAGAATATCTACTTGCAGAATTTCTATAACGGGATTCAGGCCACCATCAAGTTCATTGATGTGGTAGGGGAGGGTCGGGGCTAAGCTAATTGCCGTCATTTACATCGTCGGTAGCTGACGGCAGCATGTTATCTCCGGCGTTAGTTAGTTGCCGTTCGAATTCATCCTCAGTAAGTGATTCTTCTGTGATAAGACGGGCTCTGTAGGCTTCGTATTCCCTTCTGACTCGATTTTCCATTGCGGATCTAGACACGGTTCCCGCATGCAACAGAACTGCTTTCTCGTTGAGTTCGCCGATGAACTGGTCTAGCTTTTTCACCCAGTCGGCCATACGCATCGGATTCTGTTCCAATACCTGCAATTGAGCGTAAGACAGGAATTGGTCCACGAGCAAATCCAAACGCTTCAACTCAATCTCGCTCAAATAGTTCTTGGCAACAAATGCATCTTGCAGGGTCATAGTATCACGCCGCCACGACGTCAAACCCATGTGCAGTTTCTCGCTTCCCACACGTTCCCAGATGAGTTCAGCTGCTGTATGCCCATGAATCGCATAGTGGAATTTGTTCTGGACCGTCGCAAAGAACTTTTTTGCTTCGGGCGTATTCTTGTCGTAATCAATACTCGTGGCAAATACTTCGCGTGCCTTTCGGTAAAAGTTGTATTCAGAGTTCCGAATTCGACGTATCCGTTCTTGAAGTTCTTCAAAGTAGTTTGATCCACCGTGCGCCAGGCGGTCGTCATCCATGACGAAGCCTTTTCTTATGTACTCAGCGAGCTTCGGTGTTGCCCAGATACGAAACTGTGTGCCCCGATAAGAATTGACGCGATAACCAACCGAAATAATCATGTGTAGATTGTAGTGCGCGACCTCTCTTCTAACCACGCGATCGCCTTCATTTTGAACTATTGCAAAAAACGCAATAGTTGAATCCGGGTCCAATTCGCCTTCTTCGTAAACGTTTCTGATATGCCTATTGATCGTACTCACGTCCTTTTGAAAAAGCTCCGCCAGGCCACGCTGAGTAAGCCAAACGGTCTCATCTTGAAAAAGAACTTCCAGACGGATTTCGCCATCTTGTGTTCGGTAAAGCAGTATCTGATTGTCATTAGCCATCGCGCGCAAGTCCTCACGATTGTGGTTCAAGTGATCATAGCACAGATGTGCGATTTTCTCCAGCAAGATGTTCAGTCGTTTTGCTTCTGAAGCCAAGCACCCCCAATTTACAGCCTTTTAACAGACAGTTTGCAGGCCCGTGAAACTTTTCGCGGCCCCTTCGTTTAGACTGCTGGTGAATCTCTTGTCCAACCGTCATTTAATCAGGAGGAATATCCAAAATGACACTCAAACGATTCACCCTGGTCTTGGCACTGCTCGCGCTTTTAACGGCCGGCGTCAGCGCGCAAGACGACTCCGGCCTAAGGCGTTTCAGCCGCGTATCAATCCGGCACGGCGCATTCGCTTTTTCGCTCGATGACCCGATCTTGCTGGAAGCGACCGCTTTGGATGCCGAGGCCTTGCGGGCGGCGCTGATGGATGGCAGCACCATCGCCGACTTGATCCAAACCAATGAAGGCGATGTCGCAGCCGTGATTGCGGACATGCAGGCCCAAGCGACGGCAGACATCAACGCGCGTGCCGCGTCATTCCTGGAAGGTCTCGAAGAACGGGTCAGCGAGGAATTGGACGCGGGCCATTCGCGTCGTGGATTCTGGGGGCGGCGCTGGCATCGACTGCCGCGCATCTTTGCTTATGCCGGTGTGGGCGATACAGTCATGGAAGCGACTGGCTTGGACGCGGCTGGTTTGCGTTCGGCGCTGGCGGAGGGCGCGACGATCGCTGAATTAATCGAGGCCAACGATGGCGATATGGCGAGTGTCGTAACTGATATCGTGGCGACAATCACGGATGCGGTCAATCACGCGACCGCCCAGCGTGTTGACAGCCTGGAGGGGGATATCAGCGAGGCTTTCAACAGCAACTTCGCGGAAAAATGGCGCCGCTGGCGCAAGTTCCCGAAGCCGAGAGGATTTTCCGGCTTCTGGGGACCCGACAGCGCCCCTGACAAGCAGACCGCCGCGACCGCCGACGGCTAAATCCAGCCCCTTCACAGTTCTAAAAGCATTGGGAGCGCCGGGTCAAGCCCGGCGTTTCCTCTTCGTTGGGCGCTCACACCGGCCAGTGGCCGGCCTCCAGCACAACCGCCTCATCCTCGCCCGGCCAGGGCGGCGTCGTCGCGATGACGAATTCCAGCGGGACGGCGCCCGTATTGCGGAATTGAAAATGCGTGCCCAGCGGGATCGTCAGGCTGACACCCGAGCGCACATCCAGCACTTCCTCGCAACCGCCCTGCGCCCGCCAGACCTGTCCCTGACCTGCCAGGAAATACCAGATTTCCTCGACAGTGCGGTGCTTCACAGGGATTGAGACAGCGCCAACGGGCAAGGTGCAATGCACGACGCTCGCTCCCTCCAATTGATGCAGTAACCGGATCTGCGAGCCATCGGGCGCCAGCGCATCGTAGTCCTCCGAGACAACCCTACTTTCGAAAGGCCGCATCGCTACTCAACCCCGCATCGCTTCCCAGCGCGCCCGCACCCTGTCCCAGACTTCAGGATTGATGAGATTGGGCGGGCGCTCGCCGCGCAGAACTTGCAAGATCTGCTCCATAGCGTGCTCAAACAGGCGTCGCCTTCCCAGAACCGACGCGCCGCCAATATGCGGAAGTATGACAACATTGTCGCGCTTGAGCAGGGGATTGTCCGGCAAAGGCGGTTCCACTATGGTGACATCCAGGCCGGCGCCAAACAACTGCCCACTGTCGAGCGCGGCCGCCAGCGCCTCCTCATCCACCAGTTTCCCGCGCGATACGTTGACGAAGATCGCGCCCCGCTTCATTTGCGCGAAACGCTCGGCGTTCATGATCTTCTGCGTGCGCTCATTCAGCGGCAGGTGCAGGGACACGACATCGGAGCTGCTCAGCAGGGCTTCCAGCGAATCGGCGCGGGCGACATTCAGTTGCGCGTAGCGCTGGGGGCTGATATGCGGATCGTAGGCGACGACCGTCATGCCCAGCGCAGCCCCGACACGGGCGACGCGTCCGCCGATCCGCCCCAAGCCGACCAAGCCAAGCTGCTTGCCAGCCAACTCGATACCGACATAGACATCCCAGGCGCTCAGTGTCTCGCCTCGTTCATGCGCGCGCGCCAGGTCATTCTCGATCTGTTTGACGCTGCGCGCCACATTCATCATCAGCGCGACGGCGGTCTCGGCAGTGGGGATGGTGGGCGCGTCCGGCGCATTCACAACCGCAATGCCACGTTGCGTCGCGGCAGAGACGTCCACCGAGTCATAGCCGATGCCCGTGCGCGAGATAACCAACAAATGCGGCGCGCGCTCCATGGCCGCGCTATCGTAGATTCTTCCGCTTGCCAGCACGCCGTGCGCCTGTTCCAACTGATGATAAGGATCCCTGTCCACTTGATCGCCCGGGCAGATACCCACCGCGACATCGTCGAACATGCTTGACTGTTCCTGGGGTACATCACGTTCAAACCAAATTCGGTACATCCGCTGCGCTTTCACATCGTTTGTTGTTTGCTTGATGAACCTAGAAGTGCACGTTCTCGTCGATGATTTCTCCGACATCGTCCGTCGCTTCGCGGATGGCCTTGAACTCGGCGGTCAAAGCGCGATTAAAAGCGGAGATGTCCGAGCTGTGCATGACGAGGTTGGCGCCGGCTTTGATCCATTCGATCTCGTGATGCGCGAAATTGTGATGGATGCCGACGCCGACATGATGCGCGCGCGCCGTCGTGATGATCTTGCGGATAGCATCGTCGAATACCGGGTGATCATATTGCTCCGGCAAACCCAGACTGCAGGAGAGATCGTGCGGGCCGACCAGCGCGCAGTCGACATAGGGCACGCTGAGGATCTCATCGAGCCGCTCCAGCGCCGGCACGCTCTCGATGTTGAGAAACAGGGCCTTGTTAGCGTTGCGCGTCGCCAGATAGTCCTTCAATTCCGGCTCAAGTTCAATGTCGCCGTCCAGAGCGGCGCGCAGCCGCTCGCCCTTGAGCGGGCCCATTTTCACGGCGCCGCCCAGGACCTTGGCTTGCTCCGGGGATTCGATATAAGGCGCGATGATGCCATGCGCGCCGCCATCCAGCACCATCTGCGCCAGATAGGGGTCGGGCTCCGGAATGCGTACTACTGGCGCCAGATCGAGCGCGCTAAAGGCTTGACAGAGCCAGGAAACCGTCTCCCGGTCCTGGGGCGTATGCTCGGTATCGATGAAGACCATATCGAGATCGAGGTTCGTGACCACGCGCGGCCAAATCGGCGAGGGCGAATAAATCGCCGTGCCGTAGACACGCTGCCCCGCTCGTAATGCTTGTATCAGTTGCTGTCCATTCATCCTGTTTTCTCTTGAATTTGTCGTTGGCAAAAGGCTAGGCAGATATTAGCGGCAGCGCAGCGATAATGCAACAAGCACACAATCGTCATATCGGACCCACCGGCTGCGCCGCACGATGCAAAGCGAACATCATGCTTGCCGTGTTTCGCTCAGTGCTTGATTGCAAGGTCAGTTTATGCGACACTGCCCAGTACTCGACAGGAGGGAAGCACCATGCGACTAGGACTGATGGTCGGCTATTCCGGCGCGCGCATTGAGTTGCCAATGGATCTGATCCTCGAGGCCGACCGGCTGGGATACCACGCCGTCTGGACCTCGGAAGCCTACGGGTCGGATTGCGTCAGTCCCCTGGCCTGGATCGGCGCGCTGACTGAGCAGATCAAGCTGGGCACGGCCATCATGCAGATGCCGGCGCGCAGCCCGGCCATGACCGCCATGACCGCTATCACCCTCGATCAATTATCCGGCGGACGCGCCCTGCTGGGGCTGGGACTCTCGGGTCCGCAAGTAGTGGAAGGCTGGCATGGACGCCCTTACGGCAAGCCCCTGGCGAAGACGCGCGAATATGTGGCGATCCTGCGGCAGATTCTCGCGCGCGAGGCGCCCCTGGCGCACGAGGGAGAGCACTACCAGATTCCCTACCGGGGCGCTGACGCCACCGGATTGGGCAAACCGCTCAAGAGCATCGTTCACGGCCGCGCCGATATGCCCATTTATCTGGCCTCCATCGGTCCCAAAAATGTCGCGCTGACCGCGGAAATCGCGGACGGCTGGCTGCCGATTTTCTTCTCGCCGGCCGCCTACGACGATTGCTACCGCGACGCCCTGGAGGCGGGCTTTACCAAAGCCGGGCCGGGCAAAAGCTTGACCGATTTCGATATCGCGGCTTCGGTCACGGTGGTGATTGAAGAGGATCTCGAAGCGGCTTACAACCAGATCAAGCCGGCACTGGCGCTGTACATCGGCGGCATGGGCGCCAAGGGCAAGAATTTCTATTACGATCTGGCTTGCCGCTATGGCTTCCCCGAGGCGGCGGATAAGATACAGGAACTCTACCTGGGCGGCCGCAAGGGCGAGGCCATGATGGCGGTTCCCGACGCACTGGTGGATGCGGTCGCGCTGGTTGGATCAAAAGATCGTATTCGCGACCGGATTCAGCTCTGGCGGGATTGCCCGGTTGATACGCTTAACATCACGGCCTTCACCGTCGATACGGTTCGCTTCATGGCGGAATTGCTGCTTTAGCCTCGATAGAGGACACATGCTGGCAATAAATAAAGGGGCTTATATACGTATGCACACTAAACCTATCACACGTGGAGCAGCCGCCCGTT
>JAPOVL010000029.1:0-7281 GCA_026708115.1 Chloroflexota bacterium
CGGCAGCCCGCTGAGAACGGCATCGCCGGTCGGCACCAAGACGATTTCGCCGGACTCCGCGCCATAGACTTCCTCAATGGCTTCCTGGGCGGCGGCCGCGCCCGAAAGCGCGATCCCGGCCAGCAGGACCATGAAACGCCATCGTTTCAGCTTGGCCGGCCGCGCCGCGGAAAAAAGAATTGCCATCATTCGGGCAGGGGAAACGGAATCCATTTAACAATCCCTCCTTCGGCTACCAGGACGAACGTGCCTTCGGGCGGTTCCGGGATGTTCGACGGCACGCCTGGCACGGCGTCCGGGCCGACGATACCCGCCCGGTGTTCGCGCCAGGCGGCCAGCAATGCCGATCCTCCCGAAATCTGCAAGGCATCGCTGATCCGCGTTTCGGTTGGATCGGCATCCCACAACCAGCCGAGCAAGCGGACAAGGGCCGCGTTATGCACGGCGTCCGGCGCGTTCGGCGCGTAATCCAAGACACAGGCTTCCGCCGCCGGAAACAGCACGTCCAGGACGGTTTGCACCGGCTGACTGATCGCCGTTTCGTTCGTCGCGGCGCGGATCGCCACGGCGGCGGCGGAAGCCGTGATCGTTACAGCCATGCGGACAGGTCGCGCCAGGGCGATGGCGAGGTATCCACGGCCCGTTGCCGGAGTTCCGCGAAGCGCGCGGCCAGCACGGAGTCCGGGTAGGCCGGGCGATCCACCAGGCCGATACCGGTGATTTCGGCGGACTGGATGAGCCGGTGGTGGCCGTCCCAATCATCCTTGAGGGTGCGGAATTCCACCGACAGCCCGCGAATCAGGCCCGCATCGATCAGGGCGCGCGCGTCCTCGGCATACCGCGTTTGCGGCAGTGTGATTACCGCGTCCAGCGCCTGGTCGCTGCGATTCATTTCCAGGCCCGCCCCGCTCCGCGCAATCGGCATCCGCCGATCATGCATCAGGTTGACGATGACATCCGAGTAACGCGGCGCATCGGGGTCCCAGGTTTCGGTGAACGTCCCTATCGTCGCCTTGTCGCCGAAGCGCAGGACGCGCCCGCGAACATCGTCGCGCGTCGCGCGGCATTCAACGAAGCGGAATTCAGTCGCGTCAGACGGCTTCATTTTTCACATTGATGGCGTATTGCCGCCAGCCATCCTTACGGCGAATGATGAAGTCAAAGAGCATATGCGCGGTCAGCACCACTTGGGCATCCTTCGCGTTCGAGTAAGGATCGCGGATCAGCGTTATGCCCTGCCACACGGGCGCAATCGCGGCCATCGGTTCGGCGCTGACCACCATGCGCTGATGTTTCTTCGACGCGGCCGATTGGCCCTTAACCGTAATCGGTCCGGCGGCCGGAATCTGAAAGGATCGCCGGACGGCCGCGCCCAGGGCGGCGGCGGCGGCGATGGCGTCCTGGGCGTCGCCCGCGTTCGCGTTCCGGTAAAGCTGCCGGGCGGTCGTATAGGTGTCGCCGCCGATGAGCGACCGCAGGTCCGCTTCGGTGCGCGACAGCTTGCCGTCAAGCCCATCGGTGAAGACCTGCCGGAAGTTCGCCCAGGTCAATTGCGGCGAATCCTTAGCAGCGGCCGCGCCCGGCGGATTGAGAATATCAAGCGCCTTCAGAATGCCGGTGACGTTCGGCGCTACGCCGCTGCCCAACAGAATCTGCGAATCCAACTGGAAACCCATCTCGGCGCGCAGGTCCGCGCGCAACATTGTTTCGAGTTCCGCGCCCAGTTCGGCGACGCCTTCCAGGTCGAAGATGTAGCGGCCGGTCAGGCGTTTGGGCGTCGCGTTCACGATAGCAAACTTGGCTGCGCCCGCGTCCGGGCCGCCCCCGCGCGCAGCCATCGATGCGGACGTGCCGTCGGTCATGACCGGATAGGCGCGCTGCCCCGGAGGCACCATCGGCATATCCACGCCCAGGTAGGCCGCGTCGGTTTGCGTGAATACGCGGGCCACAATCGGCGCGCGCGTGGTTTGCGTCGCGCCGGACGCCAGGGCGTTCCCGTCCGCGCCCTGCGGCGATATGGCGTCGGCACGCATTTCCAGGCATTCGAGCGGCACTTGCTCATCGCTCAGGCCCAGTTCCGTATTGGCTTCCCGTTCCGCCCCGGCCAGCGGGCGGTCGTTGGCGCGCGCTACCAGGTAGTGTCCGAGCGATATGCGCTCGCGCAGTTCGGTCGGCAGGTCCTCTTCGCGCGATTCGATTTCGGCATCGATGGCCGTATTCAGCGCAGTTTCGGCCGTATCGACGGCGGCGCGCGCTTCAGCAATGCGCGTTTCGTCGCCCGCATCAGCGGCGGCGCGGAGTTCGGCGCGGGCTTCGGATGCTGCGCGCATTGCCTGTAAGAGTTCGTTCATTAGGATTCCTCTATGTGTAGGATGAAAAAATGGTCTGAAAAGACCGGACAAACTGAACCTGGGCATCCGTCCGGGCGCGGTCAAGCCAATGCCGCTTGACGCCCTTCACGTTGTTGATATACCCATAGACTTTCATTTTTTCCTGGGCGTAGGCTTGGCCGTCGCGGCCGCAAACGCCCCGAACGCGGATGGATGCGATCAACTTGCGGGTTGGGCCGCGCGGCGCGCGTTTGGCCAGCGCCAGGCCGTATAAACGCCGCATTCGTGAAGCCGCCAGGATGCACGCGCTGCGGGCGTCTTCCAGGTTATCGGAATCGATGTCCACCCACTTTTCCCGGTAGGGACCGCGCGGGCCGCCGCGCCTACCGCGCCGTCGCGAGCTTCCCGCCAGGCCGCCGCCGCGCGCCGACCGGCGCGGCGATCCCAGGATCAGACCGACCACTTTGCGGAGCGATACGACTTGCACGGTCATGTGGCGACCGTCCTCACGGCCGTGATTTCGGCGTGCTTGCGGCGCGTCAGCTTGTCCACGTTCTCGATTCGATAATCGAGTCCGGTATCGGTGCGGAGGATCGCGCCGATTGCCACCGACGGAAGATCGCGGCGGCGAATCTGCCATATGCCCCGCTGCTGAATTTCGACGCTGGTAGCTGAGCCGGATTGCACCAGGTTTTCCGCCGTGGTGTCGCCCAGGAAGTCGGTCCATAACTCAATCCCTTGAGCCTGATCGTCCAGTAAATCGACACTCTCACCGTGCCCGATATCGAGCGGCAGCGGCGTATCGAAGCGCGCCAGGGCGGAATAGCCTGAAACCGGGCCGATGGTCGCTTTGCCCTTCGCAAACAGCTTCGCAACAAGCGGCGTTCCCGAAAAGCTGAACTGCCAGCCCCGGTCCGAGCCGCTGACGGTCGCCAGGTCGCCGAACGCGCCGAAACCGGCAAAGTTCGGCACGGGCGTCCCTGCAATCGTGGCCACAGTCAACGTATTGCCCGATAGCGCATTGGCTTCCTCGGAAATACGCCGGTTGTCCGTGACCGTTTCGGCCGAGTCGGCAAGTTCGGTCAATACGAAATGCGCCGCCTTTCGCCCGCGCCGGACGCCGATGATTTTCTGATAGAGCGGGTAACTGGCGTCTTCACTCAATACCAGATCGTCTTGCAGCGCCAGATTGCGTTTCGCCAGGGTCACAATGCGCCCCGCTTTAATCGTGGCGGCCGCCGTCATGCCGGTCGCGGCCAGCAAAAGATGATGGCTTCCTTCGTTGTCCACGGAATCGAGCGTGCCGACAGTCACGGTCGCGCCTTCCGGCCAATCCACTTTAGCCGCTTCGCCCAGGATGGTGATTACGTCGCCGAACGCCATATCAGGACCTGCGGATCGATCCACGTATTGCCATCATTACCGGGTTGACGGACGCGCGATCCCGGAATCGATTTTCGCCGGCAAAATCTGAGAAAACGAATTGCCATCAAAATCCCAGGAGTGAATCCCACTCCGCTTGCCCGCTGACTTCGTATTGACGGCGTTCCGAGCGCGATTTCCGCTTGTGGCAGCGACGGCAGAGCGTTTGCAGATTCTCCATCTCATGCGTGCCGCCGAAGTGCTGCGCCAGCTTGTGGTCGCATTCGAGATTCGCGCGGCGGCCGCATTGCACGCACTTCCAATCGTCGCGGTCGAAGACCTGGCGGCGCAGGATGGGCCAGGTCAACGGCAGCGGGTAGGCGCGCCTATACGACATGATGCTTGAACAGCGGCTTTGGCTGAATCAGATCGCCGATGCCGACAGCGATGACGGCGGCGGAAAGCGCGTCGATCCGCGCGTTGTTACCCGCCTTATCGAGCGCCGGATTCCCGGCATTGTCGTAGCGCAACACGGAGGACGCGATTGCAGCCTCGAGCATCGCGCTCTTGCCGACGCACAGCCGCTTCCCCAGGACGGATTTCTGAAACGCCCGCACGTCATGCGTGCCATCGGCCGTCTTCGACGCGCCCTGGCCGCGCCAGTGGACGGGAACATGATTCGGAATGCCCGCATCCGCGAACGCCTGTTGCGCCTCGGCGCGCCGGTAGCGGTCCGTTCCCATGGCGATGATCGTGCCGCAATCGGCGACATCGCGCATGACAGCCGACATGAAGTCCACGACCGGCGTCACCTTGCCCGGATACAGCGTCAATTCGCCCTGATCCACCATGCGCTGATACAGCGACCCCATCCGGTCCGTTCGCGCCCGCTGAGACAGCGGCGGCTCATCGCCGAACGCGCCGAAGACTTTCAGCCGACGCGATTCCAGTGAGTAGGCCGCCGCGCACGTCATGGACGCACTGCCGCCCAGGTCCCAACCGATGATGATGTCGCCGGACAACGGTTCCGGGCGGTCCGCGACGCAACCCTGGTAGTCATGCACGCTGACAATCGTTTCGCGTTCCGGGTCCACCGGCATATTCAGATCATAGGCGCGGAAGTGCATCTCGTTCGCCGTCGCCGTCTTGGCCCGCGACGCCGCGCCGCGCATGTATTCGATGCTCTTGATTCCGTCGGTCAGGCCCGGATTGGCCTTGTGCCATTGCTCTTCGCTGAAAATGTCGCCGTCGGTGTCCGCCGCGAATTTCTGCCAGTGCACAGTGTCCGTCGCGGCGCGGGCTTCGAGTTCCTGGAACATCGGTCCATCGCCCTGAATACTGATCGCCCAAAAGCGCCCATTGCGCCCGCTGATACACGAATAGACAGCATTCCAAAGGCCCCTTTGCGCTTCCTGCAACAGTCCGGCTTCGTCGATCAGCGCCAGGTCCGCGCCGACCGCGTGACCGGTTGCGCGGTCCGCCGCCAGGAAATCCACGCGCGAATCGTGGTCGCCGAGGATGAAGCCCGGCGGCGGCGCTTTGCGTTCGCGGATACGATCCTCTAAGCCCGATGCGCGGGCGGTCAGGACGATGGCGTGTCGCAGTTCCTTCGCCAGCAGTCCGGTCATGGACGTGACGATGGCGCGCCAGCCGTGCCGGTTGAGTGGGCCGCAAAGACCCGCCAGGATCACGGCGGCGATTTCGCCGGACTTGCCGTTTTTCCGCGCGACGGACTGGCCCGCTTCTTGAATGCCCGGCGCGAGCGCGGCGGCGATCCATTCCTTTTGCCAGTCGCCCAACTTGAACGGCCGCCCCATGAGTGGGCCGGTCGGCACGCGCAGAACCGCCTCAATCCATTCGATCAGGGCCGCCGCGTCCGGCGCGGCTGTCTCCGGCATGACAAGGTGCGGGTTGGCGGCCGCTTCCAGGGCCTTTTCGCGTCGCTTCTTGGCGACGCAGCCAGCACGCCAGCGTCGCATATATTCGGCGTGCTTCCGTCGCTGTTCGTCAGTCCGTGGCGGCGATCCCATCTTGGGATTGCAAGCCTATCACGAATTCACACCCTTCAGCAGCCCCCCCTCGCTTTTCCCCTCTCTCTCTTTCGTCGCGCAGGGGTCCCCATGGCCTTGTCTTCCCCCTCGCGCTCCCCCTTTTGGGCCGCGCATACGCTCATCCTTCGCTTTCCGGCTTGCCATGCTGAAACACGGTTCTTTTCTCCCGTGCCGCAAACCCGTCAGTGCTTCTTTGAGAGGAGTCTATTCAGTGAGTAGCTCAGGACGGAGAGGATATGGTGGCTGGTGAGGGTGGAGCACGCCCCGACCTATCCCGGTTTCCCGGTCAGGTCAGGGCGGGTATGGCGGCCGGAGCCGGGCATCGCTTGCGCCCATCCGTTCCCACTTCGCGCCAGGGAACAGACTGCGAGTTACGTCCGCGATGGCGAATTCGCGGCGCTTCGGCTTCTCGCTAAAAGACCTGCCGTTGGGGTTGGAAGCGCATCCCACAGTAACCCCCCCCCTTTACTGGTAATACCCCCCCCTCGGCTTCGTCGGATGCCTCAGTGGTGTATGCTTACCAGCCCAACCGCTGCCGTTTAGTAGCCGACCGGTTGGGAGGAGTGGCCAGCCTGAGCAATCGGGCTGGCCGTTTCGCTTTCTATAGGCGTCCTCCTTGCGTCAGGCCAGTTCGCCTACCGCCGCCGTGGCGCGGCTTAGGCGCTGCGCCATTCCATCCGTATCGCGCCAGTCCTCCACGTCGCGGCGCATCAGGTCCGACAGCCGCATCAATGCGTAACTCTGTTCGCGGAGTTCCGCGCGGCGCGTTTCGTATCGTTCCGCGCGGCGATCCAGTTCCCGGCCGAAAGCGTCTTCCCTTTCGGCCTGGGCGATATAGCGCCGCGCGGCTTCGAGCAATGCCTTGCTCGCCGTGCCCTGATAGGTCAAGTCTTTCAAGGTCTCGATCAGTTCCGCATCGGCTTCCGATAGCCGGAGTGTCAATGTCTTTGCCATCATGACCCACCCTTCGCCATTGCCTTGATCCGCCCCTCCACCTGCCGGGTATCGATACCCGCACCAATGGCGTAGTGGCGCGCCCAAAGGTGCGCCACACAATCGGGGCATGACACCAATCGAGTATCGTCCGTGTGTCGGATGGCCGCGTCCAGCGCAGGACGCACGCATAGCGTTGTATCGTCGCCGCGCCGGACGTAGTGGATATCGTCGGCGAAATTGGTCTTTGTTGCCATCATTCCTCCTCTTGGCGAGCTGCGCCAGGTTGTTGGAATGCAAGCATAGCATGGATCGCGGAATGATAGCAAGGGCGTCGCCAGCTCGGCCAGGTCCTCGCAGGAAATGATGGCAGCGCCGGATCATAGCGCCCGGATCGCGGCGGCGATGTCTTTCAGGCCGCCCCACAGGTCATTGCAGGCTTTCGAGGCGTCTTCCAGGATTTCCCGGACCTTCGGATCGTCTTCGCCAATCGCGGCGGCCGCCTCGGCTTCCTGAATCGCCGCCGTGATCTTCTTGACGGCGGCTTTCGCGTCTTTAATTGCTTCCGGGAGATTACGGGCCATAGTTCAATCCTCCATCAATAG
>JAPOVL010000029.1:7447-9250 GCA_026708115.1 Chloroflexota bacterium
ACCGTCCCGTGAAGGTAGCGCCGCCAGGCTTCGCGCTGCGCTGTCCCGTCGCTGCGCTGCACCAATTGCACCGGATACCCGCAGGCCGCGAGCGCGTATTCCTGCGCTTGCTCAAACAAGAGGACATTGCCTTGGGGCAGGTTCGGCCCCAACCGCATCAATTCGTAATCGCGCCGCGGCGCAGTCACGGCCTGAGCGCCCCAACCGGCCCGCGTGGTCTCCACAATGGCGATTCGACCGTCGAGTTTCGCCAGATCGGCTTTCAGGGCCGCTATATTGCCCGCAGCGCCGTCCGACGGCACGGGCAATAGGTAGCCTACCGATGCGTTCCCTTCGGCCGCCATAGAGGCTTCCAGGCGCTCCACCAGCGATTTCAGCGTCCGGGCGGTATCGAGCGGCGCAATGCCAAGGCCCGTCAGCAGGTCGGTATTCCATCGCGCAGCGAAGACCTGGCCGGGCGCGACGGCGAGCGTGCGCCCATCGGCCAGCGTCGCCACATAGGAGCCGTCGCGCAGGCTGTAGCTTGAGATCCATTCCAGGCGGCCGTTTTGCCGACGCCACACCGCCTCGCCGCGTTCGACCAACTGCCGCCCAATCATGCTCAGCACGGGCGGCGTAAACGCGGCTGCGCCGCGCCCGGTCACATTGGCGGCGGCGAAAGCGCGGCCCAACTGCGACGCGGCGATTTCCAGGGCCGCCAGGTAGCCCCGGCTCGCGTCCGATGCGGCATTCAGAATCGCTTCGGTGATCGAATCGGTAAAGCCCCGTTTTTCCAGGGCGTTATCGATGGCCTTCTCCATCCGTGAGGATTCTCCTGGCCAGCGCATCAGCTTTCGCCGTCCTGCTGAATCAGAATGTTGACCAGGCCGTAAGCTTTCTTCAGCGCCGCGTCCGCGTCCACCAAAGGATTGGTGTCTTTATGGTCAACGACATACTCGATCTTCTCAACGGCGCTCATGATCAGCGCATTGATTTCTTTCAGGGTCGGCACTTGGCTCATCGCATCCCCCAGAGCTTCCAGAACAGGTTGACATTTTGATTTCCGCGATTCCCCCAGTCCGGTTGACAGCCGCCTTGGCCCGTCAACGTCACTTCGCTTCGGCTGGCCGTCAGGCTGATGGCGCAATTCGCTTGCAGGCCCGGCAGGTTGCCGAGATACGAAATCGGCTGATTGGCCTGGGCGACGGAACCGCCGAGCGGCACGCCGGGCAGCATGGCTTGCGTTTGGATCAGCGATTCATCGCTGCCCGTGCCGATATTCCAGGCGACTTGGAACAGGAACTGCCGGTATGGCCCCATGCCCGCAGTATCGCGCTGCGCTTCCAGGAAACCTTCGGCCGTTGTCGAATCATCCGTGATTGTGAAACTAATGCTGGCCGTTCCGGCGACGCCATCCGTATTGCCCTCGAAGAGCTTCACCCATCCGGCGGCGAAAGCGGGCGCGCGCGGGTCATCCCACTCCGTGCCGTCTTCGGCCGCATTGACATACAGCGACTTGCCCGCGTTGTCTTCCAGGTCCGGCAGCGGCGCGGCCCAATCGATCGCCGTCGCATTGGCGTTCAGTGCCAGGTATTGGCCGCCGTGTCCGGTTCGCGTCGGCAATCCGGTTTCCACCAGCGACGCGACCGGCGTCCATGCCGCGCCGTTGTTTTGCGTGTTCGTAATGAGCGCCCGGCCCGCGCCTGCGAAGGATGGCAGGCCCACCGGCGGGTCCGCCAGTTCATACGCGGCCCCGGCCTGATTCACGCGCAGATGCTTGAGCGATCCGGCCGGCGTCGGTGACGGGATTTCCGGCGTGTTGCC
>JAPOVL010000017.1 GCA_026708115.1 Chloroflexota bacterium
CTGAGGACATGACAGGTTTTAGCTTGGCGGAATACCGTTGCAAAACTTGTAATTTCTGTGGCGATTTCGGGCGACTCACAGAGTCGCCCCTACAGTTTTCGCCCAATAAGATGCTTGTGATCGTTGTCCTGTCGCTTTCATAGCTAATCGAATCAAAGCTGTCATGTCCTCAGCCCACATGAATGGAAGGGGAGCTATTCCAAGGATGAGCAATCCCGTGAAGTTAGAGATTCCCTATGGCAAGGGCAAAGTTAGCGCTGAATTACCCGAGGGTCGCGCGGTTGAGATGGTGTTGCCGCGGGCGCAGCCGGCGGCGGGGGATCCGGCGGCGGGGGATCCGGCGGCGGCTGTTATGGCGGCGGTGTATAAGCCGCTGGGCGGTGTGCTGCCGCCGCGGGCCGGGCAGAAAGTCGCGATCGCCATCAACGACTTGACGCGCCCGGTGCCGCATGAGCATTTGCTGCCGCCGGTGCTGGGAGGGATGCGTCACGCTGGGGTCCGCGATGAAGATGTGCTCTTTATCATCGCGACGGGCATGCACCCGCAAGTGAGACGGGAGGCGTACCGGGCGATCTTGCCCGAAGACGTGCTGGAGACCTATCGCGTCGTCTGTCACGATGCGACTGACGAGGCGAGGCTGAGGCATCTTGGCGAGACAGCCCGCGGCACGCCGGTATTCATTAACAGCGACTATATGGCGGCTGACTACCGCATCGTGATCGGCAATATCGAAGCGCATCAGTTTCAGGGTTTCTCCGGCGGCGTGAAAAGCGCGGCTATTGGCTTGGCCGGCGCGGAGACGATCAATCAGAATCACGCCATGATGAGCGATGCGATGGCCAAGCTGGGCATATACGAAGAGAATCCGGCGCGGCAGGACGTGGAAGAGATCGGGCGCATGATCGGTATCGACTTCGCAGTGAATGCCATCCTCAGCCCGGAAAAGCGGATCATCAAAGCGCTGGCCGGGGATCCCGAGGCGATCATGCAGCAGGGCATCGCGGAGGCGCGCCGGATTGCTCAAGCGCCGGTGGCGGCGCCCTTTGATTTGATGATCGCTTCGCCGGGCGGTCATCCCAAGGACATCAACCTGTATCAGTCGCAGAAGGGATTGGCGCATGCGGCGTTGGTGACGAGGTCCGGCGGGTCGCTTATTCTGTGCGCAGCCTGTCCGGGTGGCAGCGGCAGCGCCGACTATGAAAGCTGGGTGATGCAGCCGCATATCCGTAGCCATGACGATGTCGTGTCGCATTTCGCGCGCGAGGAATTTCGCGTGGGACGGCACAAGGCATTTCAAATCGCGCGCGATGCGGCGCGGGTGCATACGATGCTCGTGTCCGAGTTGGATGACGGGTTTGTGCGGGAATTGTTGCTGGAGCCGGGGGCGGATTTGCAGAGTGCGATTGATTGCGCGTTGGCAGCATTGCCGAGGGGGGCGCGGATTGGGGTGATGCCGGCGGCGAATGCGACGATGCCGGTGTTGATTTGACTCATAGACTCCAAATCGCTGTGCAAAGCATGATTATTCCTCTCTGGCGCTCATACTTTTGTTCTAAGATAATAGGAATCGAGATCATGTTTTTGTGGCTTGGCACGGTAATTGTCTAACTAAAAAAAGCACCTTTCTTGGGAAATGATCAAGCTATCTCAACAAGAAGCGAACACGCTTCTGGCAATGGAGAAGCGCCGACTGAGCGACAAAGTCAATTCCTTTCCGTTGCATGGGCAGAAGATAGCAATACCTCTTCAATCAGATGACGGACATGAGAGTTTTCTTTTGGACTTATCTCGCGGCCGAGGCTTTGAGATACGAGTCAAAATGCAGACACGAGCTCGGAAAGAGATACCGCTTGCGAGACTGGACATAGGGGGTAGACCGCATCGCAACGATGACGGTACAGTGATATTACCGCCCCATCTCCATTTGTATAAGGAGGGTTTTCATGACAGGTGGGCGATGGCGCCGCCGTCGGACAGCTTTACGAATATTGAGGATATACCTGCGACCTTGAGTGATTTCATGCGATTCTGCAATATCGTTTTACCGCCCAATATAAAGTTTCGGGGAGGGTTAATTTGATGATTGAGCAAATCACTAAACTTACAGAGGAATATCATATTTGGGTAGGCGAAAACACTACACTGCGCGAAATTGCGAACTGTGTAGAAATCACCACTCCGTTTCTGGATCGACACAATGACATGATGCAAATCTTCGCAACGGTATCTGGCAATGAAATCATTCTGTCGGATGATGGCTACACGATCGAAGATCTCGAGTTTTGCGGCGTAAATGTCAACACTTCGAGTCGGCGCAGGTTCATTGAACAGAACCTGAACGGATTTGGCGTCAAGCGGAAGGGTAACGATCTCGTGGCGCGCGCCACAGCTGAAGACTTTGCGCTAAGCATGCACAATCTGCTGCAAGCGATGATTGCAATCGACGATCTCTATTATCTTGCAACCCCGTCTAAGGTTAGTCGATTTGACGCGGATTTGGTCACATGGCTTAACGATGCAGGAATAAGATTCGACGCAAAGAAGTTCAAGGGGAGAACTGGCTACAATGTGGATTACAAGTATGTCATCCCTCCGTCCGACAAGATGCCCGAGCGGATGCTCTTAGCCATTGACAATCCTGACCGCAGCGCAGTGGAGCAAGTTGCCTTTCGCTGGCTAGATATCCGTGATGAGAGGCCAAGCGACGCGCGACTGTATCCAATCTTGAATGATGCGCAGCATGGCAGCGTTCTGAACGAAATGGATGCGTTCCGCAATCTCGAAATCAAACCTGTCCTCTGGACCTCCCGACACGAGGTGCTTCCAGAGCTTGCCGCGTAATTCATGAGACAGGACGCCGAGGATCCGTTCCGCCATGCCCCGCGCATAGTCATCGTCTGCTCGCTATCCATTTTTATCATCTTCGGCATTCGCTTTTCGTTTTCGGTCTTCTTCGCCGAGTTCGTATTGGTAGAGGGCTGGAGCAACGAAGCATCGGCAGCCATCTTCAGCTTGAGCATGCTTTGCGTGGCCGTGAGCGCGCCGCTGGCCGGCCTGGCTCTCGACCGCTATGGTCCACGCCCGGTTTTCGGCCTAGGCGTCTGTTTGATGGCGGCGGGACTCGCGCTGAGCAGTCGGGCAAACACGCAGACAGACTTGCTTCTGGCTTACGGCATCCTTGACGGCTGCGGCGTCGGCATCACAGGACTGGGTCCGGTGGCTTCGATAGTGGCGGGCTGGACGACGCCGGCTCAGCGTGGGCGGGCGATTGGCATTGCCTTCGCCGGTACGGGCTTGGGTTCACTGGTGTTTGTGCCACTGACGAACCTGCTGATCACGCTTTTCGACTGGCGCGGCGCCTACATGGTACTGTCTCTGATTTGCGTTTTCGTAGTTTTGCCTTTGATGATCATCGGTTTGCAGAAGCCGCCGGCGATGCCGAGGCTACATGGACATTCGCTGGCGGCAAGGGTGGCGTGGCGGCAATTGCTGCGGCAGCCCAAGTTCTGGGCCTTGGTAGTCGTAGGGCTGACCGCCATGGGTCCGGTGCGGAGTTTAACTGTGCATCAAATCGCCTATATGGAGTCGGCCGGGATTGAGCGTTCGACAGCTGCGAATATAGTCGGCTTGGCGGGCTTGCTGACGAGCCTCTGCTTCATCGCGTTTGGCTGGGTGTCCGATCGATTTGGTCGGATGGTGGCGTTCACGATAGGCGCGGCGGGGTTGCTCGGCGCGGTGTGCATGCTGTTCTTGCTGCCCACCATCGGCAGTGCTGGCGTTCTGCTTCCCTATGCTGTGTTTTTTGCTCTGGGCGAGGGCACGCGCAGCAGCCAAACGACGGCCCTGGCCAGCGATGTCTTTCACAGGCAGGGCTTGGGCTTCATCAACGGGTTGATGGGCGGCATGTTCGGCCTGGGCGCCGCGCTAGGTCCCTGGTTGGTGGGACGCCTGCGAGATGAGAGCGGCACTTATGACGGCGGGTTGCTGATGGTTGTCGCGATGGTGTTGGCGTCGATGCTGGCCTTCGGATTCATCGTTAGGCGATCCGGACAGTCCTCGTGCGCCTGAACAGGGCGGAACTGTACTGCGAGCTTTTGGTGTATTCCGGCATTTCCAGCGCGACCTGGCTGGTCGCCCTTACAAAGCTTGTCCGGAAATGTAGCGTTGCCGCGATTTTCTACCCCCCATCCCCCGGCCCCTGGCCCCCCTCGGTCCCCCCGCTAAACGGGGGGCGGAATTCCGAAGCATCGGAGATGGGGAGCTTTACAGAGCCATTTTGAGCCATTAAGGTCTTTTGCATATGCACGACACGGACTGGGATTGGCTGTAATTCATGATTTTCAACAGAGTCCGGCTGGTCGCCCTTACAGTTCCTGTTTGGGTAGTCTGTTTATAGATACTGATAAGCCGGCAAGGTGAGAAACTCGGCGAAATCATCGGCGCGGATCATCTCATCAAAGAGTTGCATGGCCAGTTGAAAGTGGCCGCCCTGGAAACGTTCGTCGCCGACCTCGCCGCGAATGGCGTCCATTTCTTCTTCCAGCAATTGGCCGAACAACTCCAATGTCAGCGGACGTCCGTCGTCCAGCGCCGCGTTGTGGTGCAGCCACTGCCAGACCTGGGCGCGGCTGATTTCGGCAGTGGCGGCGTCTTCCATGAGCGAGTAGAGGGGGACGCAGCCGTTGCCGCCGAGCCAAGCTTCAAGATACTGAATGCCGACTTTGAGGTTGAGGCGCACACCGCCTTCGGTGATGTCGCCGGCGCTGGGGTTGAGCAAATCTTGGGCGGAGACATTGACATCTTCGCGCTGGCGCTCGATTTGGTTGGCGCCCGGCATGTGTTGGTCGAATACGTCAGTGGCGATTTGGACTAAGCCGGGGTGCGCGACCCAAGTGCCATCGTGACCGTCTGCCGCCTCGCGCAGTTTATCGGCGCGCACTTTGTCCAGGGCGGCTTGATTGCGCGCCGGGTCGTCCCGGATGGGGATCTGCGCCGCCATGCCGCCCATGGCGTGGGCGCCGCGGCGGTGGCAGACTTTGATGACGTGCAGGGTATAGTTGTGCATGAAGGGTACGGTCATGGTCACCTGGGCGCGGTCGGGCAACAGGTAATTGGCGTGATTGCGAAGTTTCTTGATATAGCTGAAGATGTAGTCCCAGCGTCCGCAGTTAAGCCCGGCAGAGTGTTCTCGCAATTCGTAGAGGATTTCTTCCGCTTCGAAGACTGCCAGAATGGTCTCGATCAGCACGGTGGCTTTGATCGTGCCAGCCGGGATGCCAAGGGCGTCTTGCGCGTGGATGAAGACATCGTTCCACAGGCGCGCTTCCAAGTGACTTTCCAGCTTGGGCAGGTAGAAATAGGGACCGCTGTCGCGCGCCAGCGCGGGCCGGACATTGTGAAAGAAATAAAGGCCGAAGTCGAATAGTCCGCCGGGGATGGCCACGCCGTCCACCAGGAACTGGTCTTCGTTGAGATGCCAGCCGCGCGGCCGCACAAGCAGCGTGGCAGTTTGGTCATTGAGTTGGTAGAAGCGCCCGTCGGGGTTGGTGAAGGTGATGCTGCGGTCCACGGCGTCGCGCAGATTCACTTGTCCCGCGAGCATATTGTCCCAGGTCGGTGAATTGGCGTCTTCGAAGTCGGCCATGAAGACACGGGCACCACAGTTGAGCGCGTTAATCACCATTTTGCGGTCGGTAGGCCCGGTGATTTCCACGCGGCGGTCCTGCAAGTCGGCTGGCACGGGCGCGACGCGCCAAGTTCGGTCGTTGCGAATGGCGGCCGTCTCTGGCAGGAAGTCGGGCAAGTGCCCGGTATCGATGGCGGCTTGGCGTTTTTCGCGGGCCGCCAGCAGTTCGTCGCGGCGGGCGGTGAAGGCCCGCGCCAGGCCGGCGAGGAAGTCGATGGCTTCGGGGCTGAGGATGGATGCGTATTCGGGTCGGATTTCGCCGCGGATGTCGACGCCGGCGGGGTGGTTTTGGTTGGTCATGGTATCGGTTTCCTATCAGATGTTGTTTCTTGCGACCTTGCACTCATGCTAGAAGATGTGCATATTGCCGCAATCCAGCGACGGTAACTACAAGGCCGTGTTCTGTCAGATTCGAGAGATATTCTTCCACTGTGTAAGGCGGATTCTTTTTACCGACGCGCGCGGTACGTACAGCAGAGCAGAAAGTACCAGGTTCGAGATCCAAATGACTGGCTAGGAAATCATCAGGTCGCTGTGCCTCAAGTCCAAAGTTCTTCAATACATCTTTCGGAAAATCACCAAGGTCATTTGTCACAATTACGTCGCATTGACCAACAATTGCTGCAGCAACAACGTGGCGGTCGTCGGGATCTTTCTCCAGTGGAATACATTCTACTAGATTCTCATATCCAGTAACCATTGCGCTGGGAATTGCTTTAACCATTAAGTCACGGGTTCTTTCCAGGTTGACACGCTCTAGATCGGGCCGATTTCTCAAAACTGCTTCGAGCCATTCCCTCTGCACATCCGCTGACCATTTTGCTCGGTACATTTTAGCTAGCGCAACTTCCATACATATATCGCGGATGGCTGGGGAATACAGGACATTTGCATCTAGGAAAGCGGTGTAGCGGCTCTTAGAGATCATAGAGCCCTAATTCTTCTGACAACACCACCAATTCGTCCATCGCAGCTCTACTCTTTCTGTCGGATTCTTTCATATAAGCCATCAGGTCTTCCAAACGAATGCGGCGGTGTCTGCCAACCTTCCGATATGGGATTTCATCGGCTTCAAGTAATTTGATGAGATAGGGACGCGAAACATTGAGTATGTCTGCCGCTTCCATTGTAGTAAGCTCGGCATGTAGGGGGATTAGTGTAATTCCATGCCCAGCTACCATCGCCTCCAAGACTTTCTTTAGCAACGCAACAACTTCTGCAGACAATTGAATCGGTTCTTTATGTTCTGCATCCGCGACGATAAACGTTAAAGGACGCTTCGGTTCGACGAAGGGGGCAAGTTTTTCATATGATTCTCGCGCCTGTGAAGATTCCGTCTCTGTAGGCGGGAGTACGTCTATTGTGACCATTTCATGTTCTCCTGCTTATCTGCGCATTCAGCCTACCACACAAACGCAATAAACGCAATAAGCGAAATATATGCAACGGTGAACTCTTATTATGTTGCTAGTAAGCTGAGACTTACGAACTGCGGAAAGCTGTATCCTGCAAAACGTCTTCAAACACATCCATGAACAGATCTACATCTTCGCGGCGGAAGACCAGCGGCGGCTTGAGTTTGAGCACGTTGTGATGGGGACCTTCGGTGCTGAGCAGGATGCCGCGATCTTTCATGCGCTCGACAATGTAGGTGGCTTCCCAGCCCGCAGGCTCCAGCGTATTGGTATGGCGAATAAGCTCGACCCCGAGGAAGAGCCCGGATCCGCGTATGTGTCCGATGATCGGGTTCTCGCTTTGCAGGTCGTGCAGGCGCGCCATCCAGTAGTTGCCGGTATCGAGGGCGTTGTTTTGCAGGTTCTCATCGGCGATGATGTTCAGCACTTCCAAGCCGACCGCGCAGGCGACCGGGTTGCCGCCGAAGGTGTTGAAGTATTCCATGCCGTTGTTGAAGGCAGCGGCGATGGCCGGTGTGGTGACAACAGCGCCCAGCGGGTATCCATTGGCGATCGGCTTGCCCAATGTGACGATATCGGGCAGGACGCCGCTCAATTGGAAAGACCAGAAGTGGCTGCCGACGCGTCCGAAGCCGGTTTGCACCTCGTCGGCGACGCAGAGGCCGCCGGCTTCACGAACGGCGCAATAGGCGCGCTGGAGATATTCAGCTGGGAGGGGCATTTGACCGCCACAACTCATGATGCCTTCGGCAAAGAAGGCGGCCAGTTGACCGCCGCGGGCCTGGATCGCCGCGACTTTTTCGTTCACGGAACGCGAATAGAATTCACCGGCGCTGGAATTGTAGCCGCGGGCCTCGCCTCGATAGCCATCGGGCATGGTCGCGACCGCGACATGAGGGGGCTTGCCGCGTCCGCCAGGTCCATTGAACTTGTAGGGACTGATGTCGATCAGCGCTGTGGTATGGCCATGATAGGCGTGGTCAATGACGATGAAGTCGCCCCCGCCGGTATAGGCGCTGGCCAAGCGCAGCGCCAGTTCATTCGCTTCGCTGCCGCTATTGACGAAGAAGCAGACCGAAAGCGGATTGGGCAAGGTCGCGGCAAGCGCCTCGGCGTAGGTCAAGATAGTCTCGTGCAGGTAGCGGGTATTGGTATTGAGAATTGCCGTCTGATCTTGCGCAGCCGCCACGACGCGCCGGTGGTTATGCCCGACATGGGGCACGTTGTTGACGCAGTCCAGGTAACGCTGTCCCTGGTGATCGTAAAGGTGTTGCATGAATGCGCGTTCGATCTGCAATGGTTCTTGGTAGGAAAGGCTGAGCGCGGGGTTCAGGAATGCGCTGCGGCGTTTCAAGAGATGGCGGGATGACGGTCTTGCGGGCGCGGCGATTTGAAAGGGCAGTTGCAGAATCAAGTTGGGATCGGGAGAAAGCGATGTATAGAGCCCGCGCAGCTTGGGGGAGCAGACCCCGGGGAAATTGTCTTCTTCCAACAAGTCGGCGATGATCTGAAAATGCAAATGCGGGATCCAGTTGCCGTTGCGCGGATAGTCGCCGATATGCGCCAGAAGGTCGCCGGCTTGTACTTCTTGCCCAAGCTCGCATCGGTCCAGCAGCTCTGGCGACAGATGGCCATAAAGCGTGTAAAAGCAGAGTTCGGCTGTCGGTCGATGTTTGAGTATCAAAGTAGGACCATAATCTTGCTCGGCTGGATGGTCGCGCAGACTGCAGATTGTACCTGCCAAGGGCGCGTAAACGGGCGAATCGGCGGGCGCGAATAGATCGACGCCCAAGTGGATCGTCCGACGTTCATGATGATCGACGGCGAACATGTCTTGCAAGTAAATCGGACGCGCTTCGTTGTAGTGCCCGATGCCGATTCTGTGTCCAAGTTGTTCTCGCAGAGGCTCGGCATAGCTGGCCGGGTCGGCAAGATCCGCGACGCGCGCCAATAGCCGGCTGTTCATGCCAAGATTCACGAGAGCGCTATTTTCCGAGTTGAGAGGGAAGCCGAGAATCGGCGCGAATGACTGTCCCCTCAGCCAGTCTTGAATTTCTTCGCTCCCGGGGCAGGCGGAAAAGCCACAGGCGTCGCGGAAGAGATAATGAGCGTAACGCGGATGCAGGCCGCGCAGCTTTTCCAGCAGATCCCAAGCGCCGCTTTCGCTGACGCTCAGGTGGCGGTTGTCCGGTTCGTTCTGTTGTTGATGCCAGGAGATACAGACGCTGAGGCAGAGGCGAGCGGCGATCAGCGGGAAGAGTAGGCGGATTTCGGTTTCGCTGAGCGGGAAGGCGCGATGATAGGCGGCGATGACGGGCAGCGCTTTTTCCAAGGGACGCCGGGCGTGCATCATGATGTAGGCCAGGGCGACGGCCAGGTCGGTCACGGTTGGGCTGTAAACCATGTCGCCGAAGTCGATGAAGCCGGCGACATGCGCCGAGGAGCCCCGGGCGCGGACAACGATGTTGGTGTCGTTGGCGTCGTTGTAGACGAAGCTGGCCCGCAAGTCGGGCAAGATCGGCATCACCTCGCCGCGGTAGCGCTGCAGGAAAGCGTCGAGGATGGCTTTCTTCGCTGGCGGCAGGTCTCGTCCGTAGCGCGCGACTTGTGGCAAATTGCGGATGTTCCAGCGATAGGTCCGCCGTCGTTCGTCGTGATCGAAGGACTGCATCGCAGCGGAGAATTTGCCAAGCTTGGTACCGATATCGGCCAGGAGCGTATCGGAATGGGGCCGGAATTGGCTGAGCGGCGCCCCGTCGATGTAGTTCAAAAGTCGAGCGCGATAGCTGTGACCGGCGCCAGTGGAGATTTCGATGATGTCCCTTCCATCGTTGGACGGGATAATCTCGGGAAAGAGATTGAGGACCGCGAGATGTTTAAGCGCCGCGTTTTGCAAGTCGAGGGCTCGGCTCGATACGCTGGCATGGGCGATCTTGAGTACATATTGATCGTGATTTTCTGACACCAGGCGAAAATTGCGGTCAAGTTCCGATGGCAGTTCTGTTAGGGAAGCGACCTTGATGCCGTAACGCGCGGCGACGATATTCCGCGCGTCATCCGGCGAGAATTGCGGTCGGGTGTTGTCTTCCATGGACAGCATGGCGCAGCCTTTGTCAGGGCGATGGGAATCAGTCAATGAGCTTGTCTTGGCGGGTTCTGCGCGTGACGCGAAAGCGCTAGCGGCGCAGCGGCGCGCAAGATAAAACTTGGCTCGCACAGAACAACAGAAGCAAGTGCAAGTAGGTCATGAGAATTGCGGAGGCGCCGCTATTCTACCCCATCCCCGGCCCTTCCCCGTATCAACGGGGAAGGGTGACTCGTTGTCGCAGTTGATATTTTTGCATGACTTACTTGCGCTTACTGAGAAGCGTCGTTCCCTCCGAAAATGGCGGCTCGGCAGACGTTTGCACCTCTTGCCGGCCGCTAATGAATGCGGAATTATGTCAACCGGCAAAGAGCGGCGTCGGGACGCCTTTGACACCTGGCTTGAACTCGAAGAAGCTACCGGCCAGCGGATACATCGCCAAGTCGGACTCGCTCATGGCGGTCCGGGCGGAGGTGATGTACAGGGTATCGAGATCGGCGCCGGCGAAGGTGCAACTGGTGATATTGAGCGCCGGCAGTGGCAGGACCTGCAGGATCTCGCCCGATGGCGCGTACCGGGTGATGCGCGCGCCACCAAATTGCGCCACCCAGATGCAGTCCTCACTATCCACCGTCATGCCGTCGGGGACGCCTTCGTCGTCTCTTGTGAATTGCGTGAAGATTCGCTTGTTGCTGAGTTGGCCCGCGGGTCCGATATCCAGGGCATAGATGACCCGCTTGATGCTGTCGGTGTGATAGATGATCGTGTTGTCGAGATTGAATGTCGGGCCGTTGCAGATGATATAGTCATCATCGACTTTGCTGACACTCAGGTCGGGATCGAGACGGTAAAGGGCCCCGGTTTCTCCAGTTTGATCGATATCCATGGTGCCCGCCCAATAGCGCCCGCTATTGTCGACCTTGCCGTCGTTGAAGCGATTGTTCGGCAGCTGCGCTTCGGGCAGTTGGATGGGATCGACGGATAAGTTGTCAAGGTCAATAGCGACGAAACCGTCTTTGACCGTAGCCACAAAACCGCCGCCTTGTCGCGGATTCAGGCTGGTGACTGCGAAATCAAAGGTCCAGGTCTTTTTCGCGCCATCGGCGAGCGCGTAGCGATGCACATTGTTGCTGAAGATATCGACCCAATAAACCGCGTTTTCCGCCGCGACCCATACCGGACCTTCGCCCAATTGCGCCGGGATTTCCCAAGCGAGCTTCACTATTGACATGTCAAGTCCTTTCAGTTTGCCACATTAGTTTACCAGTTTGTGACGCCCCCGTCAGCCCGTCGCAAGTGCTGTAGCTCGCTCATTTCGAAGGGGTATTTGGCGAGCGCCTCGGGGTTGAATTCGATGCCCAAGCCGGGCGCGGTGGGGGGCAGCAGGTAGCCGTCTTGCCATTGCGGCTGATTGACAATCAGATCGGGCAGGCTTTCGCCCGGGCGCCGGGGCAGTTCTTGCACGGCGAAATTGGGCAGGGAGAGGCAAAGGTGGAGAAAGGCCGAGGTGGCGACGGGCCCGATCGGATTATGGACAGCCAGGTCGATGTAATGGGTTTCGCAGGCGGCGGCGATCTTCTTGGCTTCGGTCAAGCCGCCGCAAATGCAGAGGTCGACGCGGGCATAGTCGATCAGTTCTTCTTCGATAACCTGGCGGAATTCCCACTTGGAATTATATTGCTCGCCCGCCGCGAGCGGCACGGTGGTGCGCTGGCGCAGGTTGCGGTAGGATAGCGCGTTCTCCACGCGCAAGGGATCTTCAACGAAATAGGGCCGGTACGGTTCGAGTTCCTGGCAGAGCCAGATGGCGTCGGCGGGATTGATGCGCGTGTGCACGTCGAGCGCGATCTCGACTTGGTCGCCGACGGCCGCGCGGATCGCTTCACATTCTTGAATAGTTCGCAGCACGGCCGGTCGCGGTTCCAAGATGTTGCCCGGCAGATGGGCGAATCCCCAACGCAGCACTTTCCAGCCATCGGCAACTGATCGCTGGCAGCAATCGACCAGCTCGTCGACGGTATCGCCCGTGTTGTGATTGTAGGTGAGCACGCGGTCTCGGACGCGACCACCCAGCAGATCGTAAACTGGCACACCCAGGGCCTTGCCTTTGATGTCCCAGAGAGCGATATCAATGGCGGCGATGGCGGCGGTCAGAATGCGCTGCGCGGGGAAGAATCCGCCGCGAAAGAGCAATTGCCAGATGTGCTCGGTGCGGAAGGGGTCTTGGCCGATGAGCAGGGGCTTGAAATGTTCGATGGCGCCCTGCACGGCCAGTTCGCGCCCGGTCATCCCAGATTCGCCGATGCCGCTGATGCCTTCATCGGTTTCGATGACGACGAAGCAGAAAGTGCGCCATTCTTTTGCCAGATGGACCTTGACGTCGGTTATTTTCATGTGTTGCTCCTAAATTCCATATGGGTCCCTGTCGACGGGCAGGCGTCACGTCAGAGGCGCCTAGTAAGTGAGACCGAAGCCAAAAGAAAAGAGCGGATCGGCGGAATCGTGGGGGACATCCGGCTTCTGCGCACGAACGGCATCCATGGACGACGGCAGCTCGAAGGGCAGCTTGGCTGTGGGCTTGAAGCGGCCGAAGACGACGTCCAATACGGCAGCGTCGGCGGCGCCGAAGTTGGCTAGCAAAGCCGCACAAGCGTCGGCGATTTCCGGCATCACAGCGGGGCGATCGAGGTAGATATCGACGACGGTCGGCAGCGAACGCGCAATTGTGAGGATGCGGCCTAGTTCCGGTTCCTTGAAGTCGAGATCGCCGGCGTGAAAGAAGGCTTCCAGGAAAATGTCGTTCCGCGGCTGGTAAGGCGTTTGCAAGCGCAGGATGGCGATATCGGCGTCGGCGGGGGAAGCGACCAGCTCGCCGTATGCTGCGGCGACGGCTCTGTCTATGTTTTCGATATAGATCTTCGGTCGACCGCTCAGCGGCAAGATATCGTCATTTTTCAGCAGAACGATGGATTTGCGCTGGGCCAGTTCGCCGGCGGCGCGGAAGGCTGGATTGCCGGCGATAGAGGCGGCCGCTTCGACATCGACAAAGCGATTTTCGAAGGCGCCGAGACGGAATTTGTCGCGCAGCAGCCTGCGGACGCTGGCATCCAGGCGCGTTTCGCTGAGTTTTCCGCTTTCCAGCAAATCAACGACCACTTCCGGGCAATGCTCGCCGCCGAATTGATCGACACCCGCTTCTAACGCCTTTAGCGTGCGCTCTTCCAGGCTGAGGCGCTCGACACCCCAGGCGCGGGCCGGGAAGACTGTGCCAGCCACGTGGGCGTCAGTCAAAGGACCCCAGTCGGTACAGACGACGCCGTCAAAGCCGAACTTTTCCCGCAGCAAGCCGGTGATGATGCCCTTGTTGAAAGCGAAGCCGACCGGTTCGTACTCGGTGCCGATGGGCATACCGTAGTAGGGCATGATCATGGCGGCGCCGGCCTCGAAGGCCGCTTTGAAGGGCAGCAGGTGATAATCGAAATGATCGCCGGGATAGATTTGCTCGCGCCCGTATGCGAAGTGGGGATCTTCACCATCCTTTTGAGGTCCGCCGCCGGGGAAGTGCTTTGTCATGCAGGCGACGCTCCCCGGGCCCAGTTCGGGGCCTTGGAAGCCGCGGATATAAGCCGCGGTCAGCCGCGCCGCCATTTGATTGTCTTCGCCAAAAGTGCCGTTGACGCGCGCCCAGCGGGGCTCGGTGGCCAGATCGGCCATGGGATGCAGGGCCGCGCGCAAGCCGACGGCCAGGTATTCTTGCCGGGCGATATCGGCGAATTGCGCGACCAGGTCTTCGTCGCCGATGGCGGCAAACCCGGGCGCTTCTGGCCAGTGCGAGAATGCCGGCGTCGACATGTGCGCGCCGGGATTCATGGCGAAGCTGTGGCGCGGGTCGCTGGAAAAGGTGATGGGAATGCCGAGCCGTCCGGTCGTCGCGAGCTCTTGCATGCGATTAGTCCAGGCGGCGATTTTGTCCGCGCTGGCCGAGCCGACCAGATTGAAGTGGGTGATATGTTTGTCTAGCAATTCGCGGATGGAGGGTCCGCCGAAGGCGCCCATATCCAGATTGAAATCGCCATCGGGAGTAATCATGACCATGGTATGGAAGAGCATGCCGGCTTTTTCGGCGAGGGTCATGCGCCCCAGCAGGTCCTCGATCCGCTGGTCGATCGAGAGGGAAGGGTCCTGATAGGATGGCAGCTGGCTCCTGTCCGCTCGATTTGGATTTGTCATTGGTCGCCCCTGTCCGTTCATTATTCTTGCCTGGATGACGCAAACGTTCCGCAGCACAGAAATCTAGCGACAGCCTCAGCGCGGATCAATGTGATGCTGACCATCTTCGCTGATCACGGTGTCGTCGCTTATGGATGTGTCACTATTGATGGTCATGAGGTCGGGCGTCAGCCCAGCCCTATTGCCGTTGAATATCGCGCCGCCGTCGATATTTATGGTCCCGCCATCGCTGGCCAGGCCGCCGGCCTGGTTTGCCGAATTGTTCAGAATCTGACTGCCGGTGATTGAGACGGAACTGTGGATAGCGATTAGCGCGCCGCCGGTTCTGATCGCCGAATTGCCGCTTAGTTCGCTAGCGCTGATTTGAATTGTCCCTTCCCAGATGCGGATCCCGCCTCCGTATAAGGCCGAGTTGTTGGTCAGCGAAGTATTGGTGATTGCCCCGCTCCCTTTGAACTGCATCATAGCCCCGCCATTCTCGGCGGCAGCATTGTCTTTGATGCTGCTGGCGGTGATTTCGAAATTGCCATCGTTGATAGTGATACCGGCGCCGTAGCTCGCGGTATTCCCTTGTACCAGGCTGTCGGCGATATTGAGAGTTGTTTCGCCGCTGAAAATGCCGCCGCCATGGTCAGCCGCGGCGTTTTCAGTGAAGTTGCTGCTGGCGATTGCCAGCGTATCTTTGACGCTGTAGATCGCGCCGCCAGAGCCGTCGCTGTCATTCCGGGAGAAAGCGCTGTCTGTGATGGTCACCGTTCCTCTGCCGCTGAAAATGCCAGCGCCGTAAGTCGTCGCTTGGTTATCTTCAATCACACTATTGGCGATGACTAGCGTCCCGCCAAGGTTGTAGATCCCGGCGCCTTCATCGGCCGCGTTTTTTGATAACTCGCTGTTGATTATTTCCACTGCGCCCTTCAGGTTGTTGATGGCGCCGCCAGCGTCAGCTGAATTGTTGGCAATGACGCTGTTTTTGACCAGCAAACTGCCGTCTGAAATATTAATAGTGCCGCCCCGGTCCGTGGCATTCGCGTCAGCATTGGCGGCGCCGCCAATGGTGCTGTCGATGACTTCCGCGCGCGACTCTCCAGCGACCCAAATGGCGCTGCCAGATGCTTTGGCGGCGCTGCCTTTGATCTGGCTGCGGTTAAGGATGATGTCGCCATCCAAAGCGGCGAGCGCGCCGCCGATGGGGGCGTAACTGAACTGGATCAGGCTGTCGTTGATGGTTACGCTGCCGCTCTCAGCAAATATCGTCCCGCCGGCTTTGGACTCGCTGCGGCCATTCTGCAAGATTACATCGTTAACTGTCAGCGACGCACCTTCCAAAACATGAAAGATGCGGAATTGTTCCGCCGCGTCGATGGTGGCGCCGTTGCCTTCGAGCGTGATGTCGCTTGTGATCGCCGCGATCTCTGCGAGAAGCGCAATTGAGGCGTCCTCGGCCAGGATGATGCTGTCGGCGTCGTCACCGGCGGGGCAGCCAGCGGTTGCGATATCATTATTGGCGGCCGCAATGGCGTCTTGCAGAGAACAGTTGTCATTGACTTCAATATCAGCGGCGTGAACGAGCGAAGAAACGAACAGACATAGCAGGAACAGCACCGCTAATCGGAGCGCCGGGCGGCGGCGCTTCGTCCTGACGCGCAGGGGCGGCAACAGCGACGCCTTCTTCTGGCGCAGACAGCGGTATATGGAGCGAGCAGTCGGTAAATGCTGGCGGGCAGCCCGCCCATGGCTGGCAAAGAAATTGACAAGCCTCTTCATGCTAAACGCTCCGGGGTCTATCGACTTGTTATCCCAAGATTCTGTTTCGCTGCCGCCGAGCGGCAGCGAAAAGGTCACAGGAATGTCGCGCTCACACAAAATAACAAGCCTTCTCGTTGCATGAGCAACGCGGTTTATTGAAAAAGAGATGGAACTACAATTTCTTTTGTCCTGGTTGCGCGCGCTAGGCTTCACAGATTATACAAGTCGGTGTATTTGGATTCGAGGTAAGTCAGCAGCGGCGCGACGTTTAAGTCCTTGCCGGAGATGCTTTGCAGCAGTTCGTTGACCGTGAAGGCGCGGCCATGCTGATAGATCGCCTCGGTCAGCCAGTCGAGCAGGCGGCGGTAGTCCCCGCTTGCCAGCTTCTGATCGAGATCGGGCAGGTGGTCCTGCGCGGCGGCAAAGACCTGCGCCGCCATGATGTTGCCGATGGTGTAGCAGGGGAAGTTGGCGAAGGTGCCGGCCGACCAATGCACGTCTTGCAGGACGCCGCGCCGGTCGTCGGGCGGGGTCAAGCCCAGGAAGTCGTCCATCTTGGCGTTCCAGACTTCGGGCAATTCGTCAACGGTGATGGACCTGTCGAGCAGGGCCATCTCGATCTCGGCGCGCAACATGATATGCAAGTTGTAGGTCACTTCGTCGGCTTCGACGCGGATGAGGCTGGGACGCACGCGATTGACCGCTCGATAGACCAGTTCGGCATCGGCGGAGGACATTTGCCGGGGGAAGCAGTCGCGCAGGCGTCCGAAGTGCAGCTGCCAGAAGGCGCGGCTGCGCCCGATCTGGTTTTCCCAGAGGCGGGAGGAGAATTCGTGGGCGCCGTAGCTGGCGCCGCCGACCGCATATTGCCCCAGGAAATCGGTGGTGAGGGCGCTGCGCGTCAAGCTGGGCGAGACGTTCTGCTCGTAGAGACCGTGACCGGCTTCGTGCAATGCGGCGAAGAGCGACATGGGCAGGTAGTTGATGTCGTAGCGGGTGGTGATGCGCACGTCGTCGCGGGTGAATGACACTTCAAAGGGATGGGGCGCGATATCGAGGCGTCCGCGCCCGAAGTCGAAACCGATCAGGGCCGCGAATTCGCGGCAGAGCCGGGCTTGCAGGTCAATGTCGTAGTCCTGCCCCCAAAGGTCTGGCGGCATGGGCGCGTCGCTGGCGACGATCTTTTGCAGGAGGGGCAGGATGCCGTCTTTGAGTTGGCCGAAGAGCGCCCCCAAACTGGCGGCAGTCATGCCGGGTTCGAATTGAAAGACCAGGGCGTCGAAGGGGTGCTCTTCATAGCCGATGGCCTCGGCCAACTCGATATTAAATTCCAGCATGTGCCGCAGGTAGGGTTTGAAGGCAGCGAAGTCGTTTTGATCTTTGGCCTTTGCCCAGACCGTTTCTGATTCGGGACTGAGCGCGGCGATGCGGCCGATCAAGTCGGCGGGGATGCGCTTCTGGATCTCGTAATACTGGCGCGTCTGTTGCAAGGCGCGGGCCTGATAGACGTCAAGATCAACCCTTGCGCTTTCGTCTTCTGCGGCGTCCAGCAGCCGCGCGGTGCTTTCGCTGACGAACTTGTCTTTGGCGAGTTTGCTCAAGGTCTCCAATTGGGCGCCGCGCGAGCGCGATCCGCCGGGCGGCATCTTGGCGCGCATATCCCATTTGAGCGTATTCAGGATATTGAGCAGATCGTTGTATTCGGCGATATGCGCCGCCAGCGCTTGATAGGCTTTCATGTCATCTCCTCATTATTGGTAGGGCGTCTTCGGTTTCCAGGATATGATCTCGTTGTCGGGCTGCGTACGGGCAATGCAACCACCGAGGACGGCGGCAGCGAGAAGAACTGCCGCGCTCACACAAGATAATAAGCCTTCTCGTTGCATGAGCAACGCGGTTTATTAAAAAAGAGGCGCAGAGGGCACAGAGAAAAACCATAGGGAAGAGTATGTTTTGCGGGCGACCCACCGGGGTCTGTTGAAATTCAACCCCACCCCCCGGCCCCCTCCCCGAAGCTTCGGGGAGGGGGGGCTTTACTGAGCCATTTTGGACTATTATGGTCTTTTGCATTTGCACGACACTGACCGGGATTGGCTGTAATTCATGATTTTCAACAGAGTCCACCGGGTCGCCCCTACCGACGACTGTTATCTTGGAGTTGCATAACTTAGTCGGTGCTACTGAGATTATTGTCATGAGACGACGCCAGTTGTATCTGCCGATCGTCGCAGGTCAAGCCGCAAAATCGGCGCGGTCAAAACGCGGGCGGCTCTGCCAGAAGCCCACCGTACCTTGACCGGCTATATGGAGCGGGCAGCGCCGCCGTCGACGCGCAGGGTGGCGCCGGTGATGTAACTGGCCGCCGGAGACAGCAGAAAAGCGCCGGCCGCGCCGAAATCGTCAATGGTGCCGTAACGCCCCAGCGGGATCCCCGCTTTGGCGCGGGCCTGGACCTCGTCTATGTTCATGCCCGTCTTCTGTGAGGTGACCGCGTCGAGCTGCGCCACACGGTCGGTATCGATCCGGCCCGGGACGAGATTGTTGAGACGGATGCCATCGGGGGCCAACTCGTCCGCCAGCGTTTTGACCATGCCGGCCACGCCAGCGCGCATGATGGTTGACAGACCCAGGCGCGTGATCGGCTCCCGAACCGAACCGGAAGTGACGGTCAAGATTGATCCGCCGCCCGCCATGTGCGGGATGGTCAAGCGGATCATGCGAAAGCTGCTGAGGAGCGTGAGCTCGAAGGCCGCTTGGAAGTCATCGTCAGAGACCTCCTTCAGCGTCTTGGCGGGCGGTCCGCCGGCGTTGACCAGCAGGCAGTCGATCGCGCCCCAGGCGGCGACGGTTTTGTCCACCCAGGCTTGGATGTCTTCGGCTACCCGCACGTCGCAGGCGCTGGCGAGGGTTTCGACGCCGTAGTCGTCGGCGAGGGTCCGCGCGGCGGCCGCGACATCGCTTTCGGTGCGGCTACAGAGCGATACTTTTGCGCCGTTGGCGGCGAGCGCCTTGGCGACGCCGTAGCCCAAGCCTTTGCTTGATGCGGCTACCAGGGCGACTTTGTCTTTCAATCCCAGATCCATTTGTCTCTTGTCCTTATCTATGGCAAGTCCTCGCGCCATTATAGCGTTTCGCGGCGAATTGTTCAGTGGCGAGGCTTGTTTGGGAGCGGTGAAAATCGTGGATATCGTGCTGTGCGGGTTTGATCTGGGGGGATTCACCACAGAGGCACAGAAGTATGTGCAAGTAAGTCATACAAAAAAGCGAGCCTTGTAGGGGCGGCCAATCTGGTCGCCCGCTGCCGCCGCGACTTGTGGTTTCGGGCGACATGGTATGTCGCCCCTACAGATCGTTGCTTTAGCAAAACTTGCATTACTTACCTGCACTTAGTGAGCGCAGAGAAGTGATGGAAAGTAAGTCATGCAGCATATGGTTGTTAGTCTATGGCAATTGTGGGCGAGCCAAGGCTCGCCCCTACACAGTTTCGATTATTTCGGCGATTTCTTTCTTATGGCAAAGCTCTCAATTACTCAGGCGTGCTTACTGAGACCCTTTGGCTACAGGTTTTGGGCGACTGACAGCTGCGCGTAGACAGCCAGTAGGAGGTCAGTCGCCCCTACGATTGTGGCGCGATTAGAGCGGTAGCCTGACTGTCGGGTCTTCAATGCCGACGCGTTGCAGCAGCCAGGTGATTTCCGCTTCGGTGCCGGCGTCGATGGGATTAAAAGGTGGTCGTGGCGTGGCGTTGGCGATGGCGCCACGTCGATGCAGGAAGGCTTTGCGGATGGTCAAATTGATCAAGGGCTGGTTCTCGTAGCGGATCAGCGGCAGGTATTTGTCGAAGATGGCCTCGGCGTCGCCCTGCCGTCCGGCCTTGAAGGCATCATAGACCGCGACCAGGATTTCGGTGAAGGCGAAGCCGGTCATGGTGCCAGAGGCGCCGCGATTCAGTTCCTCGAGCAAGAACATGCCGCCCAGCCCGCCGAAGATCTCGAACTTGTCCGTGACTTGACGGATGGCGTCGATTTTCTGCATGAGCGGCGGATCTTCCAATTTGAGATAGCGCGCGTTGGGAATGGATTCGGCGATTTGGCCCATGACCTCGGGCGACATGAAAACATCGTTGACCGGCGGGAAGTCTTGCACGACGATGGGGCCGTCGATGCTGTCGGCGATGTGACAGTAAAGGGCCAGGATGGCCGGGTCGGATTTGTCATCCAGGGGTGGCGGCGCGATCATCACACCATCGGCGCCCGCGGCAAAGGCCGCCGCGCTGAGCCCGATACAGGTTTCGAGTTGGCTGTGGCTGGCGCCGACCACGATTGGAATAGCGCCGGCGACGGTTTCCACTACGGTGTCCATAACCGCCTTGCGCTCATCGACGCTGAGCTTTGCCGCCTCGCCCATCACGCCCAGGATGGTCAAGCCCTGCGCGCCAATCTCCATTTGAAAGCGCGCGAGCTTTCTGAGGCTGTCATAATCGACCGAATGATCGGCCTGGAAAGGGGTAGCCAGAATATTAAAAATACCGGTAATGCTGCCTGACATTTAAGCGACTCCAATCATTTGTTTGCCGGCGATAAAGACCATTTCGAGCTGCTCGAGGGCGTATAGATCGGCAAGCGGATCCCCCGCGATGACAATGATATCGGCATCCTTGCCCGTTTCCAGACTGCCAAGCTTGTCGCCCAGTTGGTTGAGGCCCGCAGCGACGATGGTGGCGCCCCGCAGGGCATCGTAGTTGTCCTTTTTTATACCGAGTTCGACCATGAATGCCAGCTCTGGCGCCACGACATCGTGGCCGACGACCGGGCTGCCGGCATCGGTGCCGAAGGCGATGGTCACGCCGGCAGCCGCCGCCTTGATCAAGCCCTCGTAGCGTGCTCGGCCGGCGACGGCAGCCTGACGCTCGGCGATCTTCCATTCGGGAATATCATACTGCCTGGCCAGGTCGGCTTGCGATTGCATCAGCAGGGGCGCGAAGGTGGTGACAATGGGAATATCTTTGTCGAGCAGCAGTTGAATGGTGTCGTTGCTCATAGAACCGCCGTGTTCGATTATGTCGACGCCGAACTCCGCCATGCGCCGGATGCAGGCGTCAAAGGTGGCGTGCGCGGTGATGGGCAATCCGTTGCGATGGGCCTCGTCGATAACCGCGTGCAGTTCAGCGTCGGTGAACTCCAGGAGGTCATGGCTGCCCATGATTTTGATCAAGTCGGCGCCGCGCTTGACCTGGTCGCGGACGGCGCGCCGCATTTCATCGGCGCCGCTGGCTTCCCGGCAACACCAAAAGGTATGGCCGCCGGTCTGGACGATGGCTTCGCCGGCGATCAGCAGGCGCGGCCCCGGGAAGATGCCTTGTTCCACTGCTTGTTTGGCGAAGAAGTTGCTCTGGTTCATGCCCAGGTCGCGCACCAGGGTGATGCCCGCTTTCAGACTCTTGATCATATTGCCGGCGCACTTGTAGGCGCTGATTTCGGGCGGGTCGTCCAGTGATTGCCGGGCCAGATCGTGTACGCCGTCCCAGGCCAGATGAGCGTGCGAATTCATCATGCCGGGCATGATGGTTTTGCCGCTGCAATCA
Organism: Chloroflexota bacterium; assembly: GCA_026708115.1. Classification (GTDB taxonomy): domain Bacteria; phylum Chloroflexota; class Anaerolineae; order Aggregatilineales; family Phototrophicaceae; genus UBA6055. Next base: position 21,747 of record JAPOVL010000017.1, read on the forward strand.
AGGACATGAGCGTCCGTTTCTCCCAGGTCGCTCATGCTGCCGACAGCTTTGATCGCGCCATTGTCGATCTCGACGAATCCGTCGTCGATGATCTCGTTGCCGCGGCAGGTCAAGACGCGCCCGCCGGCCAGCACGCGGTGCGGCGCGGGCATATCGAACATGGGCTTGATGACCTTTTCGAAACGCCATGCGGGTGCTTCTGGCATCAGTTGCCTCCTTCTTGCCGGTGCTACATCTTGCTAGCCAGGTTGATGGGAGTGCTAAACTTCAAGAACTTGGCTCTCTAGTCGCGCGCTACAGGTTATTAACCAGCGGGGACGCAGCGTATTTTGTTAAGATAGCGATATCATCGGCAGTCAGCGTTCCCGGCTGGTTGGGCTTTCTTGACGGGGGTCTTCGGGCTCGGGCAAAACCTTAGAAATCCAGACTGACGCGCGCTGGGTCGGGTCGCAGGAATTGCCCGTCGCCTGCAGCCCCGACAATTTCGCCATCATTGAAAACCGTCTTGCCGTTGACGATGGTGCGGTTGACCGCCCCCTTGAAGGTCATGCCATCGTAGAGCTTGTCGCAATCGCGCGCTTTGCTGAAGAGCATATCGCTTCTGATGGTGGTTTCGTCGTCCGGGTCGTAAATCACGAGATCGGCGGCGGCGCCGATGCCGATATGCCCGCGCTGGGGATAGACGCCGAAGCGCTTGGCGCCGTTGGTCGCGACCAGGTCAACTGCCTTGTTGACGCTGATGCGGCCGCAGAGCGCTTCGTGCATGACGCCGAGCAGCAATTCCTCGACGCCGGGCGCGCCGGGCGGCGTGGCCCAGATATCGGTGCGGGCGCGTTCCTTTTCTTCCACGGTGAAGGGCGAGTGATCGGTGGTGATGGCCATGACTGTGCCATCAATCAGAGCCTCCCAAAGCGCGGCTTGATCAGCTGCTTTGCGCAGGGGCGGGTTGACCTTGGCGTAGGGACCGACGCGGGCCAGATCGTCTTCGGTGAAGAACAAGTAATGCGGGCAGGTCTCGGCGCTGGCGGTTGATCCCGTGGCTTTGAAGCGGCGGAAGACCGCCAGGGGCTCGGCCCCGCTGAGATGGGCGATGTGCAAGTTGACGCCGATACTTTGGTTGAGCGTGAGCAAGGTGGCGATGGCCAGGGCTTCGACGTGCGGCGGGCGCGATTCGCCGTGGGCCGGCACATCATTGCGCCCGGCCGTGACCAGCTGCCGGGTATGCCACTCCAGCAGTTGATTGTTTTCGGCATGAACGGCGCAGACCAGGCCGGTCTCGGCGACTAACTTGAGGGCCTGATATAGATCGGGCACTTCTGGCAGGCAAAGCCCTTCAAATTCGTCATCGCGTCCTTTGGGCGCGGCTGTCATGAAAATCTTGAAGGCGATAGCGCCTTGATCGACCATGGCCGCGATTTCGCCGCGATCCAGGAGACCGGGCGCGCCGTAAAGTCCAAAATTGACGTATGCGTCGCGCTGCGCCAATGCCTTGCGCATGGCGAAGATCTCGCCAGTGGCGCAGCAGGGTTTGGAGATTGGCATTTCGAAGACTGTGGTCACGCCGCCTGCGGCGGCAGCTCGCGTTTCGGTGGCGAAGTCGCCACGCTGCGGATAAGCGGGCGCGCGACAATGAAAATGGATATCGATGGCGCCGGGCAGCAGCAGTTTGCCGGAAGCGTCGATGGTCTCGTCCGCCTCGAGACCGGCGGAATCCGCCACCAGGGCAACGATCACGCCGTCGCTGATGCCCAGGTCGAGGCGGGCAATGCCGCTTTCGAGAACGACGTCGGCGTTTTTGATCAAGGTATCTAGGTTCACAGTCTTTTCCTTAGGCAATGCTTAGGCAATGGCGGGTCGCTCAGTCCCCGCGGTAGAGCGTCCGCCGTAGAAAATCCAGCAGGATGTCCGTGGTCGCTTGGTATTCCGCCAGATCAACATGCTCATCGGCGGCGTGGGCGGCTTCGTAACTGCCGGGACCGAAGATGATCATATCTCCGCGCGCCAGGTCCATGAGATGTTTGGCGTCGCTGCCGGGCAGGTAGCCGATGGGACCCGGGTCGGTCTTGAGCTCGTCCCGCACGCAGGACAAGAAGGTCTGTCCCAATTCCGTATCCAGCCCCGAGTCGAACCAGGGGGAATATACGAAGCTGTCGATGTCCGCTGTTGCCGGCGCTATGTCGACTGCTTCGACGACGGCTTTTAATTCGGCGATGACCGCGTCGGGATCTTCGCGCGGGATCATGCGGCGATCGAGCTGGATATGGCAGGCATCGGGCACAGCGTTGGCAGTGCTGCCTCCGGTGATCACACCGATGTTGCAGGTGGGGAAGCCGACCATCGGGTGAACGCGTTGCGCCAACTGGTTATGATAGTTGTCCAGCGCTGCGATCAGTTTCGACATGGCGGTGATGGCGTTGACGCCGCGATCGGGATTGGTAGCGTGCACGGCTTTGCCGTGTGTATGCACGGAAGCGCGCATGACGCCTTTGTGCGCGGTGGCGACTTTGTTGCCGGTCTGTTCGCCGACCACGATGAAGTCGCAGCTGGGCAGGTGCCCGTTATCCGCCAGCCACTTGGTGCCCAGTTGGCCGCCGACTTCTTCTTCGGCGGCGGCGACCAGGACAAGCGTGCCACCCAGGGCGTCTTGTTGGGCGGCGGCGGCCATCGCCAGCATCATGGATGCCAGGGGCGCTTTGTCGTCGATGCTGCCCTTGCCATAGAGCGCGCCATCCTTGACTGCGCCGGCGTAGGGATCGACATGCCATTTGTCGGCTTCGTTCTTGGCGATGGGTACGGTATCGATATGGGCGTGCAGCATGATCACCGGCGACCCGTCGCCCAGCGCGGCGATGGCGTTGCGCGCCTCGGGTTTGGCCTCAGGCGCCGGGGTACGCAGTTCACAGCCGATGGCGCGCATTTCATCCGCGACAAAATCGGCGATAGCACGCGTATCGCCCGGCGGGTTTGGGGACGGAATCTGCACCAGTCGCTGAAGCAGTTCGATGCTATGCATCACTTGTCTCTATCTTGACAAACCGCGTCGCTCATGTGCCGCCAAAGCCAAGTGTCATTCTTAAGAACCACCTTAATCATGCCAGGAATGGGTGTGTAATTTTGCGCGAGCGCGGCAGACGTTTTCGCCGAATACGCGCTGAGCGGCCGCCGCAGCACGACTTCGGACCTCGAATGCGCAGCCTAAATGCCTTTGACGGATTTGTATTCTTCCAGTTCTTCCGGCGTATAGACTTGCATCAGTTCCAATTCGACGCCGCCGGCTTCTTGCTCCAGGAAGGCGACCCAGCCTTCGGGGTGCACATGGCTGCCTTTGACCTTGCAAGCGGCGCATTCTTTTAACGCGGCCCCCTTGGCTTGAGCATCCGCCAGCGCTTCGTCGATATTCGGCACGGCGTAACAGATATGATGCAAGCCTTCGTAGCCACGCTCCTTGATCCAGGCGTCGTAGCGACCGCCGTCGTCCATGGATTGGCATAACTGATACTCGACATCGCCCACGTTGAAGATGGCGACGATGTTGCGCGACTTATCATATTCGTGAACCTCGGCATCGTGGCCGACGCCGATGAAATCTTGATAATGCCCCAAAGCGCCCCTGGCGTCATTGACCGCGAAGGCCATGTGTTTGATGTATCTTCCTTCCATGCAGTCCCTCCTGAAAAACTCGTCAGGTCATTTGTCTTCAAATCGCTCCCAATGCGTCAGATCGCGCCAGGTGATTTTCTTCCAGGCGCGCATGCCCCTGCGCGCGCCCTCCGCCTTGTGCCCGATACAGATGAACATCTCCGGCGAATAGCTGCCCGGCAGGTTCAGGATCACCTTGATCGCTTCTTTGCTGAAGGAAGTGACCGGGCCGGAAGCCAGGCCCAGGGCATGCGCCGCCAGCATCATGGTCTGCGCAGCGCAGCCGACATCAACCAGCGAGGTACGATCGCTGAGCGTCATCCTGTGCTGCTCGATAATCGCCCAGTTGATGCAGATCAAGATCAGGACCGGGGCCTTTTGGAACATGCCCGGCGCTACCAAGCGGATCAATCGCCGCGTTTGCGGATCTTCCACGACGACATAGCGAATTGGGCGCAGATTGCCGCCAGTGGGGGCCCAGCGCGCCGCTTCCAGTATGGATTCAACGTCCTCGCGCGCGACCGCTTCGTCCGTCATCTCGCGCACGACACGACGGGTTCTGATATTGTTTAGGACCTGCTCGCTCATGCTGAGGCGCCCTCCGAACTGCTATGGCGCAACAAGCAAGCCGCCACTTCCCGGCAGAGGTGATCCAGGCCGTCGGTATAGGTCTCGACATCAGACATTGCCATATGCATCTCGGGAATGCGTTCGATGTTGTCTTGCAAGAAGGCCTTGGACTTGTCTGAAGCACGCTCGAGCATCAGCGCGCTGAGCCGTTCAGTCGCCGTCAGCAAGCGCAAGGGAGCGTAATGCGCCGGCTCGTCCAGCTGTATGCGCGCTGAACTGATCAGCAGCGCCAGCAACTCCACCGCTTCGGTTTCGGTCAACACCCAGTTTTCACTCACAAGTTAGACTCCGGAATCTCATTCGTCTGTAATTCGGGCGACCTGATAGAGTTTGTTGAGGAATTGGCCCCATCTCCCGTCTCACGAGGGGAAGTTTTTTGACCCATATTGAACTCTTTCACCCTTTCCCTGTCGGATGCGGAGCGGACACCTTTTCATCAAGCTCGATATCGCCAATAGATCTGTATTTTTATGGCGATTTTCGGGCGACCTGATAGGTCGCCCCTACAGCTCTCGCCATACATGAACCATGTTGGTGTCAGCGAATGGTGGCCCCGTTGCGGCTGTATGCTCTCTGCCCTAGCGTCGCTTGACATGTCACTAGCCGTCAATTAGAATCGCCAAAATCTCTGCGATTGTCTACAATCTACAGACGACCGGATTATAGGAAGCGCTCGGTTCGCTGTCAAGTCCACTGGCATGTCGTGGCTGGCCGTCATTCTTTGGCAAGCGACCGCAACCGCGATAGCAGCCACGCATTTGAGTTGGCGCATGAAACCGAATTTACCGCAAATCAAGAATTTGTCCATCCGAGAGCAGACGCTGGTTACCCTGCGGGAAGCCATCCTCACGGGCGAACTCAAGCCCGGTCATTCGCTGATCGAGATGGACTTGTCGCGGCAATTGGGCGTCAGCCGAGCGCCCATACGCGAAGCGCTGCGCATCCTCAACACGGAGGGATTGATCGAAACGATTCCTTACCATGGCACCACGGTACGGCGCTTGACGCGGACGGACATTGAAGAGATTTACAGCATGCGGAGCCTGCTGGAGACCTTCGCGGTTGAACAAGTTATACGAGCGCGGAATCCCGATCATTTGCGGCGATTGCGCGACACTGTCGAAGACATGATATTAGCGGGTAGAGACAACAATATTAATACAGTCAATATACTTGATCGCGATTTTCATGACGCTTTGATCGAGATGAGCGGGCATAGCCTTTTGATTTCGATGTGGCAAACAGTAGCGATGAAAGCGCGCCAGGTGATGGCGCTGGTGAATCGACGGAATACCGATCTCACGCAAATCGCCCGCAATCATCTGCCGCTGCTGGACGCGATGGAAGGTGGCGATATTCCGCGGGCCAGCGAATTGTTGCGGGCCCATATCGCGTCAGCCGGCGACCTGGTCGCCGAAGATTGGCAAAGCGACAGCGCGGCGGTCGGCGACGGATCATGAAGCGGGTCATCGTTACTGGCGCCAACGGCTTTGTCGGCTCCAACATCGTTTCTGCGCTGAGCCAAGAGGGCTGGCGAGTCTATGCCCTAGATCGGGAATTTGATAATCCCGCTGTCGCGACCTGGGTTCGCGATTGCGTGGAGCGCATGCAAGCGAGCTGCGCCGATATGCCGGCGATCCCGGCCGACGCACTGGTCCACGCGGCCTTCGTCACCGCAACGCCAGAAGAACGGGGAGAATCACCGGAAGACAATCTGCGCGCCAACATCGAACCGCTCTTGGAAGTGATGGAATATGCAAAAGCAGAGGGAGTCCATCGTTCCGTTTTCATCAGTTCCAATGCCGTCTTTCGCCATACGCCGGCGACGCTGGTAGATGAAATGCGGCCGCCGGACCCGCTGGGTGTTTACGGGGTTGCCAAGACGATGATGGAGTACACGGTGGACACCATGCGCCGCGCGCAGGGCCACGACATGGTCTGCGCGCGGCTTGGCGGCGTCTATGGCAGCTACGAATACAGGCGTCCCACCCGGCCCAAACTGAGCATGGTGGGCCAGATGATGCACGACGCGCTGAGCAAGGGAGAGATTGTCGTGGCCAGGCCCGCTGAACTGCGACAATGGACGCTTGCGATGGATATCGGTCGGGCAATCGCTGCGCTGCTGAACGCCGACTCGCTCAATCATAGCTTGTACAATCTGGCCAGCGGCGAGCGCAAGACGGACCTGGAGATCGCCCGGATGATACAAGGTCTTGTTGAAGGCCTTAGGCTGCATCTCCCGTCGGCAAATGAATCGCCTGCCCCGTCTTCAGCTAAGCTGGGTTGGCTAGATAACAGTCGTCTGGAGCGAGATACCGGTTTTAGTGACTGGACGGCCATGAGCCAGGACGTGCTGGCGAGGGCATTGACGAGTCTTGCGGGACAGCTCCGGGATGCTTAAGGTCTTGCTGGCCGGTCTGGGCGTACGCGGTCGGCATTGGGCGCGGGTGATCATGCGCGATCCGCGCGCCGATTTGCTTGCATATGTAGATCCCGACGCGCGGGCTCGCCAGCGAGCATGCGCAGAATTCGGGGATCGTCCGGCTTTTGAGAGCGTTGAAGGCGCGCTGAATTCCCTGGACGATGTTGATGCCTTGGTGCTGGCGAATCCGCCGATGGAGCGCGAGCGGATTGTCCGCGCTGCTGCTGGCCGCGGCCTGCATCTGCTGATCGAAAAGCCGCTGGCGCTGGATCTCGACCAGGCGCGGCGCTTGGTGGGAATAGCCGAAACCGCCGGCGTTTCGCTGATGGTCGGGCTCAATTTCCGTTATCTCGGCGTCACAAAAGCGCTGAAGCAATTGCTGGCGGAGGAGCGGGTCGGCAAACCGGCCTTCGCCCGCTTCACCTATGAGCGCTGGCGCGATGGCGGGCGAGGCGATCTCAATGATTATCCCTTGACCATGCGGCATCCCATGCTTTGGGAGCAAAGCATTCATCATTTTGATCTGATGCGATATGTCTACGAGCAGGAACCTGTTCGGATCAGTTGCCGGGCTTGGAATCCTGACTGGAGTATGTACGCGCATGAGAGCAATGTGTCGGCCTTGATCGAGTTCGATGGTGGCATGGTCGTCAATTATCAGGGCACCTGGCAAGGCAACTGGACTGTGCCGGGCTTTGAATGGCGCAGCGAGTGCAGCGAGGGGATCATTACACAGCGGGAACAGTTCGGCGAGCTATATTACGCGCTCCGCGATGATGCGAAATTGACGCCGGTGAGCCTGCCGCGGCATGAACGCTGGATCACGGAAACGCGCGCTCTGTTTGAGAGCTTTGTGGACCATGCGCTGGATGGCGCGGCCCTGGAATGCAGCGGGCGCGATCATCTGATGTCGCTGGCAATGCTGGAAGCTTGTATACGATCGAGTGAGCAAAAATCAGCGGTTAATGTCAAGGGCATATTGCCCGCCGTGTCAGGCTGAGTCGATTGACTAATGGACAGGAATCATGAGCGAAACTTTTGTGGGCATTCAGATCGGCGCCATCAGCTTCATAGACGAAGGCGTTGAACAAGTACTTGATATATTGCAGGAAAAGGCGGGTGTCAATGCACTATTGATTTCAGCGCTGAGCTGGAGCATCGGCAACGCCGGGCGCGCCGCCTTCGGCTTCCCCGATCACGGCGTTCAGCAGCCGGACAATTTGCAGGGTGGGGCGATGTTCGCGCCCGACCCGCGCTACTATCAGAAGACGTTTATGCAGCGCTTCGCCGCGCCGGATCCGCTTTACAAGGGTTTTGACACGCTGGCGGATGTCATCCCGGCGGCGCGCCAACGCGGCATGAGCGTCTACACCTATTATTGCGAGACATCGAGTTCGGCGATCCGGTCCATCTGGCAGCCCGGCTTCGCGCATTTTCTCGATCGCGATCATCTGGGGCGGGTGGCGACGCGCCCGTCGTTGTTGAACCCGGATTACAAGACCTGGTGGCATTCGGTTTTTTCCGATTGGCTGAACAACCACGATTTGCGCGGCGTTTTGTGGGGTATCGAGCGGCAAAGCCCGCTGATGGATATCTTTCGCGGCGATAGTTCCACCGGCTTTGATACACATTATGTGGCCGAGGCGCGCTCGCGCGGCATTGATGTGGAGCGCGCCTTGAGCGGATATGGCAAGATCGACGATTTCCTGCGGAGCGTGCGCGCGGGCGATCGCCCCGAAGAAGGGGTCTTTGTCTTGCTTTTGCGCAATCTGTTGCATTATCCCGAGGTGCTGATGTGGGAGAAGATGTGGCTGGATTCGCATCAGGCCTTTTATCGCGAGTTGCAGGGCTTGGTAAAGTTCTACGATCCGGGTTACGAGTTCGGCATCGGCATTTGGCAGGTGATCAATACTTACAATCCTTATCTGCGCGCGCAGTACGATCAGCGCCAATACGCGCCCTATGCCGACTGGTTCAAGCCGGTGCTCTATCACAGCCCGGCGGGCGCGCGCTTCGCGGATTTCGCGGCGTCGTGGCAGGCGGGTGTGCTGGCGGATGCGAGCCCCGATGGCGCCTACCAGGCGCTGGCGACGGTCCTGGGTTTGGACGACTTCATTGCCTCGCGCGAGGCGGGACCACTGGCGGGCTTCGACCCAAGTTACGTCAAGGAATGGACCGCGCGCCTGATTGCCGATACTGGGCGGCCCGTATATCCGGGCATCGGTGTCGGCGTTGGGCATAACGGCGCTTCCAAAGAGATCAGTCCACAGGAGGTCCGGGAGGGCGTTCACGCCGGCTTTGACGGGGGCGCCAGCGGGGTCATGATCTCGCGCAATTATTCGGAAGCGGAACTACGTAATTTAGAGGCCGTCGGCGACGCGCTGCGCGCACGCGGCTTGATATAGCCGCTCGGCGGCAGCGAAAAGCTCAGTCGCGCTCACACAAAATAACAAGCCTTCTCGTTGCATGTGCAACGCGGTTTATTAAAGAAGGAGGACATAATGACAATTAGAGTGGGCACGATCGGCGCCAGCTTCGCGCGCCAGGCTTATCTGCCGGCGCTGAAGACAATTGACGATGTTGAACTGGTGGCTATCGCCAGTGAGCGATTGGCCAGCGCGCAAGCGGCGGCGGAGAGCTTTGCGATCCCGTATGTCTATGATGACTGGCAGCGTATGATGGGCGAGCATCAGTTTGACTTGGTCTGCATCGCGACGCCGACGCTTTATCATGCGCCGATGACCCTGGCTGCCCTGCGGGCTGGCGCACATGTCCTGTGCGAAAAGCCCATGGCGATGAACCAAGATGAATCGGCGAATATGCTGGAAACCGCCGAATCGCTCAACAGGCTGCATATTATCGGGCACGAGTTGCGTTTCAATCCCAATCGCAGGAAGATCAGATCGCTGATCGAGAGCGGCTTCATCGGCCAGGTGCGGCATGCCAATATCGTCAATATCTCCGGCGCCTGGGGTGATCCCGCCGCGCGGCCGGCGGGCGACTGGTGGTCGCGCGAGGACATGGGCGGCGGCCGGCTGGGCGCGAGCGGCTCGCATATGATAGACCTTTTGCGCTTTTGGCTCGGAGATATCGCGGCGGTCAGCGGGCAAGTCGCTACCATGGTGCGCGAGCGCATTGACCAAAAGAGCGGCGACAACTGGCGGGCGACAGCTGACGATCAAACGAGTTTTCTGTTGGAAATGGAAAGCGGCGCGCTGTGTTCAGTGTTTTTGAGCGGGGTCGCTCGACACGGCATGGGCAATCAGACGCAGATCTTCGGGGGTGAAGGCACAATCACGCTGGCGGACAACGATGAGCGACTGCTGGTTGCGAAAGCCGGCGAAGACTTCGTCGATATGAGCGAGCGCGACCCCAATGCCGATCTGGACGGCATCGGCCAGGGCATCTGGAACGTTTCCTTTGTCGCCTTGATGGTCGAGTTGACCGCTGCGATACGGGAAAAGCGCTCCCTGGGCTGGGGCGCGAGTTTCGCCGACGGGCATCAATGTCAGGTGGCGATGGACGCCGTAAGACAAAGCAGTGTCGAGAGACGATGGGTAGGCTTATGAGCGTGTTTATGGATGCGATTGCATCCAGTGTTATAATATCCTCACATTAGGTCGTACGAGGACGAAAAATGGTGATTGAGCGCCTCCGCCAGATGAGCGTCGAAGAATTCCTTGACTTTGCAGAAAACAGCGAGGATCGCTATGAATACATTGATGGTGAGCCACGTCAGATGACTGGGGGAAAGCTCAATCATTTCTGGATCATCAATCGGATTCAAGTCCTTCTTGGGATTCGGCTGGCGGGTACCGATTTTGAAGCAATAGCCGGTGGCATGCTTGTAAGAGTCGGCGAGAAGCGCTTGGTGGCGCCGGATGTCAGCGTCGTGCGCGGCGAGCCAGAGACTGAAGCCGATACGCGAATCCTGCTCAATCCGATTCTGGTCGTGGAAGTCACGTCGCCGTCGTCTATCGACTACGACCGAGTCTCGAAACGCGAATATTATAGTGAAGTCGCTTCGATAGAGGCTTATCTCATCGTCGATCAGCACCGCGCGCTCGTCGAGTTATACACGCGCAGCGAGACCGGCTGGCACATACAGTGCTTCTCCGATCTGGGCGACGAGGTACCGCTGGCGGCGCTGGAGTGCAGTCTGCCACTGCGGGAGATTTACCGTCGAATCGAATTTGAAGAGGAGTCTCAGTAGTCAACAGTGTATCCTCTTCGGTTGAGATTATTGCGTCCGCGCGTCAAATCTCCGCCTTATATCCTTTATCTATAATGAAGTCTATCCGAAGGAACGACAGACGGTCAATTTGTACGCGACCGAGGCGCAGCGCCGGGTCGTCGTGGACACCGACCGTCAGTCGCCCGAAACCCATGCAGTTTATGCTTGCCGGGCGATAGATCGCCCCTGCGGTCTGTCAAGTGATTGCTGTTCACTATTGCAGCCAACTTCAATTCACTTCCTTGAAATTGGTTTTGAGATATCGCCGACGCGTCGTGTTATAATCGTCGCATATCGAGTTATGTGAGGCCAACAGATGATTGCCGAGCAGGTCCGCCAGATGAGCGTCGAAGAATTCCTTGACTTTGCAGAAAACAGCGAGGATCGCTATGAATACATTGATGGTGAGCCACGTCAGATGACTGGGGGAAAGCTCAATCATTTCTGGATCATCAATCGGATTCAAGTCCTTCTTGGGATTCGGCTGGCGGGTACCGATTTTGAAGCAATAGCCGGTGGCATGCTTGTAAGAGTCGGCGAGAAGCGCTTGGTGGCGCCGGATGTCAGCGTCGTGCGCGGCGAGCCAGAGACTGAAGCCGATACGCGAATCCTGCTCAATCCGATTCTGGTCGTGGAAGTCACGTCGCCGTCGTCTATCGACTACGACCGAGTCTCGAAACGCGAATATTATAGTGAAGTCGCTTCGATAGAGGCTTATCTCATCGTCGATCAGCACCGCGCGCTCGTCGAGTTATACACGCGCAGCGAGACCGGCTGGCACATACAGTGCTTCTCCGATCTGGGCGACGAGGTACCGCTGGCAGCGCTGGATTGCAGTCTGCCACTGCGGGACATATACCAGCGAATCAGGTTTGAAGCGGAACCGCCCGCAACCGCTGAAGATGCATAATCGAAAGAGGACGATCCCCGGATCGCCCTCAATTTCAATCGTCTTCTGTTTCCCAACTTCGATTTTCCGCAATCGGATAATCGTGCAGCCTATTCCGCTTCCAGCAGCGTCACCTCGCCGAGTGTCTCCAATTGCTCCTGGATTTCGCTGGCGTCGCCGACCACGACGATGATGAAATCTTCGGGATGGATGTAGCTGTTCGCGATATCCAGCACGTCATCCTTCGTAACGTCTTTGATATAGCCCAGCCATTTGTTGAGGCGGTCGAGTTCGACGCCGCGGATTTTGTAGGACGCCACCGATTCGACGAAGTCCTGATAGGTCTCGAGCCCGAAGACGAATTCGCCGACGATGCCATCACGGGCGTCATTGATCTCTTCATCGGTAAGCGGCTCGGTTTGGATGCGTTTGATCTCCATGAAGACTTCCTCGAGCGCCGGCGCGATCACATCGTTGCGCACGTCCGCCGAGACCCGGAAGTATCCGATATCGGCCGGGTAGCTGAAACCGGACCCGATGCTGTAGGTATAGCCCTTTTCTTCACGGATGTTTTGCACGAGGCGGGAAGAAAAGGTGCCGCCCAAGACATGGTTCATCACGCGGGCCGGGAAGTAATCGAGGCTGGCGCCCTGGATGCCGATATTGCCGATTCGGAAGGTCGCCTGTGTGCTGCCCGGACGATCTACCAGCAATATCTGCCGCCCGCTGTTTTCCGGCAGCGCTGGATAATCGATGGCCTCGGCGCTGCCTTGCCAATCGGCGAAATGCTGCTCGGCATAGGCCAGTCCCTCCTCGGTGGTGATGGCGCCGGCAATGATCAACACGGCATTGTCCGGATGACGGCGCGACTCATAGAAAGCGACAATGTCGTCGCGAGTGATGGCCTCCAAGGACTCGAAGGTGGTGGCGTTGCCATAGGGATGGCCTTCGTATAGCAGCCGCCCGAAGGTACGACCGGCGACGAAACTCGGCTGTGCCAGGTTTGCTTCCAGGGCGCTGATGCGCTCCGCTCGTTCGCGCTCGACTTCGTTTTCGGGGAAGTTGGCGTTGAGGGTCATATCGGCGAGTAGCTCGAAGGCGAGATCAACGTCTTCAATCAAAGCAAAGACACCGACGGACATACTGTCGCTCCCGGCCCCGCTGCCCACGACGCCGCCAACTTGTTCGATCGCGCCGGCGATGTCTTGCGCGCTGCGCGTGCTGGTACCGCGCGTGATCAAGTCACCAGCTATTCCGGCCAACCCGGGCAAATCCTGCGGCGCGGCGGTTCCGCCGCCGGCGAAATAGACATCGAGCGAGATGATGGGCATGTTGGGCTGCTCGATAACGACAACTTCCAGGCCGTTGTCCAAGACGTTTTCGGTGATGGTGGGGAAGTTGAATTCGTTCGAATCCAGGGGCGGCGGCGGTTCGCTTTGTTCGATGACGTAGCGGTAATCCGGCTCTTGTTCGACGACGTCCTCGGCGGCGTAGGGTTCCACCGGTGGCGGCGCTTCGGCATCGGTTTCCACCACGTTGAAGACGTGGCGATCGGACTCTTCCAGATACTCTATGGCAACGCGCTGGATGTCCTCGCTGGTGACCGCTTTGTAGCGGTCAACGCCAGTGAATACCGCCTGGGGATCGCCGAAATAGTAGCTTGCACTTTGCACGCTTTCGGCCAGTCCAAGAGCCGTCTCCAGTCCGAGAATCCCTCTGCTTCGTATACCCGCGATCACCTTGTCAAGCTCTGCTTGCGGAACGCCTTCATCGATGATCTTTTGCAGTTCTTCGTAGGACGCTTCCTCAAGTTCCGCCAGGTCGACGCCGACATTGCCAACGAGAATGAAGGAGAATTGGCCCGGACCTCGATTGTCAAAGATCCAGGCGTCGGCTTGCAGCGCTTTGCCGGTGTCAACCAGTCGTTTGGCAAGGCGGCTGGAATCACCGACGCTCAGAACGCGGGAGAGCACGTTTAGCGCCGGGTAGTCTTCATGGATCAGCGGGGGGATCTCGTAAGCGACCAGCAGCGCGGGCAGATTGATGAAGGGATCTTCGATGGTGATATATTCCGCTTCCTCTTGATCGACCGGCACAAATTCGGGCAGGGCGGGCGGGTCGTCGCCGCGCGGGATGGGGCCGAAGAGCGCATCGACCAAGGCGCGCGTCGCGTCGAAGTCGATGTCTCCAGCGACGACCAGGGTGGCATTGTTCGGGACGTAATAGGTGCGGTGGAAGCTGAGCACATCTTCGATTTGGGCCTTGTTGACATCGTCAATGTTGCCGATGGCGGGTCGCTTATAGGGTTCGTAGGAATAGGGCACGGTGATGAGGGCTTTCACAGCCGTACCATAGGGTCGGTTATCGTAACTTCTCTGCAGTTCTTCGATGACGATGGCGCGCTGATTATCGAGGTTTTCCTGCGTCACGTCCAAGCCGCCCATACGATCCGCTTCTATCCAAAGCGCCAGCGGCAGCTGATGAGATGGCACTGTATCGTAGTAGGCAGTGTAGTCGGTGCTGACATAGGCATTTGACGAGCCGCCGACCGGTTCCAGCAACTGGTCCATGCCGTTGTCCGGAATATGCGGCGATCCTTCGAACATCATGTGTTCAAAGAGATGGGCGAAGCCACTCTTGCCTACGGGGTCATTGGCGCTGCCGACCCGATACCAGATATCGACCGCGACGGTCGGCGCCGTGGTATCGCGCACGAGGATGACTTCCAGGCCGTTATCCAGCCAATAATGTTCCAGATCGAGTTGTTGGTCCGCCGCCAGGCTGGCTCCGCCAAGAGTCAGCAGGCACAACATGAGAAAAATAAGGCGTTTCATGAGATGCTTTGTCTCCTTTCGTATGGTTTGGACAAATCAAGCATCATCTAGTTCTATTATATGGTACTTACGCTAATGTAAATGAATTGTAAAAGCGAGATGTGAGTATCCCAGGCTACGGGCAGTTGCGATGGTCTAAACGAAACGGCAAACAGTCTTCACATGCGAAGGGTTCGAGACTGATTCGCAGACAGTCCTCAATGGCAAGAACGAATATAGGGAAGTTGATACCCTAGATTGACGCAAAGAATTGTCGCAATTCTAATCTGAAGCCGGGCAGGATTGACTCGCCTGTAGGCTGTCGTCTTGAGCAAGCAACGCGCATTCTATATCCGCATTCAGGCTCAATCGGCAGACCCCGATCATCTCTTGCGGTTCACATTATTTGAATCATCATATCATAGGACGATAGGTTTGTGCTCACGGAGTCAGGGCTGCGGGTGCATTTCAGATTATTGGCAGATCACGTGGTTTTGCCGGTCAACGAGCACAGTTGACCACAGGCTCTCGATGCGCGCAGGGTGGCGTTATACGGCGAAACAATGCCCTTAAAATGCGTATGAAATGCGCCTTTTTTGGTGGATGTATCGATACAGTATGAATACAGGGCGGGTGTGCGAGGGGGGTACCCCCTGTCCGGATTTGGGGATTTTTTTCGTCACAGAGGGCGGGTGGTCAACCCCACCCCCCGGCCCCCTCCCCGAGGCATCAGGGAGGGGGAGCGCGTTTGGCGGGATTGGAGTTAGATCTGGAAGCGTCGCTACAGATGGGTTTTTTTCGCATTGTTTTGTTGCTGCTGTTGAGGGGCGCTGGCTGGCGGCGCGGAGGGGTGTGTGTTTCGGGCGACCTGATAGGTCGCCCCTACGGGATTCGAGTTTAATGAAGCTTGTAGGGGTCGGGTCGCGTAGACACTGACCGCCGACACAGCCCGTCGACACTGACCGCTGACAGAGCGGGTCGGTCGCCCCTAGCGGTTTCGACGTAAGTGAACCGTGGAGGGGTCAGAGGGTGGGGGTTGAGGCGGCAATAGTCTGAAATAGAGCCCAGGGCTGCGCAGGTTCAAACCGGGATGGTCAGCGATTCGAGGTCGCGCGGATAGTAGGTCAGCATCTCGGCGCCGCTGTCTGTGACCAGGACGGTATCGGAATGCCGGAAGCCGCCCAACTCGGGAATATATAATCCCGGCTCCACGGTGAAGACCATGCCGGCTTTGATCTCTGTGTCGTCGCCAATATCGAGGAAGGGACCTTCGTGATAGCGCAAGCCGATCGTATGCCCGCTATGATGTTTCCAGTAGGGCATGAGCTGGTGCTGGTCGAAATAGGCGCGTACTTGGCGATCGACTGCGCTGCAGGCTAGCCCCGGCTCCAGCGCTTCCATGGCGATCGTCTGCAAATTGAGCATGTGGTCAAACATGCGCTTCTGTTCGTCCGAGGGCGCGCCCAGGATCATGGTGCGCTCCAGCTCGCTGACATAACCCCAGATTGCCGCGCTGGCCCCGGTCACCAGCACATCACCCTCCTGGAAGCTGATGTTGCTGGTCAAGGCGTGCGGGATGGCGGCGTTGCGGCCGATCTGCCCGCGATATCCGGCGATGGCGCCTTCGTAGTATTCGCTGTTGCCGCGCCAAATCGGTCCGATGCTGTCCAGCATCATGAGCGTGGCTTCGCCGCTGGCGCGTTGCGACACTTCGACCTCGCCAATGCCGACCTCGGTGTATTTTTGCAGCAGCATATGCGCCAGATTGCCCCATTTGCAGCTTTCTTTTAGCAGGGCGATTTCCGCCGCCGACTTGACCATCATCTGGTCTTCAATAGGCGCGCGGCAGTTGAGGACCTCGTTGCCTGTGAGTCCTGAGAGCGGTTCGCCGCGATAGCCGAAGATCCAGGGATAGCCGTCGCTGTCGGCGCCGACTGTGCCGCTGAGGCCCATGTCTTTGAGCAGATCAGCCAGGACATGCATCGGGTGCTTGAGATCGGGAAATTCGGGGTAGTGGGCGACGCGGTCGATGACGGACATGGAAGCGGCGTGTTCAAGTTCCAGGCGCGGGACGAGCAGCGCCCGCTGGCCGGCGCGGTTCATGACGTAGGCCATGGGTCGCTCGGTGGGGATGAAGGCGAAGCCGGCGTAATACTTGATGTAGTCGGCGTCGAAGAGTACGAGGCCGCTGACGCCGAGTTCGTCTATGATTTCTCCCAGGCGCTCGTTGCGCCCGGCGTATTCGGCGTCGCTGATTTTGAGTTGGGTGGTGGTAAGGGGCATGACTTGCCTCCGCTAGCGTGCTGTGAGTTTGTGGGGATTATAGCGCGGGCGGCCCAAGACAGCGATACAGGCGACCCCAGCCGAGTTGCATCAGGAGAAAAGCGCGTCAAGCTCGAGACTGAAGCCAGGCAGAACATGCTCGCCGGAGAGGCTGCCGTCGGCGTCTATGGATTGGCTTTGGATCTTGCCGCTGGCGTCAAGCCGGCAGACTTCGACGCGCTTGTTGTCGGGAATGACGATCCAGACCAGTTGCGTGCCATGCTGTAGATATAAGGCGGCTTTTCGACGAATCTGCGGCATGGTGTTACTAGGAGAGACGATCTCGACAGCGAGATCGGGCATAACGGGTACGAATTTTTTCGTTAGTGGAGGTGTTTTGCGATCAGTGCGCCTGAATGCGACATCGGGCGATAATAGTGTACTTGGATCATCGGGTGAGTAGTATCCAACGTCTACTGCGGGAATGCCAAGATTACGCTCTGGGTCAAATAAGCGAATAAAGTGAAAAATGTCACCTGCCAGCAATCCTTGCTCTTCACCAGTCGGCGCGATCTCGAACAATTCTCCTTCGATGAGCTCAAAGTGTTTGTCGGCGTTTTCTGCTTGACAGACGAGTTGCCAAAGGTCGTCAATGTCGTATACGCGCTGTTGGATTGCCATTGCTGTCTCCAGCGCCCTCCCTCACGTTAGCCAAATCATACCATGTGGCGATACGTGTTTTCAAATGTCGCGGACGAGACCAAAAAAGGGCGACCAAGGAATCGCCCCGCATGGTTCATTATTGAATACGTCAGATTACAGCACCGGCGCGTTCGGCTCCCGCGCGATGAACTGCCCGGCGCCGTTGCTGCCCAGCCAGGCATCGCCATCGACGAGCTTATTGCCCCGTTGGTAGACCTGCACAGGCAGGCCTTTGACGGTCATGCCCTCGTAGCAGTTGTAATCGACGCGCATGTGGTGCGTAGCCGCGCTGATGGTATGTTCCTTCTGTGGATCCCAGACCAGAATGTCGGCGTCGGAGCCCACGGCGATGGTGCCTTTGCGCGGGTACATGCCAAAGATGCGCGCCGGGTTTGTGCAGTGCAGCTCTACAAAGCGCGAGGGCGAGAGCTTGCCGCTATTGACGCCGGCATGCCACATCACCATCATGCGATCTTCCAGCCCGGGCATGCCGTTGGGGATCTTGGCAAAATTGCCCTTGCCGAGTTCTTTGCCCGGCCGGCGATAGGAGGGATCTTGTTTTTCGTAACCGACCCAATCCCGGCCGCCGGTCCGCTCGTTCCATTCTTGCCAGGGACCGTGCCCGCCGTCGTACCAGAAATCGCAATGGTCGGTGCTGACGATTTGCAGCGTGCCATCGCGCACTGCGCCCCAGAGGACGCCGTGATCATGCTTGGAGCGGATGGGCGGCGAGCAGACGTATTTCGACCCCTCAAATCCGGGCAGCGCCATGTGGTCTGCGACGGTGAGGAAGAAGTATTGCACGCAGGTCTCGCCCATGACCGGGTAGCCCAAGGCCCGTCCTCGCCGCAGGGCCTCGATGGCCGGCTCGCAGGTCATGTGCACAACGTAAAGCGGGCAGCCGGTCATGCCGGACATGACCACGGCGCGGTTGGTCGCTTCGCCTTCGATCTCGGGCGGGCGCGACGAGGCGTGATAAACCGGATCGGTTTTGCCTTCCGCCAGCAAAGCCGGCGTCAGGGCAGCTTCGACGTCGCCGTTTTCGGCGTGGACCATGACGATCATGCCGTTGTCGGCGGCCACGCGCATGGTGTTGAACAGTGTCGCGTCATCGATTTGAAAGACGTTTTTGTAAGCCATGAAGAGCTTCAAGCTGGTGATGCCTTCGTCGAGCATGGTGGGAATTTCTTTCATGACGGCGTCGTTGAGATCGGTGACCGCCATGTGGAAGGCATAGTCGATCTGGGCGATATCGCGCGATTTCGCCCACCAGGTTTCCAGTCCGTCGTGCAAGCTGCCGCCGATGGGCTGTACCACGAAGTCGATATGGGTGGTGGTGCCGCCGAAAGCCGCCGCCTTATGGCCGACGTCAAAGTCGTCGTTGCTGATGGTGCCGCCGAAGGGCAAGTCGAGGTGCGTATGCACGTCGATGCCGCCGGGCATCAAGTATTTGCCGGCGCAATCAACCAGGTCATGTCCATTGCCGTCGAGGTCGCGCCCGATCAGCGTGATGATCTCGCCCTCGACCAGGACATCGGCTTTGATCATGTCGCTGGCGGTGATGATCGTTCCGTTTTTGAATACCGTTCCCATTTTTGTCTCCTTTTTCGATAGCTGTTCTTGCCGATGGGCGATCGGGCGGGTCGCATCTGCCAGTGAGCGACGATAGTCAACTAGAGGCCAGGACGATCTTCTTCCCGTGTTCCGTCGCTGTGGTTCTTCGCCGCTGCCTCAAATCTCGACGCCGTGATATATCTCCGCCAGCGGCAAGTCACAACCCAATACTGATAGCGGGATGACGGCGTCCAAGCCCGCGTATGCCTGGGTCTGCCAGCCGCTTGCAGCGCGCGAGGCCACTTCGACTTGCGCTTTGAATTGGTCGATGATGAGATAGACTTGTAGTGAAGGGATGCTTTGGTACAAGTCGCGCTTGAAGCCACGGTCTTTATTGGCTGTTGCGGGCGAGAGCACTTCTGCGACCAACGTGGGATTGAAGAGGTTGATGGCTTGCTCATCAAGCTCCGATTCTCCGCAGACGAGGCTCAAGTCCGGATAGAGATAGCGCGCAGGGCTGACACGGATGCGCATGGCGCTGCTGTAAAAGTGAAACTCGCCATCCCTCAGGCGCAGTCTAAGCGCGAAACCAACGTTCAACATTATTTCTGCGTGATAAGCTGTACCGCCGGTCATCGGATGCACCTCGCCATCAATGTATTCATTCTTGTATTCGCTGGCTTCATCGAAGGCGAAATACTCTTCGACGGTCATCTTGCGGATGCTGTCGACAACCATGATATTATTGTCCTCCCCGAGCTGGATTTGCGTCCTAGTGAAAGGCCGGGATGATTTTCTCGCCGTATTCTGCCACGATGCGCTCTTCTTCACCACACATCAGGTAAATGTTGAATTGCGTCACGCCGGCTGCCTCCAGGTCCTTGAGCTTGGCAATGTGGTCGTCGACGCTGCCCAGGATGCCAAAGGCGTCCACGATGTCTTCCGTTATAAAGTCTAGATGGTCCGCGTCCTTGTCAGCATGCTCTTTGTAATCGTAACCCTTGCGTCCTTCAATGTAGTCGGTCAAGCTGGCGGGTATATCCGGGCTGTCCATTCCATAGCGTTCGACGATATCGGCCACATGATTTCCCACCATGGCCGGGAACCAGCGCGTTTGCTCACGCGCTTTGTCCATATCCCCGATCCAGACTGGCGCCGCCGACATGATCCCGTAATTTGACATGTCCAGCCCGGCCGCCTCGCCGCCAGCGATCGCCTGCTGGGAAAACCACCTGACCAATCCCGGGTCCGCCAATTGAATCACCAAGCCGTCGCCAGCGCGGCCGGCGCCCCCCAGCGCTTTGGGCCCATAAGCCGCGATCCAGATCGGAATTTCATAGCCATTGGCCCAGGGGAATCGCGCTGATGTGTCGTCGTAGGCGACCTCGTCGCCGCGTACCAGAGCGCGCAGGACATGGGCAAAGCGCTCCATATTGGCGACGGTCATGGGCTTTTTGCCCAGCATGCGCCGCGAGCTGTCGCCACGGCCAATGCCGATCTCGATGCGGTTGCCGCTTTGTACAGCCAGCGTGGCGTACATGCTGGCCGCCACGGACCATTCCCGCACGCCCGGATTGGTCACTAGCGGTCCGTAGATCATGTCCTCGGTGTTGGCCATGCACAGCGCCATGGTTAAATAACATTCGCGCCACAGCACATGCGAATCGAAGAACCAGCCGTATTTGAATCCGGCGACTTCGGCTTGCTTGCAGAGCGCCACCGTGCGCTTTGGTGAAATATCACCTTTGAAGGTTATGCCAAAATCCATTATTCCACTCCTGAAGCATCTTGGGCGATTGTGTATTTTTGGGAGACCCGCTGGCTGGTCCCAAGCAATGCATTCGAATTGTTTCGCCTAGTCTGCCGCTCACGGCAGGATTTCTTTTCTCTGGTTGTGTTACAGATATTCCACTCTGTATTTCATACTTTCTGGTGTCTCATATTTATGCAAATGCCTAAGCGCGCGAACTATTCTGCCAATATTCCCGAGCTTGCCGCGAAAGTAAGCAATGCCACAATGTTCAATGCCTAATTTCGCCAAATCGACGAAATGCTTGTCATAGGTACAGATTGTACGACCGGAATCAATAGCAAATTGCAGTTGCACCGTATCGTCAAGTCCGAGCCTATCGACATCCTTGGCGGTGAGTACGTCAATGCCGTGCTCTTTCAGTTGACGGGCCGCTTCGACAGGCATGTTCTCGTCAAAGTAGTAGCGAATCTTCGGTTCTGACAAACCCGTCTTCTTCTAGTTTCCTATCAAAGTCTTCCCAATCGCGGATATCAGCGTCAATCTCCGCCTTTTGCTCGTGGTAGTAGGCCAGGGCGGCATACACCTGCCCCAAGGTAATTCCAAAGCGCGCGGCGATTTGCTCAGGATCGCTTTCACCATATTTCTGCCGTATTACAATGTCGGTAACGCGCAAGCTCGTGCCCACGATGCACGGACGCCCGCCGCGCACTTTCGGATCTCGGTAGATCAAATTGATGCTTTCTATTGTTCTCATTAGTGACTCCTTCAGCGGGCGACCTACAACGACATCGCCCGCTCCATCTTATCTCGCGTGCTCCCTGCCGCAGCGCTCCAGGGCGCGCTGCGCGGCACGCACATTAATCTTGGGCGCCACGTCGCGATAGAAGCGCGCGGCGATGTCTGCTACAGCGGCTTGCCCCTCCCGCGAAGCATCAGCCAGGTCGAGCGCGTAGTCCGCCGCGTCCAGGCCCGCTATCGGTTCCAGCGTGATCTCTACCACATTTTCCCGGCGGACGCGTTCCAGCTTTTTTCGGCGCTTGTCAGCCGCTTTCGCCTTGGCTGCTTCCCCCATGCCGCTGTACCAGTCACAAAGTTGCGCTTCCATTTCGGCGGCGTAGCTGAGGATCGCGCCGAAGGTGTTCAGTGATGACATGGACGGTCCTATACCCATCTTTCAATGACGATCTTGCGCTCGGTGTAAAACTCGATGGAATCCATGCCCTGGCCGTGGAGGTCGCCGAAGAAGGAATCCTTTTGTCCGCCGAAGGGGAAGGATGCCGAAGGCGCCGCCACGCCGATGTTGACGCCGATATTGCCGGCATTCACGTTGTACTTGAACTCGCGCGCGTTCTTGCCGTTGCTGGTGAAGATGCTGGCGGCATTGCCATAGCGGCTCTGGTTGATGATATCGACGGCATCATCAAAGCTGTCGGCTTTCATCAGCGCCAGGACCGGACCGAAGACCTCTTCATTCGCCATAGTCGTATTGGGCTGAACGTCCGCGATCAGGGTGGGGCCGACCCAGGACCCGTTCTCATAGCCGTTGACATTGTAGTCGCGCCCGTCTACAACCACGTCCGCGCCCTCTGTGGCGCTTTGCGCGATCATGGTTTCGATGCGTTCCTTGGCGCTATCGCTGATGACGGTGCCCATTTGCGTGGTTTCGTCCAAGCCATAGCCGACTTTGAGATCCGCGACCTGTTTTGCCAGTTCGTCTTTCAGGGCGTCGTAGGCATCGCCGACGCCAACTGCCACGGCAGCGGCCAGGCAACGTTGACCGGCGCAGCCATATGCCGCGCCCAGGATGTTCTTGACGCTGGCTTCGATATCAGCGTCGGGCATCACAGCGATGTAATTCTTGGCGCCGCCCTGCGCTTGCACGCGCTTGCCGTTGCGGGTGCAAGTCTCGTAGATGATTTTCGCCACGGCGCTCGAACCAACGAATGATACGCCGGTGACATCGGGATGTTCCATGAGCGCCGTCGCCGATGGAACGGCGCCGTTCACCAGATTGACCACGCCCTCGGGCAAGTCCAGTTCGTCGAGCATTTCGAACAAGTATTCCGTGCTCAAGGGCGTCTGCGGCGACGGCTTCAGAATAAAGGTATTGCCGCAGGTGATGGCGGTAGGCAGGAACCAAAGCGGCACCATAAAGGGAAAGTTAAATGGGGTGATGGCGGCGAAGACGCCAGCCGGCTGGCGCACGGTGGTTTCGTCGATGCCGGAACTGATATCTTCTAGGCCGTCGCTGCGCATGAGAACCGGCACGCTCATGGCAAAATCGATGCTTTCGATGCCGCGCCGCACTTCGCCGCGCGCTTCGTCCATCGTCTTGCCGTGTTCCTTGACGACGATCCGCGAGATCTCTTCAAAATTATCCTCGACCATGACTTTGAAATGGTGCATGTATTGGGCGCGCACCAGAACGGGGGTGCTGCGCCATTCGTCGAAGGCCGCCTTGGCAGCCCGCACAGCCAGATCAACATCGGCCGCGGTGGAATCCGGACAGTCGGCCAGGTGTTCGCAAGTAGCCGGATCGTGCACCGGCATCAATGTCGATGCGCCTGACGCCAGCCATCCGCCGTCAATATAGTTCTTGATGGTCCTGCTCATGAATCGCTCCTCACACTAAGATGGTCTTCTGATGCATACATTGTCGAGACCGGTACAAAAGTTGGATAGGCCATGCAGCTATTGTACAATGTAATCTTGGCAAAATCCGTATCTTGTTGGCCTCCCGCGCCCCGGCCGGTGTCGCCGACAGTTGGCGGATCGCATAGTTAAGACATGCATAGTACCTTGAAAACGGCGCCCGACCCTAAGCAATTTTGTACAAAGTGTAGCAAACTTGAATGAATTGTTAGACACTTTGTTGGAATATGTTATACTATAGGCGATTTTCCGAGCATAGCGCAAGCGTCAAAGCGATTAGCGATGACAAAGTAGGCAATCGATAACGCAGAACGGGAGAACATGGATGAGCAACTCGACAGAGATTCTTGAGCGCTACAAGCAAGTGATGTTCCCGGCAGCTACCCCGTATCACGGCGACAGCCCGCTAGTCGTTGACCACGCCAAAGATCAATACATTTGGGATGTTGACGGCAAACGTTACCTGGACTTCTTTGGCGGCATTCTGACAGTCTCGGTGGGGCACTGCAATGACGAGATCAGCGAGCGTACCATTGCGCAACTGCGTAAAGTGCAGCATACCTCAACCATCTATGTCAACGAGAGCATGGTTGCCCTGGCAGAAAAAGTGGCTGCGCTAACCCCGGGGCGGCTGCAAAAGTGCTTTTTCACCAACAGCGGTACCGAAGCCAACGAGACCGCCGTGCTCGCTGCGCGGATGTACACCGGCAATCCCATCATCATCACCCTGCGCCATGCCTATTCCGGACGCTCGATGCTGGCGATGAGCCTGTCCGCGCAGAGACCCTGGCGCTTGGGCGGGGTGGTTGATCCCTATATCAAGCATGTACGCAATCCCTACACTTTGCGCGCGCCCGCCGGCTTGACGCCGGAACAAGTGGTGGATCTTTGCGTGGCTGATCTGGAAGAAACCATCGCCACCGTTACCGAAGGGCGCATCGCCGCTTTCATGGCCGAACCAATTCAAGGCGCCGGCGGTTTCATTGTCCCGCCGGCGGACTATTTCAAGCGCGTCTTGCCCATCGTTCGCGAGGCTGGCGGACTGTTCATTTCTGACGAAGTGCAGACCGGCTGGGGACGCACCGGCGGCAAATGGTTCGGCATCGAGCAATGGGGCGTCGAGCCGGATATCATGACCTTCGCCAAGGGCATGGGCAATGGCAGTCCTATCGGCTGCACGATCGCCAGGCCGGAAGTTGCTGAGGCCTTGCAGGGCTTGACCTTCTCGACATTTGGCGGCAACCCGGTAACCATGGCGACCACGCTGGCGACCATCGAATACATGGAAGCGCATGATTTGCCGAGCAACTGCGCGGTCCAAGGCGCGCGTATGGCGGAAAAACTGGGCGACTTCGCCGCCGAGTTCCCCATCATTGGCGAGGCGCGCGGCATGGGGCTGATGCAAGCGCTGGAAATCGTCAAGCCTGGCGGCATTGAGCCCGACGCGGCGCGTACCGCCGCATTTGTTGATACCTGCAAGGATATGGGACTGTTGCTTGGCAAGGGCGGCTTATACGGAAATGCCGTGCGTATCGCGCCGCACCTGAATGTGGCGGCGGAGGATATGGACGCGGCGATGGATATCATTGGGCGCGCCTTGGTTGCGGTGTCCTAGCTGCGCAACTGCCCCGAGAACATGATCAAGTGGCGGTATGGCGGCAATAGAAATGAATGAATCCGACTGTGATCGGCGGCTCGACCGGGCGCGATTGAAAAAAATGTACCTTAAGCGAAACGGCCATTCATGACCGAAGCTTTCGCAATACCGCTGCCACCGGCAACCTGGGCGCAGAGATTTCGTCAGCCGCTTCTGCTGGGCCTGACGCTGGTCGCGGTCGGCTTGGTACTCGGCTTGCTGGCGCAATACAATAGCTCAGGATTCGAGGATGCCATACAAGTCGAGTCAACATTGGGCCGTTTGGCGATCTGGATGGCGGAGCAGAGCGAAAACGAGCCCGAAGACATCCGCTCGCCCCTGGCGCAATACGCTGACAATTGGGCGACGGAAATCGGCGCCGAAGCATTAGACCCCGCAATCTTGTTTAACAGCATAGGCAACCTGGGCAGCGCTTACTTCGCTTTGATAGCGCTGATACTGCTGGCTGCTCTGGCGGCATGCGCGCTGCGACCGCTGGCTGCGCGAAATATGTACTTCGCGGCGCTTTTGCTTTTGGACCTCCTGCTGTTTTTGATACCGACGCTGGAGGGAAGCAACGAGCTGGCGCGGCTGTTGCTGGCGATCCTCGCTGTTTTGGCGGCGCTGGCGCTATCGCCGGGGAAGATCGGCCGCGTGATCGGGTTTTTTCTGGCGCTGTCGGTGCTGATGGTGGGCTGGGAAGCGAGCAAGTCTTTCGCCGATTCCGTCAATTACAAGCTGCTGCTGCCACAGGCGAGTTGGACCTACGAGCGCAGCCCGTCGCTGGAGCAGGCTTTGCTGGCGCTTGAAGCCGGTGAAGTTGATGCCGTTGTGGCCGACCGCAAAGACCTTGACGATCTCATGCCGCCGCATCCCCCGCAGGAGAAGGCAAAGGAGAACCTTCAGTTCGTCAACTTGCGCTATATGAAGACCCTGGATCGCGCGCAAGGCTGGGCATTTTTGCCGATCGCGCCGGCTTTCCCGGGTCGCTTGAGCCTGGCGGTCCGCGCGCAAGACGCCGAGCCGCTGAGCGCCGTTCGCGCGATCATAGACAGCGACATCGCCGCGGTTGAAGGCGATTTCGCCGATGTCAAGTTCCTCGGTTTGCCCCGTAATCTGGTGCTGCTGGACTTGAAGATTCTGAATGATCTCAATCTGCCGCATTTGCAGATGATCGCGGAAGCTTTCTTGCAGCCGGCGCGGCGCAACGGCGAATTTTTGCTGCTGCGCATATTGAGCGATGCCGGCGTCTACACATTTAGCGAGGCTTTATTTGGTTTCATATTTGGCGCGGTATTGGGCTTCGTGCTCGGCTCGCTATTCGCCCATTCGCGCTTGCTGGAACGGGGTTTGCTGCCTTATGTGGTGGCATCGCAGACGGTGCCGATCCTGGCGATCGCGCCCATGGTGGTGATCTGGCTGGGCGCCAGCCAATTATCCGTCGCGGTGATCGCGGCCTATCTGACCTTCTTCCCGGTCACGATCAACACGCTGCGCGGCTTGGGTTCGCCGGCGCCGGCGCAGATCGAGTTGATGCGTTCCTACGCCGCGAGCCGCTGGACAATCATGTGGAAGCTGCGCTTCCCCGCTGCTTTGCCTTATATTTTCACCGCCTTGAAAGTCTCCGCCACAGCCAGCGTTGTCGGCGCGATCATCGGCGAGTTGCCTTCCGGCATCGGCGAAGGTCTGGGACGCGCCATTCTCGATTTCAGTTCCGATTACAGTATGATCTCGACGCCCAAACTGTGGGCTTCGATTGTCATGGCAGCGGCCGTAGGCATTCTGTTTTTTGTGGCGGTCAACCTGGCCGAACGTTTTATCTTGCGCGGTCGCGTTCGACCACTGGACTAGGTTGGAGCAAGGTCATGTCAGCTGAGCAAGGCGTCGTCATCGCGGCACAGGGCATCAACAAGATCTTCAACCCGGGCTCGGACGAAGAGGTGATCGCGCTGCAAGATATCAACCTCAGCGTTGAGAGCGGGGAGTTTATCTCGCTGATCGGTCCTTCCGGCTGCGGCAAATCGACGTTGATGCGGCTGGTGGGCGACCTGTTGCAGCCCACGTCCGGCGACCTGCTGGTCAATGGCAAGTCAGCCCGCGAGGCTCGGCTGGATCGCGATTACGGCATGGTCTTCCAGGCAGCCACACTCTACGACTGGCGCAGCGTGACGAAGAACGTGCAATTGCCGCTGGAGGTTATGGGATACGCCAAAGAGGAGCGGCGAAAGCGCGCGCAAGCGATGCTGGAAATGGTCGAATTGGGCGCCTTCGCGGGGCACTATCCCTGGCAACTTTCCGGCGGCATGCAGCAGCGCGTTTCCATCGCCCGGGCCCTGGTCTTCGATCCTTCAATCTTGCTGATGGACGAACCCTTCGGCGCATTGGACGAGTTCACCCGAGAGCGGATGAATCTGGAATTGCTGCGAATCTGGGAACAGACCGGGAAAACGATCATCTTTGTCACGCACAGCATCTCCGAAGCGGTGTTTCTCTCTGGCCGCATCGTGGTCATGTCGCCGCGTCCGGGGCGCATCACCAAAATCGTCAGCAACGACTTGCCTTATCCGCGCGACTTCAAGACACGCAGCGATCCCGCTTATCACGCGCTTGTGGCTGAAGTGCGGGAATTGCTGCGCGATGCAGTCGGGTCCGGGCCGCCGGGCGCTATGCATGCGCCCTAGCGACCTCGTGAGGTTTGGATATGACGCTCGATGTTGAAAAGAGGCCCTCATTAGCGCGGCGGATCCAGCGCCGGCTGCGCTACTACAGTCCGACGATCGCTGTCGCGATTGGCGTCATCGTGTTGTGGGAAATCATCGTGCTGATCTTCGATATTCAGCAATTCCTCTTGCCAAAACCCTCCGCCATCTTCAGTGAGTTCATGCTGCAGGTCAACTTGTGGCTGGCGCCGGACGAGGGGTCCTTGCTCTTTGAGGCCAGCGGGGCAACATTTTGGGAGGCGCTCGGCGGATTTGTCATCGGCTGTGGCAGCGGCATATTGATGGCGCTGATCACCTCGCGCTGGACCATTATCAGCGAGGCCACCATGCCCTTCGCCATCGCCGCCAATTCGGTGCCGATTATTGCTTTCGCGCCGATCATGAACAACTGGTTCGGCATCACCAACCCGGCTTCCAAGATGGCGATTGTCGCGATCATCGTTTTCTTCCCCACCATGATCAACACGGTGCGCGGGCTGACGTTGGTGGACGCGAGCCAACTGGAGTTGATGCAATCTTACGCGGCCAAGCCAGCGCGCATCATGTTCAGTTTGCGCATACCGAACGCGCTGCCCTTCATATTCAGCGCATTGCGCGTGGCCAGCGCGCTGAGCTTGATCGGCGCGGTGGTGGCGGAATTCTTCGGGGGACCGCGCGCGACGCTGGGCGTTTACATCACGCAGGAAGCGGGGGCTTTTGATTTCGCCAAAGCCTGGACCGCTATTTTGATGGCGTCTTTGATCGGCATCGGGTTTTATCTGGCGGTATTGGTATTGGAACGGCGCCTGATGCCTTGGCATGTTTCCTTCCGGGAGGCGGGATAGGTGACCAGTGTGGATGGTCCGGTTTAGGTTCGACCCGTGATTTCGGTATAATGAAGCCGATCACGGTTGTGCATTGGTTTAATGTTCAAGGAGGTTATCCATAATGCGCAAAATAGTTGCTTTACTGGTAGTACTTGTTCTATTGGTTGGGGTCTTCGTCACGACGGCGGATGGCCATTTGACGCCGATCAAGCTGCAATTGCAGTGGGTGGCGCAATCGCAGTTTGCCGGCTATTTCGCGGCGGTTGATTTGGGCTTCTACGCCGATGAAGGCTTGGATGTCACCATTCTGGAGGGCGCGGTCGAGATCGTGCCGCAGCAGGTCGTGGCATCGGGCGGCGCGGAATTCGGCCTGGCCTGGGTGCCGAAGGTACTGGAATCGAACGAGCGCGGCGCCGATCTGGTCAATATTGCCCAGGTCTTCCAGCGCAGCGGTACACTGGAAGTTTCCTTCGTCGATACCGGCATTGAATCGGTCGAGGACTTCGCCGGCATGCGCATCGGCACTTGGGGCTTCGGCAACGAGCACGAGCTCTTCGCCGCCATGCGCGCGGTCGATATCGACCCGGAAAACGCCGATGACGTCACCGTCATTCAGCAGCCTTTTGATATGTCGCTGCTGCTCAATGGCGAGCTGGACGCCGCGCAAGCCATGACCTACAACGAATACGCGCAGGTCCTGGAAGCGGTCAATCCCGATACCGGCGAGTTGTATCAGCCGGAGGATTTGAACGTCATCGACTTCAACGATGTTGGCACGGCCATGCTGCAGGATCACGTCTTCGTCAACGCCGATTGGCTGGCGGAAGAGGGCAACGAAGATCTCGCTGTGGCCTTCCTCAAAGCGAGCTTCCGGGGCTGGATCCATTGCCGGGACAATCCCGATGAGTGCGTGGGCATCGTGCTGGACAACGGCTCGACCCTGGGCGAGAGCCACCAGACCTGGCAGCTGAACGAGATCAGCAAGCTGATCTGGCCCTCGCCGGCTGGCATCGGCATCATGGACGAGGATCTGTGGGCGCAGACCGTAGCCGTTTCGATTGAAGGGCTGGTGATCGGCGAAGAGCCGGGCATGGGCGCCTACCGCAGCGATCTGGCGCAGGCGGCGCTGGATGCGCTGGCCATGGACGACATGGATGTCACTGGCGAGATGTGGGAACCGGTCGAGGTCATGCTGCGACCCGGCGGCGAGTAGTTTCTTAACCCTCACCCCAAACCCCTCTCCCATAAAGGGAGAGGGGCTTCACTGCACGCTCACCAACGGTGGGCGTGTCTCGCTTATGCCATTTTCTCAGGACGGGAAGCTATGCCTAATGCGCCGGCGCCGCTGTTCCGCGACCCGATCTACGATGGGGCTGCTGATCCGACAGTGATCTGGAATCGGCAGGAAGGCGCCTGGTGGCTGCTTTACACCAGTCGGCGCGCCAATGTGCCTTGCCGCGGCGTCGCCTGGGCGCACGGGACGGACATCGGCATTGCCAGTTCCGTCGACTGCGGACGCCATTGGATTTACCGCGGTACGCTGGCAGGGCTTGAATTCGAGCCTGGCAGGAATACGTTTTGGGCGCCGGAGGTCATTTGGCATGCGGGCCGGTACCACATGTATGTGAGCTATGTCCGCGGCGTGCCCCAGGACTGGTCCAGTCCCCGCGCCATCGCGCATTTGACCAGCGAGGACCTTTGGCGCTGGCAGTACCAAAGCACCTTGAGCTTGTCGTCCGATCGCGTGATTGACGCGGCGGTGCAGCGCATGCCAGGCGGCCATTGGCGCATGTGGTACAAGGACGAAGTTAGTGGCTCGCAAACCTGGGCGGCGGACAGCGACGATCTGTACTGCTGGACGGCGCGCGGTCCGGTCATCAGCGATTGCGCGGGCGAAGGGCCGAATGTTTTCTATTGGCGCGGCAGCTATTGGATGGTCGTCGATCACTGGGCTGGGCTGGGCGTCTATCGGTCGGCGGAGGCGGAAAACTGGCGCCGCTGCGGGACTATCCTGGACGCGCCCGGCAGGAGGAGGGACGACGGCGCGATTGGCGGTCATGCGGATGTATTGGTAAATGGAGAGCGCGCCTTCATTTTCTATTTTACGCATCCCGATTGGGACCGGGACGAAGCGTATGGCATGGACGAGATTCACCCCTTTCGCGTGAAGCGAACGGCGTTGCAAGTCGCGGAGCTGGCAGTGCGAGATGGCATGCTGATTTGTGATCGTGACAAAGATTTCGATTTTCAGCTGCAGCCCGATTGATACGCCGCAGCCGCTCGGCGGAAACCAAAAAGGGCGAGCCAAGGCTCGCCCCTACAGTTCGCTTGGTTGGGTGTCCCGCGTTAACTCCCGTGCATGGCGCGTTTGCGGGCGAGCATCTTCTCGCGCGCTTCGGGGCTGCCGTCGTGGCTGGTGCCGAACCAATGATCGAAGGGCATGCCCATCTCGCCGTAATTGCATTCGAAGTAGCGATGATGCAGCGAATGGTAGTAGGACGCCCCTGACTTGACCTTAACACCGTCTTTGATCACGAAGTCGTCAAAGCCGCCATGCCCCAGAATCGCGGCGAAAGTGGCGTGCTGCCCATTCATCATCATGTGGATGGGATGCGAAGCCACCACCCAGTGAATCAGCATGCAGGTGTAATAGAGCAGGTGCTCGATCGGATGCATCGATAAACCCGACCAGGGACCGATGTCGATGTTTCGGTGATGCACGTGATGCGCGATTTTGTAGAAGAACTTCACATGCAGCAAGCGGTGCGCCCAGTAAAAGTGAAAGTCCCGCCAGAGCGGCACAAGCACGAGAATCACCAGGAACCAGATCGGCTGCGCGCGCGGGTCCACGAAGGGGATGATGCCGTTGGCATAAGCCCAGAGCATGACCACTTCAAAGCCGGTCCAAATCGTTCCGGCGCTGACGACGCTCCAGAAAACGTTGTCGCGCACCTGGTCGTTCCAGAGGAACTTTTTGCTCTTGCCCATCCATGTAGGCGACCACTTGTATTGGTAGCCCTGCGCCTTATTCGACCAAAGGCGGACGTGCAAAACGGTCGCCAAAGCGATCAACATCACCTGATTGCGGATGAAAACCTCGGCAATCCAGCCGACGCTGAACTCCTTCATACGCGCCATCTCCGGGGTCAGGAACATCCAGGTCACCGTCGCCACGATCATGTACATCAGATTGATGGGCCAGATATATTCTTTGAACCACTTGGCTATTGCCCGCGGTTTCGGCGGCCAAACGAATACCGGATTGGGGCTGATTTCTTTGTCCGGCTTCCAATAACCGCGCTCGTCCCGCGGCATGCCGTCAGCCAGTCCGTCTCTTTCTGCGCTTATTTGTGCCATTTTCAATTAGCCTTAAGATCTTTAGGACTTGCGATAAACTCAAGCATAGCGCGGGCCGGCGGCGAATGCAAGATTGCGCGGGCAGAAGGGTGGATTTTTTACTCGCCTGCTGTGTTCAGAATAATGCCTTGCATAAAATGCTTTTGAAGGGCAAAGAACAGGATGAGTGTCGGAATCGATGCTGTCAGCGCGCCGGCCATCTGTTGAGGGATGCTGCCCTTGCCGTAGGTGCCGGACAGCATCGCCAACGATGTCATGACCGGTCGCACATCGTCTGACTTCGCCAGAACCTGTCCAAAGAGAAAGTCATTCCATATCCAACTGAACTGCGTCACAAAGAGAAAAAGGGCGGGAGCTTTCGCCATTGGAAGCACAATGCGCAAGTAGGTTTGAAAGGAAGATGCCCCATCTAATGATGCTGCCTCAATCACTTCCCCTTGCATGCCGATGAAATAGTTGCGGAAGACGAATATACAGAAGGGCACAGCAATGGCCGAGTAGAACAGCAGCATTCCAATGCGGGTATCGTAAAGACCGACCGACTGGTACAGCCCAAACAAGGGCATTAGATACATCTGAAAGGGGAAGATAGTGCCGCTGTAGATGATCAGAAACCAGAAGAATGGGAAGCGGATTTTCAGCATGGCAATAGAATATGCCGCGGATGAGGCGGCGACTACCGCAGTCGCAGAACCGACGAAAGCGTAAATCAGACTGCTAACGATCCCGTTGCCGATACCGGCCAATTCGGAAGCGGAACTTATGTTGTCGAAGATCATGGCGGCATTCTCTGGCAGCGCTAGGATGCCGCTCTGCGATTGCTCCCTGGGGGTCTTCATACTGCTCAGCGCCACGATCGCCAGTGGGGTAACCCAAGCCATTGCGAACACGCATAGCAGCCCCAGCACGATGTATCGGTCGAGAGAGCGTTTCCCTTTAGACAATCGCTGTATCATAAGGCGCTTCGCTTCAATGTCGCTCGCAAATAGAAGATAGAAAATGCAATAACAATCGTGGACAGGATCACCGCCACCGCCCCGGCGTACCCCATTCGCCACATGATAAAAGCCTGGCGGTACATCGTCACAGCCAGCGTTTCGGATGAGCGTCCCGGTCCGCCTTGGGTCATCACCCAGACCAGGTCAAAAGTCATAAAGCTTCCGATGACCGACATGATGACGACAATCGCCGTGATGGGTCGGAGCAGGGGCAGTTTGATGCGCCAGAAGAGTATCCGCTCGCCAGCGCCGTCTATCTTTGCCGCTTCGATGAGTTCGGGCGGTATGGTCTGCAAGCCAACCAGAAACAGCACCATGCTCGGTCCAAGCGCGCGCCAGGAGGCCGCGACGATCATCGCCAGCGTGTTTGTCGGCGCAAATACCAGCCATGGGCGCGCCAGCGCGTCAAGGCCGACCCAGCGCAGCGTTTCATTCAAGACGCCATTGTTGGTGTAAACATAGCTCCAGATAGCGGCGACCACCGTCGTCGACAAAATCGCCGGCAGATAGATGAGGGTTTTCAAGACCCGCTGCCCGGGGATTCGCTCCAATACCACAGCCAGTAGCAAGCCGCCCGCGACCGGCAGCAGCAAGCTCCCCCCGGTCCAGATCAAAGTGTTGCTGAACGACCTGGTGAAAGTCGGGTCGCGGATGGCGTCAATGTAGTTTTGCAAGCCGACAAAACTGGGCGGGGTAATCAAATCCCAATCGGTAAAGCTGATGGCAAAGGTATGGGCGACCGAATAAAGCAGCAGCCCGCCTACCAGCAGAAGCGCTGGCAACAGATAAAGATAAGGCTC
The DNA here is from genome assembly GCA_026708115.1 of Chloroflexota bacterium. Lineage (GTDB taxonomy): Bacteria > Chloroflexota > Anaerolineae > Aggregatilineales > Phototrophicaceae > UBA6055. Next base: position 55,614 of record JAPOVL010000017.1, read on the forward strand.
AATCGTGCGCAACAGCGCCTGCGCGCGCTTGGGCGCGTCGACTGACGCCTCTCCCAGCGCTGTGGCCGAGACCTCATTAGAAAGCGGATCAGTGCTCACTTGCTTTGTATCGGGCAAACCGCCCGCCTGCATTCAGGATGCTTGGAGAGGCGCTTGATACGCCTCTCCTGTTCCCGATTCTATTCGCCGCCGGCGCTTGCCCAATAATCCTGAGCAATCTGCTCCGCGCCGTCCAGAACCGTCTGCAAGGCAGCCGGATCCAACACAAACTGACCGAGCAAATCAACCACTTGCTCGACGATTTGCGGCGGCGTGGCTTCCCAGTATCGCGTATAGAGCTCGTATTCGCCGTTGGCGACGGCATTCGCCAGATCAACCAGATGTCCCGGGCGCGTCTCTTCGGGCGCCAGCAGACTCGGCGAGTTGATGTCGCTGGTTTCGGCCCAAATCGTTTGCGCTTCTACGCCCATGAAGTAATCGGCAAACTCGAGCGCGACATCGCGCTGCGGCGAATTCTCGGCAAGCAGCAGCGGACGTCCCTCAATGATCAGGCTGCGATTCCCCGCTTCTGTGATACCCGGCATGACGAATATGCCATAGTCCTCACCGGCGACGAAACCGCCACGCGCGAGGGTGGCTGTATACCAGTCGCCAATCAGAAACATGCCAATACTGCCGCTCACAAATGGTTCCGCCCAGTTGTCGGCGAAGTCGCCCGGCTGCGAGAAGTAGCCCGCGTCGAGCAGATCGCGCCACTGCTCCATAATGGCGACAACCTGGGGATCGTTGTAAGCCGTCTCGCCCGACATCACACTCTGATAAAGAGCGGGATCAACGCGCACCATCATTTCTTCGAACCAGATAAAACTGCACCAACGGCAGCCAACCACGTCCAGACCGAAGGGGGTTACGCCATTGCTCTTTAGCGCTTCCGCAACCGCCATCAGCTCGTCCCATGTGGTCGGGGCTTCGAGGCCATGTTCAGCAAAGACATGCTTGTTGTAAAAGACGACCCAGTAGTTGATCATCTTCGGCAAGCCATAGGCGCGCCCGTCAAAGCCAAATGAACCCATCATGCTGGCTGGGTATCCACCGTTGTCAATGTGCGTTTGCCAGATGTCGGTGACATCCGCAAGCAGCCCCGCGTCCACCAGGTCTTTCATACGATAGCCAAACCACCAGTCAAAGAGCGGGAAAGCGTCTTCGGTCGGCAGCGCGCCGCGCACCGCAGCCTGGTAAGAGTCGGTCGAGGTGAAAATTACCGTGTTGACGCCGATGCCGATTACGCCACGCGACGCCTCGTCGAGCGCATCCTGACCGGCCTCGTGCCAGGCCGCGTCATTCGCCCAGTCGATCACAACGGGGTCATCCTGCGCCGTTACACTGCCTCCCAGAATCAGCACGGGGATGAGCAGCAGTGCCGCTATTTTTCGCATTAACGCGATGTTGTTTCTCTTCATTTCATAATCTCCTTGCATAAGAAACTTGGCTGGACGAACTTGCTTTATCGTCTTATAGTCTATTCTCCTTAATGGACGGGCTGCGTCCGAGTTTGCTTCCATCAGCTGTCAAGATGACACTCTGGGCTTGTTTTACCATCGTTCGCTTGGCTTCGCCTTCAAGTGTGTTGCCGGTTGTTACATTCTGTAAGCCGAACCCGCCTGTTGCCAAAAACACAATGTCGGCGTTGAACAGCTCCCGCGAGCGCGTTAATTGTCGAAGAAGGCCACCGGGCATCACAAGTTCAACTTTGGGATAGTGCGTGGCAGCGTCAGCGATATTGAGCGCGGGCGTAACGATACGCAAATACTCCATGTCAGGCGGCAGATGGTAAGGGACTTCTAAAGTCATGGCGCCCACATCCAAAAGGACCGTATGTCCCAACTCCATGAACTCGGCAGCTCTTTTCCCAATCCGTTGCTTTGATTCGCGATTGAGTTCGGTTCGTCGTTGAAGCGACGCACTTTACGCAAACAGTTCAAAATCAGGCAAAAGATCAAGCAGCTATCCTGCTCAGAGCAGGGACAATTAGCGGTCGGTATCGCGCGAGTTCCCAGAAAGCAGAAGCGCTTCCTCCGCTGGCTGTAGTAATCGAGAGGGCGGCGTGTATGTAGCAGAGCGCGGATCACTGTTCTTCGAACTGCCAGACGCCACTGGCAGACTCCCGAAATCATCAGCGGTAATCACATTTGGTCTCTGTATATTTTTCTGTGAATTCTTCTCACTCATTTTGCACCTCGTTGGTAATGAAAAAGCTATTCCGGGATAAGATGCCCCAGTCGGCGATGCCAGGTACTTCTATATGATATTCGTAATGACCCGGACCGACAATATCGAGAACCTCGACTCTCAACTGGTATATGAAACGCCGCGAATGCCGAAAGTCAAGCGCAATTGGTGTCTCACGCAGTATCTTTTCACCACCAGGAGCCAACCACCTCGCAACGGCTGGATAGATTTTTTGGTCGGCTTCGTCTTCTATTACCCAGAATGAAACGAAGTGAAGTAGTGGTTTCAGATTGATCGTAGTCAGTTCATTGGAGAGTGGGAACGGGACATTCAATCTGTTTAGAACGCGCCATAAGACTGGCTCGTTATTATGCAGCAGGTAGTCTCTACAAATCACTGCCCAATCATTCCTGATCATGATAGTGCCTTGCGTTATGGCGCATCACAGCGGATCATAATCTATCAGTATTTCGTTTCTAAATTGACCAGTTCTTTGAGGGTGATGTTGAAGAGTACGCGGGCGATGCATTTTCGGCCCGCGGACACGGCCCCGCAGACACATGGCTCAGCCGCCGTGCATGGCGCGCATCCTGGCCAGCATTTTCTCGCGCGCTTGCGGTGAACCGTCGCAGTTGGTGCCAAACAAATGATCGAGCGGAATCGTGGGTTCGCCGTAATTGCACTCGAAGAAGCGATGATGCAGCGAATGCCAATAATTGCCGTACGAGATCTTCATGTTGTCATTGACGACAATCTCTTCAAAGCCGCCGTGACCCGTAATTGAGCCGAAGGTCACCTGCTGTCCCTGGAAGATCATATTGATCGGATGCGCGCCGATGACCCAGTGGAGCAGCATGCTCGCGTACATCACGATATGTTCAATCGGGTGCTGCGACAGGCCCGACCAGGGACCGACTTCGATATTCCGGTGATGCACATGATGAATGTGTTTGTAAAGAAACTTCACATGCAGCAGGCGGTGTCCCCAATAGAAGTAAAAGTTGTACCATAGCGGCGACAGGAAGAGGATCAAGGCGAAGGCGACTGGCTGTTCGCGCGGGTCAAGAAATGCGATAAAGCCGTTGGCGTAGGCATAGTGCATCAGCACTTCAAAGCCCGTCCAAACCGTGCCAGCGCTGGCGATGCTCCAAAACATGTTGTCGCGCACTTGATCGTTCCAGAGGAATTTCTTGCTTTTGCCCATCCACTTCAGCGACAGCTTGTATTGATAACCCTGTGTCTTCAGGGTCCACATGCTTACATGGAGCACGGACGCGTAGGCAATCAACATGATCTGGTTGCGCAGGAAGATCTCGAGCATCCAGCCGGCGCGGAATTCGGTCATCCGCGACATCTCCGGCGTCAGGTAAAGCCAAGTCACAACTGCCACGATCATGAAGAGGATATTGTAGGGCCACAAATACTCTTTCAGCCACAGCGCCGCTGCGCGTGGCTTGGGCGGCCAAGAGAACCACGGATTGGGCGCGCCGACATCGCCCTCGGGCCTCCAGTAGCCGCGCTCGTCACGCGGCATGCCGTCAGCTAGACCGTCTCGTTCCACACTTATATTTGCCATGCCGGCCAACCTCTATAACTCCAAGAAAATGTTTTATGCTTAGAGTATAGCAATGTCAGTGCTTGGAGCGCCAATCGATTCCTAGATCTGCGTCGCTTCTGTTGGGAACAAGCGAAAGGAAAACCTTCATGCTCAAGCGATTCGCGCTGGTCGCCTCATTTCTGCTCGGCCTCACTGTTGTCGCTGACGATGACGCGCTTGTAGAGTTGCGCCTGCAACTGCAGTGGGTGAAACAAGCGCAATTCGCAGGCTACTATGTAGCACAGGAATTAGGCTATTACGCCGCCGAAGGGCTGGACATCACGATCATTGAAAGCGAGGGCGATCTTCAGCCTGTCGACGTGGTTGCCGCCGACGATGCCGAGTTGGGCGTGACCTGGCTGGCAAAGACCCTGAAAGCCAACCAAGATGGCGCGAATCTGGTCAATATCGCGCAGGTCTTCCAGCGCAGCGGGACTGTTTTGGTTTCATTTGCCGAAGCGGGCATTGAAACGGCGTTTGACCTGCCATTGCACCGGATCGGGGTTTGGGTCGATGACAACGCATACGAAGTGCAGGCCACGACTTTTCACATTGGCTCCGACCCCACTAGCGGGGAGCACCTGATGCTGGTGCCGCAGCCCTTTCATCTGGGGCCGCTGCTGGCGAGAGAAGTGGAGGCGGCGCAGGCGCTGATCTACAATTGGGTGGGCCGGCTTTTTGGCATGATCAACCCGGCAAGCGGCGAGTTGTTCCAGCCCGACGATGTCAACATTATCGATTTGAACGAAGTAGGGACCGCGATGCTGCAGGATCACATCATCGCGCGGGCGGATTGGTTGGCGGAAGCAGCCAATGAAGCCGCAGCGATCGCTTTTCTCAGAGCGACATTGCGCGCCTGGATCCACTGCCGCGATCACGCCCATGACTGCGTCCAGATCCTGCTTGAGCTTGATCCGGACTTGGGCGAGAGCCATCAGCTCTGGCAGATGAACGAAGTGAACAAGTTGATCTGGCCGTCGCCGTCGGGCATCGGGATCATGGATGAGGCGCTGTGGGATCAGACGGTGGAGTGGCTGCTGAGGCTTGACGCGCTGGCTGAGGAGCCGCTCGCGGACAGCTATCGCGGCGATTTAGTCTCTGCGGCTTTAAGCTCGCTCGAAGCGGAAGGCCTTGACGTGACAGGCGCAGGCTGGGCGCCGCTGACGGTCGCGGTGCGCGAAGGCGGTCGGTAGCGAGGGCGCGCCGGGAGGCAGGGAGCATGTCATGACCAAGATCTTTTTCGTCGGCAGCTATAACGAGGGGCTGACAATCCGGGTGCCGCGCATGCCGGCGCTGGGCGAAAGCCTGGCCGGCGACTCCTTCGACATGGGTCCCGGCGGCAAAGGCAGCAATCAAGCGATCGCGGCGGCGCGTTTGGGGGCCGAAGTGCGTTTGTTGGCTTGCGTGGGCGACGATATCTTTGCCGACCGCGCCCGGCAGCTCTACGCGCGGGAAGGCATCGCGGCGGACAAGGTGCATCGCTTGCCTGGCGCTCACACGGGAATCGGCTTCGTCAACATATTGCCTGACGGCGAAAACTGGATCACGGTCGATCTGGGCGCCAATCTGTTGATGACGGCGGAGCATGTGCGCGATTGCGAGGCGCTGATTGAGCAGAGCGACATCGTGATGGCGCAATTTGAAGTGTCGCCGGAGCCGGTGGCCGAAGCGCTGGCGCTGGGCCGGGCGCATGGCAAGCGGACCATTTGCAATCCGGCGCCGGCGCGCGCCGTTGATCCGGCTATGTTCGCGGATGTCGATATCTTGACGCCCAATGCCAGCGAAGCGCGCGTGCTGCTGGGCCTGCCCCCGGACCATCGCAGCCCGGCCGAGGCGCTGGCCGGCAAGTTGCTGGATTTCGGCGTGGGCACGGTGATTGTGACGCTGGGCGCGGGGGGCGCGCTCATCGTTGACCGGGATGGCGAGCGGCATATACCCGCGCTATCGATTGAGGCGGTGGATGTCACCGGGGCGGGGGACAGCTTCAACGCAGCGCTGGCGGTATTTTTGGGCGAGGGCCTGTCAATTGACGATGCAGCGCGGCGGGCGGTCCTTTCCGGCGCATACACAGCTATGCACGTCGGCGTGATCGACGGCTTGCCCACCCGGGCGCAGTACGAGCGATTCGCGGCCGAGAAGGGGTAGCGGATCAATGTTCAAGCAAGGGCCGGCAAAGGGGCGACCTGCACATCAATGCCCAGTTCGACCAGTTGACTTCGAGCCTCGGGCGCGATGCCGGCGTCGGTCACGATGGCGTCGATCTGGTCGATAGCCAGAACCTGGGCCGCGGCGGTGGTGGCGAATTTGCTCGAATCCAGCAGGACGACTGTTTGCTCGGCCGAGCGAATCATGGCTTGTTTGGCCGCGGCTTCCAGCAAGTGCGAGTCGGTCAAGCCGGCGGTGAGGGAGAGTCCCGCGCCGGAAATGAAGGCGACGCGCGCGAAGAAGTCGTCGAAAAAGCGCTCTGTCACAGGTCCGACAAAGTTTAGGGTATCGGCGCGCAACAGCCCTCCCGTGCCCATGACCGTGGCGGCGGGCAGCGCCACGCGCAGCGACTCGACGGTTCGCAGGCTGTTGCTGACCAGTTGGAGATTGCGTTTGCGCTTGAGAAAGGGAAGCAGCGCGCGGACGGTGGAACCGGGGCCCAGCAGCAGCACGTCGTTGTCTTTGACGAAGTGCGTGGCGGCGTGCCGGCCGATGGCGCGTTTTTCGCGGGCTCGATTGTGATCCCGGGTCAGGCGCTGCGTTTGGCGCTGCCGGGGTGCGTCGCCGTCAAAGACGACGCCGCCATGCGTTAAGGTGACCAAGCCCTGGCCCTGCAATTTTCCAAGATCGCGGCGGATCGTCATACTGGAGACATGGTAGCGGGCGCTGAGGTCGACGATAGCGGCGCTGCCCACTTGGGCGAGATAGCTGAGCAAATGTCGCCGTCTGGCTTCTGGTAACATGGATCCGGACTCAAGATGCCAGGCAGTATTCGACGCCGGCGTATTGTGTTCATTTATGATATTTTACGTGAAGTCACGATAAGGCGCCATTGAGTGTGAACCTGGAGGCAGTTCAATGTCTTGTTACGCAAGCAAGTCCATTCCCGACGAGCGGCCGGAAAGCATACGTGTGACGCGCCCTTGGGGCGGCTTTGCGCAATATGCCACTAACGAAGTGGTGACAGTCAGCTTGATGACGGTGGAGGCGGGGCAGCGGCTGAGCTTGCAATCGCACAGGGAGCGGGCGGAACTTTGGATCCCGCTGGATGATGGCGCGATCATCCAGCGGGATGACCAGGTGATTGAAGCGCGGGCGGGGGAGGAAATCTGGATCCCGGCCGGAAGCAGGCATCGGCTGGGCAGTCGTGGCGATAGGGTGCGCGTGCTGGAGGTGGCCTTCGGCAACTGGCAGCAGGGGGACATCAGGCGCTATGCGGATGACTATGACCGCCCTGAAGAAGGCGAGTGAGCTCAATCGACGCGATACTTGGCGATTGTCTTTTCGTTCAAGCTGAGGCCCAGGCCGGGCCCATCTAGTGGCTTGAGAAGGCCATCGCGGAAGGGGATAGCTTCGCGCATGACTGTGTGCCGCAGCGGATTGAAGAGTTGATTGTATTCGTAGATGAGGAAGTTGGGCATGGCAACGCAGGCGGCGATTGCGGCGACAATGCCCAGGCCGGCGCCGACGCCGTGCGGGGCGACGGTGACATTCTCCATGAGCGCGGCATCGGCGATTTTCAGCAGGCCGGTGAAGCCGCCGCAGCGCGTGATATTGGGCATGAGCACATCCACGGCTTCGGCTTTCAGCAGGTCGCGGAATTGGAAGACGCTGCCCAGCCACTCGCCGGAGGCGATGGCCAGATCGACGCGGCGGCGGATGCGGGCCAGGTCGTCCGCGTACTCGGGATGGACCGGTTCTTCCAGCCAGTAGACGCCTTGCTTGAGCAGGTCCTCCGCCAAGGCGATGGACTGGCTGACGGTGTAAGCGCCGTTGGCGTCCACCAGCAGCTTGATGTCCGGTCCGATGGCGGCGCGGACTGCTTCGACGTGGGCGATATCGGCAGCCAGGCCGCGGCCGATCTTGAGCTTGAGCGCGCGGAACCCGGCGCTGAGAAATTCAGCGGCTTTTTGGGCGGACTGCTCGGGCGTCGGCAGGTAGGGTATGGGGCTGGCGTAGCAGTCGACGGCCTCGCGCATGGGCCCGCCGAGCAGATTGGGCAGGGAATCGTTGTAGATGCGCGCGCGCAGGTCCCAAAGCGCGATATCGACGCCACTGATGGCCATGGGCGCGAAGCGGAGTTGTTCGTTCATCGCGCTCCACAAGGCATGATGATGGCGCGGATCTTGGCCCAGCAGCATGGGCGCGAGCACTTCGTTGATGTAGGCGGCTGTGGCGCGCGGTCCCGGGCGACCCATGGCCTCGCCGATGCCGACCAGGCCGGCGTCGGTGGCGATGCGGACGATGACAGCGCCTTGACCGAGCAGGGGAATGGCCCGCATGCCGAAGGCGGGATGGGCCAGCTCGCTTGGCACGTCGCCCAGGGCGTCGGCGAAGGATGCGAAGAGGGGGATGGCTTCGACTTGAGTGATTCGCAAGGATTAACCTAAGACGGGATTCAAATGGGTCGCGGCCAGATCGCCCGGCTGTTTACCCGGCAGCCAGTGATCACGATCGACAAGGCGGTTTTTGTTGTCCAGGGAGCTGAGGCGGGTACCGTCAGCGAAGTAGATCACCGTCATGGCGGGTCGCATTTGGTCGGAGGCATTGGGCGGCGCCGAGTGCAGCGTCCAGCCGCTGTGGAAAGTGGCGGAACCCGCGTTCATCGCATGCGCCTGCTGCAACTTGAAGCCACGGCTCTGCACGAAGGCGCGCAATTGGGTCTCGGATTGGTCGGAGATGGGGATATCGCCCAGGTAGCCTTCGCGGTGCGAGCCGGAGGCGAACTGCAGAGTGCCCATGTCGGCATTGATATCGGCCAGCGTCATCCACATGGTGATGGTCTTGTTCGTGGCCAGGGGCCAATAGTGCTGGTCTTGGTGCCAGGGGGTGATGCCGCCGCCGGCTTCCTTGAAGAGCGCCTGGTCGTGGTAGAGCCGCACCTTGTCGGCGCGCATCAAGCGGGCGGCGATGCCGGCAAAGCGCTGCGCCATGACATATTCTTTGACTACCTCGTTGTATTGCCACAAGTTGGTCGTCTGCAGGAAGGCTTTGCCGTAGGTATCGCGGTCGGCCAGTTTGCGCGTTTCCTTGTTGCGCTGGGCGACGGTCTCGACGATGGCCTCGTGATAGGGCGGGATGTATTGCGCCGGCAGCACGTTGTCCAGCAAGATATGTCCGTCGCGCTGGTAGGCCGCGACTTGTTCATCGGTCATGTTGTAGGCTGTGTTCCATTCCATTGGGGCAACTCGCTCGGCAAAGCCCGTTTAGTGATCGTGATCGACGTCTTCGTGGGGCACGACGACCATGAAGCCGTTGCCATCGCCCATCATCGATTTGACGCGGTGATTGTCGACGCGATGGCCGTAGAGCTCCGGCGCGTTGGCGGCGCAGAGCGTGCCGAACCTGGGTTGGGCGTAGGGCAGGTGCGTGGCGCCGCGGGCCAGGATATGCATATAGTTGGCGGCGGCGCCTTGCTCGTCGCCGTCGTAAGCGCCGCGGTGGTTCCAGGGCACGCGGGAGCGGGCATTGCAATAGTGGCTGACAAAGGCGCGGCGCGGCTTGTCCGAGTCGTTGTGGTGGGAGCGATGCAGGACATGTCCGCCGAAAAAGACCACATCACCTGGCTGGGCCGGTATGGCGACTTCGGTCTCATATCTGAGGGCGATTTTCGCCAGGGTATTCTTTTCTACGTCGGGATGGCTGGCGTTGATGATGGATTCGATATCGTTGAGGATGGTATCGCCTTGTTGGGTCACGCCGTCGCAATCGGGATAGATCGGTTCGTGCTGGGAGCCGGGGGTGATCCAGAGGCAGCCGTTGTCTTCGTTGGCCGGGTCGATGGCGATCCAGGCGCCGATCAGGGTATCGGGCTGGGTGGGGATGTAATAGGAGTCCTGGTGGAAACCCTGGCCGGCTTGCCCGGGCTGCTTGAAGAAGAGCATGGTTTGCAAGCCCAGGACGTCGGGTCCGATGAGGGCTTCCAGCACGTCGACCACGCGCGGATGGAGGAGGAAGCGCTCGGCGATTTCCTCGGTGCGGTGGGGCATGTGCACGCGTTCGTAATGCAGGCGCCGTTCCCGGTCGCTGGCGTCATCGGCGGGGGGCGGCACGCCGGGCAAGGTAGCGCGGCCCGCCATCAGGTCTTCGGTGTAAGCCGCCAATTGGCGGACTTCGTCGGGCGCGACCAATCCGCGCAGTACCAGGTAGCCGTCGCGGCGGAATGCCTTGTATTCGTCGACGCTGACCTGGTATGGTTGATGTAGCCGCTGGAGCGATTGTTCTTCGATCATTTTGCGATTCCCAAATCTTTTAGTTTTCCGTATCTTACCGCGAAATCGGCAATTGGCAATAACAGGCGCAAGTTCGGGGGTTTTGGGGAATTGCGGCAAAATGAAGATGCACTGAAATGAACACGATACAAACTGAAATTTAGCCACAGAGACACAGAGAACACAGAGAAAATCTTTTGTTGATTAGGAAACGAGAAATTTCACTTCAGTTCTGGATTCCGTGACAGGCAATTTCAGTCATTTGTAGGTCATTCCAGAGAAGCTCTGTCCTGAAAGACTTAAACTCTTTGTCGACGGGCTGTGTCTACGCGGCCCTCGGCGCCTCTGTGGTGAAAAAAATTGGATGCAATCGCCCTGGTCCGCCTTGGCGAGCATTGGTCAATCCGGCGCGGGATTGGTTATACTATCGCCATCAACAAGGAGGCGGGGATGGAAGAGCGACGGTTTGGGAATACGGATTTGAGATGTTCGGCGATTGGGTTTGGCACCTGGGAACTGGGCACGACGCAGTACGGCGAGATCGACGTAGACGAGGCCGTGCGGGCGATACATATGGCGATAGACCATGGGATCACTCTCTACGATACGGCGGAAGTCTATGGTCCGTATACGTCGGAGGAATTGCTGGCGCGCGGATTGGGCGATCGTCGTAAGGACATCGTCCTGGTGACGAAAGTCGGTTTCGTAGTGGCCGACGATCGGAGCGTCGTGGGCGATGCCGCCATAGTGGGGCGCAATGCGTCGGCGGCTCATATCACTGAGCGGACGGAAGGTTGCCTGAAGCGCCTCAACACGGATTATGTCGATTTGATGCTGATTCATTGGCCGGATCTGGCGACGCCGCATGATGAGACGATGGGCGCGCTGGAGGATATGAAGGCGGCGGGCAAGATCCGCCACTACGGCGTCTCCAATTATGACGTGAGCATGATGACGGCCTGCCAGGAGCATGGCAGGCTGACCGCCAATCAGATCGGCTACAATATGTTCGACCGGCGGGTGGAATCGGCCGTTTTGCCTTATTGCCTGGAGCAGGGCATCGGATTCATGGCATACGGCAGTCTGGGTTTCGGGCTGTTGAGCGGGGGCTTGAAGCCGGATACGGAGTTCGCCGAGAATGACTGGCGCGGAAAGGGCATGGCTTTTGGCTTGCCGCTATTCGAACGCGAGAACTTCTTGAAAGCGCTGCGGGTCACGGAACGGCTGAAGGATGTGGCGGCGGGTTATGGCAAATCGGTGGCGCAGTTGGCGCTGGCCTGGGTCTTGAGCCATCCCGCTGTGACGGTTGGGCTGGTGGGCATGCGCAACGAGCGCGAATTGAAAGAGAATATCGCTGCTGTCGACTGGCGCTTGACTGACGAGGACCGCGAAGAGATCGACGGCATCTTCGCAGAGGAAGGCGTGCCGACATATGCGCAGGCCAGGCAAATGACGGATGTGTCTAGAGGGGGCGATTCGCACGCGGACTAGGGAGGGGCTGGCGACGCGCGGGTCAGCGCCTGCGTGACGCCGCAGGCGCGCCAAGGTCGATTGCGGGCGGTCTGGGCCCTTGTTAATCCCAGATGCTGCCCATACGCCAGATGCTGGTGCCTACACTCGCGCTTCCGCCAACGGTGAACAGACGAATCCCTTGTGATTGCTCTAGATCCGGATAGATGCGGCTGGTCATCGAGATTCGGTCGTTGGCATAGACTTCAATGACGGAATTGTCCAGGTAGATGGTCAAGTTCAGCGTCTCACGGCGTCCCAGAATCAACTCGCACTCACAAGGGTCGCGCGTAACTTCGCCGGTAAAAGTTGAATGTTCACGATCTAAACGCAAGGTGTTAGTGGCGTAGTCGTAACTCAGTTCTGTGAACTGTCTGCCATTCGGATTGCGGCGAAACTGAATCCCAAAACGTCGACAGTCATGGTGGTTAACATTTAAGCCGATCTCCAAACGGTCGCCGGAAACGTCCAGTAGTTTGTCCTCGCCAGCGCCCAAGTCCACGAATTCATCAAACAACATGCCTTGCCGAAGCTGCTTCATCTCTTCCGCCGGTTTCACGTTAAGATTGCCGTTGTCATCCAGGGAGATTTCGCGCGGCAGAGTCAGGCAGGATGCCCAGCCAGCGGCCGCGTACTGGTCGCGGGGGCGGGCCTCGCGAATCCATCCCCACATCAGCCAGCGGCCGCTGGGATCGAGCAGGCTGTTGGGCGCGTAGAAGACGTCCCCCCAATCCAGGCGTCTCGGCGGACCATCGGGCGCATAGCGGTGGTTCGCGTAGTCTCCCAGCCAATAGACCGGCCGTCCATGAGGTGATACAACCAGCATGTGCTTTTTCCCCAGATCGAGAAAATTGGGGCATTCCCAGTTGATGCCGCTTTGCGCCGGGTCGCCGACATACAGGGGGTTGAGGTAGTCCCAGTTGATCATGTCAGGGGAACGATAGAGCAGGGCGACGCCGCCTTGCCCTTTGATGCCCGAACCCAAGAGCATATACCAGCGGCCATCGTCCTCTTTCCAAAGAAAGGGATCGCGAAAGCCGATCAGATCCAGGCCTGGCGGGATCGCGGGTATGACGGGATTGGCGGGATGCTTCTGCCAGGTCTGCAGGTTGTCCGTGCTGGTGGCGACGCATTGCGTCTCCTGGTCGATTTCCAGGACAAATTCGTGGTAGTAGCCTTGCGGGATTCGCTGCCTGTCCGAGGGCGGCAAATCGTCGTCGGCGCTCCAAAGGGTCATGTCGGCGACGCCGGAATAGATCATGGTGGGCAGGCCGTCGTGGATGACCACGCTGCCCGACCAGCAGCCGGCGCCGTCGTAGCTATCGGGGCTGGGCATGATGGCGATGGGACAATGTTCCCAATGCACCAGATCGGGGCTGCGAACGTGGCCCCAGCCCATGGGCCCGAAATCGGCGATGTAGGGATTGTGCTGGAAGAACATGTGCCAGTAGCCGTCGTAATAGACGGGGCCATTGGGATCGTTGATCCAGTTGGCGGCGGTAAAGAGATGATAAGCGGGGCGCTGCGGATCGTCGGCGAGGGTTGCGGCGGTTTCGGCCACGGCTTGGTCGGCATGGGCGAGAATCTCGGAATAGCTTTCGGACATGTTTTCTTCCTTATAGGCGTGTGTCAATGATTCAATCCTTCAGCGCGCCGAAGGTAATGCCGCGATGGAAACTGCGCTGTGTAATCAGATACAGGATCAGAATAGGCGTGAAGAGGATGACGGTAGTGGTGGCGATCATATCGTACTTGAATGTGAACCGGCCCATGAAGTCGATGATGCGCACACTCATCGGCATCAGCCACTGTTTGGTGGCGATCACCAGCGGGAAAAAGAAGCTGTTCCAGGCCCACATGAACTCAATTAGAGCCAGCGACATAATAGCCGGACGCGCCAGGGGCATGATGACGTAGCGCAGCACTTGCAGATCGGAACCGCCGTCAACGACGGCGGCGTCGATCAGGGCGCGCGGGATGTCTTTGAAAAAGGTGGTCATCAGGAAGACGCCGAAGGTCAATCCCAGCGCCGCCTGCGGCAAGATCATGCCGGCGTAGGTGTTCAAGAGTCCCAGGTCTTGCAGCAACTGATATACCGGAATGAGCACGGAAGTTTCCGAAACCATCAATCCCGTCAGCACCAGCAGGAAGAGCCATTGCTTGCCGACAAAGCGATAGACCGCAAAGCCGTAACCTGCCAAGACGGAAATGACGGTGGTCAGGATCATCGATGAGGTCGAGAGAATCATGCTGTTGTATAGCGCGCCTTTGTAGCCTTGTTCGTTGAGGATGAAACCGAAGTTCTTCCATTGCGGATCTTTGGGCAGGGAGAGAAAGCTCTGGAAGAGCTCGGCAGATGTCTTGAGGGCGGCGTTGAACATCAGGTAAATGGGGAAGAGGGCGATAAAGACAAATAGCAGCAAGATGGCGTGGATGAGGATGCTCTGGATGATGCGAGAGGAACGATAGGACCGCCGTTTTGGTGGCTGGGCGCTGGTGTTCATTTCATCTCCTCTAATCGCCTTCTTCAGTGACGATCTGCCGGATGACGACCACGCTGAGCACCAGGATGACGACGGTCAATATCGTGCTCATGGTGGCGGCATAGTTGAAACGGCCCTCGCGCATGCTGTGCCAGTAAATGCGCAGCCCGACGACTGTACTGGCTTCGTTGGGCCCGCCATTGGTGGCCACGAAGATCAGGTCAAAGAATTTCATGGAACCGATGATGGTATAGACGAGGACAAAGGTGATGGCATTGCGCAGCAGGGGAATCGTGACGTAGAGGAATCGTTGCAGAGCGCCGGCGCCGTCAATCTTTGCCGCGTCGTATAGTTCGGGGCTGATGTTTTGCAGCCCGGCCATGAAAATCAGCACGCAGAAGCCGTAATAGGACCAGCTGCCGATCATGTTTACGGCGATCAAGACGATTGATTCATCGGCCAGCCAGGGCCGGCCTGTGAGGCCGATGGCCTCCAGCATGTGGTTGAGGGGCCCGATGCTGGGGTCGTAAATCCAGCGCCAGACGATGGCTGCGCATACCGCCGCTACGGTCTGGGGGATGAAGTAGATGCTGGCGTAAACGAGGCGCGTCCGGCCGCGGCCGGAAAGGACAACCGCCAGCAACAATCCCAGAACGACCGGAATGGCGATGCTCAGCAGAACCCAAAGGATGTTGTGATATAAAGATTTGAGAAATAGATCGTCTTGGAGCAGTTTGGTGTAGTTGCCGAGCCCAACCCAGAAGTAATCTCGCGAGCGCCCGGTCGGCGAATCAAAAAAGCTCAAGACAAAGGCATTGAGGATGGGATAAAAGATCCAAACGGCGAGGTAAATCAAAGCTGGGGCAATAAAAATATAAGGTCTTATATTGAAACGCGGCATACCGCTATCTTTCCGGGTCGACGGTCGCTGGGCAGTGAATTTGCGTTTTCCGGTATTATAAGGCCTTCGGCAGCCCGCAAAGGCTACCGAAGACCAGAAGTTAACGAAGCGGGATTACATGCGCTCGCCCGGTTCCCAAACTTGCCCGAGATCGGCAGCGGCTGCCATTTCCTCGTCCATATTATTGAGGAAGTCGTCGATGCTCAATTCGCCGCCCAATACGCCTTGTACGCCTTGATAGAGGGCGCGAACAACGTTGGGGGCCACAGTAGTGTGGAAGGCGTCGACATTGAGATCCTGCATCTCTTGGCCGATACGGAAGGCTTTGCCGATCACCGGCGCGACGTCATAGATGCTCCAGTCGATGGGGTCTTTTTGGATCGGAATGGCGAAACCTTCTTCGATCCAGGTCGGCAGCCAGCGCGGGTCGGTCACGAAGTCGATGTACTCGGCAGCGAGATCCGGATCGGCGGCGTGAGCCCAGATGTAGTAGGCCGAGCCCTCTGACATGTGGGTGGCTTGGGGGATGTCATCGTAGATGGCTGGCATGTAGAAGACGTCCAGTGTGCCTTCTGCCATGTTGCCGCTGATATCGTGGATGACCCAAGTGCCGGTCCAGACTGATGTCGCGCGGCCGGTGTAGAGTTCGGCCAGGGAATCGCCATAGTGCTTGCCGTTGAAGCCGGGCGAGAAGCAATCGGCGTCAACCATTTCAAGCAGTTTCTCCAGGGCGTCAACCACTTCCGGGCGGTTCCAGCTGGTTGTGCCGCGCAATACGTCCAAGCCGACTTGACGACCGCCGGTAAGCGCGACCATGTCGGTGAACATGTTGGCGCCCTGCCAGCCGTCGGGGCTGTTGGAGAAGGAAATCGGGATGTAGCCGGCTTCATTGGCGACAGCGCACCAATTGAGGATGTCTTCCCAACTTTGCGGGATATCCAGGCCCAGCTCTTCGAATATGACCTGGTTGTAATAGACGTACTCGAGGTCTTGCTCCCAGGGATAGGCATAGAGCTTGCCGTTCCACATGTTGCGCTCGATGGCCCAATCGGGCAGGCGATCCCACCAGCCGTACTGGTCGGCGTAGGGCGTGAGATCGAGCAGGTAGCCTTCTTGGGCGTAGGCGGTCAAACCGGCGCCGGAGGGCCAGGAGTAGAAGACGTCCGGCGCATCGCCGGAGGTCAGAGCCAGCTCGATGGCGTTACGAATGGGCCAACCGCCGCCGAAGACCGAGCGGTCCATGAAGACGTTGGGATGCTCCGCGTTCCAGGCGGCATGGATGACCTCAAGCGCGGGACCGGCCGCGGTCATGCCGTAGAATTCCCACTGGTCCCAGACTTCCAGGAACTGGCTGTCTTGCGCCGAGACGATACCGCCCAATAGCGACAAGATGAGCAACAAGAATGCGAACCTCTTCAACATTGACATGATATTGTTCTCCTATTGTCTTAAGCTTGCTTTCAAACGATGCGCGCAACTCTTGATTAGCGCATCCGGGCGACGCGCCCGGAAAACTGCAGGGATCACATCAATAGCGGCCTCCTTTTCCGTTTGAAGTGTCAGGCAATTAGTCGACGGCATTGCCCGTTTCCAATGCGAGACATGGCGGCGCGGCCGAGGTCCGATCAGGTGCGGATTGAGAGGTTGTTGAAGCTGACGGCGCCCTGATCGACGAAGAAGCCGAACATGGTTTCCGACTCTTCGTAGATGCGGTAGGACATGACGACCTCGTCGTTGACATAGCACTCGACCAACTGACCGTTGCGCAAGATGCGCAGGAGATATTTGCCGTCCTCCGGCTCGCTGTACAAGAATTGATCGACCAAGATGGGACGGGCCATATCGGGACCCAGTTCGGGACTGTCGGGCACCCAGGCTTGCCAGAAGGGCTCCCACTGGATGGGCCAGCGCCGGATTGAGGCGCGCTTGCGGCCGGGCTCGACCATGAGCAGGTGCCCCATTGACATATCGCCGGTCGGTTCCAGCAAGACACCGGCGTTCATGGTGTTGGGGTCGCAAGCGATCTCGACCTCCAGCATCAGGTCGGCCCGGGCTGTTTTGATGTGACCGAAGCCAAAAGTGCCGCGAGCATCGCAGCGCGTGCCGTCCCAATCGCCATCGCCGGGGATGAACTCGAATGCCTGCTCGTCTTCGTAACTCGCGACGACCTCGGCGGGCAGGCGGCAGGTTAGACTGCCGTCGGGCATGGAGATCATTTCCCGCGGGGAGCCAAATTGGCCGCCCCAGATGAAGTCTTCGTCATTGCTGCCGAATTTGCGCCGCGGGATCCAGGCGAAGGTGAAGCGCCGCTGGCCGTCGCCGGCCGACTTGGCGGCATAGAATTTGGAACCATCAATGGCGTCGAGCGGCCGCGCTTCCCAAGGCTGGCCTGGTTTGGCGACGCGGTACAAGGTTTTGGCGTCGCCCGAATAGCGGGAGAATATCAGGTAATTGTAACCGCCGAGGCTGAAGGTCTCTGGGCATTCCATGCAGTGCGCTTGCTGCGGGGCCCAAATCGTGCCGCCCGGTTCCCAGTTTTCCAGGTCATCGGAATAATAGACTACCACGCAGCCGCGCCTGTCCGTCAGCCCCTCCAGCAAGCGGGCGGCGATCAGCATAGCGTAGCGGCCTTTTTCTTGATCGAAATAGACGTAGGGGTCGCGCCAATCGGCCGGTTCCCATTCAGCCGTATCGGCAATGATGATGGGATTGTCGGGGTTCTTTTCCCAGTTGATCATGTCATCGCTGGTGGCGTGACAGATGGTCTGCTGGAACTTGGCGTGGTGGCTGTAGCCGGTGTAGAAGAAGTGGAATTTGCCGTTGTGGTCGTGGATGGAACCGGTCCAGACAGCGCCGACATCCGGATCTCCTTCTTGCCCGGGGCCAAAGGCGTCGGGCAGTTCTTCCCAATGCACCAGATCCTTGGAGACGATGTGACCCAGGCGGCAGGCCGCGCGCTCGGGGACGGTCCAGGTGTCCGGTGGCGTCGCCAACAAGAAGATATGCCACTCGCCGTTGTAATAGAAGGGCATGGTGTCGCCAGCGTCGCCGATCTGAGGCCTGTATCCAAAGAGTCTCATAAGAGTTGCCTTCCTTTTTCTATGTAATTCGCGTTCTCTTGTTCAAGCATGTCGAAGTGTTACAACAGGAGTGCTTCTTTGAACAATTTTCTATGCAGATTTGAACATGTTACGTGCGCTTTGTCAAGGAAAAAGTCATTGGCGTACAACATTCGCGCAATACCAGGTATAATCGTCCAATGATTGCAGAAATCTGACATTATGTCATGTAAAGAACCGAGAAAAGCGCGCAAAAATCACGCAAAAACGCGCATAATCAGTCAGCAATCACTTAGAATACGGCGCTTCATCGTGTACAATGGGAAGCTGCATAAGCCGATGAAGCGAAGAAAAAGTTGCGATTCATGAAAAAATCGATTCGGCAGCGCATGATTTTGGAGCGCGTACAAGCGGCCGTGGCGCAGGAGCTCTTGTCCACCAAGGAACTGGCTGCTCATTTCGATGTCTCCGAAGCCACAATCCGCCGCGACTTCAAAGCGCTGGCGGAGGCCGGGCTGATCCAGCGGCAATATGGCGGCGCTCAACTGACGCCCGCGCCTGCGCCTGCCATTGTCGGGCAGGTGGGCATCATCTTGTCGACGCGAATCGACAAATATCGCGACCCCTTCTACAACATGGTGCTGGAAGGCGTGGACAGGGCGCTGGAGCGACACGGCTATCAATTCGCCTTCGTGAAGACGCTCCACGAGATCGACAGCCCCGCGAAAGCCCGGCATTTGCTGGAAACGTTCAGGATCGACGGCTTGATTCTGCTGGGCACGGACTTGATCGATCGCATCCGCTATTTGCGCGATCAGTTCTCCCCTGTGGTGCCGATCGTGACCACCGACGACAAGCACGACATTGAGGACGATGTGATCCTCTTCGATGGCGCAAAGGGCATGCGCGCGCTGGTTGCGCATCTGGTGAGCCTGGGTCATCGCCGGCTGGGTTTTGTCAGCGGCAATGTCGATATCCGCCATGCGGGTTATTGCCAGGGGCTAGCGGCATTGGACCTGCCGCAAAACGACGGCCTGCGCCAGATCCTGGAGCCGGGTCCCTCGGGCTGGACGCCGGACTTGGGCGAGCGCGGCGCGCGCAAGCTGATGGCAAGAGAGCCGCGCCCGGACGCCATCGTCTGCGCATCGGATCGCCTGGCTATCGGCGCCATGGGCTGGCTGCAGCGCAACGGTTTCCGCGTCCCGGAAGATATCGCCGTGACCGGGTTCGACAACATACCTGACGCCCAATTCACTTTCTCGCCCCTGACCACGGTCAATGTGCATAAGGGGCTGATGGGCGAGCTGGCTGCGGAACGCCTGGTGCAGCGCATCGAGAAGCCGGACAGTCGCTATTTGAAGATCATCACGCCGGTATCGCTGGTGATACGTCAATCTTGCGGCGCCGACCTGCAGTAGGATCGAAGAGCTTCAGCCTAGAAGCCGCTGGTCACCCGCTGCTGCCGCGACTTGTGGTTTCGGGCGACCCAGCGGGTCGCCCCTACGTGGCTTGTCCGGTAATGTAGCGTTGCTGCGATTTTCTACCCCCCATCCCCCGGCCCCTTCCCCCACAAGGAGGGAAGGGGAGCTAAAGTTGGCGGATTTCGTGATTATTTGTTGATTTTCGCAAGGAACGCCACCTTATTTGTATTGTTTAGGTACTATTCCTGTTATCTATACGTATGATCTATAGTAGCGGGCAAGCCTTAGGGATAGGTCGATGGCGCATTGCTCAAGCGCGCTCTTGCAGTCCTGCCGGGGCTAATTCCCCAATGGAACTCTCGAGTTGGTCGTCGGGACTGTCCTCGCGGGCGTGCTTCGCTGTCGGGGGCAGCGGCGTATCGAACTGGTAATCGGGGGCGGTCTTTTGTCGTCGCCAGACCTCGCGCATTTCTTTCCAGGCGCCGATGAGCGTGCGCGGCTCTGGCATGTCATGCGCGACGGCCTTATGCAGTTTCTCCAGGTTGTAGCATGGCACGCCGGCGTACATGTGATGCTCGATATGCCATTCCATGCGCCAGTACAGGAAGGAAAACAAGGGATTCAATTTCATCGAACGCACACTTTTGCGGAAGTCGGGCGTGTCGTCGCGCAAGCCGCAATGCTGGGGCAAGTTGACGAAATACTGAAGCCAGTTGGCAGTGAAGGCGGAGACGGAAAAGATCAATGGCAGCACCCAGAGCCCGGTCGCGATGGCGATAAGCAGCACCGATCCATGGAAAAGCAACAGGATGCGTGACCAAACCACCGCGTTGCGATGCTCTTGAGGCTGATCGCGGTGCAAGGCCCTAATCCATTCGTTGGCGGGGGCCTTTTCCGCGGCGGGATCGCGCCCGAAGGCCGCCATTAGGGTGAGGATCACCGTAGAGATGAATCCGCCTTTGCCGAAGATGCGGCCGGGCTGCGTGAGCAGATTGACGGTGAAGAGCTGCAACATGAAGGCCGAGGCGAGCGATGGTTCCACCGGCAGCAGCACTTCTCGATCGCCTTCCGGGTGCAGGGTATAGCGATGGTGGTAGGTGTGGCTGCTGGCATAGTCGAAGGGGTCCCACCAGCCGATGAGGCTGAAGAGATAGAGGAAGACCTTGTTCAGCCACTTGGTCTTGAAGACGGTGCCGTGGCCGAGTTCGTGGGTGCTGTTGCCGCGGACGAAAGCAGTCACGGTGCCGTGGCAAAACAGCGCGGCCAGAAAGGCGGGCCAAATCTCCAGCGACCAGAAGTGAAAGACCAGTGATCCGGTGATGACGCAGAGGGCGAGGTGCCCGCCGGCCAGGAACCAGCCTTGGGCGTCGCTGCGCCGAGACAGTTCGCGCAGCAGACCGGGGCGCGTGGGACAGCGATACCAGTCGACGCGAAAGGTCTTGCGGACTTCGGATAGTTCTGGATAGGTCATGACAAGGCTCCGCTCGCTAGACGCGGCTGTTTAGGGACTCTCTTGCAATCCAGCAGGGGCCAGTTCGCCAATGGAACTTTCCAGTGGCTTGTCGGGGGTATCGTCGCGGGCGTGCTTTGCTGTCGGCGGCAGGGGCGTATCGAACTGGTAATCGGTATCGGTTTTCTGTTGGCGCCAGACCGCCCGCATTTCTTTCCAGGCGCCGATGAGGGTGCGCGGCTCTGGCATGTCGCTGGCGATTTCCCGGTACAGTTTGCTCAGGTTGTAACAGGGAACGCCGGCGTACATGTGGTGTTCGATGTGCCAGTTCATGCGCCAATAGAGGAAGGAGAAGAGCGGATTGAGCTTGACGGAGCGGGTATTTTTGCGGAAATCGGGAATATCTTCGCGCAGGCCACAGTGCTGCGTCAGCCCGACGAAATAGCTCAGCCAATTGCCGATGAATACGGAAACGGAAAAGATCAGCGGCAAGACCCACAAGCCGGTGACAATTGCAATGAGCAGCACTGATCCGTGGAAGAGCAGTAGGATGCGCGACCAGCGAATGGAATTACGATGTTCCTGCGGCTGGTCGCGATGCAGCGCGCCCAGCCATTCGTCGATCGGTTTGTCGCCTGGTGGCTCCATACCGAGGGCGCCCAAAATTGTCAGGTAGAGGGTGGAAATCAGACCGCCTTTGCCGAAGGTACGGCCGCGCTGCGTCAAAAGATTGATGGTGAAAAGCTGCAGCATGAAAGCCGAGGCCAGCGACGGCTCCAGCGGGAGCAGATTCTCCCGGTCGCCTTCCGGATGCAGGGTATAGCGATGGTGGTAGGTATGGCTGCTGGCGTAGTCAAAGTGATCCCACCAGCCGATGAGGCTGAAGAGATACATGAAGAGTTTGTTCAGCCACTTGGTCTTGAAGACGGTTCCATGGCCGAGCTCGTGCGGCGCTGTGCCGGTGAAGAAGCTGGTCACGGTGCCGTGAAAGAATAAGGCGACCAGAAACGCCAGCCACGCTTCCTGCGACCAAAAGGCGAAGACCAGGGAACCGGTAATTATGAAAAGCGCCAAATGGCCGCCGGCCTGGAACCAGCCCTGGGCATCGCTGCGGCGGGACAGCTCGCGCAGCAAGCCGGGGCGCGTCGGACAGCGATACCAGTCGACGCGCAGCGTCTTGCGCACTTCAGACAATTCTTGATATGTCATGGCAAGCCCTCCATTTACTCACTCATGTTGAAGAGGGCAGTGGCACTAGACCTTGACGCCAAGCTCGTCCAGGACTGCCAACACTTCCGGCTCCACCGTATCGGGGTTATTTTTGGCGTCGCGTTTTAGCGCATAGATGGCATGCTCGTTGCCTTCGCGCGCCAATTCGTACACTTCAACGCGAGCTTTGTCGACATAGGTCAAATCTCGTTCGACAACTGGATTGTCATAATCTTTCCAATAGTACTTGAGATCATCGGACTGCCAGCCCGGGTAGATATCGTCCCAGCTAAGCTGGCTTGGATCGTGCGGCGATAGCAAATGCTCGGCCACCTTGTCGCCGACGACCATATAGCGATTGTCCAGCGAGAGGCGCAGCTTGTCTTCGGTATAGTTAGGCAGCGCTTGGTGAATGGTCAGCGCCGGGAAGAACAAGGCGTCGCCCGCTTCATAATCCGTGGAATACCAAACTGGATTGATGTCATCGTGTTCGGTTTCATCGACGATCAGCCCGCCGGCGCCCAGCGAAAAGTGGTGATCCAGCACGCGGTTGACCTTGTGCGATTGGGGGATGACAGCCAGGCCGCCCAGTTCAATCGGGCAATCGCCGATAGGCGCCCAGCAGGTGATATTGTCGTAGCTGCCCTGGAAGTGCACGAAGTCCTGGTGTTTGGGCGTGGTGTGTTCGGTGTATTTGGGGAACCAGATTCGCGCGATCTTTTGCGGGTGGGGCATGATCGGCTTGCCGACCATCTTCTCGATGATTTCGAGGTATTCCGGCCAATGCCCGGAGCGATGGAAGTTCTCTATCTTGTAGACTTCGGCGTAACCGGCGCTGTATTCGTTGTCGCCTTCGGTATAGCGCATATTGATATCGGCGATGCCGTCCATCGGGTCTGTACCCGCGACCAGCCAGCCGACCTGCTGAATCATGCTCATCATCTCGCGGCGCAATTCCCACAGTTTGTCGGGATCCACCAGCCGCTTGAAAAACAGATAACCCTCATCGTCGATGCGACGCTGCAGCTCCTTGGGATCTTGCATAGCGTCGTTGGAGACACGAAATTCTTTCAAATCTACGGACATTTTTTGGTCACTCCTTACCTATACTTAAATGCAATTGTAGCAATTGTAGCGCAATATATCCAATCAGTCATGCGAGGTTTGATCTTGCGAACGCGCCCGCGCTAGCGAACCAGCGGCAAGCGCAAAACTACCTTTCGCGTGGCAAGGGGCATGTCGCTATTCGTCACTTGTAGCGCCCGTTCCAGTGCTTTCCGCTGTCAGGCCGTCACGCAAGGTTTCGACTTGTGCCAGATCAAGGGATTCACGCTGTCATCGTCCAGCAAATCGCCGATCTCCAGCGAATCGAAGTAATCCTGCGTCAAGATGTTGCGCGTGCCGTTGAAGGTGCTGCCGTCGGGCATATAGCCGCAGGTCATCGCTCGCCGCCAGCCCGGCGTCATATTGGCGCCCGCGCCATGTGGCATCAAGCCGTTGTGGAAGGAGCAAGACCCGGCCTTCATCGGCGCCGCCACCGACTGTAGATTCGCCCATTGCGGATAGATATCGAAGAGGTCGCTGATATTCGGGCCAATGTTCGAAGTGTCAAACGTGGCTGTCTTGTGCGCGCCGGGCAGGAAGTAGAGACAGCCGTTTTGCAGCGTGGCATCGTCCAGCGCCACCCATATACTGATGGCATCGCGCGAGGAATAGGACCAGAGCGGATTATCCAGATGCCAACCGGTCGGGTTCGCCCAGGGCTGCTTGTTCAATGCTTGATCGTGCCAGATCCGCATGCCGTCGACGCCGGCTAATTCGCTCGCCATCTTGCCCAGGCGCGGGTCCCACATGAGTTCGCGCATGCCCTCGTGATCGGTCCATAAGTTGATGCGCTGCACGAAGCGCCGGCGGCGATACTTGGCGTCTTCGCTTTCGTCTTCCAGTTTGCTGCGGTCGGCCAGCAGCCGATTCTCCCGCCGCGCCACCGCATCATCAACGTTGCGCCGCCACGTATCCAACTCGTCCGGCGTCAGGAAATCCTCGATGACGATGTATCCGTTGTCTTGATAAAAGTTGACCTGCTCTTGTGTCAATGCATGTTTCATTTGATCTCGCCCTCAGACTCAATCTTTTGCGCCGACATAAGGTTTTGCTTCATGCCAGATTAACGGATTGATTGAATCATCGTCCAGCACATCGCCGATCTCCAGCGACTCGAAGTAGGCCTGCGGCAAGGCACTCTGCTTGCCGTTGAAGGTGGAGCCATCGGGCATATAGCCGCAGGTCATCGCCCGCCGCGTGCCCGGCGTCATATTGGCCGCGGCGCCATGCGGCATCAAACCGTTGTGGAAGGAGCAAGATCCCGCTTTCATCGTCGCCGCTACCGACTGCAATTCCGCCCACTGTGGATAAAGTTCAAACAGGTCGCTGATATTCGGGCCGATCCCGGCATGTTCGAAGGAGGCCGTCTTGTGCGCGCCCGGCAGGAAATAGAGGCAACCGTTATCGCGCGTGGCGTCGTCCAGCGCCACCCAAATCGTGACGGCGTCACGCGATGAGTAAGACCAGGAGGCATTGTCCAAATGCCAGCCGGTCGGGTTGGCCCAGGGCTGCTTGACCAAAGCCTGATCGTGCCAGATGCGCATGCCGTCCACGCCCGTCAAATCGCTCACCATTTTGCCCAAACGCGGATCCCACATCAGCTCGCGCATGCCAGCGTGATCAACCCACAGATTTTGCCGATGTACGAAGACCTTGTCAAAATAGGCGCTTTCTTTGTCAACGATGCGCTCGGAGGCCAGCATGCCGCTGGCGGTAATGCGTCCAGCGCGCTGCGCAATCGCATCGTCGACATTCCGCCGCCAGTTCTCCAGCTCGTCGGGCGTTAAAAAGTCTTCAATGATGATGTAGCCGTTCTCCTGGTAGAACTCAATCTGTTCCTGAGTCAACTTGGTATTCATAGCCTCGGACCTCACTAGCCGTCTCGTCAACAGAATTTAACCAGTTTTTCGTCCCATGACAAGTTGACTTTATGGCAATTATTTGGTGACCTGCCAAACAATGCTATAATGCGTATGACCGTAAGCTGTTGAAGGGAAGGATTAAGCGATAATGATTCCCAAACTGCGTTTAGCTATGATTTTTGTTCTGCTCTTGAGCTTGCTGACAGGAATTGCCGGCGCGCAGGATTCCGTCAGCATCACCGTCCGTTGTAAAGCCAGTCCGCCGGAAGAAGATTGGCGTTGCAACAATTTTGCAGTGGTCGAAGCCGATGTTGAAGCCGACCTTGGCATCGAAATTGACTTGAACCTCATCCAGGACAATGCCGGATGGGGTGACTACAAGAACGAATTCGTTCTGGCATCGGAAGCGGGTGAAGCGCCCGATATCATCTTGTCTGGCCACGAAGACATTGGCGCCTGGGCGCCGGCCGGGTTCATCATCCCGCTGGATGACGTGATTGGCATGCACAGCGAATTTGATGATATCGTGCCCTCATTGTGGGATTCGCACGGCTACGCCGGCCAGATTTGGGGTATCCCACAGGACGCCGAAGCGCGGCCGATCTTTTACAGCAAGCTGCTGCTGCGCGACTTGGGCTGGAGCGAGGAAGACATTGAGTCGCTGCCCGACCGCGTCGCTGCTGGCGAGTGGACCTTCGCCGATATGCTGGCGACGGCTGAAGCCGCGGTTGAAGAAGGCGTTGTCGATGCCGGCAATGGCTGGTGGCACCGCCCGAGCAACGGTCCCGATTTCCTCTATTACTACTACGGGCATGGCGGCGAAGTCCTCGATATGGAAGGCAACCTGGTCGTGGACAGCGAGGCCTTGGTCGCGACTTACGAGCTCCTGGGCGGCGCGGTCGCATCTGGCGTGCTGCGCTCCGATGTCATCGGGCTGGACTGGAACGAAGTCTGGCACCCGACGGTGGCGCAGGCCGATACCGTGCTCTTCGCCGCTGGCGGCACCTGGAACTGGCCCAACTGGGCGATCAACTATGTTGCCGACAAGGGCGGCGATGAGTTCTTGTTCGAAAATATCGGGCTGACGCTGATCCCGGCCATGGCTACGGGCAAGGCTATCACGCTGACGCACCCGCTGACCTACATGATCAGCAGCGGCAGCGAGAATCCTGATGTGGCTCTGGAGTTGATCGCCGCGATCACCACACCCGAGCACAACAACAAGCACGCTATTGACAGCTTCCACCTGGGCATTCTCAACGCGCAGCTGGAATCGGAGGCTTATGCCAACAACCGGCTATTGAGCAGCGCGCACTACATGCTGGACCATACGACGGCACTGCCCAACCATCCCGGTTGGAATGCCTGGTCGAATGCTTACTTCCTGGGCATCCAGGCGGTAGAGACCGGCGAAGCGGACGCGGCGGGCGCGGCCGATATCGCCATCGCGCAAATGCAGAATGAATTGGGCGACGGCATAACAGTTCGCTAGTTGACTGACTGTCGTCCGCAGAAGTGATTAAAGGTTGGTCAAGGGGAGCGATCCCGCTCCCCTTGACCGGCAAGCAGGCCAAGCTCTGCATTCCGAAAATAATCCAGGAGCGCTCGGCCTTTCAACTGGGTCCCCAGCAAGGCGCGCGTTTTACTTATGTCCGAGCAAGCAAAAAGCAGCGATTCGTCAGTTCCTCGAGGCATCCTCGGGAGCAACGCCCTGAAGTCATATCTGGGCGCCTATGGCTTTATGGCGCCGGCGGGCATTCTCGTCATCGTCTTTTTCTTAATCCCGGTGGCCATCGTTCTGTACTTGAGCCTGACCAATCTGGCGAGCTCGAATTTCACCTCCAACCTGGCCATCATGGAATTCATCGGCCTGAAAAACTACCAGACATTATTGAACGATCAATTCGCGCGCAAGATTTTCTTCAATACCATCTTTTATGTGCTCGTTACGCTCTCGATCTTCAATGTATCCCTGGCGCTATTGGTGTCGTTGCTAACGACGCATATTGACCGCAGCGCGGGCTTCGTCTTTCGCGCGCTGTGGATCTTGCCGCGCATCACCTCGCCCGTTGTCTACATTCTGATCTGGAAGCGCATGATAGCGGAAGCGCCCTTCGGGATTATCAACCAATTCAACGAGGCGCTGGGGCAGCCTACTTACAACTATATTTCTACCAATCCCTGGGTATTCGTCGTTGTCGTCAATGGATTTATCGGCGTGTCCTTTGGCATGATCATTTTCACTTCCGCCATTGAGTCGATCCCGAAAGACCTGCTCAATGCCTCGCTGGTCGACGGTTCGTCGAAGCTACAGCGCATCCGCTATGTCATCATGCCATTGATCCGTTGGCCGCTGCTGTTTGTTGTGACGTATCAGACGCTGTCTTTGCTGACGTCATTCGTGGAGATTCAGTTGTTGACGGATGGCGGTCCCGGTCTTTATCGCACGGAGGTATGGTCCCTGACGGCCTATCACCGGGCCTTGTCGAATTATTTTGGCAATGCCCAGTGGGGTTACGGCTCGGCTTTCGCGGTGCTGCTGGTGATGATCGGGGTGGTACTGGCTGTGATTTATATGCGGGTATTCCGCTTTGACGAATTGATCGCCGAGCCGCGGGTGGAAGCGCTATGAAGGCGCGGGACGCAGTCTTCGATACGCTCAAAGTCAAAGTTGACGAGCGCCCGCAGAGCTTGCCGCAAGATCTGGTGGAAGCGCTGCGGCTGGGCGCGATAAGCATTTTGGTTTTGCTCATCGCTGCCTTCTTGTTCAGCGGGGTTATTGGACCGCTTTTTGCCTTGGGCGGCGTCGAAGAGACGGTGATGGATGTTTTGACGCGCCTCAGCTTGCTGGCGCTGCCCTTTGTGGCTTATATCGGCGGGGCGAGCGTGGCCCGCCGATATACAAGATCCGATATCGCGCGGGCGCTGGGATTGGCTTTTAGCAGCACGGTGATATTGTTCGCGGTCATTTCCGCTGGCTATTATGTTCTTGACTATGGCGTATTCGCGCCGCGGCAATCGCTACAAATGACGCTGAGCCAGAGCGAAGCGGGCATTCGCGTCGATGCTGTGGTCGCCGGCGGCGCGGCCGAGACGGCTGGCTTGCAGGTTGGCGATGTCATCAGCGCCATCCGCCGCGATGCGGTGGATTTGGACGCCTTCAACAGGCGCCTGAGCCAGTCAAAGGAGGGCGACCCGCTGCGTTTGCGCTTCAAGCGCGGCGAGGAGGAACTGCAGGAGACGGTTCGGGTCGTTCTGGTATCCGACAAGCAGCTTGGCGCTTTATGGCCCGGATTGGCGCTGGCGCTGGCATTCACCGCGATAATTGTATTTTTGCCCGGTCACTGGGCGCCTTATATTGCGCTGGTTGGTCTGCTATCGCCTTTGATCGTGGGCTATTTTTGGGTGATCATCGCGACGTTCAGCTTCCGCACCGAGGGGCTGGTGCCGCTCGATGGCAATGACAATTTTGGCGGCTTTACCCTGAAAAACTGGGAGTCGATTTTCGTTGGCAATATCGCCGGCCTGGAATTCAATATCGTCCCCATTTTCATGACTTCACTGGCGATCGCGGTGGTCATGACCTTCGTGGTGCTATTGGTATCCTCTATGGCGGGTTACGCTTTATCGCGGATGCACTTCCCGGGGCGGCGTTTCTTTCTGTCGTTCACGCTCATCTTGCACGGCTTCCCGGCCATCACCTTGCTGATTCCCATTTTCATCGTGCTGTTGCGGCTGGGCAACATACCGGTCATCGGCGAATTAATCGGTTTCAACACGGTTGGCGGCATCGCGCTGGTCATGGTGGCCTTTCAACTGCCGCTGGGCGTATGGTTGATGAAGGGATTCTTCGACAACATCCCCTGGGATATGGAGCGGTCGGCGCTGATTGACGGCGCCTCGCGCTGGCGGACGTATTGGGAGATCCTGTTGCCGCAGATACGCCCCGGTTTGCTGGCATTGGGGATTTTCGCGTTCATCGGCGGCTGGAACGCTTATATTATCCCGGCCACCTATTCGATTGGCACCGGCGTCAGCAACTTGCCGGTATTCCTGAATGAACTGATTGACGAAACAGCGCCGGTTGATTGGAACCAGGTGGCGGCGGTCGGCTTGTTCCAGTTGATACCGATTTTCATCTTCTTTATCTTCGCCCAGGAATACCTGCTGAACATTTATGCCGGTGGGACGAAAGGCAGTTCCTGATAGCGTTTTGCGCAAGAGCCGCTCGGCGGCAGCGAAAAGGCTTGCTGCGCTCAGGCAAAATAGTAAGCCCGCTTATCGTATGAGCGCCGTAGTTTACATAAACAGAGCTTGTGGCAGAGCGAGAAAGACGCATGCGATGAAAGTGACAATCGATAATCTGAGCAAGAAATTTGGGGACGTTATCGGCGTCGAGAACTTGACCCTGCATATTGAAGACGGCGAATTCGTGGCCTTTTTGGGACCCTCGGGCTGTGGCAAGACGACCACGCTGCTCACCCTGGCGGGCATCTATAAGCCCACCGACGGGGTGATTAGATTCGGCGAACGCGTCGTCAACACGGTTCAGCCAAAAGACCGCAATATCGGCATGGTTTTCCAGAGCTACGCGCTGTACCCGCATATGACCGTCTTCCAAAATATCGCTTATCCGCTCAAACTGAAAAAAGTATCGAAGGCCGACCAACACGACCGCGTCCGGCAGGTGGCCAACGTGATGGGAATCGGGGAGTTGCTGGATCGCCGACCGGGGCAGTTGTCGGGCGGCCAACAGCAGCGGGTGGCTTTGGGCCGGGCTTTGGTGAAAGAACCGGACGTGCTGCTTTTTGACGAGCCGCTGTCGAATCTGGACGCGCGGCTGCGGCTGACGATGCGCGGGGAGATCAAACACCTGCAAAAGGACCTCGGCATCACATCGATTTACGTGACGCACGATCAGGTGGAAGCCATGACCATGGCGGACCGAATCGCGGTGATGAGCGGGGGGCATTTGCAGGCTTTTGATTCGCCCGATGAGTTATATGACCGGCCGAAGACGCAGTTTGTGGCGGGCTTCGTTGGCAACCCGCCGATGAACTTCGTGGATGTCAGCGTGCAGGCGTCGAATGGGCGCTTCTTCGCCGAAACGGAGTCGCTCCGTCTGGAAGTGCAAGCGGCGCGCGGCGCGCCGCCGGCCAGCTACGATGGTCCGGTCGTGATGGGCATAAGGCCGGAGGATATTCAAATAGCGAGCAATGGGTCGGTATCGGGCGAGATATTTGTGGTGGAGCCGCTGGGGCGCGAAGACCTGATCGACGTGCGCGTAGGTCGGCACAGTTTCTTGCTGCTGGCGGACACGGAAGACCGGCACCAAGCCGGCGAGCGCGTCTCGCTGGCCTTTGATATGGAACAGGCGCAGTTCTTCGACCCGAAGACAGAAAAATCGCTGTTGTGGCAGTAGCCGCTCGGCGGCAGCGAGAAGGTCTGTGGCGCCCGCGCAGAACAGCAAACCGGCCCCATGCATGCGCATGGGGGTTTACTAGAACAGGACGAGCGAGCTTGTCGCCATGCTGGATATGCGCTTGCAGGGGCTAGACCGAGCGGTCGCCTCTCCTTCGGATCATGAGCTTGCCTTGCGTCACGCCCCTTTCATCCGCTTCGACGCGAAAGAGCCCTTCCTGCCAGCGGCTGTAGGTTACAGCGTCTTCCGCGAGAGCGGTTCATCGGCGTCCTTTCCGCGCGAGATTCGGCTGAAGGACGGTATCGCCTTTGCCATCGAATACGCTATTTGGTGGGATTGGGATATCGGACATCTCTATGAACTTGAGCATATTTGGGTTTATATCGATGGCGACGGGGTTCTGGTTGATAGCGAAGCGAGCTGGCATGGCGATTACAATCGGATGGCGGATGGCGGCCAGCAGCCCCATTCTGAAGACAATCGGCCCGCGCTGTATTCCGAACCTGGCAAACACGCTTTTGCCCCCTCGCCCCGTTGGCTGCTGGAAAGAAAAGCCAAAACACTGGCAAGCTGCGGTCGTCAGGCCGGCAAAAGGGGCGTGCATGTCACGCCCTTGTTTGAGGGGATCATTCATGATCGCAAGCCGCTGAACAATCGTCTGGTGCATACTTATTTGGAGCGATTGCGCTTCGAGCCGAGTTTCGATTTTTCAAAGGAGTTTGACTTGCGGGAGGCGATCTTTGTTCCCTGGCGGCAGCTTTGTGAGTGGATACCGCGACGGATTAGCGCATGGGTTGAGCGACTGCGGCATACGATACCGCCAAATCAGCGACGCGTGTTGCGCATCGCGCATCGCGGGGCGTCGGCCTATGCCCGGGAAAACTCGGCAGAGGCGTTGCGGGCAGCCGCCGAGCTCGACGCCGATATGGTGGAGATTGACATCCGCGCCACGGTGGATGATGTGCCAGTTGTCATCCATGACAGCAGTCTGAGACGGGTCTACGGCATTGATGGCAATGTCTCGGACTGCAGTATGGATGAGTTGAGAGGGCTGGATACAAAGCGGGGCAAGATCATGAGCTTTGAAGAAGCCGTCAGACTATGCCGCGGCCTGGGCTTGGGTTTGTATTTGGATATCAAGCAACTCAGCGCGCGCTCGGCTCTAGCGCTGATGGAGACGCTTGATGCAAATCACTATTTGCAAGACACGATCTTCGGCTCATTCCGGCCGGATTATCTTGCCCATGTAAAGGCGGCTCGGTCCGATGCTCGGACTTCGATCCTGTTCAACGCTGTCAATATTGACCCGGTGAAGCTGGCGCAGTCGGTTGGCGCGGATTACGTGCATCCCTGCTGGGAAAACCGGGCCGAGCAGCCGCATCGTTTGCTGGGGCCGGAGTGGATAGCGGCGGTGAGGGAGGCGGAATTGGGGATTGTCTGCTGGCATGAGGAGCGCCCGTCAGAAATCGCCGCTTTGAAGGCGCTGGGCGTCGATGCCATCTGTTCCGACAAGCCTGAGTTATTGGTGTAGACCTGAGCCCTAGCGAGACGAGCAATGACAGCGGATACTCTTTTTCCAACCAGCGTGATCGGCAGTTTGCCGCGTCCAAAGTGGGTTATTGACCTGCTGCTGGCGCATCAAAGCGGGCGCTTGAGCGATGAAGCGCTGGACGAGGCCATGGACAAAGCCATCGGCTTTGCCATAGGCCTGCAAGAAGCGGCCGGCATAGACATCATATCGGACGGGGAATGGCGCAGAATCGGTTACTTTGAAGTTTTCGCGCAGATGGTTGATGGCTTTCAACAGGCCGAGTATCAGACTACTTCGCTGGCGCCTGAGATCGTGCCGGATACGGGTTTATCGGCTCCGCAGCAATGGACGCTAAAGGAATTCCAGCAAGCCCTAGTGGTGGAAACCATGCGCTATTCGCGCCCGATTGCGGCGGGGGGCGCTGCTTTCCTGCGCCGAGGGACAGAGCGGCAAACCAAAGTCGCGTTGCCGTCGCCGCATATGATTGGGGGACGGCTGTGGCACGCGGATTATTCGAGCGGCGCTTATGCCGGGCGCCGGGACTTCATTGAAGCGGTGATTCCGATTCTGCGGGAGGAAGTCCGGGCATTGCGCGATGTCGGGGTCGATGTGGTTCAATTTGATGATCCCTGGTTGTGCTTCTTTGTGGATCCGGAACACCGGGCGCGGTTCAAGGACCCGGATGCCGAGATCGAGCGCGCGATTGATGATTTGAATCGCGTTGTAGCGGGCATTGACGGCGTCAAGACCGCGCTGCATGTTTGCCGAGGCAATAGAGCGCGGACGGTTTACGCCAGCGGGGATTACGAACCGATCATGCCCTATCTGTTGGGCGCCGATGTTGACCAGTTGGCGATGGAGTTCGCGGTGTCGCAGGCGGGCGATG
This sequence comes from Chloroflexota bacterium, assembly GCA_026708115.1. Classification (GTDB taxonomy): domain Bacteria; phylum Chloroflexota; class Anaerolineae; order Aggregatilineales; family Phototrophicaceae; genus UBA6055. The sequence continues at coordinate 88,693 of JAPOVL010000017.1, forward strand.
TTTCGATCTTTGGTCGATTCCCGACCGACAAGGAGATTGGGCTGGGCGTGGTTGATGTACGCGGAGAGGTCGCCGACTCGCCGGCAATCATCGTAGAACGGGTCGAAAAAGCGCTGAAGTTCCTGGCGCCGGAGCAGATCACGTTGAATCCGGATTGTGGATTCGCGCCGACGAGCACGAACCCGATTTCGCTGGAAGAAACCTATCAGAAACTCAGCGCGATGTCGCAAGCCGCCGGGATCCTGCGCGAGCGTTATGCATAATCTCTGATCGCGGCGCTGCAAGGCGAAAGGAGCGCGCAAAAGTCCGGCGGACCGTAGTCGGATTTGGTTTTAATGTCCCGCCGATTCGATTTTCACGCCGTCACGTAGGGTTTGGTCTTGTGCCAGATCAAGGGGTTGATGGTGTCGTCGTCCAGGGGGTCGCCGATTTGCAGCGTATCCAAGTAGGACTGCGGCAGGATATTAGGCGTGCCGTTAAAGACGCAGCCATCGGGCATGTAGCCGCAGGTCATGGCCCGTCGGGTGCCCGGCGTCATGTTGGCGCCGGCGCCATGGGCCAGCAAGCCGTTGTGGAAGGAGCAGGATCCGGCCGGCATGGGCGCGGCGACGGACTGGATTTCCGCCCATTGCGGATAGACGTCGAGCAATTCGCCGGTATTCATGCCGATGCTTGAGTTGTCAAAGGTGGCGGTCTTGTGCGTGCCCGGCAGAAAGTAGAGGCAGCCATTGTCTCGCGTGGCGTCGTCCAGCGCGATCCAAATGCTGATGGCGTCGCGCGATGAATAGGACCAGTAGGGGTTGTCCAGGTGCCAGCCGGTGGGGTTGGCCCAGGGCTGTTTGATCAGGGCTTGATCGTGCCAAATGCGCATGCCGTCGACGCCGGCCAGTTCGCTGGCCAGCTTCCCGAGGGCTGGGTCCAGCATTAGTCCGCGCATACCTTCGTGGTCTGTCCAGAGGTTGATGCGCTGTACGAAGACACGATTGTAGTAACGGTTTTCCTCGCTGCCATCATCCCGCCAGCCGGGACCGTCGGCGAGCCGGCGATCTGCGCGTTTTTCCACGGCGTCGTCGACATTTCGGCGCCAGGTTTGCAACTCGGCGGGCGTCAGAAAGTCCTCGATGATGATATAGCCGTTCTCTTGGTAGAAGTTGATTTGCTCTTGTGTTAGATCAGTTTTCATTTGATCAACGCTCCGCTAGATACAACGCGTGCGCAGAGTATAGTTCGCGGCTTCGACAAAGACAAATCATCTGTTCGCGAAGAGAATTACAGACCTGTAAGTATTGAGGCGCGGGGAAACTTCCGGTACCGTATGAAGTTGGCTGAAGTGAACGTAGAACAAGCGCCTAAGAGCCGCCAGGGGCGATGCGGTAGATCGCCCGACGAGAGCAAAGCGAATATGTATCGTGCGACTCAGCGAGCCGCCCCTACCAGGCTTGTCCGGTACTGGGTCATGCTGACGCGCTTTTTTTACCCCTCACCCCCCGGCCCTGTGCCCCCTCGGTGAACCTCTGAACCTCCCCCGATTTTGTGGACGGTCAAGTTGTCCAATAAAATAGGGTGCGAA
>JAPOVL010000042.1 GCA_026708115.1 Chloroflexota bacterium
CTCTTCATCATCGTCATCGCCACCATGATGCTGCCCTTCCAGGTGCGCATGATCCCGCTCTACATCCTGTTCGCCAGGATCGGCTGGCTGAATAGCTTCTTGCCGCTGATCGTGCCGAACTTCTTCGGCAACGCCTTCTACATATTTCTGATGCGCCAGTTCATGATGACGCTGCCGAAGGAGTTGGATGACGCGGCGCGCATCGACGGCGCCAGCGAATGGGGGATTTTCTGGCGGGTGGCGGTGCCGCTATCCAAGCCGGCCATCCTGACGGTGGCCATCTTCGAGATCATCCACACCTGGCACGACTTTATCGGTCCGCTGGTTTATCTACGGCATCCGACCAAGTACACGCTGTCAATCGGCTTACGGCTCTACTTCACGCAGTACGGCGCCGAATGGGGTCTGCTGATGGCGGCGGCGGCGATGTTCACGATACCGATGGTGATCTTCTTCTTCTTCGCCCAGCGGTCCTTCATCGAAGGCATCACGCTGACCGGGCTTAAAGGCTAGTGACATGACCCGCGTTCTGTCTCAGCCACATACACGAGATGCGCTGAAAGCCGGCATTGATACGATGGCGGGCGCGATCATCCCCACGCTGGGGCCGCTGACGGGGCCGGTCGCGCTGGATGACGCCAATCGTAAAGGTTCGCCCGAATTGCTCGATGATGGCGGAGTAATCGCCCGGCGGATCTTGCAACTTAAGGATCGCGACGCCGACATCGGCGCCATGCTGCTGCGCGAGACGCTCTGGGAGCAGCGCGAGCGTTGCGGCGATGGTGCGGCGACCGCGGCGGTCCTATACCAAACGGTTTTCAGCGAGGGGCGCCGTTTCATCAGCGCTGGCGGTGACGCCATGTTATTGCGCCAGCAATTGGAAGGCGGCATTAAGATCATGCTGGAAGCCTTAAAGGCGCAGGCGCGCGCGATCAGCACGGCGGATGAAACCGAGCGGCTCGCCATGTCGATCTGCGGCGATCGTGACATCGCAGCGGCCTTGGCGGATATCTTTGATGTGCTCGGGCCACATGGCGCGATTGAAACGCGCGATGGCGGGCGCGACCTGCAGCATGAATTCTTTCTGGGCTCGTACTGGGAAAGCAAAGTCCCATCCGGCATTGTTTTTGAGGGTGTTGTGGGCGAGCGCATCGAGTTGAAAAACACGGCCTGGTTGATCAGCGATTTTGAATGGGACGATTTGAATGTCCTGGTCGCGCTTGTTAGTGATGCCTATCAAGCGGGATATGACTCGCTGGCGATCGTCGCCAAGTCATTTTCCGAGCAGATTATCGCCGCGCAAGGCGCCAACAGCCGCATGGAAGATTTTGAACTCGTCTATATCGAGCCGACCGGACTGGTCGATGAGCAAGAAGCCGCGCTTGAGGATCTGGCGCTGATCGCTGGCGGACAAGTCTTGCGGACGATTACCGGGCACAGTCCACAGGCGATCGGACGGGACCAGTTGGGAAAATCCGAACTGGCCTGGCTGGACCGCAATCGCTACGGCATCATCGCCGGCGCTGGCGACGAGGAGACCGTCCAGCGCGAGATTGCGGCGCTGGAGCGGCGCTTCGCGCTGAGCGACGATTTGCGCCGGCAAGAGGTGTTGCGAACGCGGATCGGGCGGCTGCGCGGCGGATCAGCTGTTGTCTACGCGAACGGCAGCAGCGAGAGCGAGATGCGCTTTCAGAAAGAGTTGATTGAGCGGGCGATCACGGCGCTGCGCGCCGCGCTGCTGGGCGGTACCTTGCCTGGCGGGGGTACGGCTTTACTTCGTTGTATCGAAGGGCTGGCTGAACGATGCAACAACAGCCTTGACCTGCACGAAAAAGCGTCCTGGCAGATCCTCATCAAGGCTGCGGAAGCGCCCTGCCGGGCGCTGCTGGTAAATGCCGGGCACGAAGCGCCGGGCGTCGTGCTCGACCATATTCGCTCTGGAGTGAATGGCGCTGGATACGACCTGCGCGCCGCCAGCATTGTAGACATGAAAGAAGAGGGTGTGATGGATTCGGCGGCGGCGCTTATGGGGGCCGTGCGCAATGGCATCGGCGGGGCGGCCTTGGCATTGACGGTTGATACGATTGTCCACCGGGTCAATCCGCCGCTGGCGATTGAACCCGGCGGCTTGCCATTGTCGAGCGATTTAGGAAATATTGAATTGAAGTAGCCGCGCGGCGCGTAACCGGCGAAAAGGTCAATGGAATGGCGCGCTCGCGCAAGATAATAAACCTTGTCGTGGCATGAGCGACGCAGTTTACACAAACAGAGCAAAAGCGCGTCATCTTTAATCTTGAAGGAGTTCTGAAGAAAATGGGCTGGGAACCAACTGCGGAACAGAAGCAACAATATGAGGAGCGTGGTTATTTTACTGTGCCTAACGTGGTCTCGCGGCAGACTGCTGCGGAGATGCTGGGCGTGATAAAGAACGCGATCTTGACCCCGGATACCGAGGATATCATGACCGATGCCGATCCGATGGATCCGATGAACGATGATACGCCCCAAGCACGCTCGGTTCGATTCCGCAAACTCAGCAAATTCAACCAGCGGAATCCCTTAATATGGCACAACGCGCATTGCGGGAAACCGGTTCTGGATATCGCACGCTATTTCCTCGGTGACGACATCCTGCTCAAATACGACAGTTGCTTCCTCAAGCCGGCGCGTTCCGGCAGCGCCACGCCCTGGCACCAGGACAATGGTCTCTGGCGCGATGGCGATATTGAACCCTTCAACTTCTGGATGGCGCTGGACCCGGCCACCATCGAAAACGGCTGCCTGCAGATGATCCCCGGCAGTTACAAGACCGAGATCGTGCCGCATGTGCTGTATGAAGACAGCATTCATGGCGTGCTGCCGAAGGAGCGCGTCGAAGAGATGCTCGATACTTTCGGCGTCGAACATATCGAGCTTGAACCGGGCAGCATCGTCGTCTGGCATAGCAGCGCCTGGCATTACAGCCCGCCCAATACCAGCGAGAAAGGCCGCATCGCCATCGCCGGCGTGTTTAGCAGCCCCGATATTGTCGAGAATGGACGCAGCGGCGATGTCGGCTACAAGTGGCTGCTGAGAGACGGCGCGGTCATGACCGACTTCCCAGCCAGGGAATACACCATGAAAAGGCAAACTTTCTACCAGGCGGAGCCCTGGAAGAAAATCAGTTAGGACTGGCGCTGACCAGCGCCGGCGTCGAATCGCGCAGGACAAGATGTGATGGCATAATGATGCGCCTTATGGGCGCATCCGGCGCCGAAATCCGTCGCAGCACCAGTTGAGCGGCGTTTTCACCCAGTCCCCGCGGATCGGCTGAAACGGTCGTCAGGCTGGGATGCCACAGCGACGCTTCAGGAACATCATCAAAGCCGATGACAGCGAAATCCTTCCCCGCTTCCCTGCCGACCGCGCGCAAGCCGAGCATCACGCCAAAGGCAATCACATCACTGTAGCAGTAAGCTGCTGAGGGCGGCGGCGACATGCTCAAGAGTTGATGGATCGCGTCATAACCTCCCCGTCGAGTTACCGGACTGGTGATGCCAAGGGCGGGGTCGCAGTCGATATTGTGTTTTCGCAAGACGTCGCGATAGCTGCGCAAGCGCCGCTGCCGGGTTAGAGCCGAGTTGTACCCGCCGACAAAAGCGATACGCCGATGCCCTTGCTGTATCAGATGTTCTATCGCTCGTTCAGTTCCATTCTCGTCATCCATGCCAACGCAATCAACCGCCAGCTCGTCATAATACTGGTTCAGCAGGACCATGGGACAAAACTGCGTCCATTTCCGCAACGCTTCCATCGCTGTTTCCGCAACCGTGGACAAGATCAAGCCATCAACATCGCCCTCCAACATGGTTGTGATCATGCGCGACTGCTTGTCCATGTCATCGTCTGTCGTGCCCAACAGCAGACTGTAGCCTTTTCCCGCCAGTTGAGACTCGGCGCCAGAAGTAAGCTCGGCATTAAAGGGATTTGAAACATCCTTCAATATCAAGCCGATGGTGTACGACCGCCGCGTTCGCAGGCTGGCGGCGCGCTGGTTGTAGACATATCCCAGCGCCTCAACGGCTTCCAGGACTCGCATACGCGTCGGTTCGGAAATACGCGGGTTCCCGCGCAAGGCAAGCGACGCAGTCGCCTTGGACACGCCGGCCGCTGCGGCGACGTCCTGAAGCGTGACTTTTTGATTTCGGGGACTTCGATTCGACATGCTAGCGCCAGGTTAACCGGTTATATGCCCTCGCCTTCAGTCTAGCATAGTTCCACAACCAGGGGCACGGCGAGCATTTTGGCGACTCTCATCCAAACCGTCTTCTGCTACAATGCAGCCATGCGCTGACGGGTACTCGGAAAAGGAAACGGGCATGGAGAATCTGGCGGATATCGGCTTGATCGGCTTGGCGGTGATGGGCCAGAACCTAGCTTTGAACATCAACGATCACGGCTACCGCGTGGCCGTGTTCAATCGCACGACGTCCAAGGTGACGCGCTTCATCGAGAACGAGGCGCGCGGCACGCAGGTGATCGGTACCTATACGCCGGAAGAATTTGTCCGCAGCATCAAGCGTCCGCGCGTGATCATCCTGATGATCCAGGCCGGCGACGCCGTTGACAAGTCGATCGCGCAACTGGCGCCCTTGCTCGACGCCGGCGACATCATCATCGACGGCGGCAATTCCAACTTCAAGGACAGCATCCGCCGCACCGCGCAGGTCGAAGCGCTGGGGCTGCTCTACATGGGCGCCGGCATCAGCGGCGGCGAGGAAGGCGCGCGCTATGGTCCCTCAATCATGCCGGGCGGCTCGGCCGCGGCCTGGAATACGGTCAAGCCGATCTTGCAAGCGGTGGCGGCCAAGGTGCCGGATGGCACGCCCTGCTGTGACTGGGTGGGCGAAGATGGCGCCGGGCACTTCGTCAAGATGGTGCACAACGGCATCGAATACGGCGACATGCAGTTGATATGCGAAGCCTATCACTTGCTGTCCGCCGTGCTGGGCATGAACGAAGCCGAGATCAGCGAAGTCTTCAAGGAATGGAACAAGGGAATCCTGGAATCATTTCTGATCGAGATCACCGGCGACATCCTGGCTTATCTGGATGAAGACGGCGCGCCGCTGCTGCGGGTGATACGCGATACGGCCAGCCAAAAGGGCACCGGCAAATGGACGGCGGTAACGGCGCTGGAAGAAGGCACGCCCTTGACGCTCATCGGCGAGGCCGTTTTCGCGCGCTTTCTTTCCGCCATCAAAGAGCAGCGCGTGGCGGCCTCAAAGGTGTTGAGCGGCCCCAGCGCCGCCTTCGACGGGGACAAAGCGAGCTTCATCCGAGATCTGGAGGGGGCGGTATATGCGGCCAAGATCATCAGCTACGCTCAGGGTTATATGCTGATGCGCGACGCGGCACGCACGTACAACTGGAACTTGAATTACGGCGGCGTGGCGCTGATGTGGCGCGAGGGCTGCATTATCCGTTCGGCCTTCCTGGGCAAGATCCAAGAAGCCTACGCGATGAATCCCGCGCTGGAGAATCTGCTGCTGGATGACTACTTCCGCGACGCGGTGATCCATGCGCAATCGGCTTGGCGGCAGACGGTCACGACCGGCATCCAACACGGCATTCCCCTGCCGATCATGAGCGGCGCGCTGGCCTTTTACGACGGCTATCGCTCGGCGCAACTGCCGGCGAATTTGCTGCAAGCGCAGCGCGATTATTTCGGCGCGCATACGTATGAGCGCGTGGACCGTCCACGCGGGGAGTATTTTCACACCAACTGGACGGGTACGGGCGGGGATGTCACGGCCGGGAGTTATGATGCTTGAGGGTCGGGCCCCCAGTGCAACACGTCTTTCTCAAGAGCTTGATTCGTTGGTGCCCGCCGACTGCTCGTCGCTGACCAGCATCACATAGCCATCATGATTGTCGATCAGCGAACTATTGAATGCTTCCCACTCCTTGAAAGAGGAACGCAGTGATTTGAGTTCAAGCTCAAATCCCTGTAGACGCTGGAAATTCTCGATGAGGATCTCCGCATGAGGAAGTGACACGAGATAAAAGGGTTCTTCCATTAGTACAGTATTCAATCCGCTGCGAGTGTAAAGCGCTTCAATCGCTTTGTCATTCCAAAAGTACTTGCGGTTTTGAAATATAACCTCCTTAAGCACGTCCCGCCGTTCGTGAAGCCATCGCTCAATATCGAGGAAACGTTCCAAGTGTTCGTCGCTCACGGATTCGTGAAAATAGAGCGCGGGGCGATTACCGATCCATTTACGAACAAAATTTCGGGCAAGCTTCTTGTGGCCTGTCACGCATTTCGACAGCCAATCTATCGCTGCTTCCTCTTCACCTACCTCCAAGCGTACACGCACAGACATCGCACAGACTTTCATGGCAAGGACCTGGTAACTCAAAGTCCTAGCTAACTGTTTCTCGCTCGTCTCCGCACCTAACTGGCCTTCAAGATCCTTGACTAGTTGTGATCTCGAGACAGCAAGTGCATAGGCCACAAATGCTACGGCTTCGCGCTTAAGCTCATCGCTCCCCGTCGCAAAAACATTCTCGGCGTAGTCAAGAGTTGCAAAGAGATCAACCTCGCGATCTCTTTGGAATTCCACCGTCACCCGATCGAAAATGTGTTCAATTTCCGCTTCGTGTGCGCGAATACCCTCAATGTGCTCTAGCAACGTGTATCCGGCCATTGCAATGCTAAGTAAAGGAAAGGCGCCGGAGACCACTTTGCCGAGTGACGCGTATCGAGAGCCAGAAAGACTCATTACCCGTTCCAGTAGACCCGCTGCAGGTTCCGCCGCCTGTCCAATCTTCCCGCCTTCGCGCAACCAGGCGACGATTCGCTTATTTCCGGAATTACGAACCACCCCGCCAACACGCTCCATCGTACCTGATTCCAGACCCATTTCGATACGCTTCGGCACTTCCAAATGAACGGATATGGATGACATGGATAGCCTTTCACCTGCATTTGTCAATATAAAGAGAAAGCTAAACTAGACTGACAAGCGAATATGCGACAAACATCTTAACAACTTTCGCCGCTTATTGCAAACAATTACAAGTTGAGATCGGGATATCTAATGCGGCAACTCAGGCGCGAACTGATAATCCGGCTCGCGCTGCTGACGGCGCAGGATGGGGATGATCTGCGCCCAGGCGCCTGTGACGCCGCGCGGACATTCCGGCAAGTCGCGTTTGATCAGCCGATGAAGCTCGGGCAAATTGTAGAAGGGCACGGCCGCGTACATATGGTGCTCGATATGGTAATTCATCTGCCAGTAAAGATAGGCCAGCAGCGGATTGAGCAGGATGGTGCGCGTATTGATGCGGTAGTCGTCGACTTCGTCGGTCAAGCCAATATGCTGCGCCTCGTTGAGCAGGTACTGGAACCCGCCGCCGTAAAATGCCGCCAAGGAGATGAGGATCGTCAGCATCCACCAGCCTGTCAGCAACGAGAACAGCGCTATCAGCCCATGCCCGACAATCAGCAGACGCGCCCAATTGAAGAGCGCCCGTCTGCCCTCGGCGTTGTCCGGCGGGAAGAGCGCCCGTTCCCAATCACTCTCGATGATGCCGAAGCAGAGCAGAATCAGTTTTTTCATGCGCAGGACAAAGCCGCGCGGATTGATGAAGGCGAAGCCGAGATAGGAACGCAGCGTGAGATCGACGGGCAAGACCACTTCGAGGTCATCGGGCGGGTGCAGGGTATAGCGGTGGTGCGCCTGATGGCTGGCCCAAAACGAGACAGGGCTGTACCAGCCCAGGAAAGCATAGATGTTGCGAAAGATGGTGTTCAGCGTATTGGTCTTGAACACGGTCTTGTGACAGAGCTCGTGGAAGCCATTGACCATGAAGGCGTGCAAAGCCCCGTGCAGATAGATCAGCACGATCACCACCAGCCAGTGAGTCCGGCCAACGGCATACCAAGCCAAGCCGCCACTGCAAGCCAACACTGCCAAGAAGCTGATACTCTGTATCAGTCCGCGCCAGTCGCTGCGCTGATTGAGCCGGGCCAGATCCGCCGGGTCGACCGGGGAGCGGTACCACTTGATGCGTTTTGGCTGTCGATTGGCGGCCATCGGGGGTCTCCGAGCGTCACAAGCCTATCATAGATTATCAGGCCTATTATTGCAATTGATCGAAGCTCAGCATGGCTTTGATAACGCCAGTCGCCGGATCCAGCCAGGTCGGGAAAGCGTCCACGAGTGTCTCCGGCGCGGCGCGATGCGTGATCCAGGGATCAAGGTTGATGGCGCCCAACTGCAAGCATTTGATGACCCGGGCAAAATCGCTCGGCGTCGCATTGCGGCTGGCGAGCAGGGTCATCTCGCGCGAATGGAAGTGGGGATCGCTGAAGGTCAAATCGCCCTTGATATGCCCTACCAGCACCAGCGAGCCACCGTGCGCTACATAGTCAAAAGCCGCCTCCATGGAACCTTCGTTGCCCGTGCAATCGAATACGAGCGTCGGCAATTCGCCGCCGAGCAGTTGATGGATCTGCGTTATCGGGTCCCTGCCGGCATCAATCAGTTTGTCGATGCCGAGCGCTTCGGCGCAGAAATCGAGCCTGGTTTCGTTCATCTCCATGACCATGACATCAGCGCCGGCGATCTTGGCGAAAGTCGCCGTCGCCAGTCCGATGGGACCGGCGCCGATCACCAGCGCGTTTTCGCCGGTCGATATCCGGGCCCGTTCGGCCGCGTGCGCGCCGATGCAGAGCATCTCCACCAGGGCCAGCTGCTCGACCGGGACCCCGTCCGCCCGCAGGAGATTGTCTACCGGCACGGTGAATTGCTCGCGCATGCCACCGTCAATATGTACACCCAGTACTTGCATGCCGGTGCAGCAATTGCTTTTGCCGCGCCTACAGGCGATACACGCGCCGCAATTCATATAGGGGATAACGCAGCACTGATCGCCGGCGGCAAAGTCCAGCGGGCGGTCCGCAGTGCCTACTTCCAACACTTCGACCGCCAATTCATGTCCCATGATGCGGGGATAGCTGAAAAAGTTCTGAACCCCGCTGAAGGCATGCAAATCGGTGCCGCAGATGCCCACGCGCTTGACCTGCACCAGCGCCTCGTCCTGTCCCGGCCTGGTCGGTTCGGCGACCTGCCGCAAGCTGAGTTGAAAGGGTTCTTCCAGTATGATCGCTTTCAAGATCAATTCTCCTGAAGTCTTAGGGGAGACCGTAAAAGGCCCTCGCGTTCGCGCCCATGACCTTGTCTTTGTCCTTGTCTGACAGCCCATTGATGTAGTCGCGGACAATCCCGACCACCTCGCCATAACTGCCGGAAAGCGTACAAACGGGCCAATCGCTGCCGAACATCAGCCGGTCAATGCCGAAGCAATCGAAGACTACATCCAGGTAGGGCGCATAGTCGTCCTGCGTCCAGGTCTTCCAAGCCGCTTCCGTGACCATGCCCGAGACCTTGCACCAGACGTTATCGAAAGACGCCAGTTCACGGATCTCGCTCGCCCAGGGTTCCAGTATGCCATCCTTGATGAAGGGCTTGGAGATATGGTCGAGCACAAAGGGCTGATCCGGGAAGCGCTTGACCACATCAATCGCCACCCGCAAATGTCTCGGATAGAGCAGCAAGTCGTAAGTCAGCTGGTATTGATTAAGCAGCGCCAGCCCATCAAGGAAGCTGCCGCCGAGCATGAAGCGATCATCGCCTTCGTCATGCACGATATGCCGTACGCCGACCAGGCGCGGATGCGGCGCGACGCGCTCCAGTTGCGCCTCGATATCCTCCGCGCGCAGATCTACCCAGCCGACGACGCCGCGGATGAAGTCGTTATTGTCGGCAAGTTCCAGCAAGAATTCGGTCTCGCGCAGGTTCTGCCGCGCCTGAACAGCAACAGTGCCATCGATGCCATTGGCGGCCATCAGAGGCGCCAGATCAGCCGGCATATAGTCAAGCTTGAGCGCGTCCTTGGCGTCATCAATCCAGGGATATTCGGGGGCCGCATAAATCCAAAAATGTTGGTGAGAATCAATGCTCATGCCCATTCCGATCTCCTAGTTGTTTTCGGGCAGCCCGGTCTGCCAGGTCTTGTCGCGGATCGGCGCCAAGACCTCAAGTACCGCCTCAATCAAAGCTTCGTCATAGGGCGCATCCAGCCATTCAACATTGCGCCGCATATTGTCCGGGTTGGCTGTGCCGATCAAAGTGCTGTGGATATCTCGATTGCGCAGGGAGAATTGTACCGCAAGTTGGGCGATATCGACGCCTTGCTCGCGGCAAAAGGCGGCAGCGGCGGCGCAGCCAGCCTTGATCTCGTCCGTGGCGGGATGCCAATCGGGGCTGCCTCGGTTGGTGAGCAGGCCCATGCTCAGCGGCGACGCGCCGATGATGCCGACGTCTTTTTCCTGCAAATAAGGAATCAGTCCCCCTAGCGTGGTATCGTTGAGCGAATAATGCGCGTAGGACAAGATAGTATCGACCTCGATACGATCCATGATGGCGGGATAAATGGCGAGGGGGAATCCGGTGATGCCGACGAAGCCCGCCTTTCCGGTTTCCTGCGCCTTCCGCAGCGCCGGGATCGTCTCGTCGACGATCTGATCTAGCAACACGTATTCGATATCGTGGCACTGGATAATGTCGATATGCTCGACGGCCAATCGTCCCAAGCTCTCGTCGACGCTCCGTGTGACGCGCTCGGCGCTGAAATCGAATTCCTCTTCCCCATAGCGCCCGACTTTGGTCGCCAGCACATACTTGTCTCTGGGAACGCCGCGCAGCGCCTTGCCCAAGACCGTTTCCGCGCGCGTGATGCCATAGAAGGGCGAACAATCGATCAAGTTGACGCCCAGGTCCAGCGCGACATGCAGGGCGCGGATGCCCTCGTCGTCGTCAATGGGACGGAAGACGCCCCCCAGCGACGAAGCGCCAAAGCTCAGGATTGATACGTCCAGACCGGTCTTCCCCAACTTGCGATATTCCATTTAGCGCGTCCCTTTTAGTAGCTGGTATTGCGGGTGATCTTGAATGCGTAGACGTGATCGCAGGGTTTGTGATCGGGCCGCTCGATCCGGAGCCCAGCATCCGTCATCTCCCATTGGAGCTCGCCCGGGCTGCCGAGCAATTCGACCGAGCGCAACTCGCCCGGGTAAAATGCGCGCGCGGATTTGATGAGGAAACTTTTCTCCGGCCAGTCGAAGGTCATGGCATAGAGCACATTGTCGCGCACGGTGAAGCGGATATCCCGAGCCGTGTATTGCAGCTTTTCCTTGGTATCGCTGAAGGCGCCGACGTGGGTCATCCGGGTCGGTCCCTCGCCGAAGGTATTCCAGGGCACCGTATCGTATATCGCCTCGCCGTTAACCCGCAGCCACTCGCCCATGCCTTCGAGGATCGCTTTCGACTCGTCCGGGATGGTGCCGTCGGGTTTGGGACCCACATTGAGCAGCATGAAACCATTCTTGCTGACGTTATCCGCCAGGTATTGCACCATTTCAGTCACGGATTTGTATTCAGTTTCCTTGATATAGCCCCAGCCCTGGCCATCATCAACGGTGGTATCGGTAATCCATTCGTAATGGGTCAGTTCGGCGGTTTTGCCCAATTCAAAATCGAGCAGAGCGGCGCCGGGCGGGATATCGTGCCATTTGTAGCTGGCGACAACTTCCCGGCCCCATTCGGCTTCTTTGTTGTAGTAATAAGCCAGGAAGTCCTGTTTATACTGATCGTGCACGAAGCGCAGTCCGAAATCGAACCAGATATAATCCGGCTGGTAGCGCTCGACGACTTCGACCAGCCGCCCCTTCCAGCGATCGAGGAAGGCTTTGCTGGGCTTGTCCTGCGCCATCCATTCGCCGTGGTCTTGATGGACGCCGGCCCGCTTCGGGTCATAGTCAAAATCCAGATTATGAAGCTGGCCATAGAGGCCGGCGTACGCGGGATCGGAAGTGTCGTATTCACTTTTCCAATGCGGGAAGAACCACCAGTTCTCGGCGTGGTGCATGGCGACCATGAAGCGCATGCCCTGGGCGCGGATGGCTGTTTCCAGTTCCCCTACCACATCGCGCCTTGGTCCCATCTTGCCCGCGCACCACTCGGTGTCGCTGGCGTCCCACATCGGGAAGCCGTCGTGATGTTCGGCCACTGGCCCGGCGAATTTGGCGCCGGCGCGTTTGAACAGCTCCGCCCATTCATCGGGGTCGAAGCGCTCGGCGGTGAACATAGGTATGAAGTCCTTGTAACCAAACTGCGAGGGATGCCCATATGTCTTGCAGTGATAATCGAACTGTGGCGAGCCCTCGCGGTACATATGATAGGGATACCAGGTCACGTTGGGTCCGGTGGCGGGCACACAATAAATGCCCCAATGGGTGTAGATGCCGAATTTCGCCTTGCGCATCCATTCCGCGGTAGGATGCGTCTTGAGCGACGCCCAGGTCGCGTCGTACTGTTTTCTCATGTTTTTCTCCTATCCAAAACGCGAACCGGATTTGATGCCCCCGGTCCATTCTCTTCTCAACCGTGGTCGGCACCCCACATCGCTGCAGACTGAGAGAACAATTCCAATGGATACAAAGCTCGGCTTAGTCATCTGCTCGATGGCATCGGGAGGCCCGCGTTAAGTGTCGCCATTTGTCGAGATTTCAAGTCGATTGCCGCAGGACCAGCTCACAATTGAAAAGAGCAGAGGGGATATCGTCTTGATCCCCGTTTAGCGCCTGCAGCACTTTGCGCGCGGCGGTCTCGCCTATGCGGTAGGTAGGTTGGCGCACCACGGTCAAAGGCGGGCTCGATACCTGCGCCCAAGGATGATCGTCAAAGCCGACTATCGCGACATCCTGCGGGCAGCGCATGCCCAAGGCTTGCAAGCCCATAAGCGCGCCCAGGCTCAGCAAGTTATTGCAGACGAACACGGCCCGCGGCCGCTCTTCTTGCGCCATGAGTTCGCGCATGGCGCGCTGGCCGTCTTCAATGCTCAATTGACTGGCGACCGACCAGAGCTCACGCAGCGGCAGGCCTGCTTCCGACAGCGCCATTTCGAAACCGGACAGACGCTCACGCATAGTCGAAAGACGCTGAAAGCCCGACAGAATACCGATTTCGCGGTAGCCGCGCTCGATGAGATGCTTGGTGCCCAGATAGGCGCCATATCTATTGTTTACGCCGACATAAGGCGATTTGGCGTTGTCGAAAGTGCGATCCAGCATGACAATCGGAATGTTCAGCTTGGCTGCCTCGTTGAGCGCGTCCCAGTTTTGGCTGGTGGCGGCGGCGATGATGCCATCGACGCCCTGCCGGAGCAGGATATCAATGTAGTATTCCTCTCGATCCAGCACCTCGCTGGTATTGCAGACCATCAAGCTGTAACCGTTGGCGATCAGCACATCTTCCACACCCAACATGATTTCGCCGAAAAAAGTATTTGTGACATCGGAGACGATCAATCCGATGACACGAGTTCGTTGAGTGGTCAGGCTGCGGGCAGCCACATTTGGTCGATAGCCGAGCGAGCGTATAGCCTCCTGCACTCGTTCCTTGGTGGCGCCTTCCACAAAGCGCGTCTCGTTAATCACATGCGAGACGGTAGCTTTCGACACGCCGGCTTGTTCAGCAACGTCTTGCATTGTTATGCGTTTCATCAATACGCAGTCCTCTTCCTGAACAGCTCCCTTGCCCTTTCAAGGAGAACGCAGGCTAAGTTGTAAGAGCGCGACTTTCCTGTGACCTTTTCCATGCCGCCGAGCGACAGAGTAACGCGTTGCGTAACCGATTCCTGGAATAGTATCCGATAGCGCTGGAATCGTCAAATTTGCGGGTTTCCTGGCAGAGCACTCGTTTCAGATTTTCCTTCGCCACGAAACAACGAAAGTAGTTCCAGGGATCTGACGCTATAAAATAATGGCTAGCTGTGTAAGGCTTGTCCGGTACTGTGGCAAATTCACTTTTTTCATCCCCATCCCTTCCGCCTCCAGGGCGTCTACGCGGCGCGGGCTCATCCTTCCAACAAGAGGGAATGGCAGCATCTCCCATCCCGTACTAGCGCCAAAAGAACTAATGTCAGTCCTGTATGTCGGCTGTAGGGGCAACTGACAGGCAGCGTCGGCGCGCCCTGCGCGACCCTGTGAGTCGCCCGAAAATCACGGCAATACACACAGATTCTATGGCGATTTCTTGCCCAATCGGAAGCTGTCCGCTCCTCCTCGATGCTTCGAGGAGAGCTTGGACAGGCTTAGTGTCCTCAAGGATCACGATGAGGCAAGCTTTTGACCGGGCTTGAAAAACGCGACCAAATGGTCGCCATCCCAGATCCAAAACATGCTAAGCTCAGCTCATGACCGTTTGCGTCCGCATCCCAATCCGTCGAAGTAAATCGCTACATGGACATAAAAACATCTTTTATGTCCGAAAAAAGTTTTACGTCGGACATAAAAGCGGACATAAAATCTCGCTGTCTTCGGTGGATAGCAAAAATCTGGCGCGATTACCTTGGCCATCCCAGCAGAGTTGTTGCGGGCGCAATCGCCCTATGTTATAGTCGCCTGCGTCGCTGGGAAACCGATTGCGCGGCCCGGACAGGTGACCAATTCCTTGGCGCGCGCCAATAACAGGAATGTCAATGAAACGAGTGACTGTGCTGGGAGAACAACGTGCGGGAATCGCCATTGGGCAGGCGCCCCAGGCCAAAGAAAACTGGGTCCTGGTCAAGGTGCATGCCGCGCCAATGTGTACCGAATACAAAGCCTTCGCCTCCGGCGTCAATCATGGTTTTTTCGGACATGAGGCCGCGGGTGAGGTGGTGGCGGTGGCGCAGCCGGGCAAAGTGAAAGTCGGCGACCGCGTCGTGGCTATGCCGCTGTCCCCGTGCGGACAGTGCCCTTATTGCCTGGCCGGTGAATACATCCATTGTCAGGACTTGATTGACTTTGACGCCTGTCACGGCAGCGACAATGGAAAAGCGACTATGTCGCAATATCTCTTGAAACAAGACTGGATGCTGGTGCCGATTCCCGATGGCATGTCATACGAACATGCGTCGATGGCCTGTTGCGGCTTGGGGCCGACCTTCGGCGCCTTTCAGTTTATGGCCCTTGACGCCCACGATACCTTACTCATTACGGGCTTGGGACCGGTAGGACTGGGCGGCGTGATCGGCGCCACGTTTCGCGGCGCGACTGTGATCGGCGTTGACGTGAACAGCTACCGTGCGGCGAAAGCGCTTGAACTCGGCGCCGAAGCCGTGATCGACCCGACAGATGAAGACGCGCTGGCGCAGATTCTGGCGCTCACAAGCGACGGGCGCGGCGTTGACAAAGCGGTGGATTGCTCCGGCGTGGTGGCGGCGCACCGCCTCTGCATAGACGCGACCCGGCGCAAGGGCATGGTCGCCTTTGTCGGCGAATGCACAGATGACACGCCGCTGAAGATCAGCCAGGATATGATCCGCAAAGGACTGAGATTGATCGGTTCCTGGCACTATAACCTGGCGGATACGCCGCGCATGATGGCCATGATTAGCCAGGTCGGCGACAAATTGGATCAACTGATTACCCATCGATATCCCATTGATGAGATACAAAGCGCCTGGGAGACGCAGCTTTCCGGGCAATGTGGCAAAGTGATTTTACAGCCCTGGGAGGGAAGCCATGTATAAAACGGTTATTATCGGCGTCGGCGGCGGACGGGCACACGGGCACGCGGATGCCTACCAGTATGTGAAACGAGGCCGGGTAGTGGCCGTCTGTGACTTGCGGCCCGAGCCTTTGGACGCGTTCGCCGACAAATACGATGTGAAAGCGCGTTATACCGATTACCGCGAGATGTTCGAAAAAGAACGGCCCGAGTTGGCGCATGTTAGCACGCCGCCCAATGTCCGGCTCGAGGTCCTGGAAGCGGCTGAGGCAGCAGGCGTGCCGGCGGTCGTGGTGGAAAAACCGCTGGCGATACAGGGGGAGGACTACCTGGCGATCAGAGACTTCGCCGCGCGCAATCCAAAGATCAAGGTCGCCATCAATCATCAATTGCAGTTTCATCCGCGCCGGCAGCATTTGCAGAAGCTGGCCGCTGACGGCGCCATCGGCGATATCCGTTTCATCGAAGCCAGCTCGGGCATGAACCTGGCTTATCAGGGGACGCATTCCCTGCAGGCGATCGGCGCCTTCAATCCAGCGAGGCCGACGACCGTCTTCGGGCAAGTATCGGGCGCGAAGGGATTGCAGCCCAATGAAAAAGAGCATTACGCGCCGGATCAAAGCTTGGCGGCGGTTGAATACGATAACGGCGTGCAGGCCACGCTGCGCTGCGGCGAGAACGCCCCGCGCGTGCCGCGCGGCGACGCGATTTATCAGCACAAGCGCATCGCGGTCTACGGCATGAAGGGCTATATCCACTGGACGATGTGGGGCTGGGAGAGCTTCATCAATGGCGCCTACGATAGCGGCGATCACGAGTACCCGGAGGAAGACGTGCTCGGGCAAGCAGCCATGACCGAGGCGATGTTCGACTGGCTGGAAGATGATAGCGCCCTGCACCCACTAAACCTGGAACGCGCCCTGGTCGACTTCAACGTCATTCTGGCGCTTTACGCCAGTTCGCTCAACCACAAGGTGGTCGCGTTGCCCTACGAGCCGGAAGCCAATCTAGCGTCGAAGCTGCGGGAGGCTCTCCAAGACTAACGAGCATGGAGAACAAAGCAAAATTTCTGATCGCCATGCGTCCGGAACTTTTTGACATGCTGTTTGCCGAAGCGCAGCAGAAGCGGCTGCGGGCGCTGGGGGACTTGACGGTGCAGGACGAAGAGGACAACCTCAGCGAAGCTCAGTTGACGCGCCTGATCGGGGGACAGGATATCGTCATCACTTGCTGGGGCACGCCGAGTTTTTCCGACGCCGTGCTGGCTGCCGCCGACCGCTTAAAATTGATCGCGCATGCCGCGGGCACGATCAAGCGCTTGTTGCCGCCGCCGGTCTTCGCCGACGGCAGGCGAGTCACGCATGCCGCGGCGGCGATGGCCATTCCCGTAGCCGAGACGACCCTGCTGCTAATCCTGCTTTGCCTGCGCCGATTCCACAAGATTGATCGCGCCTTCAAAGAAGAGGGTTGGGCGCCGGCCAGGGCACTGACGCCGGGTACAGAATTGGCGGGGACGCGCATCGGCATCATCGGCGCTGGCCATACCGAGCGCGAGGTCATCAAGAAATTGAATGCTGTGGATGCGGTGCTGTGGCTTTACGATCCATACCTGAGCGAGTCGGCTGCCGCTGCCATGGGTGTACGCAAAGTGGATCTGGAGACGCTGCTGCGCGAATGTCCAGTCGTGACTTTGCAGGCACCAGCCACGGCCGAGACCTACCGCATGTTGGGCGCGGAGCAGTTTGGTTGGATGCAAGACGGGGCGATTTTTATCAACACGGCTCGGCCGCGTCTTGTCGACCAGAACGCTTTGCTGGCGGAGTTGCAGTCGGGACGGATCAGCGCGGCGCTGGATGTCTTCGAGACGGAGCCGCTGCCGAACGAGAGCCTCTTCAGGCAGTTGGACAACGTCATCATTACGCCTCATGTTGCCTCGGTCACGCATCAAGCCCGTCATCGCCAGGGAACCATCATCACGGACGAGGTGACTAGCTATCTGCAGGACGGGAAATTGCGCTTCGAAGTCACGCGCGCTATGCTCGAAACCATGGCATAGGCGCTGGTACGCGAGCGCGGGGAGGATCAGATGGGCGTGTTGGATGGCAAGACGATAATCGTCACCGGGGCCAGCAGCGGATTCGGCGAAGCGATCGCCATCGCTTGCGCGGGGGAAGGCGCCAAGGTCAGCTTGGTGGCGCGCCGCGCCGAACTGTTGGAGAATGTCGCCGCAGCGGCGCGCGCCAAAGGTGGCGAGGCCTTGGTCTGCCCGGCCGACGTCAGCGACGACGCCCAGATACAGGCATCAGTCGAGAAAACCCGAGCGGCCTTTGGGCCGATTGATGTGCTGGTCAACAACGCCGGAACCAACATTCCGCAGCGTTCTATCACAGATACCACGGCGGAGCAGTATCGCGAGTTGATGGATATCAACTTGACCAGCGCCTACGTCTTCACCAGAGCGGTTTTGCCGGAGATGAAAGCGCGCGGCGACGGGCTTATCGTCAATATCGCGTCGCGGGCGGGCATGTTCCCCAGTATCGGCGCTGGCGTGGCCTACAGCACCAGCAAGATCGGTATGGAAGCGCTCAATGCGGTTACCAACGAAGAGGGCAACGCCCACGGCGTACGCGCCTGCCTCTTCAACCCTGGGGCGGGAAATACACCCATCATTGACCGGCGACCGGTCAAGTTCAGCCGGGAACAAAAGATGAAAATGATCCAGCCGGAAGATATCGCCGACACTGTGGTTTTCATCGCGGGTTTGCCCGCGCGCGTCAACATTGACCTGGTATCCATGTTGCCGACCAAAAGTTAAGCGAGACGCGCGATGAATGAATTAGCCGTCTTTACCAAACCCTGGATAGACCTGCCCTTGCCCGAACTAGCCGCGCATATCAAGTCCCTGGGCTTCGACCTGATCGAATTGCCGGTGCGTCCGGGTTTCCAGGTCGAGCCCGAGAATATCGAGCGCGATCTGCCGTCCGCAGTCAAACTGCTCGACGAACATGGCATCCGCGTGCTCAACGTCACAGCAGCCTTGCCCTTCGATGACGAGCGGCTTTACAGCGCCTGCGCCGCTGCCAACATCAAGATGAACCGCGTCATGTTCTGGCAGCGCGATTTGGATTACTGGACCGCAGAAGCGCAAGCGCGCCGTCAGTTGGATAGCGCCCTGCCCTTCTGCGAGGGATACGATGTGCAGATCGGCGTGCAGAACCACAGCGGCAAGTTCGTGCCCGTCAACGAAATGGGCGCCTACAATCTGCTCAAGGACTACGACCCGCGCTATGTGGCTGCCGTTTGGGACCCGGCGCATAACGCGCTTGAGGGTATGGACAGCGAGGCCGCGCTGGATATCCTGGCACCCTATCTATGCGTGGTCAATCTCAAAAACGCCTACTGGCGTCGCCGCAGCGGTCCCGAAGCCGAGGTCGCCGAGTGGAAGATCTACTGGACCTCTGGCGCGCAGGGACGCGCTTCCTGGCCGCGTGTGGTAACCAAGCTAAGAGCGATTGACTATCAAGGACCAATCTGTTTCTCGGCGGAATACAGCGACGAGGAGCGGGTTGACGAGTTGATCGTCCAGGACCTGGCCTTTGCGCGGAGCCTGTTGCCGGAGGAATAGAGATCCGATTCAGCCCTTGATGCCCGAAGTAGCAATGCTCTCGATGAAAGCGCGCTGCAGCGCCAGGTAGAAGATCAGCACCGGGATGGTTACCATCGACAAGTAGGCCATGATCTCGCCCCAAGCAATATTCAACTGGAAGAAATATTGCAGGCCGACCATGATGGGGCGCAACTCCTCTGAGCGGATGGTCATCAGCGGCCAGATATAGGCGTTCCACATCACCAGAAACTTGAGAATGGCGACTGTGGCGACGATGGGACCTGCAATCGGCATGATGATGCGCGCGTAGATTTGCCAGATGCTGGCGCCGTCGATGCGCGCTGCTTCCACCAATTCATCGGGCAAATCGCGAAAGTACTGATAGAAGAGGAAGATGCCGAGCGAATCGGCGATGAAGGGGATGATCTGCACGTGGTAAGAATTGAGCCAGCCGATCTCAATGCCTTCGGGGCCGATCCAGGGCAGGTTATTCGCAACCAGAAGCATGGGAATGGCGATCACTTCAAAAGGCACAATAAAGGTGGCGATGATCAGCGAGAGCAGGATGGCTTTGCCGCGCCACTGCAAGAAGGCGAAGGAAAAGGCCGCCATCGAATTCAGCAGTAAACTGGCCACCACCGAAACAGAAGTGGTGAAGACAGAATTGAAGGCGAACTGCATGATAGGCACGCGTTCAAAGGCTTCGGCGTAGTTGTTCAGCGAGATATCTCCCACTGGCAAGAAGGCGCGCAACGAAGCCGAATCTCGCAGCATCTGCAAATCCGGCTTGAGCGAGGACATCACCATAAACAGGATGGGAAAGATGAAGATAGTCGCGATCAATATAAGCAGGGCGTAGCGCAGACCGATGCTGAGATTGTGACGCGTTTCGAAGCTCATGGCATTCATGGCTAGCGCCGTTCGCGTGTTAGATAGCGCTGCGTCATGGCGATGACGAAGACGATGCCGAAGAGGATGACAGAGATGGCCGAGCCTTCGGCGATGTCTTGTTTCTCGTAGCCTCGCAGCACCGCCTGGTAGACGACGCTTTGAGTGGCGTCCAGCGGGCCGCCGCGGGTCATCACATCCACTTGTACGAAGAGACCCATGGCCTGGATCGTAATGACGATGAGCACGAGCACGGCTGTATTGCGCAAGCCGGGCCAGGTGACGAAGCGGAATTTCTGCCAACCGCCGGCGCCATCCAAACCCGCGGCTTCATACAGGCTGGCCGGAATCGTCTGCAAACCGGCCAGCCAAATCACCATGTGAAAGCCCACCGCCTGCCAGACGGACATGGCGATGATAGCCGGCAGAGCGGTAAAGGGGTTGCCCAGCCAATCAACCGGTTGGATGCTGCCAAAGGACAGGATGCCCAACAAGTTGTTGAGCAAACCGTTGTTGCCGTCATAGATGAAGCGCCAAAGCAGCGACACCACGACCATGGAGACCACGACAGGCGCGAAGTAAATGGCGCGGAATACGTTGATGAAGGGCAAAGCCTGGTTGAGCAGCAGCGCCAGCAAGAGCGCCAAGCCACCTTGCATCGGCGCGATTACGCTGGCGAAAACAAGCGTATTGATCAAGGCGCGCAAGAAGACAACATCCGCGACCAAGATGACGGTGCGGTTTTCGCCCGATTGCCAGGACGTGAATTCGCGCAAGCCGTCGAGCTCGGGATAATTGGGGTTGTTGCGCGTGAAATTGCGCAGTCGCGGATAAACGATGCCGCCGTCCTGGTAGACAATCGCGCCGCTGTCGTCCCGCTCCGGCTCCAGCGTAAAGGCGCGAACACTGAGCAGACGCTCGAAGTTGCGCAAGCCCACCCATTCAGCTGGATTGGGCGAGATGAGTCGCTGATTGGTGAACGAGATGACAAAGGCCATCAAGAAGGGGATGACCAGGAACACGGTCAGGATCAGCAGCGCGGGGAATGCCATCAGCCAGCCGAAGAGCGCGTCATTCCGCTGATATAGCGGCGCGTCTTTCGGTAACAAGAGACGAACCCAGAGCGGGGCGTTTTTTCTGGCTTCAGCTGCTGTCAACATGCGGCTGTCCCAAGAAACCGGGTTAAGGTCAGCGAGGAATTCGGAATAAGGTCAATAGAAAAGGCATTTGGGGGGGCGAGCCGGTGGCGCGGCGCTGTCGCCAAGCCTGCCCCCGGCGCCCGCCCGCCAAGTTAATGACGGGCAGTCGACGCGTCAGGGGGGCACAGCGCGATATACTTGCCACGAGTCGCTGGACTTGCCAAGTCGCCCCGCGGACGTCGCCGCCACCCTTCCCCGGTGTGCTGGGGAAGGGCCGGGGATGGTGAAATGCTTTGGCAAAACGCCAACTACATATCGCCGAAGCCGTAGCCGCCGTTGTCTTCAATGTCCTGTTCGATTTCGTCAACGGCTGCGTCCAGTGTATCTTGTACGTCTGCGCCGTCGGCGATATCAGTCACGGCTTTTTCGAAGCTCAGCGACAAGTTGGCATATCCCGGTGTAACGGGCCGGACCAGGGCTTGCGCCTGGCTCAAGCCAAAGAAGACTTCCAGGGGGCCGCCCTCATAGTAGAGGTCGGACATGGCTGCCGCGCTGGCGGTCGCCGGAGCCAAGCCGCCAAAGTTGCTGAAATCGACCAGGTATTCATCTTGAATGGCGAATTCGATGAATGCGCTGGCGCCATCAGGATGTTCGCTGGTAGACGAGATGCCGAATTGCCAGGAAGCGGCGCCTATGGTGGAGCCGCTGCCAAAATCGGGCGCGGGCAGGAACAAGGCATCGTCGCCAAAGGCTTCCACAGCGGCGCGCGCCGCCCAGTTGCCGTTCCATTGCAGCGCATACTTGCCGTCAAGGAAGCCGGTATCACGATCGGCGGGATCTTGCGATGTACCGGGTACGAGGCCGCGCTCGAACAGGCTCTGCCACCAATTGCCAAAGGCGAGCCCGGCTTCGCCGTTAAAGACCCCCTCGGCCGTGAGGTAGGTCTCGCGGTCGATCATGTCGCCGCCGAAGCTTTGCAGGAAGGGCGAAAAGGCGTAGGTATACCACTCGCCTTTCCAAGCCATGCCCACATCAAACGCGTTTTCAAAGTCTCCGGTGGCTTGGAGGGTCTCCAGGATGGCGTCGAATTCTTCGCCGGTCCAGGGTTCTTCGAGCGTGGGGATGCGGATATCGTTCGCTTCCAGGACGGATCGGCGAGCGTAAATGGCGACCACAGCGTCCCACAAACCGACGGCATAGACTTCGCCGTTGTAGACGCCGACAGCGCCGGGCAGGAAACCGTCCAGCGCGCCTTCGGACAGGTTGAGCGGGGCCATGTAACCAGACCAAGCCCAGCCCGGCATAACGGGAGCGTCCACGTCAATGATGTCGGGCAAGTCTCCCGACAGCGCCGCCGCGACGACGGACGAATTGTAGGATCCCTGCGGGAACTCTTCGATGACGACCGACCAATCCGACTGGGACGCGTTGAAGTCTTCAATCACGCTCAACAAGACTGCGCGCTCTTCCGGGTTTCCAGCGCCGTGATACCACAGGCTGAGTTCGGTTTGCGCGCTTGCCAAGCCATTGAATGTGAGCAAGAACAGGCATATCAAGACAATGCGTCTAATGTTCATTTCTTTCTCCTTGAAAATATATCTGTATGGATACAGCAACAGTCGCTGCCCATAAGAAAGCCAAGCGCATTTCACCAGTGGGGACCAGCGTTTCTGCGGCTGAAAAACACGCCTGGGAATGGTAGCACGAGATGAAGCAGGCAAAAAGCGCTAATTTTCAACTGGAAAAAATGGCGGAGGCGAGTCTAGGACCCGCCGCCGCGCCTGCAGGTAAGTTTTGCGAACTTACAGTCTAGCCGCCCAGGAGCGCGTTGGTCTGTTCGTGCGCGCGCTCTACCACAACAGCGGCGTCTCGCTCCTCGCCTGTCCAGAGCAAGTCCATATTGGCGACCCAGACCGAGGTCTCCCACTCCAGGTATTTGGGATGGTAGGCCGGGTGCACGCCATCGCGCGCGCCAATGACCGAGAATACCTCGTGGTAGGCGTCGGCATAGGGCGCGTCATCGGGCGCCGCGCAATTATGGAACTCGGATTGGCTGGTCAATGCCGCGCCCATAGCGGCGGTGCGGCAAAGGTGAGCGGGGTTGGCCAGCGTAAAGCGGATCAACTCGTAAGACAGGTCGGGCTGCGCCGCTGATGCCGGGATCGAAAAGGCGGAACCGCCGATGAAGTTGTAGCGTCCGGCCGGACCGGTTGGCGTTGGCACGACGGTCCAGTTGAAGGAATCGCCAACCAATTCCCACATGCGGGCGGCGGCGTCATTCAGCGCGTAGTGCATCGCGACATTGCCGTTGGCGAAGAGGAATTCGGTTGTGAAGCCGGTGGCGGCGACGGACTCGGCCGTCGGGTGCGCGCCCGAATCCCAGAGCAGGTCGGCGAGCCATTGCAAGGCAGCAACAGTTTCCGGCGAGTTCATCATTGACGCGGTGTTCTCTTCATTGAACAGTTCGCCGCCAAAGCTCTTGATGACCCAGTAGGCCCCGCCGGCGCCGCGACCGACGCTGACCATATTGCTGATGCCCCAAATATCGGTATCGCCATCGCCATCGGTATCCTGCGTGAGCGCATTGGCTAATTCGGTGAACTCTTCGAAGCTGGTGTGTTCGCCAGGCGGTTCAACGCCGGCCGCTTCGAAGAGATCGAGATTGATGTAGAGCCCGCCGGGCGCCAGGTCATAGGGGATGGCGTATTGGCTACCCTGATAATTGAAGGCGTCGACTTGCGAAGCGACGAACTTCTCGGGCCAGCCGGGGATCGGGCAAGCTTCCAGGTAGCTATCGAGGTTCAGCGCCCAGCCATTGGCGGCAAAGGTATCGTTGCGGGTGTCGTGCATCCAGGCCATGTCTATCTCGGCGCCGCCGGCCAACTGCGCCGGCAAGGTCGTCCAATAGTCTGTCCAGGACACGCCCGTGTTGAGAATCTGTTCAACATTGGGATAGTATTCGCCGAAAAATTCGTCGAAGGCGAGCAAGAATTTATCGACCTCGCCCGGACCCTCCCAGCCTGTGATGGTAATGGCGCCGGACATATCGCCATCAACCGTGCCGCAGGTCCAGTCGGTCATATCCTGTGCCGAGGCCGCGAAACCCAAGCTGAGCAGCGCCAGGACAGTCAAGAAGAGAACGCTTTTGCGAATCATGTGTGCATCCTTTCATAATTGAAACTGCGATTGATAAACGCGTTACATATTGGGTCCCTAGCCACCTCCTTTGATGCCGCTAGTGACAATGCCGCGGACATAATACTTCTGTCCCACGACAAATGCGATCAAGACTGGAATGACGACGAATGTGGCGGCCGCCATGATCAGATGCCAGGGCGTACGCATGCCGGACTGATTCTGGAAGGACGCCAGCAGCAATGGCAGTGTCTTGACCTTGGGTTTGCCCAGCACGATCAGCGGCCATTGGAAGCTGTTCCAGGTGTTGACAAAGGTGAAAATGGCCAGCGTCGCCAGCGCGGGTTTGGTCAGTGGCAGGATAATCAGCCAGTAAGTGCGGAAGAAGCCACAGCCGTCAATACGCGCGGCATCCTCCAATTCCCGCGGGATAGTCACCATGAATTGCCGCATCATAAACGTGCCCCAAGGGGTGAAGAGGAAGGGCACGATCACCGCCTGAAGGGTACTGATCCAGTTGAAGTAGCGCATCTGCACATATAGAGGAATCAACAAGACGGTGAAGGGCACCATCATCAGCGATATATAGAGCAGGAAGATCTTGTCGCGCCCGGGGTAGCGCAGCCGAGCGAAAGAATAGCCGGCCAGGCTGGCGGTGAACAATTGGCCCAGCACCACCGCCGCGGCGACGATGGCGCTGTTGAGAAAGCCGGCGTCGAAATGCGTCATCGTCCAGGCTTCGGTGTAGTTCTCGAAATGCCAGACCTCGGGGATGAATTCCGGCGGGTAAGTGTATATGCCGCGGATATCTTTGAAGGAATTTGCAACCATCCAGGCGAAGGGCATGATGAAGATGATGCCGACGACGGCCAACACGATATAGGTAAACAGATCCATCAGGATCTTGACCTGCCGCTGCCCGATCAAACTGCCTTGCGTCTTTGTCGCTCTCGCCATCGCTTTCGCCTGAATACGCCCTGCTTACTCGTCTTCGTCGAATCCGAACACCCAGCGCCGCGCCAGATGCCATTGAATGATCGTGATGATAAGAATGATTACAAACAAAACCGCCGCCAGCGCCGCGCCATAACCCATCTTAAAGAAGGTGAAGGCGTTCTGGAAAATATAGAGCGTTAAGGGCGTGGTCGCATGGGCGGGGCCGCCTTCGGTCAAGATATAGAACTGGTCGAAGGCTTGGAAGGCGCCAATCAGCGAGGTAACGATCACGAAGAAAAACGCCGGCGAGAGCATGGGCAGCGTCACATAGCGCATGCGTTGCCAGCCGCTGGCGCCGTCGATGGAAGCCGCCTCGTAGTACTCTTCCGGGATGCCTTGCAAGCCCGCAAGCAGTATCAACATGGCGAAGCCGATGCCTTGCCAGTTGCTCATGATAATGACGCTAGGCATGGCCCATTTCGTATCATGAATCCATTTCGGCCCGTCAATGCCGAACCATTCGAGTACATGGTTGATCATGCCGATTTCGGGTTGGTAGATCCAGCGCCAGATTGTCGCTGCGGCAACCGTCAAGGTGATCTGCGGCAGAAAATAGACGGTGCGGAAGAAAATGATGCCGCGCATTTTGCGATTCAAGGCGAGCGCCAGCCAAAAGGCGATAAAGATGCCTGTGGGCACGGCGACGAAGGTGTAGTAGAAGCTATTGCCAAGCGACTTCCAGAACAGCCTGTCGTTGATCATGGTCTCGAAGTTTTCGAGACCAATGAATGTCGGCGCACTCGCCAGGCTCCAGTCCGTGAGCATGATGTAAAAGGCGAACAATATCGGGAAGAGCATGAAAACAATGAACCCGATAAGGTTCGGCAACAGGAACAAATAACCGGCGATCGATTCTTCGCGGCGCAGCCCAGTGAAAGCCAGCCGGAACTCACGTATTTTGGCCGCCCAAGGGGACTGGCCATCGCGCCCTGATCTATACGCCGCGGCCACCTAGTCGCCTCCCGCAACGACATATCTGGGAGTTCCAAGGGTGAACCAAGTCGGCAAAACCAAGGACGGTGATGAAACAGACATACGTCGGACCGTCAACTCTTCACTTGCAATTCAAGCGCAACGAATCATAAAACCGATTACGCAACCGATACAATAATCTAACACGAAGATTATCCTCTGTCAATCAGCGTCAACGACAGCCAACACGGACATTGCGCTGGCGTCGCGCCCTGCCAGCGACTGAAACACGCCATGGCTTCGCCGCGATCGCTGTAGTCCCCTTCAATTTGTACTCGACGTCGTATTGGCCGTCATTCGGGATGATGATCACGCGCCACATCAACGTTTCGCTAGTTGCTCTGCAGCCAGGCCAAGCTATAGGCCAGTGCCTCGTCGATCACTTCTGTAACCTCGGCCAAGACGTCGAAGATATGGTCGCCATCCAGTACAACCAGAGCCTCCGCGCCCTCGTGATAGTCAAGGAAGACCTGGCCGGCATGCGGTTGCGGCGTCACGGTTGTGTCGCGCGCGCCCGTGATGGCCAGCAGCGGACCTCCATAGCCGGCTATTTCGGCCACGGGATCGACGAGAAAGATGTCCTCGAAGAAGGGACCCTTGAGCGATGTTTCGGCGCCCCAGGGCAATGCGATGGTCAGCGCCTCGTCGCCGGCCGCCGCGCCGGCCAGCAGGTTGTCATAGCCCAGCAGGATGCCGTAGCTCATGACAGGATTCGACACCGCCGACCAGAGCACGAGGTTGCTGACACGCGCATCGCGCCCAGCCGTGGCCGCGCCAACCAGTCCGCCCTGGCTCAGGCCCAGGACGCTGATGTTCGCGCTGTCGACACCGTCTAGCATCTCCAGGTAATCCAGGGCGGCGATGGCGTCGGAGATCTGGCCACTGAAGGTCGTGTCCTCCCAAGCGCCTTCGCTTTCTCCAGAGCCACGGAAGTCAATGCGCAGGCTGGCGACTCCGCGTTCGCCCAGCCAGCGCGCAGCACGGCTGAACATGGTGTCTTCGGTGCCTAGAACCGGCAATTCATGGCGCATGCCAGTGAAGCCATGCAGCAGCAGGGCGACCGGGAACGGACCCTCGCCCTCCGGCATTGCTAGCGTGCCGACGATCGACTGTCCCTCGTTGCTGAAGCTGATGTCGCTCTCGCTGACACCGTACTCCGCCATGGAGCCGACCAAGGCGGCCGCGGCGTCGGCGAGGCCGTCTTGCGCGGCCAAGGGCGTCGCGAAGAGTCCCGAAAGCAGCAGCAGCACAACGATAAGCGCCGTAGCAGTAATGCGTTTCAAATATGTTGTTGAAAACATAACGAACTCCAATCAACAAGACTTTACAATTACGAGATTCTGGCACAGCAGCCGCTCATTCGCAAGCGCGCCCACGCATGGTGAACCGATGTACTCTGCCCTCAAGTCGGTATCAAAAAAGAAAATGGGATCGAGGTCGTAAATGTCGCGCTACATCGGCGGATAGCGGCGAAACCGTCATCGCAAAGACGACCTGACCTGCTATGCCCGCCTCACCGTGATCAAGGTATTCGCCTCTAATCCGTCCACGACGCTGTATTCGCCATCATTCCACATGATGGTTAAGCGCTGCAAATCGGCGCCGGACGGGAAGCCGAAATGCGCCCGGCTGGGATCGCCCGAGAGGTAACCGCTGGTTACGGTTACATCGCGGCGATAGACGCCTTCGCTGGTCTGCAGATACAGCCGCGCGCCGATGCTGCTGCTGGCGGATTTCTTCCAATGCAAATCGACCTCGATGCTATCGCCGCCACAAAGTTGATTCTCGTAGACTTTGGCAGGCGCATTCAAGTTGTTGACAAGCACGTCAAGATCGCCATCATTGTCGAGGTCCGCCATTGACATGCCGCGCCCGCTCGCCTTATCGTCGAGCGCCCAGTTTGGCTGCGACGCAAACCGACTGCCAGAAAGATTGCGATAGACCTGGTTTTCTTCTACCAATTCATTGCCCGGCAAGTGCGAGAACATCTCGCGAGAAATCATGCCGTTGACAACGTATAGATCCTGGAATCCGTCGTTGTCCAAATCGCCGAATTTCGTCGACCAACTCCAGCCAGTCGCGTCCAGGCCCAGCCGAGGCGCGATGTTTTGCGCCAAGCCTGCTCCAGTGCCGGCGTAAAGCACGTTCTCCATAATCTGTGGGTCGCCTTCGACGTGGGGCATCGCCATCATCATGTCCATCACCGGTCCCCACTGCGCCATCGTTTCTTCATCATCGTCATAGGGTTTCATGTCCACGGCGTAGATCTCGACGCGGCCATCATTATCTAGGTCGGCCGCATCGTAGCTCATGGTGCTGTGCGGCATCACCGGCGGCGGCTGCTGCTCACGCCAATTGCCGTCTACAAATGTGAAGAAACGGTCGGGCACGGCGAAGTCGTTGCCGATGATGATTTCCAGGGCGTCATCAGCGTTGACGCGGGTAAGCAGGGCCAGGGTATTGGACCGGTTCGCGAGCCGAGTCGCCTGGAAGCGATCTTCCCGCTGTTCGTAATAGATCACGCCCGATTTCGGCGCCGATTGACCCAGGATCATTTCATTCTCGACATCGTAGGAGCCGGTGACCAAATCGAGATCGCCGTCGCGGTCGGCATCAAGCCAGTTCATGGCATAGCCGATATAGCTAACGCCTTTCAAAATCTGGATAGCGAAGCCGGTACCTGCTTGATTGCGCCAATATAGCGGCGCGGCTGCCTGCTGCGTGAAGACGATATCAAGCCAGCCGTCGCCGTCGACATCGACGGCGGCAACCGCGCGCGACGGCGTCAGGGAGGGAAGCGCCTGCTTGCGAAACTGCAGATCGCCCGCATTCCAGAAGACCGCGTTGTCGCCGCCCAGATTTGCCAGCACGATATCCAGCAAGCCGTCATTGTTCAGGTCATTGATGGCCAAACCCGCGCCATTACTGTCGTAGAAACCGATCGGCGTGGCGGTCGGTGTCGTGATATGGTCCAGTTCATGAGCCAGGAATGCCCCCGAGCAATCCTCCGGTCGTCGCAGCGCGACCGAATCCAGCGTCACCGGAACATAGATGCGTAGCGCCGACGCGACGTTTGCGACGACGAGCAGAAGCGCAAGCGCAAGCATACGAAAGGGACAACTGCGAAACATTTTGCAACCTGTTGTTTGGCGGATAGTGCCAGAACGATACCATCAGCTAGTTGGATTGGCAAACCCGTGTCGAGTGGGGATGCGCTTTCGCAGCAGCGCGTCAACAGGGAGTGGAGAAGCAAATGTCCTTAACTGGATTCAAACGCTTTGCCTAGTGAGTGAGTTGCGCCTTTGAAACGGGATTTGCGCTGCCGCTATTCGAGCCGCGGCTGCGCGCGTTATGAGGCGGATTCAGCGTCTACGGTAGCCTTGGTCATTACACCTCGCCCTTCCAGGAAGCCAAGCATGCGCGCCTGCTCGATTCCCAGACTCTGCAAGTCGCCTCTGACATCCTGAAGCCCCTCTTCCAGGCGTTCCTCCAGCCGGTCAATTCGCGCTTCCATGCGGTCAAAGCGATCGTCAACGCGATTAAAGCGATCGTCAACGCGATTAAAGCGCTCATTGAAGCGAGTCTGTTCGTTTTCAACACTTTTCACACGATTGTCAAGGTTTACGAGTTGATCGCTAATGCGGTTAAACTGGCGCGTTATGTAGGCTAACAGACCTACGCCTACCGCCAACACTGATGCGATTGTCGCGATGGTTTGTCCCCAGTCCATGATGCTCAGCGTCTCCTGCAATGATTGAGCGCATAACCATATTCTAACGACGTGAGTCTCGCTACGCAAGCATATGTTAACAGGCTAAGTGTACACACGTATAAATGAAAAGCGCCTCTTCCGCAAGCATGTTGGAAGAGGCGCTCATATGTCGATCGAGTAGCCGATTAGGCTTCGGTTTCTGTTGGAGGAGATTCCAAATCGGCCAGCGAGGGCATCGTCTCTTTCTTGGAATGGACACCGGTGGCGCCGTCGGGTCGGGTACCGCGCGATTCCAGGCTTTGCAAGTTGCCGTCTCCGTCATAGGCACGCACTGAAAATCGATACTCGCCTTCCTGGAAGCGCCAGTCGAAGCGCCACAAAACCCAGGTCAATTCCGAGAGCGGCATACGCAGTTTTGCTTCTTGCCAATCGCCGTCGTTGACACTGACTTCGACGCGAGAGATGCGCTTGGCCCCGGCATAGGCGATCCCGCCGATTGGCACGACATAACCCTGGTCGTCCTTGAGGATGGCGTCCGTCGCCACGGTGTCGACGACCGAGGTCGGATTCACCATCGCCTCCACGCTCCAGCCGCGCCGCACCCAGTAACCCTCCTGCCAGGCATCGACAAACTCGATGCTCTCTATCCACTTGGGTTGCTTCATGCCGTAGCGATCAGGGATATAGATCCGTAAGGGGAAACCGTGCTTCTGCTTCAGCGGTTGGTCGTCCCACTCATAAGCGAACATGATGCGGTCGTCGGCATTGATGACATCGAGCATGACATATTCATCGAAATTGTCGGCGCCGGTGATTTTTAGCGCGACGGCGTCCGCTTGTGGTTTCACCAGTTCGAGGAAGTCGCTCATGCGGAAGCCCGACCATTTGGTGGTACTGATTAAGGTGCCGCCAATGCGGTTGCTGATGCAAGATAAGGTGATGAAGCGATCGACCCGCTCAAACTTGTCGTAGAGGTCACCCAGTGACAAGCTGACCGGATTCTCAACGAGACCCGTGACATCAAGTCGCCACTCGCCAGAGTCAATCACCGGAGGTCGCGAACTGATGTCGATGCGATAGTGATCGTCAAGCGGCGTGTATTCGGGTCGGGTGCCCGGCGCCGGCTCCATATTGCCTTCGAGGTTGGGCAGGACATCGCCATCGGACGCGCCCGAGGCATCCCCGGCAACTTGCCCTTCGCCAGGACGATTGCCGATGAAGGCGCCCAGCCCGGCGCCGATGACAGTCAGGACCGCGCTAGCGCCGCCGATGCGCACCATGAACTGGCGGCGATCGAGCGCCTCGACGGTGATGGTCTCGCCTGTCTCCTCGTCGATCTTGGTTTTCGCGCCACTATGCGCGAGCGCGTTATAGATCCAGTTGGCAGCCGCTCCCCATAACAGACTAACTATGAGAACCCAAACGATCTGCGCAGCCTTCGGCGCGGTGGCTGTCAGATTCACCTGCTCGGAGATCAGCAGCATGACCGCGCCAAATCCCAAACCCAGCATCAGGCCGGGGTAGAGATTGCGAGCGCGGGTTTTACTGCGATTTAAGATCCCGTAGAAGGCCGCGACACAGACCAGGCCCAGCCCGAGGAAAGCGCCCAGACCCATCAACTGCTCGGCGGTCTTGGCGGCGACAGATGTCTCGCCCATGTTAAAGGCGATGATCATATCTACCATCATATCAATGCCGAAAGTCAGCAGCGCGCCCGGCAATACCCGCGATACAAAGTCGAATACGTCAAAGGGGATAAAGGGCAAACCGGCCAGTTGATCGGCCAGGAATAGCACTGAAGTCAGCGTCATCGTCAACAGAGCGCCGACCAAAGCGCCGAGCCACAATGACGGTTTTTTGATCGTGTCCATAATCCTCTTCACTCTCCTAATCGAATCGGATACCTTTAGTATAGTACATGTTTTAGTGAAAATATATTGCCTTGATATTACGGCGGGCTTACAAATTGCGTATTCCGGAATTAGCGCCCGAATGCAATATTGACCCTAATCGGCGAGCGATATGGATGCTGCGATGAGTGAGCTTTTGGCCCGGTTGCAAAAGGAATCGAAAGACAAGGCCATCTATCGTCAGGCACTCGATCACGGGCTGGCATATCTCGACTCATTGGCAGATCGCCCCGCCTTCCCGCCTGCGACCGCGCTGGAGGCTTTGCATTCCTTGGACGAGGGACTGCCAGATGGACCCTGCGAAACCAGCGCCATCCTGCGGCTACTGCACGAGATCGGCGCGCCGGCGGCGGTCGCCCAGGGCGGCGGACGTTATTTTGGCTTCGTCAACGGCGGCGTGATTCCGGCGGCGCTGGCGGCCAGGCTGCTGGCGGATGTGTGGGATCAGAACGCGGCCCTAAACATCATGTCGCCGATTGCCGCCAAGCTGGAAGCGCTCTGCGAAACCTGGCTGGTTGACCTGCTTGACCTGCCAAAGGGCAGCGCAGCGGGATTTGTCAGCGGGACGTCAACGGCAAGCCTATGCGGATTGCTGGCCGGGCGCAACGCCATCCTGCGCCGGCAAGGCTGGGATGTCGGCCAGCGCGGGCTCTTCGGCGCCCCTTCCATTCGCCTGATCATGAGCGAAGCGGTACACGGCAGCGTCTTCAAAGCGCTGGCGATTCTCGGTATTGGCGAAGCTCAGATCGAGGTAGTGGCCGCCGACGATCAGGGCAGATTCGACGCGCGGCAGCTTCCCCAATTGGACGAAACATCGCTGCTGATCCTGCAGGCGGGCAATGTCAACAGCGCCGCTTTCGACGATTTCGCGACCATTTGCACTGCGGCGGAGCGAGTTGAGGCCTGGGTGCACGTCGACGGCGCCTTTGGCTTATGGGCCCGCGCTTGCCAAGCGACGGCGCACCTAACCACTGGCATTGAGCTCGCGGATTCCTGGTCCGTCGACGCCCACAAGACGCTCAACAGCCCCTATGATTGCGGCATCGTTTTCTGCCGAGACCGCTTGACGCTGTTACAGGCACTTCAAGCAACTGGCAGCTACCTCCAATTCAGCGAGGAGCGCGACGGTATGCTGTACACGCCAGAGATGTCGCGTCGAGCGCGGGGGATCGAACTGTGGGCGCTGCTGAAAGCCTTGGGTCGCGCCGGCGTCGATGAACTGGTTGCACAGCTTTGCGCGCGGGCGCGACAATTCGCTGAGGAACTTGCCAGGCGCAGATTCCGGATTCTGAATGACGTCGTGTTCAATCAGGTGCTGGTGGCCTGCGAAAAGCCGGAATTAACGCGGGCCACCCTGAGCGCGATACAGTCCAGCGGCGAGTGCTGGTGCGGCGGGTCGGAGTGGCGCGGAGAACCCGTGATTCGCATCAGTGTCTGCTCTTGGGCGACCACGGAAGCCGACGTGAAACGATCGGTTGCGGCCTTTTCAGCGGCGCGCTCACAGGCGATATCAATGATATAGCGCTGAGATTCTCCGGCGCAGATGCACCGCCTCGCGCAAGTCCGTATTATCGCTGAACTGATCAATACTGCCGATTGGCGCTCGCAACGCCGCCGCCCGCAGCTTGTCATCACCGATGCGGCGGATCAAGGCCTCGGAATAGCGCCAGGCCGCGCTGACCTGGAAGCCGCGATCATGAAAGGGCAGCAGCCGCGGTTGAATCGTCTCGGTCAGCCCCAGCGCATTATGCTGACGGTTCAGGCTCTCGTACGCTGCGCATAGAGCGTCCTGTCGGTCCTCATCGTCCTGCGCGACTTGAACGCCCCGCAGCGCCGGAATCAATTCGCTGGCGCAGGGCAGTTCGGCGAAGGCGCTGCCGAACCACTTGGCATAAGGCGCATACCGCCGCGCCATCAAAAAGCACAATTGCATGATGGAGCGAACCAACCGGCCAGCGATCAGAGCCGCGCCGAGTTCGTCGCCGACCATGGCAGCGCGCGGCGCCAAATGCTCGTCTTGGCCGATGCGCGACCAGCCGCATGCCAGCAGATACAGCCATATATCATGAGGGTACCAGGCGAGCCGCGCCCGTAGAGCTGCCAACTCGAGATCGTCGCGAAAGACGCCGCCGGCAGTGAGCGAGAGCAGCTTTTGCTGAGGCAGGCTGAGCCAGTCGCCTGCGCTTAAGGGCTGTTCCCCGGTAATGCCAATGGTAGCGCGCAGATAGCCGTCAATGGTCAAGATCTCGACGCGGTGATTGACGGGGCCGGAATCGATTCGCTCTGGAATCTGCGTCCCGTTGTCCCCGTCGCCGACCTTTGGCAACCCAAAGTGCGTTGAATACCCCGCGAATTCGTAAGGCAGACGATGACTGAGCAATTCCCGTAATGCCGGCGCGTGGCCCGCGTGATCCGCCGGCCTAAGGAAAAGCATGACGCGCGGCCCCCAGTGATGATCGGTGGATACTTCGGTATCATATCCCAGCACCTCGGATCCGCTGCCGATCAAAGCGGCGCTGTAAGGCAAACTCGGGTAGGCTTGATCAATGATCGGCGCGACCGCATCCTGGAAAAAATCCCGCGAAAGCGACAAACCTGGAATAAACTCCGACATCACAGACCTCGCCCGGCTGAAAAAATCTGACCATGCTATTTGCCGATACCTGTGTATAATACCCCTCACCGGCCATTTAGTGGATGTATTGGGAGTACAGAAGCCGTGTCCTCAACAAACCGTCTCAAGGAGTTACGGGACCAGATTGACCCGATCAATCTGGAAATCCTGGAATTGCTCAACAAGCGAGCCGAAATCGCGCTGGAAATCGGCAAGGTTCAGCAAGAGATGGGCACGCGATTTTATGACCCCCAACGTGAAGCCGAGATGCTGAACGCGCTCCAATACGCCAACGAAGGTCCCTTCAGCAACGAAACGATCAGCAAGCTATTCAACGAGGTTTTCCGCGCCACCTTGAACCTCGAAGAGCAGGACGCGCGGCAAACGATTCTGGTGCAGCGCAAGTCGCCCGATCAGCATACCATCATCGAATTCAGCAACGGCTTGCGCCTGGGTAATGACAGTTTCGAGCTTATCGCCGGTCCCTGCGCCGTGGAAAGCTACGAGCAAATGGACGAGGTGGCCGCGGTGCTGGCGGCGCGTGGCGTGAAGATGATCCGCGGTATGGGTTACAAACCGCGCACCTCTCCCTACGACTTCCAGGGTATGGGCGAAGAGGGTTTGAAGATCGCCCGACGGGTCGCCAACAAATACGGACTGGTCGTCATCAGCGAAGTGCTGGATCTGTCGTTGATACCGATGATGGACGAATATGTCGATGCCTTCTGGGTGGGCGCCCGTAATATGCAAAACAGCTTCCTGCTGCGGGCCCTGGGCAAGCAAAGCAAGCCCGTGCTGCTCAAGCGCAGCTTCGGCGCCACATTGAAAGAATACATTTACGCCGCCGAATACATCATGAGCGGCGGCAACCACCAGGTTATTCTCATGGAGCGCGGCATCCGCACCTTCAGCGAGTGGACGCGCAATACGCTCGATATCAGCGCCGTGCCCCTGCTGAAGCAAGAAACCCACCTGCCGGTGATCGTTGACATCTCACACTCCGCGGGACGACGCGATATCGCCAATCCGCTGGGGCGCGTGGCCCGCGTTAGCGGCGCCGACGGCTTGATGGTGGAAGTCCACCCCAACCCGGACGTGGCCATGTCCGATGCCAAGCAGCAACTCAATCTCGATCAGTTCAACCAGTTGATGGACGATATCGAGTCGATAACGCTGGGCGACAAACAGCCTGCGGTTTAACCATTCTGGCGTCCTTTTCAATTTGAACGGGACACAAAAGACGAGCATTTGATGAAGTCCCCCTGTACAGTTGTGTAGGGGGATTTCGCTTTTGTCTGTGAAGCCGGGAAACAATACTCACCGGTCTCTCCGCAGCTACGCGCTCCCTCCCTTGAGATCTGATAACAAGCAATGCTGTGCCGGAGCAACGATCAAGTGATGCGCAGGTCTGTCCTAAAGCACAAGCTCATTGCAGTCTTGGCCATCGCAATCATCGCGAGGCTCGGCGCGCTATTCGCGTTTCCATCGGTCTTCGCCTTCAGCCAGCCGAGCGGCGATATTCACGGCTCGGTCGCCTATGACGCCTACGCGCTGAATCTGTTGGAAACCGGCGTTTACGGCCGCGAGCCGGGCGTGCCGGATTCGGTTCTGCCGCCGCTCTACAGCGCGCTGCTGGCGCTGATCTATGCCGTCTTCGGCCGCAGCTATGTCGCCGTTGGCGTCATTCATACGCTCCTTGATGTCTGCGCCATCGCCCTGCTCTACGACATTGCGCGGCGACTGTTTCCGGGCGGGCGCGGCGCACGGATAGGCGCGCTCAGCGCTGTCTTCTACGCGCTCTATCCTTATCTCATCTTCCAGAACCTTACCCTGAATGACACCGCGCTCTGGATTGCCCTGCTGCATCTTTTCGTCTGGCTGATGATCTTGCTGCGGGAGCAGGAAAGGGAGAATCGCCAGACCTTCGCGCTCGCCGCCGCCGCTGGGCTCGTCCTGGGCCTATCCGCTCTGGCGCGGGCCTTATTGCCGCCCCTGGCGCTGTTGCTGGCGCTCTGGTTCCTCTTTCGCTTGAGCTGGCGGCGATCCCTGCTGCGTACGCTGCCGGTGGCGCTGGTCAGCCTTCTGGTCTTGTTGCCCTGGCTGGCCCGTGGGGCAGTGATTCACGGGGGATTCGTGGCCGTGGCCCTCAACGGCGGCGAGAACCTGTATCAGGGCAACAATCGGCAGACCGTGCCCATTTTTCGCGCCGGCTACGATGTGCAGTGGTCGAGCCGCCCGCCCGACGTTCCGCGGACTGATGACCCCTATCTCAACAACCAATTACTGCTGAACGCGGGCCTGCGCTACCTGCGCGAGCATCCCTGGCGCATACCCGAATTGCTCTGGGTGAAATTCTGGGTTTACTGGAACCCGCAGGTCACGCCGCTCAACAACTTGCGCGCGGGCGAGCGCCTGCGCGTCACCGCCGACGGCGTCGTGCAAATCATCAGCGACGGCGAATCCCATACCGGCGTCAGCGCCGCCAATGCCGCCTATCAAGACGAGGGCCTCTTCGCCGTCGTCGGGCGCAACCTGCATCTCGTCTATTTTGGCGGCTTGTGGCTGCTGGCAATCGGCGGTGCTGTCCGGAGCCGCCGCGACTGGCGGGATCTGAGCTTGCTATTTTTCGTGCAGATCAGCCAGACAGCGGTCTACTTGCTCTTCCATCCCTCGACGCGCTACCGCTCCCCCACGGACCCGCTGCTTTACGTCTTTTCGGCGCTGGCCCTGGTCTGGCTGTGGGAGCGCTGGCGGGGGTGGCGGGTGAACTGAATCTGACGCTTCATTTGCCAATCATAAGAATATATGGTAGATGGGTTGCGCGACTAAGACACATGTTCTATTATACTATTCAGAACGTTTGTTCGTCAACGCGGAAAGGGCGGATATGAATCGGCAGAAACCACCCAAAGGCATCGAATGGACGCGCATCCGAGAACCGGACGGCACGGTGCGGCCCGGCTACACCTGGAATCCCACCGGCGGCTGCTTTCACGGCTGCACTTGGAAAATGCCGGACGGATCAATTACTGAGTGCTACGCCAAGACCATCGCCGAGCGTTTTACCACCGGTTACCCTCATGGTTTCGAACATCACTACTGGCGTCCTCATAGTTTGAATGCCCCGCTCAAACTGAAAGAAGCGGCAGGCATCTTCGTGGGCAGCATGGCCGATCTCTTCGGTCACTGGGTACCGGAAGAGCAAATCAAGCAAGTGCTGGACGTGATGGTGGAGGCGGACTGGCACATATTCCAGACACTGAGCAAGTTTCCCATACGACTGCCGGAATTCAAGTTTTCAGAAAACGTCTGGGTCGGTGTGAGCTTGCCTGCGGGTCATCTTATGAGCGCAACTGGCGGCGCGCGCGCGTTGAAGGCCTACTTGTGGCACATGAAGAGGATCCAAGCTAACGTGAAGTTCATGAGCATTGAGCCGCTCTGGTTTGATGTGGCGCCTGTGTTCGAGGAGTGGTTGGAGACGGAAGAGAGACTACCTTTCGAGTGGGCGATCATCGGCGCAGCGTCGAATGGGAGTCGGGTTTTCCAGCCGAAAGAGGGATGGACGGGAAAGTTGGTTAATCTGCTTGATACTCAGGATGTACCTGTGTTCTTTAAGGGGAATCTCGAATGGGACGATTGGCGAGAGAACTTTCCCGTAGAATACGTCGCTTAAAGCAGTTCTTGTTGCCGGGCGATTCTAACTATGGTTTCGTCATTTATTCTTGTTGCTGAAATAAGATTGTCGTTACCAACTGATGTGAAGCATTCAATTTTACCTCTAGAATGTAGTTCTTTGATGACACTTCGATACTCTGCGCTCGTAAAATGCATGAAGTGTTCCTGAACAATTCCCAACCAAACCTCAATACGAGAAGTTCCGCCTTCAATCGCGACATAGCTCAACACCAACTCCGTCAATTCCTTATCGTCACGCCAATCTTGCCACGTTAATTTCGAAAACAATGTGTCTTGAGCCTCCCGGTCATTCATGTACTTGTTGTATGACTTACACATTTCATCGTTCAAGAGTAGCATAGAGTCAGGATGTCGCGATGCAAACACCATGAAGTACTTCGTTGCGCTACAGGTAGTTTCACGAATTGGACATGCTCCCGTGTAAGTCAAATACCCGGTACTAGCGAGCTTTTCACGGTAGTGGTCGACTAGCGCTTTCTCCCGCTTCTTTGCGCTAGCATGATAATCCGACACTAGATCGTTTTTCCAATACTCTCCGCCATAAACTCGCGTTAGCTTGTGGTGATAACTTTGGATACGTGGGGCAACTGGTCCATCGCCTTGCGACGTGTGCCTGCTTCCCAAGCGGTGACTAATCGGCATATGAAGGTTTATAAGTATCTCTGTACTGGAACTTCTGTCTCGTTCTAGCAAGGGACGCAACACATCAAACTCGCAATTGAGCCCGTATGGGTCAATATAGAGAAACAGTGTCTCATTACGAAGACTCGCAATGAGCTGTCTGAGTTGATCTATAGCATCTCCAAGAATCGGCTTAGCTGCTACAAGATTCTCCGCGTCCAAAACGCTCGTTAACATCTCATGATGGGATGGATCGCTATTGAAAAAGTAGGCATCATATTTGCCTTTTGCATACTTTTCTGCCGCTTGACAAATGATAAGCGGGGAGCCGGCTGTTCCATCCGAAAACCTACCGGCTCCTGCAAACGCATCCACCAAAACGATCCTTGCACGTCTTTTGGCTACCTTGGCTAAATATGGCGACATATATGCGCCAAGAATCCGATTCTTCAGACGAGACCAAGGTCTCATTTCGTCAAAGAAGTTTTCGTCATAGTCCGTCACGTTCTACCTCGTTATTTGCAT
Source organism: Chloroflexota bacterium (assembly GCA_026708115.1). GTDB lineage: Bacteria > Chloroflexota > Anaerolineae > Aggregatilineales > Phototrophicaceae > UBA6055. Next base: position 39,418 of record JAPOVL010000042.1, read on the forward strand.
TCAAAGGATCTCCGTATGCGCGACCAACTATAGCACATGCTTTCTATGAATAGAACTCTCTACTTAATGCCCGTACGCCGCGAATCACCGATGCGACTCAACAGCTAACGCTAATCATCCCACGCGTACCAAGCCGCGCAACGCTACCCAAAACCGCGACCATATAGTCGCTCTTTTCTCCCCCGACTTGCCCTATACTTCGACGTAGCGTCACACGCAGCCGCCCATCCCGGGACCCCGCCCTTCAAATCCGGGGCCCGGTCCAAACTCCAAAAAGAGGCGCTAAAGGCCGAAAACGAGTTTGCTGGATCCGCAAATGGACAAAAACGAAGGAACTTCAAAGCGATACCTGCGCCCATCGCCAGACATCTCTTATGACGAAAATTGCTGGGGCGACCTGTCAGATCCGGGAGGGGGTACCCCCCCCCCCCCCTCGTATAGATACTGTATGTATACTGTTATCCAAAAAGGGGGCAAAATCAGGGTAAAATGAGAGCAAATCAGGGCATCTTCCCAGCATTTGAGGACACATTGCGCTTCACAGAGTGCTCGCGCCGAGCAGCGTCGTTCCTGTTTTCGCTTAAGGTTCTCATGTCGAGGATCGGCCAAAAGTATTTCAACCGAAATCGATACACTATCCCCGATCCGGCGACATCAGATCCCAAAAGCGGCTGAGCAAGTAGCGGTACTTCATCCCGTGACTCAAGAGCGCCATCGTCAGCAGGAACAAGACCGCGATGGCAACGATCAAGAGCGAGCCATCGCCGCCGTCCCAGACGGGCGGCTTGAACTCGAAGAGCGCCGGATAGGCGTACATGATGAGGATGGTCAACGCGGTCAGGACGCTGGTCAGGATCAAGATGCGCCAATGCTGCGCGAAGCTGCGCGGCTGATACAGATCGATGCCCTGAATGTGCCAAGTGATCAGCATGCCGTAGAGCGCGACCATGATGGTCATGTTCGAACGCGTCAGCGTCAGATCGCCATCGCTGCTGAACCAGGTGATCAGATAGAGCAGCGTCATGATCACCGCGCCGATGAATCCCATGGTGAAGATGTAATCCATCACGTCGCGGCGGAAGCGCGCCATGTATTGCGGGCGCAGCCAGCCGAAAGCGATGAAAGTCGCCGGCAGGTTGACCGTGCCGAAGGTGGCCCAGCTGATCTGCACCGGCGTGATCGGAAATGGCAGCGCCATGAAAGCGATGAAGACGAAAAGCGCGATATTGTAGAAATTGCGCACCAGGAACATCTTCATGGTGCCGAAGATGGTCTGCGTAGTTTCCTTGCCCTCGCGGAAAGCGCGCGGCAGCGTCGACATGGCGTTGTTAAGCAGCACAATATCGGCTACATCCTTGCTGATCTGCGTGCCGTCATTCATGACAATGGCCAGGTTGGCCGCCTTCAGCGCCGGCACATCGTTGACGCCGTCGCCGACCATCGAGACGTATTCGCCATGCCGCACCAGCGACTCGACGATGCGCTGTTTGGTATCGGGTTCGACGCGGGCGAATACCTGCGACTCGCTGACGGCGCTGGCAAACTCCGTCGCGCCCAAGGCCTCAAGCTCGGCGCCGGTATAAGCGCGGTCAACCGACATGCCCGCTTCCCGCGCGATGGCGCGCACCGTTTCCAGGTTGTCGCCGGAAATCACCTTGAGCTTCAGCCCTTCGTCGCGGAAGGCCTGCAAGGTATCTTGAATATCGTCTCGAATCTGGTCGCTCATGACAATCAGCGCAATCGGCTCTACTGCATCCGCGACCTCGATGGCATCAGCGGCCGGCGCGCCCTGCATTCGCGCGAATGCCAGCACGCGCATGCCATCCCGCGCCATCGCCTGCGCATGAGCGAAATGTGGGTCCGACGGGCGCAAGAGGCGCTCCGGCGCGCCCAGCAGCAGCGTCGAATCGGGCAACTCAACCGCCGCCCATTTGCGGGCGGACGAGAAGGGGATTTCTCGTACCTTCGGCGGATAGCTGTCGGCGCGGACGGCGCGCTCGATATAGCGCTCAATCGCTTGGGCGGTGTTGTTCAGGTGCGCCAAGTTCTTCAGGTAAATGAAGAGGTCGCGCTGGACCGCGCTGATATCGGCTTCGCCAATTTCGATGATCTCGTGCACGGCGAGCTTGTTCTGCGTGAGCGTACCCGTCTTATCGAAGCAAAGCACGGTGGCGTTGGCCAGCGATTCCACGGCGTTGACCCGCTGCACCAGCGTTTGCTGCCGGCTGATCTTGACCGCCCCAATCGTCAGCGAAAGAATCGCCACCAATACCAGGCCCTGCGGCACCAGGCTGGTGGTGAAAACGACGGCGTTGCGCACGATCTCCAGAAAGGCGTTGTCTATCAAGAAACCGGTGATGAAGATCAAGGGCACGAAGACAAACATGATCAGGACGGTGATTTCGACGATGATGTCGATCTTGATCTGTGTGGGCGTTTTGACGATTTTGTACTGCTTGGCGATGGTGGAAAGTCGATTGATATAGCTCTCGGCGCCCACTTTGCTGGCGCGCATGATGCCGGTGCCCGCGGTACAAAACGAACCGGAGTAGACATCGTCGCCGGGCGCTTTGCTGATGGCGTCCGATTCGCCGGTCAAGAGCGATTCGTCCATTTCCAGCGAATCGCTCCGGACGATCCCGCCATCGACAACGAGGCGATCGCCAGGTTCGATGCGTATCATCTCGTCCTTGACCACCGCGCGCATCGGCACGTCGATCCAGTTCCCGTCGCGCAGGCAGGACACGCTCTGCTCGCTCAGCGCCGCCAGCCGATCGAGTTGGCGCTTGGCGTTGAATTCCTGAATCATGCCAAAAAAGGTATTCGAGACAACGCTGAAGCCGGCGAAGATTGCCGTGGCGTAGTCACCCAGCATAATCACGCCAATCAGCAGGCTTCCCAAGACGATGTTGAACAGATTCAGCACGTTTTCGCGGAAGATATCCCAATAGCTGCGCCCGACGCGCGCCTCGTAGTCGTTGCTTTCGCCCCGGCGCAGGCGCTGCTGGACATCGGCGCTGCTCAGCCCGACAAGGGATTCCGTATCGCGATGCTTCTCTTCGGCGACGCTCTGCATGAATTTTCGATTCTCGCTGCCGATATCGTTATTATCTACGCAGGCCATGCAAAAAAGATGTATCCTGCACAGTGTAGCTGCGCAGGACAATCGCCGCATTTTAGCAAGGATGCCTGATTTTGCGAAGTTGTTAGGAATTGCGTCCCAAACATGACAGCCCGCCGTTCACGTGGAATGGTTGGCCGATAACTTGCTCAAAGGGAATATCATGATCGAGATTGCGGAGTACTTAGCCCCTAATCATTCCATACTCTGGGATATGGTTCAGCAATGTGGCGTCAGAAAAGTAGTTGGCGCCATGGACTTGGACGCGCAAGGCGGCGGCGAGGCGCCCTGGACTTATACATCGCTGCTGCGCGCGAAGAACGCATACGAAGATCGCGGCTTGGAGCTTGTTGTGCTCGAGAGTCGACCGCCGCTAGACAAGACAAAGCTGGGCTTGCCGGGCCGCGACGAAGAGATCACGGCCGTCTGCGAACTTATCAGCAATATGGGGGCGCTGGGGATCGAGGTCTGGTGTTACGAATGGATGCCGGTGATGAACTGGATGCGCACCTCGACCACGATCCGTTCGCGCGGCGGCGCCCTCGTCACCGGATACGATCACAGTCAGATGACCAAGGCGCCCTTGACAGAGTATGGCGAGGTCAGCGAGGAGCAGCTCTGGGACAATTTGCGCTATTTCCTGGAAAGGGTGATTCCGGTAGCGGAGGCAGCCGGGGTGAAGCTGGCTATGCACCCCGACGACCCGCCGCTCTCGCCCATCCGCGGCTTAGCCCGCATTATGCGCAGTATCGAGAACTTCGAGCGCTTGCTCGAACTCGTACCCAGTCCCATGAACGGCATCACCCTATGTCAAGGCAATTTCACGCTGATGACGGATGACTTGCCTGCGGTCATTCGAAAGTTTGCCGACAAGATCTTCTTCGTGCACATGCGTGATGTAGCGGGTGTGCCAGAGAAATTCCAGGAGACCTTCCACGATGCGGGCAAAACGGACATGGTTGCTTGCATGCGCGCCTATCGTGATATCGGTTTCGACGGCGTGCTGCGGCCGGATCACGTGCCGACGATGGCCGGAGACGACAACGAGAACGCCGGCTATTCGGCAATCGGGCGCTTGTTCGCTATTGGCTATCTCCAGGGAATTCGGGAGGCCGTTTACGCCGAGGGTCGTCAGCCTTAGGTTTTCGCAGTTCATCTGGCAGCATATCGCTATCATCAAGGATGTCTCGCCCGCGTTTGAGCTTCAGCTCGCGATCGTCGATGGTGAAGATGGCGATGACGGCACTGAGCAGGCAGGCGGCCGTTCCGATACGCATCAAGATGCCGAAGATGGCGGCGAAGGACTCGCGGATTGCTTGATGCACCCGTTCCTGCTCTTCGGTCGTCAGCCAATCGGGGATGGAGGTTTGCGCCAGGTCACCGGCATCGGCGGCGAGATGCGCCTGGGCCTCGGTCGGCAAAGAACGAATGTAGGCGTCGTTCATGAGCAGTTGGCCGAACCAGGTGATGGCGAGCCCGCCCAGAACGCCGACGACCAGCACCTGTCCGACACGCGTCGTCGTGTGGTTGACGCCGGAAGCGATGCCGGCGTTATTCTCCGGCGCAGAAGCCATTGCCGCCAAGGTCAGGGGCGCAAATGACAAACCAAAGCCGAAGCCGAAGATTACAACCGGCACAAAGAAGGAACTGAGGTAATCGGATTCACCCGCGGTGACGCCGACATTGCCGAAGAAGTAGAACCCGATGGCGACAATGACTAAACCAAGCGCCATGGGAAGGCGCGGTCCCCGCCGATCCAGCAGGGGGCCAACCAGGGTAGAACCCAGCGTCGCAACCAGAATCAATGGAATGATGGATAAACCCGTGAAGGTAGCGCTGTAACCTTGTACCTGGATCAGATTAAGCGGCAGGTAAAGCAGCGCCGGTTGTATCACGCCGTGAAAAACAAAGGAAATGGCGTTCGCGGAGCTAAATGTACGCGACTTGAAAAGCCACAGAGGCAATATCCCATGTTTGCCTTCTCGCTCGTCGCGGAGGAACAAGGCTACAGCGCCGGCGCCGCCGATAACGGCAACAATGATTACGGGACTGCCAAAACCGAATGTTGAGCTTTCGATGAAGCCAAAGGTTATCCCGCCAAGACCAATGATGATCAGTAACGCGCCAACAAGACTCATGCGCCGCGGCGCGTTTCTGTTATAGCTTTCGGGCACATAACGGAGCAAAACGATTGCTGCCAAAATGCCCAAGGGGATATGAATGAGAAACACCAGCCGCCACATGCCCAAGTCGGTAACAACCCCGGCAAAAAATGGCGCCATTCCGGCCATCAATACGGTGAATCCCGACCAGAGACCTATTGCCCAACCTTGACCTTTGCGACTGAAGTGAGCGGAAACGAGCGCCAGGCTGTTCGGTACGATCATCGAACTGCCGACGCCCTGAGCCAAGCGGCCGGCGATGATTACATTCGTGGTCGTAGCAAAGCCGCAGATCACCGAAGCCAAGCCGAAGAGCAGAATGCCCACTAGGCAGACGCGATTGCGCCCGTGATGATCGCCCATCGAACCGGTGACCACGATTAGCGAGGCCTGAACCATAACGTAGGCGTTGGGAATCCAAATGAGATCAGCGCCGCGCGCGCCCAGTTCTACTTGAATAGCCGGTAGCGCCACGTTAAGCGACGAACTGGCGACAAAGGCCATGCTCGCAGCCGTTATGGTGGCAAAAAGCACCCAAAAGCCAGGCGTATTGTTAGGTTTCGTCGGCATGATTTCTATCGTCAATACTCATCCAGCATCCGAATGGCGAATGAATGAAGCGCAGCCCAATCGTGAGATACCCGATAATCTATCGTAAGGTTCTGCACTCGACTAGCGCCAATTACAAACCCGCCACAGGATGTTGCAGCGACGGGCAGGCATGCCCCGATGGCTATTTCTACTCTGTCCAGCGGCAGTTTTTCCACAGGTTAAAATAAGACTGCCACCAACAACGATTCCCGAAAACTTGCTGTGATTACTTAAGGCACATTCTCCTGTCGGCGCACCAAACGATTGTCGATCATAATCCACGAGATTATCCCGCTTAGCAAACAGAAGGCAGCGCTGACCCAAAGCAATACATTGTATGCGAGTACTTGAGAATTGCGAATTGCCGCCTCGACATTCGCTTTTTCCGACGGGGTCAGCGACTCGGGAATGGTTGTTTCCCCCAAGTCCATCGACTCAATCTCCAGCTGAGACCGCGTCGCCTCGGGCAAATCTCGCACGTTTGAGTCATTCAACAATGCGGCTGTGAATATAGACAGGGCAAAACCACCCATGACAGCCACCGAGAGCACCTGCCCCACACGGGACAGTGTGTTGCTGATGCCGGACGCAATGCCGGCTTTCGTTTCCTCAACCGATTCCATCACAGCGACGGTCAGCGGCGCCAAGGTTGTTCCCAGCCCCATGCCAGCAAGGAATAGCGGCAGGAAAAACGTTTTCCAGTAGTCATGCTGTCCGCCCGTAATGCCGATCATGGCCAATAGTACAAACGCAACGAACGTAAGCGCGTGGCCCACAGCAATCGGTTTTCGCGGACCATAGCGATCAACTATGCCGCCAACATAGGCGGAAGATAACAGCATGAGTATCGTCATCGGTAAAATGGCAATGCCAACGAATGATTCGCTGTAGCCTTGAATCTGAATCATATTCAACGGAATGTAAATCAGGATAGGTCCCACAGAAACATAGAGCAGGAACAAAGCGAGATTGCCACCGGTGAATGTTCGCACTCGAAAAAGATCCAGCAATTCACGAGCGTGCTCGTGGGTTTCCACCAAAACAAACAAGAGCAGCGTCAAGATACCAAAGACAATGGAAAGCCAGATCGCCGGATGGTCGAAACCGAACTGGGGCGCTTCGAGGAAGCCGTGGGTCAGCCCGAGCAGGGACAAGGTAATCAACAGCGCGCTCAGCCAACCCATGACAGGCCTGGTATCTTTGTAATACGTTTCCGGCACGTATCGCCATAGCACCCAGGCCGCAGCGATACCGAAGGGAATTTGCACGTAAAAGATCATGCGCCACATGCCCATTTCCGTCAGCACGCCGCCGATAAATGGACCCAGGCCGCTGGAGAACAAGGTAAAAGCCGACCAAATGCCGATTCCCCAGCCATGTCTATCGCCGCTGAAATGTGAGGAAACGATAGCCAGGGTACATGGCACGATCATCGCGCTGCCAACGCCTTGGGCAAAGCGCGCCAATATCAAGATCTCGACAGTTGGCGCAGTACCGGCTATCAGCGACGCAATGCCGAAGAGCAAGATACCCAACATGCAAATATGGTTGCGGCCAAAACGATCGGAAAGCGACCCGAAGACAACTAGCAGCGAGGCTTGCACGATTATATACGAATTGGAGATCCACAAGAGATCGGCGCCGCGCGCATTCAGGTCAATTTGAATCGCTGGCAAGGCGACGTTGAGCGCCGTACTGCCTACATAGGCCATGCTGGCCGCGGATATCGTGGCAAACAGCACGGAATAGTCCAGCTTGCGCGACCGTTTTACTTTTTGCGTCGATACAGACAGAGCAGAAGTATCCGTCATGTCGTCTCTTGCAGCCGCAACATAACCAGCGAGGCGCAGCATTTTACATTGTCAGGAATTTGGAGGTTCAGGCATCGCGCAGGTCACTGAGTTCTCGTTCTAGTTCACTTCGGCGTTCCGAGCTGGCGCGGCGCCCAGCGGCCAGCGCGCGGCGATAGTGTTGCTGCCAGTTTTCACGAAATTCGGTCGAGGAAACCGGCGAAAAGAATGTAACCAACAAAGCGCCCAATATGGCGCCAAAACCAAGACCGAACAACAGACTCAAGAATCTACGCATAAGATAGCCCCAATGTTCAGCATACGGCAATTGCTAACCCAATTACAAGTTATGTGTCGAAATTCTAACATTCGGCGCGCGTCTCCGCGGAATCGATGGCAGGACTCGCCAAGGCAATCGCATCACATTAAAATGCCGCTGACTACGCGAAATTCGTAATCTCTAAGGCATGCCAGCGCATCTTTTATCCCATTCCCGATCGAGGGACGCTTCGGTCTTCCATTCAACGCTGTGGGGCGTCATCAAACTCGATATCGCCAAAAAATCTGAAATCCATATGGCGATTTTCGGGCGTCCTGATAGGCCGCTCCACAGGCCGTATAGAAATTGCAAAGTTCCTAATCGTCGCGCATATTTGTTTGACCATAACTCCGTGCAATAGCGCGCTGCCGCCGATAGCCCGCCAATCCAGCCCAATGGAGAGGCTAAGTCCGAAAGCCACACGAAAGCTGCTCTCGCGTCTCAAATAATCCTCGGCGCTATTGACGCCTCAGTGACATCATCGAAAACAGCCTTTACAGGACATTGATGGGATCAAGGTCAATCTGCCAGCCCGGCTCTGTCGCCAGCTGTTCCAGAATTTTGCGCGGGTTGGGTCCCCTCACGAGCAATTGCCAGCGATATTGACGATCAATGCGGGTGAAAAAGCAAGGTACCGGGCCGATCAGGCTTGTGCCAGTCATGCCATAACGCGTTATCAAATGCTGGATGCGCTGGGCGGCCGCCGCAGCCTGCTGCTGCGACTTGTGAGGATCCGTGTAGCTGAAAACCATGCGCGCCAGTCGACGAAACGGAGGGTAACCCAATGCCTTTCGATAGGCGATTTCCGACTCGACGAATCCCGTGTAATCGTGCCGAGAAGCGGCCTGAATGATGTAATTATCAGGCTGGTAAGTCTGCAAGACCACCTTCCCGCCCAGGATACCCCGACCCGCGCGACCCGCCACCTGTGTCAGCAGTTGGAAGACACGCTCGCCGGCCCGGAAATCCGGCAGTGACAGGCCCAGATCGGCGCTGACCACGCCGACCAGCGTCACCAGCGGCAGGTCCAAACCCTTGGCGATCATCTGCGTGCCAATCACAATATCCGCTTCGCCGTCAATGAAACGCTGCAGGATTTCGAAATGCATCTGTGGATTGCTAGCCGTATCCGTGTCCCAGCGCAGCGCGCGCGCGCCCGGGAACATATCGCGCAGCGTTTCGTCGACCAACTGGGTGCCGGCGCCGAAGTATCGGATTCTTGATGATTGACACATGGGACACTGCTGCGGTTGCTCTTGGCTGGCGCCACAATGATGACAGCGCAACGATTGATCAAAGCGATGATAAGTCATAGGGCTGTCGCAGCGGGCGCATTCCAGGACATATCCACAATCCCGGCAGAAGACGTAGGTGGCTTGCCCGCGCCGGTTAAGCAGCAGCATGGCTTGCTCGCCACGATCGAGGACCTCCGCCAGACTTTGTTCCAATTCGCGGCTGAACATGCTGCTGTTGCCCTGACGGAGTTCCGCCCGCATATCGACAACCGAGACCGGCGGCAGATCAATATGAAGTGAGTCGAAAGCGCCGGGCGCATAACGCGCGACGACCCCCGCGCGGTTCGCTTGCTGCTGAATCCGCTGGCGATGTCCCATGATACGTTTGGGCAGTCGCAGATAGGTCAAGTGATCCTTTTGCGCGCGATACCAGGAGTGGAGGTCTGGTGTCGCGCTGCCGAGGATCAGAACGCCGCCCTTGCGATTCATGATATGGTCGGCTACGTCACGGGCATGATACTGGGGTTGTCCTCGCCAGGCCATTTGCTTGTAGCTGGCGTCGTGTTCTTCATCGAGGATAATCAAGCCCAGATCGGGCAGGGGCGTGAATAAGGCCGAACGCGTTCCGACCACCACCGCAATATCGCCCTGGCGCGCCCGAACCCAGGTATCATAGCGCTCGCCGATGGGCAAGCTGCCATGCACGATCGCTACGCGGCCGGCAAAGCGCTCTGAAACGCGTCGCACCGTCTGTGGGGTCAAGGCAATTTCCGGCACCAGAAAGATGGCTTGCCTGCCCTGCTCCAATACTGCTGCGATCGCTCGCAAGTAGATTTCGGTCTTGCCGCTGCCGGTGACGCCATGCAAGAGGAAACGGGCAGACTCGCTGCTATCGTCACCGCCCCGCAGCAAGGCCGGCAGGATCGTATCCCAAACTGCTTGCTGATCGGGCGTCAGAAGGGGGGGCTCGGCCGGCACAAAGTCCAAATCCTGCAAAGAATCTCGCCAGATCCGCTCCTCGCGTATTTCGATGACGCCGGCTCGTTCCAGCTTTCGGATAAGGTTCGCCGAAGCGCCGGTCGCCGTCCGTATCTCCGAGGGCGTCGCCCGAGGATTTGCTGCAACTATGTGCCTCAAGAGCTGCCGGTAGATCTCGTCGCCGCGCCAGCTTGAGAGTTTCGTCGACACTTCTGCGGGCGTCGCCTCCAGGAAGACCAAGTCTTGCTGGTCGCGCTCGGTTTTCTCGACGAAAACCAGGCCGAGTTCAATCAATCTGTTCAGGGGGGCGCGGTTCTTGGCGCCGACCAGTTCCAGCGCCTCATGAATACCAAGCGGGTCCTCATCTCGCCCGGCGATCAATTCCAGCAAATCAGCATGTTTGACAGGCTTGCCGAGCTTCTTGGCAAGTTCATCAATCTGGTCCTTCGAGAATAGCGGATAGACTCGCGGCTCGGTCTTGCTGCGCGCGGCTGGCGGCGCCAGCACCGATTGACTCCTGACCATGTCTGCGTCTTCCAACAGCGCCAGTTCACGCTCGACAGCTTGTTTGGGAAAGGCTCGCTTCAGTTGCTGCAATCGCCTGGGACCACGCTGGCGCAAGTAATCGAGCAAACGTCTCGGCAGTGGCCGGTCGGATTTGACCCGCGTGCCGGGCAGGGTCATTTGCAGGGGCGGCTGGTCCGTCAGGTTATCGCGGAGAAAATGAAAGAGCCGGTCGGACACCCCCGTGAAACCCGGCGGCAATAACAGCCAAACACAGACGCCGATCGGCGTCAGATAAGTTTCGCTCAGCCAGTTGACCAGTTCGATCGCGTTTGCATCAAGCACTGGCTGTGGATCAAGCAACTCAATCACGGGCTTGGTCTTGGGGATATCGCTTTGGTCGCTGAAGCGCAGGATGACACCGGGTTGCATGGCCACGCCAAATTCCACGCGTACCAGCGAACCGAGCTGCAAGTCCGGCTCCAGCTCGACCGGGATGTGGTAGGTGAAGGTTGATTTGACCGGCACATTTAGAGCGATCTCGGCATAGCACATGGGATGACGCCCTGCTCTTCAGCTTCTGGTGGAGGTACAATTTTAAGCCATTGGCCCGTGGTAGCCAACAATCGGTTCCGGCAGCGGCTCGCCGAATCGCGTTTATGCTAAGGCCATGTCCTGGCGTTATAATAGGGTCATTATGTTCCGACGGATCGAGGTCAGATGACCACAAGTCCTCCGCTCGACGGCGCACTGGCGGCACGCATCTTGCAGCGTTTTGGCCTGCCGGATCGGCCGCTAGCAACTGAAGGCACGCTACGACACTTGCTCGACAGGTATACGCGGATCGTACCTTGGGAAAGCGCTTCGCGCATTGTCCGACGGGCAAAGTATGAATCACAGGATGATTGCCCGGTCTTTGCCGAGTCGTTTTGGGATAGCGCGCTCGAAAGGGGTACAGGCGGCACTTGCTACGAGAGCAATTACGCTTTCTTTAGCTTGCTGCGGCGGCTGGGTTATGACGGCTATTTGACCATCAACGACATGGGAACATCAATCGGCTGCCACAGCGCCATCATCATCTGGCTAGACGGCCGCAAGCACCTGGTGGATGTTGGCCTTCCCTTGTACGCGGTTTTACCTTTGCCCGAGCGCGAAACTAAGGCGGTTGAAAGTCCGTTTTTTCGCTATGAAGTAGCAGCGGCAGAGGAAAATCGTTACACGATTTGGCGCCGGCCTCATCCGCAAGAGCAGGCTTTCACGCTTGTCGACGAAGCGGTATCGGATGTCGACTACCGCGCGATCACGATTCACGATTATCGTCACGATGGCGGTCAGTTTCTGAACGAGATCGTGATTAACAAGGTGATCGACGATCTGCTCTGGCGCTTCAACAGCGACGATAGGCCCTGGCATTTGCAGGTCTTCGTGGACGGGCAGCGTCAAAATCATTACCTGGAGGGGGATGTCGCCGGGCAATTGGCGGCGAGATTCGAAATGGATCGCGACATTGTGGCCAGAGCGATGCGAGCGCTAGGTATGACCTAGCGCGAGGAGCTTAGGCGATCGTCACATCCTGGTTCAGATAGACATCTTGAATCGCGTTTAACAGGCGAGCGCCTTCCGCCATGGGACGCTGGAAGGCTTTGCGGCCGCTGATCAAGCCCATGCCGCCGGCGCGCTTATTGATGACCGCTGTCTTGACTGCCTCGGCGAAATCATTGGCGCCGCTGGCGCCGCCGGAACTAATCAAGCCGACCTTGCCCATGTAGCCGTTGGCGACCTGGTAGCGGGTCAAGTCGATGGGATGATCGCTGCTGAGTTCAGTGTAGATACGTTCATCGAGCTTGCCGTAGGAGGAATCTCCACTGTTGAGCGCTTTGTAGCCGCCGTTCTGCGTCGGCAGCTTCTGCTTTACGATATCGGCGCTCAGCGTCACGCCCAGATGATTGGCTTGCCCGGTGAGATCGGCGCTGGATTCGTGGTTGGCGCCGTTGAGCGTGAAGGCGGGATTACGCATATAGCACCAGAGGATGGTCGCCAAGCCTAATTCGTGAGCGTAGGCGAAGGCTTCGGCAACTTCGATCATCTGGCGGTTGGAGTCTTCCGAGCCGAAATAGACAGTGGCGCCGATTGCGACAGCGCCCATGTCCCAGGCTTGCTTGACCGTTCCGAACATGATCTGCTCGTGCGAATTGGGATAGGTAACCAGTTCGTTGTGATTGATCTTGACGATATAGGGGATTCGATGGGCAAATCGACGCGCAGTCATCCCGAGAACGCCGAAGGTTGATGCGACGGCGTTACAGCCGCCTTCCAGGGCCAATTCGATGATCCGCGCCGGATCGAAATAGGCGGGGTTAGGCGCGAAGGAGGCGCCCGCCGAGTGCTCAATGCCCTGGTCAACGGGCAAGATCGACACATATCCCGTGCCGGCAAGGCGGCCGTTATCGTAGATCTGCTGCAAACTGCGGATCACTTGCGGATTGCGATCGCTTGCCATCCAGACGCGCTCGGCGAAGTCCGGACCCGGCAGCGCCAGGTTTTGCCTGGGAATGGTGGTGGAAACGTGGTTCAAGAGATAATCAGCTTCGTCGCCGAGGTATTCAGCTACCTTGTCGACCCGCAACTCTGGGCTTGCTATGGCCATGATGGATTCCTTGGGTTATTCGGACGGCTTAGTCTCAATTATAACAACAATTTACCGGAATCTGCGACGCTGGAGTAGATGAGAAACGGCGAGCAAGTTACACGTTGCCCGGCGCTTGCGAACTGCGCTTCCGGGCTGATGGGTTCGCGCAATGTTTGTCCATATCCGTTCGTGCCTGCAGAGAATTGCCAACCGGACTCGATACGGGTACTGTTAGCGTATCAAGCCATACAAGAATGAGATTCGCCATGCCCGCAAAAGGTAGCTTGAACCGGCTCCGACACGCCGCCGCAAAGCGCGACCCTGAACAATGTCAGTTTCTGCTGAAAACGCTCTTCATGGAGATGGAGTTCTATCTCGCTGTGGCGGTCGTTGTCGAGCGGGCGCAATCCTTCCTGGAGACCTTCGAGCACTATTACCCGGATGCGGGATTCGCGCGGCAGATCCTTATGCAAATGGTCAATACCGGCACCGCGCCCGCCAGGCTGCCGCCACAAGCGATGCGTGACTTCGAATACCCGGGGGCGGCGAATTATATGAAGGCGCTGTCCGACCTGGCGCATGCTTTGCAGCCGGGTCCGCTACCGCCGCGTATCGGCTATCTGGTCAGTGCGACGGTCAACGCCATCATGGCGGAATTAGTGGAGCAATACTATGGACGACGCATGGAACACTGGGGCATAGTGCGGAACGACCCCGAATCTCCCCAAGCGCGGGAAATTGCCTACGCCTTTTGGACGGATGAGGAGATCGCCTTGCTCGATACCGATCACTGGCTGCAAGTGGCGGAAAGCATTGAAGCACATCAGCTGCGGCAGATTCGTCAAGATTGACGGGCTTGTTATAATAGCTTCGTCTGAGGATGCGGAAAATGAGCGTAGACAGTTTTGCTGGCGTCGCCCCACCGGCCGGCTTGTATGAATTCAAGCGACAGATAACCGACGGCATCGACGGCGTCGTTGAAGTCCATGACGACGACATCATGCGCTTTCACGAATTGGGATTCTTGCTCATCCGCAAGGCAATCTCGCAATCCGCCATTGTTGCCGCGAGAGCCGGTCTGCGCGACGTGATCCTGCGGCGCGATACCGACAATATCATGATCGAATCCGCCGCCGCCGAAGGCTTCCATGAGTTGGGTGATGAAGAGCGCCTGAACAGTGTGCGAAAGTTAATGCCGATCGTGCGGTACGACCGGCGCTTGCGCGCAATTGCCGAGGACGCGGGCTTGCTGAGCGTGTTGAAGCGAGTCATCGGCGAGACGCCGGTTCTGACGCAGGATATGGCGATGATCAAGCCACCGCGTATCGGGCGCGAAAAACCCTGGCATCAGGACTTGGCCTATTTTGACTTTCCGAAGGACACGACCATCGTTGGCGCCTGGATTGCCCTCGACGAAGCCGTGCCGGAAAACGGTTGCATGATGATCATTCCCGGTAGCCACCGCGAAGGACCAGTCGTCCACTGGACAAGGCGCGATTGGCAAATCTGCGATGGCGACGTGCAGGTTGATCGCTGCGCTGCCGTGCCCATGCAAAGGGGAGACTGCCTGCTCTTCCATTGTCTTCTGCACCATGGCACACCGCCCAGCCGCTCGGACAAAACGCGCTGGGCAGTGCAATTCCATTATGCGCCGAAGAGCGTCGCGCCTTACGCCGATAGTGAAAACCGGCTGCGCACCTTCGGCGCCGATGGCAAAGATGTCACTTGCTAGGGGATAAGCATGGGCTTACTTATTTTTCTTGCGCTTAACCTCCTGCTGATGGCCGGGCTTTTCTTGGTCGGCGTGTACCTGTTTTTGCAAGTGGAAGACAAAAGAAAGCGCAACAAGTTGCGGTTGTTCGATTCCAGCGTGGATATGTCCGAACTGCAGGCGATGCTGAAAGCGGACCGTCACGACGAAGCGCTGCAGCGCTTGATGCAAGCCGATAACATCGATCGTTTTTCGGCAGAAAAAGCCATCGAGGGACTGAGACAGCAGGACCCCGGCAAGGACCCGTTAAGCAAAACCCGCTTCTAGATGAGCAAGGATACGTTTTGCGCGAACAGTCCAAGTGTAATTCGTCATAACTTGCTCTCGCGCATTGTCGCCCAGTTTCCGCCTTAATCTAGCATCTCGTTTTAATGCACCGATTGCCGCTGACCAGGCCGCGACACTATCCGGCGGGACGAGCAAGGCGGTTTCGCCATGCTGTAGCACATCCGACCAGCCGGGCAAATCCGAGGCGACGATGGCGCCGGCCGCCGCCATATATTCAAACAGCTTGAGCGGAGAGGTATAACGCGCGAATTGAGCTGTCGCCGGATGGGGCATGGCGCAGACATCAAAGGCGCGAAGGTACAAGGGAACGTCGCCCGGCGGCACACGCCCAACATAAATGAAACGTTCCTCCGCCAGTCCCAATTCGGTCCACTGCCGCTTGAGCGCGCGAGCGTCCGCTGACTGCCCGCCGACGAGCGCCAATTGCGCCCCCTGTACAGCGGCTACCGCATTCAGGAGCGTGCCAACGCCTTTGTCC
Organism: Chloroflexota bacterium; assembly: GCA_026708115.1. Classification (GTDB taxonomy): domain Bacteria; phylum Chloroflexota; class Anaerolineae; order Aggregatilineales; family Phototrophicaceae; genus UBA6055. The sequence continues at coordinate 55,284 of JAPOVL010000042.1, forward strand.
AAGCCAATCATTTTCAGGCTGCCGACGTAGCCAACGATGAAAGCGTCGTCGTCCCAGCCGAGGCTTCGGCGCGCCTCGATGGTATTCGGCAGGGTCTCGAAGCGCGCACGTCGGATACCATCATGCGCGGCGATGGTACGGTCGGGCGCAGCTTGTCGCTTCTCGTTGAGATCGTCGCGCAATTGCGGAGTGATCGCGACAACGCTGCCGACGCCTTGGCAGACGGTTCGCTGCAAGGCCGTGCCGCGCCCCGATGACGGGAAGAGGTGCGCTTCGTAAGCCAGTGATCGTTTCGGCTTGACCCAGGATAAAAGAGCGAGCAGGGACTCATCGCGGCTATAGAAGATGTCGGCGCGGATAAAAGGCAACACTAACAACATCATCAGCGCGTAAGACAGGCTCAGCAGGTAAAAGGCAAAACGCGCGCCGGCGCTTTCCGCCGGGAAAAGCGGGAAGAGATCGAGACAAGGCAGGCGACGAATCCTGAAGTTGCGCTCGACGCCGTAGTATGCGTAGGGGTCCGTTATTCGCCGCATGTCGGGCGTGTTCCAGCGACGCGAGACCCACAGGGTTACGTCATAGCCGGCGTCCGCAAAAGCCTCGCAGTTTTGCATGATCTGCAGCCCGTGCGCCCTTTCCGTGGGCAGTCGCATCAGCGAAATATAGTGCAGCCTGGGCATGGCTCTCCTGTCAACCGGCATGTCGGGGGACTTCAAACGTCCTTAGTCTGGCGCGGCAGCAACATGCTGAGTAGCCCCGCTACAGCGATGATGACAGCGACGATCTGGAAAGTAGTCGCCAAACCAATGTAGTCCGAGACAGCGCCGATGATCAGCGTGCCGATAGCGCCGGTACCGAAGATGAAGCCCAGGATCGCCCCCGAGGCGAAGCCCTTGCGCATCGGGATCAGGTCCTGCGCCATCACCACAATCAAGCTGTGCGCGCCACCTGACAAGCCGCCGGCGGCGATCGCCAGCATGAAAGCGACTGGACCCTCATAGGCGGGCAGCAGGTAAAAGGCCGGCGCCGAACTCAACATGCTCAGCATCATGACTACCCGCCGGTCAAAGCGATCGGCCAGACGACCGAATACCAAACCCGACACGGCCGATGCGATCCAATAGGCAGTGGTGATCGTGCCGTAGGCAGCCGGAGCCCAACCTTTTTGTTCAAAAAGGACCGGCACAAAGGAGACCGACCCTTGCTGACCGACGCCGCGAAGCACGACGATGAGCCCGAGGATGATAAAGGCCAGCACGGGAAAATGCTGATTCTTGCCGTTGGCGGGGTCGTCTTGGCGCTCTTTGCGCTGCTGATGATGTTCATGGTGCTTGGGAATGCTGGTTGACATCAGCAGCACGCCCGGTATCGCGGCAAGGCCAAGCACGATGATTGGCGTCAGATTGTCCTGGATGCCGAAGTAACTTAAGCCGACCGTTTGACCTAGCCTGCCCAGCAGGTCAGGATTGGCCATATCGAGCAAAATACCGGCGATTGCTGGTCCCAGCGCCAGACCGGTCTGCCCCATCAAGAAGAAGATCGCCATGTTAAAGGCGGAGCGGCGCGGCACGGATTCGGCCGCATGCAAAGCACCCACGGGGTGCAAGGCACCGCTGCCAACTGTGGCGATGACCAAGGGAACAAACATCAGCCAGTACTGACGGGTCATTGCGGCCAGCAAGATTGAGATCGTGAACATGCAGACGTGGAAGGCCAAGCCCAGCGAGCCAATCCAGCGCCCGCCGCTGCGGTCGGCCAGGATGCCGAAGAAGGGCTGGGTGAAGGCGCCAAAGAGTTGCGACAAGCTGACCGCCAGGCCGATCTGCGCATTGCTCATGGGCAGCATGCCGGCCGCCAAAAAGGTCAGCACGACCGGCACCATCGATGTGAAAACATCGTTGGTCAAGTGACCGACGCAAACCGACCATAACAGGCGCTGCTTACGCGGCATTTCGCGAATCCTCGGCTAAAGTGGGGGCAATCATATACTTTGCATAACAAGATGAGAATGTGGACTCTATGCGGGATTTTCAACCATATCAGTTCGACTCATGCCGGGTCTATTGCGCGAACCTGGCCTAGCTCGGCTGTATTTCGTTTGCTGGCAGGATAATGAATGTCATACATTCCCGGGCTTCTGGATTTGCCAGCCTGTCTTTCTGCCAAGGCGTTTGCAGTCTAAACTATTGCTCAACGCATAGCCAGTTTTCCCAATCGTAAGAAACGAAGCCGGCGAATGCGTCAGAATTGGAAGCGTTAAGCACGCAGGAAGAGACCAAGGACAAAACATGGCTGTTGATTACGAAAAACTGCAAGCGATCCCGCGGCGCGACGAACCTTACCATATTGTGGTGACCGCCGCCCATCACGATGATATTGAGTTTGGCGTGGCGGGCAGCGTGGCGCGCTGGATCCACGAAGAAGGCGCTACGGTGACCTATGTCATCATCACCGATGGCGGCTCTGGCAGCAACGATCCGGACGTTAGCAGGCAGGCGCTAATCGATTTGCGTCGGGAAGAGCAGTTAGAAGCCGCGTCCATCGTTGGCGTCAACGATGTGCGCTTTCTCGACTATCCCGATGGCATATTGCAGGCGACGCTGGACCTGCGGCGGGATATCACGCGCATTATCCGCCAGACCAAAGCTTACCGCGTCGTCTGTCAAGATCCGACTACCGTATTCGCCCACAGCAGTTACATCAACCATCCTGATCATCGCGCGGCCGGTGAATCGACGCTTTACGCCGCCTTCCCCAGCGCCGAGACGCGGCCCATCTTTCCGGAGCTTCTGGCAGAAGGCTATGAACCCCACAAAATCGGCGAACTGTATTTGAATCTGACACAGGCGCCGACGCACTACCATGACATCAGCAGCACCGTCGAGCTCAAGATGGCCGCGCTCGGCGCCCATGTTTCACAAATTGGCGCGGGCGAAGACTTCGAGAATGGCGCCAAGAAGTGGCTGATGGAGTCTAATCGCCTCGGTGGGGAGATGGTCGGCGTCGCTTACGCGGAATACTTCCGTGTGCTCAAGTTCGATGAAGAGCGTCAGAGTTGGTACGAGGAAGAGAAAAAACGGTTGGAGCGGGCGGTGGCGCAAAGCCACAAGAGCGGAGGATAGCATGACAGCGAGCGCAAAAAACTTCGTCATCGCAATCATCGTTTTGGCATTGGCAGGAAGCTTGCTGTTGGCCGTCGCTTATGCCAATAATCTCGCTCAACGCCTGCAAGCTATTGCGCCCTCGCTAAGCCCAATAGATCGGATTGTTGTCGATGTCATGTGTGCCTTCCGGGATCGGCTATTTCATAGCTGGGAGCACGCGCGTCTGACAATATTCTGCAGGACCGGAATTTGACGCTGCGGCGATGCAGTCGCAAGATCGCGCCGGGCTACAATTGTCGCCAGCCCGTCTTCGACGCTACAATTACTGCGTTAACCGCATCTAGCAAAGAAGGACAAGCATGATTATTACGACGTACCAAACTGACGATAGTGTGAAATTAGGCATCAAGACCGCGCGTGGCATTCTGGATGTAGCGGCGGCTGTTGCCGCGACAGGCGTTGAGTGCCCGCCCAGTCCGGATGCGGTTTATGGCCAGGGACTGACTGCCTTGCCAGCGCTTGCGGATGTGTTGAGCAAGGCCGACGACGACGCGCTATACCTTGATGAAGCCGATTTGACTTGCGCGCCGACCGTTCCCAATCCGGGCAAGATCATTTGCGTCGGTTTGAATTATGCCAAGCACGCGGCCGAAGGGGGCATGGACCCGCCGGAGAATCCCGTCTTGTTCAGCAAGTTCAACAATGCAATTGCCGCGCACAACGAGGATGTGCCGATTCAAGCTGACTGGAAGACCGTCGACTATGAATCGGAGTTGGGTGTGGTCATCGGCAAGACCGCGCGCAACATCAGCGAGGCGGACGCGCTAGACCATGTCCTGGGATACTGCAATATGAACGACCTCAGCGAACGCCACCTGCAGATGCTCTGCGGGCAATGGCTGCTGGGCAAAACACTGGACAAATTCTTGCCTGTCGGGCCCTATGTCGTCACCGCAGACGAGATCCCCGATCCCCAAAGCTTGTCGATCAAAGGCTGGATGAATGGCGAATTGCGGCAAAACAGCAATACAGCCGATATGATCTTCAGCGTAGCCGAGATCATCGCCTTCGCCAGCAAGGTCATGACGCTCTACCCGGGCGATATCATCAGCACCGGCACGCCCGAGGGTGTGATACTTGGCATGGACCCGAGAGTCTGGATGAAGCCCGGCGACGAATATGTCGTGGAAGTGGAAGGGCTTGGCAAGCTGGCCAATCGGATGGTTGAGGCATAATCATGGCAGAAACTTATCTTGTTACCGGGGGCATGGGCTGCATCGGCGCCTGGGCGCTCTATTACCTGCGCCGCGCCGGCAAGAGCGCCGTCAATTTTGATCAGAGTACGGACCGGCACCGGCTGGACTGGTTAATGAGCGCCGAAGAACAGAGCGAGATCACCTTCGTACAAGGCGACCTGCGCGACACGGATAGCTTGAAAGCGGTATTCGCGGAGCATGGCATCACGCGCGTGATACACCTAGCTGCCTTGCAGGTTCCATTCTGCCGCGCCAACCCGGTACTGGGCGCGCAGGTCAACGTGACCGGCACCGTCAATATCTTCGAGGCGGCGCGGGCCAATGGCGTGGGACATGTGGCATTCGCCTCGTCGATCGGCGTGTACGGACCGCCCTCGGAGTTCCCGCCCGGTCTGATCCCCAACGACGCGCCGCAGCATCCGCGCACACTTTACGGCGGATACAAGGTTTGCAACGAGCAGACCGCCAAGGTCTACTTTTACGATCAGGGCATTACCAGCACTTGGCTGCGTCCCTACACGGTTTATGGTGTTGGGCGCGACCAAGGTATGACTAGCGAACCGACCCATGCGCTGGTTGCCGCCGTCAAGGGCGAGCGGTACAAGGTCGGCTTCAGCGGCACGATGCAGTTTCAGTTCGCGCCCGATGTGGCGCGGCAATTCATTCTGGCCGCCGAGCAACCATTGGATGGCGCCTATGGTTTCAACCTGGGGCAGCCTTCAGCCACTGTGGCGCAGTTCGTAGACACCGCCAAGGGCATCTTGCCAAGCGCGAAAATCGAGGTCGCGGACAATCCCCTGCCCTTCCCGGCCGGTTTTGATGACAGCGAGCTACGTGCGAACTTTGACGCCATCTACCAAACGCCGCTGGAGGAAGGCATCGCGACGACGATCGAACATATTCAGCGGCTGGGTGATCGGATCTAGTGGGATACTGATAGCAGAGCGATTATCTCTAGCTGCTTTCAGCGCTGGGAAACAAGCGGGTCATTTCCAACTCAAAGCCGGGCAGGACATCGTCGCCGGAGAGTTTGCCGTCTTGTCCGACGAATTCAATATCGAGACGCGAGCCTGCAGCGGAGTGGCAGACATCGACCCCTTTTTCGGCGGGCAGTACGATCCAGACCAACGATGAGCCGTTGTCCAGATATATGGCGGCTTTGCGGCGCAGCTGCGCCAGTGAATCGCTGGGCGAGGCGATTTCTATGGCCAGGTCGGGCATGACAGAAAGGAATTCATCTTCTGGTTGCTGGCTCAAGCTCGCATGGCTGAAGTAGGCAACATCTGGCGCAAACAGTGTGCGTCGGTCGCCTTGCGGGTAACAGCCGATTTCGGTGTGGACTTCGTCAAGACGCCCTTCATCGACGACGTTCAAAAGAATACTGCTGATTGTGACGGAAAGCTTGCTATGCCGTCTCTTCACGGGCGGCATTTCATACATTACCCCGCTTATCAGGTAGAATCGTTTATCCGCGAATTCAGGCTGCCGCATCAATTCGCTTACGGCATCAACATCGAGCAGTCTTTCTTGTGTTGCCATTAGGCCCCTGCCTTGCCTATCCACTATGACTAGCATATCATAATTCGCGCGGCTCGCAATAACTTGCCAAAGCCCGAAGGCGGCGTCGAAGTTAGTCAAGGCTCAAACAATGTCGACCATGTCCGCTTGGCGAAAGCTGCGACATAAAGTCTTTGCATACGTACTAGAAACAATTGAGGCTTATCTCCCCTTCTCTCAATCTGGGCAGGGGACTCGAGAGTAGAGGCAAGGCATGTCCAAAACCACGCGCATCATTCAACAGCTAAGTACCAACCTGCTCAATATGCAGCGGGGGCGCGTCAAGGCGATAGACTACGTTATGATAAAAGTGCCGCCGTCCTTCGCGCCGATCTCGAGCAAGCGCAACTTCGTCCAGCAACAGATACTGGGTCCGGCGCCTATGAGCTTGCTGGAGTTCGTGGCGGCGCTGGAGCGCGTCGGCGACGATCCGCGACCCTTGGGCATGATCTTGTATTTCCGCGGTTTCTCTGCCAGCACAGCTGACCTGCAGACAATGCGCGATGCTATCCTGCGCTTGCGAGAAAAAGGCAAACGCGCCTTGAGCTTCGCGCCCGGTTACCGCACTTTGGACTACTATGTGGCGAGCGCTTGCGACGAGATTCTGCTGCCGCCAGGCGGCATGCTGGAAACAACTGGGCTCTTCAGCCAGCAAGTCTTCTTGAAAGACGGATTGGGGGCTGCCGGCCTGCAATTCGACGCTATCGCGATCTCACCGTATAAGGGCGCGGCCGACAGCCTGACCCGGACGGAACCTTCGCCGGAGGGACGCGAACAGATCAACTGGTTGCTCGATTCCACCTACGAGACGATCGTCGACGGCATCGCCGCCACGCGCAAGATGAAGCCGGAGGCTGTCAAGCGCATGATCGATCAAGCCGTTCATCTCACCGAAGATGCCTTGGAAAAGGGCTACATAGACGGGATTATGAACGAGGAAGCGCTGGTCGAGTATCTAGGCGTCACCAAGATCACGATGTGGGAAGAGGCCGACGGCCAACTCTATCTGCCAGTCCGCGATTTCGACGGCAAGTACGTCGCGATCCTGTACGCCGGCGGCATGATCGTCGACGGGGAAAGCGCAACGCCGCCGAGCGATGTGCCGATTCCCGTTCCCTTTGTTGGGGGCGAGCGCCTGGGCGATATCACGCTCAATCAACAGGTGCGCAACTTGATAAAAGACCCGAGTTGTGGCGCGCTGGTGCTGTATATCGATAGCGGCGGCGGCTCGGCAAGCGCTTCGGAATCCATGGCTTCGGCGCTGGGGGAGTTCGCCAAATCGCGTCCGCTGGTAGTGTGCATGGGCGGCGTCGCTGGATCCGGCGGTTATTATATCGCCACGCCAGCGCATTGGATCGTGGCGCAGCCCGGCACCATCACGGGTTCGATCGGCGTCATCATGGGCAAGCTGGTCAATAGTGAACTGCTACGAAAGCTGCGCTTCAACGCGGTCTCCTACCTGCGCGGCGACAATGCCAACCTTGTCGCTGGCGAAAGTCCCTTCAGCGATGCCCAACGCGAGATGATTCGCGAGAGCGTCGAGCACATTTATCAGCAGTTTCTGGAGCGCGTGGCGGACAGCCGCGACATGAGCGCGGCCGAGATCGACGGGATAGGTGGCGGACGTGTCTGGACCGGGCAGCAGGCCCTAGCCAACGGCTTGGTTGACGAACTGGGCGATCTGCACACTGCCATTGACAAAGCGCGTCAGCTGGCCAAACTGCCGGAGTCGGCGCCGGCGGTGCTGGTGCGCGAGAAAGGCAAGCCGATCGGCGTGGAACTGGCGGAGCAGAATCCCGCGGCCCTGGCGAAGTACCTGGTGGACAATGTCGAGATGATGACGGGCCGCGCGCAGTACTTGATGGATTTTGATTGGCGGGTGCAGTAGGTTGCGGATATGAAGAAGATCTTCACGATTGGCTATGGCAACCGCGACATAGACGCATTCATCGCACTATTGCAAGAATACCAGATAGACCTGCTCGTAGATATTCGGTCACAACCCTATTCTGGATACAACAAGGATTTCACCAAGCATCAACTCTCGGAATTATTACAAAGCGCGCAAATCGATTATCGGTTTATGGGACAGGCATTGGGTGGACGACCTACCCAGGAAGACTGTTACAGCTACAGTCCCGACCGAAAACAACGGCTCCTGGATCACAAGAAATGCGAGACTAAAGACTTCTATAAACGCGGCATATCGCAACTAAAAACATGTCTGGCAAAAGGACACCGCATGGCGCTCATGTGCAGCGAGCTTGAACCAGAGAGATGTCACCGCGGTTACGTCGTGGGCCATACGCTCGACAAAGCACTGATTTCCGTCCTTCACATTGACAAATCTGGTAGGCTGAGACCGCAGACCGAAATACCCGAAATGGGTTTTCAGCCCTCCTTACTTTGACTCCCGCCTAGAAAAGGTAGAAACACTTGCCAATCTGTCGCCAACTCATAAAAGAATCTCTGCGTTCAATTTGTCAGACGTGGTCGTTTGAGGGCGGCCGGCGATTTTTTGTCTCCGGGGTATAATGCGACGCTCAATTTCAGAGGATTATCGCGTGGGGCGACTCATCGAGTCGCCCCTACCTAAACCCACCTATATGAATTCTTAAGTTTGTGTTAGCTCAGCAATGTCGTGGCCGCTCGCCGTTTGCACGTAGGGCGGCTGAGTCCTCGGACCCAGAAGCATTGCTCTATTTGGCGGAGAACATTGTCTTACGCCGGTTCTTTCAGCGAAAGTGTACCAGACAAAGCTCGCTTCAAGTAAAATCAAGAACTCACCGAACAGCAAAAGGACAGCCACCATGACAACAGTCCCCGCACGTTCCGAAGTCCCCATCGAATCCACATGGAATCACGAGTCCGTATTCCCCTCTTTCGACGCCTGGCGGGAAGAATATAGAGCCGTCGTCGACTTGATCGGCGAAATCGACGCTTTCAAAGGCAGCCTCTCCGACAGCCCGACGCGGCTGGCGGAATGGTTCGACTTCAAGGCCTCGGTGGCGCGCCGGGTCTGGACGCTCTACATGTATCCCGTGATGTGGCAGGCCTGCGACGGCAACCACGAAGAGATCAAGGGCATGGTCGGCCAAGCGCAAGGGCTAGCGGGACAATATATCTCGGCCGCGTCTTTCGAAAACCCCGAGTTGCTGGCGATGGACGAAGGGGGGCTCACAAGTTGGATCCAAAAACATGCGGATCTCAATGTATATCGTCAGAGCATTGACGATCTCTTGCGGACGAAGAAACACGTACTCTCAACTGAGGTGGAAGCGGTACTGGGTTTGCTGTCCGATCCGCTGGGACGCATTGAAGGCATCCGCGGCGCCCTCACTGATATGGACATGACGTTTAGCGCCGCCGTCGATAGCGCGGGCGCGGAGCTGCCGCTGGTGCAGAGCACGCGCGACAAACTGCTTTCCAGCAGCGACCAGGAAGCGCGCAAGACCGCCTGGAACAACTATGCCGACAGCTTCCTGAAGTTCAACAATACGCTGGCGACGACCTACCTGGCATCGGTCAAGCGCAACGTGGTCATGGCTCGGCTGCGCGGCTATGACAGCGTCCTGCACGCCAAACTGACGCCCAACAACATCCCGGTCGAAGTCTTCCATAACCTGATTGATACCTACAAGAGGCACATTCCCACCTGGCATCGCTATTGGGATGTACGGCGGCGCGCGCTTGGCTACGAGACGATCCATCCCTACGATCTGTGGGCGCCGCTGACGACAGAGGATCCCGAGCTGTCGTTTGCGGATGCCGTTGACATGATCGCGACGGGCATGGCGCCGCTGGGTGAAGAATATGTAGCGACATTGCGACGCGGCTGCCTGGAGCAGCGCTGGGTGGATTACGCTATCAACGACGGCAAGTCCGAAGGCGCCTTTTCTTACGGCACCTACGACAGCCATCCCTTCATCATGATGAGCTTTGACGGCAACCTAAGTTCAATGGGCACATTGGCGCACGAGTTGGGTCATTCCATGCACAGCCTTTACACGCGCGAGCACCAGCCCTTTGTCTACAGCCATTACTCGATGTTCGTCGCCGAAGTCGCCTCCAATTTTAACCAAGCCATGGTGCGCGCGCATCTTTTCGCCAGCAATAGCGATCGCGATTTCCAGCTGGCGCTGATTCAAGAGGCGATGGACAATATCCATCGCTACTTCTTTATCATGCCCACACTGGCGCGCTTCGAATTCGAAGTGCACGCGCGTATGGAAAAGGACGAACCGCTGACCGCGGACATGCTCAACGAGATCATGTCGGGCTTTTACGCCGAAGGATACGGCCAGACCATGACCGATGATCCGCGCCGCACCGGCTCTACCTGGGCACAATTCGGCCACTTGTACGAGCCATTCTACACCTTCCAATACGCCACCGGCATCTCGGCGGCGCACGCCCTTGCCAACGCCATCCTGGCAGGCGATGACGCCAACGCTGTCGAGCGCTACCTGGCATTCTTGCGCGCCGGCAACGCCGACTATCCCATCAATGTGCTGCGCGCCGCCGGCGTGGACATGTCGACGCCGAAGGCGGTCGAGGAGACTTTCAAGGTTCTCGAGGGCTTGGTGGATAGGCTGGAATCGCTGATAATGTGAGCGGATATCGGATAACATTCTCATGATATAGAAGGGTACCCGATGCAAGTCGACGCTATGCAATTCGACAGGGAGATCGCGATTGCCATGGCCGTGTATTCGGGCAACCTGTTGTATCGAGCGGCTGACGACGCGCACGCATTTGCGTTGACACTTATCGTCTCCAACTTATTTGAAATGATAGGGGAGGGGGAAACTAGCGCTGATCGCTTTGCTGATGGCTTCGCCAAGGTTGCTCGACTTGCAAACATGGATGCGACTGTGTTGGGATTTGTATTGCCAAAGCGGTCCGGAACTGGATTGATCATGGGCTACGACTTGATCGACCTCAAGAAATGAGCGGCAAGACCAAAGCCAGAGCAACAATAGAAAGAGTCGGTTTCATACCCGTGATAGAGGAAAGTGTCAGTGACGATATTTATCGTGTATACTGTAATGAGGATGACAGCTTTGAGTTGTACTTTTCTCCCACCAGGTTTTGGTCCAATGTGCAAGAATGGTACGAAGGTAGAAAAAGCTGATGAGAAAGCAATTCGTACTCTTTGAACCCGGGGGTAGGCAGATTAGTGGATACAGTTATGGCAAGTTAGTGGAGCGACGATATATTGATGTAGTCCGGACTGGCATAGAGTCGCCTGATCGCGATGAATTCATCCAATTGGTTGAGCAACAGCAACTAACTGAAGAAGAGTTGAGCGAATGCCGCATCGGATATGTGGACGAGAATGGAGTCGGCACATATTCGAGTTGGGAAGAGTTTCTAGACCCGGCGACGGCGGAACCCGGCTAATTCACGGTTACCGACTGCGTATGGCCAAACTCATGACGAAGCTCTCGACTGTGAAAATCCTTCCTGAAATCATCAAGGCGTTTAGTGCACTCACAGTAAAGACGGTGGATCGCTCCATTTAAGCTAAGCAGTCAAGATTCAGTCTTCAATTGCCTGATTTGCCAGCACGCGCAACTCGCGCCGAATGGGATATGACGATGAGGGCATAAGCTGGGTCAAAAAGATGACGGTCATCTGCTCCTTGGGATCAACCCAGAAGGCCGTGCTCGCCGCACCGCCCCAGGCAAATTCGCCCGGCGAGCCCAAGATATGAGCTGCCGCCGGGTCCAGCAAGACGGCCCCTCCCAGACCAAAACCGACGCCATCGTGACGGGTTTCGCTGCGGGGGCCACCGCGGCGCAGGTTGTACCGAGCGCCGAGACCAACGCCAATGGCTTGCGAGCGCGCTTCACTGGTGAGTATGTAGCCCATGCTCGACAGATCACAGTTACCCGGCAGATTGTTGCTGGTCATCAATTCAACCGTTTTGCGCCCAAGCAAACGCACAGCATCTAGCGCGCCCTTGTTGAGCAGCATTTGGCAAAAGCGCAGATAATCGCCGGCGGTCGAGACCAGACCACCGCCGCCGGAGAACAGCTTGACCTGCTTCATATACGCGCTTTCATCCGGCTTATCGATGAGGCGAAAGCCGTCGCCTTCGCGTTCGTAGTTTGCCGCAAAACGGTCCACTTTTTCCGGCGACATCGTAAAGGCGGTATCCACCATACCCAATGGCGCCAGGATCTCTTCGGTGAAAAAGCGATCGAGTGATTGACCCGAGATGATTTCGATCACATGGCCCAGGACATCGGTAGCGACGCTGTAGCTCCAGCGAGTCCCAGGCGAAAACAGCAGAGGGAGCTGGCCGAGATGATCGATCATGTCACTCAAGGACATGTTTTCCCCGAAGAAGTCGCGGTCGCGATACATAGTGTCGACAGGATGCGCGTGCATATGGCCATAGGTCAAGCCGGATGTGTGGGTCAGCAAATCGCGGATGGTCATCTCACGCTTGGCCGGGACGGTCAGGTAGCTCTCGGCATCGCCGGACTCGAAGACTTCAAGCTGCTTAAATCCAGGAATAAACTCGGACACCGGATCATCGAGTTGTAGCAAACCGCGCTCGTAAAGCATCATCACGCCGGCCGAGGTGATAGGCTTGGTCATCGAATAAATGCGAAAGATGGTATCTTCCTCGACGGTCAGCCCGGCTTCGACATCTCTCAAGCCGCAGCAATGCAGATAAGCGACTCTCCCGTGCCGGGCGACCAGGACGAGATACCCGGGTATCTTGCCTGCATCGACATAACGGTCGAAATGATCCGCGATGCAGTCAAGGCGGTCAGAAGACAATCCAAGGTCCTCAGGGTGTGCCAAGTCGACCATTCTACGACCTCTTTACTTTAACTCACGGTCTCTTCGTGAACCAACCTGAAGCGGCAACCAGCATTACGACAGCACAAAGCCTTCATAACCCTTGGCGACGACCTCATTGCACTTTTCAACGTAGGGCGGGAAGCCCGGCAAGGGCATGAAAACCCGCGGCTTGCCGGGAATGTTATGTCCTTGGTACCAATTTTGGCAGGATACCCACAGGGTTTGGTTTGCCACCTCATTGACATGAGCGACCCAGGCTTCCTGGGCGGCTTCGGTTGCCTCGATGCTGGCGTGGTCGTTTTCGACCATATAGTCGATGCAGTCCGTGACCCACTCGACGTGCTGCTCGATGGCCACCATCATGTTGGTCAACACCGACGGGCTACCCGGCCCTGTAATAGTAAAGAGGTTGGGAAAGCCAGACACTTGAAGACCCAGGTAATTGACCGGGCCGGCCGCCCATTTTTCGCGCAGGGTCCGCCCATGACGACCGCGGATGTCGATCCTGAGCAATGCGCCGGTCATGGCATCGAAGCCGGTGGCGAGCACGATGAGGTCGAGATCATAGTCGGCGCCGCTTGTGCGGATGCCACTGGGCGTGATCGCCTCGATGGGGGCGGCGTTGATATCGACCAGCAACACGTTGGATCGATTGTAAGTCTCGAAATAGCCGCTATCCAGCACCGGGCGTTTGCAATGAATCGTATAGTGGGGCGTTAGCATCTCTGCGACTTTCGGGTCATTCACAAGATCGTGGATTTTCGCCCGCACGAAATCCGCTGTTACTTTATTGCTTTCGGGATTGACTGTGATGTCGTTGAATGCGCCGAAGAAGGGGAAGCCGCCGAGCTGCCAGCGCTCCTCCAAGATATGTTGCTGTTCTTCCTCGCTAACCTCTGTAGCGGAGACGTCGTTAGCGGGGATATGCGACAATTGTGCGCCCGACTGCAGCCGATTGCGGGCGCGGAAGCCGGCGTAGTCGGCTTTGATCTCGGCCACCATTTCGGGATCCGACGGGCGATTGTGGGCCGGCACAGACCATTGTGGCGAGCGTTGAAAAACCGTGAGATGCGCCGCTTGCTCGGCGATGACAGGAATCGCTTGTACCGCCGACGAGCCGGTGCCGACGATGCCGACGCGCAAGCCGCTGAAGTCGACGCCTTCGTGGGGCCAGCGCGCGGTGTGGTAGATAGGTCCACTGAAGCTGTCCATCCCCTCGATGGCTGGTATGTTGGGCGCCGAAATGCTGCCCGTGGCCATAACCAGAAACTGGGCCGACATTTCGGCGCCGTCATCGGTCGCAATCCGCCAACGTCTGGCCGCTTCATCATATATCGCCGCTTCGACCCTGGTGTCGAAGGTCATGTCGCGGCGCAGATCAAAGCGATCGGCGACGTGGTTCAGATACTTGAGTATTTCGGGCTGGGTGGGATATCGTTCCGGCCACTCCCACTCCTGCTGGAGATCTTCGTCAAAGCTGTAGGAGTACTCCAAGGTGTCGGTATCGCAACGCGCGCCGGGGTAGCGATTCCAGTACCAAGTGCCGCCGACGCCACTGCCTGCTTCGATGACCCGAGTGAAAAGACCAAGCTGGCGCATGCGGTACAGCATATACATGCCGGAAATACCGGCGCCGACAATGATGACATCGCATTTCCCTGTTGAATTCATTTTCGAATCCTGTTGTCTATGCTGAACTCTTAAGGTCAATTCATCTCAAAGCCGCCGGATACAGTAAGCGAAATGCCCGTCACATTGTCGGCGCGCGTTAGATACAGCGCCGCTTCAGCCATATCGCTGGGCGTCTGTTCTCGACCCAATGGGACGCGATCCTGGATGACGGCGTCAAAAGTATCTTCAACCGTATCTGTGCCGTACTCTTGCTGTCGCTGCTGTGATTTTGAGAGATGATCAAACCACATAGATGTATCGACATTGCCGGGGCAGATGGCATTTACCCGGATTGAGTGTTCGGCAAGCTCGGCGGCCATAGACTGGGTCAAGCCAATCGCGGCGAACTTCGAGGCGCAGTAAGCGCCCATGTAGGGAAATCCTCTCTTCCCGGCGACCGAGGCAATGTTGATGATAACCCCGCCGTTTTCCGTCAGGTGGGGAACCGCGGCTTGCGACATCAAGAAGATGCCCTTGACGTTTACCGCGAAGACACGATCCCAATCGGACTCGGCAAAGTCCACGATCGATCCCGTCTGAATAATGCCCGCATTATTCACCAAGATATCCAATCCGACAAAGGCTGCAACCGACTCGTCAACCAGATTTTGACATGAAGCGCGGTCTGATACGTCGACTTCAATCGCCTTGCATGTTCCGCCGCGCTCGTTGATCTCGCGTGCGGCTGTTTCCAATTCGGATTTGGCAGAGAGTGAGTAGTGCCAATCGGACCCCGCTGCAAGCGCCAGCGAGCCCAAGTCGGCGGCGACAACCTTTGCGCCTGCCGTGGCAAATGCTTCGGCTATACCCCGCCCGATTCCACGAGCAGCGCCAGTAACGATTGCTGTTTTGCCATCTATCTTCACAGGCGTCGCCCACTCCTTATGAAAGCCCAATCCCATTGCCGCCATCGACCGAGAGCGCAATCCCGGTCACGCTGTCGGCGCGAGTCAAGAATAATGCTGCATCTGCAATCTCTTCGGGCGCCTGCTTGCGGCCCAAGGGAACGGTATCTTTGACAAAGGCGTCGAAGGCTTCTGCATACGATTGCCCGGGGTATTGCTGAAGGCGGTGTTTGACAAGATAATCGAATTGCATAGGAGTAAAGACATTGCCTGGGCAGATAGCATTCACCCTGATGGAAGTTTCGGCAAGTTCAGCAGCCATGGATTGAGTTAAGCCGATCACCGCAGCTTTTGAGGCGCAGTAGGGGCCATTGAACGCGGACCCTCGTTTGCCAGCGTTCGAGGCGATATTTGTGATGACCCCGCCCTTCTTGGCCAGGAAGGGAATCGCCGCCTGCGACATCAAGAAGACGCCCTTGACGTTTACAGCAAAGATTCGATCCCAAGTGGACTCGGCATAATCTGCAATTCGTCCAAGTTTTATAATACCTGCATTGTTCACCAGTATATCTAATCCGCCAAATGCCTCGACCGTTCGTTCAACAAGATTCTGACATGAAGCGCGGTCCGATACGTCAACCGCAATCGCTACACAAGTTCCGCCTCTTTCTCTAATGTCGTTTGCCATCATTTCCAATTCGGTTTCGGCAGAGAGCGCGTAATGCCAGTCTGATCCCGGTTCAACCGCCAGCGAGCCCAAGTCAGCAGCGACAACGTTTGCGCCTTCCGTAGCAAATGCCTCTGCGATAGCGCGCCCTATTCCACGCGCAGCGCCGGTGACGATTACGATTTTGCCTTTAATTAGCACCAGCGCCTTTCTATCAGGTTAAGCGCATTAGTCAGACAACTTGCCAATCGTTTACTGAAAGGCCTGTTCTTCCGTCCACTGATTACGAAAACACAAGCTGAATCCTTCACGTCAAATCCAAAACACTGCGCGCCACCTCACCCTTGCCGAGGGCGTCAAAGGCCTCATTGACTCCTTCGAGGGGATAAACGCGCGTCACCAACTCATCCAGTTTGAGCTTGCCCGCTTTATAAAGGCTAAATATGCGAGGAAAATCCAGCCGGGGGCGACAACTGCCATACATTGAGCCGATGACCGTCTTCTCGAGCGCCAGAATCTTGGCGTCAAAATCAAGCGGCGTGTTGTCGGGGGCATGGCCGACAAGAACGGTAACTCCACGTCGTCGGGTACAAAGTATGGCCTGTTTGTAGGGCTCGGGCGCCAAGCCGATTGCCTCAAAGGCGTAGTGGACGCCCTTGCCGTCCGTCAGGTCCTTAATGGCCTCAATCGGGTCGACCTCAGCTGAGTTGACCACATGCGTGGCGCCAAACACTGTTCCCATTTCGAGTTTGTTATCCAAGATATCGACGGCGATAATCGGCTCTGCACCGGCGATCGCCGCTCCCTGAATCACGTTCAGTCCGACGCCGCCACAGCCGAAGACGGCAACCGACTTGCCCGCCTGGACTTGGCCAGTGTTCAGGGCGGCGCCCACGCCGGTCATCACGCCACAGCCGACCAGCGCTGCCTGCGCAAACGGGATCTCCCGGTCAATCGGGATGGCGACATCCTGGGGAACGATGGTCTCGGTACCGAAGGTACCGAGGGCATTCATCCGTTTCATGGGGCGTTCGCTGTCTGCGAAGCGGGGCCGCCCCCGGCGATCCCAGGGCTCCTCGCAGAGATTGGAGTAGCCCACCTGACACATCTCGCAAAGTCCGCAGTTGCGCGTCCAAGATAGCACGACGTGATCGCCCGCTTTGACACCGTGAACCGCCGAGCCAACTTCCTCAACCACACCCGCCCCCTCGTGGCCGAGAATCACGGGCGGCCGGTTGATGTCGACCCATTCCCCCTTGACGATATGCCAGTCCGAGTGGCAGACGCCGCTCGCTATCAAACGGACGCGAACTTGATCATCTTCAATGTCGGGCAAATCAAATTGCTCGATCACCAGTGGGGTATTCGCTTCGTAAAGGACTGCCGCTTTCATTGGCATGCTCCATCTTTTACGGTCAAAATCAAGCCTTCAATTTGTGATAGCACCTTTTCGACCACAACGCGCTCAGCGCTGCCAGACACTCCCGCTACACCAGCTTATCAAATACCGCAAACATACCCAAATTATCGAATAGGAGCATGTGCCGCTTTCTCATCAGGGCGTCTAATGGCGCGGGTGTCGACTTCCGCGGTACACGTACCCGTTTGGGTGCATTTCAACGTATTGGGAGAATAGGACAGGGCAATCGTACTGAATCCCATATACGTCAATCATCGCCTAAGTTTGGCAAATTGCAGGTACGGCACGCTTGAGCGGCCCGCATTCATCAACGTATTGCTCGCGGGAGTCTCAACGCAGCGATCCGATATCGCCTTCGGTTTGGCAAGCGAGAACCTAATACTTGGTGTGCTAGGCGGCGAATTGCCAATTTTTTCAAATGCAGCTTAGCGCATTCCCTAAGCTGCGTCTGAATCTTTAGCTCGTTCGACTATTCAGACGCAATGACATCGAGAATTTGCAGAAGTTTCGTATCGCGCCATTTCTTGATCCGCTCCATATCCGCGCCCGCCAATTCCGCTTCCATTTGCGCGACACACATTCTCGCCCATTCTCGCGCCAGTTCCGGTGTGCGCGGCGGCGCTTCGCGTTCAACGCGCGAAGGAATGTCATCTTCCAAGCTGTGGTCGAGCTTGCGGTCGACCATGGTATCCTGCAAGCCGCCAGGGCTGGTCAACATGCCGACGGCGAAGGGTCCCATTAGCGCCAGGCGCAAACCGGGTCCGGTTCGGAAGGCGAGATCAATCTCCTCAACGGTGGCAACGCCGTTGCCCACCAGCCACAGAGCCTCGCGGTAAATCGCAGCCTGCATGTGGTTGACGATATGGCCGCGGCATTCCTTGCGAGCCACCACCGGCACGCGGCCCAAGCGCGCCATGAAATCGCGAGCCAGCGCCACCGTCTCGGTCGAGGTCATTTCTCCCCCTACGATCTCCACCGAGGGCACGATGTGCGGCGGGTTGTACGGGTGCGCCACCACACAACGTTCGGGATGAGTCGTCGCCTTTTGGATTTCCGTCATCAACATGGCGGATGTACTGGAAGCGAGGACGACCTCCGCAGGGGTTAGCCGGTCCAACTCCCGGTAGATCTCCCGTTTAATCCGATAGCGCTCGGGGCCGGACTCTTGCACAAAGTCTACATCTTTCAAGGCAAGGGCCAGGTCAGTTGTGGTCTTGATCCGGTTCTGGGCAGCCGTCACTTCTTCGTCGGTCATCACGCCAGCTTCAACAAGCGTTGCATAGGCGCTACGGATCTCCCGCATTGTCCAATCAAGGGCTTCATGGGAGATATCGAAGATGTTGACCTGGAGACGATGCTGGGCGAAAAGGACCGCCCAAGAGAAACCAACCGTTCCGCCGCCAACACAGGCGACCTTGGTAATATCACTCGCGGCTTTTACCATTGAGACTCCAATCCGTTATTCTAAACAGCAAAACAGGACGCGGCCGGCTGCGAAAGAATCAGGCTAGCACCGAAACAGTTATGCTTTTGGCTGGTAGCGATAGTCGGGATCGACGTTTTCCTTGGGGCCGAGGGTGTTGCGCAGAGTACCGATGCCCTCGACTTCCATCTCAACTACATCACCGGGTTGCAGGTAACGGGCTGTGTCAATGCCCAGTGCGATCGCCTCGGGGATTGACCCCCCTGAAACTGTACCGCTTCCCAGGACGTCCCCCGGCACAATACGACTGTCTTTGGAGGCGCGCTCGACATAATCTCCCCAACCGTGAAACGAAGCGCCGCCATCGCCCTCATCCAGCCAGACATCGCCGTTGACCCTGACCGTGCACTTGACCTGCAGCCTGCCATCACGCAGATAGGGCGCCATTTCATCAGTGGTGACAATCCAGGGACCCAGCGAAGATGCGGCGTCTTTGCCCTTGGCGGGACCCAGGCCAACAGCCATTTCATCAAACTGCAGGTCGCGGGCGCTCCAGTCGTTTAAGATGCAGAAGCCAGCGATATAGTCCAGCGCATCGGCGGCTCTGATGTCGCTGCCTTCACGTCCGATGACGCAGCCCAGTTCCAGCTCGTAGTCCAGCCGATCCGTCGCGGAGGGGAATGGCACGTCCTCCTCCGGCCCGAAGACGCGCAATGTGTTGGAAAAGTAAAAGACCGGCAGGCGATACCAAGCCTCGTGCAGCATCCGCGCGCCTTGTCCGTTGGCGTGCGCTTCATAACTGAAGAAGTCGCGCAAGGTCGGCGGCTGCAATACCGGAGCACGCAGCCGGACCATGGGCAGGGGCACGCCCAGCGCAGCGATATCGCCCGCAAGAGCCTCCCGCACTCGGTCAATAGGTGACTCACCGAACTCAAGTAAAGCGCGGACGTCTCTCAAGGTGTGATCGACGCCTAGCAAGGCGGTCACGTCAAGTACTAGATTGTCACTCAAAACGCCGCAACGCGGTCCGCTTCCGGAATCGTATGTCAGCAGTTTCATAAATCCCGAATCCTTCAGGTACAGGTTTAGGTCAATCCAGTTTTTCAAGCGGAGGATGATCGCCAAAGATCAGTTCGGGACCGCCGGATGGCGCTGCCCAATCCACTGCATTGGTAATCACCCGCAACACCTCGGGCTGATAATAGATTGGCAGCGTTTCGTGGCCCGGCCGGAAATAAAAGACCTTGCCGCGCCCGCGGTGATAGCAGCAACCGCTGCGGAAGATCTCGCCGCCCTGGAACCAGCTTACAAAGACCAGCGTATCCGGGGCGGGAACATCAAAGGGCTCGCCATACATCTCGGTTTCCGGAATCTCGAAGTATTCCGGCAAGCCCCTGGCAATAGGATGCCCTTGCTCAACTACCCAGATGCGTTCTCTTTCGTCCGCTTCGCGCGTCTTCAACATGCAGGAGGTGCCCATCAACCTCTTGAATATCTTTGAATAGTGCGCGGAGTGCAGCGCAACGAGGCCCATGCCTCCCATGTTCACGCGTTCGTGTATGCGCTCGACGATCTCATCGCTGACCTCGTCGTGGGCGATATGACCCCACCAGGTCAGGACATCGGTCTGGTCCAATAGGGCTTCCGTCAAGCCGTGCTCCGGTTCATCGAGAGTTGCCGTGCGCACCGCGAAGCCCTGCTCGCTGAGATGATCCGCGATGACGGTGTGTATGCCGTCGGGGTAGACGCGATGGACGCCTTCGGTCGCATGTACCAGCTTATCCCCGCCGAATCCATAGTTCATCAAGTGCGACCTGACGTCGGCATGGCGCCGCGGATTCTCGTGCCAAAATTCATTCCATACGGTCACGCGAATAGGCGTTGACATAAGTTAAGCTCCGTTCGTTAGCGCGTCGCCAAATACCGCCCGCACTTCGTCCCGCATTTCGTCGACCCGCGCCCAAACTTCCCTCGTCCTTTCGAAGACATCGACCGGGTAGCCGCTCTGCAACATGATCGGCCCGTCAAAGCCATTGTCGCGGGCGATGGTCAAGCAGCGCTGGAAGTCCTCGCTGATCAGGTCGCCTTTTTCATCGACCTCAGCCCAGGCATGAATTGAGGTCGCACGCGGCATGATCGCCTCCAGGGTCTCGTACTTATCGGGTCCACGAGCATTGCCAAAATCGGCAATTACGCCATAGTCACGTTCGGAGTGTTCGATGACACCGAGCAGGTCGCCCGACTTCATGTTGAAATGCCGGTAATTCTCAGTGGCTGGCTTCAGCCCAAGATTTACGGCGAAATCGAAGAGTTCGCGAAAGGCTTCGCCGCTGGCGCGAATCGTCTCTGGAGTCGGTTCGCCATCGCCCGGGACGTAGCGCACGCCGCGCGCCCCCAACTCGACTGCGATCTCCATCCAGAACTTGATATGAGCGATGCCGGCGCTCCGCTCGTCCGCGTCGACATTGCTGACTTCGCCCGTGTCTATCAGCAGTTGGAACAACTCGATATTCGCCTCGGCAAAGGCAGCGCGTAAGTCAGCCAGATAACCGCGCTCAATGCTGGGCAGGTGATAGACGCTGAGATCAAAGCTGTGGAAAGCGCGCGCGGCAGCTGCGGCCGGAATATCCAATAGGTCGAGGGTCGCCGGCTCTACCGGAGCGCCTGTTTGCTGCCCACTGCCAGCGTCCAACTCGTACATCGGTTTGCCCAGCGACTTCGCCAGGGTTACTGTTGATACTGCTGCGCGTACCATAAAACACCTCTCTCTTTTGCATAAGCACGCTTTCGGCCGCGCCAAGGGTCGCCCCTACGAATCCTTGAAGTGAGCGAATCGGGCGGGTTACCTGCGGTATCTGCGGTCAGTGTCGACGGGCTGTGTCTAGGCAGCCTACGCCCAGCACATGGTCGTGGCTAGACAGCTTTCTTGTTCTCGGTCAGGTAAAGGGCTACCGCCATTTTGCTATTGTCAGCCCTGGAGATCGTCACCGAAGACGGACCGCACTTCGTCGCGCAATTCGTCGACGGCATCCCACATCTCGCGCGTATCGCGGTAAAGCTGATAGGGGTGTCCGCCCAAGAGCATAACGGGGCCGTCGAAACCGCTGTCGCGCGCCATATTCAGGCAGCGCTTGGAATCCTCGACATTGAGCGCGCCGTCGTCGTCGATCGTGACCCATTGGTGTATGGCGGTCGCCCGTGGCATCAATTTGGACAGATTGTCATATTTGTCCGGCCCCTTGGCGTTGCCAAAATCGGCGACCACCCCATAGTCGCGCTCGGAAATATCGAGCACGCCCAAGAGGTCGTCCGCTTCATTGTTGAAGAATTTATAGTTTTCGGTGGCCGGCTCCAGCCCGCATCCGACGCAATAATCGTACAGTTCGCGGAATGCTTCGCCGCTCGCTAGGATCGTCTCCGGCGTCGGTTTGCTGTCGCCGGGAACATAACGGACACCGCTGGATCCCAGCTCGGCGGCGATCTCCATCCAGCGTTTGGTCAGCGCGATGCTGGCGCTCCGTTCGTCAGGATCGGGACTGCCGACCTCGCCGATGTCAATCAGCAGTTGATACAACTCCACACCCGCTGACTCGAAAGCGGAACGCAGTTCGGCCAGATAGCCGGGCTCGATATTGGGGATATGTTGGATGCAGAGATCGACGCAGTTGATCCCATGTGCGGCGACCTCGGCCGGGAAATCCAGCAGATCAAGAGTCGGCGTCCCGCGCCAGGACCCGGAAACGCTTTTGCCTCCCGCGTCCAATTCGAACCATGGATCGCCCAAGGCATCCGGCAAATGCAAGGAAAAACTGGATAATCCTGCTCGTACCATTCGAATTCTCCCTCTTCGCTAAGTCACCCGCTCAAAAGCGTACGCCAAACTTTACCACTTCCGCCGGCTCATTCACAACTAGGTCCCAGACCGCGGGGCCTTCATCCAGCGACACCAGGGGCTGGATCAAGCCAG
Source organism: Chloroflexota bacterium (assembly GCA_026708115.1). Lineage (GTDB taxonomy): Bacteria > Chloroflexota > Anaerolineae > Aggregatilineales > Phototrophicaceae > UBA6055. The sequence goes on from JAPOVL010000042.1 coordinate 78,013, forward strand.
GCGCGGTCAGCACGCCCTGGCGCATCATGCTGATAATTGCATCGTAAGCGCGATAATCATCCCAGCGCGAGTAGTCGCGCGGTTTGTGGCCCAGAAAACAGCCATGCGGCACGATCATCGTCAGGCGATTGCGGTGGAACTCGCGCCCCAACCAGAGGTCCCGCCCCTCACCCAGATAGACGCCGCTGGCGCAGACCGTGCCCTCCATGCGCGTCGCGCGGATCGCGCTTTGCAAGCCCTGATACGTGGCGCTCAACTCAACCGCGACATCGACGCCGGGCCCGCCGGTCAACTTGTGGATTTCCAGCGCAGCATCCACCTCAAAGGGGTCGAGGGCGTGATGCGCGCCATAATCGAGCGCCAGCTCGCGGCGCTTGGACAATGGATCCACAGCGAAGATCTGCTCCGCGCCACTCAAAGCCGCCAGGCGCACTGTCAGCAGACCGATCGCGCCCAAGCCGATGACGGCAACTGTATCCGCAAAGCGTAGGTTCGATTCGCGGATGCAGTGGAAGGAAACAAAGGCCGGCTCGAAACATAGGGCGTCCAGCGGGTCGATATCGCCCAAAGGCCAGACGCAGCCATCCAGCCAGAGCGGCGGTCCATCCCAAGGCAGCTTTCTCTTTGTCGTGATGGTGTTGGTCTCGCTGACGTCCAGGAAGCTGATGACGTGATCCCCAACCATCCAGTCCGAGACGGCTGAGCCGACTTCAATAATCATGCCGACGCCGCTGGTGCCGACTGGCGCGCCGCTCAGGTCATAGCGCCCGTCCGCCCCTTCCACAGGAAGGAAGAGGCGCATCTCTTCATCCCAAATCTGGCCCCGCTCGCTGAGGCCATCCATAATCGCTAGCGGCGTGCCGTGCTTACCCGAGGCGTATTCGGTCTGGATGCGCACTTCATTTGGCGCAAGCGGCCGCTCATCGTATTCGACCAGCCCAATTTTGTATCCACCGGTAAAAGCCAGCTTTCGTGGCACGATCTATCCTTTAGTTTGCGCGTGCTGCCCAGCGCACCGCATTGGTAATGACCTGTTGGACTTCACTTTGATAGTAGATGGGGTAGGTTTCATGCCCGGGCCTGAAGAAAAAGACCCTTCCGCGTCCGCGCTGAAAGCAGCAGCCGCTGCGGCAGACTTCGCCGCTGGGCCAGGAACTGATGAAGACGATCGTATCCGGCGCGGGAATATCAAATGGCTCGCCGTAGATTTCCGTTTGCGGCACCACGAAGGACGTCTCCAGGCCGCGGGCGATGGGATGCGCGGGCTCGATCACCCAGAGCTTTTCCGGTGTGCCACCCACCAGAGGCGTCACACTGCAAGTTGTTCCCATCAGTTTCTTGAAGACCTTGGAACCGGCGCCCCAATGCAGCGCGATGAAACCCATGCCGCCGTCCACAATGCGCCGATAAACGCGTTCGGCGACCGCATCATCGAACCGGTCGTGTACAATGTGCCCCCACCAGATCAGGACATCGGTCTCGTCAAGGACCGCGTCGCTCAAGCCATGCTCCGGTTCATCGAGCGTCGCCGTTTGTACGGAGAATCCCCTCTCGAGCAATGGACCGGCAATCGCCGCGTGGATGCCGTCGGGGTATATCACCCGCACGCCTTCGGTTTCTTCGATCGCGCTCTCGTGGCTGTAGCCGTGGCTCATCCAAGACGTCTGCACATAGTCCCAATGCTCTGGGTTCTCATGCCAGAATTCGTTCCAGACTGTCACGCGGATGGGAGCTGTCATGCGCTGTCTTCACCGAATACCGCGTGGACTGCCGCCCGAAATTCGTCGACGCCGCTCCAGAGATCGGGCGCCCAAGCGAAGTTGTCCATTTGATAAGCGCCGTGCAGCATGACGGGACCGTCAAAGCCGGCAGCGCGCGACATGGTCATATAGCGCCGAAACGCCACCAAGTCCGCCCGTCCGTCTTCGGTCGGTGGCGCCCAGGCGTGAATCGAGGTCGCGCCCGGCAGCAGCTTGGCAAAGGTTTCCTGCTCGCCCGAATCTCTAGGGTTGCCAGAATCGGCGATCCAGCCGTAATCGCGCTCTGACAGCTCCACAAGCTGCAGCAGGTTAAGGGCTTTGTTGGTGAAGATTCGATAATTCTCGGTGGCCGGCTTCAATCCGCGTTCGAAGGCGAAGTCAAAGAGCTCGCGGAAGGCGTCCGCTGTCGCGCGCATCGTTTCGGGCGTCGGTTCGCTATCGCCGGGCACATAACGCACGCCACTAGCGCCCAGTTCGGCCGCCCGCTCGATCCAGAACTTGGTGTGGGCGATGCCAGCGCTGCTTTCTTGCGGGTCTGGGCTGCCGATCTCGCCCGTATCAATGAGCAGCTGGAAGATCTCCACCCCCGCATCTTCAAAGGCGGCGCGCACGTCGGCGAGATAAGCGCGCTCCACGCTGGGCAAGTGCAGCATGGAAAGGTCGAAACAGTCGTAACCCTGTGCGGCCACCTCGGCTGGCAGCTCCAGCAGGCTATGGCTGGGCGCCCGTGTTTCCCAGCCATCGGGCCGCGTGGAATCAATGGCTGGCGCCTTTATCATTTTTGAGTTGTCGGGAGTCGGCAAATAGGTCTCAAATCCCAATAGCCGATTAATCGTCACAGAGGATACCGCTGCGCGCGCGACCATCACATTTCTCCTTTTTCAATAAGCTGTGTCATTTAGAAGCGGACGCCATATTTGACGACCTCGCTCGGATTGTGCTTGATCAGCTCGAATGTCTCCGGGAAATCCTCGATGGAAACCAACGGGTCAATCAGCCCCGGGACGGTCAATTTGTCCTGCTTCATCATGCTCACGATGGTATCGAAAACGCGATACTGATCCCACAAAGGATAATCACTCGGCGCGAATTCCATGGCGCCATTGCCGCGCGGGACGATCATCCGGAGGCTGTTCGTCAGAAACTCGCGCCCCAGCCACAATTCGGCTGCATTGCCGGCAATAGCGCCCGCCTGGCAAACCGTACCGCCGAAACGCGCCGCCCGCATCGCCGTATCCAGGGCGGCATAATGCCCGCTGATTTCAATTGCCACATCAACCCCGCCGCCCGTCATCTCTTTGATCTCCAGCGCCGCATCGCAGGCAAAAGGATCAATGACATGATGCGCGCCGAAGTCCTGCGCCAACTTACGGCGCTTGGCTATCGGATCGACAGCGAATATCACATCCGCCCCGCTTAACGCGGCAACCTTAACGGTCAACAATCCAATCGCGCCCAGCCCGACAACAGCGACCGCGTCGCCGAAGCGCAACTTTGAATCGCGCGCGCTGTTCACCGCCACATAAGCCGGCTCGAAGCACAAAGCGTCAAGCGGATCGAGATCGCCCAACTCCCAGATTAGCCAGGGCGAGGGTTCGGCAAAGCCGGGCCAGATGAAGTCCGCCGGGCGATCGACGGTGATGATGTTGGTCTCGCTGACATCCATGAAGCCGAAGACGCGATCGCCGACCTGCCAGTCGCGGACAGCCGCGCCGGCCTCGATAATGACACCGACGCCGCTGGTGCCGACCAGCGAATCGGGCACAGGATCCGGATCCGGCTCATCGGTTGGGAGATAGAGGCGCTTTTCAGCATCCCAACGCTGACCCTGCCGTTTACGGCCGTCCATCATGTGCATGGTCGTCCCGTGTTTACCCGAGGCGTACTCGGTTTGGATGCGCACTTCGTTGGGCAGCAGCGGACGCTCGGCGTATTCCATCAGCGTGGCCTCGTGGTCTTCGTTGAAAACAGCTTTTACTGGCATAGTGTTCCGCTCTCCTTCAAGCGTCTAGTGGCCGACCCACCTAAATCAAAAAACTGGGATGTCGTACGGGCGAGCCGGTGGCTCGCCCCCTCTGTGCCTCTGTGGCAAGTATTTACCCCCGCACCGCGCCCGCCGTCAAACCCTGAATGAACTGGCGCTGGAAGACCAGATAGACCGCCATGATCGGCGCCATGACGATGAGCGTGCCGGCCATGGACATACTGTAATCGGGTCCCCAGCGGGTGGTGAAGAACATCATGCCGGTCATGACCGGCCGGAGCTTGTCGGACTGCAAATAAATCAGCGGCAGCAGGAAGGCGTTCCAGGAGCCCATGAAGTTGAAGACGACCAGGGCGGCAACGGCCGGTCCCGCCAGCGGCAGCATCACCCGCCGGAAGACGCCGAAGTCGTTGCAGCCGTCGATCTTGGCGGCGTCGGTCAAATCGTAGGGCAGGCCCGAGAAAAAGGCGCGCATGAAGAAAATGCCGAAAGGCAGCGATATCGCCGTCTGGGGCAGGATCATCGCCCAATAGGTGCCCAGCACGCCGATATCGCGCAAGATATAAAAGAGCGGGATCATGATCGCCGTGAAGGGCACCATCAGCCCGACCAAAAAGAAATAAAAGATGAGCATCCTTCCCGGCATCTTAAGACGCGCCAAACCGTAGCCAGCCAGGCAAGACAGGCTCACAACCAGTATGACAATGGGAACGGTCACGATCACGCTGTTGACGAAATAGCGGCTGAACTTTCCTTGGTTCCAAGCTTGCGCAAGATTCTCAAAGCGCCAGTTCGGCGGGGGACCCAAGGGGTCTTGGGCAATCTCGAGGTTCGACTTCAGCGCGGTGAAGATCACCCACATGAAGGGCACCAGCACGTAGAGGGCGAAGAGGATCAGAATGCCGTATTGAGCGGCCCTGGCGATCCGTAAGCCCAGGGGCTTGCGCGGGCTACGGGCGACCTGATAGCTCGCCCCTACATCATTCGCCATGACATTAATCGCCTCCCCGCTCGCGAATAGAAATGAATATGAACGACACGACCAGCGACACCAGCCCCATCACGATCGCCAGCGCCGAGCCATAGCCGACGTAGCTTTCGCGAAAGGCGGTGTTATAGGTATAGGTGGCGATGACGTGAGTCGCGCGGCCAGGACCGCCGCGGGTGGTGATCCAGATTATGTCGAAGACGTTGACACCCAGGATAAGTGTAAAGGCGGTGATCATCGTGAGCACATGCCGCAAACCGGGAATGATGATGTACCAGAGCCTTTGAGCGCCATTGGCGCCATCGACCAGCGCGGCGTCGATCTGCTCCATGTCGATGTTTTGCAAGCCGGCCATAATGACGACAAAGCAGAAGCCGAAATAACCCCATACGCCGGCCAGGATTATAGCGGGCAGCGCCAAATAGGGGTCGCCCAGCCAGCCTTTCGCCAGAACGTCCAAGCCGACCGCCCTCAGCGTCGAATTAATGGGGCCAAATTGCGGGTTGTACATCCACTTCCAAATGATGCCGACCGCCACCGGCGCCAGCACCACCGGCAGAAAATACACCGTGCGGAAGAAGACCATGCCGCGCACGCCGCGCCAAAGCAGCACGCCCAAAAACAAACCGATGGCGACGGGCGTCACCGTGCCCAGCACGATCCAGATCAAGTTGTGGCTCAGCGCGCTCCAAAGCCGTGGATCGGCGAAGAGCCTCTCATAATTGAGGAAGCCGACAAACTCTTTGACCGGCTTGGCGCCATCCCATTTGGTAAGACTGAGGTAGATGGTGTAAAAGAACGGGTAGACGACGAAAATGACATACATCACCAGCGCCGGGATGACAAAGGCGTAACCAGTCGCGTAATCGCGCAGCTTCCTGTTGGCGAAGAATTGGCGGATGCTGTCGGTCACGTTTCCTTGTCCAAGTTCTAGGTCTTACGCTGCGGGCGAGCCGGTGACTCGCCCCGACAACATTTCCGATATAAACGTATCCTGTAGGGGCGACATATCATGTCGCCCGATACAATGTTTCTCGCTGTGGGCGCGGGCGACCAGATTGGTCGCCCCTACACCGCATTTACCGGGGGTTATTCACCTACCCTGTGATATCGGCGTGTCTGCCGTCCTCGACTGCCCTTTCCATTTCGACGGTGATGCGGTCGGCCACTTCTTGCGACGTCAACCGGCCCGCAGCCAGCTCGACAGTGCTTTCAAACAGCGTGGTATTGAAGTTCGCCGGCGTCAGCACATCAAGATGATAGCCCACAGGACCGTCCCAACCTGAGACAAGGTTGAGGAAATCGCGGTAGACGGGCCGTACATCGTAGTCGCTGAAGTCGACTCCGGTGACGCCGGGCAGCAGCTTGGCGCCCTCAACCCAAAGCCGATGCGCTTCATCAGACACCAGATAGTTCAGGAATGTCAAAGTCTCTTCCGGGTGTTCGGTGTCGCCAATGATGTACCAGACGGCGCCCATCAACTGGATCATTGTCTGTTCGCCACCTTCAATCGGCGGCAAGATCATGAAGCCGAACTCGTCCGTGATTTCGTCGGTGAAGAACTGCATCGCCCAGGTGCTCATCAGCATCATGGGCGCTTGCCCGGTGTAGAATTTGGCATTGCCATCGAGGAAACTGGTTGCCGAACCCTGCTCGTCGTAGCAGCCGGCCTCGACTAATTCAACGACCAAGTCTAAGGAAGCGACAATATCGGGCGAGTTAAAGGGATATTCGCCGGAGATCGCAGCCGCAACCTTGTCGCTCGGAACAATGTTGGCGAGGACGTTGTACCAATTGTGGGAAATGGGGAAACCGCCCCAATCGGCCCAGCCCGCCGCCATCGGCGGATCGTATCCGAGCTCGCGGAAAGTCCCGCACAATGCGACCATCTCTTCAAATGTCGCCGGTACCTCGAGGCCTTCGTCGGCGAAGATCCTCTTGTTCCAATAGAAACCTTGCGCCTCAAATTCATGGCCAACGCCATATACGGTCCCGCCGTAGGTCGTCCAATCTCTGGACACGGACACGAGTCGCTCGTCCCAGTTATAGGTAGCATAAGCCTCTTCAAGCGACAGGAGCAGGCCGGCATTACCAAGGATGCCGCCGTAGGCCGGGCCGGAGTCGTAATACAGGATGTCGGGACCTTCGCCCGCCTCAATGGCCGTCCTGGCGATGTCTGTCAGCTGTTCCAGGGTATAAACTTCGCGCGTGATCTTGATGTTCGGGTGCGCCTCCTCAAAGTTCGCGACTATCGTGTCAATAACCGCTTGGGCTTCATCGCTACTTACCTGATCCCAATACAGGATTTCCACCGGGTCCTGGGCGAGCGCCGTGCCCAAAAGGGCGAAAACCAACACTAGGGCAAATAGCCGCAATACAGTTTTATAATTCATCTTCCTTCTCCTTCAAGAGACTATGCCAAACTTGACAAGATGCGCTTGGCTTCACTTTTGGATACTATCGTAATGGACACCCCTTCGGACTGAGATTTGGACTAGCGGCGGACATCTAGCGGACATCAACAGGACATGATTACGGAGATTGACCGCTCTGCCTTTGAACATGAACTGCGCGCGGCGCTGACGCACTTGTACGACCCGGCCGCCCTGCGCGACAGCCGGCTGATGGCGCTTCTCGGTTTGGAGACACGCGCCGACGCCATCGTCGCGCTGCGGCGCCTCCTGCTGGAAGCCATCGCATCGCTGCGCCCGGGCGACGACGTGCCGGCTCAATCACGGTCCTGGCGCTATTATCATATCCTCTACGGTCGCTATACGGAACAGCTCACGCAATTCGAAGTTGGCAACGATCTGGGTTTGAGCGTGCGCCAGCTGCGCCGACAGGAAAAACGGGCGCTGGCTGTGCTAGCGGACGTAATCTGGACGCGCTACAAGCTGGCAAGAGACGAGCCAGCTAGCGCGCCGGGTGCGCCGGCCTTGGGTCGCGAAGACGAGCTGGCCTGGTCACAAGCTGCTTTCTCCCGCGAATCTGCCGAAGTTGAGGCGCTGATTCGATCGGCACTGGATACCGCCGAACCGATGCTTCGCTCAGCAACGGTTGCGCTCGACTACCAGCCGAGCGAAGGGCTGCCAAAGCTGGCGCTGCAGCTAGTACCGACGCGGCAGGCGCTCTTAAATGTAATCACGGTTGCATTGGACTGGCTGGAGGAGGGGAGGCTTGTCGTTCGCGCCGAGCATCAACGGGGCGACCGGCACGTGGACGTCTCAGTCACCGGCTATGGCGCGCTGGCGGCGGCGGCAACTGAGATGGGGGCGGAGCGCTTGCGCGTGGCGCGCGAGCTGGTCAGTTTCTCTGGCGGATCGCTTCATCACGCTTCTGATTCAGTGGGCGAGCAAGTCTGCGAATTTCGCCTAACCCTGCCGACAGACGAGCAGATTACCGTGCTGGCAATTGATGACAATCCCGATACTTTGCAGCTTCTTCAGCGGTACACGGCCGATACGCGCTACCGACTGCTGGCCGAAAGCGATCCCACGCGCTCGCTGGCGCTGGCCGAAGAGACCATGCCCGACATCATCCTGCTGGATGTGCTGCTGCAAGACATTGATGGCTGGGAGCTGCTTGGGCGTTTTCGCGCGCATCCCCGTCTCGGCGACAAGCCGGTAATCGTCTGCACCATCTTGCCGCAGCGCGATCTGGCGCTAAGCCTGGGCGCCGCC
>JAPOVL010000052.1 GCA_026708115.1 Chloroflexota bacterium
CTTTTCCAGGGCTTCGACGGGGGGATCCCGGGGGCGCCAAGGGACGATGCCACGCTCTGCAAATTCAGCCCCTTGCAACTTGCGAACTTTTGTGCTAAATTGTCTCCTGCATTTGATTCACAGATTGGCTGCGGCTCATGAGCGAATGGAAAACGGTTATCGGCTTGGAAGTCCATGCCGAAATGGAAACCGAGAGCAAGATGTTTAGCCGATGTCCCGTCGTCGACAGCGTCGAAGCGGAGCCCAATACCGCGGTTGATCCCCTGTCCTTGGGTATGCCCGGAACCTTGCCCGTTATCAATATGCGGGCCATGGAATACGGCATCATGGTCGGCTTGGCTCTCAATTGCCATATCCCTCCCGTGAATCAGTTCGCCCGCAAGAATTACTTTTATCCCGATCTTCCCAAGGGCTATCAAATCAGCCAGTACGACCGTCCCCTGGCCGTCAATGGATATATCAACATCGAACGCCACGATGGGACGACCAAGCAGATACGGGTCCGCCGAGCCCACATGGAAGAGGATACGGGCAAACTCACCCACACCATGGGCGGCAGCCTGGTCGACTACAATCGCGCCGGCGTCCCGCTCTTGGAGATTGTGTCCGAGCCCGATATCGCCAGCGCGGCAGAAGCTGAAGCCTATGCCCGCAAGCTCCGTTCCATCTTGCGTTACCTTGGCGTCAATAACGGCGATATGTCCAAAGGCATCCTGCGCTTCGAAGCCAACGTCAGCGTCATGCCAGCGGGCGATACCCAGCTGCGCGAGCGGACCGAGATCAAGAACCTTAATAGCATACGCAACATGGTCAAGGCCATCGACTGCGAAGTCCAACGGCAGATCCAGCTCTATAACAGCGGCGCGACAGTCAAGCCCGCCACCCTCGGCTGGGACGAAACGGCGCAGAAAATCACGGTGCAGCGCTACAAGGAACGCGCGGATGAGTACCGCTACTTCCCCGAACCCGACCTGCCCGTAGTCGAGGTCAGCCGAGAGTGGGTGGAGGACTTGAGAGGGCGATTGCCGGCTTTGCCCGATGAATTGCAACAGCGTTTCATAGATGAATTGAAACTGAGCGCCTATGACGCAGCAGTTTTGACCGCCGAACGATCGGTCGCCGCCTATTTCCAGGAGATCATCGACAACGGCATCGACCCCAAGATTGCCAGCAACTGGATCACAACCGATCTCTTTCGCATGATGAAAGCCCATGACATCGAGCGAGAGTCCATCGACGCCCTGCCCATATCGGCGAAAAACTTCGCCGGACTGCTTGAGCTGGTTCAAAATGGCGCCATCAACCAAAGTACCGCCAGAAAAAATGTGCTCGTGGAGATGTGGAACACCGGCAAAACCGCAAAAGAAATCGTCAAAGAAAGGGGTTTGGCTCAAATCTCGGATCCGGATATCATCGGCGCTGCCGTCGAAAAGGCCATAGTGGACAACCAGGATATGGTACAAAGAGTGCTTGATGGCAACAACAAAGTCATCAATGCATTATTTGGCAGAGTTATGGCGGAGTTGCGAGGCAAAGCGGATCCAAGCCTGGCTCGCAAGATCCTGCAAAGTAAAATTGACAACATGAAATAGCGGCAACATCGTTCCGCAATGTTTCCGATGTGCAAGCCCTTTTGTAATGAACTACTGAGGATGTGACTGGCTTGACCCGAATGTACATGAAAGCGATAGGGTAGTTACCATTAGCATCTAATTTGGCGAGATTTGTAGGGGCAACCTATCAGGTCGCCCGAAATCGCCACAGAAATCACAGGTTTTGCAGCGACATTCCACCATGTTAAAGCCTGTCGTGTCCTTAGTAAGGAAACTGCGGTACCAAACACCATTCTCTTTTGAAGAAAGTGATTTAGGAGCAGTAAAAATGAGTTGGCATCAGACAATCATTGTAGGAAACCTCGGCGGCGACCCGGAACTCCGTTACATGCAAAATGGTCGCGCAGTCTGCAACTTCAGCGTGGCTGTCTCGGAGCGTTGGCGGGACCGCCAAACGAATGAACAGCAAGAGCGGACAACCTGGTATCGCGTCGCTGTTTGGGGGCCACAAGCGGAAAATTGCAATACTTACCTGGCGAAAGGTAGGCAAGTCCTGGTGATCGGCAACGTATCCGCGCGGGGCTACATCAACAACAATGGCGAAGCCGCGGCCTCGCTTGATATGACCGCGCGCAACGTTCAGTTTCTTGCTGGCGGCAATCGCGGCGACGACCAGAAGGGCGGCGGTTGGCAAGGTGGCGGCAGACAGGGTGGCGGACGCCGCGAAGGTCAGCGCCGTGACGATCGCGCCTCCAATTATGCCGACCCGCCCAGCTCGGTGGACGACATTCCCTTTTAGCCGAAACGCGAGCTTGTGCCAAAGTTTTCAGTTGATCTGTCGGGCCAAAACGCCCTCGTGACGGGCGCCGGCGTCGGCATCGGTCGGGCAATCGCCATCGCCCTGGCCGAGAGCGGCGCCACAGTCGCGCTTAACGATCTCAATATCGAGCGCGCAGAGGCCGTCGCAGCGGAAGTCCAGGAACGCGGCGCGCGGGGCTTGCCGCTTCACGGCGATGTCGCCAATCGCTTCCAGACAGCCAACATGATTGAGCGGACCCGCGACGCTTTTGGCAAGATTCACATTCTGGTCAATGCCGCGGGCACATTCAAAGCGGAATCCATGTTGGCCATCGACGAATGGGACTGGCGGCGCCAACTCGAAGTCAATGTCACTGGCAACTTCTTTTGCACGCAGCTGGTTGGGCGTGTCATGGCTGACGAAGGCGGCGGGCGCATTGTCAATTTGGCAGCTGCCGTTGGCATCGGAGGCAGCATACCGTCGGGCATTGCTTATGTCGCTGGCAAATCCAGCGTCCTTGGGATGACGCGGCAAGCAGCGCGCGAACTCGCGCCCTACAACATTCTTGTCAACGCGATCGCCGCCGGCAACATCGCCGAAGACGATATGCCGCCGGTCCCGGCCGAGCGTGTGATCCTGAATCGCAGCGGCATTCCCGGCGACATTGCCGGGGGCGCCTTGTTCCTCTGCTCGGATGCAGCCGCTTTCATGACCGGGCAAGTCCTAGTCGTTGACGGTGGCGGTACGGCCTACAATAACTAGCGCGCCGCCAGCAATCTCGTGTCCGCCAAGTCCGGCGCTTACTCGCCCGTCGAGCCGAAGCCGCCCGCTCCACGTTCACTGGACGAAAGGTCCTCCAATTGAGCCACCAATTCAATCCCTTCCGTCAAGGCGGGAACGATGATGAGTTGCGCGATCTTCTGGCCAGCCTTGATTAGAACCGTTTCGCTGTCGAGATTAACCATCAATACCCTTAGTTCGCCGCGATAAGAACTGTCTATGACGCCCGCCAAGCAGTGCATACCGACCGACGCGACGCTTGAACGATCTTTCACCAGACCAACGTAGCCCGCCGGAATCTCAATATGCAGCCCGGTCCGTAACGCTATGCGCTGCAATGGCGCGACTTCGCTATCGTCAATGGCGTGAAGGTCGTATCCCGCATCACCGGCGCGAGGGGAGGAAAACTCGCGCCCCAGGGCGCGTCGTTTCTCATTCATAAATACGCGCATTGCCGACCTCTAGGTTCATTTATTTAATAAACCGCCTTGCTTGTGCAAGGAGAAGGCTTGTTATTATGTGTGAGCGCGGCAGATGTTTTCGCCGCCGCCGAGCGGCCGCATTCTCGATCGATAATCTTCGGCAAGCTCCAGCCACGGCTCCATGTCCCAATAGCGCCGCGCCGCGCCAGAGGGCGATGGCAGCACATAAATCCGCGTGGCGCCAAGGATTTCCTCCTGCCAGCCCCAGGATACCGCTTGCTTTGACGGGAGACCTTTCCAGGCGCGCCAAGCGGCCTTGCTGGTGAAGGCCAGGATCTGCGGTTTTGCTCGAAGAATCTTCGCGTTCAAGGCCCCGGGATTGAAGTCGGACTGCTTAAGATCAGCGTCGGAGCCCGCTTTGCCTTTTGCCACATCAGTCAAGCCAATGCGCAGATCGAGGAGCTTGTGAAACTCCCAAGGCTCATAAAGGCGTGACGTAAAGCCAGCCTGACAAAGTGTCTGCCAAAACCTGTTGCCGGGATTGGCGTAATAGGCTCCATACCTGGCCGAAATCCTGCTGGCGGCCGTACCACAGAAGACCAAAACAAGCCCGAAGTCCAATACGTCGGGCAGGATCTCAGTCATCCCTTTGATCGCCGCCCCTCGCCAGTTCTAAATTCTTCCGATGCGCTTGCCGATAGAAATCGTCAAGCTCCGACTCGAACTTGATATCATCGCCGGCGATTAGTCGGCGCAAATAGTCCACGGTGCTGTCCAGGCTCTCCCGCCCTTTGATACTTCCATGCGCCGAAATTGCTCTCTTTACATCATTGCTATTCGCCCATGTTTCCAGAGAATCCAGCCAATCGGCCAAGAACCCGGGATCATGCACGACTGGTAGAGGGGTCTCGATGGCGTCGCCGCCGAGAAGGACGCCCCATTGCGGTATCCACCCAACAATGCAATCGGGGCTATGACCGGGAAGGTGATGCAGGTCCAAGTTGATTCCTCCGAGATCCAGGCTCATGCTCGAACTGAATACCAGGTTTGGCGGGGTCAACTCGATGTCATCCCATTTGCCTGGTTCAGCAAGCTGCATGTCACAAAGCGTCGTCGTTACGTCCTTGTCGAATCGCCGCAAACATGCCTTGTGCCCAATGATATTCAGCGGCGGACGTGAAAAGCCGTTCGTGCCCCAGATATGATCCCAATCCGCATGGCTATAAATAACATGAAAGGGCTTGGTACCAATGACGGGCTCGAAAGCCGTCATGTCTTCCGCGCTTGTGAGCGTATCCCAAACGACTGCATGTCGCTCGCCAACAACAGCTACCGACCGCACCGTGAATTCAGGCTGTGTGACTTCCATGACATGCAGGTTTGGCTGTAGTTCAAGAATCTGAAGCATCGAAGCTATTCCAGCTTTGTGAACCGCGCAAGTGAAGAACCGCCAAGAGCCGTGGCCTCTGTCTAGTCGGCGGAGATTTCCAATTCGGGCAAGAGGCGGAAGCTATCCAATACCGCAATCAAGGGGTATCCGGCCGCGTCAACCTGGAGCAAGTCCAGGTCGGTATCGCTGACGCGGGCATTCGCAACGTGGAGTCGGTTGTCAAAACCATTCAACATGATCGACAAACCGCTGTTCGTGGCGCCATCCAGGGTCTGAATTTGGTAGGAGACCCGAAAACCGGATGCGTCGCCCACGTCGATTGCTTCGACCGTCAACGCTTCCAGCCCATCGCGCCATTTCTCGATCCAGTGGATGGCATCGGCATCGCTTGAAAGCGCGACATCGTGCGTTTCCACCACCATCGTAACCGAATCGCCCACTATTGTGGCGGGTAATCCTTGGGCGGCGTCGGTCACCTGCCAGCCCGCCGGAAAGCGTATGATGTGCTTGTCTAGATTATCGAAATAGGCGATCCAATCGAAGGGCGCACCCGCGAAGGCTTTGATCCTGCGAACATTCTTGGCCACGCCTTCCAACAAGAACTTGAGTTCACGAGGCGCATTTTCCGCGGTTACCACGCGCACGCTATAAATGTCGCCATCTTGTAGCCAGGACTCTTGCCTGGCAATGAAATAAGTGCGCGACCGCGTTAGATTGAAGTCGATCACAACATGACCGTCATCGCTAATCTTTCGGCCAGTTTCGTCCCAGCTCCAGTAATCTCGCCAGCTTTGTCCCAGCCAGGTGCGATCAAAATAGGCGCTGAGCTCTTCGGCCCCGCTAATGCCGCCATGATTCTTGATAATGCGCGCTTCCACGACGCTTTGCGCGTCGGCATTGTTCAAACTGGCTCGCAGTTCGTCAGGCGTATTACTGCTGGAGGCGGAACGCCATCCGGTCGGAGCCGCGACAGTGAACAAACCGGAAGGATGCAAATAGGTCGCCTCAAAGTCAATCGTCGAGATATCCGGAGGCGGCGGAAAGGTCGGCTCGGGCAGGCGGGTAGGCTGCGGGGTTTCGGCGCCGAAATCGCTCTGGGCAACCTGTCCCGACAAAAGCGGCAATATCAAGCTGCCAACCATTGCTACTGTCATGATGACACCGATGACAACGGTGAATCGTTTAGTCGTTTTGTTCATCCGCGCTGCGCTCCGGAGGCATTCAGTCAAAACGCGCTAATCATACCGCAGAACGCGGGCAGTGTTAAGCAAGACTTTTCCCCCATACAAGGCTTGTCGGGCACTGTGATTTGCAGTTGCGTTTCCACCGCTCGTTTCCCCCGTAAAGCCCGCATTAGCGGACCTGAACAGCCCCTAAATATTTTGATAATACGGGAAAGGACGCGCAGCCCGGCAGCCTGAATCCCTTGTATTCACTGGCTTTCGAGAAATCCAGGTTCTCCCTGAAACAGATTTTTCCGATCAATAATTTTTTCTCCCTCCAACTGGGATATCGCGGGCGTAGAAACAGCATGATACCGAGCATAGCAGAATGCGCCGAGCAGGGGCGACTATATGGTCGCGTTTCGCGACGCCGGCACAGAGGATTTTAGATACCAAGGAGCGAGCTATTAGCTCGCGCGTTTCTACAATTGCAAATGCGGCTGCGGGCGGCAAGATTGGTTGCCTCTACAATTTTCGGTCAATAAGATGCTTGTGATTGCCCGCATGCCGCTTCCATGTACAATCGGATCGAACCTAGTCGTGTCCTCAGCTTTGTCCCCGGGGGTCCTGACAGTGTGGGACACGCCTGTGTTTTTGTTCACCACAATTATCGGACAAGCCATATAATGTGGCAGTAGCAGCCGCAACGCCAGCTTGACAGAGCGCCTCTTATCACTACAATAGCCCTTATTGAACTCGTATGACCCATTTTGTCGCCATTATATCTGGCGAAACAGCGAGGATGCGAAGAGAATGATCGGCAACACTTTGACTACCCGTCCCCTAAGCTTTGACGATGCGGGGGAATACGCCAGCACGGCGACAGCAATTGCCAAACACGCCGGCACCGACGAGCGCTACGATGTAGATGACACGCTGATAATGTGGCGAGAACCACGCTTCGACCTTGGGCGTTCATCGCTCGGCATGTTCAGCGAGTGCGGGATATTGGCCGCGTATGTAATTGTTTGGTCGGTATCAGAAAGGCCGGTTCGGCCCTGGGTTAATTGGGGCGTGCATCCGGACTTCCACGGGCATAACCTGAGCGAGCAACTCTTTGACTGGGCGGAGGAGCGAGCTGGCGAGATCATCAAGCGTTGCCCGCCGGAAGCGCGCGTCCGTCTGCAAACGGGAACGCCGGCCAGTTACAGCTTCGCGGAACGGGCTTTGGCGCAAGCGGGTTACGTGTCGGACCGCACTTACTTCGACATGCGAATCACGATGGAGCGTCGGCCGCAAGTCCCGGATTTCCCGGCCGGCATCGCCATCAAACCTTACCGACACGAAGAGGACTTGCCGCTGTTTGTGGATGTATTTCGCAATTCCTTTTCAGATCATTATGGTTATGTTGAAGAGCCATTCGACGACGACGTCGCGGAGTTCCGCCACTGGTTCAACAATGATAAGCGTATCGAACCGGGACTGGTGCTTTTGGCGGTGGACGAGCGAGCGGCGCTGCCGGTCGGCTGTCTGTTGGCGATGAAAGAGAGCCCGCGGCATCCCGGTATCGGCTTTGTCGATATTGTCGGTGTTCGGCGCGGGTATAGGCGTCGTGGACTGGCGCAGGCGATGTTATATCACAGCTTCGCCACATATTGGGATCGCGGCCTGCGCACAGTCGGCCTGGAAGTTGACGGCGAGAGTTTGACCAACGCGGTCGCGCTGTACGAAAAGGTTGGCATGCATGTGCACCAAAGCTTTATTTCTTACGAGAAGACGCTGCGCGATGGCGTTGAGTTGGCGAAGGTGTCGATGGAGTAATTAGGGCAGTCGCTTCAAAAATGGCGCCCAGTGGAACGATGCAGAATTAAAATTGACCACAGAGGCACAGAGCGCACAGAGGGGTGATTTTCGGGCGACCAGATTGGTCGCCCCTACAAGGCTTGAACCTCCCCCGATTTTGTGGACGGTCAAGTTGTCCAATAAAATAGGGTGCGA
>JAPOVL010000034.1 GCA_026708115.1 Chloroflexota bacterium
CTTGATGATTCTTTCTTATTGCAACTGCTATCTCAAATTTGAAGCGATTGCCCTGACCCGCTGGGCAAATTGCCGGGGCAAATCGCAGCGAAGGGTCGACAAGTCTGCTGTCTAGCGAGATTCACCGCTCGGTGGTAGTATTGCATTGTAGAAAGTTTCACAAACGAGCTGGCTGGGATAGACAACTATATGTTGGCGAAGTCGTCGGAAAACATTCCTGACATCGTGATTGGGCGCTTGCCACTGTATCTGCGGGCCTTGCGCCGCTTGCAACAAGAGGAAAAAGACGTCACGTCGTCGCATGAGTTGGGCAAACGCCTCGATATCAGTTCGGCGCAGATACGCAAGGATTTGTCTCACTTTGGCGGATTTGGCAAACAAGGCACCGGCTACCGTATCGAGTACCTGATCGAAAAGCTGCAAGACGTTTTGCAAGTAAACCAAGAATGGATGGTAGTTGTCGTCGGCGCGGGCAATCTCGGCATCGCCATATCGCGATATCGCGGTTTTCAAGACAGAGGTTTTCGCATCGCCCACCTGTTTGACGTCAGCCCGCAAAAGATCGGACTGGCAATTGACGAGTTCGTCGTGAAACCAATAGCGGATCTGAACAAGACGATACGCGATGAAGGCATCAAGATTGCCATGCTTGCGGTACCTGCCGAACATGCCCAGTCTGTGGCCGATCAACTGGTCGATGCCGGTGTCCAGGCGATTTTGAACTACGCCCCGATCAACATCACCGTGCCATCAAGCGTGCAGATCCAATACATTGATCCCGTCACGCACTTGCAGCACATGACCTACTACCTCAACGAAGGCTGAGGCATATCGCTTGCAGGACAGCCTTGAGAGACTCTATTGAAAATCATGAATTACAGCCAATCCCGGACAGTGTCCTGTAAATGCGAAAGATCATAACGGACCAAGATAGCTCTGTAAAGCTCCCCCTCCCTGATGCTTCGGGGAGGGGGCCGGGGGGTGGGGTAGAATTTCAATAGTGCCTTGAGAGTCCGCCAGTGCCGATTGGCCCGGCCTCGCCCGCGTCCTGCATTGCCGGCTCTCAAAAATAATTGGTCTGCGCCAAGCGTCTGAGGATAGCGGGGTCTTCCAACGCCCGTCCACAGCCAACGACCACGTTTATCAAAGGGTTGTCAGCGCGATAGACTGGTACGCCGGTTTCTTGGGTCAAAAACGTGTCAACGCCGCGCAACAATGCGCCGCCCCCGCTCAGGACAATGCCGCGATCGATGATATCGGATGAAAGCTCTGGTGGTGTCGTTGCCAGCACCGCTTTGACAACTGCCGCAATCTGTCCCAGTGGTTCGGCCAACGCTTCCACCACCTCGCCGGTGGTGACGCGTACCGTGCGCGGCAAGCCGGTCACGTTGTCGCGCCCTTGGATTTCCATTGTCATCTCTTGAGGCTGGTCCACCGCTGCGCCAATCTGTATCTTGATCGACTCCGCAGTCGGCTGTCCGATAGTCAAGTTGTACTTGCGCCGGACGTAACTCATGATGCCGTCATCCAGCCGTAAACCGCCAACCCGTCCGCTTTCCGCCCGAACAATGTTATTCATTGTCAGTACCGCGGCTTCAGTAATGCCGCCCCCGATGTTAACAACCATGCCGCCTGCCGGGGTGCCTACCGGCAATCCAGCCCCCAGCGCCGATGCCATCGGCTCCCACATCAGTTGAACTTCGCGCGCGCCGGCGGTGAGGATTGCCTCCCGGACCGCGCGTCTCTCGACGCTGGTGGCGCCATAGGGAACCGAAACCATCACTGACGGCCGGAAGAGGCGCATACGACCGGCGATTTTGCCGAAAAAATATTCCAGCATGGCCTCGGTGACTTCGTAGTCGGCAATCACGCCGTTCTGTAGCGGCCGCATAACCTGAATATCCTCGTCGTCCACCCTGCCCAGCATTTCGCGAGCCGGTTGACCGAAATCGACGATGCGCTCTTCTTCCGCTAACAAGGCGACGAGTGAGGGTTCTTGCAGTACGATTCGTCCGCCGTCATAAATGAGAACGTTGACCGTACCCAGGTCAACACCCAAGCGTTTGCCTAACAATGAATCTCCAGGTCACTCTTTTTTCCGCGTGGCGTCTGCATATCCATTCTACATAGAAGACAGTTCTTGCGCAAAGCAAGAGCAACATTTCCGCGTGCGGCTCTTTTCGCGTGGGCGCCACAGTGTGCATGGACAGCGCATGCCAGGTCTGCGCGGTCGGCGCGGCCGCCCGCAACAAAAGACGCCCGAGCGCCTGTCACGGCATCGGGCGTCGTCTAATTCCTTTACTTTGGAAACCTGTGAGAGCTTAGATTTCTTCCGCGTCCTCGTCGATGATTCGCAGCATCGATCCGCGACTGCGTACTTTTTGGCTTATGCGGACGGCCAGATTGGCGCGTCGCAGCGCCAGCTCGGCCTGTCGATTGTCCGCGCCGGGCGGACCGTCTTCCAGGATCATGCGAGCGCGCTCACGAGCCTCCTGCGCTTTCTCCAAATCAAGCGCATAAGAAGACTCTGCCAGGTCAGCGAGCACCACCACTTTGTCCGGGCGCACGTCAACCACCCCGCCATAGATGGCGAATCGTTCTTCCGCTTCGCCTTTACGCACCACAAGCTCGCCAAACGAGAGCGTTGTCAATACCGGGGCGTGATTGGGTAGCACGCCCATTTCACCTTCGACCGCCGGTACGATAACGATGTCGGCCTCCGGCTCGTCGAAAATCTTCGCTTCTTGTGTCACCAGTTCAATGTGAATCGGCATCATCGCTCCCACTTCGTTAGTTCTCGCGGCTGGCGTAGCGCTCCTGCACGTCTTCGATCGGACCGGCCATATAAAAGTCCTGCTCGGGAATATGATCCACTTCGCCGTCCAATATCATGCGGAAGCCGCGCACGGTGTCCTTGATGGGCACATAGCGCCCAGCCTGCCCGGTGAATTGCTCCGCCACAAACATGGGCTGACTGAGGAAGTTCTCCATCTTGCGCGCGCGCGCCACCAATACCTTGTCATCATCGGACAATTCCTCGACGCCGAGAATGGCAATGATATCCTGCAAGTCCTTATAACGCTGCAGCACTCGCTGCGCCTCGCGCGCGGTACTGTAGTGATCTTCGCCCACCACTTCGGGCGCCAGAATGTTGCTCGTGCTGGATAGCGGGTCCACAGCCGGGAACAAGCCGCGGGCGGCAATGGAACGCTCTAGCGCAATCGTGCTGTCCAAATGCGTGAACACCGCCACCGGCGCCGGATCGGAATAATCGTCCGCCGGGACATAGACCGCCTGCATCGAGGTGATTGAACCGCTCTTGGTCGAGGTAATGCGCTCCTGCAGCATGCCCATCTCTTCACCGAGATTGGGCTGGTATCCAACCGCGGAAGGCATGCGACCCAGCAATGCCGATACCTCTGCCCCTGCCAGCGAGTAACGGAAAATATTGTCGATGAAGATCAAGACATCGCGGCCCTCGTCGCGGAAGTACTCCGCCATGGTCAAACCGGATAGGCCCACCCGCAGACGTACCCCCGGCGGTTCGTTCATCTGCCCGAAAACCATCGCCAGCTTGTCGAGCACGTTGGCTTCCTTCATCTCGTGATATAGGTCCGTACCTTCGCGGGTCCGTTCTCCCACGCCCGCGAACACCGACAAACCGTCGTGCTGCGTGGCGATAGAGTTGATCAGTTCTTGAATAGTGACGGTCTTGCCCACGCCCGCGCCGCCGAAGATGCCCGTCTTCCCGCCCTTGGTCATGGGAGCGACAAGATCAATGACCTTCATGCCAGTCTCAAAGACTTCAATAGTCGGCGACTGCTCCTCAAAGGACGGCGCATCGGCGTGGATCGGACGCCGTTCCGCGTCATCCGGCACTGCCTCGCCCATATCGACTGGACGGCCCAAAACATTGAAGATCCGTCCCAATGTAGGCGCGCCCACCGGTACCGCGATTGGCTGGCCGGTCGCGACGGCCGTCGCCCCGCGCGCCAAGCCATCGGTCGAATCCATCGCAACAGTGCGCACGGAACTCTCGCCCAGGTGCAACTCTACTTCCAGCACCAGGTCGTCTTCACCTTCCCGCGGCACTTCCACAGCGTCAAAAATATCCGGCAGCTCCCCTGCCGGAAACTCGACGTCTACCACGTTTCCCAAGACCTGTGTAACCGTGCCTTGATTCTCTGCCATCATTTGCTCCTTGTCTAAGTAAGCCGCGTCGCGCATCCGACCGGACGGCTTACTATTTTGCGCTCGCAGGCTCTAACTACACATCCTGCAATTGTTTGCTGCCGTCAAAAATGTCCTCAATGTCCGCGCTTGATTTATCAATCGCTTGTTGCAAGGCGTTGGCGCCCCCAACGATATCAAGAATTTCTGCCGTGATAGAAGCCTGCCGGGCTTTATTGTATTGCAAGGTGAGATCCGCGGTCAGTTGTGTGGCGTTGTCAGTGGCGTTCTTCATCGCCGCCATACGCGCGGCATGTTCGCTCGCCTGCGCTTCCAGCAAAGCTTGATAAAGCTGCAATTCGGTGAAGCGCGGCACGATTTCGTCTACCACTGCTGTCGCGCTTGGCTCATAATCGTAATTCTGGATGCCCCCGCTGACGGCTGCCACATCCTTGACATATTCGGCCGCTACTTGTTGGGCGATGGTATCGGTGGTCAGCGGCAGCCAGCCCAAGACCGCCGGCCGCTGCGCCAGCATGTTGATGAAATCGGTATAGGCGATCAGGACTTCGTCCGCTTCGCCGTCGAGATACGCGTCCATGGCGATGCGCGCGATCGGACTAATGTCCGTAATCTTTGGTTCCGCCGGCATGTCGCTGAAGGAAGCCACGATATTGGCGCCGGCGCGCGCGAGCGAATCGCGACCCTTGCGGCCAACCGTCACATAATCGACCGGCTTGCCGAGCCTGGCCGCGAAGCGTTGCGCAACGCGCAGGATATTCGTATTGTACGCGCCCGCCAGCCCGCGGTCAGACGTGATCACCACGACCAGAACGCGGTTGACCTCTTCGCGGGATGTCAGCAGCGGATGAAGCGGCAAACTCTTGCTGGCCGCTTGAATGTTAACCAAGATTTCCCAGGCTTTTTCGGCGAAGGCGCGGCTCGCCAGCACCCGCGCTTGCGCCCGCCGAACGCGTGATGCCGAGACCGCTTCCAGTGCCCGCGTGATTTGCGCGATGTTCCTGACGCTGCGTATGCGGTTCTTGACTTCTCTCAGTGTCGCCATCTAGCGTCTCCTTTTGCCGTCAATCGGTGACACTAGTTCCAGGTCTCGTTGAATGTGCCGATCGCTTGATCCAGTTTTTCCTGGACTTGCTCTGCGACCTTTTCATTGCTGTTTTCCCGAATGAACGCGCCCACTTCGGCGAACTGCGTCCGGTACGTGCGCAAGAATTCTTCCTTCCAGGCGATCATTCTCTCCACCGGCACATCATCGGTCAAACCGCCCGTGCCGGCATAAGTCAAGGCAACTTGTTCATCCAGCGACAGCGTCTGATACTGCACCTGCTTGAACAATTCAGTCAAGCGCATGCCGCGGTCCAGTTGCTGCTGAGTCGCCTTGTCCAGGTTGGAGCCAAACTGGGCGAAGGCCGCCAGGTCGCGGAATTGCGCCATCTGCAGCTTCAGACCACCGGCGACATCCTTCATCGCCCGCGTCTGCGCCGCGCTGCCAACGCGGCTCACGCTGATGCCCGTATTCAACGCGGGACGCAAACCGGCATTGAAGAGATCGGATTCAAGATAGATCTGACCATCTGTGATAGAAATGACATTGGTGGGAATAAAGGCCGAAACATCGCCCAGCAAGGTCTCGATAATGGGCAAGGCAGTCAAACTGCCGCCCCCGCGTTCGTCGCTGAGTTGCGCGGCGCGCTCCAGCAAGCGGCTATGCAAATAGAAAACATCGCCCGGGAAGGCTTCACGGCCGGGCGGGCGTCGCATCAGCAGCGAAACCTGGCGATAGGCGTTGGCATGTTTGGAAAGATCGTCGTAAATGACCAACGCGTCCTTCCCGTTTTCCATGAACCATTCGCCGATGGCACAGCCCGCATAGGGCGCCATATACTGCAATGCCGCCGCGTCCGACGCCGAAGCCACGACGATTGTCGTGTAATCCATGGCCCCTTCCTGTTCCAGCGTCTCCCGTATCCGCGCGACCTCGCCGCGGCGCTTGCCCACCGCGACATAAATACAGTACATGTCTTCGCCACGCTGGTTGACGATAGTATCCAGAGCCACGGCGGTCTTGCCGGTCTGGCGATCCCCAATGATTAACTCCCGCTGCCCGCGCCCGATCGGAATCATGGTGTCAATGGCGAGGATGCCCGTCTGGACGGGACGGTCGACGCTGCGGCGTTCCATCACGCCCGGGGCAATCCGCTCAATATTGTAATACTCATCGAATTGAACCGGACCGCGTCCGTCAATCGGCTGTCCCAGGGCGTCGACCACCCGCCCTACCATGCCCATGCCAACAGGCACGGAAGCAATACGTCCCAAAGCGCTTACGCTGTCGCCTTCCTGAATATCATCGTAGGCGCCCATGATGATAATGCCGACATTGTCCTTTTCGAGATTGAAGGAGATGCCGGCCACGCCGTTCTCGAACTGGACAAGCTCGTTGTATCGAACATTTGCCAAGCCGGAAATGCGGGCGATGCCGTCCCCGACTTCCTCGACATAACCCACTTCAACGGATTCGAGCTCGCTCAGCTCAAAATCTTTGATCTGCTCGAGAATTGAATCATAAATATTGTCTGCCATTCAAACAGGCTCCTTGATCTTCGTCTTACGCTCTTGCAATCCTCTCAGGCGCCAACGATCGAAAAGGCCGGCGCGGCGCCCTGTCCTGCCGTCCTTCGGCCCGCAGGGGAAACAAAAGCCAACATGTCGACATTGTAACCCAAGGCCGCGCATTTGTCCATATTTTCACAAATGGATTTTACCCTGCCTCGGGGACTTGGCCATCTGCTCCCGATCAACAAGCTCTCCGCTCATAGCTTGCCCGGCCACAGGCCATCTGATAATCACCCGCAGCTTCTGCGCAAAATCAGTCGTCTTTCGCGCCCAATTCCTGGGAACGCCGATAAGCCGACCAAACGCCTTTGGACAGGACAGTGCGCAATCCCCCCTTGTCCATCTCGTACAGAGCCGCCGCGGTCGTCCCGCCCGGGCTGGTTACTTGGTTGCGTAACTCCGCCGGGTGCAAGCCCGATCGCCGCGCATACTCCACGGAACCCGCTAAGGTCTGCGTGACCAGTTGCTCGGCGTCCCGCCGCGAGAATCCCATGTGTACCCCGGCATCGATCAAGGATTCCATGAACATGAAAACATAAGCGGGCCCCGATCCGCTCAGCGCCGTCGCCATGTCCAGGAAGCGCTCGTCACCCGCGAATATCTGCTCGCCCATGGCCCCCAAGAGCAACTCGGTTTGTCGCCTTTGCTCCGGTCCCACGTCCGGCGTCGCCGTCCAAACAGTGATGCCTTCGCCAATTTGACCCGGCGTATTGGGCATGGAACGAACGACCCGGCCATTGCACAAGTTATCCGTGATTGTCTTCAAGGGAACGCCGGCAACGATGCTCACAATCAATGCAACATCATCGACCTGACCGCGCAATTCCGGCAAAACCTTGCCCATAACCTGCGGTTTGACCGACAGGACCAGGACGTTCGCCTCGCGAGCGGCTAGCTGGTTATCGGTGCTGCAGCGAATCCCGTATTGATCGCACATCTCGTCCAGGCGCGACTGGTTCGGGTCGGCAGCCATGATGTTTTCGGGCGATACCAATTCCTGGTACAGCAATCCCTTGATCATGGCCTTGCCCATCACGCCTGCCCCAATAAACGATATGGTCTCTCCGTTGAATGCCATTTCTTCACCTTTGTTGGCAGTTATCCCCGATATGCTCGCCTGTCCAGAAAATAATACGTGCGCCTTTGCCCGCCTTCAACAGCGCTTACAAAGTCACAAACAACATAGCCCGATTCTATCAGCCTTCCCATAAGCTCGCGTATGTGCAAACGCCAGCGGCGCGCGACTGCCGGGGCATGTTCGTCAAGATGCCGAATATCTGACGGAATCTCAACCAGCAGGCTATCTGCCTCAGACAATTGCGGCCAGGCCCGCGTCGCCATCGCCGGGCCCGATTCCCTCATGACATTAATGATCGGCGCCCTCTCGTCCTGGCACTGCTCCAAAGTCCGTCTGCTTGGGCAACCGGCAGCGCAGGCTTCTGCTCGCTCGCCCTTCACCCGCCACTGAACGATCAAGCGATCCCCGTACAAGCTCTCGGAATCGGCATACTCGAAATAATTGACCGCGAACTGGCCAGATACCGCGCCCAGTTTTCTTAAGTTCAAGTGCGCGTTTGCCGCCAACAGCGGATCGAATGTCCAGGTTACCAGGTCAATCCCCTGCTTGACTGCGATGTCGCGTTGCGCCATCTTCAGCTTAAGGCCAATGCTTCGCCCTCTGTATTGCGGCAAGACCAGCATCCGCTTGGACATAATCAGCAAGTTTGACGCGCTGCAATCCGCATCCGCCGCTTCCGCATCGAGGGCTGTTCCCAGGAAGCCCATAACGAAGCCGACCAATTGCGACCCGTCATAAGCGCCCAGCAAATGGCCGCCGTGATGACAAAGCGAATGCAGCATGTGGCGCGGCACCAGGTTGCTGGCGTCGTTCCCCCAATAAACCTTCTGCAGCTCGACCGCCTGGTCAAACTCCGGCGCCGACATAAGGCGCTTGATCGTTATAATTGACATCGTCTTGTCAAGTGTCCGCTATACCGGACGCGGACGGCGCCGGAAGGTATCGCGAAGCAAACCGACGAAGTGGCGGCGCTGCGGCAAGTAGCCCAACAAGGTGTCTTCAAAACGGCGCGGATGGAAACCAAAATAATTGTACGTGCTGCCAAGAGGCGCCGTGCGGCTGGCGGCCAGGACATCCAACCATTGATTTGTCATCAGCGCCCGCGGCAAAATCCGGCTGTAGATCGCCGTAATCCACCGCAGCAGATAAGGCGGCACAGGAACAATTGCCCGTCGCATTCGCGTAACGCGCATGATTGTCGCGATCATATCTCGCAAGCTCAAATACTCGGGTCCGCCGATCTCCACCGTTGCGTCGACCAATTCCACCAAATCCAGGCTACGATATAGGGCTTCCACCAGATCGTCAATATAGATCGGGTGCAGCGCTATCTCGCCGTATCCGGGCATCAAGAAAAACAAGGGATTGATCCGCAACATGCTTGCTATGTGATTGACAAAGGCGTCATCGGGCGCAAACACGACTCCGCTGCGGACGATTGTATAGGCCACGCCGCTCCCGCGCAGCAGATCTTCGACCCCGCCCTTGGCGCGATGCAAGGCGTAGGCCGACGCTCTTGCCGCCCCGATATGGCTGACGGTTATGATCCGGCCCACGCGCGCCGCCCGCGCTACCGCAACCAATACTCGCGTTCCGTCAATCTCTATCTGTTCCAAGTCCCCGGGGCGGCCCCACCACTGCGCGCTGGAAAGATGGATCACGACATGGCATCCCGTCACCGCGCGAAACAGCGCTTCTTCCTCCAGGACGCTGCCGCTAACCACTTCCGGCGCATTCGGGTGAGCTCCGTCCCAGGGCAATTGGCGCAACTGTCGTTCTGGCAGCAGGCAACGCGTCGGCAACCCTTCTCGCATCAAGCGCCGAACCAGATGCCGGCCTATCAGACCAGTCGCTCCAGTGATCAGAATCATAAGAACTCACGAACCGCTTGGCGCGTAACCGGCGAAAAGGTCGGCCGCGCTCACGCCAGAGAGTAAGCCCGCCTGTCACATGAGCGCCGCGCTTTGCATAAACAGGACTGAAAAGTACGAAATGCTCCCTGACCGACGTCCAACAACCGTAGCAGGAAAGACGTATTATAGAAGCGGAAGAACAGGCTGTAAAGCGACGCGAAAGAGCGCGCCGTGTTATTATAGGCGTATAGGCTGGAGGCGCAGGCCGCGAACTACGTGTTCACAATAACTTCCGATGTCTGAGCCGATGCAGGTGAATACGGGCCAACTGCACATAGTCAACACAAGACAGGCAAGAGTAATATGGTCATTTGAGCGACAGTCGGAGGATTCCTTGGAAAGCACGCGCATCGTCATCACCGGCATGGGAATCGTCTGCCCTACCGGCAACAATGTCGACCAGGCCTGGCAGAACACTGCCAACGGGGTCAACGGTATTGACTTCATCACGCGCTACGACCGCAATTTGACACAGAATCAGCTCGCCGGGGAAGTCAAGAATTTCGACCCCAACATTATCTTTGGGCGCAAAGAAGCGCGCCGCATTGACCGGGTCGCGCAGTTCGCCTTGGAAGCAAGTCGTCAAGCCATGGCAGACAGCGGTTTGAAGGTCGACAAGCACAATATGTACGATATAGGCTGCGTCGTGGGATCTGGCGTCGGCGGTATCAATTCCTTCGTGGAGGCGCAACAAGCCATCGACTCTAAAGGACACCGCGGCATCAAGCCCATGGCGATTCCCAAGATTCTAAGCGATTCTTGTTCCGGCGCTGTTTCATTGGCCTACAGCCTGCGCGGACCCAATCACTGTATCGTAACCGCTTGCGCCTCGGGCAACAACGCCATTGGCGAAGCCATGCACATCATCCGCCGTGGCGGCGCCAAAGCCATGTTGGCCGGCGCCGCCGAAGCGGCCATCGTTCCGCTTTGTGTGGCCGGGTTCAATAATATGACCGCGCTCAGCCGCAACGACGATCCCGAAACCGCCTCGCGGCCCTTTGATCGCAATCGAGACGGCTTTGTCCCTGGCGAAGGCGCCGGCATGCTCGTCCTCGAGGACTTGCGCTTCGCTCTCGAACGAGGTGCTACCATCTACGCGGAACTGCTCGGTTACGGCCATACATCAGATGCTTTTCACATCACCGCGCCCATGGAAACGGGCGAAGGCGCTGCCCGCGCCATCGAACTTGCGCTGAAAGATGCCGATCTCCGCGCCGAGGACATTGACTACATCAACGCCCATGGCACCAGCACGCCCTTGAACGACACCGCCGAAACCAACGCCATCAAGCTGGCCCTTGGCGAAGCGGCTTACGCGATACCGGTCAGTTCTACCAAATCAATGACCGGACATCTTCTCGGGGGAGGCGCCGCAATCGAAGCCGTGTTCAGCATCATGGCCATACGTGACAATTACCTGCCACCCACCATCCATCTGCACGAGCCGGACCCGGACTGCGACCTCAATTACCTGCCCAACCTGGGCTGCTCGCGCCCGGTCAGCCACGTCATGTCAAACGCCTTCGGCTTTGGCGGGCACAATGCCGTGCTAGTATTTGGCGAATATCGAGAAAATGGCAACGCTTAACGCGACTCAAAATCAAGCACTTGATGCGCCTGCGGGTCCGGTCTTCGCGCACGTCGTCGGCTGGGGCATGGCCCTGCCCGACAAAGTCATGACGAACGAAGAAATCTCCGCCTTTGTAGAAACCAGCGACGAGTGGATCTATGCGCGCACCGGTATCAAGGAGCGCTATATCGCCGGCGAAGGCGAATCCACCGCCACGCTCGCCTACAAGGCGGCTCAACAAGCGCTCGAAGTGGCGGACATCTTGCCCATTGACCTGGATCTCATCGTCGTCGCCACCTCAACGCCCGAGAATATTTTCCCCAGCTCCGCCAGCTTGGTTCAGGATTGGCTGAACGCCCATCACGCCGGCGCTTTCGATTTGAGCGCCGCCTGTTCCGGCTTTGTCTATGCCATGAATATGGCCGCCGATTCGATCCGCGCCGGCAGCATTCAGACGGCGCTTGTCATCGGTTCCGAAACCATGAGCCGAATCCTGGACTGGCAAGACCGCAGCACCTGTATCCTCTTCGGCGACGGAGCCGGCGCCGTTGTGCTGGCCGCCAGCGAGATCGAAGGCGGCGTGAAATCAAGCGTCCTGCGCTCCGATGGCGCCGGCAGCGACCTCTTGGCTATTCCCAGCGTAGGCAGCATCGATGCCGCCGAATCCCGAGCGGGCGCCAACGGCGCCAAGCTCTACAAGATGACCATGGCCGGCGGCGAAGTCTTCCGTTTCGCCACCCGCGTCGTCAACGACAGCATAGAGCAAGCCAGCAAGATGGCCGGCATCGGCGTCGAGGATATCGATCTCGTCATCCCGCACCAAGCCAATCTCCGCATTCTGCAAGCTGCCGCCCGCAAGCTTGGTATCGACATCAACAAGTTCATGAGCAATGTCGAGTACTACGGCAATACCTCTGCCGCCTCCATTCCAATCGCCTTGTGCGAAGCCATCGAACAGAAGCGCATTCAAGATAAGGACCACATAGCGCTTGTTGGCTTCGGCGGCGGCTTGGCCTGGGCCTCTATGATCATTCAGTGGGGCATCCCCAAACCGAGCGAGCAGCACGGTTCCGTTTTCAACCGGCAACGCCGCAAAGTGCAATACCGGATGGCCAGATGGCGCTCCCGCTCGCGGCGCTTGCGCCGCCGCGTCAAGCGCGGGATTAAAGATTTCCGCCCTTGAGCCCACGCGCCAAGACCCCGCCCTAGGCTTCCATTATCTCGGCGGCGTAACCGTGGGCAGCGGTTCCGATATGTAAATGTGGACCAGACAACTTGCCCGCAAAGTCTTGGTGACATCAAAGACCATCAGACGGAACTGATATTCGCCGGGTTCGTAGGCCGCGGGGACGAATTGACTGAATTCAGCCGCTTCGCGCACCTCCGTGTTTTGATCTTCTATGACCTGGAAGTTGCCAAAGGTGCTGGGTCCCATGATCTCGATCGAGCCAAAAGCGAACTGATCGGTGAATGCCGTGCCCACCACCGGAATAGGCTGAAAAACCCGCATACCGTTGCCGGGTATGATCAATTGCGCCTCGGGACTGTCGCAGCCTATTGGCGGAGCCGCCGGTATCAGCGTGCCCACAGGCGTCGCTGTCGGAACCGGCGTCGGTTGCACCCGGCCCGCGAAGTCATCAGCGCGCGGCAAGGCTACCGGGTCAATTCCCAGATTTCCCGAGGGCGTTACCGGCAATGGCGTCTCAAATACGCCATCGTCGACCCGCGCAGCCGCCACCAACTCCTGGATCTGACGATCTCGCCACAATTCCGGCACAACGATCAATTGAATGCCAGCGACAATAAGCGCCAACTCCAGCAAAACGATGACCGCAGTTATGGCATTCGTCTGCCGATAGCGCGAAAGATCGCGTTCCAGTTCAAAATATGAAGAGCGGTACGCGTCCCCCCAGACAAAGTAACGGCGCAGCGCAAAGAGAATCCCCGCGGCAATCAGAAAATAAATGCCCACCGCCACCTGATCAATAAAGGCAACAATTACAGTCATGTTGGCAGACGCTTGAGAACACCCTTCAGGATTGTGGTCAAGCGCGGGACGATTACCTTCCCCGCTTCCAGGACCTCCTCATGGTTGGTTTCGAATTCGCTGTCGACGCTGTCAATCGCGACGTTGGTCACGCCGGAACAAGCCATCACCCGCATGCCGGCGTGCCGCGCCACCAAGACTTCGTGCGCCGTCGACATGCCCACTGTATCGGCGCCCAGCATCCTGAGCATGCGGATTTCCGCGGGCGTCTCGAACGACGGACCGGACAGCGCGCAATAGACGCCGCTGTGTAAGGGGATGGCATGTTCCCGCGCTACTTCAATCGCGATTTGTCGCAACTCCCGATCATAAGCTTGCGCCAATCCCACAAAGCGTTCCCCCAGCGACTCGTCATTGGGACCCATTAGCGGATTGGCCCCCACCATGCCGGGGAAATTGATGTGGTCTTCGATCAACATGACATCGCCGACGCGATACGCCGGGTTGATGCCTCCGGCAGCGTTGCTCAGGATCACAGTGCCGATGCCCAACTCCTTCATAACCCGGATCGGGAACGTAATCTCCTGCATGCTGTAGCCCTCGTAGAAGTGGGCGCGTCCCTGCTGCGCCGCAACCGTTTGCCCGGCGAGCCCGCCAATCACCAGATTGCCCTGATGCCCAAATACCGTAGAAGTCGGCCAGCCGGGGATGGACTCGTACGGGATCACGGCGCGATCGACCAAGCTATCCGCCAGCGCCCCCAATCCCGAACCCAGAACCAGACCGACAGTCGCTTTCAGGGACGTCTGTTTGCGAATAAAATCAGCGGCGGCGGCAAATTCTTTCTGGCTGTGCATGGGCTTGCTCCAAGCGTGTTAATAGTGCCTATGTTTATGCGTATTGCAAAAACCCGCAATCGACGCGTCCTTTCCGATCGCCGCGCGCTGCCTATTGACCAATCCATGGCCTCAGCCTCACGACAAGCCAGCAATACCGCGCTTGCCAGGAACGCGCGCCGCGGCTTTCGACTCAAAACATATTATCACAACTTGCTTATCTCCGATATAATTGAGGACAGTCGCCTGCTATGAGGGGATGAGGACAGGCCTTTGAACGATATTCGCAGGCAGTTTCGCGCCGCGCGCAATTTGCTCTTGATCATCTTGCCAATTGGCGTCGCCGGCATCATGGTCATCGAAAAACTCCCCTTCGTGGATGCTGCCTGGCTCTTGATTATCACCCTTACCACAATTGGATACGGCGACATCGTCGCCCAAACCGAACTCGGCAAAGTATTCATCATTTGCCTGGTGCTGGTCGGGCTTGGTTCATTGACGTTTTTCTTGTCCTCGTCCTTTGCCCTCTTGTTCAGCGCCGAATCCGTCGCCCGCCGTCGCCGAACGGCAACGGCCAAGAAGATCGCCAAACTCAACAACCACTACATCATTTGCGGCAGCGGCGAAATGGTGGACAAGACCATCGGCTACGTCTTGCAAAGCGCGCAGATCCGCCGCAAACAGTATCAAGACACCCGCTACCGGCCCATCGAAACTTTCTTTGATCGCCTCTTCGGCCCTGTCAAGCGCGGCCGGTTCCTGGGCCTGCGCCGCTTCGTCTATCGTCTCTTCGTTTTCTACCTCAACAACTTCGTCGAGCATATGACCCTGCTCGACCTGCTCGTCATCGTTACCGAGGACGCAGAATACGCCGAACATCTGCGCAGCGCCGGCATCCTGGTGGTCGGGGGCGATCCCACCGACGACGATTCTCTGCGCGACGCGGGCATCGCGCGGGCCCAAGCCATCATGGTCATGCTCAATCACGATACCGAAGGCTTACTGACGGTCCTCACCGCTCGCAACCTGAATCCCACGCTCTATGTGACCGGGGCTGTAATCGACGTTGAACTCAAGCTCAAGATGATACGAGCCGGCGCCAATATCGTCATCGCCCCCTATGAAGTCGCCTCCCAATTCTTGAACAGCGCCACCTTGAGACCGGCCGTCAATGATTTCTTCAACAGCGTCCTCTTTGATCAAGAAACCAATCATCAAGTGACGCAACTCGAACTCGGCGACAATTCGCCCTGGATCGGTCAGCGCATCAGCGATCTGAAACTGCGCGAGCGCTACGGCGCCAGCATCGTCGGCATTCGAACCGACGACGCCGACTTTGTTCACACGCCCGGCAACGGCCGCGTATTGAACGAAGACGACATCCTGCTCGGCGTCGCGCCCGGCCTGATGATTCCGCGCTTGCAGCGTGAATGCCGCCCCTTCGGACGCGATGTCATGCGCTTCGCGACCTTCCAAAGGCTGGCGACATCCCGCGCCGTCAAGCGCCTGGACGAAACGCTCAACCTGGATGAAAGCGCCGCGGCCATAGAGTCCATGGCCAAGCATTTTATCATCTGCGGCAATGATCACATTATCGAAACCGCCGCCCGCTTTCTCGATCCGTCGCGGCCCTTTGTGCTCTTGAGCGACGACCAAAGACTCACGCAAGAATGGCTGGGACGCGGCTTTCGCGTCGTGCACGGCAACCCCGCCAAAGAAGACGTCCTGAAAAAAGCCGGCATCGAACGCGCGCAAGCCTTCATGGTTTCCATCGAAGACAAAGCAGTGGCGGTACTGACCGTGCTCTCCGCGCGCAGCATCAGCAAGTCCTTGCTCATCTCTGTCACCGCCGCCAACGACGATATGATTGAAAAACTGCGTCGTTCCGGTGCCGATCGCGTCGTCAGCCCCTTCCATGTCGCCGCGCAATTCGTATTGCTCTCGACTACCCGTCCCGAAATAGCCGAATTCTTGCAGCACGTCCTCTACAACGAGATTACCGGGCTGGAAACCGCCGAGTTCTACATGGAAGACGACTCGCCCTGGATCGGGGAAAACATCGGCTCGCTAGGGCTCGCCCTGCGCTATCAAGCCGGCGTCATCGGCATTCGCCAGGCCAATAGCACCGCCTTCTTGTATGCGCCGCCAACGACCTACGTCGTGCAGCCCCACGAAGTCCTGATTGTCGTCACCCCAATGAAGTATTTCGACGAAATGCGCGCCGAAGCCGCCGGCCACAAGGACAAACGCCCCGCGACTTTGCGAGTGCAAATAGACACCCAGGCCAGCGGCACTTGGTCAAGAGATCTGATTCGCGAATTAATCAAGCAGCACGACCAAAGCTAGGCCCAGGGATCCTTCTGCTGCCTTGGCAGCCGCAGCGGGCGCTGCGGCCGCCTCAATTGAGAATCGCACAGGATCGTATCGCTGGCGACTTCAACACAGGCGATATTGTCGCGGTACGCTTCAAACAACTCTTGAAGACTTCCTTTTCGGGGCAATGACAAAATATCGTGCCAATAGCGGCGGCCAATCAAGACCGGTTGCCCCAGCGACGCCTGATATCGCGGCACCAGCAAATCCTCGGCACCCCGCGCATAAGACGTCAAAAGCTGATATATCACCTTGGGCTGCAAACGCGGCTGATCGCCCGGCACCACCAGCACGGCCGCGATATGAGCCGGCATTGCCCGCAAACCGGCCTTCAGCGCCGACAAGGCCTCGCCATTCAGCTGGAGCGAATGCGGTAGCCCAAGACCATCGTGCTCGCTATCGAATGCGCCCGCGTCCCGATCTGTCCCCTCGGCAGCGCTCGTTCGCGCTCGGCTTGTTACTACTTTAACGCCCAAGGGCTTGACCGCCGCGCGGACTTCGCGCGCCCAGCGACCCGCCGCCACGCGTATCGGAGCGATTCTCGAGCGTATCAATTTCTCCGTGACATGCGCCAGTATGGTCTTCCCGCCACCCGCTGGCGCAAGCATGCTCGGCAGCCGTTTCCCCTTGGCATCCCCCGCAGCGAGGACAATCGCGCCCACCGCCCGCTGCACCTCGTGCACGGGCTCCGCGCCGCGTACGGAGCCTATCGCCACGGCTTGAATCCGCGGGTTCTGCAAGCTCAGTCGCGCGATCATGCGCGCGCGTCCGCGCAAGTATCCGCGTTCCGGCGTCCTGTTCAGGAACAGCGCCACGCGCGCCTGCTCCGGCACGTTTTTCAATCCCAGTTCTTCATCGCGCAGCACTTGCGCCAGCCAAGGCGATTTGACCGGACTGTTCTGCACGAATCCGTATTGATCGACCATTGCCGCCGGATTGTATACGTGCTCGTCGTCTAGCGGTTTGCCCAGCGCCGCCAGTGACGCCATCGCAACAACCAGCGATGTCTCGCGCGGGATCCACGGTTCGTCCGGGAAGGGCGCCTTGAAAGGCATGCCCTCCGATCTGTCCGCCTCTACCAGCAAAACATCGGAATCGACCGAGTCCAGCAACTCCCGCGCCCAATCCTCCCGCGGCCCGCTCACGACTCCCTTTTGCCAGGTCGCATTGTCATACAGAAAGACAAACTGAAATTCGCTCAGCGCCTGGGATATCGCCTCCGCCCCGCTATCGTAGCGCATCGCATGCGGAAACAGACTCAACTGTTCAGTCGGAATCTCCCTTGTCGCCGTCGCCAGCACCCGCCAGCCGGACTCCGCCAACTCGTAGCCGAGGCCGACCAGCAGCGAAGTCTTGCCGCCCGCGCCCACAAAGGCCGCAACATCGCCTCGCGAAATTTCAAGTGCCTGACACAGTCTCACAAAATCTCCAAATCACACTGGCGCCAAATGTAACAACCAACCTCGGCCGGCACGATGCCCCACCAAGCATGATTCCTCAGTATCATAACACGAAACCAGCCCGCTCCGCTCGCCAATCATTCGCCAATGCATCCCTTTTGCTTGAAACAAAAAACGACCCGCGCGTCCTGACTACTCAAAGGTTCATTTGCGTCGAAACAGGTAAGGCATGTCCGCTACTGTAAATCATACGTATAGACAACAGCACTAACACCGAAACAATACCAAAATGGTGGCAATCCTTGCGAAAATCAACAAATTATTACGAAATCCGCCAGGCTTGGCTCCCCCTCTCGTAGTGTGGTGTCGGCGGGCAGTGTCTACGCGCCCTACGCGCAACCCGTGTGGGAATTACGCCCCTCGCTTAGCGGGGAGACCGAGGGGGCAAGGGCCGGGGGGGGGGGGGGGGGTGAATTTCAACAGCGACCCGCCGGGTCGCCCGAAACCGCGAGTCACGGCGATAGCGGGCGACCAGATTGGTCGCCCCCACAGTATGCAGGATTCATGTGCAATGAACATACATTGCTATTGAAGCGATCGCCCTGGCCGCCCCAAGACCTAGACGGCGCCGATTCCCCGCCGCCGCAAGGCCTTGACGACTTTCTGCGCGGTAAAGGGTTGAGAATCCATCCAAACGCCGGTTGCGTCATAGATGGCCGCGGCGATCGCCGGCGCAAGCGGCAGGAACGGCATCTCCGCCATGCCCCGCGCCCCCCAGGGCCCAATCGGATCCGGGTGCTCCAGAACGACCGACTTCACGACCGGCGGCACGTCCAGGGAAGTGGGAATGAGATAAGTCGACAAATAGGGATTGAGCAGCTTGCCTTCGCGCGAGACGAGATATTCCATCAGGGCATAGCCCTGCGCTTGCACGATGGCGCCTTCAATCTGGCCCTCCAATTGTTGTGGATTGATGACCTTGCCGACATCGTTGGCGCAGACCACTTCCAGCAGTTGTACCTGGCCGGTTTCGATATCGACCTCGACCTCGACCGCTTCGGCGACATAGCCATAGGCGAAATTGGGATCGCACTCCCCGGTCTCCGGGTCGAAGGCCGTGGTCGGCGGCGGATGGTACATGTACTCGCCCTTTGCCGGCCGTTCTTCGTCATGCCATTTGCGCAGGGCAAACTCCGCCGCGCCCCGAATGGCATTGCCCGACATAAACGAAAGGCGCGATGCCGACGCGCTGCCCGAGGAACCCGAAGTCGCCGTGTCCGAAGCGACAATCCGCACTTTCTCAAACGCAACGCCGACCGCCTCCGCCACCATCTGACAAAGCGCGGTATGCGCGCCTTGCCCGACATCGGCGCCGGCGTGATAGAGCGTCACCGACTCGATCTCGCCCTCGCCCTGCAGCTCAAGGCCGGCCCAGCAGTGCTCCGGGAAACCAAAGCTGAAACCAACGTTCTTGAATCCCCCGGCTATGCCCCGGCCGCGCCGCTTGCTGCTGTCCGCGGGCTGGCTTGCTGCGCGCATCCGCCAGCCCTGGTCTCGCTGATGCCACCAAGACGCCTTCCCGCAGGCCGCAAAGACTTGCGGCATGGTCACGCCCGCGGGGAATGGCGTCCCCACCGAGCCGATGCTGCCCTCTCGAATCGTGTTCTTCATGCGGATCTCAAGCGGATCCATGTTCAGCGCGGCCGCCAGCCGGTTCATCTGCCCTTCCGCCGCCAGCAAAGCCTGGGGCGCGCCAAAACCGCGGAAAGCGCCCGAGGGGATGTTATTGGTGTAGACCGCATAGGTATCGACATGCGCGTTGGCTATCTCGTAAGGCCCGGTTACGGTGAGCTGCGCGTTGCCCAGCACCTTGTTGGAGGTGTAGTTGTAAGCCCCCGCGTCGCCAATCACCGTGGCCGCAGCCGCGGTCAAGACGCCACCGCTGGTAGCCCCCCATTTCGCCCGGACCTTTATCGGATGCCGCTTGTGATGGTAAAGGATCGACTCTTCGCGATTCCACTGTATCTTGACGGGCTGGCGCAGCTTCCAGGCCGCCAGCGCCAGTATGATCTGGACGGTCATATCCTCTCGCCCGCCAAACGCGCCGCCAATGGCGGGATAAATCACGCGCACCTGCTCCGGCGGCAGGTCAAGGGCATGATAGATCTGTTCCTGATCTTCATGGGTCCATTGCCCGGCAACAACCACAGTTACCCGATCCTCGTCGTCGATGTAGGAAAGTCCCGCCTCCGGTTGCAGATAAGCGTGTTCTTGCCAGGTAGTCTCGTATTCCGCCTCGACCACGACATCCGCCCGCGCCCAGCCAGCTGCCATGTCCCCCCTGCGGATGCGATACTGCGTCACCAGATTGCCCGGGCTTTCCGGGTGCAGTTGCGGCGCGCCTTTCTCCATAGCCGCTTCCGCGTCAAAAACGGCGGGCAAGTCCTCGTATGTGACCTCGATCAGGTCAAGCGCTTCGCGGGCGATGGCGTCGCTTTCGGCAACAACCGTCGCCACCATGTCCATGTAGCAGCGAACGACATCGGTACCGGGCTTGTCGCCGCCGGGACCGCAAAGCACGGGCTGATCTTTGATCACCAAGCCATATTCGTTGACGGGCACGTCTTGGCTGGTGAATATGCGCACTACGCCGGGCAGCGCTTCCGCTCGGCTGGCATCTACCCGCAGGACGCGGGCATGCGCGCGCTCGCTGAACTTGACCCGCATCCACAATTGCCCGGCGATATCAATATCGCCGGGATAGCGGGTCTCTCCCGTGACCTTGCCCCGGGCGTCAATCCGTTTGACCGACTGGCTGATGACGGCGCTTGCTTCTGCGGACAATTGTCTAACCCCTGTGCTATGTCTGGCGGCCAATGGCGCGCGTCTAGAACGACGGCATGGCCTCGAACGTCGTTTCGATCAGTTTCTCGGTCTCGTTATAGAAAATCCGTCTTAATATGGCGATGGCTGCGGCATAAGTCGGTTCAACGCCGCCAAAACTGAGACTGCCAGCGCCGAGATTCTGGCCGTCTTTGGTCGGTTTATCCGAGGCATAATGCAGGAATCCAATGTCGAATTTGACCGAGTGCAAGTTGACAATCTCATTCATGGGATGCCGTTGCGGGCGGAAGGCTTCAAAGACCGCGGACAAGTAAGGTCCGCCTTCCATCTCGATATCGGTATAGCCTTCTTTGTAAAAGACGCTCATATAATGAGGATTCTGCAAAAACGTGCCCAAAACCGTGACCGCTTTCTGATTGTCCAGGATATTGCCATGGTGCATATACGACCGGACGTGGCGCGCGGTGAAGCAATTTCGGAAGAGATAGGTATTCTGCGAATGTTCATCGTGGATCACGTTGGGGATCATCATATCGCCGATGCGCCCGTTCAGCGTGGCCGATTTGCCCATGATGTAGACGCCATCCAGGCGCCCTACGCCCTCGGATATCCGGCTTAGCAACTCGAAAGAAGCCATGCCCAAGGGATAATCGATATTGATGATGATGGCGTTGCTGTGGCGCAAGGGCTCGAGGTCATCGACCCGCCCCAGGCGCGGATCAAACCAGCGCGCTTCCAGCTTGCCCAATTCGATCACCTGGGTCTCGATTTCGAAGCCTTGCCGGCTGGGAACGCGATGAATGCCCAGCCGACTTTCTTCCTCCTGCAATATGCGCTTGGCTTCGCTTCCGCGCTCGGAGAGATACTGGCGCAGCACAAAATACAAAAAATTGTCCATGCTCTTGTGGTAGCTCTGCTTGATGTCCTCGTATTCGGTCAACAAGGACTTCTCTTGAAATTTCTCGATGTAACCGATCAGGCTTTCTTCGTAACGCCGGGCGAAGCCGGCCAATAAATTGATCAAGGAATGCGTATTGCTGGATACGAAGTAGACCGGCCTTTCATCAAGCTCGATGCCGGCAAGCGACAACTCTTCGCTCAAATGATTCCACCACGAGGCAGTGGCGCGCCGATAGTCCGCCAGCGAACCCGATATCAGTCGCAAGCTCATGCTTTTGCGCTCTCGGCTCATGTGCAGCAAGTTGTTGACAAAATCATCCTTCCACAGCAAGTGCAGCCGGCGCAAATCATTGACCGCCATGTACAAGCCTTCGGCCAACTGCGCGAAGTCGGCGGGCGCCAATGTCTTGTCCTCAGCATGCGCCAATAGCAGTGCGCGCAATTCTTGCTTTTGCAGCAAGTAATGCAGCTTGTTCCACTCGATTTGAAAAGCCGTCAAGATCGGCACCAGGTCATCAATATCTGAGCGGCTTATGATGTAAACCGCCATGATACGCCCGCCATTGAAGTGCGTCCGGCGCCGGCGCCCCGGCGCATAGACTTGCTGCCAATTGGCGATATTTTTGTAACCGGCCGCCACAAAGGCGCGGTCCATCTGCCCGACCAGCACCTCTTCGACTTGAGTAATGCAAGGAGGCAAGCGCAGGGCGCTATACATCAAGGCGGAGACATCCGGCGCCGGTTCGCTGGCGTACTCGTGCAAGGAAGAGCGCATGGCGATGTGGCTCTCGACCAAAGTCTCAATCTTGATCGCGTCGCTCGAGCGCAACAACGAGTAATAGGTGCGCATGTAGAGTTCAATTTCTTCGCTGCCGGTCTTGGGAACCCGTCTGTCCATGCGCTAGCCTTCGACCTGTCTCATCTTCGCATTGCTGGCTTCTTCAAAGGCTTTGACGATCTTGTAATAGCCCGTGCAACGGCACAGGTTGCCGCTGATGCTGTAATTGATCTGATCCCTGCTGGGCTCATCAATCTCCTCAAGCAGCTTTGCGCCCGCCATCAAAAAGCCCGGCGTGCAATAACCACACTGAACCGCAGCTTCATCGATGAAGGCGCTTTGAATCGGATGCAAGGCGCCGGCATTCGCCAGTCCTTCAACCGTCACGATCTCGGCGCCCTGCGCTCTTGGCGCGTGCACCATACAGGACATGACGGCAACATCATCAAGGAAAACGGTACATGCGCCACATTCGCCTTCGGCGCAACCTTCCTTGGCGCCCGGAAGTTTGACGTCATCGCGCAACCAATGCAGCAGCGACTTCTGCTGTCCGCTGCGGACAAGCACCGCTTCTCCGTTGACTGTACTTTCTATCGGGGTATCTGGCAGATGCGTGAGTTGCGCTGGCAATCCTGTTTTCACCTTGGCCTCGTCCTTGCCCCAAAGCATGGGCGGGTCGCTCGGCAAGCCCGTGTCCAGGGAATCGCGCGCCAATTGTCGCAGCGCGCGCGCCACCAGGACCCTTACCATCTCGCTGCGATATTCAGCGCTGCCGCGGATGTCGTCTATGGGCGCGGCCGTATCGGCGGCCAAGCGCCCGGCCTCCCCGATGTTTGTCGGCGTCAAGCGCCTTCCAACCAGGAATGCTTCGGCCGCCGGAGCGCGAATTATCGTCGCAGCCACGCTACCCAGAGCAATGCGCGCCTCGCTGACCCTGTCTCCATCTTCAAGCGTAAGGACGATCGCCGCATCAACCACTGATATCGCCTGGGCCCGGCGCAGGCCCAGCTTCAAGAAAACGCCCCGCTGATTGTCATGCAGCGCCGGGAACGCAATCGCGCTCAGCATTTCATTCGGTTGCATAACCGTCTGGCGGAAGCCAGTGTAAAAATCTTCCAGGCCAACCCAGCGCTCCCCATCCAGCGACGAAAGCTGAACTTCGGCGCCCAGGGCGATCAAGGGCGTGATGGTGTCATTGGCCGGCGAAGCCGTAATGAGATTGCCGGCGACAGTAGCGCGGTTGCGTATCTGCGGCGCGCCGACTTCCCAAGAGGCCTGCGCCAGCGGCAGGCCCCGCTCGCGTATCAGCGCGCTGCCCAGGACATGATTGTGCGTCGCCAAGGGCCCCAGGCAGATCATGCCCTCGCTCAAGCGAATCTCCTCCAGCCCCTTGACCCGCGTGATATCGATCAGGACCCCGAGCTGCGGATGCTGCCCGCGCTCCATCTCGATGATCAGATCCGTGCCCCCGGCCACAATTCGCGCCTCTTGCCGGTGCCGGTCAAGCAGAGCGAGCGCCTCCTCGACCTTGCTGACGGAATGATATGCCTGCCACATAGCGGCGCTGCCTCCTGTTTGCCTAAACCGCGTCGTCCAAGCGTCAAGACGACTTACTATTTTGCCTGAGCGCGACCGACCTTTTCCCTGCCGCCGAGCGGCTCTAGGTATCGGCTCACGATGCCGATTGTGGTTCCAACTCCAATACCGTAAATGGATTGATGTTCAAGACGCAGGTGGACCGGAATTGCGTTCGCACAATTTTTCGGCGATCCCAGGTATGTACATGGCCATGCAACATATAGCGCGGCCGATACCATTTCAAAACATTGATGAAACTGTCGAATCCCCGATGCGCGAAGTCCCCGCCATCGTGGATATTCCGCGCCGGCGAATGGGTGACAAACAGATCAATGCCGCGCCTTCCCGTCACGCGATTCCACAGGACCTTGGTGCCCAGTTGAACAACCTGCCAGTGCATTTGCATCTGTGTATACTGGATCTCGCCCGCATTATAGCGAATCGAACCTTCCAATCCGGCCAGGGTCAAACCTTTGTATTCAACGACCCTGCCATGCAAATCGATGCCGCCGGGCGGGTCATCCTTGTAGATCTCATCGTGATTGCCGCGCACGTAAAACATCGGTACGCTGATGATGGTGCTGATGAAATCAAGATAACCCGGCGGCATATCGCCGCAACTTACGATTAAGTCAATATCGCTATATTGGCGACGCAGATTGACCGCGCTATGCAACTGTGGCGCTTCCATGTCGCTGACGCAGAGAATCTTCACAGCCCGGTCTCGAAAACCTGAATCGCGGCCCTTTTCTCCGGCACGTTCCACCCCTAGCCGGAATAGCCGCTGGCGAAGGTGTCGATCATAAGGCGCACGTCCTCGCCCAAAGGGTAAAGAATAGGACAAGTAGCGCCAGCGGACATGTACTCGCGCACCTTGGCCTTGACCTCGGCCGGCGTGCCCGAAGCCGTGATCATTTGAACGACATCATCCGGCACCAGTTTCATGGCCTCGAGGATTTGTTCCTCAGTGGCCGGCCAGGTCAAGACCTGCCCGATTTCCTCAAGCAAATCCTGGCTGACGCCGCTGGCCTTCATGATGTGCGGCTGCTGGCCCAAATATTGCGTTACCAGCTTGCGAGCGGCATCAAGGGCCTTCTGGCGATCGTTGTCTACCGAGCAAACGACCAACTGCGGACGATCGACATCGTGAACGGTTTTGCCCGCCTTGCGCGCGCCGATTTCCAGTTGAGACATGGCCCCTTCGTTGTACTTGGGCGAAACGAGGTAGTTCAGAACGACGCCGTCGGCGATCTCACCCGTCAGCGCCATCATTTTGGGCCCAGTCGCACCAACGTAGATGGGCACATTGCGCGGCTCCTTGCGCCCGTGCACGACATCAAGTTCGACATCATCCAACTGCACGAATTCGCCCTGAAAGCTGACCCGTTCGCGCTTGAGCAGACGCCGCACAACGGTCACAACTTCGCGCATGGCCAGCAAGTTCTTGCGGCGCTCGATGCCTACTTTTGCCGCCAGCGGATCCCACCAGGCGCCGATGCCGCAATAAATGCGATCCTGCGCCAGATCATCCAGGGTCAAGAATGTGGCGGCAATAACTGCCGCATTGCGCGTCCAGTTGTTGATAACGCCGGAGCCGATCTTGATGCGCGAAGTCACGGCGGCGAAGGCCGCCATCGGCACAATCGCATCTCGCACCAGTCGGCTTTCCGCTTGCCAAACCGCTTCAAAGCCGGCTTGTTCCGCATATTTGACGTATTCCATCGCGTCCTGCAATGAATGCGCGTCTTGCAAATAAAGCGCTACTCGATCAGCCATCTTTCAACTCCAGACCCTAACGGTGTTCACCAATTGCCGTATTATCAACATAAATGAAGCTCATACACAAATCAACCGTCTTAGTCCAATCGACCCCTGTCGCTGCGCGACCGTCGACCCCGATGCCGGCATGCCACTAAGGTCCCTCACTCCGGCGTTTCCATTCCGCCGCTGCAAACGAAGGAAAAATCCGGCAAATGCCCGAAACTGCCACCCGAACGAATTCGCTGGTATAGATCGAGATCCTCCGGGACATCAATATCCGAAGCCAATCGGTCGGAGTGATAAGTTATGACCTCGATTCCGGCGCCTTCGGCGCTGGCGATATGCCGCTGATAACTGCCCGGACCGTAGTCAAACTGCATCAACCCCGGCGGACACACCAGCAAGGCGTTCGTGCCATCGCCGTTATGATCGGTTGCAATAACAATCGAATGGTTCTTGCGCAATCCGATCAGCGCTTGAATATCATCAGCCTGCACGAAGGGCAAATCAGCCGGCAAGATCAATACCCCGTCTACTCGCCAACTCTTGACGATCATCGTGGCGCGCATCAGCGCCGGATTGAGGTCCGAGATCGCCCCTTCCTGGATGGTCTTCGCGCCCATTTCGCGGGCGATTGCCAAGGCCTTGGTATCGCGCGAGATGACCAAAACGCCAGAGACCTCAGGCACCGTCGTGACCACCGAGAGCACATGCCGGAACATCGCCCCCGCCAGTTGGTACCGTTGTTCGCTAGACAAAACCGCGGATAGCCGGCTCTTGGCGTTTTTCAAAGGCTTGACGGGTACAATCGCCCAGAGACTCATGCTCCCCAACTTTCTACCCAATCGAGCGTCGCTCGCGCCAGCGATTTCTTGTCATCCTCAGTTTTCATAAGGGTGTTCACTTGTATGGAACGCAGCTCGCTGCACCCCAATGGTTCGTTTTGGCTATCGTTCACAAATCCGTTGATGATGCCAGTATAAAAGTTGGCGATATTTGCCGCAGTCACTTCCTGTCCCAGTTCAGACATGATTTTGGCCGTGGGGCCCTTCACCGCGGCGCCCCCGATGATAGGCGTAACCGCTACTACGGGTACGTCAAGACTCGTCAGCAAGTCTCGCATGCCCTTCACAGCCAGGATCGGAGCCACTGACAACCAGGGATTCGACGGCGCGATCAAGACCATATCCGCCGCCATCAATGCCGACCGAACCTGGGTTGTAAGACTTGATTTCTCGCTGCCGGCATGTCGGATCGACTTGAGCGCCGGCTGCCAGCGATGTTTAACAAAGTATTCCTGGAAACCCAATTCGCCCAACTCGAGCGTCTCGATCTTGGTCGGGATTTCCTCATCGCTCATAGGCAGCAAAGCCGCATCCAGGCCCAGCGACTTGGACAAGCGCCCGGTCGCCTCTGTCAACGAGCGCCCGCAGCGCAAGAGTTGGCTGCGCTGCAAATGCGTAGCCAGATCCTTGTCTCCCAGCCGAAACCAGGTATCCACGCCGTAGAAGCTATTCAAGGTCTCGAGCGCAACGGCGCTGTCGCCCTTCAGCCCCCAGCCCAAATCCGGGTTGACCAGGCCAGCCAGCGTATACATCACGGTATCAAGATCTGGGCAGATCCTTAAACCCAGATGCCAAAAATCGTCCCCCGTATTCACAACAAAGGTCAGTCGCTGCCCCGGCAGGATCTGAGCCAGACCGCTAGCCAACTTCGCCCCGCCTACACCGCCCAGCAATACGACGATGTCCTTGTCTAGCGCCACAATGCCCTCGTTTCCCAGTTTTCCCGGCCGCGCGTCCTTTCGCCGGATGGGTAGCCGATAGTGATCATGCCTTGCGCTTGCCAATCAGGGGGCAGGTCGAGAACCGCGCCCACCAGATCGGGACAGAACAGCGGGGCGCACATCCAGCAAGCGCCCAAGCCCAGACTGCTGGCCATGAGCAGTATATTTTGCCCGGCCATGGCTGTGCTCTGGATCGCCATGCTGCGTTCATGACCGTTGCGTTTTTCATCGGGATAAGTATCCATATCGGATACGGTCATGCACAGCAAGATCATTAAGGGCGCGCTACTTATCCGCTCGAAGGACCGGCCGACGTCTTCCTCGATAACCGGCTCGGGCAGGCCGTCCGCTTCCAGGTCAGCGCGCAGCTTCGCCCCCATGGCGCGCGCAAGCCCCTCTTTCTTGGCCTGGTCACAGACGATGACGAAGCGCCAGGGCTGCCGGTTATGCGCCGACGGCGCCCAGATCGCCGCCTCCAGCAACTGATCCAAGGCACCCTCGGGAATCGGGCGCCGCTGATAACGCCGCAGGGAGCGTCGCGCGCGAAAAAACTTCAAGAGGTCTTGCGGTTGAATTTCCACGGATGTTTTCTGATCTATCGATACAAATCATGTTCCGGGGCGCGGTTCAAGTCCGACGCTGACCCGGGCGCCGCCGCGACATCAAGCCCGCGGATGACGATGGCGGGATAACCCTCATCGGCCTCTCCGCATAATAAATGCGCCGCCGAAGCCAGCAGATCCGCATGTGCCTGCTGCGTCACCT
This sequence comes from Chloroflexota bacterium, assembly GCA_026708115.1. GTDB lineage: Bacteria > Chloroflexota > Anaerolineae > Aggregatilineales > Phototrophicaceae > UBA6055. The sequence continues at coordinate 28,377 of JAPOVL010000034.1, forward strand.
CCAGCTTTCGGCCATACAAGTCCGTCCTGCCGCGCAGATCCCTAACCGCTGCAATGCCCGCCACTCCGATCGCTACCCCGACATTGCCGACGCGAAAAGGGCGGCCATGCGAATCGCTGATGACCACCCCAACCTCGACAGCGAGCGCCTCTCGCAGAGCGTCCCGCAGGTCCGATGCCGAAGCGTCGGGGTCCAGCGGCAGCAATAGCGCGCTATCGTCGCCGCTTTCGATATTGGATTGATCCAATCCCGAATTTGCCGAAACGAAGCCCAAGCGATGCTGCGTCACCAGCACGCCGCGGCGCGCCCGTGAAACCAGCGTCGCCTCTTGCAGAACCAGCTCGACCAGTCGCGGATCTTTATCCGTTTCCGCGGCCAGCTCTGCTGCTGCCGACGAAACGGAAACTGCGGCCAATGCCATTTGGCGTCCCTCGGCCTTGGAAACAATCTTCGATGAGACGACCAGAACATCTCCCTCCGCCAAGGGCAAGCCCGCTGCCAGCGCCCGGTCTGATATGATCGACGCAATGTCGTCGCCGGGCTGGATCAGAGGAATATCGGGTATCGCGAAAGCGGAAAAAGACGGGATCGCGCGCACGGTTATGTATCCAGGCCCGTGATGCGGATGCCCGCGCCTTTGACCTTGTAGCGCTTGTTGATGTGTAACAAGATGGGCGTCAGCGACTCCACCGCCACCGCGTTCTTGAGCGCGCCGGCATCAATGCCGCGCATGCCGGCCGCCTCCGCCAATTCGATCGCGGCCGCCTTGGCCTGCGGGTCGTCGGCGCAAACCAGTACGTCACAATCAACAGGCCGATCCAACTGCTTAAGTTTGACCGCGCTGACATTTTGAAAAGCCGCTGCCACAGCGGCTTCGTCGCCAAGGATGGCCTGGGCTTCCAATGCCGCAGCGCCGCCAGCCGGCAGATTGACAGCCATGACTTCCGGCGGCTGCAAAGGCACCGTGAGATCAATGACTACCTTGCCGCGACAGACCTCTCCCAGGCCTTGCAAAGTCGGCTTGTGCGCGGAATAAGGCACGCTGAGAACGATCACGTCGGCTGCGACCGCCGCAGCGGCATTTGACATCCCGCGCAGCAAGTCCCGACCCATTTCAGCGTTCATTTCCGCTGAACGCCCAACAGCCTTCTCGAGCGAGCGCGAGCCGATGATCACGCGATAGCCGCTCTGGGCCCAGCGCATCGCCAGTCCCGCGCCTTCCTTTCCCGTGCCGCCCAGGATCGCCAGCGTCGTCTGGCGCTGATTCGCTTCTGACATCACTTGTCTTTCTCCGTCTCAATCGGCAAAAGCGCTAGGATTGTAAAGCAAGTTCGGCATTTCGCGTATACCGCTCCCAAACCTTGGGCGCCAGGGCCAGCGCCTCGGCAGCAACCTCCGCTTCGTCCAGGACCAGAATCTCTCGATCGCGCATCAGCAACTTGCCCTCACAGATTGTCGTTGTCACCATCGATGATTCGAAACCGAAAAGCAAGTGCCAGGGTAAGTTCCCCTCGTTCAGAGGGGTGAAGGGCTGGTAATCAACGAAGATCAGGTCTGCCTTGGCTCCCGGCGCAATTTGCCCAATTGCGCTGCCCGGGAAGAAGCGCTCGACCAAGCGAGCGTTGTTTTCCCAAGCCATCTGGGCGATATGCATCCCGTTGGCGGCGCGCGGATCCCTCTGAACCACTTTGTGCAAGAGGTAGGCAGTTTTCCATTCCGCCCACATATTGTTGCTGAAGCCATCATTGCCCAAGCAGAGCTTGAGGCCATCCGCGAGCAGGCCGTCTATATCAGCCGCGCCCACGCCGTTATTCATGTTGGAGCGCGGCTGATGGCTGATCCATACGCCCCGCTCGCGCAAGATCTCTCTTTCGCTTTGGTCAATATGCACGCAGTGGGCGGCGATGGTATTTTCGCGCCAGATGCCGTACTCATCCAGGCGCTGGACGACGCGCTTGCCGCTGCGATTGAGGCTATCTCGCTCGTCCGCCTCGTGCTCGGCAACGTGAATATGGTAGCCGCTATCGGCGGGCGCCGATAGCGCGCAAGCGCGCAAACTGGCCTCATCCAGCGTCAAACTGGCGTGCAGGCCAAAAGTGCCGCGTATGCGCGGGTGCTCGGCGCTTTTCTTCATGAAGCGCAAGTTCTCGTCGATGCCCGCTTCCATCTTGTCCATGCCGTCGCGGTCGCTGACTTCGTAACAGAGGACCGCGCGCAATCCAGACTGATCGACGGCCTCGGCAATCCTGTCGAGACTGCCGGCGATGTAGTTGGGGCTGGCATGGTGATCGACCAGACAGGTAGTCCCGTGCTTGATGGCGTCCACCAAACAGACCAAGGCGCTGCTGCGCACACTCTCGCTGTCAAGCGCCTTGTCCAGCGGCCACCACAGGCGTTCCAGGATTTGTGGAAAATCGCGCGGCGGCGCCCCGGGAATGGCCATGCCCCGCGCGTAAGCGCCGTAAAAATGCGTATGCGCGCAAATATTGCCCGGCATCACATATTGACTTTTCGCGTCCAGGCGCTCAACCTCCGGATAGTCGCGCAGCAACTCTTGCTGGCGCCCGACCGCCGCTATCCGGCCCTCTTCAATTAAGACGGCGCCGTTCGCGACTATGCTCGCGTCTTTTCCTAAAGTAACAACCTGTGCATTCGTGATTAGCATCTTCCGACCTTCCACTTCAAACCAGCGACCGGCACGGCGGGCCGCGCTCAGCGCGCATAGTAGAGCCGATCGACATAAAAACCCGCGTCGCTGTAGAGATCAGGGATCGAATCGGCACTGATGAATCGATCCCAGGTGGTTCTTATGAAACTAAAAGAGCGCCTTGGTTCGTTCGCGATCGGCGGGTCCTTTTCGATCAAGTGGCGGAACTGCACCTTGTAATACAGCTCTTCAGCACGCTTGTCTTCTTCCGGCAGCAAATCCCGCCGCCGCGCCAGTTCGACCCCGGTGATGCGCGCAAAGGCGGCAATGGCGCCACCCGCATCACCGAAACTGCTGGCGCTGAGAAACAGCGCGATATACTCAGCCTCGATCCCCCGCGGCATTTGCCGCAGCGGGATGCGATACCAATGCCGTTGGCGAGCAATCTCCAGGTCTTTTACGCGTTTGATAACGCCAACCAGGACGCGGTCATCCGCATACATGGTTTTTCTCAACCGCCCGGGGCCTAACCAGCGAAAAAGACACAAGCATGCCCCGCTCACATAAAATAGTATACCCGCTCGGCCACCACAAATCGCGACAAAAAAAGCCGCTCGGGCCCTAACCGGCGCATCGTCCTGCCGCGCTCACACAGTATAACAAACCTTCTCGTCGCATGAGCGACGCGGTTCATCATATAAGAGATCTAGCGAATCGCTCGCCTCTGCTCGCGCTGTGCCAGCAATCGCCCGTCAATCTCCTCAACACGTTCCTGATGGCCGATCCACCAAGCGGGATCGCGCTGCGCATCGAGTTCCGCTACCGACTTTCCTTGCTGCTCGACCCAAGTGTAGTATTTGAGATTGTGCCAACGTTCGCGCGCTTCTCGGCTGCCTTCTTGCACCCAGTCGATCCCGGCGCGGCGAAAACAGCCGTCGACAATCGCCGTGGCGCCGGCCTCGTCCAGCGGGCCCTGGGCATCCCGCAGCTTCGACATCACCGACCCGTATCGTTCCATAGCATCAGTGGCCACCGTCACCACAACATCGTCCGAGGACATGCCATAAAATTTGGCAGTTTTGATCGCGCCAATGATGTTGCAGATGCCGCTGATCCCCAAGATCTGGGCCAGGAATTGGATCTGAGCTTCGTCTATTCCAAAACGGCGCGTCAAGGTTTGACGCCCCGTTTCTTCCGCCAGCAGGCGCAGACCTTGGAGACAGTCCCTATCATCAATTGCCATCAGCGCGTCCATGTTGAGCACATTGTGGATCCAGGTGACATGTTTGTCGCCGATGCCCTGGATCTCGTGGGCGCCATAACCGTTGTTATACAAGGTGGGGCACTGTATCGGTTCCAGCCCAATAATCTTGTGATCGGGCCAGACCTGCTTGAGCCGGTCGCCTGCGGCAATCGTGCCGGCGCTGCCCATAGCCGAAACATATGCCGATATCCGGCCGCTGCCGATGCCGTTGCGCTGCAAATCGCCCGCCAATTCGACAAGCGTATTGCCGGTCACGTGATAATGGAATCGGTAATTGCCCATCACCTCGAACTGATTGAGAATGCGGATATTGGCATCGCTCGCGCGCAGTCGCTTGACCTCGTCATAGATTTCCTTGACATTGCTTTCGCTGCCCGCCGTGCGTATGATGCGCGCGCCATAACTCCTGATGCGTTCAAAACGTTCCTCGCTCATTTCTTCCGGCAAGACCACGACGCTGTCGTATTCCATCCGGCAGCCGATGAAGGCGCCGCCAATGCCATAATTCCCGGTCGAAGGCCAAACCAAGGTATGCAGCGCCGGGTCCACCTGGCCCATTAACTGCATCTCGAGCAGCACAGAATAAGCCGCCCCGACCTTGTGACTGCCTGAAGGGAAGCGGCCGCCGTAGATCAAAACAATCTCGGCCTCCACGCCAGTTAATGCCTTGGGCAGGACCACATGATAGATCTCGTTATTCGGGTCGCGCCAGGTGATGTTGTAGAGATTGACCGGGTTTAATGGATCCGCATCCAAGGCCGCCACCGCATCCGCTCGCAGTGCCGGATTAATCTTCTGCGGATGCAACATCTCTTCAAAGGTTGGCCCGGTTACCATAGCTTTCTCCCCTGTTTACGTAAGCCGCGTCGCTCAGGCGACGAGACGGCAGCCGATTTTGCCTGAGCGCGGCATTCCTGTGTCCTTTTCGCCGGTTACGCGCCGAGCGGCTGCTGCTTCCCGCTAGTTGTCGTCTAGACCCGCGTCGATCTCCAATTGCTGTGCGAGAATGCGCATTTCGTTTTGTACCTCAGTCCGGCGGCGCGCCAATTCTCGATATGCCGCGAAGTCAGCCTCAGACATCGATTCGGTGCCGCCGCCATGCCGCATGATCAGATCATCTATCCGCTTGTCCAAGGATTCATAATCCCCGACCAGCTCGCGATAGCGCTGTACCAGCTCCAACTGATCCGACTTTTTCGACTGGCTCATTCCGGTCCTTTCGGCGGCGCCTGAACTCCGTCTTCTCGGCCAGGATCGCGACCGTCGGCTCGCATGACCCGCTGGTTCCGCACCCCCGGCTCGCTGATCCCGGCCGTCGAAGCCACGACGTAGAGCGGCCTGTCGCGCGTTTCGTCGTAGGTGCGGGCAACATATTGACCGAGGATGAACAAGAAGAACAACTGGAATGAACTGAGCAGCAGCAGCAATACGATCGTGGTCGCTTGCCCGCCAAAAAACTCTTCGCCCATTGTGATGCGCAAAACGGAAATCACGATGCCTACCAGCAGCGACAAAATCCCCAGTATCAAACTAATATACAACATGATCTGCAAGGGGAAAAACGAAAAACTGGTGACGGCGTCAAGCGCGAAGGCGATCATCTTGCGCCAAGGATACTTCGTTTCCCCCCAGACTCGTTTTTCGCGCGTGTAAGGCACGCCAGTCTGTCTGTAGCCGACCCAACTGGTCATGCCTCTGATGAAGCGGTGGTGTTCGCGCATTTGCCGCAGCACGGCAGCCACCTTGGCATCCATCAGCCGGAAATCTCCTGTATCAACCGGAATGCTGATGTCTGTGATACGATGGATCATCCGATAAAACAATTTGGCGCTGGTCCTTTTCAGGAAGCTCTCTCCCCTACGCTCCGTGCGGACAGCGTAAACGACATCGTATCCTGCTTTCCATTTGGCGATCAACTGGGGAATGACCGCCGGCGGATCTTGCAGATCGGCATCGATGAGCACCACTGCCGCGCCAGAGGCATAATCCACCCCGGCCGTTACGGCAATCTGGTGGCCAAAGTTGCGGGCGAAACTGATGACCTTGATCCGACGGTCAGCCTGCGCCAACTCTTCCATTATTTCCAGCGAGCCGTCGACGCTGCCGTCGTTGACGAGCAGCAATTCCCAGGTCTCGCCGGTGGAATCCAGCGCCTTACGCACCTCCTCATAGAATCTGCGCAGATTGCCGGCTTCGTTGTAGACCGGCGCCACGATCGAGTAGCGGGGTTTCTCAGCCATGGGCGCTCGCTCGATTCAGCGCCGTACGCGCCGCCTCGACACTTGGCGCGACTCGTATCCCCCCCGATACTGCTTGACGCGCCCGGGCAACATCTTTCAGACCATTGCCAGTGATCAGCAGGCACAAGCTCTCTTCGCGGTCGACCAATCCAGCGGCCACCGCCTGCCATGCTCCGGCGAAAGTCGCCGCCGCCGCAGGCTCTGCGAAGACGCCGCTCAATTGAGCCAATTGCGGGATCGCCGCAACGATCTCGGCATCGGATACGGTGACAAAGGCGCCCTCGCTGGCGCGAACCGCCCGTAGCGCTTTGGCGCGATCGCGCGGCAATTCCGATGCGATGCTGTCGGCCACCGTCGTAACCGGGGCGCGTCTGATAGCCTGCGCCTCCAGTCCATCATGCCAGGCCCGGGCCAAGACGGCGCTGCCGGCCGCCTGCACGCCGATCAAACGCGGAACCGTTTCGATCCAGCCCAGACGATGCAAATCAAAAAATCCCTTGTGCAAACCGCTGATGATGCTGCCGTCGCCGACGCTGACAGCCACGACATCCGGAACCCCCCAGCGCAATTGTTCAGCGATTTCCAAGGCGACCGTCTTTTTGCCTTCGGTGGTGAAGGGATTGACGCCCGTATTGCGCGAATACCAGCCTTCCTCGGCGCAATATGCCATGCAGAGGTCGAAGGCATCATCGTAACTGCCTTCCACCAGCAAAACGGTAGCGCCATAGACCAGCAATTGAGCCACCTTTGCTTCCGGGGCATTATGCGGCACAAAAATGACGATGTCTATCTGCGGCACGGCAGCGCCCAAACCCGCCAGCGCGGCAGCCGCGTTGCCAGTGCTGGCTGTGCTGACCGTGCTGATCCCCAGCTCCAGCGCCCGCGCCAAAACCAGCGTACTGGCGCGGTCCTTCAGCGACCCGGTGGGGTTGGCGCCCTCATCTTTTATCCAGGCGCGCTCGACGCCCAGGGCATGGGCGATTCTGGGCGCCGCGTACAGGGGCGTCCAGCCCACGTCGAGGGGCGGGACCGGGCTATCCGGGGCAATAGGCAGAAGCGCCTTGTAGCGCCAACTATTGGCTTGACGATCCGCCGCCAGCGCATCGCGATCCAGGGAGGCGCCCAGCGCTTCATAGTCGTAAAGGATATCGAGCGTTCCCAATTCGCCATGCTGCGGGCAGGTATAGATTAAGCCGTCGCCACTAAGGCTACAGCCACCGATGACACAACGAAACTCTCTTATCTCCGCCATTGCCTTGTCATCATAATTCAGCCGCCCGGAATAATGCGCGTACCGGTCTCGTGATGCAAGGCCCGCGCCAGATTGGCCGGATTGGTTATGATGGCGCGAGGTCCGCCGTTGTGTACGAAATCGACCGCCGCTTCGATTTTGGGAAACATGCTGCCGCGCGCGAAATGTCCTTCGTCAAGATAGCGATGCGCCTCTTGCAAGGTCATGACATCCAGGGCGTATTCGTCGGGACTGTTGAAGTGCAAGCACACTTTCTCCACGCCGGTAGAAATCAACAATAAATCGGCGCGCAAAGTCTGCGCCAGCAAACTGCTGGCGCGGTCTTTATCGATGACGGCGTCTACCCCGCGCAAGCTGCCCACTTCGTTGCGCACCACCGGCACGCCCCCGCCGCCACAGACAATCACGATGTATCCAGCCAGCACCATAGCCTGTATGGCGTTGATTTCGTTGATCACCAAGGGCTTCGGCGACGCCACAACCCGGCGCCAACCCCGCCCGGCGTCTTCGACCATGTGCCAACCCTGCTCCGTCGCAGCTCTGGCTTCTTCCTCTGTCATGAAGCCGCCTATTGGCTTGTCAGGATGGTCAAAGGCGGGATCTTCCGGATCAACGCGCATCTGCGTGATGATGGTGGCGACGGTATGATTCATGCCCACGCGCCGCAAGGAGTTGTCCAGCGCCTGCTGCAGCATATAGCCGATGCTGCCCTGGGTATCCGCCACCACCAGATCCAGCGGCACATCGTGAATATCCGCTTCTCGCTTGGCGACTTCGGCCCGGTTAAGTATGTAACCGACTTGCGGTCCATTGCCGTGGGTGATCACGACCTGCCAGCCGTCGGCGATCATATCGGCGATATGCCGACAAGTTTCGCGCACGGCTTCCCACTGCCGGTCGATCTCCGGATTGCTCGGATCGGTAATCAGCGAATTGCCGCCAATTGCCACCACCACCAGTTTGTCGATCATCGTCGGTCTCTTTCAACTGTTTACCGAAACCGCGTCGCGCAGGCGCCGAAACAGCTTGCGATTTCGCCTGAGCGAGGCAAACCTATTCCTTGCCGCCCAGCGGCTATCGCTATGCGGCTAGAGCCCCGTGCAAAGGCATGAAGCATCGGCACAGCGACAATGCTCGTTTCTTCTGGCAAATTTGCCCCGTACTATAGCGATCAAGCGCGGCTCAGCGCATTGTCAGCGCCATCGCCGCTTTTTGTACGTGCAATCTGTTTTCAGCTTCATCGTAAACGACGCTCTGCGGACCATCGATCACGCTGTCGCTGACCTCGATATTGCGGTCAGCCGGCAAGCAATGCATGTATATGGCGCCCTCGTTGGCCAGCGCCATCCGCCGGTCGTCGGTGATCCAATCAGTATATTTGGCGCCGATCTCGGCCGATTCGTCTTCGTCTTCTGTCGTCAGCCAACTGCCCCAACTCTTCGGATACAGAATATCAGCCCCGGAGAAGCCGGCGTCAAAGTCCTCAATAATCTCGAAAGAACCGCCGTGCCGACGGCTGTTTTCCCGCGCCTGCTCCACGATATCGGGCATCAACTGATACTCGGGCGGGCGCGTCAAACGCAGGTTCATGCCAAAGCGAGTCATCAACAGCACCAGACTTTGCGGGACCGAAATCGGCTTCTGATAGCTCGAGGCATAAGCCCAGCTGACGTTGATCGTCTTGCCCCGCAAGTCCCGTCCGAATTTCTCCTGGATGGTCATCAAATCGGCCAGAATCTGAAAAGGATGATAGACCTCGCACTGCATGTTCAGCACCGGTACTCGGCTGGCCTCGGCCACATCGTTGATGTAGGCATTGCCGATTCCCCAATCGCACTGTCGGATCGCGATGCCGTCCGTGTAGCGCCCGACGATCTCGCCGATCTCCTTGGCCGTATCCCCGTGACTGATTTGCGTGGTTGTGCTGTCGATAAACTGGGCGTGACCTCCCAATTGCGCCATGCCGGCTTCAAAGCTGATACGCGTTCGCGTGCTGGTGAAGAAAAATAACATGGCCAATACTTTGTCGCGCAGCAGAGCGTGCGGCTCGCCCAGCGCCCGTTTGCGCTTTAAGTCCCAGGCGACGTCGAGCAATGTTTCAATTTCTTCTTTCGACCAATCCTGCGTGCTAATGAGGTCACGGCCTCTGAGGTCAGTTTGCATGTCCAACTCCCCATTCCAATTACTTGAGCGAAAATTGTGGGCCCGCGATCGCGCGCTTTCCTCTCAGACAGCGGCAAACCGCGCTAGGGTAGTGATCGCATCTACCGACATCAATACGCGCTTCCGCAAACCATCGCCCCTGCAAGGCCTCTGATCAGGCAGTGCCGCACTGTTTACGTATAGCGCGTCGCCCATGCGACGAGAACGCTTACGATTTTGCCTGAGCGCGGCAAGACGATTCGCTGCCGCCCTGCGGCTCTTGCAGCGTGTTCAAGAGAATCGACGGGAACAGCGCATACCATTCCGTCGAACGCACGACATCGGCCAGCGGCACCTGGTCCAAGACCGTATGCGCGTGAATTTCGTTGCCGGGCGCAAAACCAATGCTGGGAATGCCCGCTTTGCCGGCCCAATAAATGCCATTGGTCGAGAAGTCCCATTTGCCGGTGTCGGTTTGGCCATAAAGCGTCTCGGCAGCGCGCAAACCGGCCGCGACGATCGGCTCGTCTTCTTCAAAGGCCCAGGCCGGATAAATTTTGTCCAGCGGAAAAACGAAACCGGTATAACTGGGCTCGTCATAAAGCAGGATCTCGGCGTGAATGTCGTCGCGCTGGCCGATGATATTTTGCAAGCGCTCCAGCTCGGCTTGCGGCTCCTCGCCAAAAGTGATGCGCCGGTCGACATAAATGATCGCCTCGTCCGGCACTGCGTTGATACTGGGCGTTTTGACTTCCATGTCCGTGACTGTGATGCGTCCCTGCCCCAAAAAATCATGATCGCCCAATTGCGGCTCGATATGGCTGATGCGCTCGATGATCGGTAGCAACTTGTAAATGGCGTTGTCCCCCAGATAATTGCTGGCGGCGTGCGCGCTGCGCCCCTTGGCCACGATCTTGAATTCGACTCGCCCTTTGTGGCCGCGGTAAATCTGCATCTTGGTCGGCTCGCCGATCACCACAAAGTCCGGCTTGATGCCCTCGGTTTGTACGAAGGCATGTGGCGCCTGGCCATCATTCCATTCTTCCATGTTCCCGAAGTAGTAGGCGCTGAAACCGTCCAGCAAGCCCATCTCGCGGGCTATTGCCAAGCCGTAAATCATGCCCGGCGTGCTGCCCTTTTCATCACAGGCGCCGCGCGCATAAAGCACGCCGTCTTCAATCTTGCCCTCGAAGGGATCCCATTGCCATTCATCGGGATCGCCCACGCCAACCGTATCGATATGGCTGTCGTAAAGCAAGATCTTGTCGCCGTCGCCGACTTTGCCGACGATGTTGCCCATTTGGTCCCAGAAGATTTCGTCGTAGCCCAGCTTCGCCATTTCTTCGGCGATACGCTCACCACAGGCCCTGATTTGGTTCTCATAACTGGGAATGGCACAAATCTCGCGCAGAAAACTTATGATGCTGTCACGGTCCCCATCGACCCGCACCCGCAGGCGATCCAACATTGCTTGATTTACCATGTTCGCTCCTGTTTACGTAAACCGCGTCGCTCATGCGCCGAGAACGCTTGCGATTTTGCCTGAGCGCGCCAGACCATTTCCCTGCCGCCGAGCGGCTCTTATTGTGCGCTTTGCTCAACAAATAGCCCGCATTTTAGCAATAATTCGCCAAAAAACACGGTCAATTCTGGGCAAATAGCTCGATTAATCTGAATTGTTCCACATCGACCAGACCCTGATCAGTCAGTTTCAGCTTCGGGATCACCTCCAGGCCCATAAAGCTCATGACCATGAAGGGATCGGACAGACGACTTCCCATTCCCCGCGCCGCGGCGATCAGGCTGTCGTATTGCCCTCTAACCGTCTCGATGGGCGATTCGCTGAGCAGTCCCGCAACCGGCAGCGGCAGGCGCGCCAACACTTGCTCGCCATCAACCGCGGCCAGACCGCCGCCCATTTCGATAATGGCCCGGACCGCCGTCAGCATGCTCTCGTCATCGACGCCGATCACGGCCAGGTTGTGATGGTCATGGGCGACCGTGCCGGCGATCGCCCCCCTTTTTAGCCCAAAACCCTGTATGAAAGCTTTGCCGATCTTGCCGCTGGCCCGGTGGCGTTCCACCATGGCGAATTTCAAGATGTCGCGTTCGACATCGCTCACGGCCATGCCGGCGACGATTTTGGCCCCTTCCAGCCGCTTTTCCGTCACGACTTGATCCCTCACAGTGCCAATGACATGAACCCGCTCGCTTTCAGCTCTGATCGAAAAGTCGAGATCAGCAGAGGCGATGTTAACCGTCCCGCGCAGGTTGATCGGCCGCGGCGCCTGTCGGGCTAATGTCATGGCGCCGTTCTCGGCGACCAGCCTGCCGCCGCGGAATACCATTTCCGGGGCGAAGTCCTGCAGATCCGGGACGATTACCAGGTCAGCGTACTTGCCCGGCGCGACCGCGCCATATTTCTTCAAACCAAAATGCCTGGCGCTGTTGTACGAGCCCATTCTGATCGCCGCCACCGGATCAACGCCCTGCCGGATCGCCAGCCGAATCATATGGTCGATCGATCCCTCGTCGAGCAGATCGGCGGGCATGCGATCGTCGCTGCAAAAGCAGATGGCGCCCTGGTTCTCCTTCGTAATCAGCGGCAGCAGCGGCAGCAAATTGCGCGTGGTTGTACCCTCGCGAATGAATATCGTCAAGCCGAGGCGCAGCTTCTCCAGCGCTTCTTCGACCGTCGTGCATTCGTGTTCGCTTTCGACGCCGGCCGCAACATAGGCGTTTAGCATCCGACCGCTCATATCCGGCGCATGGCCGTCGAGCGCCAAATGGCGGAACAACTCGATCTTGTCCAGCATGCCTTCGTCGCCCAGCGCGACGCCGGGATAGTTCATCAATTCCGCCAGGCCCAACACCCAGGGGTGGCCGAGCAACTGCCCCAAATCATCCGCCTCCAGCCGCGCGCCCGAGGTTTCCATGTCCGTCGCCGGCACACAACTGGAGGCCATCACATACATGTTGAGGGTGCCGTATTTGGCTCGCTCCAGCATATAGCGCATGCCCTCGAGCCCGAGCACGTTGGCGATCTCGTGCGGATCGGTGATGACCGTGGTGACGCCGTGCGGTAGCACCGCGCGCGCGAATTCCGGCGGCGTTACCAGGCTGCTTTCGATATGCACGTGGGCGTCGATCAAGCCGGGCGCTACGAACTTGCCGCCCAGGTCAAGCTCCTGCTTCCCGGCATATCCGGGTCCGAGCGCGACCACATGACGGTCGTGAAGGACGATATCGCTCCCGTAAATCTCTCCGCTGATGACGTTCACCAGGGAAGCATTGCGCAACACCAGGTCGGCAGGCACCTCGCCACGCGCGGCCGCCAGACGATCAACAATCGACATGTTGACACCTCCCCTCCGTCATTTCGGCTTTCAGACCTCGCCCTTAATCAGCTGCAGGGACTGCTGATTATGACTTTCAATCAGTGCGGGCAAGTCGACCGTATTCAGCATCCCGTCTTCTACCAAGACGCGACCGTTGATGACGGAGAGATCAACTTGCGAAGGCTGACAAAAGACCAGCGCCGCCAGGGGATCTGCCAAGGCGCCGGCCATGCTCAGCGTATCCAGGCGGAATGCCACAATATCGGCCGACATGCCGGCTTCAATACGCCCAATGTCCTGCCGGCCCAAGACGCTCGCCCCGCCCAAAGTGGCGGCTTCCAGCGCTTCCCGCGCCCCCAGCGCCGCGGGATCGCCCCCGGCCCGCTGCAGCAGCATCGCTTGCCTGGCTTCTCCCAGCAAATGACCGCTATCGTTCGAGGCCGAACCATCCACGCCCAAACCGACCTTGACGCGCGCGTCCAGCATTTGGCGCAGCGGCGCGATACCCGACGCCAGGCGCATATTCGACGACGGACAATGGCATACGCCGGTGCCCGTCCGCCCGAACAAGCCGATCTCGGCCGGGTTCAGCTTCACGCAATGCGCGTGCCAAACATCATCGCCCACCCAGCCAACACTTTCGGCGTAAGCGCCCGGGCGCTGACCGAAGGCTTCCAGACTGAACGCGACATCTTTGTCATTCTCGGCCAGGTGCGTGTGCAAATTGACCCCGTAAGCCCGGGCCAGGTCGGCCGCCTCGCGCATCAAGTCGACCGTAACGCTGAAAGGCGAACAGGGCGCCACCACGATCTGCAGCATCGATTGCGGATGGGGATCATGCCAGGTTTCTATCAAGTGTCTGGTATCGACGATGATCTCCTCTTCGCTCTCGACGACAGCATCGGGCGGCAACCCGCCCTTGCTCTCGCCCAAACTCATGGACCCGCGCGCCGCGTGGAAGCGCATGCCGATTTCCTGCGCGGCGCGTATCTCATCCTCCAGCCGGACATCGTTGGGATAGATATACAGATGGTCGCTACTGGTGGTACAGCCTGACAGCATCAATTCCGCCATCGCCAGCTTTGCCGATGTATATATGTGCTCGCCCCGCATGTTTTTCCAGATGGGATACAAGGCTGTGACCCAGTCAAAGAGTTCTTTCTCCTGCGCCATCGCTCGCGTCAAACTCTGGAACATATGATGGTGGGTATTGACCAAGCCTGGCAGGGCAACATGACGAGAGAGGTCAATAACCCGATCGGCGCTTTCCGCCGGCATCTCCTCAAGCTTTCCCACAGCCTCTATCACATTGTCGCGGACGTAGATCGCGGCGTCTGTAAGTTCCCGCCGCAGGGCGTCCATCGTCGCCAGGCATCTGATATTTTTTAGCAACAAAGTGCTCATTCGCCCTCCAGGTTCAAAAGCGGCCAGCGCTCAAGCCACGACGCTCCGCCAAGCCGCCTTTAACGTATTCTGCAGTAGCATGGTGATAGTCATAGGGCCGACGCCGCCAGGTACCTTGGTGATAAAGCCGGCCCGTTCTCGCGCAGTGGCGAATTCGACATCGCCCACATAGCGATATCCCTTCTCGCTGGCGGGGTCGTCAACCGAGTTGGAACCCACATCAATCACGATCGCGCCCGGCTTCAACCAGGCGCCCTTGACGTATTCCGGCCGACCGACGGCCGCGACAACGATATCGGCGTTTCCCACCTGTCCGGCCAGATCCCGCGTTCGGCTATGGCAGATGGTCACGGTGGCATTGGCGTTGGCGAGCATGAGCGCCACCGGCAAGCCGACAATGTTGCTGCGCCCCACGACTACCGCTCGCGCGCCCTCGATGGTTTGGCCCGTTTCTTCGATCAAGATCATGGCTCCGGTCGGCGTCGCCGGCGTGAAGGTCGGCTCGCGCCCGCGCATGCCCAGCTTGCCCAGATTCATCGGATGGATGCCATCCACGTCTTTTCCCAGGCTGATTTCATTCAGCACGGCCTCTTCATCAATCTGATCCGGCAAGGGCAACTGCACCAAAATACCGTGGATGGCGGGGTCTTCATTGAAGCCACGGACCGCATCCTCGACTTCCCTCTGACTTGCCGAACTGGGCAGTAACCGCGCCTCGGAGACAATGCCGACCCGCTCACAAGCTCGCCGCTTCATGCGCACATACATTGCCGATGCCGCATCGTCTCCAGCAAGCACGACGCCAAGGCCGGGCGAGGCGCCGGCCGCCTCAAGGAAGTCGCCAGCGGATGCTTTGATTTCGCCCTGAATGCGTCCGGCAATCGCGCGGCCGTCGATGATTTGCGCTGACATAGATCCCACCTTTCATCGTCCAACTGTCTATCAAGCCGAGTTTGCGCCTCCGCTTGCTCCGGCTTCTCGCTCCGGACGTCGAAACCGCTCCCGGCAAACATGGAGTTTGTCCCGCCGCCCTGCTAAACTTAGACAAAGCGTCAACTGAACTAAGGATAGCATAGAGTGAATTCATCCGAGAATCTGCGGGGTCTGATCTTGGTCATGATCGGACCCGGCGGGGCCGGCAAAAGCGCAATCATGAAAGCAATTATCGAACATTACGCGAATATTCAGCAGTTGGCAACGGCGACCACGCGCGATATCCGAACCGGCGAGCAGCAAGGCCGCGAACATCTCTTCGTCAGCCCCCAACAATTTCAGGCCATGATCGCCAAGGACGAATTGTTGGAA
This sequence comes from Chloroflexota bacterium, assembly GCA_026708115.1. Taxonomy (GTDB): domain Bacteria; phylum Chloroflexota; class Anaerolineae; order Aggregatilineales; family Phototrophicaceae; genus UBA6055. Next base: position 43,969 of record JAPOVL010000034.1, read on the forward strand.
CACCAAGAGGTCACCCCGGGCAAATTCTATGGCATCCCTAGGCAAACTGTTGCCGACTGCTTGAAAAGCGCGCAAGTGCGCATCGCCGATATTGAAGTCCTGGGCGCGCGGAAGCTGGCGCGGGCTTACCCGGAAAATGTTGTTCAGGTCTTTGTCACGGTTCCGGGGGGGACCATTGCTGAACAAAGTCAAGTTCTGGAAGAGCGCATGCGGCGGCGCGATGATGGCGCAACCGATATCTATCATCGCTTGCAGCGCGCCAAGGAGCTGGAGCTGCCCTATCAGAGCCGCTGCGACTATGTCGTGGTCAATGACACCCTTGCGGGTGCGGTCGCCTCGACTCGGGCTATCGTTGAAAAAGAACTGGCGCGACGGGGACTGGCAGGAGCGTCGCAATGAATGAACTCTCGGCATTTCATCAAAATATGGGTGCGCTGCTGGCCGCGGATGGCATCCCTCTGCATTACGGCGATCTGCGTTCAGAATATCACGCCGCCCTTGATGGCGCGATACTGCTGGATCGCTCTCACGAGGGTCGCATCCTTTTGGAAGGAGAAAGCCGCTTCGATCTAATCAATCGGATGTCGACAAATGAACTATTGGGCATGTCCGTTTTCGAGGGCCGCCCCACGGTATTTACCAACGCAAACGCGCGTATTCTCTTTCGAGCGATCTGCTACAACTTGCCCGGGGGCTTGATGATGATCAGCGAGCCCGGACAGGGGCAGGGGCTCTCCGACCTCTTGCGGCGCAACATTTTTTTCGGCGACAAAGTCGAGGTTCGAGATCAATCGCTGACGACAGCTCAATTCGCCATCCATGGCCCAAACGCTGACCGGATTATGCGGCAAGTCGGCCTCGAGCTGCCCCCGCCAGCGGACTACTGCGCGTATGAAATCGCCCTCGATCGCACAGTTGCGACGATGGCGCGGCGCAGGTCCATCATCGGCGGCCACTGGATCATCATTTGTCCCGCCGCCAGCGCGCGAACTGTATATCGACAGCTTCTGGATATCGGCCAATCATTTGCGCTGCGGCCCGCTGGCTCGCTCACCTATAATACCCTGCGCATACGGGCTGGCAGGCCAGCCGGGTTGGAATTATCATCCGAATACATTCCCCTCGAAGTTGGCTTATGGGACGAGGTCAACTTCGAAAAAGGTTGCTACACGGGCCAGGAAATCATCGCGCGCATGGAGAGCAGACAGCGCCTTGCCAAGGTGATGGTTAGCTTGGAATTGGCGCATCTGGTGAAGGCGCCGGCAATCGTCTATTCTGATGGAAAAGAATGCGGCAAGCTCACCAGCAGCGCCGCGAGTCCCGATGGCGAGGTTTTTGCGCTGGCCGTGATTAAGACAGCCAGCGCCCGCCCCGGGACAGCTCTCGAAGTGGGCGATGCCCGCTGCTCGGCGCGCGTAAAAGACTACGCTGGCATACAACCAGCCTTCATCACCGACTGAACGACCAGGAACGGGCTGTTGAACTAAGACTGTGGGAATCATAGAAGCTGACGCAATTGGAAAACTTTCAGTTGAGTTGGGGAGGATCCCCGTCAAAAAACAGCGCCCACCAAAGTTGCCAGTTTTCCGGCTCCGGCTCCGTCGTCACGAATTCGACCAACTGCACAACTGCTGAAGGGGTCGCGTCCTTGGTCCCAATGCCTTGGGGAATGACCAATATTTCGCCTTCGCGGATCATCTTGCCGTCGTCCCGCGCCCAGTATTCCACATAGGCGTCGCTCTTGACATATTTCAACTCCTCGACCAAAGACTCCTGTTCGATTTGCAGATCCGCAATTTCGGCCAAGACCTCAGCGTGGATTCCTTGCAATTCACGATCCAATTGAATGCGGCTGCTGAAATTAAGCGTCAAGAGCAATCCCAGCGTCAAGATAACCGCAATCAGCATTTGCGCGCCGGAAAAACGCCGGCCCAAGAACCGCCTCTCGTCGCTTTCCTTCGCTGAAAGTATGTTGGGCGTCGTTTCAGCCATCGCGTTTGCTGTCACCATTGCCAGATCAACCACCATGATAATACAGAACAGAATAATTGCTCTGGATCTTCCGGCAATTCGGCGAATAATCCTTATACAAATTCCTTCGCTGGCGCAAGGAAGTAATACCAAAAAAGTAATGCAAGTTTTGCTAAGGCAACGATCTGTAAGGCTTGTCCGGTACTGGAAATCATACATATAGATAACAAAAACAATACCGAAACAATACAAAAAGGGAGTCGATCCTTGCGAAAATCAACAAATTATTACGAAATCCGCCAAGCTTAGCTCCCCCTCTCGTAGTGCAGTGTCTACGCGCACCCCTTGTGGGATACTTCCCCCGTGAGGCGGGGGACAGAGGGGGCGCAGGGCCGGGGGGTGAGGGGTGAAAAAAGCGCGCCAGCATGGCCCAGTACCGGACAAGCCTTGTAGGGGCGACATACCATGTCGCCCGAAACCACAAGTCGCAGCGGCCGCGGGCGACCAGATTGGTCGCGTAGGTCGCGTAGACACTGACCGCCGGTCGCCCCTATAAGGCTCGCTTTCGTTGCATGGCTTGCTTGGACTTACTTAGAATGCTTGCTATCTTGTGCAAGCGCGACATTCCAGGGAGCTTTCCGCCGGTTAGGCGCCGAGCGACTGTTCCCATTCAAGCAAAGAACTCGACCGGATGGTCGAGTTCTTTGCTATGCCGAAGGTGGGAGTCGAACCCACACTCCCCGAAGAGAACTACGCCCTGAACGTAGCGCGTCTGCCAGTTCCGCCACTTCGGCTGGAGAGCGCCACAAAGTATACCTGCTCAGCGGTAAATGTCAATACGGCAATCGGTCGACAATGGCTTTCTGCGGCTCCCCGCCTTTGCTATAATTCGCGGCGATTCTCGTCCGCCATCACCCTGGGACTCCTCATGCGCCTATTGCTCCTCTGCTCCCTCTCCTTATTGCTGCTGCTTGCCAGCCCCGCGCTGGGGCAAACCGGGGTCACGGCACAAGCCCTAGGACAGGCGAACTTGCGCGCGGACGACAATATCAATTCGGCGCTGATCGGCGAAATCACCGCCGGCACAGCCTATCCCGTGCTGGGCCGCAGCCAGTTCTATCCCTGGCTCCTGCTGGGGGCGCCAGGAACGTCCAACCCTCTCGGCTGGGTATACGAGACGCTGGTCGCCGTCAGCGGCAATCTCGGCCAGGTCCCTTTCAGCGATCTGATCTTGGCTGCCGCGCCGGCGCCGGCCACAGCCACTGCCACATCGGCCGCGCATCCATTGCCATCGGTCCCGCCAGATGCCACACCGAGTCTCGTGCAAACTGCGCGACCAAGTCCCGCCCATTTCGGCGTCACCGGAGAAGTCATCGGGGAAGTCAACATTCGCTACGGCCCCGGCATCGACTATGCCCGCGTTGGCGTGGCGCAGGCTGGGCAAGCATTTGCTGTCACGGGATACCATACGCAGTTTCCCTGGGTGCGCATTTATTTCGAGAGCCTGCCCAACAAACAGGCCTGGATCGCCCGCGACTTGCTGCGCATCAGCGGCGATCTCTTCAGTACGCCAGCGATCTCCCAAACCCGCCTGAATCTGCCGCCCCTCAGCCCAACTCCGCCCGCAATCAGCAGCGGCGGCGAGCAGGTTCCCCTCAGCACCGGCTTCCGCATCCTCGCCGATCACTTGTGGAACCTGGTTTTGGAAAGCGGATTCGATCCGCAAACCAGTCGCTTCGGCGCCTTATTTGTGATGGATTTGGCCAGCGGAGAAGCTTTCAGTTTCGGCCAGGACATCGCCTTCAGTGGCACCAGCATTAACAAGATCGCCATTCTCACAGCGCTCTACACCCAATTGGACGCGCCGCCGTCGATCGCGCTGGCCACCGACATCGCCAATACCATGATCTGTAGCGAAAATGTGGCCACAAACCGTCTGCTCAGCATCCTCGGCCGCGGAAACACCTATTATGGCGCCGACGCTGTGAGCGGCTTTTATGAAGGGCTGGGCTGGTCGCGTTCTTTCATCACGGCGCCATTTACCACCATCGGCACGCCAGAGCCCCCGCCCGGGCCGATCAACCTGCCGCAAACCAGTGCCGACCAGGTCAAAGCCAATCCGGACCTGTCAAATCAACTGACCGTGTCGGAGGCGGGCGCATTGCTGGGGAGCCTTTATCGTTGCGCCTATCGCGAAGACGGGCCGCTCATCGCGGCATTTGGCGATCGCCTCGAGCCGAGAGAATGCCGGCAGATCCTGCATGTCATGAGCAACAATACGGTGGACGCCCTGCTCAAAGCCGGCGTGCCCGCTGGCACCCGCGTCGCGCATAAACACGGCTGGATTGCCGATACCCACGGCAATGCAGCGTTGTTTTTCACGCCCGGCGGCGACTACGTCATAGCCATGATGCTCTATCAGCCGCAATGGCTGAACTTCCAGGAATCGCTGCCGCTGATCGCCGAGGTCTCCCGCCGCGTCTACAATTACTTCAACCCGGAGGGGCCCCAAGCCGAAATCCGTGACGGCTATATTCCCGACGCCGGCAGTTGTAATTACAACGGCGATCCCCTCGTGGCGGACATCATGCAGCCCATTTGGCCGAATTAGCTGTGCAAGTTTACCTTGCCGCTAGCGCAACTTGTAATGCAGGTCCGGCAGATTGCGCAACCGCTCCGCAGCCTGCTCGGCCGTGATGTCACGCTGCGCCTCCGCCAACATTTCATAGCCGACCATGAACTTCTTCACTGTTGCCGAACGCAACAGCGGCGGATAGAAATGAGCGTGCACCTGCCAGTGAGAATGATCGCCAACGTCATAAGGCGCGCCATGCCAACCCATTGAATATGGGAATGGCGCTTCAAAGAGATTGTCATATCGGACGAGCAAGCGCTTGAGGATTTCCGCCAAACCACGCCGCTCCCGCCTATCCAAATCGGGCAAGCGGAGACGATGTTTCCGCGGCAGCACCAGGGTCTCGAAGGGCCAAATCGCCCAATACGGGACCACCGCGATCCAAGTCTCGTTTTCGAGAACCAGGCGTTCGCGCTTTTCGCGTTCCAGCCCGGCATAATCCAGCAATAGCGCGCTCCCTTCTCGCTCATAATATGCGCGCTGCTGCCGGTCTTCCGCGGCGGGGATGTCCCCCAGTTCACTTGTCGCCCAGATCTGCCCATGCGGATGCGGATTCGAAGCGCCCATCAAATCCCCGCGATTCTCGAAGATCTGTACCCACTTAAAGCGGCGACCCAACTCTGCCGTTTGCTCCGCCCATAAGTCGACAACAAGGGCGATCTCGGCATTTGACATCTGAGCCAATGTTAAATCGTGCCGTGGCGAAAAACAGAGGACGCGCGCCTCCCCGCGTACCGATCGCATCCGCAGCAGGGACGCGTCCTTGTGGCTGTGGTCCGGCGTATCGGGCAATACGGCGGCGAAGTCATTCACGAACACAAACGTGTTGTCGTAGGCTGGGTTGCGCTCGCCATTGGCGCGCAGATTGCCGGGGCACAAGTAGCAATCGGGGTCGTAAACGGGTCGGTCCTCCGGCACGGGTTTTTCCCGCCCACCCTGCCAGGGACGCCTGGTGCGATGCGGCGAAACGAGTATCCACTGGCCCGTCAGTGGGTTGTATCTGCGATGCGGATGCTCGCTCGCGTCAAAGGCCATGCCCGCTCCTGTTTAGGTAAACCGCGTTGCTCATGCGGAGAGACGGCTTGCAGTTTTGCGTGAGCGCGGCATTCCTGGGACCTATTCGCCGGTTACGCGCCGAGCGGCCGCAGCCGCGCCCGCCCATTGCTCAAGACCACTGCGTTTCGCTCCAGCGCTCTGGTCTGAAAGCGCAACTCGCGCTCATCAAGAGACCAGATCTCGGTTTGCAGCGTTTCGCCCGGGAAAACATGCTGAGAAAATCGCGCGCCTATCGAGCGCAATCGGAGCGGCTCGTTGGCGCAGCAATGTTTTAAGATGGCGCGCGCCGCGAATCCGTATGTACAAAGGCCATGCAAAATCGGCTTGTCATAATTGCCAATCGCCGCCATTTGCGGATCGGCATGTAAAGGATTGCTGTCGCCGGACAGTCGATACAAAAGCGCTTGTCTCTCAGATGTCCGCTCTTGATGTACGATATCCGGCGCCGTCTTTGGCGGCTCCATCTTGCTGCTTGGACCGCGATCGCCTCCGTAATCGCCCAATCCGCGAATGAAGACCGACCAGCGCGAAAATGCGAATGCTTCGCCCGCTTTGTCAGCGCTCTCACCGTCGATGGTGAGGAGCATGCCGCTACCCTTGTCGTAGATCTGCGAGATGCTGAGCGAGGTCCTAACAGTCCCGCGAACCGGCAAAGGGCGGAGCAACTCCAGATATTGTTCGCCATGAAGCACCATCATCGGATTATAGACAATGCCAGCAAGGTCGCCGGACAAGAAGTGATGATGCAAGTCTCTGCTGTAGATGAGCGCGAAGGTCGGGAAAACAGCGAAGCCACGGCTGCTGAGTTCGTAAACGAACTTCAATTCCTCTTGATCCATGGGATCTGCCGGCGCCCCGATGCCCAACGCGTAAAGCGCGGCCTCTCGCTCGGAATAGCTGTAAGTGAGCGGGCCCAACTCCTGGCCGATCGCTCGATTCACAATATCCAGTAATGGCGCCGTCATTTCTCCACATCCCCGCTCGCGATTGCAACGTGCCTTTGGCATGTCGAACAATTATAAATGCAACAAGAGCGGGTGCGCATGTCAGTAGTGTGTCCTTTTCGGTTGAAATAGTTTTTACCAGTCCTCGACACGAGATTACTAGCCCAAAATACCTACGTTCTGGTAGGGGCGACTCGCTGAGACTCTGTTGAAAATCATGAATTACAGCTAATCCCAGTCAGTGTCGTGCAAATGCAAAAGGCCATAATAGTCCAATATAGCTCAGTAAAGCTCCCCCTCCCTGATGCTTCGGAATTCCGCCCCCCGCTTAGCGGGGGGACTGAGGGGGGCAAGGGCCGGGGGGTGGGGTTGAATTTCAACAGCATCCGCTGAGTCGCCCCATATTCATTCAGTTTCTATTTCAGCCGAATTCGATACACTACCCGCATGACCCAGCCACTTCCTCTTCAGATCAACGGCCAGGCCTGCTTTAGCCCTTCACCGATCCTTGCGTCAAGCCGCCTACGATCTGATCTTGCAGCGACAGATAGATGATCAAGGTAGGAATAGCGCCGATGATCGCGCCGGCAGCAAAGATGCCCCAATCGCGGGCGAAGTTGTCGCTGATATAGCCCCAAAGCCCGACCATGAGCGTCCAGCTTTCCTTGTCTCGCAAGAGCACCCGCGCCAGCACAAACTCGTTGAACGTGCCCACGAAAGACAAAATGCCGACGACAACCAGAACCGGGCGAACCAGCGGAAATATCAGACGCCAGTAGGTCTGCCAATGGCCGCAGCCATCGACCATCGCCGACTCGTCGATATCCCGCGGCACGGAATCGAAGAATCCCTTCATCAGCCAGATGTTGATTCCCATAGCGCCGCCGACATAGACCAGGATCAATCCGCCCGCCGTGTTTAAGCCGAAGAAGGGAATGTGATTGCCGATTTGCTGCAGCATGAGAAAGATGGCCACCATCGCCAACAAGTTAGGGAAGACCTGGACCAGCAAGATTAGCATCAGCAAACCGCGGCGCCCCTTGAAGCGAAAACGGGAAAAAGAGTATGCGCTCAAGGCCGTCACCATCACCACCAGGAACGAGGTTATCGTGGCGACCGCTACCGAATTGAGCAACCAGCGCACATAAGGTTTTCGCTCGGTATTAAAAAGCGTATCAAAATTGATCAAGTAGCTGGAACTGATGTCGTAAAGGGCCTCGCCCGCCTCGAAGGAATCGCCGATCTGGAAGCGAATACGCTGCACATAGCCATTTTTGGGCGCGCGCAACTCCTTCTGCTCGCCATCCGCTTCGACCAGCAAAATCGTACCTGCGCTGCGCTCAACGCGGCTGCCGTTTGGCGCTACGATCTCCAGTAATACGCCGGCTTCCTCGGCCAATACGATGCGCGTCTCGGGCAAAGGCGGGACGACGGACTGTGAGTTCATCGACTGGCTGGGATTGAGCGCCGCCGACAAAATCCAGACCACGGGAAAGAGCGCGAAGATCACGGCGATGACCAGAATCGCGATTTGGATCGTCAAGCCAAGGGTGAAGGCCGGACGAGCTTTGCCCCGCTGGTGTTTCTCTTGGCTAGACATTTTCTGATGTCTCCTCCCAGCCCTTGGTCAGGCGAAATTGCGCCAGCGTGACCCCGGCCACCAAGACGAAAATGATGATGGTGATGGCCGAGGCCAGGCCAAAGTCGGCGCCGCGTCCGCCCCCAAAAGCGAGGCGATAAGCGTAACTGATCAAGATATCAGTATGCCCGGCCGGCAAAGTGCCGGACTCGACCATAGGCGGTCCGCCTTCGTTATAGGCTTCGATGATGACAAAATTGTTGAAATTATATGTGAAGGACGCGATCAGCAATGGGCCCACCGCCACCAGCAACATGGGCAAGGTGAGGGCGTGAAACTTCTCCCACCAGGTGGCGCCGTCGACCTCGGCGGCTTCGTACATATCGGAGGGGATGGCCGCCAGCGCGCCGCTGCACACCAACATGAAATAGGGATAGCCAAGCCAAAGGTTGATCAAGAGAATACCGAACTTGGACCAGCCGGGATCAATGAAAAAAGGAGGCGGGTCTATGCCGAGCGAGGCGATCGCATTGCTGATGACCCCGAGATTGGAATTGAGCATGCCCTTCCAGATGGCCACCGAAATCAAGGCCGGAATCGCATAAGGCACGATCAGCAAAGTGCGGAAGGCTTTGCGGTAGGGAATCCTCTCGTTTTGCATGAGCAATGCGAACATCAGGCCTACGCTAAACGTTGAAACCACGCTCGCCAGCGAAAAACCGATCGTCCAGGCGAATATGCGCAGCAGCGGTCCGCTGATCGCGGGGCTGGTGACAAAGCGCACGTAGTTTTTGAAGCCCGTCCCGCTGATGAATCCGGTCCGCAAGGTATCTCCGTCGTCGTTTTCAAATTGTCCGGACTCATAGTTCGCGCGAAAAAGCGACGAGCTCTTGTTGTCAAAGACCGCGTCTTCGTCCGCCCGGTAGACATACCGTTGGGCGAATTCGCCAGCCTCCCGGCGGCCGGCAATGCCGATTTGCAATGCCTCCGTCCCAAACGTGAGTGCCTGCGCCTCGCGGCTGGCGCGCAGCGCCTCGCCTCGGTCCAATCGGCGATAACCCTGGTATTCCCCCGGCAGCTCAGCGCCGGCCGCCACCGCTGTGACAGCCCCAAAGCCGCCCAGCGTCGCGAAGTAGTAAGCATCCTCCCCGTCAGTCAGCCACAAGGCATAGTCTTCGGCGGCGTTCCGATAAAGGTCCCAGCCATAAACCTGGCCCCCATCCGGCAAGTAAGTCTCCTGCGCCAGCAGATTCAGCACCTGCTGCTTGGTTAAGAGATTGCCGTCGCCGTAGTTTGTCAACGAGACATAAACCGTATAAATGATCGGGAAAACCACCATCAGTCCCATCAAAGCCAGGGCCGGTGATATCCAGCGCAAGGGATAAAGATCCCCTCGCAGGTTGATGACATTGACCAGCAAGGTGATAACAGCAATGGTGATCGCCAGTTCCCAAACGCCGTCGAGGGCAAATACATATACAAGGTAAAACGCCATCGCGTCGAGAATAGCTAATCCCAGGTAAGTTGCGGCAAGGCGCAGAATGGATCGCGTACTGAATTCCGATCGTTTGGCCCTGCTATCCCGCACGAGTGTCGCCATAGGATTTGGCGCGCCTCTCCAAGACAGAGAGACCGCCTTCCTTTCTACTATGACCGAACAGAAATACAAACGGGGGAGCCCCCTTTTGGGCATTCCCCCGTCATGCTACGATTCAACTGTTGCGCCGGACCAAAAAGCAGCGCGACTTATTCCTCTCCGGCGATCAGCGCGCGGATTTGTTCGCCCGCGTTGCTGAAGGCTTCCTCACCGCTCAGCTCGCCGGTTCGTACTAACTGCATGGCGTTGCCCCAGGCGCTCCAGACCGAAGACATCTCCGGAATCGCGGGCATTGCCAAACCTTCAGTTCCCGCCGCAACGAAGCCGAGCATGATTTCGTCTTCAATGCTGTCGCGTGTTTCCAGCAAGGCGGGCGGCCGCGGATCTGCGCTGTAAATCGACGACATTGTTTCGTCAGTGGCGATGTAGTCGAAAAGAAACGCTTCCGCCAGCAGTTGGTTTTCGCTAAAGGCGCTGATCATGAATCCTTGAACGCCGAGGAAGGGCTTGCCGCTGCCGCCGGGACCCGCCGGTATCGAATCAACCACAAAGTTTACCCCCGATTCTTCGATACGCGGGATCGCCCAGGGACCGGTGATGATCATGGCGGCGTCCCCCGTTTCGAACATGGTATGCATCACGTCATAGTCAATGCCGCTAGGCATCAAACCATCACTGCCATAAGCTTCCAGATACGCTGCAGCCGCGATGGAACCTTCGCTGTCGATACCAACGTCTTCCGGATTGTAGCCTGCCTCCGTCAAGCCAAAGACATAACCGCCAAAGGCAGTCTGCACCGGGAAGAAGTGATAGGGATTGTTGTCGAACATGACAAATCCGTATTTCGACGCGCCATCGGCGATCAACTGTTCGCTCACCGAACGCACATCCTCCCAGGTTTCAGGGTTATCCGGCACCAAGTCAACATTGCGTAGGAAAGCGACATTTTCCGCGGCGTAAGGCAAGCCATATTGGACGCCTTCATAGACAAATGCCGACAGCGCCGCCCCCAAGAAATCGTCCTCGACATCAGAAATGTCAATTTCGGCCAGCAAGCCATTTACGGCCAATTCGCCCAGCCAATCGTGGGCGCCGATTATCATATCCGGACCTTCACCGGCGGGCGCAGCCGTCTTGAACTGATCGCGAATATCGCCAAAGCCTAATTCGTCTACGCGCACGGCGATGCCGAATTCTTCTTCAAACTGTGCTCCCAACTCCTCCAGTATCGGCGCTCGCGTATCATCCGCCCAAATGACCAAGCTGTCGTCTTGTGCCGAGGCGCAAAGCGCAACGGCGAGCAGGACTATTGCTGCTACAATCACCCTTATTAGCTTCATTTTACTTCCCTTTTCGGATAGGATTGAGTACGAATTATCACGCTTCAGCATAAAACAGTTGACTGTCGACTGTCAAACCCTAGTCGCTTTGCCAGCTCGCTGCCAAACAGCGCTCACATCATGAAAATCGTATCCCGCCTGAGGCAATCGATCTGCGCGGATCCGGGTCCGAACTACTCCTGCGGCGAAATCAGCCGTAGATACTCCCAAGTATAAATGCCTGTCTGGTGGCCATCGTCCCAACTCGGTTGCAGGGCATAGTTGCCCACTGGGCTCAAGCCCGTTATCGCGTAAGAGCGACGTGGACTCAGTTTGAGAATATCCTCAGGCGCCTTCGCCATCCCCATATTTGCATGACCGCCGCGACATTCGACGCAGGGACAAGCCTCCCGCAACTGTGACAACGGATACTGGCTCCTTAAGCCATCCTCCCATACGATCTCGAGGGTTTCTTCAGATTTGTTCAAGGTGATGCTTGTCGGACGAAATGGCATTTGCTTGACTCTCAACTCAGAAGCTAGTCGTCGGATTAGGCCTCGCCACCTGGCGCCCTTGCTTGAACACATAGAAAATACTAGCGTTTCAAGAGAATCGCGCCGCCGCAATACAGCGCGTTTCCAGCCTGCTTGCCCTACAGCCTACCTTTGATACAATAGCATTATCAGTCTCGCCGTTCAAGCAATGGAGCCTCGTGCATGTCAATCAAATCACGCTTGTACTGCCTCTTCGCATTGCTTGCGACCCTGACAGCTTGTCAGGGGCAAGTCGTCACAGAACGTGTGATCATTGTAACAGCCACCCCCGATAGCGGCGTCACGGCAACATTCGAGGCAGCCAAAGCCGCCACCGAAGCCGTGCCGACAGCGACTCCAACCCCGAGTCCGACACCTGATCCTTTTCCGACTCCCGTCATCGGGGCAATCTATGTCGCCGAGCAGCGATTTGAACGCGGATGGATGTTCTGGCTGCAACCCAATCAGCAGATCTGGTTGCTGACAGTGAATGACAGCGATGAGCATCTCTGGTCAGTCTATGATGATGTTTTTGTCGATGGCGATATCGAATCCGACCCCGAGATTGTCGCGCCGGAAGGCAAACAACAGCCTATCCGCGGATTCGGCCAGCTTTGGCGCGAGAACCTGGAAGTCCGCACCGCCATTGGCTGGGCATTGGAAGACGAACTGGGTCACACCACCAGATACGAGTATCACCACGGCGGCGCGCTGGACGCGAACAACAATTACATCGCCGGACCCGGATATCACCTGGTCGAAAGTCTCTACGGCGATACCTTTAGATTCAATGAACTGGACTCGACCTGGCAAATCGTTGAGTGACTGCGATAGGCTTATGCGTCACCTGCGGGCAACCTTGCTGGCCAATCTTCCGTAATCTGGTTGACTGTCAATAGCGATTCGAGCGCCCAGAGGAATGATGTTTATGCGGAATATGCGTAGCTACGAGATCGACGCTGCCTCTATGTTCGAGTTCCACTTGGCAGCCGATGCCCGCATGAGCCGTACCAACTACGTTGACGATCAAGCCTGGAAGCTTGATCTGGGCGGGAAAAACCGCGCGGCGCTGGCCTTTCAAACCCAGTTCGGCGGCCGCGCCGGTTTGGTGAGCATCGTCCCGATCTGGCTGACCGGCGGACGTCAAATCTATCAATATCAGCATTACCATCACCCGCCAGTCCTAACCCATTTCGCGCCTAATTTCCTGGGAATCCGGGCGGAAATCGCCCCTTGGCTGGAATTGCGGGCTCGCTATTGGGTGATGGAATCAAACGCCGCCGGCTGCGAGTTTGCGATCAAGAATCACAAAGACGAAGATCTTGAACTCCAGCTTGAGCTATTTGGGCATGTCGTAATCAACGGACGAAATAAGAAGCTCAATGTTTTGACGCTGGGAGATTACAGCCTGGCGCTGCATTTGGGGCAGATTGGGGACATAAACCCGGTGCTCACGCTAGAAGGCGCCAGCGTCGAAGTCTATGGTGGCAGAATCTCGAGCCCCAAACTCGGTCGCAGGCTGGTCTTACCCGCCGGCGAAACTGTTAGGCTGCCCTTTGTGGTCGCCGGCTTGCCAGACATGCGCGATTCGCACAGCGTCGCCATGAACTGGCTGGCTCGGCCCTGGGATATCTATTTCCAGAAAATTGACGATTTTGCCGGGGCGATCCCGGAAATCCGGACCGGCGACGAAAGCTGGGACAGGTTGCTCAATCTCTCCTACAATTTGCTGCTTCAAGCGCACATGGGCCCAACCGATCACCTTGGGCACGCGTCGCTGGTCGCCAACCGCGCCTGCAATCGCGGCTGGAGCCGGCGCGGCGATGGCAGGGATCATATTCGCGCCTGGGCAGGGCAAGATCCGACGCTCGCCTACCTGGCCGCGACGGCCGCCGCCAACATCGAGCCTGATTGGGCCAAGGGCCTGATATACAACTACCTGTCCACGCAGGACGATACCGGCTTTGTGGATCGGCAACCGGGCTTGGCCGGGCAAACTCAGGGCGTCATGATGATGCCCCTGCTTGCGCGCATGTCCTGGATTGTCTATCAACTGACCGAAGACCGCGCATTCCTAGCCGAAGTTTTTCATCGTTTGACCGCATTCTTCAAACGCTGGCTGCAAGAGGACAAGGATGCCGACGGCGTGCCGGAATGGCGATCGGAGCGGCAAATGGGCTATGTAGCCTTTCCCACCTTCGGCGTCGGCCAGGGCTGGGCGCAGGGCGCGAAGCTGCAGCAGATGGAGACGCCCGATCTGCTGGCCTATTTGATCTCGGAAGCAGATGCCCTCTATTCTATTGCGGGGGAACTTGAAGACGAAAAAGCCGCAGATGAACTAAGACAAAGACGGCGCGATCTGCAAGATCGCCTGGAAGAATTCTGGGATGGCAGCCGCTACACCTACCGCGATCGCGACTCCCACCTGACCAGTAGCTCGGTCGAGTTGCTGCGAGGCGGAGCGGGCGACGACCTGCATGTCATCGAGCGAGCGCTCCCTGCGCCTGGTCGTGTCATGGTTCGCATTGTCGGCGGCGTCAGCCAGGTGCCGCGCATACGTCTTCGGCTCACAGGGGTAGACCGTGACGGCGAAAATTGTGTCATCGCCGCCGATGTTGACGCATTTGATTGGCAAAACCGACAGGGCGTCTATACGACCCGGCAAGCGCTCTCCTATGTAGCAACTATAGAAATTGAGGGACTCAGCCGAGTCTACAAAGTTTATGCCAGGACAATAGACAGCAGTCGTCTGGACATCAATCACCTGCTGCCGCTCTGGACCGGCCTGCTGGCGGAGGAGCGCGCTTCGGCTCTGGTCGCATCCGCGCTGGATGAATCGCAGTTTTTCTGCTCTAACGGGATTACCATGGTCAGCCGGGGCGATCCGAATTTCGATCCCTCCAATGCCCGTGGCGGTGGCGGCATCTGGATGTATTACTTGTCTCTAATCGGCGAAGGCATGGTCAAGTCCGGTTTTCACCACGAAGCCACCCGTCTGATCAAGCGCGTCTTGAGGGGCCTTTCCCGGGTGCTGGAACGCGACGAGCACTTGTCCCAATTCTATCACGCCGAAGAGATCAAGGGTTTTGGCGAAGACCACCATATCGGCGGTATCGTTCCCCTTAAGCTGCTTTCCGACGTGATCGGCCTACGGATCTTGTCGCCGCAGAAAGTTTGCGTCGGCGGACCTTTCACCTGGGGGCAAGAGCTCAAAGTGGCACAGCACGGCGTCGCCGTCATCAGAAATGCCGACGGCATTCAAATCGACTTTCCCTCCGGTCATAGCGTCTCATTGGCGGCTCACGCCGACTGGCAAGTCGTGGAAGATCTGACGCCGATCAAGACTGCTGATGAGGCGGCCGAGTTGCCCGCCCCGCCAGAACATGATGCTGTTTCCGACAGCGACGACGAAGAGAGGATTGATATTGACATCGAAGCCGCGGAAGACGGCAACATCGCACGGGCGCCGGACACAAAAACCGACGCGACCGACTCCGACACCGCGGAGCCGGCGGATCAATAGGCAATAGCGCATCGCTGAAATGCCTGGCCGCGCGCGAACAAGCCCTGCGCCCGGGGCAAAGCCCGCTCTACACATTCGGGCTATTGGCATCGACACAAAACCTGACGAGACTATGGCCCCATCTATCGAGAACGAAACGTGATTCAGATTCGCCGTGGCGCGCCTGCTCTCGATTCTCGGGAAATCCCGGAAGCGCCGGTGCAATGGCGCCGGGTCCTGGCATATTTATCGCCTTACAAGCTTCGTCTCTTTATTGCCAGCGTCGGCGTGCTGCTCAGCGCCGGCTTGAGCCTGGTCTTCCCTGCGGTCATTAGCAACGTGGTGGATTCAGTCTTTGAGGAGGCTAATCTTGCCCTCCTCGATGAGATTACACTGCTTCTGCTGCTGGTATTCTTGTTCCGCTCTATTGCGGCCTTCGTACAGAACTACAACTTGAATTATGTGGGCGAGAAGATTGTCGTGGACATCCGACAAGCGCTTTACGCCCACTTGCAGTTTCTCTCAATCAGATTCTATACCGATCGGCGCGTCGGTGAATTGGTCAGCCGCATCTCCTCCGACGTCACCGTCGTACGCACGGTCTTGACCGGCAATATCAGCACGCTCTTGCAGCAATCCATGACGCTGCTGGGCTCGGTAGGCGTCATGTTTTGGCTCAACTGGCGTCTCACCCTCTTTATCGTGGTGCTGATGCCCATAATCGTTGGCGTTGGCTTCGTTTTGGGATCGGCCATACGCCGCATGAGCACACGGGTCCAGGACGAAATCGCCGGCGCCACCGTTGTCGCCGAAGAAGTCTTTCAGAACATCCGCGAAGTTAAGAGTTTCGCCCGTGAAAACTATGAGATTACACGCTACAACCGAGCGATCGAGATCGCCTTTGGCGCCGCGGTTAAGTTGCTCACCGTGCGCTCAGTCTTCGGTCCCATTATCGGCTTCTTCGCCTTCGCTGGCTTGGCGCTCATCTTGTGGTTCGGCGGGCGAGAAGTGCTGGATGGCAGGCTGAGCGCGGGCGAGCTAATCGCATTCCTGATCTATGGCTTGACCGTGGCCGGCAGCTTCGCCGGGTTGATCAACTTGTATTCGCAATTCCAGGAAGCGCTTGGCGCCACCAAACGCGTCTTCCAGATTCTCGATACGACCTCCGATATTCAAGATGCAGCTGCCGCGAAAGAACTCGCTAATGTTGATGGCAGCATCTCAATGCGGGACCTCAGCTTTTCCTATGAACAAGGCAATGAAGTGCTGTCTGGCGTCAATCTCGATATTGCTGCCGGCGAAATCATCGCGCTTGTCGGGCCCAGCGGCGCCGGAAAGAGCACCCTGTTCAACCTCATCCCGCGCTTTTACGATCCCGACGCCGGCGTCATATCGATTGACGGACATGATATTCGCGACCTGACACAAAACAGCTTGCGGCGGCAAATCGGCCTCGTGCCGCAGGAGACCTTGCTCTTCGGCGGCAGCATCCGCGAGAACATACTCTACGGAAAGCTAAACGCGGGCGAAGAAGAAATGATCGCCGCCGCCCGCTCCGCCAACGCGCACGACTTTATCAGCGCCCTGCCCAAAGGCTACGAAACGATTGTCGGCGAGCGCGGCGTCAAACTCAGTGGCGGGCAACGGCAGCGCGTCGCCATTGCCAGAGCCTTGCTCAAGGACCCGGCCATATTGCTCCTGGACGAAGCCACCTCTAGCCTGGATAACAAAAGCGAACAGTTAGTCCAGGATGCCCTGGGCAAGTTGATGCGAAATCGCACTACCTTGATCATCGCCCACCGCTTGAGCACGGTGCGCATCGCTCACCGGATCGCCGTGCTCGATGCCGGACGCCTGATTGAGCTAGGCAGTCATGATCAGTTGATAGCGCAACAAGGCCTGTACGCCAAGCTCTACGAAATGCAGTTTCGTGAAGCGGATCTGTTTTCAATGGCTTAGACCGCAGACTTGGGAAAGCGTCTTATGAGCCTGCTCTTGTTCCTGCTTGCCAGCGCGATCGCATGTTTTTTCATCTGGTGGCTGCTTATCGAAACCGAGGGCGCGTACCTCGGCAAGCGCGCCGTTATCTGGCTCTACGATCTCTATGCCCGCCGTTACGACCGCGTCAAGCAATTCGATGATTATTCCGATCAACTCTTGCTGGCGGAGCCGCTTCTGGATCGCATCAGTCCCCAGCTTGATCCGCTGATTCTCGACGTCGCTGCCGGCACCGGGCGCTTGCCCCTGCTCTTGGCGCGCAACGTCCGCTTCCACGGCCATGTGATCGGACTGGATCACAGCCGCAAAATGCTCGCTATTGCAGCATCGAAAATCATGCGAGAGCGCTTCGGCAAGTTCATTTCCCTGGCCCGCGGCGATGCCATGGACCTCCCCTTCCCGGACGCCGCCTTCGACGCCGTCGCTTGCCTGGAGTCCCTGGAATTCTTTCCCGATCCCGATGCCGCGCTGGCGGAATTGGCCCGTGTACTGCGCCCGGGTGGCTTGCTGCTGGCGACCAACCGCATTCACACGCGCTGGATGCCCGGCCGAACTGCCAGCCGTCCGCGCTTGACGCAGAAGTTCTGCGCCTGCGATCTGCTGTCAATCGAATTTGAAGCCTGGCAGGAAGACTACGACAAGGTCTGGGCGCGCAAAGCTGGCGCGTCAGCACTGAGTCGCGAACAGCCTCAGCGCCTGAGCCACATGCCGGATTGCGAAGTCACCGTTAACCTGCAGAGGCTAGTTTGATAGAATCCGAAACCGCTTGGAAAGCTTACCTGCGAAGAGACCCCGCTCTTGAAACAACTCAACAAAGAACTGGAACAGCTAATTGAAACTGCGCTCGCGGGCGCAATTGCTCGCGGCGACTTGCCCGAATTCGAGATTCCATCGGTTCCGGTCAGCCCGCCCAAACGCGCGGGACAAGGCGACCTCTCCTACCCGGGCATGAGCTTGGCGAAACTGGCGCGTAAGAACCCGCTCGAGATAGCCAATCTGGTCGCTGCAACGCTCCCGCGGGCAGACTTTATTGACAAGATCGAGGTCGCGCCGCCTGGTTTCATCAACTGCTTCCTCAGTGAATCCTATCTGAAACAGCAGGTGGATCGTATCATCGAGGAAGGCGAAGACTTTTTCCAACTCGATATCGGCGCCGGCCAGAAAGCGCAGGTCGAGTTCGTCAGCGCCAATCCCAGCGGACCGATCACCATCGGCCATACCCGTAACGCCGTTGTCGGCGACGCCATGGCGCGCCTGCTCGAGGCCGCCGGCTATGAGGTGCAGCGCGAATACTATTACAACAATGCCGGCAACCAAATGATCGTACTCGGCAAAAGCCTGCTTTTGCGATACTTGCAGCAGCTGGGCGAAGACCTAGACTTCCCCGAGGACTACTATCAAGGCGCATACCTGGTCGAAATCGCCGCCGAACTAGCCGCAGAACATGGCGATGCCCTCAAGGAGTCCGGCTGGGAGCGATTCAAGGACATCGCCGAAGCGCGCATGTTTCAGTGGATCAATCGTTCCCTGGCGGCGATTGACATCGGACATGATCGTTTTTACAACGAAACATCGCTCTTCGAGTCGGAGCGGATCTGGGCTGTGCTGGAAGAGCTGCGGGACAACGGCCATATCTACCAGTCGGCGCATTGGGAAGGCGCGGGCGCTGAAGAAATCGCCGATGTTGCCGCTAAGGGATACCAACCCGCGACCTGGTTCCGCAGTACTGCCTTCGGCGATGAAAAAGACCGCGTCATGGTCAAGAGCGATGGCGCGCCCACATATACGCTGCCGGATATCGCCTATCACTGTGACAAGCTGGAACGTGGCTTCGACATCGCGGTCAACGTGCTGGGCACCGATCATTTTTCCCAGGCACAAGTGGTAAAATATGGCATTCGCGCGCTGAATATGGACCCGGGCCCGATTCACGTCATTTTCATTCAGATGGTGCGGGCGGTCCGCTGGAACGAGGAACTCGGAAAGTATCAAGCGGTCAAGCAATCGAAACGCGCCGGGGACTTTGATACCCTCGATGAACTGGTGCAGATGACTAGCGCCGATGCCGTGCGCTATCACATGCTGGCGCGTAGCCCCAATTCGCAACTGGATTTCGATGTTGACCGTGTCGTGAAACAATCCAACGAGAACCCGGTATACTACATTCAGAACGCCTACGTCCGCTGTGCCGGCATCTTCCGGGAAGCGAAGGAACGCGGATTCAACGATGACGGCGTCGACTTGAGCTTGTTGGGAGAAGCTGAACTTAAATTCATTCGCAAGGCCCTGGAACTCGGCAACGTGATCGAACAAGCCGTGACCCACTACGAGCCGCATAAGATCGCCTTCTTCGCGGGCGAGCTCGCCGCTGTTTTCCATCCGATCTATGACCAGGTGCGCGTTTTGCACAGCGAGGTGCCAAGCGACGTCGCCAAGGCGCGCTTGCGCTTCTATCGAGCGGCGGGCGTCGTTTTCTATCGCCTGCTGCGCTTGATGGGCATGTCAGCGCCCGAACGTATGTAATCCACGGCAAAGGGACAGATCATGGGACTGAAACCGGACCACTGGATCAAGAAAATGGCGCGCGACCATCGCATGATTGAACCCTTTGTCGATCAGCAAGTTCGCGAAGGCGCAATCAGTTACGGCGTATCCTCCTACGGTTACGACCTGCGGGTCTCGGACGAGTTCAAAATATTCACCAATGTGCGTTCGGCGATTGTCGATCCCAAACATTTCGACGACGCTTCTTTTGTGGACTTCCGCGGCGATGTTTGCATCATCCCGCCCAATTCCTTTGTCTTGTCGCGTTCAGTGGAGTACTTCCGCATCCCGCGCAATGTCTTGACCGTCTGCCTGGGCAAATCCACCTACGCCCGCTGCGGCTTGATCGTCAACGTCACGCCCTTTGAACCGGAATGGGAAGGCTTCGTCACCCTGGAAATCAGCAATACCACCCCCCTGCCAGCCAAGGTCTACGCCAATGAAGGTCTCGCCCAAGTCCTGTTCTTCGAGGCCGACGACGCCTGCGAGCAGTCTTATGCCGACAAAAAAGGCAAATACCAGGGACAAACAGGCGTCACGCCCCCCCGCATGTGAGCGCGGAGCATTCGCTTCAATTAGTGAAAGCGCAACTTTTGACCTGTTACGAAATCTGATCTGCAGCAACAAATAAGCCTGTCTGTTCAATAAAATTCCCTATTCTCAGTAACTCCAAGAAACTAATGCAACAAATTGCAAGCTGAGTGTAGGGGCGAGCCTCGGCTCGCCCACCGCGCTGACTAGGTTTTGCGGGCGATCCAGCGGATTGCCCCTACCGGCTGTCGGGTGGTTATTGTTCTCAACTTCAACCGACTTCGATGCACCACTATCAGCGAAGTCAACCTTGACGAATCCACTGCTTTGCAGCTAGACTTACCGAAGTCGGGGCGATTAGCTCAATTGGATAGAGCATCCGGTTTACACCCGGAAGGTTATAAGTTCGAGTCTTATATCGCCCACCATGGAAATACCTGACAGGTTCGCAAGTCGAGCCTGTTTTTTTGTATCTCGGCCGGAAGGTAAGCCGCTGCGGCTTTGGGTCAGGCTGCAAGTGCCGGTCCCCGCTGCTTGTCAATCACTTGTTGATTGTCTACAATACGACAAACCGAACAGGCAAACCATCGGTGGAGATGAAGTCAAGCAACAGCACCCTGGAAGTGCGGAACCTGCGCACCTACTTTGAGTTGCCAGAAGGTACGCTCAAGGCGGTCGACGGCGTCGATTTCAATATTGCCGCACATCAAACTGTCGGCATCATTGGCGAATCGGGCTCCGGCAAGAGTGTCACCGCCCAGTCCATCCTTCAGATCGTGCCGCCCCCGGGCACAGTTGAATCCGGCGAAATCCTGTTGCGGCAGAGCGACGGCGCAGTCGTGGATCTGCTTCAGCTAGATTCGCGAAGCCGGGAAATACGCGCCATACGCGGTGCCGAGATCTCGATGGTTTTTCAGGAACCGATGACCAGCTTGTCCCCGGTGCATACGATCGGGAAACAGATTATCGAGGCCATCCTGCTGCATATCACCAAAAACAAGCGCGAAGCCAAAGAACTCGCCCTGGACATGATCAACCGTGTTGGCATTTCCAACCCCGGCCAGCGATTTGACGAATACCCGCACCAATTGTCGGGCGGCATGCGCCAACGGGCGATGATCGCCATGGCGCTGTCTTGCAGCCCTTCGCTCTTGATCGCCGACGAGCCGACTACGGCGCTGGATGTCACTGTTCAGGCGCAAATCCTGGAATTGATGAAGGAGCTTCAAGAACAATTTGGCATGGCCATCATGTATATCACCCATGATCTGGGCGTGATCGCCGAAATCGCTGACGAAGTGAACGTGATGTACCTGGGGCGCGTGGTCGAGCGCGCCTCGACAATAGAGTTGTTCAAAAATCCCCTGCACCCCTACACGCGGCGCCTGCTGAAGTCGATACCGCGTCTGGGCAACCGTGGCCGTGGCCGCCTCGATGCCATTCGCGGGAATGTACCCGTGCCCATGAATCCGCCAGCCGAGTGTGGATTCGCATCCCGCTGCGACGAATTCATCGCCGGTACTTGTGATGCCGCTGTACCCGCCCTGGTTGATATGGGCGAGGGTCATTTTGTCCGCTGCTACCTTCACAACGAAGAGAGTGAGCCGGTCTATGCCTGAGGGAATGGAAGAATCCGCAAAAGAGCGGAACGAGGACGTTCTGCTCGAAGTTCGGGATCTGAAAAAGCACTTTCCCATCGAAAAAGGTTTCCTCCGCGCCGTACATGGGCATGTCAGGGCAGTCGACGGCGTCAGTTTTCAAATCCGCGAGGGCGAGACATTCGGGCTTGTCGGCGAATCCGGCAGCGGCAAAACGACGCTCGGACGCTGCATTGTCCGAGCGATTAATCCCACCGAAGGACAGATAATCTTCCGCCTTCCGGATGGGGAAGAAGTTGATATCGCCAACATGGAGAAGAAAAAACTCCGCGAGGTCCGCAGGCATTTTCACATGATCTTTCAAGACCCCTACTCCTCGCTGGATCCCCGCATGACCGTCCTCGACATCATTGCCGAGCCAATTCGCAACAACAAGCTGCTGGCGGAAAAGCGCCAGATTCAAGACCGCGTGCGCGAGCTAATGGATCGCGTCGGCCTGGACATCCGCCATCTCAACCGCTATCCACACGCCTTTTCCGGCGGGCAGCGCCAGCGCATCGGGATTGCGCGTTCGCTCGCGCCCAGCCCGCGGCTGATTGTCTGTGACGAAGCGGTCTCCGCCCTTGATGTCTCGATTCAGGCGCAAATCCTGAACTTGCTCGAGGATCTGCAGGAAGAATTTGACCTGACATATCTGTTCATCGCGCACGATCTTTCCGTGGTTGAGCATATTTCCGACCGCGTCGGAGTGATGTATGTGGGTCAATTGGTGGAAATGGCCGATACCGAGGCCCTATTCGCGCATCCCAAGCATCCATATACGGAAGCCCTGTTGTCGGCTGTGCCGACAACCGATCCCGAAGTGAAGATGGATCGTATAATCCTCCCCGGTGAAGTGGCGAACCCGGCTGATCCACCGTCCGGCTGTTATTTCCATCCTCGCTGCCGTTACGCGCAAGACATTTGTAGAGAACAGGAACCAGCTTGGACCGAGGTCGGGCGGGATCATTTCGCCGCCTGCCACTTCGCCGACGAACTGGATCTGCGCGGTGTAGAATAGCCTATCCGATGGACTTCCTGCTACTATTCGTTCTTGCTTCGCTGGCGGGCGCTGCCCTGGTCGCGTCTGTGATTGTCCGCTCTACAGACCGGGCTTCACACAAGGCCATCACCAGCTACTTCAAAGCCAGCGAGTTTATCCTTGAACACCACCGCCCGCCGCCGGAATGGATCATGACCGCGCCGGGGGGCTGGCTGAGGGCGCGCTCGATTCGTCCTGTCGGCAAGAGCGACGTCATGGCGCGGCTCGATGAGCTCATCGAGTTTTTTGAGAAATGCAGCTTTTTTGAAGACGAGTTCGCGCGCGAACAACTGCTGCTGAAATTGCGCCAAGAGCGAGAAGACTGGGGAAGCAAGCTACAAGGCTTGTCCAGTACTACAAATCATATGCAGAGATAGCTGGAACGTTACTAAAACAATACAAAAAAGGGAGCCCGTCCTTGCGAACTCAATAAATCCCTACCAAATCTGCCAAGTATAGCTCCCCCTCTCGTAGTGCGGTGTCTACGCGCCCTGACCCCTACAAGGTTCGTCTGTGGCGAAATATGTAGGGGCGACCTATCAGGTCGCCCGAAAATCGCCATAAAAAATACAGGTTTATTAGCGATATCGTGCTTAATGAAAAGGTGTCCGCTCCTCAGCCCCTTGTGGGAGAGGGGGCCGGGGGTGAGGGGCGGGGAAAAAGCGCGTTAGCATGATCCAGTACCCGACAAGTCTTACAGCTTTGATCCCTATTCCAATTTGAGGACGCCCCACATACCCAATTCGGGAACGATAATTGAGGTTCCGTCATCCGTACGTTGGCAGTCAACAACTATAGGCTCCTTGCCCGGTGCGTAAAGCGTGGCATATGAAAATGACCGTTCAAGCAGCGACCGCGCGATAGTCAATCGAATATTGCTTAGGGTCTGATAGCGATCACTGGCCAAATCATAGTTGCTGTTGAGCAGATGTACGATTAGGGGTGCGTCTTGCGTGTTGGGCTGATGCCTCGGCAGGACGGTGATATTTCCCGCGCCGATGATGTCGATGTCCTGGCCTGCTTTTGCCAGCAAATTCGATGCGTCGCTCCAGGTCACGAGACGATCGCCCGCACCTTGCAGCTTGGCTTCCTGCTCGGCGCTCAAATGTGAGGGTTCGAAGCGCACAACTGCGCGATAGGATGTCAAATCGGCTTCCAGCAAATCGTCTTCGATCCATTCATCACCCGCCACAATAATGCGATACGGCAAATTGGCCCCGCTGAGCGCAATACAGGCTTTCGCAAGATCGGTTTTTGGCGCGCTGCGGTTCTGGCCGCCCAAGTGACCGCTGCTGAGTTGATCGCCCAGGTATTGCCGCACAGCCTTGTTGCTGAACACGAGCGCAACTGAAGCGGCCGATTCATAGCCGTCGAATAGTTCCGGGTAGTCGCGGACGAAATGGTAGAGGTCTTCATAGTCACCCGGCTTGCTGTGATACCAGCGATCTGGTTCGCCCCGGTATCGCAGCGTCCACATTTTGTCCGGGGCCATGAAGACGTGTCCATGGGCGTAAGCTTGCGCGACCCACAGTCGAATATGCCCGGGACGATCATGAATCCTGTAAGGTTCGAATGCGCTCGGAACGCCCGTGATAGCGACAATGCGCTCGAGAGCATCGGCCAGTTTGAAAGTATAGATCGGCTCCGTCGGCAGGATCTCGATCTCGGGCGCTTGATACTCCATTTCGTTGGTGTAAAAGTCATGCGCGTCGACGGCATACATGAACTCCGCCCAATAATAAGGCGAATTCGAACTCATCGGCACATCCTCGCTGAACTCCCGCGCATAACGCTTGAATTCGCGAAATAGCCCGTTTATCTCTCCCCATTGGAAATCGAAGTATTCTTTCGCCAGCGGAATGACCGGCGGGAATGCCAGGATGCGCGCCCGATATATTTCGTCCGTGATGCCGCGTCCCCGCAAATAGTCCCCATAGTCGAAGGTCTCGAGATCGCCGATGCCCCCCGACATGATCTCCTCTTCACTTAAGTTGGCGCGCAAGTAATCGCGGAAACCAGCCATACAGTGCCGGCAGAAGCAGCCGCCATATCGGGCATTCAAGGCGCCGATGGTAGGGATGGCGGAGTCAATCATTAGCCAGTCCGTGCCGGCTCGCATGACCCGCCGCAGCTGATACATCAGATAATGCCGGTAACCGGGCGCGTTTGTACAATAGTGGTACGAGGGGTGCCCCTTGTAAATGTGCTCCCACCAGGTAATCGCCGGCCGATCATTCAAATCGCGCACGGTTGATTCCATGAAATTGGAATCAAAATCAATCATGCCCATCCAGTCCGCGTCCAGTTCCACGCGTCCCTGGAACTTGACGCCGCAGCGATGTGCCTCGTCGACATCGCGCATCATCTCTTCCTCCGGCGGCAGGCCGCGTCGATCGGGTTCGGGCAAGAAGCCCCAGCCCAGCCCGGTCGCGCGATATCGTCGGTATACCTCCATGCCGCAGGGTCGCGTGATCAGCACATCGGATCTCTTAAGCGTCATCGCCCTACCCCCTTGACCTACAAACGCGTTACGTAGACATAATAGGCGCCGCGCAGGCGTCGCCGCAAGTGATTGCTCAGCCAAGTTTGCAGCTTGGTCTTCCCGGCATCCAGTTCCACAAGGAATATGACGCTCGTCGCATTTTCCTGGCAGACGCTCACATATTCTACGCCGTCGATTTCAAGGCGAGCGCTCGTGGCGCCCGCTGGAAAATCGGCTTCGCGCGGGTAAGCGCGCAGCTCTACCTCGTATCGGCCGGCTTCCCGAACGTCAATCATCCAGAAGCCATTGGCATCGTAGGCTGCGTCCGCGATCCAATCTTGCCGCCAGGGCACCCGGCCCGCACTTGGATGCCAATCCCGCGCTGACAAGAGAACAGGGTTCTCGCGCATTGTGCCAATCGGGATATAGACATATTCTGAAAATGGCTTTTGAAGGCTGTCCCACCAGGTCTCGTATTCGCCGCGCAATTCCCGCACAACATCTGGATGCTCAGATGAAATATCGCGCTGCTGCCCCTTGTCGCTGTTGACATCATACAGTTCAGTCCCGTTGATCAGTCTCCAGTCGTCGCGCATCACGACACAGTCATGCCATTTTTCCGGCTGGTCGGGCTGCAAATGAATAAACAAGGTTCGCCCGGCGGAGCGATCAGATTCGCCCCGCATTTGCGAGGCGAGACTTACGCCATCGAACGCAACTTCCCGGTTTAATTCCAGTCCGCAAAGCTCGATTAAGGTCGGCAACATGTCGACATGCGCTGTCAGCGAATTGACCAGCTTGCCTTCGGGGAGTTCCCCCTTCCAGCGGAAAAAACAATTGACGCGGTGGCCCCCATCGTACATGGAGCCTTTCTTGCCGCGCATGCCCGCGTTGTAGCCCTCTCCAGTTGCGGGATCGAAACCGGCCGCCGTACCGTGGTCGGCGGTGAAGATCACAATCGTGTTTTCATCGAGATCGAGTTCCCGCAACCGGCGGAACAATTTGCCCATGTTTTCGTCGAAGTTGGCGATCATGCCATAGAAGTTGGCGCGGTCTTCGGGGATCCCCAAGTTTCTGTAGGGCGCCGCGTATTCTTCGGGCACGACATGCGGCGCGTGCATGGCATTGGTAGCCAAATACACAAAAAAGGGCGAATCTGGATCGGCTTCAATGAATCGCATCGCTTCGTCGAAAAAGACGTCGCTGCAATAGCCTTGATAACGGACGGGCTCGCCATCTCGAAAATAACAGTCATCTACATAGTTATTGCCCCAATAGTCCGGTAACTCGCCCACGCCCCCGCCGCGATGGCAAAGGACTTGGTCGAAACCTCGAAATTGCGGCGCAAAAGGATAATTGTCACCCAAGTGCCATTTGCCGAACATACCGGTACGATAGCCGTTCGCGGAAAAGACATCCGCCACTGTCATCGCTTTCGGATCAAGGAGATGACGACCGTGAATCACGTGCCAGACGCCGTTTCGCGACGCATATTGACCGGTCAAAAGCGCCGCGCGGGACGGGGAACAAAGCGGGTCATGATGATGATCATCCAACTGAACGCCCTCGCGGGCCAATTGGTCCAGATTGGGCGTCTGTAGAATCGGATTGCCATGGCAACCGATATCGCCGTAACCTTGATCATCGGTGATGACAAGAATGACATTTGCTCTGTCGGGCATCGACCCGCTCCAATGTGGGCGCAGAGCTAGACAAAGCCCCGCGGCTGATCGTCGCGCTGCCAACGAACGATGAAATCCCAGGGCTCGTCGATATCATGCAAGCCCAAGGGATCACGCGCTTGCCAGGTCGCGTGCGCGCTATAGCTGGTGACGTGGCTCAAGCCCCAGCTCAATCCGGACAGCGGCTGCTGGTCGGTGTCGGCGTTTACGCGCAAGGCGCCCGCGGCTTGCGGCGGTTCGATGATGGTCGATTTGACCTCGAAGTTGATGCCGTCCGCGGCAAATTGAATCGAATTCTTCTCGGGTCCGCAACGAGTAATCAAGGCCCCAACGCCGCCCGCGTAGTTCCAGACCATGACTTCGTGACCGCTGTTGGTAATTGGGTTTAAGGACGACTTGGCATACGGTCCCAAGGGATGATCGGCGATAGCGACGCCCCATTTGGATTCCATATTGCTATGGCCGATTCCCTCGCCTTTGAAGTATAGCCAGAACTGATCCTCGCGGAAAAGCAAGGCCGGATCATGAACGCGCAAACTGTCGAAACTTCCTTTTACCGTCGCTTCTTCCGGATAGGCGCGCCTGTCAACTTCGCCAGAGGGATCGGGCTCGACCACGGGCGCCGGGCTCTTGCTCCAGGGTCCCGCCGGATGATCCGCCCAGGCGATGGCGATCGATTCCGGCGTACAGCGAAAACTGGGCGCGCGTGTAACTTGATAGACCAGGTAATAACGGCCGTCATGAGCCAGGACATCGGGCGTGAATACGCTGCGCTCGTCGTAACTGCCGGCGGGTCCACGTTCGACAGCCGGTCCCCCCTCTACCCAGGTATAACCGTCGGCGGAAGTGGCATACCAAACATCGGATAGATCCCATGGCATGGCCGGCAAGCTGTCCGTCGCTCGCTCGTGACCTACCGGCACGCAAGGGTGCGCGGCCCGCGTGTACCAAACGTAATAAAGGCCGTCGACCTGGACAATGCAACTGGGATCGCGGCGGGCGATGCCCCGCTCGTATCCCAAGCCCGGCGCTAACTGGTAGCGGAATCTTGTGAACCAGGGATTATGTTTATCCGCTCCGGTGAAGCGTTCCATCGCCGCGCTTTTTGCCATTGTCTTCCTCGCCGAAAGTAAAATATGTGGCATGACGATTTCGCCATGCCACATAGCACTCACGCTTTATGTTGTGAAATGTCAGCTACCGTCTTCGTAGTACCACTGCTCGGGCATGAACATGACCCATTGCCGGTAGCTGAAGCTCCAAAGCCCCTCGGTATCGTTCGGCGGCGTGTTCTTGAGCGTCTTCTTGAAGAGCAAGGGCTGCGGAGGACGCTGCACGGTGCCGATCTGGTAGAGACCTCGGAAGGTCATGTCGTGGAATTGCTTGCCGATCTCCAGATAGGAATCCGAGCCATATGGCTGCTGCAACCAAAGCTGGCTGAGCTCCCACAGTTCTTTGATGTCTTCAGGTGGTTCGGTCCCTTTGGCTCCACCCGAATTCAGCCAGTCGAACCACTCCTTCGAGCCGGCGCGCGCCCCCCAATTGGGACGGATATTGCCGATCGCGCCGGAGAATTCGCCAATATCGACGATATCCAATCCCCAACCGGCGATATCGTGCCCGCCCGTGCCGCGCAATTCGGTATACAAGCCGCGTTCGATCAACTTCAATTGGGACTTAACGCCAACCGCGTTCCAGTAAGAGACGACCAATTCCGCGATCTTGCCCCAAGCCTCCTCCGGAACGGCCACCTGCATGTTGATGAACAGGGTCTCGCCATCGGGACGCAAACGGAAACCTTCGCCATCGCGTTGATCCAGGCCGATTTCATCAAGCAGTTCGTTGGCGCGGTCGGGATCGTATTCGGCGAAGTGATCGGTCATCCAGGGCTCGTAAAAGTTGGAGTCCGGCGTCGGCGCCGATTGTGATGGCGTGGCCAAACCGAAATAGATCAATTCGTTGATCTCGTTACGGTCGATGGCCACCGACATCGCCTGGCGGAAGCGTACATCGTTGAAGATCTCGCGCATGACGGGATCGGGATGCGTCAGATTGAACATCATACTGTATTCGTTGCCGCGGTTATACGTGACCAGAGCGACGCGATAGCCGCCGGCCTCTTCGTTTTCGCGGTAGGTGGGGACGCTGAGCAGTTTTCCCCAGCCGAAGTGGCTGTATTCGCCGGCGATGGCGCGCAGATCCTGCACTTGGAGATCTTCCACCAGGACGCGGCGCAGCCCATCGCTATAGGGCAACTGATTGCCCGCGATATCCACCTTGAAGAAGTAGGGATTGCGCTCGAAGTTCTTGTTGCCGAAGGAGTCTTCCCCGGCGTACATAAATGTGTTCAGGGTCGGTATACCGACAATTGTATCGGTAGCAGTTGTGCCGGTATGGGTATTCGGGCGCAAGCGCGCGTTCAACAGCTGCGACCAACTATCAAATCCTTCATCCGCCGCTAACTTGTCGGCATCGGGATTATATTTGATGTGGAACTGCTTGAAGTAATGCGCGGCGCGGAAACCGCGATGGCGCGGATTGCTGGCCATGCGCACAATCATTGACGGATGCGGGATGGCAAAGGTGTAACGCACCGTGGTTTCGTCAATGACCTCCAGCACTGGCTTTTCGCCGCCCGGGCGCCATTCGCCGGGAATGCCGCCGGTTACGTCTTGGTCCCACAGAATGTCCTCGAACCAGAATCGGAAGTCTTCCGATGTGAAGGGATGACCATCCGACCACTTGTGCCCTTCGCGCAGGAATACGGTCAACTGCCTCAAGTCGTCGGAAACCTCATAGCCTTGCGCAATATTGGGGATGATCGACTGTAAATCGGTGTCGATGGTGAAGAGCTTTTGCATCACCATCTCCGAGACATCCCAGCCGCAGCAGGTCGGGCTGGTCGCCGGACCAGCGAGTTCGCCGCCGTAGATGCCGATTGAATCAAGCGGCTCTACCACAACCGGCTCATCGGGCAAGCGTTCTTCGACCGGGGGCAACTCCCCGGACGCAACGCGGTCCGCCAAGAGCGGCGCCTCGCTGTAGGCGCCGACCATGTTGCCGGTTGCGCCCTCGTAGGCGCTGGGCGATCCATATTGCTGGGGGTAGGTCTTTTCGCTGATGTTTTGCCCGAAGGCAAGCCCGGCTACTGCCACAAGCACAAAAACAATAAGCAGGTGCCTAGCTAATTTCATTGCGGTTTTCCTTTCAATCAAACCAAAAGGGATTGACAATATACGCCAATCCCTTTGCTCTGTCACATATTGGGGGCCTTACATGCCGCCCTCAAAATACCATTGCTCCGGCAGGAACAAGACCCACTGACGATAGCTCCAGCTCCACTGGCCCGTAGTATCGTTAGGAGGCGTGTTTTTGAGGTTCTTCTTGAACAGTAGCGGTTGCGGCGGACGCTGTATCGTACCGATCTGATACAAGCCTTCCATGGACATCTTGTAGAACTGCTTGCCCAATTCCAGCCATTCGTCGGAACCGTAGGGCGCATCAAGGAAGTCTTCGCCGACATTCCACAAATCTTGGATCTCCTGCGGCGGTTCCATACCGTTCTCGCCATCGCTCTGCAGCCACTGCCGCCAGAGATGACCGGAAGCGCGGGCTCCCCAGTGCGGACGCAGGTTCGTCAAACGGGTAGCCACTTCGCCGATATCGACAATGTCCAGTCCCCAGGCCGCCATGTCAACCTGGTTGCCATTGCGCAATTCACGATACAGGCCAATTTCGATCAGCTTGTAATTGGTCTTGACGCCGACAGCGTTCCAGTAGTCGGTCACCAATTCGCCGATTTTGCGCCACGCGTCTTCCGGTACCGAAACCTGGAAGTTAATGAAAAGCGTTTCGCCATCCGGGCGCAGGCGGAAGCCATCGGCATCGCGCTGGTCGAGACCCATTTCGTCGAGCAATTGATTCGACAGATCGGGGTCGTATTGCGCGTAGTTGCTTGTCATCCAAGGTTCATAGAAAGCCGACGCCGGCACAGGCGCTGCTTGAGAGGGATTGGCCAATCCGAAGTAGACCAATTCGTTGATCTCTTCGCGGTTGATGGCCACGGACATCGCCTGACGGAAACGAATATCCCAGAAGATCTCGCGCAAGCCCTCATCTTCGGTGGTGAAGTTGAACATGATCGAGTATTCGTTGCCGCGGCTGTATTCGGCCAGCGCGGTGCGGTAGTTGCCGGCTTCTTCGTTCTCGCGATAAGTGGGGAAGCTCAAAAGCGTACCCCAGCCATAATGGCTGTATTCGCCCGCAATACCCTTCAGATCTTGCACCTGCAGATCTTCAACCAGGATGCGCCGCAAGCTATCCGTGTATGGCAACTGATTGCCTTCGACATCCACTTTGAAGAAGTAAGCGTTGCGTTCGTAGATCTTGTTGCCGAAGGAATCTTCACCGGCGAAGACGAAGGTGTTCAAGGTTGGCGCAAATGGATCCGTCTCTGAACCGAGATTCCAGGTAAAGGTGTAGGGGTTGCCCTTGGCGTTGAACATCTGTACCCAGTCGTCGAAGCCCGCTTCCTCCGCCAGCGCATTCGCGTCGGGATTGTAGTCGATATGGAGTTGCTTGAAGTAGTGCGCCGGGCGGAAGCCGCGATTGCCGACTTCACTGCCTAATGCGACAACCAAACTGGGATAGGGTTCGGCATAGGTATAGCGCACCGTCGTCTCGTCAATGACCTCGAATGCCGGCAATTCGCCGCTGCGGGCCCAGGGACCGCCAGGCGTAGGCGTCAAATCGGTGTTCCCCAGGACATCTTCGAAATAGAAGCGGAAGTCTTCTGTTGTAAAAGGCTCGCCATCGGACCACTTGTGGCCTTCGCGTAAATGAATGGTATAGGTCCTTTGGTCATCCGAGATCTCAAATGCTTGCGCGATATTGGGGATGATGCTGGTCAAGTCGGTATCGATCGTCAGCAGCTTCTGCAAGCGCATCTCCAGCGCATCCCAACCGCAACAGGTGGGATTGGTCGAGGGTCCCGCCAATTCGCCGCCATATTGGCCGACGGTCTCCAAGGGTTGCACCACCAAGGGCTGTGCCGGCAGCCGCTCTTCAACCGGCGGCAATTCGCCGGCTGCGACGCGCTCCGCGAGCATCGGCGCTTCTCCATAGCTGTCAATTGTGTCCCCGGTAGCGGCCGTATAGGCATCGAGGTCAGCATATTGGGAGGGATAGACCCGCTCGCCCATATCTTGCGCGAGCGCGCCTGTCGATATCAGCAACATGCTTGTGAGCAGCACTAGAACAAAAATGATTCGTTTCATGGAACCTGTCCTTTCAAGAATTGGACTTTCAAATGCGATAACCGCTGGAGAGATTCTACTCGCCCTTCACCTCCTGGCATCTCACGTTTACCGACATGATTTAGACAACTAGACCGATTAGATTAAACTCCTATTGTATATTGCCCATTGTTGACAATCTCATCGCCACTCAATTCCACAGCCTCGCAACAGGTTCCCTATGTCAGTTCGTACCGACGCAGCGCAGCGTGATCAAAGACGACCCCATGCCCAGGATTATTCGACGCCCGCATGACACCGTCTCGCAACTCGGGTGGATTTTCCATAAACCGTTCCAAACCGAAACTGTGTACCTCCAAGAAAGACGCGTTGGGGATCGCCGCCAGCAAATGCAAATGGATTTCGTGAACGCCGTGCGATGTCACCTCCAAGTTGTGCGCGTAGGCCAACTTCGCCACTCGCATCCAGTTGCTGATGCCGCCGATATTGGAGACATCCGGCTCTGGAAAGGCGATCTTCCCATCCTCAATAGTATGCCGAAATTCGTATACAGTATGCAAGTTTTCGCCTGCCGCAATCGGCAAACCCCCGTCACGGGCTATTCGCGCCAAGCCCTTGTAGTCGTCCGGAATCGTCGGTTCTTCCAACCAAAAGACATCATAATCGCGGAATTTGCGGGCAGCCTTGATCGCCGTTTCGGCGCTCCAGCGCATGTTGGCATCCACCATCAAGGGCACGTCGGGACCAATGAAGTCGCGCACAGCGCGCACGCGCCCAAGATCTTCGGAAAGCTTGTCGCGTCCGACCTTGATCTTGATCGCTCGAAAGCCCTTGTTGATATTGCAACGCGTCTGCTCTACCAGTTCCTCAGGTCCCAATTGCAAGTCAATCCCGCCGGCATAGGCGC
The DNA here is from genome assembly GCA_026708115.1 of Chloroflexota bacterium. Classification (GTDB taxonomy): domain Bacteria; phylum Chloroflexota; class Anaerolineae; order Aggregatilineales; family Phototrophicaceae; genus UBA6055. Next base: position 77,183 of record JAPOVL010000034.1, read on the forward strand.
GGGCCTGGCCCGAGGACCCCCCGAGCAACTTCCAAAGCGGTGCCTTTTCCTTTTTGCCTTTGAGGTCCCAAAGCGCTATATCTACCGCTGACATAGCGAAGGAGACCAATCCGCCCCGACCGACATAGTGCGTATGTCGCCACATCAAGTCCCAGATCTGCTCGATCCGGTCCGCGTCCTTGCCCAATAGTAGCGGTTTCAAGTCGACTTCGATCAGCGCGCGAATCGCCGCGCCACCGACGCCGATGGTATAAGTGTATCCACAGCCTTCCAACCCGGATTCGGTCGCCAATCTCACTAGGACAACCTCAAAGTGAGTCATCATACCATGAGACGCGTCCGTCATGGGATGGGTCAAGGGCAAGCGATAGTGCTGTGTATCAATGCAACGAATAGCTGTCTTCATAATCTTTGAATAGACACTCTACGGTTCGGGACTGCTTTTGAAACTATTCAAAACACCAACGATTGTCAAGTGTACATTGTTGACAATCTGGGATGGCGCTGTTACACTTTCGCTATATCTTCCCAGGCGCACAACTGATGAAGACCTACGTTTTTCAACGCTTTATCTACATGTTATTCTTGCTGTGGATGGTTTCGGTTGTGACCTTCATCGTGATCCAACTGCCGCCCGGCGATTATCTCTCCACTTATATTGCGCGGCTCGAACAGAATACCGGCGAACAGCTCGCGGAAGAAATCGTCGAGGCCTTGCGCAGGCAATACGGGCTGGATCTGCCCCTGCATCAGCGTTACTTCAAGTGGTTTGGCCAAGTGCTCCAGGGCGAATTCGGCTTTTCCTACGATTATCAGGAACCTGTTCGCGATCTGATCGGCGAACGGCTGATCTTGACGTTCACGATCGCTATCCTCAGCGCGATCTTTACCTATGCAGTCGCCATTCCCATTGGCATCTACTCGGCCACGCATCAGTATTCCGTCGGGGATTATGTGGTCTCCATCGTCGGATTCGTCGGCTTGGCGATTCCCAACTTCATGCTGGCCTTGATCCTCTTATACATCGGGTTCAAATCCTTTGGGCTGAACTTGACCGGACTGTTCTCCCCTGAGTACTTGTACGCACCCTGGACTCTGGCAAAGATCGGTGATCTCCTCCTGCATCTGCCCATCCCGGTCATCGTCGTAGGCACAGCGGGGACCGCCGGGCTGATTCGTGTCTTGCGCGGCACCTTGCTGGACGAATTGAACAAACAGTACGTCATCACTGCCAGGAGCAAGGGCGTGGGGGAAGTTACGCTCCTGTTCAAGTATCCGGTCCGGGTGGCACTGAACCCCATCGTCAGTAGCCTGGCTTGGCTGTTCCCGTCTCTGATATCGGGCGGAACTATCACTGCTATTGTGCTGGGCTTGCCAACGGCGGGCCCAATGCTCTATCGCGCCTTAATCACGCAGGATACATTTTTGACGGCGACCTTATTGATGTTCGTCACCATCTTGACGGTGATCGGCACAACTGTCTCCGATATTCTTCTGGTGATCGTCGATCCACGCATACGCATGGAACGCGCCGCGAGTTGAGAGGAAGACATTTTGTTACGCTTGATCGGCTTAAAGCGGCCCAAGGCTAAGTTAGAATCCGCCGAATTCAATGAGGCATATTACCTGGCGTCGCAACGGCAACTGGTTTGGCGCAAGTTCCGCCGGCATCGCCTGGCTATGTCCTCGCTGGTGGTGGTCATCTTTCTCTATTCCCTGGCCATATTCTCCGAGTTCTTCACCATCAACGACTACCAGAAGCGCCATGTCGCCTATGCCAAAGCGCCGCCGCAAGCGCTTCATTTTATCGATGAGGCCGGCAATTTCCACCTGGTTCCCTTCATTTATCAGTTAAAGCAGGAACTGGATATGGAGACCCTGCGGCGGAATTACACGGAAGACAGATCGAAACGTTATCACTTGAGGTTCTTTGTAGAAGGACTGCCGTACAAGCTGCTGGGCATCTTTGATACAAATATTCATATCGTTGGTGTTGACGCGCCCGCCGTTTATTTCCCTTTTGGCACGGATGAATTGGGACGAGATCTATACTCTCGCACCATAATTGGCGCTCGCATATCGCTCTCCATCGGCTTTATCAGCGTCGTTATCAGCTTTTGCTTCGGCTGTCTGATAGGCGGCATTTCCGGCTATTTCGGCGGAAAGGTCGATGTCGTCGCCCAGCGCGTCATTGAGTTCATTGTCTCAATTCCGCAGTTGCCGCTATGGATGGCGCTCTCAGCGGCTTTGCCACCCCAATGGTCATCCATACAAGACTACCTCGCCATAAGCACAGTTTTAGCAGTGTTGAGCTGGCCGCCGCTGGCGCGCGCTGTCCGTGGCAAATTGCTGGAATTGCGCGAAGCCGATTTTGTCATGGCGGCCCGTATTTCCAACATGGGCGACTACGAGATCATTGTTAAACACTTGCTGCCCTCATTCGCCAGCTTCCTGATCGTCGTCCTCAGTTTGTCCGTGCCGGGCATGATCCTCGCCGAGACAGCTCTGAGCTTCCTCCAAATAGGCATCCGTCCGCCAGCCGTCAGCTGGGGGGTTTTGCTGCAAGACGCGCAAAACATCCGCGCCTTGAGCCAGAGCCCCTGGTTGCTGATTCCCGGCCTCTTTGTGATCGTGACCGTATTGAGCTTTAACTTCCTCGGCGACGGACTGCGCGACGCCGCTGATCCATATAAACAGTAGCGCCTTCGTTTATCCAAATACGGGGTCAGACCAAATGCCCGCGATTGAAATCTATCGCACCTTGCCAGAACAAATCGCAGCGCGTCTGCGACAAGATGTACTGTCGAGCAAGCTCAAGCCGGGCGATCCCCTGCGCGAGATTGATCTTTCTGAACGATTCGGCGTCAGCCGAGGTCCAGTGCGCGAGGCCTTTCGTCAATTGTCACAGCAAGGTCTGCTGGTATTGGAACCGAACAAGGGCGTGCGCGTGGCGCAAAACCCGAGCGTGGAAGTGCGCCCCTTGGTCGTCGAACTGCGCCGCAAGATCGAGATCTTCGTGCTCGACAGTATTTTCGAACGCATCACTACGGAAGATCTCGAAGACTGGGATGCCATTCTGGCCGATATCAAGTCAGCCTGCGAGTCCTCCGATGTTGATGCCTTGACCGAACACGATCTGCGCTTCCACCAGGCAATCATTCGCAGCCACGATGATAAAGACCTCTTCGCACTCTGGCAGCCGATCGCCATGCGTATGATGATGCGCTACAATCGCCTCGACGACATCATGGAGAGCTACCGTGAGCATAAGCGCATTCTGGACGCGATTCGCGCGGATGACAAACAAGTCGCTATCAAGGCGCTGGAAGACAATATACAGTAGTCGGCTCAGTATGATTTCCTGTGCTTCCACATTCTCGATCAAAATTGCCAATATGTTTTGCTCGAAAGGCAGCAGCCGCTATCGACCAGAAACAAGAACAACAAAGTCGTGCGACTCCAAAGTAAAACTTGGCCGTAGGGGCGAGCCTTGGCTCGCCTCCACAATCACCCTGCGATTTCTTGCACGACTCAATTTGAATTGCTGAGACTTTGCATTAACGAGGGGACCCCAATATGGCGCAAGCGACATTCTACGAAGGGGATCGAACAATCCGCGTAGGCGAAAGCCAGCCGATCGAACCCGGACCGGGCGAAGTACAATTGCAGGTTTCTCATTGCGGCATCTGCGGAACCGACTTGCATATATTCCACGGGGCCATGGACGGCCGCGTGACGATGCCCGCGGTGCTGGGCCACGAAATGTCCGGTACGATTATTCAGGTCGGACCCGGAGTCGACGATTTTGCCACCGGGGATCGAGTCGTGGTAATGCCCTTAGCGCCCTGCCATGATTGCCCGGCCTGCGCTGCAGGACATAGCCACATTTGCCACAATCTTAACTTTCTTGGCATAGACACGCCGGGCGCTTTTCAATCGTATTGGACCGTGCCTGCTGAGACACTACACCCCTTGCCGGCAAACTTATCGCTCAAGCATGGCGCCTTGATTGAGCCACTGGCGGTCGCCTGTCACGATGTACGCCTGGCGCAGGTCAAAGCGGGTGATCATGTGGTCGTAGTGGGTGGCGGACCAATAGGCATGCTGGTTGCGCTGGTGGCCAAACAATATGGCGCTGAAGTAATCGTTTCTGAAATTAATCCCTATCGCGTAACATTGGCGCAGGACTTAGGCTTGACAGCCGTGAATCCGCAGGAAGTTGACCTGGTCAAGCTGGTCATGGGAGAGACGAAGGGCGCGGGCGCCGACATCGTCTTCGAAGTATCGGGATCAGGGGCGGGCGCCGCGATAATGACCGAACTGCTGCGCGCGCGCGGTCTGGCGGTGATTGTTGCCATCTTCGCCCAAAAGCCGGAGATAGACCTGTTCCGGTTTTTCTGGCGAGAGCTCCGTTTACGGGGTGTGCGCGTATACGAATCGCGTGATTTTGCCGATGCCATCGCTTTGGCAGCCCAGGGCGACCTGCCGCTTGATCAATTGATCACCGATATACGACCGCTCGGGGCCTTGAAGTCGGGCTTTGAAGATATGGAACGCGGTGGAGAAGTCATGAAGATACTGTTGGAGCTGTAAATGAACGTACTCGATCAGTTTCGCCTGGATGGGAAAACAGCGCTCGTCACCGGCGCTCGCCGGGGTATCGGCATGGCGATGGCCATCGCCCTGGCGGAAGCGGGCGCGGATATCATCGCTGTCAGCGCCAACATGGAAGCGAGCGGAAGCACGATAGAGAAAGAAGTGAAAGCCCTCGACCGTCGATTCGCCGCTTACCGCTGCAACTTTGCCGACCGCCAGGACCTGTATAGGTTTATCCAACAAGTCAAAAGCGATCAGCCGGGCATAGATATCCTGGTCAATAACGCCGGCACAGTGCTTAGGGAACCGGCCGAGCGGCACCCGGACGAATACTGGGACAAGATCATCGAGACCAATTTGAGCGCGCAGTTCGCGCTCAGTCGCGAGCTGGGCAAGGACATGCTGGCTCGCGGAAGCGGCAAAATCATATTCACCGCCTCACTCCTTACTTTTCAAGGCGGGATCACGGTGCCCGGATATGCCGCCAGCAAGGGCGGCGTCGGCCAGTTGACCAAAGCGCTCGCCAATGAATGGGCGGGACGCGGCATAAACGTCAATGCCATCGCCCCGGGCTATGTGCGGACTGATGTTACCGAAGCGCTGCAAAACAATCCGGAGCGCTACCAAGCGATTTTGGAGCGGATCCCGGCTGGGCGCTGGGGCCATATTGACGACTTCAAAGGGCCTGCGGTATTCCTCGCCTCCCCCGCTTCCGATTTCGTCAACGGCGAAATCCTGGTTGTCGACGGTGGCTGGATGGGTCGCTAGCCGCGGAAAAAGGCTTGTCCGATGGTGATGATTGTACCTAATGCAAACCAGGGCAATGCCGAAACGATACCAGGTGCATGGTCAATCCTTGTGCAAGACAACAGAATACAACGATATACGGACCCTTCCCTCTTTATGGGGGAAAGGGCCGGGGGATGGGGGTAGAAACGACGGCATTTGGTCGGAGTGCCGGAGAAGCCTAAAAGCTACGTTTCGCCTAAGTTCCTGATGTAGCTTTGTCAAAGTCCGCTTGTTCGGCCAGGATACGCTGCCGCCATGCGCCCGGCAATTTGACCTCAGGCTGGAACCAAGACGCCTCGTGCCAGTGAAGATTGCTGCGCTTGAACTCGGGTCTGTCGGCATCGCGCGACAAGGCGCAGTCGAAGCGCACAATGTATAAGCCTTTATTCGTATTCGGCGTCTGCGGAATGATATGACTTAGGCCCCAGGTTATGCCCCGCCCGTCCCCCTGATCCGCAAAGGCGTCGGGACAAAAAGGACCGGGCGCGTGAGGCGACAGTTGCACATGCGCCTTCGGCTCGAAGTTCAGCCCGTCCGGGGCAAACTGTATGGTGTCTTTCTCCGGTCCATCCTGGATGAGCAAGGCGGCGATGCCACCTTCAAAGGGCCAGAGCATCGTCTCGTGGCCCGAATTGCTGACAGGATTGAGTTCAGATTTGATGAATGGCCCCTCTGGATGGTCGGCGATGGCAACACCCTGCGCCCGCAGCAGGTTCCCCGGCGACTTATCGGCCGGCGAACCCTTGTAATAGACCCAGATCTTTCCTTGATACACCAGCGGATAGGGATCGTGAATGGCGCAACTATCCCATTCGCCGGGCTCGCCTTGCGGGATCACGGGTCGATCAAGCCGCGTCCAGGGTCCATCAGGCGAATCTGACCAGGCAGCGCTCACGTTCACGCAGTCATTCTCTCGCCACATCGTAGTGAATGTCTGGTAGTAGAGATAGTAGCGTCCGTCAAACAGCAACACATCCGGCGTTGATAGCGAGCGATCTCCATAACTTCCCTTGGGCGCGCGCGGCACGGCGACGCCTTGTTCTTCCCAGTGGAAACCATCCTTTGAGGTGGCATAACAGATATCAGCGAGATCCCAATCCACCACCGGGATCTCATCATTGGCTTTGTCGATGTGAAAGCGCCCGACCGGCATGTGATTCGTGCGACGCCGGGTATACCAGACATAATAAGTGTCGCCGATTTTGAGAACTTTGGAGGGATCGCGCCTCGAAACCGACAGCTCTGTGTTGTCAATGCCGATGCCAGTAACCGGAGAGTACCGGAAGGTCGTATAGAACGGGTTGTCGACGTCTTGCATTTGGCTCCACATATCATACAGGCGGTGCATGGCTGCGCTCAGCGGTCGGTCGGTCGGCTTCTCTTTCGGCAAAAAGCCTGGAAACGCAGAAGTCGATTTTCTTTCACTGTTCATGGGATCTCCTGGGACGAACGCACGCGCATATACTCGGAGTTTTGACTTGGCTAAGGACCAACGGGTTAATATGTAAATTGTAGACAATTAACATTGCCCTGTCAAATCCATAGAATGGTGTGGGTGTATTTCAATATTTTGGCACAATTGGCACTGTATCAAAATTCGTCATTATC
>JAPOVL010000044.1 GCA_026708115.1 Chloroflexota bacterium
CCCCCTGGTCGGCGCAGAGAGCGCAGAGGGAGGCCCTCACCCCAAACCCTGTTCCCCCCTCTGTCCCCCCGTTCTCGGCTGAGGACATGACAGGTTTTAACTTGGCGGAATACCGCTGCAAAACTTGTAATTTCTGTGGCGATTTCGGGCGACTCACAGAGTCGCCCCTACAATTTTCGCCCAATAAGATGCTTGTGATCGTTGTCCTGTCGCTTTCATAGCCAATCGGATCAAAGCTGTCATGTCCTCAGCCGTTCTCGGGGGGCGGAAATCCCATAAAGAGGGAGGGGCTTATATCGTGGTGTATGTGTTTGGGAGGTTGCGTGGACATCCGCGAGACCGCAGCGCAGAGGGCACTGTTTCGGGCGACATGGTAGGGCACCCGAAAATCATGCTGCTCGTCGCGCCATCGGCGGGCGACCAGATTGGTCGCCCCTACGGGTTTCGACGTGATTGTAGACGGGATTGGGCGGTGTGCTGTTTGCATGGCCGGGCATCAGACGAGGTCGATGCTTATGCGGCCGCTGTGTTGGGCGCCGTGCCAGGCCAGGGCGGTAGCGATGACGGTGTCGTCGTGGCCTCCCGGGGGCGCGCCGTAGCGATAGCCGCCGCTGGCCAGGCGATCGAATTTGTAGTCGGCCAGTTCCCCCAGCAGCACGGGATCGTCCAGCAGGGTGATGTCGTTACGCTCGATGGCCAGGGCCAGGGCTTCGATGAGCGGCGCTTTGGATTTGGCGCTGGTGTAGAAGCGGCGCACCGGCAAGCCCAGGCGAAGCAGGGCATCGATATTGGGCTCGCCGATGCTGTTGGCTTCGGCCCAGATCACTTGCGGGCGCCATTTTGCTGCGATGGCGGCTAGGCGCTCGCGCTGCAGTTCCCAGCCGACCTGGTTGAAGCGTTCCAGGGCCACCATCTTGCCGTTGCTGGCGTCGAGGACGGCGATGGCGGTGTAGTCCTTGCTGCGGCCCCAATCGACCCCGACGACATAGCTATGGTCGGGCTGCGGCTCGTCATAGGGGGCGGGGGCGGCGGCGGCGCTGAGGCCGCGGAAGACAGCGCCGCGGTCATCGCTGAAGACGGCTTCGTATTCGGTCTCCCAGATGTGCTCGGCTGTGTTGCGCCGGATGCTCTGCAATTCCGCGGCGTCAACGATGTCGGATTGGGCGGTGCTGAAATTGAAGGCAGCCCAGTCCTGTTGCAGCGGGTCCTGGCCATCGCGATGGCGCTCCCAGAACCAGTTGCGGCCGTTGGGGGTGCTGAGGAAGCGCGCGCCGCCGCGGGTCTCGGCCAGCATGGGGCGGATGACATCGTGCCAGATGCGGGCCGGCATGAAGGCGGCTTCATCGAGGACGGCGAAATCGATGCCTGGGCCGCGCAGCTTGTCGGGGTTATGCGTTGTGCGGATGGCGATGACGCCGCCTTTTGGCAGGTCGATGCGCCTTTTGCTTCGGCTTATGACGACGCCTCTCAGGTCTTTGACGGCGCTTAGCAGTTCGGGCCAGATTTCCTCATCGGCCGTCTGGTAGGTGGGCACGATCCACCAGCAGCGCTTGTGTTGCAGGTGGGCGGCGCGCAGGATCTCGACCAGCCCGAGGCGGGATTTGCCCCAGCGCCGCCCGCAGGCCAGGACCTTGAAGCGGGCCGGGTTATGCAGGATTTGCAGTTGGCCGGGGTGGGGCAGCCGGCAGGTTACGGTGGTCGACAAATCTGAGTCGCTTGGGTTCTTCGGTCTCCATTTGGGCGTCCAGCGCCAGCACTTCAAAGTACTCCTCCAGTTGATGGGCTTGATTGAACGGGGTTGACGGGGTGTGGGGTCCTTCCGATGGCTGTGTTGTAGAGGCACTGTAGCATAAATGTTCTATGAAAAGGCGACTAAATGGTCGCGTTTGCATTTTTTTTTGCCCTCAGCCCAAACCCCTCTCCCCAAACCCCTCTCCCATAAAGGGAGAGGGGCTTCTATCGCGGTCTATGTGCTTGGCAGGTCGCGTAGGTCGCGTAGACACTGACTGTCAACAGCGGTGGGCGAGCCAAGGCTCGCCCCTACGGGTTCTGACATAGGTTTGCAGGGTTGTGAGTCGGGCGGGATTGGGACAGGTTTTTTCACCATCGAGGGTCGCGTCGACACTGACCGCCGGTCGCGTAGACACTGACCAGCAGCACCCAGGGTTATGTAGGGGCGACTCTGTGAGTCGCTCGCATTGCATAAGGACGGATGTTTGCATTAGCCTGGAAAACGGGGCAAATGCGACTCTGTTTTGTAGTGCTGGAAAAGCCTACTTTGCGCTAGCGATGGCGATTAGGCCGCCTTTTGGCAGATTGCCGCGCTTTTTGTTTAGGCTTCTGACGACGCTTTTTAGGTATTTGACGGCGTTTAGCGGATGGCGCCGGATTTCCTCTTCCGCCATCTGGCAGTTTGGGGCGACCCGCCAGCAGCGCTCCCGGTCCAGGCGGGCCGCCCTGAGGCTGTGGATCAGCCTTGACTCCGAGTTACCTCAGTTTCTCCCGCACGCTGCTACTTTGGGGCGCGCCGGGCTCCCCAGGGTTTCCAGTTGCCGGGGGCGGGGCAGCCGGCAGGTCATCTTCATAGACAAATCTGATTCGGTTGGCTTGTTCGGTCTCTTGTTGGGGGTCCGGCGGCAGATCTTCAAAGCTCTCCTCCAGTCGATGGGCTTGATTGAGCAGGGTTGACAGGGTGTAGACGAGTTGGCTGGCGGTGAGGCCTTCGCGCTCGCCGGATTTGAGTTGCTGCATGATGTCGCGGGAGGTTTCCAACATGTCCCTGAGCAGTTCGAGCTTGATGCTGGCGAAGTGGCGGTATTCGCGGTCTTCGAAGCGGCGTCTGAGTTCCCGTTCGCTGGCGCGCCAGCCTCGTAAAGTTTTGAGCGGGATTTTGAGTCGCTCTTTGACGCGCAGGAAGTCGCCGTCGAGTTGATTGAGCAGGTTGAGGGCCTCGATTTTGGTATCGAGGGTGTAGGTTGCTGGCATGGTGTTCTCTCATTTTCTTCTGTGATAGAGGCAGTGTAGCACGGTTGTTCTATGACAAGGCGACTAAATGGTCGCGTTTGATTTTTTGCCCTCACCCCAAACCCTGTTCCCCCCTCTGTCCCCCCGTTCTCGGGGGGCGGAATCACAAGGGGTGCGCGTAGGGCGCGTAGACACTGCCCGCCGACACAGCACTACGAGAGGGGCTTATATCGCGGCGTATGTGTTTGGGAGGTTGCGTGGACATCCACGAGACCGCAGCGCAGAGGGCACTGTTTCGGGCGACATGGTAGGGCGCGTAGACACAGCCCGTCTGTCGCCCCTACGGGTTCAGACATAGGTCTGTAGGGTTGTGGGTCTGGCGGGTTGGTGGATCGAGGGGCATGGTCCGTTGCGGGTTTGGTACGGGGGGAGGCACAGAGGGCGGCCCTCAGCCCAAGCCCCTCACCCCAAACCCCTCTCCCACAAGGGGAGAGGGGCTTAAATCGAGGTCTATGTGCTTGGCGAGTCACGTGGGTCGCGTAGACACTGACTGTCAACAGCGGTGGGCGAGCCGAGGCTCGCCCCTACGGGTTCAGACATAGGTCTGGCGGGTTGTGGGTCTGGCGGGTTGGTGGATCGAGGGGCATGGTCCGTTGCGGGTTTGGTACGGGGGGAGGCACAGAGGGCGGCCCTCAGCCCAAGCCCCTCACCCCAAACCCCTCTCCCACAAGGGGAGAGGGGCTTAAATCGAGGTCTATGTGCTTGGCGAGTCACGTGGGTCGCGTAGACACTGACTGTCAACAGCGGTGGGCGAGCCGAGGCTCGCCCCTACGGGTTCAGACATAGGTCTGGCGGGTTGTGGGTCTGGCGGGTTGGTGGGTCGCCCCTACGGGTTTAGACATAGGTCTGTAAGGGGTAAAAGCGCGTGGGGCGCGTGGACACAGACCGCGCTATTTCCCTCGGCGCCAGAGTCGCGGGCTGACAGGCTATCAACATCGCTAAACTGTACTATAATCCCCTCGTGTCGATACAAGAGATCGCTCGGTCCAGGATGCAGCGAGCCCAATCTATTTCTCATAGCGGGACAGCCGCAAGCAAGGCAAAGCCGAATTTCTTCATTGTAGGCGCGCCCAAATGCGGCACGACTTCGCTGCACGAATATTTGCAGCGGCACCCTGATGTCTTCATGCCCTTTTACAAGGAGCCGCACTATTTTGGATCGGACCTGGAGGGCTCGCGCTTTCGGCAATTTCGCGATCAGCCGGAACGTTATCTGAAACTGTTCCGGGACGCGCGCGGGGAACAGCGCATTGGGGAATCCTCGCCCTGGTACCTGTCCAGCCGGCGCGCCGCCGAAGAAATCCACGCCTATGACCCGCAAGCCAAGATCATCATCATGCTGCGCAACCCGGTCGACATGATGTATTCCATGTGGTCGCAATTTCGTTACAGCGGCAACGAGCAGATCGAAACCTTCGAGGAGGCGCTTGACGCCGAGCCCGAGCGCCGCCGGGGCGAGCGTATCCGCCGCGCGGCGCATTGCATCAGCGGTTTGTACTACCGAGACATGGTTCGTTTCGGCGAACAAGTGGGGCGCTATTTCGATCTCTTCGGTCGCGAGAATGTCAAGGTAGTCATATTCGACGATTTTAAGTCCGACACGGCGTCGGTCTATCGCGATGTGCTCGCGTTCCTGGAAATCGACACCGGCTTCCAGACGACTTTCGATATTGTCAATCCCAACAAAGAGGTGCGATTGGAGTGGCTGCAAAGGCTGATCGTCAGCAGCGGTTTCTCGCTGATGCTGTTAAAAGACCGCCTGACCTACCTGGCGACGACGCACGCGCTGGTGCCCATTTCGTATCGAACGCGGGCGGTCAAAGGCGTGATCGCGGTGTATACCAAATATGAAAGGCGCTCGCCGCTGACTGCCGAGCTGCGGGGACGGCTTGCGCGCGAACTCCAAGGCGATATCGACAAACTGAGCGGGATGCTCGGCCGCGATCTTTCCCACTGGTATAAGGATGTCCCAGCACCTGAAGCGCCCATAACTGAACAGGACATTGGGATTAGGCCGGCGAAGAAAACCGGCAAGCGCTCTCAACTGGCGTGGCGGCTGCTGAGTATCGTGATGACAGTAGCCCTGTTGTATTTTGTGGTCAACGAATTGGGTGGCGCGGACCTGGCGGCGCTGATCAGGCGCATCCCGGCCTGGAGTTGGATCGGCGCGCTGCTGGTCTATTTGACGCTCAATCTGTTGCGCGCGCTGCGCTTCCGCGTTTTGCTTGACAAGCGCGAATCGCCGCTGCGCTTGCTGATCCCGATCACGCTCTATCACAATGGTCTGGTGCGGGTGGTTCCCTTCAAGCTGGGCGAAATCTCCTACGTGATCTTGTTGAAGACAAGGCTCAACTACAGCATGCAAGAAGGCGTGGGCAGCTTGTTTGGGGCGCGGATCCTGGAACTGCTCATAATAGTATTGGTCTTCGCATTTGGCATATTCATGAGTGGCGAGCAGTTCGCGGCCCAGCGAGACCAACTGATGGCGGGGGTATTGTCCGTGTTCCTGGCGTCGGTGATCGGTCTGTATTACGCCGGGAGCTTGTTGCGCCTGGCACTGGGCGTCATGCAGCGGATTCCGGTTGTTGGACGGGGCAAGCCCCGCTCATTCTTTGCCGTCGCGCAGTCGAAGTTGACCGATGTCGCGGCAGAATTTGACCGCATTCGACAGCCGCGCCTCTTCTTCTCGGCATTGTTCATCAGCTGTTTCACTTATACCAGCTCGTTCCTCACCAACTATATCTTGCTGCGAGCGGTGGGCCTCGACGCCGAACTGCCCATCGTGATAACGGTAATCAGCCTGGGCATGTTTGGTTCGGCATTTCCCTTCACGCTGAGCGGATTTGGCATCGTGGAGACTGCCTGGTGGACGGGGCTAACGCGATTCGCGGGATATGCCGGCGATGAGGCCGCCGCAATCGGGATCGTCTTGCATGGTTTCCAGATTGTCGCTGCGGTACTATATGGCCTGGCGGGCTATGTGCTGATTCGGCTTTCGCCGCCGATGCCGCCGCGTGCGGAGGGACGCTCGGAATTCGAGACGCAGGGAGATGCGCTGTGACGTATCAAATTGACAAGGCGAAAATGTATCGTATGCCGACGCACTTCGGAGCTCGCATGGGGCCGCGGCAGAGCCCGGACGGCAGGAAGTTCGAATGCCTTGATAATCCGCGCGCGACATCGATCGCCGTCTCTTTCCTCACGCAGGCGGCGCAACTGGAAGCTTTTTTGCCGCCGGGTTTCGCGCTGGACGGCCAGCCGGTCGTCACGGTCAACGCGACCTACATGACCGAGATCGAATGGCTGGCGGGGCGCGGCTACAACACGCTCGGCGTGTCTTTTCCCGCACGGTTTGACGGCGAAGAAGATCATGTGCGCGGCAGCTTGCTGACAGTGCTGTGGGAAAACCTGACGGATCCGATCATCACCGGGCGCGAGGAGCTGGGTTTTTCCAAGATCTATTGCGAATTGCCCGAGCCGATCGCGCTGCGAGGCGCGTACCATGTGACGGCAAGTTGGTTGGGCTTCAAGTTCCTTGATCTGCGGGTTAACGCGCTGCGGCAGCAATCTGACTTGGAAATCCAGGACATGCTGGATAGCCAGAGCGGCGATGGCACGCTGCATTACAAGTATATGCCGCGCACTGGAGAATGGGGTACAGCAGATGCAGCTTATGCCGTGATGACGCCGGCCGCGACGCCGAATCGGCGGATTCTGGAGCGGCATGTCGGTTCCGGGACTATTCAATTCCACCGGGCGCGCTGGGAAGATATGCCGACGCAGTACAATGTGGTCAATGCCTTCGCCGGCCTCGACATACTTGACTATCGCGGAGCGAGTCTGAGCAAGACGGTCGGGGGTAAAGATTTGAGCGATCAACGGATCTTGCGCTAGCGGGTTCTTTGCAGGAGAGCGAAATGTATGACCTGAGCGACAAAGTCGCGCTGGTAACCGGCGCCGCGGGGAGAGACGGGCTGGGGCGCGCGATCGCGCTGCGGCTGGCGCAGGAAGGCGCAGACCTGGCGGTCAATGACCTGGACCGGGCGCAGAGCCGGCGCGGGAGCCTGGATGATGTGGTGGCGGATATCAGGGCACTTGGTCAAAGCGCGCTGGCGGTCTACGCGGATGTCACAAATGCGGAGCAGGTGGAGCGCATGGTGGCTGATACGGTCGATCATTTTGGGCGGATCGACATTCTGGTCAACAATGCTGGCGCGCCCGCGGGCAAAGATCGCGTGCCGGTGGTTGAGTTGGAAGAATCGGCTTGGGATTTGGTCCAGAATGTCAATGTCAAGGGCAGCTTTCTTTGCAGTCGGGCGGTCGCGCGCGCGTTGATTGCCCAGGGACAAGGCGGCAAGATAATCAACATTTCTTCGCAAGCGGGCAAGCAGGGGGTGCCTCGCTACGCCGCCTATTGCGCGTCGAAATTCGCCGTCATTGGTTTTACCCAAGCGTTAGCGCATGAATTGGGATCGCAGCGCATCAATGTCAACGCCATCTGCCCGGGCTTGATCGCAACCGAACGGATCGACGATATGGCGGCGGCGCTGGCGCCGGCTGGCATCAGCCCGGCCGCGCAGCGACAAGCCATGATCGAAAGCGCCGTCAACAATGCGGTCATGGGGAGAATGGCAGTCACCAGCGACATCGCCAACATGGCTGCCTTCCTGGCATCCGATCAGTCCGCGTTTTTGACCGGTTTGTCGCTTTCGGTAACCGGCGGCGCGTCCATGGACTAAGGAGGCGCAAGGCCTCCAAGCAGCGGCGGAGAATTGCGGATGGCGGAAGCGCGGCTAAAAGACAAGGTAGCGATTGTGAGCGGCGCCGGCACGCGCGGTCCCATGCCGGGCACAGGCCAGGCGACGGCGATACTTTACGCGCGGCACGGGGCCAAGGTCTTGCTGACAGATCTCGACCTGGCGCGGGCCGAAGACACCCGGGCCAGCATAGCGGCGGAAGGCGGCAGCGCCTCGGTTTTTCAAGCCGATGTGACCAGCGAAGCGGATTGCCGCGCCATGGTTGAGGCCTGCGTGGCGCGTTACGGCGGCCTCGACATTTTGTTCAACAATGTCGGCGGCATCGGCGCAGGCAAGGTTAGCGAAATTGAGGAAGCGCAGCTTGACCGTTCGCTGGCGGTCAATCTAAAAGGCGCAATCTTCACTTGCAAACACGCCATCCCGGCGATGATCGCGTCGGGCGGCGGTTCGATCATCAACGTTTCGTCGATTGACGGGCTGCGAGCCGGCTGGACGGCCAATGTGCCCTATGCTGTGGCCAAGGCTGGGCTGGCTCAGTTGACGCGCGTGACAGCGGTGCACCATGGCCGCGACAATATCCGCGCGAATTGCATCGCGCCGGGCCACTTGTACGCGCCCTTCGTCGCCGGCATCAGCGACGAGCGCCGCGAATTGCGACGGAAAGCGAGTCCCCTGGGGACAGAGGGCGATGCCTGGGACGTCGCTTGGGCAGCCTTGTTCCTGGCGAGTGACGAGTCGCGCTGGATATCTGGCGTGGTCTTGCCGATTGATGGCGGTCTGCTGGCAGCGACTCCTTTGGCGGTGTATGATAACTTAGTTTGACTTCGCCTCGCTTCCCAGATGCCTGTGTTCGACTGCGTCAGTAAATCCAAGCAAGCCGTGCAACAGAATCTACACACAGAGCCGCTCAGCGGCAGCGGATTTGGGCTACCGCGCTCACGTAATATCGTAAGCGTTCTCGTCGCACGAGCGACGCGCTATTCGTAAACAGGGCACAGAGAAAGCCTAAGTAGATATTACCATTTTGCGGGCGACCCGGCGCCGCGCGTAGGTCGCGTGGACACTGACCGCCGACACAGCGGGCCGGTGCCCCTACCGCCGACTATTATTTTGGAGTTGCAAAACTTAGTTGGGCCTACTGAGTGGCGTGTTTCGGGCGAGCTAATAGCTCGCCCCTACAAAGCTTGTCCGGTACTGGCCAAAAGGAGTTTGACCTGTACATTTCAATGCGGTATCCAGCCGTTCCTAGCCGGAACGCGGGCGAGCCAAGGCTCGCCCCTACATTGCTCACCTTTAAATTGTGATATGGGACGCCAAATGGCGCTGTTTTCTGGCTGTCAGACCCGCATTTGTGTCCATTTGAATCATCAAGAATTGAGTACCGGACAAGCCTTACAATGCGTTAGTTTTTTGAGAATCTGTATTACTATGTTGGTACTATTCCTAATAGACGCTAGGGCTGAACAGTCAGCTTGTAACCGGTTTGCGCCTCCAGCTTTTCGCTAAATGAGGCTATCTCGGCCGCGGGAACCGCTTCTGCGAGCACCAGTCGAAGCTCGCCGCGATCGGTATGGATGCCCGGTCCCTTGCTAATCGTCCAGTTGTTCTCACTGAGCAGTCGCCTGGCGACCTGCAAGATCGCATTTTGATTGGGGTGCGGGCTGATGACCAGGTTGTATCCGGTTTCACCCGCCAATTGATTGATCTGTTCCAGATACCGTCTGCCGACTTGTGGAGAGACGAAGCCTAATACGATCTGGCCCTGCTTAAGGCTGGTTTTCCCCAGGCCAGAATCCTTCAGACGCGCGCGAATTAGGCCGTAGGCGGCGTTGATCTCCATCCGTTCAACATGGGCCGGGGCGACAACCGCTTCGTCCGTTGCGTCGGGGGCGCCGCTGATGTTGCTGATAACCAGGTCGAAGCCGGTGATCTCCCGGAATTGCTCTCGTAATTCGGACGATTGTTCCTCGCTGATATTAAGCAAGTCATAGTGCACTTGCGCCTTGTTGATAAAGTAGGCTGGACCTTTCTGGACAATGGTCCCCTCGGGCAAGAGTTCTTCGGCCACGGCGCCCAGGGCCTGTTGATTCGTGGTCGGCCTCACTTGTATGTCCCAGCCAGTTTGCGCGGCAAGTTGCTCTATCTGCCCGGCAAAACGCTTTTGCGCGGTGGCGGGAAAATCAAAGGTGAGCGTCAGGCGCTTGCGATGGCGTTCCATCCCCACCCTGCGCAGGCGGGCTTGGGCGGGCAACAACTGCAGAGCGAGTTCTCGGGCTTGGTTTTGGTCGATCGGGTCGTGGCCGAGGGCACGATGGGGCAACAATCCGTCCTTTTCCAAGGTTGCGGCGTCCTCGCCCAGGGCCACTACGATCGCAATCAGCGCAAGTCTGGCGTCGACGTTTTCGGGTAAGTGATTCGGCAGCAAGGCCCCCGGCAAAACGGGCTTGCCGGCGCGCACGAGTTCTTCGCGGCGGCTGAAGGGCAGCAGTTGATCCTTGAGGCTGCGGGCGCGCTTCATCAAGTCCGCCAAACGAGCGCGAGCGCTCTTGTCACTTTTTCCTTTGGGCCAGTCGTCGATCACCCAAAGCAAGGCGTCCCCGGGATGGCGGGTCCCGCGCTGCTGATGGACAATCGCTGTGAAGCTGTCAATCTCGGCCCCGGTGACTGCGGCGAGCCTGACTTGCCCATTGCTGTTGCGCATGACAATGAGCTTGCCGACGAGATCGGGATTGGCGAGCATGATCGCGCGACTGATTTGCGACTGTTTGACCTGCGGGGCCGATCTGACCTTGAAGGATTTCTTGTCGCGCCAGTCGGCAGCGAAGTAGAAGTTCTTGTCGCTATGCAGGGCTGCCTCGAGTTCGTCTTGTCGCTCGGAAGCGCCCCACCAGATCTGCGACAACTCGCGCAAACTGAAGTGATCACCGGCCCGAGCTTGCAGCGATTCCCACAGGCGGCGCAAATTCACCGAGCCGGCTTGGGCGCCTCTTCCCACGCCGCCAACAGCCCAGGGCCGGGCTTTGTAAGTCAAGGTCCTGGTCTGGCCGATGCGCGGGGTCATGACCGATTTTCCCCGCTGGCGGAGGGCTGTAGCCAGGCTATGTCGAGCGGCGGCGTCCCCGTGAACCAACATGACATCATCCGCTTTGAGAGCCTCGGCGAAACTCAGGAGCTCCGATTCATCGGCATGGGCCGAGAGAGAATAGGTATCAATCTCGCAGCGCACTTTTACAGTCGCGTCCCCCAATTTCAAGGTTGGCGATTCACCCCGCTGCCGCTCTCGCATTAGGCGCTGCAAGAAACGTCCGGGAGCCTCCTCGTCTTGATAGCCGGTCATCAGGATCGCATTGGCTTCCCCTGATGCAAAATGCCGGGCGTAAGCCACAGACGCGCCGCCGGTGAGCATGCCGCTACTGGCGACGACGACCAGAGGCTGCTCGCGCCGCGCGATGTCTTGCCGCTCCTGATTGCTGCGTATGGGCCGTATATTCCCGCGGAAGAAAAGATGTTTCTTTCCCGCCATACGGGCAGCCGATTTTGGCAGAATATCGCTGAAACTTTGATAGGCGTCGCAGACCGTGCGCACCATGCCGTCGACATAGACGGGGACTTCCAGTTCATCGGCATGAGCGAGCAGAATCTGAATGATCTCCTGCGCTCGTCCCAGGGCGAAGGCAGGAATCAGCACTTTGCCTCCACGATCCGTTACGGTTCGTAATGTATGTATTAGTCGCTTTTCTTCTCCGACGCGGTTGGCGTGCAGGCGACCACCGTATGTGCTTTCGAGGATCAATGCGTCCGCCTTGACCGGCGGCACTACAACGCTTTTGACGGTGCGCTGCTCAGATTTAGAAATATCTCCGGAAATGACCAAGGTACCGTCGTTGCTCTCCAATACGATTAGAGCCGCGCCGGCGATATGACCCGCTGTGTAATATGTAACCTGCAGGTTTTCCGCCAGTTTGACTGGTTTGTTGAAATCGACCGTCTGGAATGCGTCGAGCAAGCGTTGCACGGAAATGGCATCGAAGAGCGGCAACTCGCCCTCTTCATCCTGGCGGCTCTTCATGATTCGCTGCGCATCCAGCTGGAGGACGCGGGTAAGGGCCTGTGTGGCGGCTGTGGCCAAGACAGGCACCTGTGGATATTGCTCCATGACCAGGGGCAAGGCGCCGGTATGATCGGTATGGGCATGCGTGACCAGAACGAAATCGGGCCCGCCAACGGCAGTGATGGGCTGTAGATCGGGCAACTGGCTGTTTTGGATGCCGCGGCTGGAGCGTGGCGAAATGCGGATGCCGGCATCAATCAGCAACTGCTTGCCGGCAATCTCGACCAAGGCGCAACTGGCGCCAACTTCGTCGGCTCCCCCGAGAAAGGTGATCTTCATTGACGCGGCTTCTCCAGGCTGACTAAGCGCGCGCGAGAACAGAAGCGATTCCAGCTAATTTGTTCTATGGCACAGGCATGAATTGGCATCCTTGCCGATTTAAGCATAGTCGCGGGGATTTTCAAAGAATCAGTTGCGACGGGGCGGCGCATGCTGTACACTAGGCGCGGGTACTGAGTGAAAGAAAAAACGAGCGCGAAGCTCGCTTTAATTTGAAATCCCTGCGCCAGTAGGGACGTCAAAATCATAAAATCCTGCCGATAGTCTAGCATAGTTTCGGCTGCATGTCACCCTTAAATCGGGATGAAATGTATTCGGTTTGCTTGAAATTACTGGGGATTTTTTGCCCGAAAATCGGGAGGGATTACCGGTACCAAGGAAGAGAAGAGGCGGCCACCTCTTCTCCGAAAGTACCGACAGTTTGGCATAGCAATAGCGATGGATCGCTGGGTATGCGCAATTGACGGCGATTTGCTTTCCGCAGGCGCTTTTGTCCTTAAAAGCTCCCTGCTCGCCATTTACGGTAAGGGATGTTGGGCGGTTTTTCAAGGCTTCTGGCGCTAGAAAAGGTCAAATTTCATGGGAAAAGCGGTGTTTTCCTCAGGGAAAAGGCTCAAAAAAAGAGCGAAAGAGTTGGCGATGGCTGGATTTTCTGTCATCCCGGTACATGGGGACAGTCTGCCAGAGCAACCGAAGAAGCCAGCGATCAGGTGGCGGAATTTCCAAAAGCGCATTGCCTCGCCAGCGGAAATCGAATCGGTTTTCCATGATGATGTGACGGCCTTGGGTATCGTATGTGGGAGCGTGTCGAGACTCTTGGTGATCGACTTTGACGATCTGCTGAGCTATCAGAAGTTCTGCCGCCGTTTCCCGGAGCATATCGCGACTCGTACTGTCAAGACGAATAGGGGCTTTCATCTCTACTTTCGTAGTGAGCAGAAGGTGCCGAGCCACCAGTTTGTGGGCGGGGATATCAAAGGCGAACGGTCATATGTGATTGCGCCGCCGTCGCAAATCGGCAGCTTCCAATACCGAGAAGTAAAGGATATCCCCCCGTTGGAGCTGTCGAAGGAGGAGCTCCATGAGGTGCTGAATTATCTGCAGAGCGGAACGGTAGATAATCGCGTCGCGATGCCTAGGGGCGGCGGCCAACAGAAAACGGATGTCCTGGTCTTGTACAGGCGCTTGGCCAAGCAGTTAGGGCGCAACAACGCTCTGTACCGCTGCGCTTCGGTGGCTCGGGATGAGGGGCTTGGGGAGAGCGATGTGGTTGCTTTGCTTGGGGAAGCGCATGTATGGGAGGCGGACAGGCAGGGGATGCGGGTTGAAAGCCCTGAGAGCCGGCTGAGTGAGGCCTTGCGTACGATAGGGAGCGCGTTCAAGAAGGGTTACGGCATGTCGGCGCATGGATTGGGGATACCGAATTCGCTGCGCGAGTTTCTGTTGCAGAACCAGCGGTCGACAGTTTTGATTCGTTTGCTGGAGGTTTTTCGGTTGGCGAAGTGGCGCGAGAGCGAATGGTTCACGCTAGGCGAGGCGATAGAGGCGGCGGCTGGGTTCGGACTGAATCGGAAAAGCGTGCTCGACGCGGTGGGGGGCGAAGCGTCGGTGTACGATGGGCGATACATTATACGGAGAAGATATGTAGAATACCTTGACAAGAGGGGACTTAAATCGCGGGGACGCGGCCGGCCCCCTCAGGTCATGTACCAGGTGCCGGCGATAGGCGGTCTGATGCGGCAGTTGGGACTGACGTGGTCGCCGTCGGACAAGATCAGCGGCGAGGACATAAAGTCTGCCCATTGCTATCGTCTGGCGCTGCATCGGGAATACTTGAAGCGGTTGTCTCCTGAAGTACCCAAAAGCTGGTTGGCGAAGCGAATCGGCGTGAATCCTCGGACGATCGCGCGGTACAATCGCCAGCTGAAGGTGTCGGTTGTGGAGAAAGTGGGCGCCTGCCCTCTCACGCGGGGGATATTGGATAGCTTGCCGAAGCGGCGGCGGGGTGAGGTGAAGAATTCTACGAATGGATACTGGCTGGAAATGGGGGATGGTCGCCGGTTCCCGGCCTGGCGGCACATTGGATCATGGTTGCTCAAGGCTGGGAGCGGGGATGTGAGGATTTGTATGAGGCGTCCATCGAGGTATGTCATGTCTGGAGAGGAGAGCCGGGTAGAGTATGAGCAAATGAGCCTGGCGAGTTTCGTGAGGGCGCGGGCGTTGCGTGAGGCGGGAAGCGCGGATGGTCGGCTGGAGAATGCGATTAAAGCGTTGGCTGGCTTGGTAAAGCGGCGGGGTCCCCGCGCGCAGGTGGAGCGGGTTCCGCTGTTCTTTGAATCGGTTGCGAGGCAGATCGCGCCGGACAAGGTGGCGGAGACGATCAAGGGGTATTTGCTGGCTTACGATCGCGATGGCCGGCGGGTGGAGCGGCCGGTGAAGCGTGGGATCGCGTATCGCATGTTGAAGCAATTCGGCGAGGGAAATGTGTATCTGGCGTCATTTGAGGGACCTGGCGAGTTCTTATATGCGCTTGCCAGGCGAGCGCTGCGTTTGGGAGAGGCGCCACGGGCGCTGGAATTGCTGATGCGGGCCGCGGAGGGATAAGAATTGTCTGGGGTTTCCGTCCGGCGTTTGGACGGGACTTAGGTGTGTGAGGGTACCGTTACAGGAGTAACGGTATTTTTTTTGCATTGGGCGCGGGGTGCTGGCGAGGGTGGGTCTGTTCTTCATGGCGATATCGTCGGGAGTCGTGGCTTTATGTTGGGGATGTTCGGGTGGCCTGATAGGTGGCCCGTAGAAGGCTTGAGAGGTATTGTGGTGTTTGCAGGGCTATTTGCAGCCCTCAGCCCCGGCCCCCTCTCCCCTGAGTAGGGGGCGGTTTTTTCATGTAGCTCGATATCGACAATAAATCTGTATTTCGTAGCGCGGTTTTCGGGCGACCTGATAGGTCGCCCCTACGAGTTTCGCGATGAACCTAGTAGGACTCTGGGCGCGTAGGTCGCGTAAACAATGACCGCCGACACAGCCGTAGGCTATTAGCTGACCCGTCGCTGTCGTGTCAAACGTGTCCGCTCCTCAGCCGCTCAACGGGGGGGGGGGGCGGAAACCGCGAAGCAGCAGGGAGGGAGAGCTTTAGGCCAGGCCATCGAAATATCCCAGGCGAAAGGATACCGGTCCTCTGCGTGGGCTTGAGGATGGGCGGGATGGAGAGAGGTTTGTGGTCTTGGGTGGCGATTAAGCGGAGTGGACGGTGGCTTCGGATTCGTCGAGTTCTGTCATCAGGCGCAGCAACTGGCGGATCTCGCTTTCTATGAGGCGGCGGAGTTTGGGCCGGGTATCGGTGGTTGTGGAGGAGATTTCTTTACGCAGGCGCTTGCGCCATTGTCCGGCGTCGAGGGCGAGGCGGTTGACGACGTCTTTTTTGCGCTTGCCGGAAGCGGATTGCGTTACACGTGTAACGGTTGCGAGAGCGGACTTCATCTTGCGCAATTCGCCTTCGCTGAGGTTCTCGTCGTCGCCCTTGCGCCAGAGCTCTTCCGGCAGGCGCAGCAGGGCTCGATACTGCCGCAACTGACTGGCCTCTGTCATGCCCATGGCGTTGAGCAGTCGCTCGCCTTGACCGCGGGGGATGCGCCAGCGCGCGCCATCCGCGACCTGGGCGTAGAAGGCTTGTTCGTTCTCACATTGATTATAGGCGGTGAAGTTTTGCCAGCCATGCAGGTCCATCAAGAGCACGGCGAGCTGGCGGGCGCGGCTGATGGCGTTGAGATTGTCGCGGGCGTTATTCTCGCTGGCTTGTCGCCAAACATCGACCCGGTTGACGAGGCGCGCTGGGATGCGCGACCAGTTAACCTGCGATCCGTCCGGGCGCATATCGCCGTCGCCGAATTTCCAATAGAGCATGTGGTAGGCCAGCCAGCGCCGTTCGCCGGTCTCGATCTCGTAGCGGTCGCCATGATGGACGAGGCTGACGGGATTAGACAGGCCGTCACGCCGGATGCTGGCTGCCAGATCGACGAGTTTCATCAAGGCGTCTTCTTTTGTGGAAGCGACCAAAGCAAGGCCGGAGCCGCCGTCGCTCTCGTCTTTTTCCGCGCGATCTCCCCGCTCTGTGGTCTCTCCCAAGAGGTAGTTTGTGACATCAAAGTCGTTCTGCGATTTTTCCAATTGCACTTCAATAATCCAGCGCTCGAAGATGTCGATTATGTTGTCCGGGGTCAGGGGGTACATGTCGGTCAAATCGTGGGGAACGCTATGGCGCGGCTGCATGGCGTTGGGCTGGATATCCCCGATGCTTATGGCTTCTATGGCTTGAAACTCGCTATCGGCCGCGGCGATCTCCATAGCCAACTCCCCCAAACCGAAGCCGATAGCGTCAGCTGTTTTGGGGTCAAGCGTGTTGGGATTAGCGTATAAAAGATTTTCTTCGTCTTGGATTTTTCGGCGTCGTTCACGACTGCTCATAGATGCGTCCTTCCAGCTGGTCAACCAGGGCCCAGGCGTCATCGGCTGTGGTTGTAGTCGGGGCCAGCGAGAACACGGTGCGGCGCGCGCTGGCGACCTCGGCCCAGATTGTGCGAACAGGCAGGGGCTTCCATACCAGTTCGCCAAAGGTATCCTGCAGACGGCGCAGATTGTCCTGGTGCTCCAGCGTGCGTCCGCGATACATGGTTGGCACGACACCGAGGACCTTGATGTCGTTGAGATTGTATTGTTGGCGGATGGGGCTGAACTGATCCTTGTGCGTCAAGCTCTCGCGCAAGCCATCAAAGCTCCAGGCTTCGCATTTGGTGGGATAGATGATGCCATCGGTGGCCATGTAAATGGAGGAATGCAAGAGCGAGGGCGTGGGCGAGGTATCGAAGATGACAAAATCGATGGCGTTGCGCAATTGATTAAAGCGCTTCAATACGGTGAAGGCGTCGGAGATATTGCCGGCGATGCTGCGCGTTTCAATGTTGGACGGGACCATCAACAACTGCCCGCGGGTATTGTGGGCTTCGTCTGGCAAGTTAAATCGTTCTGGCGGCACGGGACGCAGCACCTGCTGGAAAGGGGCGTTACGGACTATTAAGTCATAAAAGCCGGGTTCCTTGACCAAGCCAAAGGCGATGGTGGCGTGGCCTTGGGGGTCCGCATCCACCAATATCACGCGCTTGCCGCGGATTGCCAAGCCCGCGGCGATGTGCGTCGCGACTGTCGTCTTGCCAACCCCGCCCTTTTCATTGAGAAGGGTGATAATCTTCATAGGCCTGATACCTGTTGATAATCACGCTCGCGACTAGGCGAAGCGCAGAGAATGATAAAGAGCGCGTGCGTGTCTATGCTCGTGCGAAGGAGCGGTCGGCGACAGCCGAGCGCGAATCTGCGATTGAATAAATGTATCCCGTTACGCCATTGTTGAAGGTAACAATGCTGCGCAGGAAGATGCCTTCATCGACCAGGGAGTCCATCAAATTGACCAAATGCGGTGTTTTCTTCCGTTGAACCCGATTGGCGATTTCCGACCGCGTGAGAGGTTTTTCGCTCTTGGCGACGACCTCTATCATCATCTGACGAGTTTCGGAGCGGGGACGATGATCTTGCGCCATAGAGTACTCATCTCTCAATTTCAACAGTATAGATACTATGTAACTATAGCGCAGATTGAAGCGGGATGCAATATCTTGGTGGAGTGGAGTTGCCGGTTTCGGGTTAGACTCTCATAACAAACATGATACAAATTATAAGAAAATGTTACGATAACCAAGTTATTTTGCCGCGCCTATCGTAGCAGCTTGGCATGGGAATTGTGTAGGGCTGTCGGCAAGGCAATAAATGTTCAGCTGGAAGAAAGGTAGCGTTTGAGGGAGCGAGCTGGGGGCGGGAGGGGCAAAGATGTTATTTCTGCAGAGCCGGGTCGAAGGCGTCGCGGATGCCGTCGCCGATGATGTAGAAGCAGAGCACGACGAGCGAAATCAGGAAGATTGGGAAAATGATGAGGTGGGGACCGAGCCGGAAGAATTGTATTGATTTGGTCAGCATATTGCCAAGGGTGGCTTGTGGCGGCTGCACGCCGAGGCCAAGATAGCTGAGTGCGGATTCGGCCAAGATGAGACCGGCGATGCCTAGGGCTAATGATATAACCGTCACAGAAATGAGGTTGGGCAGGATATGTATGAATATGATCCGCCACGGGCTTGCGCCGAGCGCTTGGGCCGCAGTGACGTATTCCTTGGAGCGGATGGACAAGGTCTGTCCACGGATTAAGCGGTAGGTACCGATCCAGCCGATCATACCCGCGACAAGAATGAGCGATGTTGCATTGAAGGAGAGAATTGAAGAAATCAGGATGAGCAAGATTAGCCCGGGGATCGAATCGATGGTGATAACGATCCAGCTACAAAGATCGTCAACCGCCCCGCCAAAGTAGCCGGCGACCATGCCAAAGACCAGTCCAATACAAAGCGCCAGGCTAGAACCGAAGAACCCGATACCCATCGACACGCCACTCGCGTGCAACAAGCGCGCCAGTTGATCGCGCCCGATATCGTCGGCGCCGAGAATATATCCCTTGCTCAGCGGCGGCGTGAATTTATCTGCGGTGTTTGGCTCGTTGGGGTCGACACGCATGAGGACATCAGTGATGAAGGGCGCCAGCATCGAGACAATGGTCAGACAGAAGATTACAGCTAGAGCAATGACGGTCAATTTGTCGCGCCAAATCGAACGCAAGGCCTTGCGCATCAGCGAATCGCTGACGAGCGTGGAATCATGGTCCTTCATCTTGGCTACAGTTTTTCTGTCCGTCATAAGTATTATGATCGCCGCCTAGTCGAAACGGATTCGTGGATCGATCATCACATAAAGAATGTCGGATATGAGATATCCCAAGATATTGGCGATCGCCGCGTAGACGACGACGAGCATCACAACTGTAAAATCGCGACGTCCTGGCGCTTGAACGATTAATCGACCGACGCCGGGCCAGGAGAAAACGGATTCAACAACGGCAGCGCCAGACAGCAAGAATGTAATGGAGGGTCCAATAAAGGTTGCTATTGGTATGAAGGCGTTACGCGTGCCGTGTCGCAGCCAGATGCTGCGTTCGTTCAAGCCTTTGGAGCGGGCTGTGCGAATATAATCTTGCGAGACCACGTCCAGCATAGAGGCGCGCATATAACGCGAGTAACCGGCCACGCCGCCAGCCGCGAGCACGATTGTCGGCAAGACCAGGTATTCCAGCCTTGAAGGCAGAGGCGGACAAGAATCGTCGATCGTGGTTTTGCAGCGACCGGCCAAAGGGAAGATACCCAAGGTTACGCCAAAGACGAGTATCAATAGCAGCCCGAGGCCAAAGTTGGGCACAGAGTTGACGATGACCGCGCCGACGCGGCTGCTTTGATCGAACCATCCTCCGCGATTGATCGCGGCAATGATGCCTATGGCAACTCCCATAATCAAACCAACCAGCAGCGAGGTCGTGCCCAGCTCCAATGTGGCTGGGAGTCGCTCGACCAAGACGTCTAATGCGGCGCGTTTGTAATAAACTGAATTTCCAAAGTCGCCACGCAAGATACCGCGTTGATTGCCTGCCGGCAAAGGGCGCAAGAGCACATCGCCAGTGTCTTCGTCAATAGCTGGCTTGCCGCTGTCATTCAGTTGGGGCGCATAGAGATCGATAAAGAAGACAGCGCTATCCGCCAAGCCATCGCCATCGCTATCCCAGCGCATCCAGTCATCGCCGATCAGCCAGCGCAGGTACTGTACGGGCAGCGGATCGTTGGTGCCCAGGATATATTTGAGTTCTTCCCTCTCTCGCGGTTTGAGCCGGTTGTTGAATGCCAGAATCTCGACCGGACTACCGGGCGCAAGCGAAATCAGCAGATAAGAGAATATGGTGATGCCAAAGAAGATCGGGATCGATTGTAAGAGACGCCGAGCAATGTACTTGATCATAAGTTGGTAAACATGGGCAGTCCTCTCACGAGAAGGAGAGGACTGCTTCTAGGTCAACGATACGAGACTACTGCTCTTCTATTGTCCAGGCGTCGATATTCCAGCGCGCGCCGCCGGCCCGCGGGGCCCAGTTCTCGACATTGGTCTGGGCCGCCAGCAAGACGTTGCCGGTGCTGATCCAGATCCAGGGCGATTCGTCGCGGAGGATCTGATAGGCTTCGCCGTACATGGCTTTGCGCGTTTCCAGGTCGCAGCCGGGCAGGTTACGGGCTTCTTCGATCAATTCGTTCAAGCGCGGGTTGTTGAAGGATTGCGTGTTGTAACCGGAGCCAACGACATCAGCGCCTGGCAGGAAGATATCGGCGATGCCGTTGGGATTGGCCGGCGTTGCCAGACCCCAGAAGACGCCGATGGCATCGTATGTCTGCGCGGTGAATTCGCTGACGAGGGTGCCAAACTCGACAAATTCGACGGTGATATCGAAACCAAGTTCGTTCCACTGGTCTTGCAGGATGGTGTAAAGCGCTTCTTGAGAGGTATTGCCGGCGTTGGTCTTGACGGTTAATGCCAGGGGCGCGCCGTCTTCCGCGTGCATGCAGCCGTTGCATTCGCGGACGCCATCGCCATCGGCGTCGGTGAAGCCGGCTTCGTCCAGGAGCGCCATGGCTGCGTCGGCATCAAAGGGATAGGGTTCGAGGCCGGCCGGGAAGCTCCAGTCGGTCGGCCGGACGTGCGAGGCGACCGGCACGCCGGTGCCGAAAAATGCGCCTTCGTTGACTTCATCGAAGTTCATGCCGTAGTTCAGCGCTTGGCGAACGCGCACATCGCCGAGGATGGGGTGATGGCCCTGATCAATGGCGTTGCCGTCGGCGTCAAGACCGTCTTGGGGATTGCTGGGATCGGCCGTGTTGAGCGAGAGGAAGCGAATGGTCCCGGCTGGCGTCTCAAAGGTCTGGAACTCGCCGGCTTGGCCGCGCGTGCGGACATCATCGCGGTTGGCTTGGGGCACGCTGTCGACGAAGGTCAGCTCACCCGCGAAGAATTGTTCCATCTGCACGACCTGGTCGGTAACGACTTTGTAGACCCAGCCTTGGGGTACCACCGCTCCCATTTCGGCTTGGGTATAGTCTTCATTAGCGAGCAAGGTGGTTTGTTCGCCCGGGCGGAAGTTGGAGAAGACAAAGGCCTCGCCGCCGCTGACAGTCGGATTGAGGTTGTAGTCGTTTTCGTCCATGCCAGCATAATCGTCGCCGTAGACTTCTTCATAGACATGCGCCGGCACCGGGTAAACGGGATTGAGCGTGTCGATGAGCGTGCAATTGGCCTCGTTAAATACGATGTTCAGGGTATGATCGTCCAGGACTTCGTAGCTGGCGACGCTGTCTTGCAACTGCTGGCGCGGCGAGGTGGTTTCGCCACTCAGAGTCGCTTTGAGGAACCAGGCGACATCATGCGCGGTGATGGGGGCGCCGTCGCTCCAGACCATGTCATCGCGCAGGTGGAAGGTATAGGTGACGCCGTCCTCGGCGATATCCCAACTGGATACCAAGCCGCCCTTGGCGCCGCCCATATAGGCGATGGTCTCGGAATCGACGCCGATGAAATCGGGAAACATGCGGTTGATGACATCGTATGAGGTGCCATCGTTGGCGATAATCGGGTTGAAGGTTGTCGGGTCGTCGCCGAAGTTCGGCTCGATAATGGGAGCGCCACTGCCGAGATCTTGCGCCGCGACGTGCCCAAAAAGCGCCGCAGAAAACAATAGCAGCATAGTTAGCGATAGGATTCGAATTAAACTATTCATCTTGCTTGGTCTCCTTCACTGTGATAACGATAGGGCGGAACGTACTGCAAGAATATTCTAACAGGAATTTGATTGGGAACCAAACCAACTGGTCGTACTGCACGATAGTCTATCTTTTTCGGGCGACCTGATAGGTCGCCCCTACAGGTTTGTCCGGTACTGGGTCACGCTGACGGGCTTTTTTCACCCCTCACCCCCCGGCGCCTTGCCCCCCTCGGTCCCCCCGTTAAGCGGGGGCGGAAATCCCACAAGGGGTGCGCGTAGGGCGCGTAGGTCGCGTAGGGCGCGTAGACACCGCCCGCCGACACTGACCGCCGACACAGCCCGCCGGTCGCCCTTACAATTTTCGCGCGCTTCGTCTCACGTGGCGCCCGCGCTGGCAGATATTGCGGAAGAGATTATCGCCTTTGGAGTGGCGGCGTTTTATAATCTCGGTGATCAACTGACGTAAAGCGGGAAACGAAGGCTGAGCGCTAAATTGCAGATCTCATTGACAGCGGAGCAGTCAGCCATTGCCGAGGCGGCGCCGGATAAGAAAATCTGGCTGGAGGGCATGGCTGGCAGCGGCAAAACCAGGGCCGGCATCGGGCGCTTGCTGCATTTGCTGGAGCTCGGCATTCCGGCGGAGTCGATCCTGATTTATGTGCCGCAGCGCTCGCTGGCGCAGCCCTACCTGCAGGCGTTGCGGCAGCATTCGGGGTACAACGGCGGGCAGGTCGCGGTTCAGACCATTGGCAGCCTCTCGCTGCAGATGGTGGAAGCATTCTGGTTCCTGATTGCCGAGCGAGCCGGCTTCGGCCATCCCCAGGATTTGCCGAACTTCCTCAGTCTGGAATCGGTGCAGTATTTTATGACCAAGGTCATCGAGCCGCTGGTCAACGTGCGGGACTACTTCAACAGCGTGCGAATCGACCGCGCCAGGCTCTACAGTCAAATTGTCGATAACATGAACAAGGCGGCGGTAGTGGGCTTCGCGATCGACGAGATCGCGCCGCGGCTCAAGGCGGCGCTGCCCGGCGGCGTTGAGCAGGGCCATATCTACGAAGACGCGCAGACTTGCGCCGCCGCCTTCCGCGCCTATTGCCTGGCCAATAATTTGCTCGATTTCTCCTTGCAACTGGCGGTTTTCCTGGATCATGTCTGGAACTTGCCGCAAGCGCGCGCGCAGGTCAGGATGCGATACCGACATGTGATCGTGGATAACACGGAAGAGGACAATCCAGCCTCGCACCGTATTGTGGCGGATCTGCTGCGACAGTGCCAGTCGGCGCTGGTCATCTACGACAGCGATGCCGGTTTTCGCCGCTTCCTGGGCGCCGACCCCGAGAACGCGCGCCGGCTGCAAAGCCTCTGTGATGATGAGGAACGGTTCGCCGACAGCAAAGTGATGTCTGATGCAAGTCGCGCCCTGGGACGCGCGCTGGCGGGTCAATTGGGCGCAGGATTTGTTAGAGGGCTTGGCGGGATTGGCGAAGACGATCCGCAGCCGTCGTTGATAAGGGAGGCGCATCGCTATCATCCCCAGATGGTGGATTGGGTCGCCGGTGGTATTGATGAGCTCGTCAAGCGACAGGGCGTATCGCCGCAGAAGATCGTGGTGATGGCGCCATTCATGTCCGATGTGCTGCGCTTTGCCCTGGTCGAAGGCTTGACGGCGCGCGATATCCGGGCGCGCTCTCACCGGCCGTCGCGGGCGCTGCGCGATGAACCGGCGGCCCGCGCGCTTTTGACCTTCGCTCGCCTGGCGCACCCGGGCTGGCAGATGACGCCAGCCGAGTTTGATGTCGCATTCGCAGTGATGACGGCCATCGAGGGTCTGGACCTGATCCGCGCCAAGCTCTTGACCGAGATGTTATACCGGGACGGTCGATTGCTGCCCTTTTCCGAGATCAAATCGGATACGATGCAGGACCGCATCACCTACGAACTGGGCGCTCGTTACGACCGGCTGCAGACCTGGCTGAACAATTACATTGAAGGCGCGCCGACCGAGGCGCTTGATATTTTCTTTCGTCAGTTGTTCGGGGAGGTCTTGTCGCGGGCCGGCTTCGGCTTTCACGACAACGGCGATGCCGGCAACGTCAGCATGAATTTGGTGGATTCGGCGCGCAACTTTCGCTGGTCGCTGGAGTTCATGCGCCGCTATGAAGAGGGGACGGACCTGGGCAAAGATTATTTGGACATGGTGGACCGCGGCGTGATTGCCGATTTCTACTTGCGCGATTGGATCGCGGACGATGAAGACTGCGTATTGATCGCGCCCGCCTATACATTTCTGTTGAGCAACCGCGCGGTTGATTATCAGTTCTGGTTGAATGTCGGCAGCGAAGGCTGGGCGCGCCGCTTGTATCAGCCATTGACGCATCCCCATGTATTGAGCTTGGGCTGGCCGGCGGGCAGAACCTGGACGGATGATGACGAGGCGGCGATGAACCGAGAGACGCTGGGCCGGCTTGTCCTGGCGCTGGCGCGGCGCTGCCGAAAAGAGATCTACCTGGGTTACAGCGAGCTCAGCGAGAGCGGCTATGAACAGCGCGGCTTGCTGCTGGAGGCGATTCATGGGGCCATGCGGCGGCGCGTTGCGGATAATATAAACGGGGAAGCGCATGTTTAGGCCCCGCCCCAAGCAGCGAGAGGTGTTGGCTTATCGCCAGGGCTACCTGGGCGTGGCGGCGGTGCCCGGCAGCGGCAAGACGGCCACGCTGTCCTACCTGGCCGCAACGTTGCTGGCGGAGACCGATCTGGAAGCGGGACAGGAAATCTTGATCGTTACCCTGGTCAATTCGGCAGTTGCCAATTTTGCGCGACAGATCAACGAATACGTCAAATCCGAGGGGCTATTGCCCGGCTTCGGTTACCGCGTGCGCACGCTGCACGGGCTGGCGAATGACATCGTTCGCCAGAAGCCGACGATGGCC
The DNA here is from genome assembly GCA_026708115.1 of Chloroflexota bacterium. Classification (GTDB taxonomy): domain Bacteria; phylum Chloroflexota; class Anaerolineae; order Aggregatilineales; family Phototrophicaceae; genus UBA6055. Next base: position 24,832 of record JAPOVL010000044.1, read on the forward strand.
GGGCTGGACGAAGCCTTTCTCATCGTGGACGAACGCGAGAGCAACGAGATCTTGGCGGCCGCCGTTGAGTCCTGGATGGGGCGCTCGCCCGAGGCGCCCGATGACTGGCTGGCGCCAAAGTACCGAGACAACGGGCGCTATCGCGTCTATCGCTGGGGGCAGACCCTGACAGATAGCGCGCGCGACTTTATCCGGCGGGCGAAGGACGATCTGCTGTCGCCGGAAGAAGTGAAGCAGCGCCTGGCAGACCAAGTAGAACGGGGAGACGGGTTGGGCCTGGCGCGGATCTGCGCCGAGATCTATGCGGATTACGAACGCGCCTTGCGCTACCGCGGCGCGGTCGATTTTCAGGACTTGATTTGCCTGGCGCTGCGCGTCTTAAAGAGCGACCCGGCCTACCTGGAGTCGCTGCGGCGAAAATACCGTTTCATTCTCGAAGACGAAGCGCAGGACAGCAGTTTGCTGCAGGAGCGGATTTTGGGCTTGCTGGCGGGGGAGGAGGGCAATTGGGTGCGGGTGGGCGACCCCAATCAAGCCATATTTGAGACCTTCACCACTGCCGACCCCAAATACCTGCGCGCTTTCATCGGCTCGCCGGGCGTTGTCGGGCGCGAATTGCCGAACTCCGGGCGCAGCAGCGTCAGCATTCAAAGGTTGGCCAACTATCTGATTGGCTGGTCGCTAAAACATCCGCATGGCGCGATTCGCGATCGCATTCCGCTGAGCAAGCCTTTTATTCAGCCGACGCCGAGGGGCGATCCACAGCCGAACCCGCCCGATGATCCGGCCGCGGTCGTCTTGTACCCGGAAGCTTATAGCGCGACGAAAGAAGCTATGATCGTCACCGAATCGTGCAAGCGCTGGCTGGAAGCGCATCCCGATCAGACGGCTGCTATTCTGGTGGCGCGCAATACGCGGGGTTCGGAGATTGTCAAGTTTTTGCGGGAAAAGCGCGTGCCCTATGTCGAGAACCTCAACACCACCTCGTCAACGCGCGCGGTTGTGGGCAGCCTGGCGCTGATCCTGGAATACCTGGCCGACCCCAAAGACGCCAAGAAACTGGCCAAGGTCTATCAAGTGACGCGGCGCGACGAACAGGACGATGCCCAGGCCGCGGCAGCTATCGAGCGTGTGATGACGGGCCTGGGCAGGATCAGCGCGGTCGAAGAATATGTCGCGCCGCGATTGAGTGACTGGCTCGAGGACAGCGTGTCGGCGGAGGAACAGGCTGAACTCTACGCCCAGCTAACTGCGTTTCGGATGAATGTAAGCTCCTGGCTGCGCGCGACTTTACTGCCGATTGATCAATTGATTCTAACGATCGCCGGCACCGTCAGCAGTGTTTCGGGCGAGAAGCACGGCCCGGTTTTCACCAGCGAGAGCGATATCGCCACAGCGCATATGGTGGCGCTGTATCTGGCGCGGCTGGCGGAGACGCATCCCCAGATGCGCCTGCCGGATTTTGCCGCGGAACTGCGCGATATCGCCGCGAATCGACGCCGCTTCACCGGCTTGGGCGACGACGAGGGTCAATTCGACCCCGATGCGCACAAGGGCAAGGTAACGGTCACAACCTTGCACAAGGCCAAGGGTTTGGAATGGGACCGGGTCTATCTGATTTCGGTCAACAACTATGACTTTCCTTCAGCCGAGCCCAATGATTCTTTCATCGGCGAAAAATGGTACATCCGCGACAATCTCAACCTGTCGGCCGAGGCCTTGGCGCAGCTCGGGGCTTTGCAAAGCGGCGAAGCTTATCATGAAGGATTCGCCAGCCTCGATGGGCGGGTCGAATACGCTGCCGAGCGCTTGCGGCTGTTGTACGTCGGCATCACCCGCGCCCGCAAAGCGCTGACCATCACCTGGAACACCGGCCGCCGCGGCGACGCCACCGAAGCCACGCCTTTGCTGGCGCTACGAACATTTTGGGAAGAGGAAATGCGACGGCGCGAGAGCCATGAACCTGCCCGATGATTTCGCCTTCACGCAAGGCAGCTTGCAAGACGCGGCGGATTGCCGGCGGCGCTTTGAGCTGCGCTATATCAAGCGGCTGCGCTACCCGGCGGTGGAGGCGGCGCCGGCGCTGCAGTACGAGCAGCGCACGCGGCAGGGCGCCCGTTTCCATAAGCTGGTGCAACAGCATCTTCTGGGCGTGCCGGCGGAGACGCTGGCGCGGTCGCTGCACGATGACCCGGAAGTGGCGGCCTGGTGGGACAGCTTCCGCGAGACGGGCTTGGCGGGGCTGCCGGCGCAGCGCCAGGCCGAAATCGCCTTGCAGGCGCATCTGGCGGGCCGCCGGCTGATCGCCAAATACGACCTGCTGGCGCTGGACGCGGGCGGGGAAGCGGTCATCGTCGACTGGAAGACCTGGCGCCGGGCGCCGGCGCCAAGCGATTTGGCGGACCGCCTGCAGACGATTCTTTATCGCTATGTGCTGGCTAAAGCCGGGGCTCATCTTTATGGCGGCCCGATCCCGCCGGAGCAGATCCGCATGATCTATTGCTTCGTGGCGCAGGGGGGCGAGCGCGTCAGCATCGACTATTCAGCCGCTCAACTGAGGCGAGACGAGTCCTACCTGCGCGGGTTGATAGAAGGGGTCGAGGAAGCCGAGCAATTTCCGCTGACGGAGGACGAAGCCCACTGCCGTTTTTGCACTTACCGGTCGCTTTGCGAACGGGGCGATGCGGGTTTGGTGGATTTGCTCGATGAAGAAGAGGAGCTTGAAGAAGACTTCACGCTGGATTTTGATCAGATTGCCGAGATTGAGTTTTGACTATGACCGAACAACACGAAATTCGCTTCATAAGCGTTCCAACCCTTGAGGAGATGGAGCTAGCGTGGATACATGTTACACGCTCGACCAGGACGGAGGTGAAGGACTGGCTAGCGCTGCAAATCTACGGACATCCGTCGCATGTGTCGAAGTACTTGTCGTTCATATCTGAGAAATTGAAGCGGAGAGAGTACAGACCGAGCAAAACTTCTCCATTTTACAGTCCCAAGAAAGACAGGTCGTTGCGACGTTTTGAATTTTTGGAAATGGATGATCGCATAGTCTTACAGTACTTATGCAACCGACTGATCAAATACTCATTTAAGACTATCGCTGAACTCTATTGCTCGCATCGAGTATATGGAAATATTCCAATTGATCCCGCGCTCAGATCTGAGTGGCTTTTTCAACGAGCGTTTAATTTGCGTAAGAATGGCTTTGTATTGATCCAAGGTCAATATGATCTCTTTCGAGATCGAGTGCTATCGTCGTTTGACGAGTTTGCAAAAGTGAAGGAGCAGGGGTGGCTAGTTCGGACCGACATTCGGTCCTACTATTATTCGGTAGATCACGATCAGCTGCTTAAGCTCATAGAGCAGCACGGTTGGCTTCCAGACGAAGCGGACAGAGATCTGTTACGTAAATGTCTGGAAAAGTGGGCGCCTGCGCCGGGAAAAGGAATCCCCGTAGGATATGAGTGTTCTGATTATATGGGGAATCTGTATTTGAATTCCCTTGACGGGACTCTCAAGGACTTTCGAGTACATCGCTATGTTGATGACACTTACATTTTTGTCCATGACTTTGAACAAGTTAAGTACGTTCTGTTCAAGATTGACAAGGCTCTGGATTCACTTGGGCTGCAGAGAAATACGTCGAAGACAATGACGTATCGAATATCCGACTTACCTCGCGCCGATTTGCAGCGGATGTTAAGACAGAGTTTGTCGGCAATTGCGGAGGAGAAGGAAGACCCTGTCGCAGAAGCGAAACGACAGGAGCAGCTTTTAGCCATACTACATGAGTCATTTGATCCACATGCAGCTTCCGATTCAGTTGATGACAGTTTCGCGGATTTCAGGAACGTAGCATTTGTTCTTAATCGAATTAATCGCAAAGAAGAGAACATCAAAGACACGGCATATTATGTTTTGGACCACGATTTGGAACATTCCTACCACGCGCTGAAATACCTTACGCTTCATGCACCGGATGACAAACTGATTGAGAAACTGAAACTTATCCTAAATGCGGGCTACGAACCGCGTTCCCTCAAGGCGCTTGCACTATATTGTCTACAAAAGCTTGGAGAACCTGAGGTACAAGACTCTATACGGTCCATCGTTGACAGAAAGGAACAGAGTGATTGGCATCTCGTCAGGAGCATACTGAAGCAGGTAGTCGAACCATCGCTTGAGTCATTTTCTAGAGCACTTTTGGAGTCAGTTGCGTTAAGCAAGAATCCGCACGTCGAAGTATATGCGCGGTGGCTGATTTACCAGCAAGCGACTGATCCTCTTGAAAAGCGTAAGCAGGTAGACCGAATGTTTGTAAGCGGGCACCAGCACTTAAAGAAGCTCGGCGTTTATCTTGCCCATCGCGATGGATTGGTAGACAGTGTTGACACGAGTTTGCTTGAACCACATCTGCAGTCGTTATTCTCAGAAACAATTCTGAACGACATCGAAAATTTTCGATATGAGTTTTCTGAAGTATTCGGAATCTCGCTCTCTCAAGACTTTCCAATTGGAAAGTTTTTCGGAAGCATGTCAGAGATTGCACCGATCATGCGTGTCATTTACGCAACAAAGGAACAAGGAGCTACGCAATTCGTTAAGAGCCTGCATTCGTTCTTGGAGATTCTCCTTGTCAATTTGGCGTCGGTAGAAAAAAGTGGTGCTAACGAGTCAGATATCGATATAGCGTTGGAGATTCTCGATGACAATCGACTGTATCTATTAGTTAGTACTTTACGTGGAGAATTATCGAAAGATTTCGCGAAGGAAGGTATCCAAGAAGACCTCATCGGAAGATTCAAAAACGGCATCCGAACATGGTTTGATGATAGGCTCATTATTGAGGAAGAGGTGTCTCAAGTGCGTAATCAAGCATTCATATGCTACGCAAGGGAAGATGAGGATTGGGTAGATCTGCTTTTTGAACATTGGCAACCCATCGAAGACCATCATCAAACACTAGACATTTGGAGCGACAAAAGGATTGAGACGGGGGATCATTGGCGGGAAGAAATCATAATAGCGTTGGCGAAGGCGAAAATCGCCGTACTTTTCATTTCTCGCGCATTTCTGGCATCGCGGTTCATTAACAAGGTCGAATTGCCAGCGATACTAAAAGATGAGAAAAAACAAGAATTGAAGATCATCTGGATACCCGTCAGCCCGAGCAACGTCGACGTTACGCCAATTGCCGCATTTGAAGCTGCGTGGAGAAAGCCCGAAATCACATTGGTAGACTTGAACGAAGGTGATCGAGAACGTCACCTGATTCTAGTTACTAAGAAGATAGCCAAACATATGGGTATTAAATTTAATTCGTCGACTTCTGACTCTATGGACAATAACTCAACAGAATAGAGGACCACAAACCATGAAAATCGACCGCGTCCGCGCCATCCAGGTCCGCGCCGAGTGGGATTATCAGGAACCGCTGGGCGAAACGGGCCTGGCGCGCCCCAGCTTCATCTATCCCGAGTTGGAGGCGGCGCAGCCGCGCTGGCCGATCGAGGATATCAGCGGCGGCTCGCCCTACCCGGTGGAGGCCTATTTCTTGCTCATTGACAGCGACGAAGGCGCGACGGGCATCTGCGGTCCCGTCGGCGACGAAGACATCGCCATCATCAAGCGCTATTTCGCTGAGATGCTGATCGGCGAGAATCCACACGCGGTCGAGCGCATCTGGGACAAGATGTACCGCCTATCCATTCACGGGCGCAAAGGAACGCCGATGCTGGCGCTGAGCAAGGTCGATCTGGCGCTGTGGGACCTCAAGGGCAAACTGCTGGGCGCGCCGGTATATGTGCTGCTGGGCGGTCCCTCGCGCGGGAAGATCCGCGCTTACGCCTCCATGCTCGGCTATTCGGTGGAGCCCTTGAAAGTCATTGAGCGCACGCGGCATTTCCTGACGCAGGGGTTCACGGCCTTCAAGTGGTTCTTGCCCGGCATGCCCAAAGACGGCGAAGCGGGCATGCGCAGGAACCTGGCCATCATCCGCGCCGCGCGCGAAGCGGCCGGCCCCGATGTTGATTTGATGTTCGACGCCTGGAGCAGTTGGGATGTGCCCTATACCCTGCGCATGGTCGAACTGGCGGCGGAATACCGACCTTACTGGTTCGAAGAGCCGGTGCTGGCGGACAAGATCCCGCAGTACGCCGAATTGCGGCGCTCGGTACGCGGCGTCTTCATCTCCGGCGGGGAGCACGAATATACGCGCTGGGGCATCAAGGCGCTGCTCGACGCGCAGGCCGTAGACGTGCTGCAGCCGGATGTGACCTGGGCGGGGGGCTTGACCGAGATGGGCAAGATTTGCGCGCTGGCGTCGGCGCATGACATTCCCGTCATCCCGCACCATGGCGGCTGGCCCTCGACCCATCTGATCGCCTCGCAGGCGCTGACGACCTGTCCAATGCAAGAATGGCTGTTCCAGGCGGGTCGGCATAGCAATGTCTTCTACAAGCACAAGCTGAGGCCGGTCGACGGCCATATCGAGTTGCCTGCGGAGCCGGGCATGAACATGGACCTGGCGGAAGAGGGGCTGGCGCTGGTCGAGGAGCGGGTACTGGCTGAGTAGACCCTCACCCCAAACACTATGCCCCTCGGTCCCCCGCCTCACGGCTGAGGACATGACAGGTTTTAGCTTGGCGGAATACCGTTGCAAAACTTGTAATTTCTGTGGCGATTTCGGGCGACTCACAGAGTCGCCCCTACAGTTTTCGCCCAATAAGATGCTTGTGATCGTTGTCCTGTCGCTTTCATAGCTAATCGAATCAAAGCTGTCATGTCCTCAGCGCCTCACGGGGGATGCGTCCCATAAAGAGGGAGGGGCTTTAACGGCTCAATATGGAGCACAAGACCCTTCTTCCCCGAAGCTTCCTGTGGACAGGACAGTTTTCATCGGGCAAGAAATCGCGGCAAAAATTGGACTCTTTCGGTGTTTTTCGGGCGACCTGATAGGTCGCCCCTACAAATCGCGCTATAAATGAACCTTGTAGGGATCAGGTACTAGCTGACCCGTCGTTATCGTTCCGTGTTATTTCAAAAGTGTCCTGTCCTCAGCCGAAGCTTCGGGATACTTCCCCTGTGATGTGGGGAACCGAGGAGGCGCCAGGCCGGGGGATGGGGTAGTATTTCAACAGCGTCCGGTGGGTCGCCCGTTGCCTCATGCACCCAGTCCGATATAGTTTTGAAGACTCATGTCTAAACTGAAGTCAAGTGCTGCAAAGCGCCAATGGGAGGAACCGCGGGCGATAGACGTGCCCGCAGCCTTGCGCGACGCTGTGGGTGGGCACGCATTGATCAGCGAGCATCTGAGGCGCAAGGGCATCAGGACGCCGGCCGCGGCGCGGACTTTCTTGTCGCCCGCCCATTATGAACCGGCGTCGGCAAGCGAACTGCCCGATATTGAGCGGGCGGTCGATCGCTTGCAACGCGCCATTCGCGCCCGCGAAAGGATTCTGATTTGGGGCGACTTTGATGTCGACGGCCAGACGTCGACAGCGCTGCTTTTCTCCGCTTTGAAGCGGAAGGGCGCGCAGGTCAGCTATCACGTGCCGAATCGCTTTAGCGAAGGCCACGGCATCCATCTGCCCACGCTGGTCAAAAAGCTGGAGGGGGGCGTCAATCTCGTGCTGACCTGTGATACCGGCGTGGCAGCCCATGAAGCGGTGGACTGCGCGCGGGGCCGAGGGGTGGATACGGTCATCACCGATCATCACGCGCTGCCGGCGGAGCTGCCGGCAGCCTGGGCGGTGGTCAACCCGCGCCGCTTGCCGGCTGGGCACCCGCTGAGCGAATTGCCCGGGGTCGGCGTCGCTTACAAGTTGATTGAGGCGCTGTACCAGGGCGACGACAGCGATTTCCTGCTGGATCTGGTGGCCCTGGGCATTGTCGCCGATGTGATGGTGCAGGTGGATGATACGCGTTATTTGCTGCAGCGCGGCCTTGATATCTTGCGGCGGAACAAACGCTTGGGCGTGCGCGCCCTGCTGGAACGGGCCCAAATCGCCGCGGCTGACCTCAACGAGGGGCATATCGGCTTCGAGCTGGCGCCGCGCTTGAATGCCTTGGGGCGGCTGGGCGATGCCAATCCGGCGGTCGAATTGCTCACCACCGCTGATTGGCAGCGGGCGCGTCAACTGGCGAATAACCTGGAAGGCCTGAACGCCAAGCGCAAATTCTTGTCGAACCAGGTCTATCAGTCGGCGATCGCTCAAATTGACGGCGACCCCTCACTGCTCGATTATGCGGCGCTCGTGCTCAGCCACAGCGATTGGCACAGTGGGGTGATCGGCATTGTCGCCAGCAGACTGGTTGAGGAGTTCGCGCGTCCGGTGGTGTTGCTCGCCACGCCTGAGGCAACGGCGCGCGGCTCCGCGCGGTCCCTGGCCGGCGTCGATATCACAGCTGCTTTTGGAGAGGTGGCGCCATTATTGTCCCGGTATGGCGGGCACAGTATGGCGGCGGGCTTGAGCCTGCCGGCGGAGAAAGTCTTCGAATTTCGTCGCGCGCTTTCCGGGGTTGCGCGCGCCATGATGGGCGAGGGGCCGGCGGCACCGAGCTTGCATATAGATGGTTATCTCGAACTGGGCGAGATCTCGCTGGAGCTGACGCAGGATATAGAGCGCCTGGCGCCCTTCGGCAATGGCAATCCGCCGCTGACCCTGGCGACGCGGGATCTGAGGCTGGTGAAACAGTCCGGTTTGGGGCGTCGCGGCGAACATTTGGAACTGCAGGTTGAAGACGGCGCCGGGACAAAACAGCGGGTTATCTGGTGGCGCGGCGCGGGTCAAGAGCTGCCGGCAGGGCGCTTCGACCTGGCCTATACGCTGCGCAGCAACGACTACAAGGGAGTGCGCGAGCCGCTGGTCGAATGGGCTGACTACAGGCTGATCTCGAGCGCTGCGCTAGAAGTGCAAGCAGAAGCAGTCGCTGTTGAGCTAATTGATCATCGCCGGTCTCTGGCCCCCGTCGAGCAACTCGAAGTTGAGTTGGCGCGTTTTCCCGATGCGCTGATCTGGTCGGAAGTCGACAAGATGGCGGGCGCGATCGACCGGCTGGGCTTGAGGTCGCAGGAAACTTTGATCGTCTGGACCGTGCCGCCGTCTGCGGAAATATGGTCGGCTGCGCTGGCGACAGTGAACCCGGCTCGCCTGATCCTGTTTGGCAACCGCCCCGAGGATGATAGCAGAGCGAGCTTCCTGGGACGTTTAGCCGCCTTGGTCAAATACGCCTTGAATCACAAGGATGGCGCAGCGCAGATTGAGGCGCTGGCGACAGCCATGGGACAGCGGGAACGGGGCGTGCAAGTTGGCTTGCAAGTGCTGCGCGCGCTCGGTAAACTGGCATATCGAGTGGGGCGGACGGGCGAATATCAGCTGACGGAACGCGACGATCCGCCAAGCGACGATCTGAAGACGCTGCAAAAGCGCTTGGACATGATCCTGCGCGAGACGCGCGCCTACCGCGACTATTGGCAAAAGATGCGAGTTAAGGGATGAGAAATGGCGATTCCGCAGTCGGTATCTTGGTGGTGCTTTGAACGCGACGACATTGACCCGGTTGATTTGCTGCGGACGTGCAAGGCAATCGGGTATGCGGCAATGGAGTTAGTGCCGATCGAGCAGTTTGCGCTGGTTCAGGATCAGGGTTTGAAGATCGCGGCTCATCAATTGCACGTCCCGCTGACGCAAGGCATCAGCCATCCCAAGTACTGGGACGATATTCAGCAGCAGGCGGAAGCAAGCTTCAAGCTGGCGCAGCGCTGGCATATCCCCAATTTGATCGTCTTCAGCGGGAATCGAGAGGGCCTGCCCGACGAGGAGGGGGCCGAGAACGCGATTAAACATCTGGAGGTGCTGGCGCGCGATGCCGAATCAGCCGGCATTACCCTGATCTTGGAGTTGCTCAATAGCAAGCTCAATCACCCCGACTATCAGTGCGACCGTACTGACTGGGCGGTCGAGGTTGTCTCGGCGGTGAATTCGCCGCGGGCGCGGATTCTCTACGACATTTATCACATGCAAGTCATGGAAGGCGATGTCATACAGACGATCCGCGACCATCATCACTGGTTCGCCCACTATCACACGGCGGGCGTGCCCGGGCGCAACGAGATTGATGATTCGCAAGAACTGAATTACGGCGCCATTTGCCGCGCAATCGCGGAGACCGGGTATGGCGGATACATCGGCCAGGAATTCGTCCCAAAGGGTGATTGGAAAGCGTCGCTGCGGGAGGCCTTTGATGTTTGCACTGTCGATGCCTAATAGGAACCCCGATGCGGGTAACGCCGCATCCAGGTGGCCGGTGATTTGTTGTATTCCTGCAGCAAGGCGATGCCGCTGACGATTATGCCCATGCCGATTATCATGGTCAGCGTGATTTCTTCCCCGAGCACTAGAACGCCGCCGATGCCCGCAAAAATGGGAATGATATAGGTGGACATAATCGCCGGCGTAGCGCCGAAGCGTTTGATATTGTAAAAGGACAAGAGCAAGCCCAGGAATGTGCCCACAATCGCCGAATAGAGCAAGGCGAGATATCCGGCGCCGGTGACCGCGCTTAGATCGAAGCCGACTGTTAGCAGCGAAAACGGCATCAGCACCAGGGCGGTGGTGAAGATACGTATGCTGCCTACGTCGTAGGCGTCATAGCCGGTCAAGCGTTTGCGGGCGTAGATCACCATCACCGAACCGAAGGTCATGCCGACCGATACCAGAAGAAAACCGGTGGACGCCGCCGATTGGGCATCGGGCAGGCCATCCTCGCCGCTGAGGGCCAGCAGCATGGCGCCGCCAAGAGCCAGACCGACGCCGAAGACCTTGCGCCGGCTTAAGTGTTCGTCGGGCAAGGTAAAATGCGCCAAAAGGATGGTAATCGCGGGACCCGTACTCAACAAGAGCGCGGAGACGCCGCTCGACAGGTACTGTAGGGAAATGATGACACAGGTCATGGGGACCGCCGTTCCGAAAATGCCCAGCAGCCCGGCGCGTTTCCATAGCTCGCGGTCGCGCGGCAAGCGTCGTCCTGTAGCGATCCGGTATACCGATAGCGCCATCAGGCTGGAGATGATCATGCGGATGCCGATGTATGTGGTGGGCTCGAACTGGCCGACGCCGAAACGAGAAAAAACCATGGAGGAGCCAAACATGAAGCCGAGCAGGGTCACATAGGGAAGGGCTTTAATATTCAAGAAGTAGTTCCTGGGGCGGGTAGATAAATGCGAGGGAGTATACAACAGACCTGGCGCAAAGTGTAATATCAATGCAAGGGACTAAGAGTAGCATCATGTTTTGCTACTACAGAGCAAGTGCCGTTGGAAGATCCAGGACAGGGAAGAGGTCTCGCAATGGATTACATCAAGAGTTTAGTTCGTCGCGAGGTAGTAAAGTACGCCGTGAGCGGCCGAGGGGCAAATGTTCTTTTGTTCGCAATTCTGGACGACGAACAAGGGATTTATGCGGTGAATGGAGTTGACTATCCCGAGCGGAAGGATATTGCGGGCGTAGTTGTATTGGCGCGCGTTGTCAAGAACATGGTTGTCATTGAAGAAGATATGTCGGATAAGAAACTGGTAGATGCTTTAATTCAAGCGGGGATTTTGCGAGATCAGATCGTGTTGGCTTATGAGGGCGAGCCTATCCCGGACGCGGATTTGTTTGAGTTAGATGTTTGAATCCGGTCGTGGATCTGCATCATGCCGGCTCAAATTCGATCGGCAGCGATTTCAAGCCGCGAAAAAGGGCATTATTCCATTCCAGGTTGTCATGCGCCAAGCGCATGTTCTTCAGCCGCCCCAAAAGCCCGCGGAAGGCGAGGGGCGCTTCCAGCCGGGCCAGCGGCGCCCCCAGGCAGAAATGTGGACCATAACCAAAGGCGAGGTGCTTGTTCGGCGAGCGCTTGATATCGAGGGCATCGGGATCGGGAAACTGAGCGGGATCACGGTTGGCAGCGCCGAGAAACTGTATGATGAGTTGATCCTTTTCGATGGTTACGCCATCAATTTGCACCTGACGGGTGGCGATACGTCGATTGCGCTGGAAGGGGCCTTCATAGCGCAGAAATTCCTCGGTCGCCGACTCCGCCAGATCCAGATTGTCGCGCAGGCGTCTGAACTCATCGGGATGTTGAAGCAAGGCGTTCAAACCGTTGGCGATGAGATAGGTGGTTGTCTCGTGTCCGCCGATCAGAATTGTCACAGAACTTGACACCATCTCTTCCTCGGTGAGCTTATCCCCTTCCAGCTCAGCTTGAACCAGGGCAGTGATCAGATCATCTTGAGGCTGTTGCCGCCGTTTGGCATAGATGTCACGGAAGTATTGCTGCATCGCCAGCAAGGCGTCTTGTGATTTGAGCAAGACCTCTGGGCTGGGTTTTGGGGTGGCCATGAAGCCGACGATTTCCCCGGACCAGGCCTTGAACTTGGCGTGATCTTCCACCGGTATGCCCATCATTGTCGCGATCACGGTGACTGGCAGCGGATAGGAAAAATCCCATATGACATCCATTTCACCACGCTCGATCTGCGCGTCAATCAGCCGGCTGACGATGTCCTGGACATAAGTTTCCATTTTGCGGATAGCGCGCGGCGTGAAAGCCATGTGCACCAGCTTGCGCATACGGGTATGGTCGGGCGGGTCAACATTGATCAGCCCTTGCGAATAGTGGCGCACCAATGGCTTCACTTTCTCCCAGAGCGGTTCGGGCAAGTCCATGGTAGCGGTCAGCCGTCCCAGACTGGTAAAAGTCTGATAGTCCTGCAGGGTCCAGGTGATATCCTGATAGCGAGTGAGCATCCAGCAGCCCCAGGCGTCGCTCCAGTAAACGGGGGCTGCGTCGCGCATTTGATGATAAACCGGGTAGGGATTGTCATTAAACGCAGCCGAAGTGAGGGCGCTGTCGAATTGAGCCATGATCTGCCGCCTCCTAATCTAGAATAAGCCCGAGCGATAATTGCCAATCACTTCGGAGGTCCGCAGATAACGATCATAGATGCGCAGAGTGTGGATTGCGGATCCGATTTCGACTCGCTCCCTATCGGCTTCGGCGGAGGCGCCATCTTGTACACCCCTGCTGTCCGGCGCGATGATCGGGTTTTTGGAGGCGCTATTGACATGGCGCAATCCCGGACTGAAACGCCCCCAGCCAAATTGCCGAAAGGCGCCGCCGTCACACAGGACGCCATCAACGATGAAGGAGATGATTTTGGGCCCGCCATCAACCACCGCCGCGAGGTGATGCAAGACCCCGGCCTCCAGCATGTCGGGGTCGCAATCCCAACGGGTTTCTCCGCGTCCGTCATTCAGGATGATTTCGACAGTGCCGCGCGCAGTAGTAATCAGCGCCCAGCCCTGACCGTTTGGGGCGCGCGCGTCCAAAAGCCGCTGGCCGCCATCCAGCCGATCCAGCCGCAGCCATATTTCTATCGTGAAGCCGCTGCGCAGGTCTTTGGCGCCAAAATCGGGGCGCCCGTGGTCGCGGATATTGAAAGCGGGCAGAGGCGGCATGACAACATGCCGGTCTTCATCGGTATTGGCGGAATCGGCCTTCCACTCGATCGCGCAACCGGCCTTGGTCAGAACGCCGCCCTTTTCAAACTGCCCCCATAGCCCTTCCAGCAGGTCTTGATCCAGTTGATGGGCCCGCGCCTTGTCCTTTTGGGTTTCCAGCAGATAGGTGTTGCCAGCGTCTTCAATTAGATCGGGGTAGCTCATACGGATATAGCTATCGTCGTCGTAGAGAACAATCTCCGGTTGCGACCACTGGATGACGCGGCCCGTCGCCGTATCGGCCTCGACGCCGCCGCAAAGCCAGACCGGATTGCGATCTTCGTACCAGTTGCCGCCGTGATTATGAAACCAGTACAGATAGTTTCCGTTACAGCACTTCCAGGCGAAATTGGCGGCGCGCGGGTGCTTCATCAAGCGACCGTTAGCATAACGCTTGTAGGCTGGCTGCGTCCAGGAATATCCACCGTCACGGCTGTAAGCGAAGGCTGGATGGCCGTCGATGGTGCGGTAGACGCTGTATATTGCGCCATCGCTGAGCAGGGTGTAGCTGTGTTCTTCGGCAATCGGGCCGCCGCCCGGTGGCGTTCTTAAGCCGGCATCGCCATCCGGCAGGGTCTCCCAGATGATCTTTTCCGGGTCGGTTTCCGTCAAGATGTTTTCGCTGCGCAACAAGACGCCCTCGGAGCGGGTAAAGAAGCCATGACCGAGACCGCCAACTTTATGCAGCGAAACATAAGCCGCGCCCGCATAGATAAAGGGTTTGCCCACGTTCCAGAAGTAGCGGACCGCGCCGCCGTAGGGATTTTCCCGGTCAATCGCCATCTCTCGCACGGGCAGGTTGTAACGTTTTGAGGACCAGGTCCGCCCATGATCGTCGCTGGTTTTGAAGACAAAATAGCCTTGAGAATCCACACGATAGCATTTGCCGTCTTTGTAGGGCGGGTCATCCGCTTTGACATGGCGGCGGTCGTCGGTGTTGTGATTGTAAAACAGGTATATGCGTCCGCTCGGCACTTTCAAGGGAACGGCATAGGAAGCTTCCGGTCCATCGGCGGGTTCTACAGCGACCGGAGCGGACCAGGTTCGCCCTTGATCGGCGCTGCGCGTCGCGATGATGTGTTGCCCGGAAGCGCCTTCGATACCGGCGCCGGTTGTTATGGTGCAGAGCCAGGCGCCATCATCGGTTTTGAGCACATAGGGTTGATCACTATAGCGCTCGGTGGGGATTTCGCGCCCGGCGGCGAGCAGTCGGTTGTCTGGCATGATGCCTCCTCAATTCTCAAGACCTTGCAAGGCCAATTCCTCGGCGAAGTGACAGGCGGCGGTGTGATTTGGCGCGATTTCCATCAGCGGCGGCTGCTGTTCGCGGCAGATCTGTTCCGCATAGGGACAGCGCGGATGAAAATAACAGCCGCTGGGCGGATTTGCCGGGTCGGGCAATTCACCTTCGATGCCGCCGGTCTCGGGCAGAGGTCGATCGGGATCCGGCCGCGGGATGGCGGAAAGAAGGGCCTCGGTATACGGGTGCCTCGGGCGGGCAAAAAGATGCCGGGTTGGCGCTTGTTCAACCAACTTGCCCACGTACATGACGGCCACTTCATCCGACACATGTTCCACCACGCTGAGATCGTGGGCGATAAACAGATAGGTCAGGCTAAGTTCTTCCTGCAGATCCTTGAGCAGATTCAATATTTGGGCCTGCACCGAGACATCCAATGCCGAGACTGCCTCATCACAGACGATCAATTGCGGATTGATGCTCAATGCGCGGGCAATGCCAATCCGTTGACGCTGACCGCCACTAAAGGCATGCGGATAGCGTTTCATATAACGCAGATCCAGACCGACCAACTCCAGCGCGGCGCGCACATGGTCTTCCAATGCTTTTCCCGTCGCGATTCTGTTGATGCGCAGGGGTTCGCTGACGATATCGAAGACGGTTTTACGGGGGTCAAGGCTGGAATAGGGGTCTTGAAAAATCATCTGCATGTGTTTGCGAAACTCGCGCAAGTCCCGTCGGTTGAGTTGAGCGAGGTCAGTTGTCACCCCCTCATGATGAAAGAGGATTTCACCGGCAGTGAGATCAATGGCGCGCAAGACGCAGCGCCCCAAGGTGGTTTTGCCGGATCCCGATTCGCCGACCAAGCCCAGCGTCCGACCTTTATCGATGCTCAGGCTGACATGATCGACAGCGCGCACATGCCCGACAACGCGGCGCAAGAAACCCTGTTCAATGGGAAAATATTTTTTTAGGCCGCGTACTTCCAGCAGGCTTGGCTCGGGCATTTGGGCTTATCCCCTGATGGCATCAACGGCAATTGGGGGGCGCAAGCGGGTTGAATTATAGGCCGGGTCGCAATCTTGGAGCCATTGATCGGTGATGTATTTTCCCAGCAGGTAATGTTTGCGATCGGGATAAAAAAGAATGCGCTCTTGGCCGTCATCAACAATGCTGGGGTAAACCGCGACCTGCGTGCCGCCAGTATGCGGCAGCAGCACCCCGTTTGAGGTGGCGAAGATTTTGGGCGGTCCAAAGCGCAGCGGATGATCTATTTCGCCGGCGATTTCCCGTCCGACGGTCAACCAGGCCGGATAGCGGTTGTGCTTGGAATCAACCGGCGATTTGCCGCCGTTGGCAGTGCCGTCGTTATTGTAAAAGAGCAGCAGGTAGCGCCCGTCATGGGTGCGATAAAGCGGGCTGGGCGACATCGGATTCAGGATGGGATTGCCGCCGGGTTCGTAACGCAAGACGCGCGGCTTGTCCCATGTGCGTCCATCATCCGCCGAGAGCGCATAATAATTGACGCCATGCAAAGTCCGAAAGACACAAATGAGCCGCCCGTCGGACAGCGCTTGAACGGTTGGCTCTTGGGCGACGCTGACGCCGGGCCGGTAGGGATTGTCGACCTGCAAGCCATGGGGCGCTTTGGGCCAGGTTGTAACGACCAGTTTGTTCGGGTCGCGCTCGCTGAAGATATTTTCAAAGCGCAGGAAATAGATTTCCGACCAGTGTTCCAGCAGGTTTAAGTTGAGCTTGACCGCGGGATCCCAGGTATTGCTCGCCCAGCGCGTAAAGGGCGCCAGCACGTGGTCTTCCGGCGTGACGAAGATGTTTTGATAGACGATCCAATTGGGCGGCACGGCCGGGTCGGGGTGGCTGATGGCGCTGGGCGCAATCGGGAAGTCATAAGTAGCGGGGCTCCAGGTACACCCGTCGTCATCGGAAAAGCGGCAACGCACGAGCCCGGTCGTGTCCTCGCGGGCATCGTCAATCCCCACATTCTTGTTGTAGATGTAATAGACGCGGTGCCCGCCATCGGCCAGCAGATCGGGCGCGACAATGGGAAAGCCCCAACTCGCCAGCCCGGTCCCATCCGCGTCGTCAGCTTGCGGGCCATCGATGGTTTCCGGTGGCGACCAAGTCAGCCCACGATCAAGTGAACGGCTACATACCACACGTTGATCAGCGGCGTTTTCGAAGGTGGATTGCGTCCAAAAACCCAAGAATGTGCCCGGCGGTGTCTTGACGACGAGAAAGTGCTGATTGCAGGCGCCCGGCCCAGCGAAGTCTTGCGGAATATAAGCCAGCAGATCCGGCTCGGTGCGTTGCCATTCGTTTTCCAGATAAAGATCGTTCACGTCCTGTCGCTCCATATGGCTCTCATTTGGCCGCAAATCAGAAAACCGTGTAGGCTTATCCGTTATTGCGGTGTTTTCAGTGCTACTTCAACCCCTTATCCCCCGGCCCCTGGCCCCCCCTCTAAGCGGGGGGCGGAATTCCCACAAGGGGCTGAGGAGCAGACACCTTTTCATTGGGCAAGAAATCGCCATAAAATCTGAAATTATTTGGTGATTTTCGGGCGACCTGATAGGTCGCCCCTACAATTCTCACCATAAATGAACCTTGTAGGGGTCAGCTATTAGCTGACCCGCCGCCATCGTACCGCATTACTTCAAACATGTCCGCTCCTCAGCCCACCCAGGGAGAATGGGAACCATCATCGCCAACGCCATACCCTGATTTTAGCAGCGCATGGGAAGCGGACACCAGAAAAACAGTCGGCCCGCAATCGCGGGCAAAGTCCCTCTCCCTTGATGGGAGAGGGATTTAGGGTGAGGGTGTCAAGAACCGTTGTCTTCCCCTTATCCCCAGTATCTAGGACCACGTTTCTTCCGCTAAAGCAACTATTCATAAAGCACGCAATTCACGCTGTGTCCGGGCGCCACGGTGACGGCGGCCGGCATGCGAACATCGCATGTGCCGGCGATAAACTCGGCGCATCGATTGGCAAAGGGACAGGCATCCGGCGGGTCCAAAGGCACTGGCACAGTGCCTTTGATGGTGGCCAAATGCTTGCCTATGGTTGTCCCAAATTTTGGAATCGAACGCATCAAGCCTTTGGTGTAGGGGTGCTTGGGATCATTGAATATCTGGCGCGACGCGCCATATTCGACAATCTTGCCCAGGTACATAACGGCGACATCATCCGCCATGTTGGCGATGACGCCCAAATCGTGGGTGATGAACATAATCGCCATGCCATTGTCGCGCTGCAGCCGTTTCATCAAGCGCAGTATCTGGGCTTGTATGGTGACATCCAGGGCGGTTGTCGGTTCGTCAGCGATTAGCAAGCGGGGGTTGAGGATGATGGCCATGGCAATCATGCTGCGTTGACGCATGCCGCCCGAAAGTTGAAAGGGATATTCGTCGATGCGCCTCTCGGGCGCTGGAATCCCGACCTCATCCAGCAGGGCGATCACGCGTTTTCGCGCCGCGCGTTTGTCCCGCTCGCCATGCACAAACAGCGCCTCCATGATCTGATTGCCGACGGTATGAACGGGCGAGAAAGCGGTCATCGGCTCCTGGAAGATCATGGCGATATCGCGTCCGCGCAGATCACGCATTTCGTCGCCGTCTTCATCCAGTTGAGCGACATCAACCGCGCCCGACTCGTGATGCAGCAGGATTTGGCCGCGCATGCTGCTATTCTTTGTGGGCGTGATGCGCATAATCGATTGTGCGGTGACACTCTTGCCGCAGCCGGATTCTCCGACGATGCCCAGCGTGCGATTCTTCCTGATGGTGAATGAAACCCCATTGACAGCCTTGAGCGTGCCCTCTTCAAGCTCAAAATAGGTGTGCAGATCTTTGACTTCGAGCAAGGCATCCGGCATCATCACAATTCCTTGAAGGGATCGGCGGCATCGCGCAAGCCATCACCGACAAAGTTGAACAGCAAGACAGTAGCGATGACAAAGAGGGCTGGCGTCAACAGCCAGGGATACAAGGCGATATTGGAGATATTTTGCGCGCCTTCCAGCAAGGTGCCCCAACTGACGGCAGGCGGCCGTATACCCAGCCCGAGGAAGCTGAGCGCCGTCTCGCCCAGGATCATGCCCGGAATGGCGATGGTGATATTGACGATCAGGAAGCTGATGTAGCCGGGCAAGAGATGATCATAGATGATGCGTATATCGCTGGCGCCAGCGATCTTGGCGGCCATGATGTAATCGTGTTCGCGCATTTCCAGCAGTTTTGCGCGTACGGCCCGCGCCAGCCCCGTCCAGGTCATTGTCGATAATATAATAGTGATTGCAAAGTATGTCCGGGTGACGGGCCAGTCAATGGGCACAATAGCCGCCAGGGCAATCCAAAGCGGGATCTGTGGAATGGCGCTTAGAATCTCGGTGACGCGCATGATCACAATGTCAACCATGCCGCCATAAAAGCCGGAAATACCGCCGAGGGTGGCGCCCAGAAAAAAGCTCAGAAAGACACCGACCAAGCCAATGGTCAAGCTAATGCGGCTTGCCGCCAGAATGCGCGAAAAGACATCGCGCCCCAACTGATCCGAGCCTAGCAGGAATACCTTGCCCTCGCCAGCATCAAAGAAGTGCCAATCCATATGGATTCGGCCCCAAAAGCGGTATGACTCGCCGCGCGTGAAGAAATTGATGCGATGAATAGTTTCTGTATCTTCGGTATAAATGCGCTCGAAGGTATCGAGATTGAGTTCATATTTGAGTCCATATACAAAAGGGCCCAGAAAATTGCCGTCCGCGTCAAAAAAGTGAATGGGCGTCGGCGGCGTATTCACGAAACCTTGATGCTGGGTCACCGCGCGATAGGGTGTCCAGAATTCGTAGGTGAAGGCCAGGAAATACATGATGATGAGAATCACGACGGAAACCAGCGCAAGCCGGTGTCTTCTGAAGCGCCGCCAAATCAACTGCTGTTGTGAGGCGATGTAATAGCGCTCTTCAGCCGCGGAGATGCCACTATTCAATTCCAACGTTGCTGTCGCCGCGCTGGTTTCATCGATTGGCGCCGATATTATGTCACCCCCTTTTCCATACGGATGCGGGGGTCGTATACCGACAGCATGATATCGCCGAGAATCACCCCGATGACCGCCAGAATGCTCTGTATCATCAGAATACTGGTTGCCAGCTCTACATCTTCCGCAAGCAATGCGCTGAACAGAAGCGGTCCCAGAGTGGGCAAATTCATTACAATAGCGACGATCGTCTGCCCGGAGATGAGACGCGGCAGAATGTAACCGACGGAATTGACAATGGGATTGAGCGCCAGACGAACCGGGTATTTGAATAACAGTTGGCGATAACGCAGGCCTTTCGCCCGCGCCGTAATTACGTATTGCTGACCGAGTTCGTCCAGCAGCGTGGCGCGCATGGTGCGGATCGTGCCGGCAGTCTGCGCTGTGACGATCACGATAATCGGGATCCACAGGTGATTGATCAGATCAAGCGCTTTTGCCAGCGACCAGGGCTGCTCTTCCACGCCCGGCGAAAACAAGCCACCGATGCTCAAGCCGAAGAATTTGTGAAACAAAAAAAGCAAAATCAGGGCTAACAAGAAGTTGGGCGTCGCCAGCCCGATGAAGCCGACAAAGGTCCAGAAATAATCGCCCAGGCTGTATTGATGCGTTGCGCTGAAAATGCCGATCGGGACGGCCAGCGCGTAGGTCACGATCAGGGAGATGATGGACAGCAACATAGTTGCCGCAAGGCGCTCACTGATGAGTTTGTTGACTGGAATGCCCAACATGGAATGCCCCATGTTGCCGCTCACAAATTGTGTCGCCCAGATGAAGTATTGGACATAGATAGGTTTGTCGAGTCCATATTGCGCCCGCAAAGCCGCTTCATCTTCCTCGGTGATGATGTCGCCTTGCGCTTGACGGGCGTTGACAATGCGGTCAACCGCGTCGCCGCGGGGAAGCTGGACAATCATGAATATCAGGAAGCTGATGACAATCAGCACGAGAAAGGCGTAGATAAGGCGCTGGATCAGATACTTGCCAAAAGTCATTAACCAGAGTTCCTCGTCAACCCCCCTCTAAATCTCCCCCCATTGCAATGGGGGGAGACTTTTTTCGCATAGATGCAGGTTTCCCTGACAATTTAGGTTCGCCCATCATGTGATGACGAGACCGTCCAGCGTCGTTCGGGCAGTGCGATCCCCCTCCGAAGGGCTGTGTCTACGCGCCCCTGATGCTTCGGGAGGGGGCCGGAGGCGGGGTTGATGGCGCGGCCGCTGAACGACTGCCTTTATTCACCTTTGCCCTAAGCTTCGTCGATGTACCACTGTTCAATATGAAAGGGCGCGTAGAAGTTGGTATCGGAGCCCCAGAACAAGCCTTCTGTCGGAACATTGCGCAATCGGTTGGAGTAGATGACCGGCTGCGGCGTCAAGCCAACCGACGGGATAATCGGCAGTTTCTCGCCCCAATAGCTGAAGTATTGGGCGCCCAATTCAGCGGCTTCGGCCGAGTCGCTGGGGTATTGGCTGAATTCGTCCCAGAGCGTATTGAGGTCCTTGATTTCCTGCGGCGGTTCGATGCCGGCTGCGCCACCTGAAGATACCCATGTTGTCCATCCGTGAGCCCAGAAGTGACGAGCCGGGTCGTTTACGGCGAAGTGATCGGGCGTGCCGCGCCCGAAGAGGGTTGCGCGGCCGATATGCCACATAACGGTCATGACCTCGCCGCTGGTATACAGATCAAATATCAGATCGGGCGAGGCGCCTTGACAGATCAATTCAACGCCGATGTCGACGTAGTCGCTGGCGATCAATTCGCAGCCCGGCTGATGATCCACCAGCCCGTGGGCGATAATCGTCAAACGCCGGCCATCCGACAGCAGGCGGAAACCGGCATCATCTCTTTCGGTCAAGCCGAGTCCATCGAGCAATGCATTGGATTTGTCCGGATGGTATTCGATTTTTTCGCTGAACCAATCGTTGTTGAACCAGGGCAAGGTCTTCAGCGGCGTGGCCGGGTGCGGCGCCGCCAGCCCGAAGAAGAGCACATCGTTCATCTCGTCACGGTCAATGGCCATCGACAGGGCCACGCGAAAATCGACATTCTGGAAGAGCTCGCGCAGGACGTCGTCGGGATAGTTCTGGTTGGGGAACAGGGAGAATTCTGATGGACGCAGCGATTGCGCGATATAGGTTGTGAATCCGCCAGCTTCCTCTTCGCTGCGGTAGAGCCGCAAATCCGTCGGGCGCGTGTAACGCACGCCGAAATCGAGCTCGCCAGCCGAAAGCCGCAAGGCGTAAATGTCGAGGTCGCCCGCCAGCGATACTTCAATGTAATCCATGTAGGGCAGTTGATTGCCCGCTTCGTCGACCTGATGGAAATAGGGGTTGCGCTCCAGCAGGACGCGGTCGCTCTCGATGATGATCGGCACCCAACTGTCCATGTAGGGACGATCGAGGGGCTGCGCCGACAGGTTATAACCTTGAGCGCGTTTGCTATTGACGAGGTCAACCCAGGTTTCCAAGCCAGCTTCTTCCGCCAGGGCCTGGGCGCCGTCGTTGTATTTGGCGTGGTATTGCTTCAGCCAGTGCGAGGGTCCGTACAAGCTGTTGTCGCTGGAAAAATGCGTGCGCCCAAAGCTGTCCATGGCGATCGGATAGGGTATGGCCCAGGAATAACTGAAGGTGTAGTCGTCGATCACCTCAAAGGTCGCCACTTCACCGCCCGGGCGCCAGAAACCGCCGGGGCCATTGGGGCTAATATCGGGATCGTTCATGATATCTTCCCAATGCCAGCGGAAGTCTTCTGTGTTGAAGTCATCGCCGTCCGACCACTTCAGCCCTTCGCGCAATTTGATGGTCAGCGTGCGATTCTCGTTGGTCCACTCCCAGCTTTCAGCCAAATCCGCCTGATATTCGCTGGCGGTGAAGTTGTAACGGAAAAGCCCGGTATGACGGATGCGCAGACCTTCGTCAAGGCGTTCGCCGATATCGCCAAAGCGCAGCGTGCCGCCATAGCTGCCGATCCCGTCAACGACCGGAATGACTTTGGGATTGCTCGGCAAGCGTTCTTCGACTGGCGGGAGTTCGCCGGCTGCCACGCGCTCGCCCAGCAAGGGCGCTTCCGAGTACATCATATCCTGGGCGAAGATAGGCGCGAAACTGCCCATCAGGACAAGTAAAACGATCGAAAATGTGAATGAGCGTCTCATATTCATGTCTTTCTCCTATCAAGGCTAAACCGTATTATGAAAAGCCAATCGCTCTCTCGGTATGTCGATCCGGGCCCTCCTTTCAGGCAAATGTGGCTGCGCTTAATGATAATTGATTTCTTCTGATGAATCAAAGTTGGCATGGCTAGAGCGAAGCGTTCTCTCACTTAGCGGAGCCCGGCGGCGGAGGGCGGCGCCCCCCGCTAGCCCGCGACTCTATGCCCGCCCTTTTCTCTCGCCTTGTTGTATGCTTTGCTTGGCAACACACGGGGCCGCCGCTGTTCAAAACCGCGCGACCCAAAGGGAGCGAGATTGCGCAAAAAAGGGCGCTAATGTCTGAAAAGGATATTTATTGTTTGGCAATCGGGCACGGACGGGCACAGATTAAACCGAAATCTTACCGGCGGCAGGTAGCTCTTATGAGGAAATGCTCCAAAGCTTCTCAGCTAAAGCAGGAATTGAGAGGGGGCGCTGAATACTTATGTCTGAGTTTGAGGCTCACTCTAAACTGGCGTGTTTGTTCTATATCCCTTGGAAATATTGACACAGTACCGGACAAGCCTGACAGCACTGCCGACGCACTGCCGACCACGATGCAGAACTCTTAGTAGTACCTGTTGTTCAAGCCTTGTCGTTCACCTTCATCTTGGGCAACTCGGAAAGATTGCTAAATTGGGGGGAAATAGCTCAGTGCGTCTTTGTATTGACTGATACAATTACGTATGCTTTGGCGTGATTTATTGTTTAATTACCCTCATACCTGAGGAAACTCGGATTGCTGCGAGTTCAAAAGGAGATTTTATGAGCCAAACCGCGAGACCGCTTCTTTTTAATGCAAACGAGTCTCGTCGACTCGGTTACAAGTATCGCTTGGTTGAAGCTGGTGTCTGCCCGGTGGCGGCCGCTCGCCAGGCATATCTAATCGATAAGCCCAAGGGCAGTCGAAAGGGAGGATGAACATGATTCTCTGTATTTGCGGGAAGGAGACGAAGATCAGTCCCCGGCGGGTAATCCTTCCGCTCTTTATTTTTGCACTGCTTTACGCCTTCTCCCTCTCCGCTGTGCCGCCGAGTTTGATCATGGCGCAAGAGCCGGCGCTAGCGGCCCCGACCAATTTAACCGCCCGCGCCATCGCCGAGGGTATCGTCCTTAGCTGGACGGCGCCGGCCGGCACGATAGACGGCTATGAAATCTTGCGCCGCCGTCCCTTGCAAAGCGAAGTCGAAATGTTGACCCTGGTGGACAATACCGGCAGCAGCGACACCAGCTACACCGATACCAGCGCTACCACACTTGGCGAACAGTACGCCTATCGGGTAAAGAGCATTCGCGGCACTGATCGAAGCGAGCAGTCAGACTTTGTCAGGATCGACTATCCGGATACCGCACTGCCGACGTCGACGCCGACATCGACGCCAACGGCAACGCCGACGGCGACCCCGGTTGTCAACGCATCGATTAGTTGCGAGATCCTGACCGGCAGTCAGCACGACATCCTGCAATGCACGGTGAGCGCCGACGATCTAACGATAACCTCGGCGGAATGGACCCCCAGTTTCGAGGAGCAATACGCGCAAACAACCGATCGTTCGGTGGCGAACTGGGTTATCGCCGATGAATATTGCGGCGAGAGCACAGATGTCGAGGTGGTGGCACAAGCCGGCGACCGGGTTCTTCCGGCGGCCGAAACCACAATTACGCTCACGTGCACCCCAGCGCCAAGCGACAGCTTGACCGTTAGCTGTGAGAACCTGATCGTAAACAGCCAGCACACATTGAGTTGCGCGCTGAGCGGCGGTGACGACGAAACCATTACGAGGGCTTACTGGCAACCCTATTTCGATCCTCAAAGCACTCTAGAAAAAGAGGGAGAGGACTTGAGGGAAGCGAGCTGGGTCGTCGACCAAGATTATTGCGGCCAGGCCACAACCCTGGATGTGGATTTGTATTCCGGATCAGAGTCTCTGCCGTCGGTTGGGACGTCCTTCACGCTCCCCTGTGTCATCAAAGTGGATGACGATTGCAGCCTGGCAAACGCGATCCGCTCTGCCAATGGCATCGCCCAGGTCGAAGAGAGCGGCGACAGCGATGGCAACGACGATTGCGAGGAAGGCGGCGACCCCGATGACACCCGTAACCCGCCCGACACTGGGGACGACATCATCCTTTTGACGAAGGATGTCACCCTGACGGCGGCACTGCCGTCGCTAACAAGCCACATTCAAATCGAGGGCGACGGCCACAGCATCTCCGGCGATGCCAAATACCACGTTCTCATGGTCGTTGGCGGCCAGCTCGGCGTGAATGACTTGACCATAAGCAAAGGATTGGCCTCGTCTGTGGGCGGCGGGATATATATCAACAGCGGTACATTAAGCGTCAGCGACAGCACGATAAAGGATAATAAAGCCAATGACATCGGCGGCGGCATCTACGCCATCGACAGCGATGTAGATATAGCCGACACCGAGTTCAGCGGCAACATGACCGTGAAGAGCCACGGCGGCGGCGTCTACTTCATCAGTTCTACCGGCTTGCACACGCTGGACATCACGGGCGCGACCTTCAAGAAAAACATGGCTGCCGAAGACGGCGGCGCTTTGAAAACCGCGGGCGGAATCGCGACCATCAAGAAAAGCACCTTTGTCGAGAATGTGGCCGACGAAGGCGGCGCGATTGAAAGCAGCCAGACCACACTTGACATCAGCAACAGCACGTTCAGCACCAACAGCGCCAGAGAAGGCGGCGGCCTGAGTTCATTTAGCTCTTTCGTGACGCTCACGCATACGACATGGGCACTCAATTCCGCGGAAGAGCAAGGTGGCGGCATTGCCATCATCGGCTGGACGGGCAACTTCAAGATCCGCAATACCTTGATCAGCGACAGCAAGAGCGGCGGCGATTGCCACAGCGGACCCAATCCCAACATCATCATCGAGTTCACCGGCAATATCATCGAGGACGGGTCTTGTACGCCTGAGCCAGCCGAGAGTCAAGCAGCCGGCGCCGTCGGCCAGGCGGATGCGCAGCAAGTATTCGTCGCCGAGGCGCAGAATACCGACGATAACAACGATCCCATGATTGGCGGACTCACAGGTGATCCGCCGCATCACCCGTTGCAATGGGGAAGCCCGGCAATTGACGCCGCCGACCCGCTTTATTGTTTGCTTGACGATCAGCCCTTCACCGCTCGCCCGCAATACGGCAACTGTGACATCGGCGCCTATGAATACCCGCGGGCGCCGGATCCGCCGCCCGAGCCACCCGCAGAGCCGACTGATGAACCTGATCCTGACCCGCCCGAGCCAGATGATACGCCGACGGCCAGGCCCCCGACTCTAACGCCCACGCCCACGCCTGAACCCTTCATCTGCATTGTGAACGGTCGAATCATTGTGAGGTCGCCCAACGATGATGTGGAATGCGCGGAGATTGACACGATTACGCTCGATAAACACCCGGCGCTGGAGGGCATAAGATTCGCCATGAGGTTGTGGCGGGCCAATAACGACTGTATGCATATCGTCTCTGAAAACGACAACTTGTATCGCCTGGCGATCCAATACGATACGTCGGTGGATGTCTTCAGGCGCCACAACAATCTCAGTTCAGACATACTGAGCGTCGGGCAGTTGCTGTTGCGTCCTTCTTGTTCGTCGGAGGCTGCCTTCTTTGCGCCGGGAACGGAGGTTTGCTTCGCGACCCCGGGCCGGCTCGTCTTTATCGATACAGCCACAGCTGAACGAACTGTGCATACGCTCGAGACTTATGCAAGCGATGGCATGACCTGCGGCGGTGTCAACCAGCCGGGCATCGTTGCCCTGGTCGCCAGCGACCCCGCTTAAGCAATGCCTGGACGGAGGATTAGGAGCGGCCGCGGCTGAGCCGGCAAACTCGCCCGCAGCGCATTGAAGAGGTGGGGTATCACAGCCACAAGTCCAAGCGCTGTTGAGACAAACACGATTTGACACTGTACGCGGTTCCAGGGCTACTGCCCTGGAACCGCTGCAATTAAGGCGCTGTTCATCCGATTGCCAGAAAAGAACTCCTCATGATACGGCAACTGTTTGACTTAAGGGGACGTGTAGCGCTGGTGACTGGCGCCGCGCAAGGCATGGGCCGGGCTATGGCGCTGGCGCTCGCTGATGCCGGCGCCGACCTGCTGATTGCCGATATCAATACGGCCCTTCTGCATAGCACAGCCGAATCGATCGGCAAGATGGGTCGACGCGCACTTGCGGTGACTTGTGATGTAAGGAATATCGAACAGATCCGCGCGATGTTTGCGGAACTGGATCGGGAATTCGCCGGGATCGATATTCTGGGTAATGTCGCCGGTCCCGGCCAGTTGGCGACGCCGGAAGACATCGATCTTGAGCTGATGGAGGATATTGTCTTTGGCTTGACGGTCGCGCGCTTCTGCTGCTGTCAGGAAGCAGGCCGCCGGATGCTTGCGGCGGGCAAAGGCAGCATCATTAATATTTGCTCGATCGGAGGCGTCTCGGCTTTGGGGCGCGGCAACTTTCCTTACAGCGTCGGCATGGGGGGCGTAGCGCAGATGACGCGGGAACTCAGCACGGAATGGAGCGGCAGAGGCGTGCGCGTCAACGCGATATTGCCGGCGCAAGTTATCAATCCCGGTTTGGCGGAGCGCATGCAAGCCGACGAGAACCTTGAAGGGCAGTTCCTTTCGGGCATACCTGCCGGCCGGTTGGGTCGGCCGGAGGACATTGCCGGATTGGCTGTATTCCTGGCATCGGATGCCTCGGCTTGGATCACGGGCGCGTTGATCCCGCTGGATGGCGGCAACCTGGCGCTGAATGCAGGCGGCACGCCCGGCCCAGGCCCTTAAGGCCTATGGCTGCTCGGCGACAACAGGATTACTCAAAACGCCCAAACCTGCGATTTCCATATTGACCGTTTCGCCGGGCCTGAGCCAACGTGGCGGCTTGCGCGCGGCGCCGACGCCCGGGGGCGTGCCGGTCGACACGATGTCACCCGGATTCAGCGTCATCACCTCGCTTATACTCGCCAGCAGTTGCGGCACACTGAAGATCAGTTGACTGGTGCTGGAATCTTGTAGGGCCTCGTCGCCGATCCACAGACGAATGGCGAGATCGTGCGGGTCGGGCACTGCGTCTGCGGTGACCAGCGTTGGTCCCATGGGCGCGAAGGTATCGAAGGATTTGCCCATGGTCCACTGGCTGGTGCGCGTCTGATAATCGCGGGCGCTGACATCATTAACATTCAGATATCCGGCAACATAATCCAGGGCATCCTCTTCGGGGACGTAGCGCGCCCGTTTGCCAATGACGAAGCCCAACTCGGCTTCATAATCGACCATTTCCGTCACTTTTGGCAGCACGATGGCGTCGCCGCTGCCGATCACAGTATTGTCATACTTGCTGAAAACAATCGGGTAGTCCGGCAGCGGCTGGCCCGATTCTGCGGCATGGTCGGCATAGTTCAAGCCGATGCAGAGAATCTTGCCCGGATTCGGGATGGGCGCGGCTAGTTTCGTCGTTGCCATATCGACAAGGTCGGTTGCCGCCTCGGCCACGGCCATCGCTTTTTGTAGTGATGGCGGACCGGCTTCGAGCAGCGCGCGTATGCTGGCGGGAAGCGAAGCGTCGGCCGCCAGCAGGTCGACGATCGTTTCTCGACCGTTTCGTTTGACGATAGCGCCGGGTCGGTAGGCTCCGTCTTTCACGAAGGTAAGCAGTTTCATGTATTCATCCTCGCTATTCAGTTCACGAGCCAGAGGTAAGGCGTTTCGACATATTGCTTTACCCGCTGCAGGAATCGCGCGGCGGGAGCGCCATCGACCAAGCGATGGTCGAAAGTCAGACTGAGCGTCATCATGTGCCGGATGGCGCTGCGTTCCGCTTCCGTATCGATCACAACGTGCCGCGGTCTTATCCGCCCGGCGCCCAGCACGGCAGCTTGCGGCAAGCTGATAATAGGTGTGAAGGCGTCAATATCGTACATGCCCAGATTGCTTATGGTAAAGGTTGCGTCAGCCAGGTGTTCCGGCTTAAGCGCGCCACCCCGCGCGAGATCAACCAGCTCGGCGCTCGCGGTCGCCAACTCCAATAGAGAAAGCAGGTCGGCGTTGCGCAGCACCGGCGCGAGCAGGCCACGTTCGGTATCCACCGCCAGGGCGATGTTGATTGCGCCGCGCATTACGATTTCATCACCGGCGATAGATGCGTTGAGCGCAGGGTGCTCGCGCAGAGCTCTCCCGACCAGCTTCGCCAGCAAATCGGTATACGTAGGCACGATGTCCGCGCCGTCCGCTTTGAGGTTGCGGCGCAACTGCAGTAACTCAGTCGCATCGACCTCGCTGGTGAGCGTGACCGGCGCGGTGGTCCGGGCGCTTTCGACCATGCGGTCGCGCGTCACTCGCCGTATGTTTGTCATCGCCGAGCGCTTGTCGTCTGGGACAACTTGGCGTTCGGCGGCGAGTTTTTCCACGTCCGCGCGGGTTATGCGGGCGCCGGCAAATCGCGTCGCCAGGTCGTCGAGGTTCAAGCCGGCATCAAGCGCAACGCGGCGCGCGAGGGGGGTAATGCGAAGGTCCTTTTCGTCGTCAGCTGGGGCCTTGGCCGCGGCGGCGCGGATATCGCGCTCGACGATGCGTCCGCTTTTGCCGCTGCCTGTTAATGTCGTCCAGTCGATGTTCAGTTCGGCGGCGATGCGTTTGGCTCGCGGGCTGGCCGCGGGACGGCCGTTGCGGGGAGGCCGGCGTTCCTTTGTGGAGGCAGTTTGACCTGCGGACGCGGGCATTCCGGGCGGCTCAGAGGAGGTCGCGGAAGCTGGCGCTTCGTCCGCGGCCTTCAATTCGAAAGGCGGCGCTTCCCCCGGCTGTACGAGATAGGCAAGCAGCTCGCCGATCTTCACCGTCGAGCCAACGGGAGGCGCATCCGGCAGAATGCGCAGAATGCCGCTGTCAAAAGCCTCTATTTCCTGAAGGGCTTTGTCGCTCTCGACGACAAAGATGATGTCGCCGGCCTGCACTTGCTCGCCATCATTTTTGACCCATTCGTCGAGGACGCCTTCTTCCATGGTCCAGCCGAGCTTGGGCATTACAATTTCTATCGCCATATGCCAGCCAATCTAATCCGACAAAGCACTCTCTTTTGATAAACCGCCCTGCTCGTCGGCGCAGCAGGTTTATTATTTTGTGCGAGCGCGACATTCCTGGGACTTTTTCGCCGATTACACACCGGGCGGCTGTGGCAGCCAAATGGTTGTCTTCGCGCGAAAGTCCTGCCGAGCTGCTATTCCGCCAGCAGATCTTGAAGCGCCCGAGTGATCGCGGCCTGATCGGGAATGATGGCGTTTTCCAAGGTGGGGCTGTAGGGGGTCGGTGTATGCAAGCCGTTCAATCGGGCGATAGGCGCGTCCAAATCGTCAAATCCATTTTCCATCACCAGCGCGCTGATTTCGGCGCCGATGCCGCAGGGTCCGAAAGTTTCATCGACGATGAGCAGGCGCCCGGTTTTGTGAACTGACTCGAGTATCCTGTCGATATCGAGCGGCGCGACGGTTCGCGGGTCGATGACCTCGATTTCAGCGCCTTCCCGCGCCAAGTTTTCGCAGATGGCGAGCACTTTTGGCAGCATCACGGTCAAGGCGACGACGGTTGCGTCGCTGCCCGAACGGACGACAGCCGCTTGTCCGAATGGAATACTGTATGCTTGCTCTGGAACGCGCCCGCGTCTGTTGAGCAACAATTTGTGTTCCAGGAAGAGCACCGGATCATCACCGGTGAGCGCGGTTTTCATCAGGCCTTTGGCGTCATAGGGGGTGGACGGTAAGGCGACGCGCAAGCCTGGAATGTGCGCGAATATTGAATAGTAGCTCCCGGAATGATGCGTCGCGGCGGCGCCACCAATGCCGATGCAACCGCGCAGCACAATCGGCATTTTGATGCGCCCGCTGCTCATATATTGGACTTTGGAGATCTGGTTGAGCAGTTCGCCCATGGAATCCAGGATGAAGTCGATAAACATGAAGTCGACGACCGGGCGCGTCCCGGTCATGGCGGCGCCGGCACACATGCCGACGAATCCCCGCTCGACAATGGGTGTATCGCGCAGACGCATGGGTCCATATTGCTCGTATAGGCCGAGGGTGGTATTGAAGTTGCCGCCGCGCTCGCCGATGCCTTCGCCAACGACGAAGATGCTGGGGTCTATCGCCATCTGTTCAGCTAGCGCCTCGCGGGCCGCTTCGGTGTACGTGATCTCTCGCATAACTTATTCCTGAGTGCTGAAAATGAAATCTGCGGCGGTGGCCGGATCCGGGAAAGGACTGGAGCGGGCGAATTCGATGGCGTCTTCGACGGTTGTCTGGACGTCGTCATCAAGGGCGGAAAAGGCGTCGCTGTCCGCCTGATCATTGGCGATAAGCCAGGATTTGAAGGTCGCGATGGGATCGCGCTTTTTCCACTCGTCGATTTCTTCCGCCGAGCGATAGCCGCCATCGCGCATACCTTCGGCATGGGGCCTTGTGCGATAGGTTTTGCACTCGATCAGCGAGGGACCTTTACCCGCCCGCGCCCCTGTCACTGCCTCTTGGGCCGCCTGGTAGACAGCCAGCACATCATTTCCGTCCACGGTGACAGCGTTCATGCCGTAGGAGACGCGGGCGCGCTCCGCTACATTTTGGTTAGGCGTCGCCTCGCGGAACGGTACCTCGGTGGCGTACATATTGTCCTCGCAGACGAAGATCACGGGCAGGTCCCAAATCGCGGCGAGGTTCAGCCCCTCGTGAAAAGCACCGTTGCTGACGGCGCCGTCGCCAAAGAAGGCGACGCTTACGCGATCGGATCCAAGCAGCTTGAAGCTGTAACCGGCGCCGGCGCCTTGCAGAATGCTGGGGCCGACAATACCGCTGGTACCCATTAAGCCGATCTCCGGAGCGAAGAGGTGCATGCTGCCGCCGCGCCCTTGGGAGCAGCCAGTCACTTTACCGAAGAGTTCGGCCGCCACCTCGCGCGCGCTGACGCCTTTGGCTAGCGCATGCCCATGACCACGATGGGTACTGAAAACGACATCGTCGCGGCGTAAATTGGCGCAGACTCCGGTCGCGATCGCTTCTTCCCCGACATAGGTGTGGCAAGGACCGGGAACCAGACCCATTTGATGGGCGCGCGCGAGTTGCTCTTCTGTCCGCCGGATGAGAGTCATCGTTTTGTAAAGCGCGCGCAACTGCTCGCTGCTGAGCGCCATTTCATGGCTGTTCAATGCGCAGTCTCCTCGAATAGGCTGACTAGGGTTGATTGACCGGCGACAGCGGCTGCCGGCCCGTCAGTACCCGTAGGACATCTTCGGTCGCTTTGCGCCGCACATCAAGCTTTGACGCTTCAGAATACCAGGCGCCGTGCGGCGTGATAAGAATACGCTCGTCGTGGAGCAGGGGCGAGTCGGGGGGAGGCGGCTCCACGACGAGCACATCAAGGGCTGCGCCGGCGATGCTGCCCGCCTTGACCGCGTCCAGCAATGCGCTGTCGTCGATCAACTCGCCACGAGCGGTATTGATCAGATAGGCGGTCGGCTTCATCATTTCGAGGGCGGCCCTATTGATGATATGACGCGAAGACTCGGTGAGCGGAGCGTGAAGCGAGATGTAGTCGGCTCGGGTGTACAAGGTATCACGGTCGACAAGTTCGATATCGCTTTCGTTGTTTTGGTCCAGCTTGACAAAGGGATCATAGGCGATGATATTGAGCCCGAGCCCGCGCGCTTTTGCCGCCACTGCCCGCCCGATGCGTCCCAAGCCGATGATGCCCATGACCTGCCCTTCCAAGCGCGGCGCCGGTTCTATTCGCGCCGCATCGTACCAGGTATTGGCTTTGACCGAGGCGACCATCTGTCGCAGACGCCGCGCGTGATTAAGAAGCAGCGCGATGGCATGGGTCGAGACTTCGTCGATGGCGTAGTCGGCGACGTAAGTCACCCAAATGCCGCGCTCGGTAGCCGCCGGGATGTCGATGGCGTCAAGGCCGGTGCCGACGCGGGCGATAATTTTGCAGTTTTCCAGCGATCGAATCAGGTCCGCGTCGACTTCCTGGATGGTCACCATGAGCGCATCGGCGCTCTTGGCGGCCTCGCGCGCTGCGCCGGCGCGCAGGCTTCCCGTATATACGGTCGTCGCGCCAATCGCCGCCAGCGCTTCCGTTTCGAGGCGGGTATCGGGAAAGGAGGCGTGCGCAATGACTACAGTGGTCATATTGTCATCAACCCAGGACACAGTTGCCACAAATCTTCAATGCGGGCAAGGCTACCACGTATGGCTCCCGCCGGCGTTGAGCGCCAGATTGCCGCCGTCGACCGGGAGCAGCGTACCGGTGACAAAGGCGGCCGCATCGGATGCCAGGAATATCGCGGGGCCAACGATGTCATCTGGTTCGCCGATGCGATTCATGGGAATGCCTTTCAACAGATGCGTCACCAGTCCCGGATCTGTGGCTGGGTCTTCCAGCCAGCGCTTGACAGACGGGGTGCGCATCTGCGCCGGCATCAGGGCGTTGACGCGAATGCCATGCCCCGCCCATTCTACCGCAAGCTCCCGTGTCATCTGATGTACGCCGGCCTTCGCCACACTATACACAAAATTGCCGCGTCCCAAGGCGGTCGCGCCGGCAATTGACCCGATGCTGATGATGCTGCCGCCAGCGCCCGCCGCGATCATTCGCAGCCCGGCCCGCTGCGCGCAAAAGAAGAATCCGGTCAGGCACACTGAAAGCGCACGGTTCCAGTCTTCGCGGCTCATGTCTTCGGGGCGGGAGCGATTGAAGGCGAATGGTCCGTTGACCAGGATATCAATGCGACCGAAGGATGAATCAAGCAGATCGAAAAGCCGATCAACCTCGGTCTGGTTCGCGATATCACATTGGATGGCGACGACTCTTCGCCCGATGGTCTCAATCCGGCCGGCGGTTTCCTTCAGGCCTGGCAGATTGATGTCGGCGATAACCAGGTCAGCGCCGCAGCGAGCGAAGCCAAGGGCAATAGCCTGTGACAAGCCGGAGGCCGCGCCTGTCACCAGCGCTACTTTTTCACGCAGGCCAAACCGTTCCAACATGACCAAATCACCTCGCCTCAGCATCTGGCGGTCTCGCCGCTAATCCCGGTCAGCGCCGAGGAACTCTTCGTAACTGACGAGTACGCGCGTATAAGAGGCTTCAAGGTGGGTTTCTATGAGTTCGAGCGCCCGCTTCTCGTTTCGATCTCGGATCGCATCCAGGATATCCTGGTGCCAGGGCAGCATGTACTCGCGGAAGTCAGCGTTCGCAACATTGCGGGAGAGCAGGAATATGTAAATCTGCGGACGCAATGTCGACCAAAAATGATGCAGCCGTTTGTGCTGGGCGGACTTTATGACGACCTCGTGAAAGCTGATATCCAGGTCGGCGGCGCGTTGTACTGTCACCGTGTCGTCCAGAACCGAGCGCATATCGTCCAGAATCGCCTGCATCTGGGCCAAATGTGAATCATTGTGGTTTTTTACTGACAGCTGAACGGCAAGTTTTTCCAGCGCCATCCTCAACGAATACACTTCGTCGAGGTCTTCCCTTGCCAGCCGCGCAACCGACGCGCCGCGATTCTGCTCTCGAATGACCAATCCTTCGTATTCCAGTTGAATGAGCGCTTCACGAACCGGACCGCGGCTGACATTAAGCGCTTCAGCGAGTTCTTCTTCTCTCAGGCGAATCCCTGGTTGCAATTGTCGATTCCAAATGGCTTGACGCAAAGTCACAAGAACATCATGAGCCAATGGTCGTCTCTCTTGGATTCCTGTCAAATTGGGCAGCGATGCATTTGTCATTGAACGATTCTCAGCGTTATGTTTACTGTTTACAAAAATAGAAGAATACACAGCGTCATTCCGAAAGTCAATCGCGCTTATGTGGCTGCGGCAGCGCCGGTCACCAGCGCGACCTTGTCCTTAAGCTCCATCGTCGCTGGCCGCCGTCGTCAAATA
The DNA here is from genome assembly GCA_026708115.1 of Chloroflexota bacterium. Lineage (GTDB taxonomy): Bacteria > Chloroflexota > Anaerolineae > Aggregatilineales > Phototrophicaceae > UBA6055. Next base: position 59,835 of record JAPOVL010000044.1, read on the forward strand.
GTCGTGCAAGACCTGGCCCCAGGGCAATAGGAAATCAGTACGCCAGTAAAAACCGGCGATCATCTCGCGCACAGGCAGCTTGTAGACGGGCGCCTGCGCGTTGGGGCGCAGCTCTACCGTCGCTGGCCCGGACCAGCATTCGCGCACACGAAGTTTTTCGAAACGGCGCGCCGTGAGCTGGCGGATGGCGATGTTGCCGTCGGCGCCGTTGATGATCTTCAGATTGATGTTGATTCGGAAATCGCCGAATTCGAGCATGTCAGAGAGTTCTGCGCGGCGTACCTTATAGGGCATGGTGGCAGTAATGACGTCAATGCCGTTGCGCCTTACGGTGCCAACAAAGAGGTCGCCACGGGCTTCCAACCGCGGTTCTCCCCCTTTTTTCGGCTGACCATAAATCTCGCGCCCGACAGCGACCGCCCCCAGGCTGCTCAAGTAAAGATAAGGAGAATAAGCGCCGCTCACGCCAGTTCCCGGCAGGGTAACCGGCAGTTGCAGCGCCGACTCATAATAATCGCCGAACATATCCGCATCGTGCATGTGATAAATGTGAATGATGACGATATCGCTCTTTAGCTCGAGCGGCGCGGGGATCAGGCCTTGGGCGGCTGCCATGTCACTGCGATAGAAGACCGTCAAGATTTCCACATTCCGCATCTCCATCGGGAAACGCGGATAAAGCGGGCTATCGAAGGGCGTCTCGAAGATCGAGTTGGCGTCGCGGTCCGGCAATGCGCTGTCCTCCTGGCTTACCACGCTTCGTTCCCCCTCAGCTGATCGACTATGGGCAGGATTGAATCGCTGATGTCATCGTCGCTCTCAAGCGGCGGCATATCCCGGAAGAGCTGCCGGAGCCGATAGCTGTGCCCAAAATGCTTGTAAGAAATCCGCTCGATTTGCTGAACAACTATCCGGCGAAACAGGGCTCGACCTGTCCCTTGATGCCAGTATGAATGCGGAACAGGTCCCCCGCCAAAGGTTGCTGTCGGGCTTCCTCGTCGGTCAAGCCGATCGCCGCCGTCGTTACATAGAGCTCGTCAAGATTCTCGCCGCCAAAGGCACAGCTTGTCGGATTCTTCACTGGTAAGCGAATCTCACGCTCAATCACTCCATCAGGGTCGAAGCGGACGATGCGCCAATCGAGAATGCGCGCGCTCCATACGTAGCCTTCGCTGTCGACGCACAATCCATCCGGCAGCCCGGGCAGATCCGGATCATGAACGAATACCCGACGGTTAGAAATGCTGCCATCTTCCAGGTCGAAGTCGTAGGCATATATCGTGTGGATCATGGTATCGGTGAAATACATGATCTTGTCGTCCGGGCTCCAGCCCAGTCCGTTCGCGATGGTGATTCCGCTTTCCATTCTTCGTACGGAAGCATCGGCATTCAGTCGATAGAGCGCGCTGGTAGCGCCTTCAAGGGTCATGGTACCGGCCCAAAACCGTCCTCGGCGATCCACCTTGCCGTCATTGAATCGTGACTCCGGTTTGTCTGCTTCCGGGTCGGCGATGAATTCCAACTGGCGGTCTTGCATGTCCCAAAAGGCATAGCCTTTGGCGGTGGCTAATATCAAGCCGCCCGACTCTCGAAAGGCCAAGGCGCCCACAGCGATATCCATTTGCAGCATTTCATGCTGGCGCTTTCGGGAATCGTAGCGAAAGATTTGGCTGGACTCGATATCCACCCAGTAAAGCGCCCCTTCGCCGGGATGCCACAGTGGTCCCTCTCCCAATTTATTGCCCAGGGACAGGACATGTTCAACTTCATTCATTGCCCAGGTCTTCCTTCATGCAGTACCGGTTATGTTGGCGCCGCTAATTGTCGTATTTCCGTTCGACGGTCTCCAGATCGTCGAACCAGAGCGCCATGCGCGCCATGACACCGCCATCTACATTCAGCGTGGCGCCCGTGATGTATGCCGCATCGTCCGATGCCATAAACACAACAGCCGCTGCGATATCCGGTCCGTAACCAATGCGACCGAGAGCGATTTGATCATCAATCATATGCGGATCGTAGTTGGGAATGACCTCGTAGGCTTTTTCGACGTGAATGGAACCAGGGATCACACAATTGACGCGGATGCGATGGGGCGCCAGGTCCAGCGCCATCGCCCGCGTCATCGCGTTGAGACCGCCTTTGGTGCTGGCATAAGCCAGCATGCCCGGGAAGGTCGCCATGCTGTGCATGGACCCGATGATGATGATAACACCGCCGCCGCCCGCTTCGACCATCAGCTTGGCGGCTGCCTGGGAACACATATACGTGCCCTTGAGGTTGATATCGATGACGCGATCCCACTGCTCATCGGTCATGTCCAGGAACGGGATGACCGGATCAATCGCCGAGTTGTTGACCAGAATGTCAATGCGCCCGAACTCCTCTCGCAAGGATTCGTACATGGCATCGACATCTACCCGCTGGGCGATATTGGCTCGCACGGCCATGGCTCGCCTGCCCTTTGCGCGAATCTGCGCGGCGATCTCCTCCGCGCCGGCCTGGCTGCTGGCGTAATTGACCAGCACATCCGCGCCTTCATCGGCCAGCCGCAAGGCGATATGCCGTCCGATGCCGCGTCCGCCGCCGGTGACCAGCGCTACTTTGTCCTTCAATCTCATCGGCTTCTAGTCCGTTCAATCGGCCTCTTCCCCGAAACAGAGTTGAGGAGAAGACACGTTTTCATCAGGCGCGAGATCGCCGCAAAACCTGAAATTATTTCGGTGATTTTCGGGCGACCTGATAGGTCGCCCCTACAAGGCTTGTCCGGTACTGGATCATGCTAAGGCGCTTTTTTCACCCCTCACCCCCCGGCCCCCTCTCCCACCACAAGGGGAGAGGGGGAGCGGACACCTTTTCATCAAGCTCAATATCGCCAATAAATCTGTATTCTTATGGCGATTTTCGGGCGACCTGATAGGTCGCCCCTACATTTTCACGATGAACCTTGTAGGGGTCAGCCACCGGCTGACCCGTTGCTATTTCCGGCTAGCCTTCCAGGAAGAAGTCGACGGTATCGGCGGTGACGGTGAAAGACTTCGTGATTACCGTATTGGGCAGGGCGATGCGCCCGCCCTCGCGCGCGACTATGCCCTCTGCCGCGACATACATGTAGACCACGCCAAAGAAGCCCTCGGCGAAGGTATCCTGCGCGATCGTGCCCATGACATCGCCGTCCTTGATCGCTTGCAGCAGCGAGTCGGCGCGGTCGCCGCCAACGACATCAATGCTGTCGACCAGCCCCATGTCCTTGACGGCGTTGGCCACGCCTTCGGCAAAGGCATCACCCGAATAGATGATATCCATATCGGGATGGGCTTCGATCAGGTTGAGCGCGCCGTTATAGGCGCCGTCCATCGAGGCGCGATCATCGACTGGTTCGAGGAATTCGTAAGCGCGGCCCGATGCCTCGAGCGTTGTTTGGAAGCCATGCAAGCGGTCGCGATGCTGCTGGGCGCTGATGAAAGCGACCACGCCGATCTTGGCGCCGTCAGGATAGCGGTCTAGCACCAACTGCGCGGCCGATTCGCCATAGGCGAAATCGCCGGTGCCGACGAAGGCGTGACGGGCGCTCCGGTCGATGAGATCGCCGTTGAACTGGATGAAGGGAATGCCCGCTTCCATCGCTTGCTTTGATACCTCGGGAATCAGCGTGACATCAAAGCCGATCATCATGATGCCCTTTGTATCCGGCTTGGCGACGATCTCCTCCAGCAGTTTGATCTGCTCAAGGGCGATGCCATCTGTGGGCGGCGGACCAACGATTTCGACATTGATGCCCAGCCAGTCGGCCGCGGCTTGGATGCCGTCGAAATGCTGTTTCCACCAGGGATGCCCCAGGTTGCCGCCGATCATGTAGTAGCTGCCGTCGGTGCCAGCTGGCAGCGTCGGCTTGTCCGGTTCGACGCCGAGGAAGAAGTCGACGGTTTCGGCGGTGATAGTGAAGGATTGCGTAATCGAAGTGTCGGGCAGAGCGAGGCGCCCGCCTTCCTGCGAGACAAGACCCTGGCGCGCCACATACATATAAAGCACGCCGAAGAAACCTTCGGCGAAGGTGTCCTGGGCGATCGTGCCCATGACACTGCCGTCCTTGATGTCCTGCAGCAGCGAGTCAGCGCGGTCGCCGCCGACCACGTCAATGCTGTCGACCAGACCCATATCATTAACGGCGTTAGCCACGCCTTCGGCAAAGGCATCACCCGAATAGATGATATCCATATCGGGATGGGCTTCGATTAGGTTCAGCGCGCCGTTGTAGGCGCCGTCCATCGAGGCGCGATCATCGACCGGTTCGAGGAATTCATAGGCGCGTCCCGATCCCTCCAGCGTCTCCTGGAAACCTTGCAGACGGTCGCGATGCTGCTGGGCGCTGATGAAGGCAACCACGCCGATCTTGGCGCCATCGGGGTAGCGATCCAGCACCAACTGCGCTGCTGATTCACCGAAGGCGTAGTCACCTGTGCCGACGAAGGCATGACGCGCGCTCTTGTCGATGAGATCGCCATTGAACTGGATGAAGGGGATGCCCGCTGCCATCGCCTGCTTGGAGACCTCGGGGATAAGGGTGACGTCGAAACCGATCATCATGATGCCGGCGGTATTCGGCTTGGCGACAATCTCTTCCAGCAGTTTGATCTGCTCCAGAGCGATGCCATCGGTCGGCGGCGGACCCACAATCTCGACATTGATGCCCAGCCACTCGGCCGCCACCTCAATGCCCTCGAAGTGCTGTTTCCACCAGGGATGCCCCAGGTTGCCCCCGACCATGTAGTAGATGTCTTCGCCGTTGTCTTGCGCGCCGGCCGTCGCTGCCGCGCCGATGAACAGCGAAAGTAACAATAAAAGAACCAGGAACTTCTTCATTACGCTCTCCAAGAATTGCTATTGTTTTGGGGAATCTAGTCGAGGTGATTAAGATTTGCGGGCAAGGCTTCGACAACGAATATGACTTCAACATTCACCACGATGGCGATGCAGATGCGCCGCTAAACACATCTGCCCTCTTCTAGCGCGTTTCCTGCGAATTACCGGGAAACACAAGGTATCATGACGACCGCCGCTTGCGGGTCGTCATCGATCGGTCGCGGCACGCCGCTTACTCCAGGCGTCGAAGGCAACCGCTGTGAACAGTACCACACCCAAGACGAAGAACTCCCAATAGACGGGCAAGCCCAACTGTATGGTCGCGCTCCTGATCATATGCATGAAGAAGAGCCCCAGGACAGCCCCTAGTACGCTCCCCTCTCCGCCGGTGAGCGCCGCGCCGCCGATAACCGCCGCGGCGATCACGCGCAACTCCAGACCACCCAGCGTATTGGGTGGCGCCGATGTAAGGCGGCTGGCCCAGACGATGCCGCACATGGCGGCCGCCATACCAGTCGCGACAAAGCCGATCAAGGTTACGCGATTGACATTGACGCCGTTCAAGGCCGCGCCCTGTCGGTCGCTGCCGGTGGCGTAGATATGCCAGCCGAAGCGCGTACGATTCAGCACCAGCCAGCCGAGAAAGATGACAATCGCCGCGTAAAACACAGGCATCGGAAGGGTGCTGATCTTCATTTCCTGTAAAAAGGGGAAAGTCTCGCCCAAGTCTCGCAAGGGCTGGAAGCGCGCGATATCACGGAAGGAGCCGACAAAATTATGCCGCGATTCCCCGCCAGCAACACCGGTCGCCGCGCCCTGGGCCATCCACCAGGTTGCCAGCGTTGTCATCAGCGGATTCATCCGCAAGCGCGTGACCGCCAGTCCGTTGATCAGCCCGACTACCAAGCCGGCGGTCAAGCCGATAGCCACCACCAATATGATCAGCAGGGTGTCGTCCAATTGGCCCAGCAAACGCGAGAAAGTCCATCCGATAAGCACAACGCTGAGGTTTGCGATACCGGTCACCGAGAGATCGAACATACCGCCGATGAGCAGCATCGCCATTGGGATGACGACGAGCATATCGGGCGCAACTTGCGAGAGGAAAATGGGAAAATGCGTCGGACCCAGGAAACCGGGGGCGCCACCCGCGCGCACGAGAATGGTGAAGACTACCAGTACCAGCAGCAGTTGAATCTCTCGCTGGGCCAGCAGACGCTTCCAGCGGGATTCGCCTGCGGTTTCGTCAACGGTGGTATCGATTTCCTCTTGCTTCATTGCCATTGTCCCGCTCCGTTGCCGTGACAATACAGACTTATGGCGGCGATCCGCATTACAAGAGATCGGCGCCGGTGATCATACGGACGACTTCGGTAGAATCAGTTTCGTCTTTGATAAGCGTGCCTACCGTGCGGCCATGCCGCAGCACCGTGATGCGATCGCAGATACGGAATACATGCGCCAAATTGTGACTGACAACGATAATGCCCTTGTCCTGCTCTTTGAGATGTTCGATCAAGGTCAGCATTTCATGCGCTTCCTTAACGCCGAGCGCCGCCGTGGGCTCATCGAGGAGCAAGATCTCCGCGCCAAAATGCACGACCCGCGCGATGGCGATCGCTTGCCGCTGCCCGCCGGAAAGGTGGCGCACGCGTGTATGAACGGAGGGCAGATTGGTCTTCAGCTGGCGGACGACTCGGTTCGCTTCCTCGGTCATCCGGCGCCGATCCAAAATGCCGTTCTTGCTAAGCTCGCGGCCGACGTACAGGTTGGCGACGACGTCGCGCGTGGGCAGGAGCGCCAGGTCCTGATAAACGGTGGCGATGCCTTGATCAAATGCGTCGTTCGGATTGTGGATGGTGGCCGGTTGGCCACGCACGACGATCTCGCCGGCATCGGGCCGATGCGCGCCGGACAATACCTTGATCAGCGTCGATTTGCCGGCGCCATTATCGCCGACGAGCGCAACGATTTCGCCTCGATAAACATCAATCTCGGCGTCGCTAAGCGCCTGTACCGTGCCGAATGCCTTACTTACGTTTCGGGCGCGCAAGAGCGGGGTTTCGCTCCGCGCGTTTTCAGACGTATTCTGCAGTGATACCTTGCTCTGTTCCATTTACTGCTGGCCCGATTATCCCGCTCGAACTGCGTTGTCACCCGCGCGCTGTATACGCTTGCGAACCCACTACAGAATGTGGGCAAGTAAACAGTTTTCAGTTTACACAGCGGACTGTAGCTCTTTCCCATTTGTTTGTCAAATTCTCGTACCTGCGCCTAGGGGCGAGGCGATGGCCATCCGATCAAAAATCTCCTAGCGATCCGGTGGCGTTCTCAACCCGCGCTGAGCGCAACGGTCGAAGTGGAAACGGGCTATGCGCTAGACGCTTTAGGCTTTAAGCGGCCTGGTAAGCCTCTGGTATCTCCGCTAGGTTCAATCTCAGTAAGTGCAAGTAAGTTATGCAACGAAAGCGAGCCTTGCGGGGGCGACCAATCTGGTCGCCCGCTGTTGCCGCGACTTGTGGTTTCGGGCGACCCAATGGGTCGCCCCTACCGACGACTATTATTTTGGAGTTGCGCGACTTAAATGGATTTACTTCTGTGAGGGACCGGCGGTCACGTCCGGTAATGACGAAGAAAAGTAGCTCGGCGCGCAACCGGCGAAAAAATCTGCCGCACTCACGCAAATTAGTAAGCCTTCTCGTAGCATGAGCGACGCGGTTTACATGCACAGTATCAGACGTCTCTACAGCCGTCGTCGCGGCGCCAAAAAACGCTCTGGCGTATCAATGGCGATGAGCCACTCGAGATACTGACTGTGCATTGCCGCGACGATTTCGGGGTAGGCGTCGCTCAAGTCGTTCTGATGACCGGCGTCCTCCTTGGTACGATACAGTTCTACCTTCTGCCCCTCGACCCCGTATAGCAAATCCCATTCGCCGTCCGTGATCGAACTGGGAGAAATCTCCACGACTACGCGGTTCTGCCCATCCACGGTCTTGGACAACTCGCCCACTTCTTCAAAGGGCGCGCTTGTTACAACCTGGTCGTGGATGGCTTCGCCGTTGAGCAGCGGCAGGGCCGATTTTGCCTGTGTCCGCGCCGGAAGCGCCAGCTCCAGCAAGTTCAGAATTGTCGGCATGATATCCGGCAGCGACAGCAGACCGGATACGCGCCGGCCAGCCACTCCCGGCAGGTAGGCGAGCAGCGGCACCTGTATCACCTCGTTGTGCAGCGGCGAGCGATGCACCTGCCGCTGATGCACGGTCAATCCTTTGGCGAAACCTTCTTCGAAGCCGCTGCCGTCGGGCCAACGGAAGCGCCGTTTGCCGAACAGGCCATGCTCGCCAAAATAAAAACCGTGGTCCGAGACAAATATGATGGCGGTGTCGTCCAGCAAGTTCAGTACCCGTACCCGTTCCATCAAGTAACCAAACCAGTGATCCACCATCGATATTTCGCCCATATAACACGCGCGCGCGGTCTCCAGGTCACGCTCGGTCACGCCGTCATCTTGATACTCCCAGTAGCTTGGCGGGATGACCTCGCCGTTGTAATCCGTCATATAGGGTCTTACGTAATAGGAAGGCGGGTCCCAGGGCTCGTGCGGGTCCCAGGTATCGATGTAGAGAAAGAAGGGATCCTCGTGATGGCGTTCCAGCCAGTCGGCCGCTTCTACAAAGGTCTTGGGCGCGCAGTAGCCCTCGATTTCCGAGACCTGACGCTGCCGGCGCCGATAGGCGCGTTCCGTGCCATCCAACTGCCCGCGGACGTAAATGAACTCCCCGAAGCCGCGATCCTGCCCATAGCCCCGCCGCGCAAGAAAGGGCGTATCGGCTATCGCCGCGGTGCGATAACCCGCTTCGCTGATTAATCCGGCAAGTGTCAGCTCGGATTGCGGCAGTGGACCCCAGGGCAAATAGACAAAGGTATAGCGCCCGGTCATCAAGTCTGCGCGCGCGGGAACCGTGGGAAACGACGCCGCATAACAGTCCTCAAATATCAGCGCCTTTTCGGCAAATCGGTCCAGGTTGGGCGTGATGACCTCCCGATTGCCATAGCAGGGCAAGTAGTCTCGGCGTAGCGTGTCCGAAACAATAAGAATCACGTTCATCAACTCAAACCTCGCTATTTTAAGCCGGAACGGACAAAGCCTTGCACATAATAGCGCTGCAGGAAAACGAAAATGACCACCACCGGTACCGTCGCCACGAAAGAGCCAGCGAAGACCAGTTCCCAGCGTATGTATTCGTCGCTGAACAGTTTCGCCAGGGCGACAGTTATGACCGTCTTTGACTCGTCGGTGATAACGATTGATGGCCAGATGAAAGAATCCCAGGAAAAGATGAACTTGATAAAGGCGGCGCTGACCAGGGCTGGCACGATATTGGGAAGCATCACCTGCCAGTACATGCGGAAAAAGGAGCAGCCGTCTATGATGGCGGCGTCATACAGATCCTGTGGCAGCTCGGCAAAATGCTGCCGCAGCAAGAAAATGATGAAGGCGTCAGTTATCCAGGGCAGGAAGATCGATGGCAGCGTATTGTCGATGCGCAATTGCTGCATCGTCAGAAAGAGCGGAATCAGCTTGGCTTCAAAGGCGATGGTAAGCGTCGCCAGAATCACCAGAAATAGCAGACGCCGGCCCGGGAACTTGAGCCAGGCCAGCACGAAGGCGATCATGCTGTTGATCGTGACCGCGAAGGTTACTGACATCGCCGCCACCAGGACACTATTGAGAAAAGCCTGTGCGAAATTCGTCTGGGTGAACAGGCCAGTCAGGTTCTCCAGCGTTGGATTGCTCGGCAGGAAGGTCTTGACCGAGACAGGATAAAGATCGTCGAAGAGATCCTGTCGGGTTTTGAAGGTCGAGCCGGCGATCCACAGATAGGGGGTGGCGAAGATCACCACGATAATCAGATACAAGGCGACCCGCGACAGCGACGCGATGCCAAAAGGTCGACCGGAGTTTGGCGCTGCAATCGGTCCCGCCTCAGTCATTGTCCTCGTCCCGGGTTATGCGCAATTGAAATATGCTGATGGCGATGAGCAAAATCGCCAGGATGACTGAGAGCGCTGTCGCGTAACTGAAGCGGTTGAAGCGGAAAGCGAGATGGAAGATATAGTGCACAATTACGCGTGTGGCGTTGGACGGTCCGCCGTCGGTCAGCACTTCAACCGGCACGAAGATCTTGAAGGCGGCGATGGTGCTCGTCACCAGCACGAAAACATGGGTGCGGTTGAGCAGCGGCAGCGTGATGTATCGGAATACCTCCCAGCGCCCGGCGCCATCAATCCGCGCCGCCTCGTAATAGACCGTCGGGATCGCCAGGAGCCCGGCCAGGTAGAAGATCATGCTCAGGCCGACATCTTTCCAGATCGTGATTGACGCCAAGACGGGCAAGGCCTGATGTTTGTCGCGCAAGAATCCTTGGGTCGGCAGACCAAGCGATTCCAGCACGCTGTTGACGATACCGATATCGGAATGGAACATCATGCCCCAGACGATGGACGCAACCACCATTGAAGTGACTGCCGGGAAGAGAATCAAGGTGCGCAGCAGGGTGGAATCTCGGCCCGGTTTGGCGACAAGCATTGCCAGGCACAGCCCCAAAGCCATCTGCAGCGGCACTTTGATCAGAAAGAAGAGGGCCGTATTGCGTAAGGACAGCAAAAGGATGGGATCGCTGCGGGCCAGGTCATAGTTCTTGAGCCCGGTGAAAGTGAATTCGCCGGTGAAGACCTTGTAGTCGGTGAAGCTCAGGCGAACCGTTTCGGCGATCGGCCAATAGTGGAAGAGAAAAAGACCGATCAGTGCTGGCAGCGACAGCAAAAACGCCGCTCGATAGCGCTGCGCGTTGCGGCTGTTGGAGAATATTTGTGCCATTATAGAAACGCTTCCTTTCCCGTTGCCGATGGAGGAAACGGGAAAGGAACACGGATATCGCTAGCGCGCCTTAGCGGAATTGCATGAGTTGCGCGTCGGCTTCCAGGATCGCGTTGGCGACTTCTTCTTCAATGTCGCCGCCCAAAGCGATGTTGATCATCATGTCACTGGCAATGATGCGATTGAAGATCGTATGCGCCGGGCCGCCGGGCCGCGCAACGCCCCATTCCACCATCTCATCAAAGAGCAAGGCGAGAAAGCCCTCTTGAAAATCGGGCAACTGCGCCTGCATAGATTTGCGACCGGGCACGACCTTGGTGACGTTGTGATAAGTGGCGTAGCCTTCCTGGCTGGTGAAATACTTGACAAAGGCCTTAGCCTCTTCGGGGTTGTCGCTCTTGGCGGCGACGCCCGGTGCGAAGGAACCGGTATGTGTGATCGGCGTCTTGATATAGGGCATGGGCATGACATCCCAATTCAAGTCGGGGAAGTTGCGCGCCAGGACCGTGCCCGTGGGCGGGATCGCAAAGAATGTCGCCGTCAAGCCATTCGGGAAGGCATCCGGGATATTGTCTCGCGGGATGAATCCGTCGGTGTACAAGCCCTGATAGAATTCGTAGGCTTCCAGGGCTTCCGGCGTATCAATATAACCGGCAAATGTGGAAAGATCCGGCGCGATTGTCTCCCAAAGCGGCTCGCCCGGGCTGCTGGCGCTGCGGATGATGGTCCAGGTGAAGAATGCGCCTTGCAAGGGATTGTTAAATCCCATCATGCCCCAAACTTCATTGCCCTGTTCAGCTTGGTGCGCCCGCACCTTGTTGACATTCTCGACGAATTCAGCCCAGGTCCAGCCTTCGTCCAGCGTCTTCGGCGCTTCAACACCGGCGGCCTCGAACATATCCACGTTGTAATACATGGCATCAGCGGCATTGGCCCAGGGCGCGCCAAACATGTGCCCATCCAGCGTCACCATCTCAATCAGGTCGCTCATGAAATCGTCCATATCCTCGGCGCTAAACATATCTTCAATCGGCAAGAGCGCGCCGTTGAAGGCCAGATTCTGGACGCCGACGCCATCGATCAAAGCGGCATCCGGCGGACTGTTGCCGGCGAAGGCGACCTGCAGCGAATCAAAGAATTCGCCGAAGGGAATCGCCGTTAACTCGACCTTGATATTCGGGTTCTGCGCTTCAAACGCCGCGATGACCGCGGCCGTCCCCTCGTCCCGGCCGCGCCCGCCCGGGATCCAAAAATCTATCGTAACCTCGTCCTGCGCGAATGCAGGAACAGAAAAGGACGTCAATGCGACGAGCATAAGCAGAATAAGCGTTGCGGTTTTCTTCAACATTTTTTTCTCCTCAACATAGCTTTCGATCAGCGCGTCTCACTGGAAAATCTAACATACTTCGCCCCTGGTTGCAAATTTTGCAGGATTGAGAAAAATATGCAAGAATCATGAGCGGTAGACTGTGACGGTTCAGGGAATCTTCATGCGGAAAAAGTCGATCACGATGACCGATGTCGCCCGCAAAGTCGGCGTTTCAATTTCCACCGTATCGCGTGTGGTTAATGGCTCGGTGCATGTCAGCGATCAATTGCGGTATCAAGTGGAAGCTGCCATAGGCGAACTAAATTATCAGCCGATCCGCGCGACATCCAGATATGGCTCGGCAGCGAATATTGCGGTCTTAATCCCAAGCATCAGCAGTCCCTACTTCCAGAACCTGATAAAGGGCATACAGTCGATATGTATTGAAAACGGTTGTATCTTGCAGATCTACAACTCGGATGATGATCCTGAAAAGGAAATGATCCATGCCGACGAACTGTCAACTCGCGTCGATATTAGAGGTGTTGTTTTCGCTGGCGCCTGGAACTGGGATCATAAGGAGCCCATAAGGAAATTGCAGGAAGCTGGCATGGCGATTTGCCTGATCAACCGATTCGCGTCAGGCGTTCATGCTGACCTGTTAGAGGTTGAACGGGAGCAAGGCACGTATGAAGCGGCAGTCCACCTCCTGCAACTCGGGCACACTCGTATTGGCTGTATTTCCGGCATTCCCAATGCTGCTATCAATCCCGACTTGGTCGCAGGATTCCGGCGCGCGCTGCGAGATTATCAGATTAAGCTAGACGAAGACCTCGTTTTGGAAACCCGATTGAGCGCCGAAGGGGGTTACCGCGCCGGCTTGGCACTGCTCGCCCGTGAAAATCGGCCGACCGCCATCTTGGCGCGTACCGACCGCCTCGCGATTGGCGTGATGCGGGCAGCTTGGGAGCTTTCTCTAGATATCCCGAATGACTTGTCGATCATAGGATACGACGACGAGCCCGATGCCAGGTTCACGCGTCCTGCGCTGACGACCGTGCGTCAACCGCAATACGAAATGGGCACGCGCGCGGCTACCTTGCTTTTCGAGCGCATCGACAACCCGGCACTTCCTCAACGTCAAGTCATTGTGCAGCCACAACTCATCGTGAGAGAGACGACGACAGCGCCGAGAGCCATGACGCGGGACCTGGAGAGGACGACAGTCGCACAATGAATCAGCGTCCCAATATCGTACTGCTGGTAAATGATCATCAAGCCTATTATCGACACGGCTGGGACGGCGGACCGCGACCTTTAACGCCCAATTTTGATCGCTTGGCGGCGGATGGGATACGCTTTGATCGCGCATATTGCGCGACGCCGCTCTGCGGTCCCTCGCGGCGCACGCTGTTGACCGGCTTGTATCCGCATAATCATCGTAATTTCTACAACTACTCAAATGCGCCTTACGACCATGAGGTTTATCTGAGCAATCTCGCGCAAGCTGGTTATAAGTGCTTCTACTTCGGCAAATGGCATGCCGGCGCCGGCACTGCCCTCGACTTCGATTGCGCTGGGTTCTCGCTGGAAGATTACGGCAATCCATATATCTCGCCGGAATACCGGGACTATTTGCGGAGGAAGCGCCTGCCACCGGCGCAACATCAAGTCGAATTTGTCTTCGACAGCTTCGTCATGAAGCGCGAGTTTCCAAAGCTGCAAGCCGGCGCCGCGTATCGGAGCGACCGCTATTGGTGCGGCGAACATGCGACGGGAATCACGACCACGCCTAATGAAAGCCACGAGGCATTCTTCCTGGCCGACATGGCTTGCGAGCAACTGACTGCGCTGGCTGCCGCCGAGGGTGACGAGCCCTTTCATCTGCGGCTGGACTTTTGGGGACCGCATCAGCCCTTCTTCCCGACGGAAGCGTTCGCCGACCTCTACGATCCCGAAGATATACCCGTTTATGGCAGTTTCAACGATTCACTGGCGGGCAAGCCCGAGCTCTTCTGGCAGGATCCACATGAACAATTAACCGATGAAACCGGACGATTCGCGACTCCCAGCGCGCTCCACTGGGGCGAATGGCAGCAGATCCTGGCCCGGGCTTTCGCCCATATCACCATGATTGACGCGGCCGGCGGCCTGATGCTCGACAAGCTGGATGAATTAGGCTTGGCGGACAACACCCTGGTCATCTGGACGGCCGATCACGGCGACGCCTTGGCCAGCCACGGCGGGCGCTTCGACAAAGGCTCCTATCTGACGGAGGAAGTGCTGCGTGTGCCGCTGGCCCTGCGCTATCCGGGCCGGATCCCCGCCGGGCAGGCCACCGAGGCTCTGGTATGCGGCACCGATATCGCGCCAACGATTCTCGACGCGGCCGGCCTGCGATTCGAGCATCCAGTCGACGGAGAGAGCCTGCTGCCGCTGGCCAGCGCGACATCCCTTGCTGGCAGGCAATCCCTGATGGTGGAGACATACGGACACGGATTCGGAACCATCGAGTTGGGCCGGGCTGTCATCAAAGATCGATATAAATTGATCAGCTATCAGAATCACGCTGGCGAACTCTACGACCTCGAATCCGATCCCTATGAACTGAACAATCTAATAAATGACGCAGGCAGCCGACAAATCGTCGCGGACATGGAAGCGGAACTGCAGCGCTGGCTGGCGGCGACGGGCGACGATGATTTCTCCCGACCCGTCAGCGACGCCTTTCGCGAGCAGGACAAGCAGCGCATGCGCGAATTGATGGCGCGCCGGGCACGGGTGAACGATGTCCGCAAGTGACCATAAACATGTGATCCTGGTCGTCAATGATGATTTGGCGCAATGGTCGCTGGGATCTTACGGCAATGACGAGATCCGCGCGCCGACCTTGGACTACTTGGCGGCCACCGGGGTACTCATGGAAAACGCTTTCACACCGACCCCGGTCTGCTCGCCTGCCCGCGCCTCTTTGCTAACCGGCAGGCTGGCCTCGCAGCACGGCATCCACGACTACCTGTCGTCGACGATTCCCGAGATTCATCGCCGTCCTTGGCTGGAAGACGAGCTTACGCTGGCCCAGCTGCTAGCGGAGGCAGGCTACCAAACAGCACATTGCGGCAAATGGCATTTGGGCAACGATGACCAACCGCAGGCGGGCTTTAGCCACTGGTTTAGCGGCGTAGGGGATTACCCGGCGGAACACGGCGGCGACCACCGCTTCAGCTTGAATGGCGAGATTCAGACGATCCCCGGCCAGAGGACGCAGGTCATCACGGACAAAGCCATAGAATTCCTGCGCCAGCGTGATACGACTTCCCCTTTTTTCTTGCACATCGGTTACTTCGGCACCCATAATCCCTGGCGCGGCCAACCTGAGCGCCTGGTCGCCCAATATCGTCAAAACGATTTCGACGGCATGCTAGATCAACCTGCCTACCCCTTCGGTATACAGGCGCTTGAATCGACCCTGCCGACGCGCTTGAACCCGCGCGAAGCCCTGGCGCAGTATTTCGCGGCGGTTTCCCATATTGACGAGGCGATGGGCCGACTGCTGGACGAGATGGAAGCGCTGAAACTCCGCGATCAGGCGCTCATCGTATTCACGTCGGACCACGGCCTCTGCTGCGGGCATCATGGCTTGTGGGGAAAGGGCAACGCCACGCTGCCCTTAAACATGCTGGAGGAAGCGATTCGCGTGCCGCTGATAATCAATCACCCGCAAGCGCTGTTCGCTGGTCAACGGCGCTCGGAGTTCGTCGATCATTTGGATATATTCCAGACCATCGCTGAATACACTGGCGTTTTGGATAAGCTCGATGCCGGGCGCAAGTATCCCGGGCGCAGTTTCTTGCCGCTGCTGGATAATTCGGCCGCCTTGCCCGACTGGCGGCGGATACAGTTCGGCGAGTACGGCGACTTGCGCATGGCGCGCAGGCGTCAGCATAAGCTGCTGCGCAGGTACGATGAAGGTGCGTCCTGCGAGCTTTTCGACTTGTTTGATGACCCGACCGAGTCGCATAATCGCTACGATGATCCCGCGTATCAGCCTGTCGTTGAAGACCTGACCGGTGAGCTTGAAAGCTATTTCGGCCGCTATCAAGACGACCGCAAAAGCGGACTGCGCGTGAGAGAGTTGCCAAAGCATAATCTGTCCGAGGCTTGGCGGCTGACATCAGCGTCGCCCGGCACAGGGAAACCTGTGGACTAGAAGGCAGCAGGGACCAGAGCTGGCGGACGAGAAAAAGGCTATATCCCGCGAAACTCCCGATACCACTGCCAGGTGCGCCAGAGACCATCTCGCGTGCTTACCGTCGGCGTGAATCCGAGCAGTTCACGCGCTTTGCTGTTGTCGCAGTAAGTGATCGGCGGGTCGCTGAGCGGCGTGGGCACGGAGAGCTTGTTGATGGTTCTCCCGGCGTATTCTTCAATGATTTCCACGAAATCCGACAGCGAGATGGGCGCGCCGCAACCGAGATTGATGACCTCATAGCCCAGGGGCTTGTCCAGCGCCGCCAGCACGCCCGCCACCGTGTCGGAGATATAGGTCCAGTCGCGGTGAATATCGCCGTTATTAAACAACTTGATGACTTCACCCGACTGTGTCGCGTCCATCAGTTTCCAGGGCATCATGTCCGGGCGCCCGGCTGGACCGTAAACATTGAAGAAGCGCAAGACTGTAACGTGCATATCGCCGAGGTTGTGATAGGTATGCGCCAGGAGCTCGGCAGCGCGTTTGCTGGCTGGATAGGCGGCCAGCGGACGGTCGGCGGTATCGCTTTCGATGAAGGGCAGAATCTCAGTCTTGCCATAGACCGACGAGGTTGAAGCCAGAACGAATTGCTTGACCCCGTTGGTTTTGCAGGCTTCCAAGAGGTTCATGGTGCCAGTTAGATTGACGTCCATGTAAAGGCGCGCTTGCGCGACGCTGGCGCGCACGCCGGGCATGGCAGCCAGATGCGCCACATGGGTGATCCTTTCTTCGGCGAAAAGCCGCTCCAGCAGCGCGGGGTCGCGGATGTCGCCTTCAACCAGCTTGAGCCTCTCGTAGGCGCGGAGCCGCGCGGCATTCCCCCGTTTGATTGCGGGGTCGTAGTAGTCGTTGAAGTTGTCGATGACGACCACCGTTTCGCCCCGTTGCAGAAGCGCTTCGGCCACGTGGCTGCCGATAAAGCCAGCTCCGCCAGTTATGAGATAGGTCATACCCTGCCCTTCGTTTACTTGGCTCATTTATACACGGCACGCATCTATGTTGCTGACTCCCGCGGCAGCAACTTTTCCGCAAGGTATATACAAAATCACAAGCTGTGACGCGCGCGCCAATCCAGCTTTTTCCCGACCAAAAACAGAACACACAGTGTAAAACCGCTGACGATCGCTAAGTCCAGAGCGATCAACTCGCCGAGCGGGCCGATCAAAGTTTGTCGCAGCGCTGACGCCGCCCGCGCCGCCGGGTTGATTTCGCCGATCAGCTGCAATATCTCCGGTAGCCGCTCCGCCGGGAAGAGCACGGGGCCCAAGCCGGCAAAGAGGAAAGTCGTCAAAATGCTCAGCGCACCGCCTTGCTGTGGATTCCCCACGTTGGCGCCGATGAGCGCGCCGACTGCGGACATCGGCAGGACGCAAAGCGGTATCACCAGCATTGCCAGCGGATGCGGCGCTAGCGAAATCTTCAAAAGAGCCGAGCCGAAGATGAGCAGCGTTAGCAAGGCCGGCAGCGAGAGCAGAAAAAAGGCGATGATTATAGCCAGTATCAGCGTGTGTTTATGGATGGGCAAGGTAGCGAAATACTCAAGTGTTCCTTGAAAGCGCATGAACACCACATGGGATTGGATGCTGCCGAGGTTGCCCAGCATCAGCGACATCACTAGGCTACCGCTGAAAATGGTGTTCAGCGCTTCAGGGCCGAGATCGCGGGCATAGATTGATAAGCCGACCATGCCAAAGAGCGGGACAAATGTGCCTACCACCACGATCGAGCGCCAGCACCAACGCCAGTTACTCAACTCGATCAATACCAGGTCGATAAGCTGTACTGGGTAACTCTGTGCCCTAGACCGCTTCGACATAATGAAAGTATAGGTCCTCCAAAGTCGCCGAGCTCAGCTTCATATCGGTCAAGCGGTCGATATCCAAGGCAGCTATGACATCGCCCAGTTGATGCTGCTCGAGATAGATCTGCCAGCGCGTCGCGGTTAGCCTGTGCAGCTCTAAATCAGCCGGCAGGGGCGGGGCCTGGCCGGGCTCGAAGGCGATCTCCAGGCGCAGTTTGTTCTTGAGATTCCGCTTCAGAACATGTGGCGAGCCGGTGATGACCAGTTTGCCCCGGTGCAATATACCCACGCGCTCGATGACCCTCTCAGCTTCTACCGCGTCATGCGTAATGAAAATGATGGTCTTGCCGCGATCTCGGTTAAGCACGCGCAGATTCTCCCAGACCAGACGGCGCTTCTGGGGATCGAGGTCATTCGTCGGCTCGTCCAGAACCAGCACTTTCGAAGAAGCCGCAGTCGCCACCGCCAGCCGCAGCAAACGCCGCTGACCGCCAGACAGTCGCGAACTATATTGGTCGCGCAGGTCTTCCATTTTCCAGAATTTGAGCAGGCGGTTGCGCTCGTCGATAGCGGCGCTCCGGTTCATGCCGCGCAAATGCGCGCTGTAATAAAGCGCCTCCCCTGCCGTCAATTGGTTAAGCGCGTGGCTCTCCTGCGGCATATAGCCGACGAGTGACGGAAGATACAGGCTGTCGTGGGTGACAGGCTTGCCATAGAGCAGGATACTGCCGGACGTGCTGCCCAAGAGGTTGACCATCTGCTTGATCAGAGTGGTCTTGCCGGCGCCGTTGTCGCCCAGAATGCCGAAGATTTCACCTTCACAGACCTGAAAGCTGATGTTGTTGTTTGCGGGTACGGCTTGGCCGGGGTAGATCTTGCAGAGGCTGTCTACATCGTAAACTATCATTCAGTCCTCGGCCGCAGCCACTTCATTCAGGATCGACTCCAGTTCAGCATATGATTCAATTCTGACCAGGCGATTCCTCACTTGACGTGACCCGGGCGCGTCCAGACGATACTTGGAAATCTGTCCGCGTATTTCCAGTATCGCCCTGTGCTCCGGCAGAGTCGTCGTCTCCAGCGTCAGTTGCGCGTGTCGCAGCGCGATGCGCGCCCGTTCGGCGCGCGCCGGTTCTGGCAGTTGCATGCCAGTGGCCAGGAACATGTCGATATGGTGAAAGAGCCAAGGACGCCCCAATGCGGCCCGACCGACCATGACGCCATCACAGCCGGTTTGTTCCAGCATGCGGGCGGCGTCGGGGCCCGAGCGGACGTCGCCGTTGCCGATGATCGGCATCTCTGAGGTGGCATCCTTGACAGCCGCGATGACATCCCAGTCGGCAGCGCCGCCGTGACCTTGTCCGGCGAAGCGTGCATGCACCGCAACCGCTTTCGCTCCCACGTCTTCCGCTGCCCTGGCGAAGGGAACCGCCGTCACCACGCCGTCTTCGAAGCCGCTGCGCACTTTGACCGTCACCGGCACCGTCACCGCTTCCACAACGGCCGCAACCACCGCGGTCGCTTTTTTCACATCGCGCAGGAGGGCGGCGCCCCCGCCCTTCTTGGCGATCTTCGGCACCCAGCAACCCATATTGATATCGACGATATCGGCGCCATAATCGACCACCACGCGCGCGGCTTCGGCGACGATCGCCGGGTCGACGCCAAATAGCTGCGCGGCCACCGGGCGCTCGCTCGGTCGCCAGTCGAAGCGCTGCAAGGCGCGGGCCCGTGAATTCTTGACGATACTGCTGCTGATGAGTTCCGTACAGACCAGCCCACAGCCGCCCAGCTCGCGGCAGAGGTGGCGCAGCGCGTAATTGCTGTGCCCGGCCATCGGCGCCAGCAGCAGCGGCGTGTCGATGGTGATGTCGCCTATTTGCAGCGGTTTCAGTACTACTTTATTTAGGGGATTATATACCTATGCACATTAGCGCTTGACAACGCCTCTCAAATAGTGTA